>NZ_FNAV01000007.1 GCF_900102075.1 Salipiger thiooxidans | reverse complement strand
ACCTTCGACCGCGGCACGGAATTCGTGTCATGGCCGCACCTGCAGGCCCAGCTCGGAACCCAAACGTGGTTCTGCGACCCCTCCTCGCCTTGGCAGAAAGGCACAGTCGAGAACACCAACCGCCGGCTCCGCCGCTGGCTTCCAAGGCAGCGTGACGTCGCTGCCATGACAGAGCCCGAGCTGAAGCAACTCTGCGACCAGCTCAACAACACGCCCCGCAAATGCCTCGGCTGGAGGACCCCGGCCGAGGTCTTCCGAGAAAAGATGATGGAGGAAATCGGCCGACGCCCCTACCCTCGCAGGTCATGGGAGTCGCGCTTCAAGTAGCGCACACACTCGCCGCCAACAGACGTCAGGGCGGCGCCTTTTTCACGATCAGATGCGGTGCGCCGTCCGATGTTCTGCGATGACTGCGCCCGTCCAGGGCGAGGGTTCCACGTATCCTGTGACGCCAGTTCGAGAAGCTCTCGAACCGAACGGTGTCAACCGGCTGGTCGAGCTTGATTTCCACCTGCCGATGCCCTGCAGGCCCCGACAGGGCAGTGATTTCGCCGGTGTAGGCCTGGCCGAGGTAAGACCCGGCCACCCGATCACCGAGGGCAAGTTCGGCTGGCGCGTTCCGTTGGGTGAGCCGGGCATGCAACGTGTTCCAGTCCCGTGCCCCGTGTTGCTTGGCAATGAGTTCAAGGGCTTGCGCATGCCCGATGACAGTGCCCGCAGCCTGCAGAGCCTGCCGGAGCGCTTTGGCCTGTGCCTTAACGGTGTCTAGCGATGTCCGTGTCATGGTCTCTCCTTGATAAGCAGTGTCGTGGGTGTTGTGTCGAATACGCGGCTCCGGAAAATGATCATCAGAGCCACAAGAGCCAGGGCAGCGTCCGCGGCTGGAAACGCATACCAAAGGCCTTGAAGCCCAGAGTGCGCGTTCAGGACGATGACGAGAGCAGGCGTCAGAAGCCAGGGCTTTCCCAGAGTCAGAACTGCGGTTCGCAGCGGATGTCCCATCGCCTGATAATGCATAGCAATGACGAGGATCGGCCCGGTGACGGCATAAAGCGCTGTCATGGGGCGCATGATTGCGCCAACTGCAATGATGACCTCCTGATTGTCGGAAAACAACGCGCCGAGCATTTCGCCTGCGCGCATGGCGGTCAGTGTCACGCCCAAGCACCACAGAAACGCGCACCCTATCGCGAGCCGCAGGGCCGCGCTCGCCCGGTCCGTTCGGCCTGCGCCGACGTTGTTCCCGGTGATGCTTTGGGTGGTCAGCGCGATGGCCATCTGCGGCAGGAAGGCCAGACCCAGAATGCGCGTTACAATCCCGTATGCTGCGACATACGTTCCATGATCTGCGGCGGTGTTGCCGATGGCAAGGAGCACGGTGCCGGCCACGAGCGCCATTCCGATGAAGCTCAGACTGAGTGGCAGGCCCAAAGCGAGGATCTGCCGCCACCCTGTCAGCCAGCTTGCGTTCCGGATCATATCAAGCGGCAAAAGAGCGGGGTCGCGTTTGCGCACTAACAAAAGCAGCATCACGCCAAGTGACTGCGCCGCCACCGTCCCGATTGCCGATCCTGCGATGCCGAAATCGAGGACCACAATCGCGATGTAGTTCGCAGCGACGTTCAGCAGGTTAACGATCACCGACAACAGTGCGATATGCCCCGATCGCCCTTCGTTGCGCAGCGCATCAGCATGCAGGCCCAGACCAAACTGCACAGGCGCCCCCAGGATCAGGATCCGCAGATACGCTCTTGCTGGCGCCGCCAGAGGTTCATTTCCGGCGGCGAGAAACGAAACAAGGCTCGGGCCAAACATCAGCGCGCCGAGCATCAAGGCCGCACTCAGGGCGAGGGCAAGCCCATGCGCTCCCGCGAAAACAGCGCCCGCATCGCGTCGCGCGCCTTTGCCCAGGTACCGCGCCATAAGGCTCGACATGCCGCCACCCGTCAGAGTGGTCAACGCAGTCAACAACATGGCCACAGGAAAGGCCAGACTGACAGCAGCTAGGGCGTGGGCACCGATAAAATGTCCCACGAACATCCCGTCGACCACGTTCAGCAGGCCGCTCGTTGACATGACCACTGCCATGGGAAGGGCGTTGGACAGAAACAGTCGTCTGACCGGCAGGGTCAGAAAGGGGTTTTCAATCGTTTTGGCAGCGCGTCCGACAGACATCGCTCACTCCTCGCAAGAGGCATTTCGGATTTGGAGGGGGGCCTGCATTACCCACCTGCGAAATGCTTCGAGGGTGAGATGTCGTCTTGCTCCGGGCTTCACCGTGACTCGCGTCCGCAGGCGGCAGGTGCCCGGCACCTTGCCGCTCCGATACGAGGGATCAGCCTGCAAGGCAATAACAGGATCCAATCGCAGTTCAGTCTCTGTTCCCGAAATGCCACACGCAGGGGGAACGCGCGGTCCTCTGCGGTCGGTTGGGGCTTTTCGCGTCGATCCGCCGGGCTTGGTGACAGGGACGGCGCCAGTCGGCCTCTGACTCGCGCACTCGGGCCACGGCCGACCTTCGTACCAAGCGTAGCCGGTGGCCGCTCTCGTCTTGTTCAAAACCGTTCTGATCTGCAAACCTGAGGGAGGTCGGTGGAACGAAAATTGTATTTTTCCGTAGCCAGTCTCGACGCTATCTGCCGGCCCTTTCTGGGCTTTTCTTGTGCCGACCGAAGCCCCCAACGTTTCGTTCTAAGCGTCGGGGCGAAACGTTCAATACGCGCGCGCTCTGTCCCGCCTAGCCTTGTTCCTCAGCGCCGGTCCTGCGGTAGAGGAGGCCGCCCCGGCTGCGATGACAACAACAGGGAGAGAGAGATGACGCATAAGATTGATGCTCTTGTGATCGGGGCTGGGGTGGCGGGGCTCTACCAGCTTCACCAGCTGCGCGAGATGGGGCTGGCGGTTCACGGGGTCGACGCGGCCTCCGATGTCGGAGGGACGTGGTACTGGAACCGCTATCCCGGCGCCAGGTTCGACAGCGAAAGCTACATCTACCAGTACCTGTTCGACGAGACGCTCTACAAGGACTGGACATGGTCCGAACGCTTTCCCGCCCAGCCCGAGATCGAACGCTGGATGCACTACGTGGCCGACCGGCTGGACCTGCGCAAGGACTTCACATTCTCGTCCAGGGTGACACGCGCCGTCTATGGCGAGGACACCGGCCGCTGGACGGTGGAGACGGACACCGGCGACGTCTACGACACGCAGTTCCTGGTCAGCTGCTCGGGGATGCTGTCCGCGCCGCTGACGGATCGCTTTCCCGGACAGGACCGCTTCGAGGGCCGGATCGTGCACACCGCGCTCTACCCGAAGGAGGGCCTGGATCTCGAGGGCAAGCGCGTGGGTGTCATCGGTATCGGTGCGACCGGCATCCAGGTGATCCAGACCATCGCGCCCGTGGTCGACACGCTGACGGTCTTCGTGCGCACGCCTCAATATGTGCTGCCGATGAAGAACCCCAAGTACGGTCCGGACGACGCGGCCACCTACAAGGCGCGGTGGAACGAACTGACCTCGAACCTGCCGAACACCTTCACCGGCTTCGAATACGATTTCGAGCATGTCTGGGCAGATTGCACCCCCGAACAGCGCCGCGCGATCCTCGAAGAGAACTTTGCCGACGGGTCGCTGAAGCTCTGGCTGGCCTCGTTCAGCGAGGTGTTCTTCGACGAGGAGGTCAGCAAGGAGATCAGCGCCTTTGTGCGCCAAAAGATGGAAGCACGCCTGAAAGACCCCAAGCTGATAGATATCCTCGTGCCGAAGCAAAGCGATTTCGGCTTTGGCACCCACCGCGTGCCCCTCGAGACGAACTACCTCGAGGTCTACCTCCAGGACAATGTCGAGGCCGTCCCGGTGAGGGATAACCCGATTGCCGAAATCGTCCCCGAGGGCGTGAAACTGGAGGACGGGACGGTCTATCCGCTCGACGTGATCGTCATGGCGGTGGGCTTTGACGCGGGGTCTGGCGCGCTGTCGCGGATCGACATTCGCGGGCGCGGCGGCATGACGCTGAAAGACGAGTGGGAAAAGGACATCCGCACCACGCTGGGCATGCAGAAGCACGGCTTCCCCAATCTCTTCATGGCGGGCGCCCCGCTCGCCCCGTCCGCCGCGCTGTGCAATATGACCACCTGCCTGCAACAACAGACCGAATGGATCGCCGATTGCATCAAGGCCATGCGCGCCCGGGGGGTAACGGTGATCGAACCCACCGCGGAAGGCGAGGATGCCTGGGTGCAGCACCACGATGAGACGGCAAATGCCACGCTGATCGCGAAGACCGACAGCTGGTACAACGGCGCCAACGTGGCGGGCAAACCGCGCCGGGTGCTGTCCTATACCGGCGGCGTCGGGACCTACCGGGCGAGGTGCCAGGAGATCGCCGAAAAAGGCTATGAGGGGTTCGCCCTGACCGGCGCGCCCGAAACGGCGGAACCGGCCGAGTGATCCCGGGCACGGCGGGCCATGTCTCTGGTCCGCCGTGCCCCCGACTCCGTGCGGTCGGCCGACTGCCTATTGCGCCTGCCGTCGAAAGACAGCGGGCGTCTTGCCCGTTGCGACGCGGAACATCCGCGTCAGATGCGCCTGGTCGGAAAAGCCGCAATCGAGCGCGACGGTCTTGATCGGCGCATCGGTTTCGGCCAGCAGGCGCTGCGCCCGCTCCATGCGCCGGGCCGTGACAAAGGCATAGGGCGGCCTGCCAAAGCTGCTGCGGAACTTGCGGGCGAAAAGGCAGGGCGACAGCCCCAGTGAATCCGCCATCATCTTGAGATCGAGACTGCTGGCCAGATGCGTGTCAATGAACTCGACAATGCGGCGCTGTTGCGCCGGGCTCAGCGCGCCATCTGCGCGACAAACCCGCATACGGATGTCGGCATAGCGCCGCAGCAGGTGTACGATCAGCGCCCGGGCCACGCTGTCGACATAGAGAGCCCCGCCAAGGCCCTTTGTCTCGGCCTCGCGCGCGATTTGTTCCATCGCCTGAGTCATGATCGGATCTTCGGTGCGCAGCACATCGGCGAGTGCCACCTCCGAGACGGCGCAGTCCAGGACCTCGCTCGCCACCTGCGCGACCAGTGCGCCGGACAGGTAGACATGCGTGACGTCGACGGGCTCTTTCCAGGTCCAGTTCACCCGCTGCGCCCGGCTTAGAAGAGACGCGGCGCCGGGCCCGAGCGTCTCGTGGGTCCAGCGCCCGTCATAGCGCCTCTGCATCGGCGTGACCCCGCCGCGATACCCCACGAGCAGGAAATCCTTCATGGCCGGGACGATCACGTCCTGGCCGTCGTAATGGTACGACCGACAGGCCACGTTCTTCCAGCCCAGCCCGTCGCTGGCCGACAGGACCCGGCCCGGCACCCAATCGGGCAGCTGCTGGTAATTGATGAATTCGCTCATCACGCATCCTCCTCCCAAAGACATGCGGAAACGAAAACCGGGGGCGGTCCCGCCGCCCCCGCCCCTGGCGGATCAGCTGTTACGGATCGCGTCGTAGACCGCGGTCTCGAAATCCAGGAAGCCGCCAAAGGATGTCGGATCGCCGAACGGCAGAATCTGCGTCGCCCAGTAGCCGCCGACACCAGCCGCGCGGTCGATCCAGTAGAAACTGTTGGCGAGCCCCGCCCAGCCGATGGCCCCCGCCGGGCGGCCCGTGGGGGCCTCTTCGGTGTTCACCATGAATGTATAGGACCAGTCCTTACCCACTCCGGGAAAGAACTCCGCGTCGTTGGACAGCGACGGGATCACCCCCGGCAGCATGGTCACCTTCTGCGGCGGCACCAGAGCGCCCTTAACGGCCCATTCGACCGTCTCGGGTTTTAGCACGCGACCGTTCGGCCCGTTTCCGTCGTTCAGCCACATGCGAATGAACTTCATGTACTCGGGCACCGTGCCGTAAAGACCGTGTCCGCCCATGTCGACCTCGGGGTTGTCCGGCAAGGCGAAACCGTCCATCGGCGCCAGAGAACCATCTGCGCCGCGCGCGTGAATCGTGGCCGTGCGGCTCTTCATCGCGTCGGAGCGGGTAAAGGCAATCTCGTCCATGCCGAGCGGATCAAAGACCCGCTCCCGCATGACCTCACCCAGCCGCTTGCCCCGGATGCCCTCGACGACCTGCCCGACCCAGTCGATGTTGGTGCCATATTCCCATTTTGTGCCGGGATCGAACAGCAGCGGGGTCTCGAGGGCGGCGCGAGTGCCGCTGACGACCGAGGGCTGGCCATGTTCCTCAGCCATGCGCTTGTACATCTCGTTGAAAAAGTCGTAGCCGAAGCCGCCCGTATGCAGCATCAGCTGCCGGGTCGTGACATCGGTTTTCGGCGCGCGCAGGCGGGGCTGGCCGTTGGTGTCGAAGCCTTCGAGCAACTGGAGTTTGCCGATGGCGGGGGCGTACTCCTTGGCGGGGGCGTCGAGATCCAGAAGCCCTTCTTCCACGCATTGCAGCGCGGTGGTGCCCGCGATCGCCTTGGTCGTCGAGAAGATGGCAAAAACCGTGTCCTCGGTCATCGGCACGCCGTCGAGCCGCCGGGCCCCCGTCGCGCCGCTGTAAATGTCGCTTTCGCGGTCCGTGACCATCGCGACGACGCCCGGAACCCGGTCTGCGCCCTCGCTGACGCGGCGCAGCACTTTGTCCAGCGCAGCGGTCAGGTCTGCGGTGTGAATGTCTTTCATGGTGTCCTCCCTAGACTCGTGCGGTGGAGGGTAGCCCTTCTGGCGCGCGACGCTGTCACCCAGCGGCACGGGCTGTCCGAAATCGGAAGCCGATTTATCAGCGGGCCGCCCGCGCGCGAGTCTGCGAGGGCAGCTCGCCGAACCGTTCGCGGTAGCGCCCCGCCAGCGCGCCGAAACTGCCGAACCCCCAGGCGCTGGCAATCGTGGCCACGGTCTCCTCCCCGGGACGGGTCTCGAGATCCCTGCGGAATCCGTCCAGACGTCGCGCAGCAAGGAAGGCGCGCGGCGACACCCCCCGGAAACGGGCAAAGCCACCCGAGAGCGTCCGCGCAGAGACACCCACACGCTGGGCGACATCGCCGATGGAGGGGGCCTCGCGGGCTTCGGCCTGCATGATCTCCTCGGCCCGGCGGACATAGCCGGGTGCCGCGCAGCGCGCGCCATCTTGCAGGGACATCCCGGCCGCGCCGGCCCATTGCCGGAGCAGTTCGACGCAAATCATTTCTTCGATGTGGCGCGCGATCGCGGTGTCGCTTGCCGCGTTGCCAGCCTGCACCAACGTCCGCGCCGCGTAGTCCAACAACGACAACCAGGCTGAGCCTGGGCCGCCGAACCTGACCCGCCGGGTCCAAAGGCCGTCATCCG
The DNA here is from genome assembly GCF_900102075.1 of Salipiger thiooxidans. Taxonomy (GTDB): domain Bacteria; phylum Pseudomonadota; class Alphaproteobacteria; order Rhodobacterales; family Rhodobacteraceae; genus Salipiger; species Salipiger thiooxidans. The sequence continues at coordinate 286,656 of NZ_FNAV01000007.1, read as the reverse complement.
GCACAAAACCGAACCAGCGTTCGGCCGTTTCGGCGATGACATCGTGCGGGATGGTCAGGTTCAGCTGCATGTGGTCCGGATCGCCTTTCAGCCAGTATTCCGTTCGCGAACAATCCACGACGAAACTGTCCCCGCCCGTGGTCGCGACCGATCCCCCGTCTGTCTGATGGTCAAGCGATCCCTGTAACGTATTCAGTACGAGGATGTTTCCAGCCTGCGGATCGAACCGATCAAGATAGATTCCGGTTCCGTAGGCGAACCGTGTCATGGTCACGCGCCCTGCGCGAGCACTGATCATGGTGGCGTTCGGGCGCGAAAACCGCACCAACGGGCGCACCCTGTAGGGCATGTAAACCGATTGGCAGAAGGCCTCTATCTCGTCCCAATCTGCGGACCGGCTGGTGCCTCCGTGGCGGATAAGCCGACCTCCGGCATCCCTCAGGAGGGCGTCCTGCAACAAAACCTCGCTCCTTATCGCTATTCCGGTCTTCCCTGATTTTACCACAGTCCTGACGCGCAATCACACGGATTGTCTTGCGCATCGACTGCAATTTGATTGGGAAGATCAGCACATCCCATGATCGACGCGCTTGGCCTGGCTCTTCGACACCCCCGGACTGCCGCTCTCGGCAGATTGCTTCGCAGTCGCCTGTTGGGCAGTGCATGGCCAGCACCAGGTCGTCCATCAAGCGCGCCGAGACGCCATGGACGTAAGCGCCCTGGATCACGGCGGTCAGCGCCTTCTCAACGGAGCGCCGCGGCTCGAGGAACGAGGGGAAACAGGAGCCGGTGCGCAGGCGCGGGATGCGCAGCTCGACGCTGCCGGCGCGGGCCTGCCAGTCGCGGTCGCGATAGCCGTTACGCTGCACCAGTCGCTCGCTGCTCTTCTCACCATAGTCAGCACCGGTCTTGGCGCCGATCGCCGGCTCCATCAGCCGCTCGGCAGCACAACCGATCATCTCGCGAGGCAGGTCGGCATCGGCGTTCGGGGCGGCGCTCGGACCGATGGCGCGCCTGCCCCTCACCCTCTAACGGCGCACGCGGGTCCATCATGGCTTTGCTCATCGGGGGCATCCCTCGGTTCAGGTTGGCTCAGCAACCCGACCCTACCGAGAACCCCGATGGCCGCCGAAACATACACAACGCCCTAGGACGTCACCGACCTCTCCGAAGGCCGGTGCTCTTACACCGTCTCCCGGGGCGCTACCCGGCTCCACGGCGACAACGCACCGCAGACCCCGAGACATGAGCCCAAGTCGCTGGCCACGCGAAGTCCTTGAGCGACATACGACGGATCCGTCGTGACCAGCCCCGAGCAGGTGAAAAAAACGCGTTTTGCCTGATCGATCCCGATAATCGTAACCTCGGAGGTGGATGCTCCCCCTTCTGTGATGGCTTCAACATGCAGCACATTGGCACATGGCGATCCCGTCAGGTGGTGGCTACATGCCATCGCAAGAGCCCCGCGCAGCGGCCTTCGATAGTCTACAGCCTTTCACGATCGGGCCCATGGTCGTATCGACGAGACGACCCCGCCCGCAATCGCGAAGAGGATTGTCCCGGCCGGGGAGTTTGAGTTGGAGCGTGTCCGGGTTGCGCATTCGGATGATGTCGAAACGCTGAGCCGTTTCTTCCGTGAGGTTCTAGACCGCCTGACCACCTCAGGCGACTGGCAGAAAGGCCCGCAACGTTTCTCAAGACGTTTTGCGGACACCTTCAGAATAACAGGATGTAAGGAGTTTGGCTTGTGATCTGGGTCCCCATTTGTCTCGGTGCGTTCAAGCTCACCGTGCTCGGCGCGACTGTTTTCCTGTCACTCAAGTCGCATCGCGATGGAGAACGGGAGCAAAAGCGGCAGAGGGAGGAAAGGCGCCAGCCTGCGCCCGCACAGCCTGCCCTCCCCGCTTCAGGAACTGGCAACAGGTAGGTCAGCGGATTGCGTGCAACGCACGGCACGCCAGGCAAAGGGCTGCGTCAGTCGGTCTGATCAAAGGCACAGCGTAGACTCCAGGTCAGGCCGGTCGCTGCATAGTCGAACGAGATCTCGGCGCCGAGCGACGACCTGAGCATGTCGCCGGTCAGAGCCGAGCCGAAGCCCTTCCGCGTCGGCGGCGTGACCTTGGGTCCGCCGTTTTCCTGCCAGACGATCTCGAGCACCTTGCCATCATCCGCCGCGACCCACGTCACGACGAGCCAGCCGTCCTCGCTCGACAAGGCGCCATACTTGACCGCATTGGTGGTCAGCTCGTGAAACGCCAGCGCGAGAGCCTGGGCCGCACCTGCCGGAACCACCACGCCGGGATCGCCCTTCAATATGATACGACTTCCGATCAGCTCCGAGAAATACGGGATCTGCGTTCGGATCAGGTCCTCGACGCCGATGTCGCTCCAACTCTGTTTCAGAAGCAGGTCCTGAGCCGCGGACATGCTCTCGAGCCGCGACTGGAAGGTGGTCAGGAAGTCGTCGGGCCGGGTCTTGGCGGTCTGGCGGCAAATCGCCAGAACGAGCGTGACGAGGTTCTTGCTGCGGTGGTTCAGCTCGTCCAGCAGCGCGTCGATGGTGTTCTGCGCCTTGCGTCGCGCGGTGATGTCCTCGGCAATCGCCGCCAGCCCCTTCACCTCACCGCCGGACCGGATGGGAAAGAAATGTTCGCGCCAGTGGCGCGTCTCGTCCGGGGCCGCCGGCGTGGTGCCCGAGATCTCCACGTCTCGACGCGACCCCCCGGTGCGAAGGAGCTCCTCGAAGAGCGCCGTGACACCGTCGATGTTCTGCACCTCGGGCAAAAGATCCTTCACGGTCTTTCCGATATGAAGCTCGGGCGCGAGCCCGTTCATCTCCGCCATCATCGCGTTGATCCTGACGAATTTCAGGTCCCGGTCCCAGATGGCGATACCAACCGGAGCCTGATGGAACACCGCGTCCAGAATCTCGGCGTCCGCAATCCGGGAGCTATCGGCGCCGGGTTGGTCCGGGACCGATCCAAGCGCCGCTGCGTCGGACCGGCCGACAAGACTGGTCACGTCGGTTTCGACGCCGGACAGCCGGATTGCCCTGCCTGTTCCATCACGCGCAACGGTGCCCCGGTCGAGAAGGGTGCGGACGTCCCTGTCGGGACGGATGATCCTGAAGCAACGCTCGTAGCTGTCGTGACTTGCGCGGACTGCGTCCATATCCCTGCGAACCCTCTCGCGGTCCTCGGGATGGATCAGCTCAAACACGTCTTCTGCACGGGCAGGTGCGCTTTCGAGTCCGTAGAGTTGAAGCCGGCCTGCGCTCCAAAGCACCTCGCCGGTCCCGATGGTCCACTCGTAATGCCCTGTTCCCGGAAACACCGCATCGGCACCATTCACAAAGTCGGTCACGCGCGTCCCATCGCCTCCTGAGAGGCCGCGAGAAGCCGCTTGCCCATCTCCTCCGGTCAAGATGGCATTGTCACGCGCTTTGGCAAGCGCTTGCGAGCGCGCGCAGCAAGCCCGGCCGGCATGCGGATCGGTCTTGCTGCGCGCGGTGACCGACCCGCTTGCAGGGTGACCTGCCCGAGCCCGGCTCCGATCGCGGCGCGATGCTATCAGGCACGTCCGCCGAATGGACGGCGGACGTCTGGGTCAGTAGCCCGCCGCGTCCATCGCCGCGATGACCCGGTCGGGGGTCGCGGGCATGTCATAGATGCGTGCTCCGCAGGCGTTGCGCACGGCGTTCAGGATCGCTGCGCCCGCCCCGGAAATCCCCAGCTCGCCGATCCCCTTGGTCTGGATCGGGTTGGCCATGTCGTCGCGTTCCTCGAGGAAGACCACCGTCATGTCGCCGGGCACATCCGCATGGGCGGGCACGTGGTAATTGGCGAGGTCGCGGGTTACCATGTGACCGGTGCGCGGATCGTGCGCCATCTCCTCGGTCAGGGCCGAACCGACGCCCCAGATCATCCCGCCAAGCGCCTGCGACCGGGCTGTCTTCTCGTTGAGAATACGGCCCATGGCCATCACGCCGAGCATCCGGCGCACCCGCACCTCGCCGGTGTAGGCATGTACCGCGACCTCGGCGAAATGCGCGCCGAAGCCGGACGAGAAATGACTTTCCGAGGTGTCGCCGGCCTCGACGGACGCCTCCTCGACCAGTTCCGCGTCGATCAGCTCGGACAGCGGCACCTCGCGGTTTCCGCCACGGGCCATGCCGTTCTGGAGGGTCAGGTCGGAGGGCTCACAGCCCATGCGCTCGGCCAGCGTCTCGCGGATGGCCTTCGCCGCAAGGAAGGTCGCGGAGCCAGCCGAGCTTGCGCCGAACGAACCGCCGGAGCCCGCAGCGGCGGGGAAGCGCGTGTCGCCAAGGCGCACCTCGACCTTCTCCACGGGAAGGCCCAGCATCTCGGCAGCGATCTGTCCGAGGATCGCATAGGTGCCGGTACCGATGTCGGTCATGTCGGTCTCGACCACCGCACCTTCGGCGCTCAGGCGCACGCGCGCCGCGGATTCGATCAGCATGTTCGAGCGTGCGGCCGACGCCATGCCCATACCGACGTACCACTCGCCGTCGCGGCGGGTGCCCACCGGCTTGCGATCCTTCCAGCCAAAGCGCTCGGCCCCGTCACGCAGGCAGTCGGCAAGGCGTGTCGCGCTGAAGGGCTGGCCGGTCATCGGGTTCTTCTCGGGCAGGTTCTTCAGCCGCAGCTCAACGGGGCACATCCCGAGCATCTCGGCCAGCTCGTCCATCGCCTGTTCCAGCGCCAGCATGCCGACCGCCTCACCCGGGGCCCTCACCGAGCCCGAGGGCGTACGGCTGACCCGGGCGAGGGTCTGCGCAAAGCTCAACCCCTCGGCACCATAGAGGAACTGCGACGCCTGGCTCACGGGCTCGGCAAAGCCCTCGTCCTGGAGGTTGGTCACGCGGTCGTCGTGCGACAGTGCCAGCAGGCGACCGCTGCGGTCGGCTCCGAGGCGCAGGCGCTGGGTGGTCTCGGTCCGGCGTAGCACCGCGTCGAAGACGGTCTGTCGGGCCATGACGACACGCACCGGGCGCCGCAACTCACGTGCCGCGAGCGCGGCCGAGACCGCTTCGGGGCCGATGCCCAGCTTGGAGCCGAACCCGCCGCCGATGTAGGGCGACAGAATGCGCACGTTCTCGGGGTCGATGCCAACGGCATCCGCCAGTTCCAACCGGTTGGTCTTGAGCATCTGCTGCGCACCGCGCAGGGTGAGCGTCTCTCCCTCCCATTCGGCAAGGGCCGCGTGCGGCTCCATCGCCGCCGCCGCATGGGGTGGGGTGGAATAGGCACGATCGAGCGTAACATCAGCCTTGCTGAACGCCGCCTCGAAATCGCCCGCAGTTTCCGGGTCACCCTTTTCCAGCGCATCCGTCTTCGCAGGGTCGGTATCGACATTGGCGTCCGCATCGTAGCTCACCACGAGCCGCTGCGCCGCGTCACGCGCTGCCTCGAAGCTCTCGGCCACCACGAGCGCGATGGGCTGGCCGTGGTAATGGACTTCGTCGCCGGGCTGCACGGGCGCCTCACCGGCCATGCCCTGCGCCGGGTTTCGAATGAACCGAGGACCATGGAAAACCCCCAGAAGCCCAGGGGTCTCGGCCACGGACGCGGTGTCTATGCCGGTGATCCGCCCCCGCGGAATCGTTGCGCGCACCAGAACGCCATGCGCCGCGTTGTCCGGCATCCCGTCAGCCGCGTAGGCGGCGCGCCCGGAGACCTTCTTGGGCCCCTCCGGCCGATCCAGGGGAGCGCCGATAATGCCCTGACCGGTTTCGTCGAGAAGGCGCGGCTGCGCCTCGTCCATGCGGAAGGTCTTGGTCATGCCGGGGTCCTCGTCGTCGGGTTGGCGGCCGCGGAGTCGGCCAGGCCGGTGGCCTCACGCAGCGCGGCAATCAGGGTGCGCCGCAGCAGCGGAATCTTGAACTCAGTGTCGGGATGGCAGCTGGCCTGCGCGACCAGCGCGTCTGCGGCCGTGGCGAAGGCGTCGTCGCCGGGGGCGGCGCCGATGAGCGCCTGCTCCGCCTCGGGATTCGTCCAGGGGCAAGGTGCAACCCCGCCGCAGGCCAGCGAGACCGAGGCAATGCGCTCATCCTTCATCTCGACCGCCACCGCCACAGAGACCAGCGCGAAGGCATATGAAGCGCGGTCCCGCACCTTCTTGTAGACCTGCCGCGTCTGGGGGCGCGGCGCAGGCAGCCGCACGGCGGTGATGATCTCGCCTGCCCCGAGCACAGTTTCGAGATCCGGCCGGTCCCCCGGAAGGCGGTAAAGCTCGCGCACCGGGACAAGGCGTATGCCCCCGTCTGCCGCACGGATCTCGACCTCGGCCGCCAGGGCGGTCAGGGCCACGGCCATGTCCGAGGGATGCGCCGCGAGGCAGTGCTCGGAGGTGCCGAAGATGGCCAGCATCCGCCCTACCCCGCCCTGCGCCGCACAGCCTTCGCCCGGGGTGCGCTTGTTGCACGCCATCGCGGTGTCGTAGAAATACGGACAGCGGGTGCGCTGCAGCAGGTTGCCGCCAGTCGTCGCCTTGTTGCGGATCTGCGCCGACGCACCGGCGAGGATGGCGCGCGAGAGCAAGGGCCAGCCGCTGCGGACGCGGGCATCCGCCGCAAGCTCGGAATTGGTGACCAGCGCGCCGATGCGCAACCCGTCACCGTGTTCGGAGATGCCCTTCAGGTCCTCGAGCCGCGAGATGTCCACCAGCCGCCCCGGGACCATCACCTGGATCTTCATCAGGTCGAGAAGGTTGGTGCCGCCGGCGATGATGCTCGCGCCGTCGCCAAGCTGCCCTGCGGCACCGTCGAGGCTCTCGGCCCGGCTGTATTCGAAATCCCTCATGACTTCACCTCGGCGGCCATGGCGATCGCCTCGCGTATCAGCGGGTAGGCCGAGCAACGGCAGAGGTTGCCGCTCATGCGCTCGGCGATCTCGGCGTCGTCAAGCGGCATGTCGCCCTCGAGCGAGGCCGAGGCGTAGGACGGCTCGCCCGCCCTCAACTCCTCGAGCATGGCCGTCGCCGACATGATCTGACCCGGGGTGCAGAAACCGCACTGGAAGCCATCTTTCGCAACGAAGGCCTTCTGCAGCGCGTTCAGGGCCTCCGGGCTGCCAAGTCCTTCGATGGTTGTCACCTCGTCACCCTCGTGCATCGCGGCAAGACAGAGGCAGGAGTTGACCCGCTTGCCGTTTAGCAGGACCGTGCAGGCACCGCATTGGCCGTGGTCGCAGCCCTTCTTGCTCCCGGTCAGGCCGAGATGGTCGCGCAGCGCGTCGAGGAGGGTGGTCCGCGTGTCGTGTTCGATCTCGCGCGGCTCTCCGTTCACCGTTAGTCGTGTCCGCATGTGTCTCTCTCGCTTGAAGGTGGCGTTGGACCGCGCGATCTGCGTGTCCAGGGTGAGGTCAACCGCCGGCTGGGCGGGAAGTTCCGAGATCCGGGGTCATCACCCGTTGTGCCGTGCATCCGCCGTGCGGCGCGTCGCGAGCGCTTCGGGCAGGATCGAGCCGTCGCGGGCAAAGCGCAGAACCACCGCATCGTCCCGGTGCTCGCGGATCAGTCGCAGCGCGTCGCCGTCCTGTTCGAGCCGACATGCACCTTGCGCGAAGACCTCACGGTGCTGACGGCGCAACGACAGCAACTCCCGGAGCAATTCGCGTTTGCGCGCTCCGAAGATGTTGACCGGGGCGGCGGGATCGAGCGGCGCCCGGTTGTCCGGATCGGTGAGCGCGAAGAGGCCGGTCTCGGTGCCCTGGTAGATGTCCGGCACGCCCGGGATCATGCAGCGCAGCGCAAGCTGGGTGAGCGAGAGGCTCTCTCCCACCCGAACCAGCTCGCGCAGAGCGTCGGGGGCATGTGTCCGCCAGTCCGCCAGCAGCGCCCGGGCGGAATCACCCGCCTGCGCCTCTGCCGCCTCGTCTGGGTCGTGCCACTGGGTCACCTCCTTCGCCTCGCGCAGGGCCTTTTCCAGATGCGCTGCCAACCGCTCTTCGAGGTCGTCTCGATCGGGCTCCCAGAGGGCGAGCGCCGATTGCAGCACGTACCAGCGCGTCGACGTGTCCGGCGGATGCGGCGCGTCGAGCGCCTCGGCATCCTGCCAGAGGATGGCCGCGCATTCGGGCCGATGGGTCAGCGCGATGAGGCGGGCCCGGGCATCTTCGGCGCGCTTGGTGTCATGGCTTGACCCGAGCGCAAGCGCCCCCGGCCAATGCTGCAGGCGATCATTGCACCACGCCTCGAACTCGCCGGGCGAGAGCGGCGGCGCGTCGGGTTCAGAGCCGACCTCGGCCTCGGCAAGGCAGCGTGTATGGCGGTAGAAGGCGGTGTCCTCCTGGGCCTTCGCCACCACCGCGCCGGTCACCTGCTGGAAGCGCCTGAGGACCGCCTCACCCGCCGGACCGGCCGGCGACAGGAGCAGGCGGTGGACTGCGTCGAGGATCCGGGTGTCGTCAAGCCGGGCACCGGCCTCTGCAACCGTCTGCGCCAACAGCGCCTCGTCTTCGGCGGTGGCACCCTCGTCGTCGAGGTAGCTGCGGTAGCGCGGGAAAGCCACGAGCAGCGCCCGCAACGTGGCGCGCAGGCCGTCCTCCGCGACCGCCATCCCCTGCTCTGCGAGCGCGGCCTCCACCCGGCGGGTCATCTCGCCCAGCTCCGCGGACAGTTCGTGGGACAGGATCTGCTCGCGCGCCTCCCGGCAGGCGGCGGCATAATCGCCCCGCGCCCCGGTTGCCCCGCGCCAGATCGAGTCCAGCAGGTCGAGCCCGGTCCCGTCCATCAGCAGACGGGTGATCCGGTCATTGGCCTCGTAGCCGGTGGTACCGGTCACCGGCCAGTCCCGCAGCTCTTCCTCGCCTGTGAGGATCTTCTCGATCCAGACCGGCACATCGGGACCCACCGCCGCGCGCAGCCGCTGCAGGTATTGCTTCGGGTCGGCGAGCCCGTCCACGTGATCGATCCGCAATCCGTCGGCGAGGCCGCCGCGGACCAGTTGCAGAGGCAGGGCCATCATCGCGTCAAAGACCTCGCGCTTTTCGATGCGCATGCCGATCAGGGTCGTCACATTGAAGAACCGTCGGTGCGTCAGCCGCTTGCGCTCACGCTCCCAGTGCCGAAGCTGCCAGTGCTGGCGTTCGAGGGTATCGGCAATGCCATGCGCCCCGGCGCTTTCCGGCGCGAGCGGCAGCCAGCCGCCATCCCAGTGCAGGCGCATGGCGTCACGGTCGATTTCGAATGCGCCACCGCGGATCATCTCGTCGATCGGTTCAGGCAGGATCGGCAGGATCAGCCCCGCCGTCCAGTCCACGTCGAAATATCTGGCGTAGGGGCTGGCGGCGCCATGGACCAGCGCGTCATGCAGCCACGGGTTTTCGGGGCTGAGCACGGTGTGGTTCGGCACCAGGTCCAGCACGATCCCGAGGCGTTGCGACCGGGCTGCGGCGGCGAGCCGCTCGTAGCCGGAGCGCCCGCCAAGCACAGGGTCGATCTCGGCCGGGTTGGCCACGTCATAGCCGTGCGTGGAACCGCCCTCGGCAGTGAAGATCGGCGAGAGGTAGAGGTGGCTCACGCCAAGCTCGGCGATATGCGGCAGGAGCTCTGTCGCACGGTCGAAGTCGACGCCCTGGCGGAGCTGCAGGCGGTAGGTGGCAACGAGCGGTGTCACGCGGTGATCTCCACTTCCATTCCAAAGGCATCATGGGTCGGATCGCCGAGGCGAAAGGCGCAGGCGGGCAAAGACGCGGCTCCGGTGGCGGGCGTTCCCAGCGACATCAGCATGCGGATCTCGCCCGCCTCGAAGGGCCAGCGCACGGCGAAGGCGCGGGGCCCGTGCCGGGTGACGTCTCCGATGCCGCTCTTGCCGGATTTGAGCAGCGGCACAATGCGGCGGGCTCGAAGATCAAGCAGGTCGCGGGTCAGGGCGCGCCAGCTTTCCGCACGGGCGGGGTCGCGGGCAGGATAGGGGCGCGAGGCCTCGAAGGCCTCGAGTCCGGTGGGGTCGGGCATGTGCTCGGCGTCGTAGCCGATGCGCCCGAGCTCGGCCCGGCGACCGTCGCGCACAGCCCTCCGCATGGCCTCGTCCGGCGGGTCGCAGAAGAAGAGGAAGGGCGCTTCGCTGCCCTCTTCCTCACCCATGAAGAGCAGCGGCAGGAACGGCATGCACAGCAGGACCGCGTGCGTCACCCGTGCGGCCTCCTCTCCGATCAGCGAGATGAACCGCTCGCCATGGGCGCGATTGCCGATCTGGTCGTGGGTCTGGTTGGCGTTGACGAAGGCGGTCCAGGAAAGATGCGCGGCCTCTGTGCCACGGGGACCTTCGGGATGCGGCTGGCCTTCGTCCGCCTGACCGCGTTCCAGCGCCCGGGCGAGATCGGCGAACGGGTCCCGGGCGTAGCGGCTGTAGTAACCCTGCGTCTCTCCGGTCAGGGCCACGTGCAGGACGTTGTGCCAGTCGTCGTTCCACTCGGCATCGAACCCCGCCTCGCGCAGGTGCGTCAGATTGCGCTCGTCCTCGCAGATCAGGTGGACCGGACGGCCGAGGTCAAGCGTGCGGATCTCGTCCGACAGCGCGCGCAGAAAGCGCTGGTCCTGCCCGTCGCGGATCTCGTGCACGGCATCGAGGCGGAACCCGTCCAGCCGGTACTCGCACAGCCAGCCGAGCGCGGCATCCCGGAAGAACGCCTGCACCTCGGGGCGGTGGAACGCGATGCCGTCTCCCCAGGGCGTGGGCTGGTCGGTGAAGAAGTCGGGGGCATAGTCCGGAAGGAAGTTCCCGAAGGGACCGAAGTGGTTCATCACAAGATCGAGCAGCACCATCATGCCATGGCCCTGCGCCTCGGCCACGAAGGCCCGCAGCTCGTCGGGCGTGCCATAAGCGGGATGGGGCGCGCGGATCAGAACGCCATCGTAACCCCAGCCGCGCCGGCCCATGAACTGCGCGACGGGCATGAGCTGGATCGCCGTGACCCCCAGCGCCGCCAGATCCGGCAGCCTGCGCGCGGCCGCGGCAAAGGTGCCCTCGCGGGTGAAGGTGCCGACATGGAGCTCGAAGAAGACCGCCTCTTCGAGAGACCTGCCGGACCACGTCCGCGCCCAGTCGAACGCCTCGGGATCCACCGTCAGAGAAGGCCCCTCGACACCGCCGATCTGAGCGCGCGAGGCCGGGTCGGGCAGGTCCCTGCCATCGATGCGGAAGAGGTAGGCCATGCCCGGACGCGCCGGAATGCGACAGCTCCAGTCGCCCGCCCTGCCCGGCTCCATGGCAAGCTCGCGCCCTTCAAGCAACAAGGCGACATACCGTGCCGCCGGAGCCCAGATCGAGAACCGCCAAGACCCGTCGCCGAGCGGGCGGGCTCCCCATGGCGAGGGCGCTGTCATCCGCCGTGCGCCTCTGTCCCGTGCGCGTGCGTCCGAAGGCCCCCGACGGACCAGACTGCAGCACCTTCGCATGATGCCCCGATCCGGGCCTTCGTTGCGGACCCGGAGAGGTGTCGCTTCCGGGCTCCGCACCGACGGCTTTTGCCGCCCGCACCGCCCAGAAATGCGCCAGGCCGTTTTCGCATCTGGCGCGGCGTCACCGCGACACGGCCGAACGGAGCGATCATGTCAGCCCTCCAATCCGGAGAGCGCGGTCATCCGGGGCGGTCGGCTGACGAACGGACGCGCAGACGTCGGCCTCAGAGCCGCCTCGCGCCGCGCAACCATCTCTGCGGTGATCAGCAGCGTGCCGCCCGCCGAACATCTGAACCAGCGCCGATCCTCCTCGCTGTCGTAGCCCGCGCGAAACCCGTCCGGCAGCCGGACACCCGGTGCCACGATCGCGTTCCTCACCTGGCAGCGGCGGCCGGCACTGCTGCCGGGCAGGAACACGGTTCCCTCCGAGAGGCAGTCGATGGCCTGGGTGATCGGACGGTCCATGGTCTTCGGCAGTGCGACCGGCGTCTCCGCTCCGGAGAAACCCAGCTGGGCAAGACGGTAGGCATCGAGCGAGCCCACGTCGCGCCAGTATCCCCCGGCTCCGGAGCCTCCGTCCGGGAGCCGATAGACCGAGAGCGCGTCCTCGGCGAGGGCGATGGGAAGGATGTCATGCCCGAAATCATGCAGCGTCGACGGGCGCGCGGGCTCGAGCCGCAGCGCCGCCTTCAGCCAGATCCAGTCGAAGACGTAGATCCCGGTCGAGGCGAGCGCACGGTCGCGCTCGCCGATCATGGGCGTGGGGTGCGCCGGCTTCTCGGCAAACCCGAGCAGCTCGCCATCTGCGCCGAGATCGAAGATCCCGAAGTCGGAGGCCTGCGTCAGGGGAACCGCCGTGGCGGCAACCGTGACCGGTCGGGACTGGGAGCGGTGGTGGTCGAGCAGCGTTTCGAGGTCGATATCGACCACGTGGTCACCGGCCAGCACCATGATTTCTCGCGGCGCGTAGGCATCGATCGCCGTCGCGTTGCAGCGCACCGCATCGGCGGTGCCGCGATAGCCATAGGGGCTCAGGAATTCGCCGTCGCGGATCGTGATGCCCTTCTCGAAACTGTGGGCCCAGTGCCGATTGAGATGCCGACAAAGATCATTGGGGCGGTACTGCGTCGCGACAAACAGGTTCTCGAACCGGGCCGTCGCGGCAGCGGCCAGGATGAAGTCGACGATGCGCCCCTCTCCCGAGCCGAAGCTCAGCGCAGGCTTGCATTGCAGGTTCGTAAGCTCGTGCAGTCGAGACCCGCGCCCTCCTGCCAGAAGAAAAGGCAGGCACCGCGACGTCCTCGAGACGTTTTGGGGAATGTTCATCGATCATGGCCTTGTCAGGAAACCAAAATTCCAGGCGGAAGATGTGTCGAACATCTTGTCGCGATGGCGGAGCTTGTGATCTGGCCGGCCGGACGATCCGCACGCACAACCTCCAGGACCGCCGCTTGTTCCGAAAATAGTGCCGTCTCCATGTCGAATTCCGCCGGCAATATATCTGCGTTTTCAGATGCTTCTTGCACTTCGGCGTCCGCCGGCGACCCTTTTGCGTGTGCCGAATGACGGATTGTCGGCCCCGCTCCACTCCATGATTAGCGGGAGGTATGAGAGCTTGGCGGGAGGCGTGCGAGCAGTCGGATCCCGAGACGCGGCTGCCGCTCCCCTTGAAGGTTCGGCGCTCAGCTGGGCTCCATCCCGTTTCCGAAAGCCTGCTCCATTCGATGGCGGTCACGCTCGATGGCGGTCGCGCTCCTGCACGGAGCAGGCTTTCTCAACCTCGCCTCATGCGATCGCCGAACAGCACCTGTCCCGAGCCGCCTGCGACGTATCGTGCCGATCTCACACAGCGGGTCCGGCATCCTTGTGGCGACCTCAGGACTGCTCGGGCAATGCCTGCCACGTGGTGTGGAAGCAGCGGACGGAGCGTGCCGAGGAACACAACATTGGAGAAAGACGTTCACCTCGGTAACATCCAGAGGCAGGTGAAACCGTCGTGCTGACCGAAATCATCAACGAGTTCAACAGTACCTTCTCAGTGGTTCCGGCGCCCGCTGCCTTGGCACGCCTCTTGGCCGCGATCGTCTTGGCAGGCCTGATAGGCCTCGAACGTGAGCGCCGGGAGAAGCCCGCGGGTCTAAGAACTCACATCCTTGTTTCGGTTGCAGCCTGCCTGTTTGTCATACTTGGCCTCGAACTCGCAGCTATGGACTTCGGAGGCGCGTCGGAGCAGCGGAACGACCCCCTTCGCATGATCGAGGCCGTGACCGCTGGCGTCGCATTTCTCGCGGCTGGTCTGATATTCACGTCAGGCGGACGGGTTCGCAACATCACGACGGGCACATCCCTCTGGCTTGCAGGAGCCATTGGGCTGGGATGCGGTGCCGGGCAAATGCCCCTGGCGGCCATGACGACCGCCATAGTCCTTGTGGTCCTGATCGTGCTGCGGTTGCTCGAGAGAAGGCTCGGATGGGGGGAAGGCGACGACTGAACAGAGCTCGACCGTCGTGTGCGGGACGGCAACTCGAGACTGGCTGCGCAGACCGCACATGTCCGAGGTTTGTCGCGGGCAATCCTCCAACCCGGTCAGCAGTCTCTTCGGCCCGAGAACCTCCGCCAGAGCTCTGGCTGCGGCGGATTGCGCGGTGTCGGTCCGGATGTCAGGTCGAATGCCGGGGCGGTCCCTCTATGATTGGCCCCATGGGGAGAGTACCAGCCCTCACCCGCTCTGCAGGTCCCCGACCGCCGCTTTCACCGCTTCCGCCATGTAGTCGACGAAGAGCCTGATCTTCGGATCCTGCAGTTTGCGGTGCGGGAAGAGACAGCCGAAGGTCGCGGGCAGCGGCGGTGTCTGCGGCAGCACCTCGACAAGAGCGCCGCTGCGCAGGTGCTGCGCCACTTCGAGCCGCGGACGGTTGGCGATGCCGTGACCATCCAGCGCCCACCTTGTCAGCACGTCGCCGTCGTCGGCGTCGAAGCGCCCCGCCACCTCGAGCCGCCGCAGCCCGCTCTCGGTCCGCAGTTGCCAGAAATACTCGGGCGAGCGCGGATAGCGCAGCAGCAAGCAATTGTGCTTCCCGCCAAGCAGATCCTCGGGCGACGCCGGGGTGCCGTGACGTTCGAGATAGCCCGGCGCGGCGCAGAGAACCCCCGGGCAGTCGCAGATGTGGCGCAGCTTCAGGTTGGAATCCCTCGGAACGCCAAGGAAGAACGCCACGTCGAGCCGCTCTCCCATCATGTCCACCAGCCGGTCCGACAGGCGCATCTGGACCTGCACCTCCGGGTATCTTTCGGTGAACTCGGGCACCAGCGGCGCGATGATCCGCCGCCCGATCCCCAGCGGCGCCGTGACCCGCAGCGCGCCGCGCGGCGTCTCGGAGAAGTTCGCCACGACCGCCTCGGCCTCGTCGAGCGAGGCGAGCACCGCCTTGGCCTGCTCGTAGAACACCCCCCCGACCTCGGTCGGGGTGATCGAGCGCGTGGTGCGGTTGAAGAGGCGCACCCCAAGCCGGCTTTCCAGTTCCTTGATCCGCTTGCTGGCCACCGCGGGCGTCAGCCGCAGGTCGCGCCCGCCCGAGGTGATGCTGCCGAGTTCGACCACCCGGACAAAAACCCGCAGGCATTCAACGTATTGCATCGCGCCTCTCCTCTCGGGCCCTCGGGCCTGCCCCGGAATAGCACGCGGCGCGACAAACTATTATCAACAATCTGTATAAAGTCCTTGGCGAAACGGCGCGTATTCATTGAGAGTGCCTTCCGCTAGCGTCCCCTCCGATCACCCAGCCACATGCTCAGCCACGGAGGGATGCATGACGCACCGGAGCGAGATCCGCTTTCTGCTCAACGGACGGACGGTGAACCTGCCCACGGTTCCCGCCACGCAGACCCTGCTCGACTTCCTGCGGCTCGACCGCCGCCTCACCGGCACCAAGGAGGGCTGCGCCGAGGGCGACTGCGGCGCCTGCACCGTGCTCGTCGGACGCCTGCACGCCGGGGCGCTGCGCTACGAGGCGGTCAACGCCTGCATCCGCTTCGTGGCCTCGCTCGATGGCTGCCACGTGGTGACGGTCGAGCACCTGTCCGGCCCGGATGGCGCGCTGCACCCGGTGCAGCGGGCGATGGTCGAACACCACGGCGCGCAATGCGGCTTCTGCACGCCGGGCATCGTGATGTCGCTTTACGCGCTCTGGATGCAGACACCCGAGCCAACCGAAACGCAGGTGGAAACCGCGCTGCAGGGCAACCTCTGCCGGTGCACCGGTTACGCCCCGATCATCCGTGCCGCCGTCGCGGTCAGCCAGTACGGCACCCCGGAGGCAGACCACCTGACACTGGAGCGCGGCCGCATCACCGCCGAGCTTCTGGCGCTGAAGGACGCGCGCCGGGTCGAGACCGGCCCCGAGGACAACCGCGCCATCCTTCCCGCCGATCTCGATGATTTTGCCGCCGCCTATGCCGAGCACCCGCAGGCGACGGTGATCGCCGGCGCCACCGACGTCGGGCTCTGGGTGACCAAGTTCCTGCGCCCGATCTCGCCCGCCATCTTCATCGCGCACCTGGCCGAGCTGAAGGCGATCGAGGTCAGCCCCGGGGCCATCACCCTCGGCGCCGGTGTCAGCTATTCCGAGCTCAAGCCGCTGATCACGCAGCACCTGCCGCACCTTGCCGAATACTGGGACCGCATCGCCGGCTGGCAGGTGCGCAACATGGGCACCATCGGCGGCAATATCGCCAATGGCTCGCCCATCGGTGACACGCCGCCGGTGCTGATCGCGCTCGGCGCCGAGGTCACCCTGCGCCATGGCAATTCGCGCCGGAACCTGCCGCTGGAGAAGTTCTTCGTCGACTACGGCAAGCAGGACCGTCGCCCCGGCGAGTTCGTCGAGAGCATCCGCATTCCCCTGCCCTCCTCCGCAACCCGCTGCGCCGCCTACAAGATCTCGAAGCGCCGCGATGAGGACATCTCGGCGGTCGCCGCCGGGATCAGCGTCACCGTCGAGGCCGGGATCATCCGAAGCGCCCGCATCGCGCTCGGTGGCATGGCCGCCACCCCGAAACGCGCCGCAGCGGCCGAGGCCGCGCTGCTGGGCCAGCCGTGGAACGAAGCCAGCTTCGCCGCCGCCGCCCGCGCCATGTCCGGGGACTTCGCCCCGCTCAGCGACTGGCGGGCCAGCGCCGAGTACCGGATGCGCGTCGCGCAGAACCTGCTGCGGCGGTTTTTTCTCGAACAGGATGGCGCGCCCGTCCGCCTGAGCGCCTGAAGGAGCAGAGACATGAAACACCAGTCCAACATCCGCGGCGCCGTCCACCAGGACCGCCAGCATGACAGCGCGATCAAGCACGTCCGCGGCCTTGCCGAGTATACCGACGACATCGCCGAGCCGGCCGGCACGCTGCACGCCTATCTCGGCGTGTCCTCCGTCGCCCACGCCACGCTGAAGGGCATCGACCTTTCCGCCGTGCGCGTTGCACCCGGCGTGATCGATGTGCTGACCGCCGCCGACATCCCCGGCCACAACGACATCAGCCCCACCGGGCGCGGCGACGAGCCGGTCTTCCCGACCGAGAAGATCGAGTTCCACGGCCAGCCGCTCTTTGCCGTGATCGCCGAGACTCGCGACGCCGCCCGCCGGGCTGCCGCGCTCGCCAAGGTGGAGACCGACGTGCTTCCGCATGCGCTGGACCCGATCGCGGCGCAGGCGGCGGGCTATCCGCTCGTGACCGACCCGCTGAAGCTGGAGCGCGGCGAGGTCGGGACCGCGATGGCCTCGGCGCCGCACCGGCTTCAGGGGCGGCTCGTCGTCGGTGGGCAGGATCACATGTACCTCGAGGGGCAGATCGCCTTTGCCCTGCCCGGCGAGGACGAGGATGTGATCGTGCATTGCTCGACCCAGCACCCGAGCGAGGCGCAGCACATGGTGGCGCATGTCCTTGGCTTGCCCTCGAACGCCGTCGTGGTGAACGTGCGGCGCATGGGCGGCGGCTTCGGCGGCAAGGAAAGCCAGATGAACCTCTTTGCCGTGGTTGCCGCCATGGCCGCGAAGCGTCTGAACCGCCCGGTGAAAATCCGCCCCGACCGCGACCAGGACATGACCGCCACGGGCAAGCGCCACGACTTCGTCATCGACTACGACGTGGGGTTCGACGGTGCCGGCCGCATTCGCGCGGTCGACGGCAGCTTCGCGGCGCGCTGCGGCTGGTCCTCGGACCTGTCGGGGCCGGTCACCGACCGCGCGCTGTTCCATGCCGACAACGCCTATTTCTACCCGCATGTCCGGCTGCAGAGCCGCCCGTTGAAGACCAACACCGTCTCGAATACCGCCTTCCGCGGCTTCGGCGGACCGCAGGGCGTGGTCGCCGCCGAGCGGATGATCGAGGAGATCGCATATGCCCTCGGCAAGGACCCTCTGGAGGTGCGCAAGGCCAACTTCTACGGCGATGCGGAGGATGGCCGGAACCTGACCCCTTACCATCAGGAGGTCACCGACAACATCATCGGCCGCGTCGTATCGGAACTGGAGGAAAGCTGCGGCTACCAGCAGCGCCGCCGCGACATCCTCGCGTTCAACGCAGAGGGCGGCGTGCTGCGCAAAGGCATCGCGCTCACGCCGGTGAAATTCGGCATCTCTTTCACCGCCACGCACTACAACCAGGCGGGCGCGCTGATCCACGTCTACTCGGACGGATCCGTGCATCTCAACCACGGCGGCACGGAGATGGGCCAGGGGCTCAACACCAAGGTGGCGCAGGTGGTGGCCGACGCGTTCCAGATCGACTTCGAGCGCATCAAGATCACCCGAACCACCACCGAGAAAGTGCCCAACACCTCGGCCACCGCCGCCTCGTCGGGCTCGGACCTCAATGGCATGGCCGCGCTCGACGCCGCCGAGCAGATCAAGACGCGGCTGGTGGCGTTCGCCGCCGGGCACTGGGGTGTGAGGCCTGAAGAGGTGCGCTTCGTGCCGGGCCATGTGCAGGTGGGTGCGCAGCTGCTGTCGTGGGAGCAGGTCATCAAAGCCGCCTACATGGCCCGGGTGCATCTGTCGGCGGCGGGCTTCTACAAGACGCCGGACATCCACTGGGACCGCGCGGCGGGCAAGGGCCGGCCGTTCTACTATTACGCCTACGGCGCCTCCTGCTCGGAGGTCACAATCGACACGCTGACCGGCGAATACCGGGTGGAGCGCACCGATATCCTGCACGACGTCGGGCGCTCGCTGAACCCGGTGCTCGACCGCGGGCAGGTCGAGGGCGCCTTCGTGCAGGGCATGGGCTGGCTCACCACCGAGGAGCTGTGGTGGGACCAGAAGGGCGCGCTGCGCACCCATGCCCCCTCGACCTACAAGATCCCCCTCGCCTCGGACCGCCCGCGCGTGTTCAACGTGAGCCTTGCCGAATGGTCCGAGAACCGCGAGCGCACGATTAAGCGCAGCAAGGCCGTGGGCGAACCGCCCTTCATGCTGGGCATCTCGGTCTTCGAGGCGCTCTCGATGGCCGTGGCCAGCGTCGCCGATTACCGCGAATTCCCCCGGCTCGACGCCCCCGCCACGCCCGAGCGTGTTCTGCTGGCGGTCGAGCGGCTGGCGGGCCGGGCGGCATGATCGCGCTCGACCGCCTGCTGAGCGGCCCCGGTCCGGTGGCGCGGCTCCGGCTGCGCCGGGTGCGCGGCTCCTCGCCGCGCGAGGCCGGCTGCGAGATGTATGTCTCGGAGCGCGCGCTCCATGGCACCATCGGCGGCGGCCAGCTCGAACACCGGGCAATCGCCGCCGCGCGGGCCCTGCTGGCGCGCGGCGATCTGGCCGAGACGCTGGACCTGCCGCTCGGCCCCGAGATCGGGCAATGCTGCGGCGGGCGGGTCGAGATCGCGCTCAGCCGCATGGGCGCACAGGACCGGCAGGCGGCACTGGCGCGGGCGGCGGAGGCGGCCGCCGCGCAGCCGATGGTGCAGATCCACGGCGCGGGCCATGTCGGCCGGGCACTGGCGGATCTTCTGCAGCACCTTCCGGTGCGTTGCGTTCTGGTCGACAGCCGCGCCGCGGAGCTGGCGCTCTGCGCCGCCCGGGTCGAGACCCGGCTCACCCCGCTGCCCGAGCTCGAGATCGCCACGGCCCCGCCGGACAGCGCCTTCATCGTGCTGACCCATGACCATGCGCTCGACTATCTCTGCGCCGCGGCGGCGCTGCAGCGGAACGATGCGCGCTATGTCGGGCTGATCGGCTCGGCCACCAAGCGCGAAAAGTTCCGTCGCTTCGCCCGCGACCAGTGCGACGGGCTCGAGACCCACGCCCTGACCTGCCCGATCGGCGCGCAGGGCAGCCGCGACAAGCGCCCCGAGGTGATCGCCGCCTTCGTCGTCGCCGAGGTGATGGCCACCCTCACCCACGCGAAGGGCGCGGCGCAGCCCGTGGCCTTCGCCGCCGAGTAACCCCCGCGGCCGCCCGAAGAGGAGCGGGCGCCGCGGAACAACCGCACGCAACCCGAGGAGATCCCACATGCGGGAAGGGAGCTACACCTACAAGCTGTTCTCACGCAGCGATTTCAGTGCCTTCTGGGCACTGTTCACCGACAACCTGATCAATCTTATGGTGCTGGCAGGCGTCTGCCAGTTCGTATTCGGCATGCCCGCGGAGATCGTCTACGGCCGCATCCTGCCCGGTGCCGCGGTGGCGATCCTGTCGGGTGTCGCGGCCTATGTGGTGCTGGCGAAACGCGCCGCCGCCCGGCACGGGCGTGACGTCACGGCACTGCCCTACGGCATCTCGACGCCGGTGATGTTCGTCTATCTGTTCGGGGTCATCGGGCCGATCTACTGGGCCACCAACGATCCCATGCTCGCCTGGCAGGTCGGCATCGGCGCCGGCTTCATGGGCGGCATTGTCGCCGGCATGGGCGCGCTCGTCGGGCCGTGGCTGAAGCGGGTCACGCCGCGCGCCGGCATGCTTGGCACACTTTGCGGCATCGCGCTGGTGTTCATCGGCACCGTGCCGCTGGCGACGGTCTTCGAGCAACCCTATATCGGCTTTGCCTCGATGATCATCATCCTCTGGGGTCTCGTCGGGCGATTCCGCCTGCCGTTCAACATCCCCGCAGGCCTGCTGGCGCTGATCGTCGGCACCTTGGTGGCATTCAGCATCGGCGAGGCGCGGATCAGCCTCGAGGGCACCGGATTTTACCCGCCGCTGCCCTACGTCGGCGACCTGATCGCCGGGATCCGGCACCTCTTCGCCAACCCCGAGCTCTTCCTCGTGCTGGTGCCGGTACAGATTTACAACTTCATCGAGACGATGAACAACGTCGAGAGCGCCGAAAGCGCCGGCGACCACTACCCGGTCGGCGTGTGCCAGATCACCGACGGGCTCGGCACGATGATCGGCGCGGTCTTCGGCTCGCCCTTCCCGACCACCGCCTATATCGGCCACCCGGCCTACAAGCGCATGGGGGCACATGCGGGCTACATCATCGGCGTCGGGCTGGTGATCCCGGCCGCCGCCTTCCTCGGGCTGCTGGCCTTCCTGAACAACCTGATCCCCGAGGCCGCCGCCGCGCCGGTGCTGGTCTTCGTGGCGCTGAGCCTGATCACCAACACCGCGCATTGCGTCCGCACCGAACACATGGCGGCCGTGACCATCGCCATGATGCCGCATGTGTCGTCCTTCCTGATGATCAAGTGGGGGGCGCTGATGGGTGCTCTGCAGGCGACCGGCGTGGAGGGCCTGCCGCGGCTCGGAGACGAGGCGCTGACGGCGGCGCTGCTGCAGCAGGGCGCACATTTCGCCGGCCACCAGTCGCTGAGCCAGGGTGCGATCCTGACAGGGCTGATCTGGGGCGCCATCGTCGCCAGCGTGATCGACGGGCGGTTCCGCAACGCCGGCGGCTTCGCGCTGGCCGCGGCGCTGATGTCGCTGGTGGGGATCATCCACGGCGCCAGCCTGCATTGGCCGCAGCTCGGCCCGGTCTCGGCCGGATACCTGATCGCCGCCGCGTTCCTTTACATCTACCCGCTGTTCCACCGCGAGGGCGCGGCGCAGAATCAGAACGTGGTGCTCGAGGAGCCGCCTGCCACGCCCGCGGAGTGAACCGGGCAGAGCCATCCGCACACCACCGGCGCGGGCCGCACTGCGGCCCCCGCCCTTTCAACCCCTCTCCCTGCCTGCCGAAAGGTGACCCCTTGAAGACCGACCAAGTGCTGATGCGCGGACGCATCCTGAGTTTCACCGCCGAGCCGCAGGGCCCCGAGGACCATGCCGCCTACAGCTACATCGAGGATGGCGCGATCCTGATCGGCGGCGGGCTGATCCGCGCCACCGGCAGCTACGACAAGCTGTCGCGGCAGGCACCGGCGGTGCCGGTGGTCGACCACCGCCCGCACCTGCTGATGCCCGGTTTCATCGACACCCACATCCACTACCCGCAGGTGCAGGTCATCGCGTCGTGGGGCGCGCAGCTTCTGGACTGGCTGAACGCCTACACCTTCCCCGAAGAGACCCGCTTTGCCGATCCGGCCCATGCCGAAATGATGGCCGACTGGCTGCTCGGCCAGCTCTGCGCCCATGGCACCACCACCGCCGTCGCCTATGCGTCCGTACACGAGGCCTCGGCCGAAGCGCTCTTTGCCGCCGCCGCGCGCCGTGACATGCGGATGATCACCGGCAAGGTGATGATGGACCGCAACGCCCCCGAGGCGCTGTGCGACACGCCGCAGGCGGGCTACGACGCCAGCAAACGGCTGATCGCGCGCTGGCACGGCAAGGGCCGCGCGGGCTATGCCATCACCCCGCGCTTCGCCATCACCTCGACGCCCGAGCAGCTGGAGGCGGCGGGTGCGCTCGCGGCCGAGCATCCGGGATGCCACGTGCAGACCCACCTTTCGGAGAACCGTGACGAGATCGCCTATACCCTCAGCCTCTACCCCGACGCCCCCGACTACCTCGGGGTCTACGAGCGCTACGGGCTGCTCGGGCCCAAGGCACTGCTCGGCCATTCGATCCACCTCACGCCGCGCGAGATCGACCTGCTGGCCGAGACCGGCGCGAAGCCGGTGTTCTGCCCGACCTCGAACCTCTTCCTCGGCAGCGGGCTCTTCGACGACGCCGGGCTGCGGGCGCGCGGGATCTGCAACGCCATCGCCACCGATGTCGGCGCGGGCACCAGCTACTCGATGCTGCAGACCCTGAACGAGGCCTACAAGGTGCTGCAGCTGCAGGGCCAGAAGCTGCACCCGCTGCGCGCCTTCCACTGGATCACCCGCGGCAATGCGCTGGCGCTGGGACTCGAGGACAGGATCGGCACGCTCGAGCCGGGGACCGAGGCCGACATCGTCGTGCTCGACTCCTCGGCGACCGAGCCGATGGCGCTGCGCATGCTGCGCGCCGGAACCCTGAGCGAGGAGCTTTTCGTGCTGCAGATGCTGGGGGACGACCGCGCCGTGGCCGAGACCTATGTCGCGGGCGTGCCGCAAAAGCGCGGGGCGGCCCGGGTCCGCCAGCCGGACTTGCAGCCGGCCTGAGCCCTGCGCCTCCCCTGCCCGCCGGGCCAGGTGGCCGGGAGAGGACAAGGTGCTGTTCCGCGATATCGGGAAATCCATCGCGATTATCATTTTTTTCCGAAAGGACCTTTCGTCCCGGGCCCGGTCGCCCGCGCGTCGCACAGCGCCCATACTCTCGTCAAATTCCTTCGCCTCGGAGCCAAGACCATGACTGCCCCCCAGACCAGCTACTACGCCCCCGAAGGCGGCCACCCGCCGCAGAGCCAGTTGCTGACCGACCGCGCGGTGTTCACCGACGCCTACGCGGTGATCCCCAAGGGCACGATGCGCGACATCGTGACCAGCTTCCTGCCGTTCTGGGAGCGCACCCGGCTCTGGGTGCTGTCGCGCCCGCTCAGCGGATTTGCCGAGACCTTCTCGCAGTACATCATGGAGGTGCAGCCGGGCGGCGGTTCGGACCACCCCGAGACCGACGCAGGCGCCGAGGGCGTGCTGTTCGTCGTCGACGGCGAAGCCACGCTCACCGTCGAGGGCGAGACCCACGTTCTGCGCGAGGGCGGCTATGCCTTCCTGCCGCCCGCCACGCTCTGGACGCTGCGCAACACCGGCAGCAAGGCGCTGCGCTTCCACTGGATCCGAAAGGCCTACGAGGCGGTGCCCGGCCTGCCCCATCCCGAGGTGATCATCGCCAACGAGCAGGACATCGCCCCCACCCCGATGCCCGGCACCGACGGCAAATGGGCGACCACCCGCTTTGTCGACCCGAGCGACCTGCGCCACGACATGCACGTCACCGTGGTGACCTTCGAGCCCGGCGCGGTGATCCCCTTCGCCGAGACGCATGTGATGGAACACGGGCTCTACGTGCTCGAAGGCAAGGCGGTCTATCGGCTCAACCAGGACTGGGTCGAGGTCGAGGCCGGCGATTACATGTGGCTGCGCGCCTTCTGCCCGCAGGCCTGCTACGCCGGCGGGCCCGGCCGCTTCCGCTACCTGCTCTACAAAGACGTGAACCGGCACATGGCGTTGCGTCCGTCGGGCACGGCACAGCCCATGCCCGCGCCCCGCAAAGTCAGCGCACCGGCGGCCTGACCCCGCCGATCGCCGCTGTAAGCTCCCGGGCCGCGCGCATCACCGCGCGGCTCGCTTCGTGCGTGCTCTCCTCGCCCATCCGGATGGTCGGGCCCGACACCGAGATGCCCGCCACCGCCTCGCCCGAGGCATCGAAGACCGCCGCCGCGATGCAGCGCATACCGAGGTTTCTCTCTTCCGCATCAATGGAATAGCCACGCTCCCGGATCGCCGCGAGATCGTTGAGCAGCGCCTCTGGCGAGGCCAGCGTGTGCGGGGTGAACCGTTCCATCGGCCGCGCCCGCAGCTTCTCCAGCCGCTCGCCCGGCATCTCGGCCAGCAGCGCCTTGCCAATGCCCGAGGCATGCAGCGGCGACAGCGTGCCCGGCGGAAAGAACGCGCGGATGCTTTCGTGGGTCTCGACCTGGCTGACGAACAGCACCGAGGCCTCGCGCACGATGCCGAGGTTGGCGGTTTCCCCGGTCTCTTCCATCAGCCCGCGCAGGATCGGCCGCGCCCGCTCGACAAGACTGGTGCGGCGCAGGAAGCGCGCGCCGATGACAAAGGCCTGCGGGCCGATGTGCCAGAGCTGTTCGGTCGGATCGAACTCGACCAGCCGCCGTCCCTCGAGGGTGACGAGGATGCGGTAGACCGTGGCCGGGGACTGATCAAGATCGCCCGCCAGTTCCGACAGCGTGAGGCCGGGGCGGCTGCTCAGATACTCCAGAACCTCCATCGCCCTGTCGAGCGACTTGATGGTGTTCTGCGCGCTGTTGTCTTCCCAGCCGCGCGGCCGTCCACGGGCACGGCGAGGGCTGATTTCGGCATCTTTCGGAGAATCCATGAAATCCCTTTCATTTTTATTGAAAGCCACATTCACGATATGAAAAAATTAACTCTCTGACAATGCGATACTTTCTCCCTTCTTTCATTTTTGAAAAATGATTTCAAAAAAATTTCACTGCGCGCGCCGCCCGGTTAAGGTGTTCTCTAGAGACCAGAGGAGGTGGCCATGAGCTTCCAGAACCCCGTTTTCATCCCGGGCCCGACCAATATCCCCGAGAGCCTTCGCAAGGCCTGCGACATGCCGACGATCGACCATCGCTCGCCGCTGTTCGGGCAGATCCTTCACCCGGCGCGCGAGGGCGTGCGCAAGGTGCTGAAGAGCGACGCCGCCGAGGTCTTCATCTTCCCTTCGACCGGCACCGGCGGCTGGGAAACGGCGCTCAGCAACACGCTCTCGCCCGGCGACACCGTTCTGGCGGCGCGCAACGGCATGTTCAGCCACCGCTGGATCGACATGTGCCAGCGCCACGGGCTGAGCGTCGAAATCGTCGAAACCCCCTGGGGCGAGGGCCTGCCCGCGCACCGCTACGCCGAGATCCTTGCCGCCGACAAGCAGCACCGCATCAAGGCCGTTCTCGCCACCCACAACGAGACCGCCACCGGCGTGCGCTCGGACATCGCCGCAGTGCGCCGCGCGCTCGATGACGCGGGCCACCCGGCGCTGCTGTTTGTCGACGGCGTGAGCTCCATCGCCTCGATGGATTTCCGCTTTGACGAGTGGGGCGTCGACTGCGCCGTCGCCGGCTCGCAGAAGGGCTTCATGCTGCCGCCCGGCCTCGCCATCGTGGGTTTCAGCGACAAGGCCATGGCGGCGACCCAAACCGCCAGGCTGCCGCGCACCTTCTTCGACGTGCAGGACATGGCGAAGGGTTACGCCAACAACGCCTACCCCTACACCCCCGCCGTCGGCCTGCTGAACGGGCTGAACGAGGCCTGCCGCATGCTGCTCGACGAGGGGCTGGAGAACGTCTTCGCCCGTCACCACCGCATCGCGGAAGGCGTGCGCTGCGCGGTCCGCGCCTGGGGGCTGGAGCTTTGCGCCGCCTCGCCCGAGGTCTACTCGGACACGGTCAGCGCGATCCGCACACCCGATGGGTTCAACGCGACGGATATCGTCAGCCACGCAGCGCAGACCTATGGCGTCGCCTTCGGCACCGGGCTTGGCGAAGTCGCCGGCAAGGTGTTCCGTATCGGCCATCTCGGCAGCCTGACCGACGTGATGACCCTCTCGGGGCTGGCGACGGCCGAGATGTGCATGAAGGACCTCGGGCTCGACATCACGCTCGGCTCGGGCGTCGCGGCGGCGCAGGAATTCTACCGCGCGACCCCCGCGCTCGCCCGGAAGGCGGCCGCGTGATGAAGGACATTGAGCTGAACATCCCCACCTATGACGATATGCTGGCGGCCCACGTCCGCATCGCGCCGCACATCCACCGCACCCCGGTCCTGACCTCGTCCTTCCTGAACGAGCTCTCGGGCGCGCAGCTCTACTTCAAGTGCGAGAACTTCCAGAAGGCCGGTGCTTTCAAGGTGCGCGGAGCCTCCAACGCGGTCTTCGGCCTCTCGGAGGCCGAGGCGGCCAGCGGCGTCTGCACCCACAGCTCCGGCAACCACGCACTGTCGCTGAGCTACGCCGCAGGTCGGCGCGGCATCCCCTGCAACGTGGTGATGCCGCGCACCGCGCCGCAGGCCAAGAAGGACGCCGTGCGCGGCTATGGCGGGATCATCACCGAGTGCGAGCCCTCGACCTCGTCGCGCGAAGCGGTCTTTGCCGAAGTACAGGCGGCCACGGGCGGCGATTTCGTCCACCCCTACAACGACCCGCGGGTGATCGCGGGCCAGGGCACCTGCTCGCGCGAGTTCATGGAACAGACCGACGGGCTCGACATGGTCGTGGCGCCGATCGGCGGTGGCGGGATGATCTCGGGCACCTGCCTGACACTCTCCACGCTCGCCCCCGAAGTGCAGGTCATCGCCGCCGAACCCGAGCAGGCCGATGATGCCTACCGCAGCTTCAAGGCCGGGCACATCATCGCCGATGACGCCCCTGAGACCGTGGCCGACGGGCTGAAGGTGCCGCTCAAGGATCTGACCTGGCACTTCGTCTCGAACCACGTCAGCGACATCCTCACCGCCTCCGAGGACGAGATCGTCGAGGCGATGAAGCTGATCTGGAAGCGCATGAAGATCGTGATGGAGCCCTCGAGCGCCGTACCGCTGGCCACCATCCTCAAGAACCGTGACCGTTTCGCCGGCAAGCGTGTCGGTCTCATCATCACCGGCGGCAATGTCGATCTCGACCGCCTGCCCTGGACCAAAGGAGCCTGAGCCATGAATGCACCCGTGACTTTCGACAAACTCGAGGTCGGCTATGACGTGCCGGCGCTGCCCGGGATGGATGCCGCAGAGATCCAGACCCCCTGCCTGGTGCTCGATCTCGACGCGCTCGAGCGCAACATCCGCAAGATGGGCGACTACGCCCGCGCCCATGGCATGCGCCACCGCGTGCACGGCAAGATGCACAAGTCCGTGGACGTGGCGAAGCTGCAGATGCGGCTTGGCGGCGCCATCGGCGTGTGCTGCCAGAAGGTCTCGGAGGCCGAGGTCTTCGTGCGCGGCGGCATCAAGGACGTGCTCGTGTCCAACCAGGTGCGCGATCCGCAGAAGATCGACCGGCTGGCGCGGCTGCCGAAGCTCGGCGCGAAGATCATTGTCTGCGTCGACGACCTCGCAAATGTCGCCGAGCTGTCGCAGGCGGCGCAGCGCCACGGCACCACGCTCGAGTGCTTCGTCGAGATCGACTGCGGCGCCGGACGCTGCGGCGTGACCACGGCCGAGGCGGTGGTCGAGATCGCGCAGGCCATCGACGCCGCCGAGGGGCTCCGGTTCACCGGCATCCAGGCCTATCAGGGCGCGATGCAGCATCTCGACAGCTACGAGGCGCGGCGCGACAAGCTGAACGCGGCCATCGCGCAGGTGAAGGAGGCCGTCGCGGGGCTGGAGGCGGTCGGGCTGAAGCCCGAGCTGGTCTCTGGCGGTGGCACCGGAAGCTACTATTTCGAGAGCAACTCGGGCGTCTACAACGAGCTGCAATGTGGCTCCTACGCCTTCATGGATGCCGATTACGGCCGTATCCGCGACAAGGATGGCAACCGCATCGACAACGGCGAGTGGGAGAATGCCTTCTTGATCCTCACCCAGGTGATGAGCCACGCCAAGGCGGACAAGGCGATCTGCGACGCCGGTCTCAAGGCACAGTCGGTCGACAGCGGACTGCCGGTGATCTTCGGGCGCACCGATGTCGAATACGTCAAGTGCTCGGACGAGCACGGCGTGATCTCGGACCCGCAGGGCGTGCTCAAGGTCGGCGACAAGCTGAAGCTGGTGCCGGGCCATTGCGATCCCACCGCCAATGTCCACGACTGGTACGTCGGGGTGCGCGGCGGCAAGGTCGAGACGCTGTGGCCGGTCTCGGCACGCGGCAAGGCCTACTGAGCCCCCTCCCCCACGTTGACGCTGCCCGGTCCGACCGTCCCGGCAGGCTCGCCCGCGCGCTCCACTGACCACCCGGCGCGCGGGTGTCTTTTCTTTGCAAGGAGAGCCCATGCTCATCGTTCCCGAACGCGAGATCGCCGACCTGATGACCCGCGAGGCCGCCTTTTCCGCTGTAGAACAGGTGTTCGCCTCCATGGCCGCCGGTGACGCCTACAACTTCCCCGTCGTGCGCGAGGCCATCGGCCACGAGGATGCGCTCTACGGGTTCAAGGGCGGCTTCGACCGCGCTGGCCTGACGCTGGGGCTCAAGGCCGGCGGCTACTGGCCGCACAACCTCGAGAAGCGCGGGATGATCAACCACCAGTCCACGGTGTTCCTGTTCGATCCGGACACCGGCAAGGCAAAGGCCATGGTCGGCGGCAATCTTCTGACAGCGCTGCGTACCGCCGCTGCCTCGTCCGTGTCGATCCGGCACCTCGCGCGCGAGGATGCAAAGGTGATCGGCATGGTCGGCGCTGGCCACCAGGCGACCTTCCAGCTGCGCGCCGCGCTCGAGCAGCGCGATTTCGACAAGGTGATCGGCTGGAACCTGCACCCCGAGATGCTGCCCAACCTCGAGAAGGTCGCGGCCGAGGCGGGCCTGCCCTTCGAGGCGGTCGAGCTGGAGGGGATGCGCGCTGCGGATGTGATCATCTCGATCACCTCCTCCTTCGACGCGATCCTCATGGAAGAGCATGTCGCACCCGGCACCCACATCGCCTGCATGGGCACCGACACCAAGGGCAAGCAGGAGGTCGCGCCTGCGCTGCTGGCGAAGGCAGCGGTGTTCACCGACGAGGTCTCGCAATCGGTTTCCATCGGCGAGGCGCAGCATGCGGTGGCGCAGGGGCTCATCCGCGAGGCGGACATTGCGCAGCTCGGCGCGGTGATCAACGGCGCACACCCCGGGCGCCGTTCCGCCGAGGAGATCACCCTTTTCGACGGCACCGGCGTCGGCCTGCAGGACCTCGCGGTCGCTGCCGCCGTGGTCGATCTGGCGGTCGAGAAGGGCATCGCCATCGAGGTGGATTTCTGACCGCCGAACTGGCACACCGCGGCGCAAGAAGGATGCGCCGCCCCGCCCGAGGGCGGCCTGCCCGGCGAGTGATCATCCGCGCAGCGCCACGCCGCGCTTCAGGCTGAAGGCGGACACGGACCCTATCGACGCCAAGGCCCCGGACACGCTGCCCGGGGCCTTGGCATGTGCGGGCGCTGGCGATCCCGATGCGTCCTGCGGCAGGCAACACCGACCCGCGGACGCGGCGCTGCGACCGTGCAGCCTCCCTCCCGAGGCGGGACCATGGGTCGCGCAGGACACGAGCCAAAGGATGTCGTGCCCCCGGCCGTTTCGTCGCGTGGCCATTTCTCCGCGCTAGGCCGGCCCTCGGCGCGCAGGCCATCCGGCGCCCGGGGCCGACCCGGACCCGAACACAGGGCGCGACGTCACGAGAACCCGTACCGGCGGGTAATGTTTTATGCGCGGGCGACACAAAAAGACCCCCGGCGCGACGGCCGGGGGTCTGCAGAGGCGCAGCGCGGGCGATCACTCGCCGGGCAGGCTGCCCCGTTTGTTGCCGGACATGCCGCCCGAGACTTCCTCGGTGCTCTCGGCGGCCAGTTCCTCGGGCAGCACGAGGTTGAGGATGATCGCGATCAGCGCGGCCGGCAGGATGCCGCTGGTGGCCAGGACCTTCATCGTCCCGGGCAGATATTGCAGCGCGTCCGGCTCAAGCTGCAGACCGAGGCCAAGCGACAGTGCAATGGCGAAGATCACCATGTTGCGGCGATTCCAGTGCACATCCGACAGCATCGAGATGCCCGCGGCGACCACCATGCCGAACATCACGATGACACCGCCTCCCAGCACCTCGATCGGCACCGACGAGATCACCGCGCCGATCTTCGGCACCAGCCCGCAGAGGATCAGGAACAGCGCCCCGATGGTCACGACGGTGCGGCTCATCACCCCGGTCATGGCGATCAGCCCGACGTTCTGCGAAAACGAGGTGTTGGGCAGCGCGCCGAACAGGCCCGAGACCGCGGTGCCGAGACCGTCCGCGAAGGTCGCGCCCTGGATCTCGCGGTCGGTGGCCTCGCGGCCCGCACCGCCCTTGGTGATGCCCGAGACGTCGCCCACGGTCTCGACCGCCGACACGAAGGACATGGCGCAGAAGCCGATGATCGCAGCCGTCGAGAACTCGATCCCGAAATGCAGCGGGTTCGGGAGCGCGAAGGGCGCGGCTGTGCCGACATTGCCAAGGCTGACCTGCCCCAGCGCGAAGGCCAGCACGTAGCCCGCCAGCAGGCCGACCAGCACCGCCGAGACCGAGAGCATCCCGCGGGCGAAGAACTTCAGCCCCAGCGTGACGATGATCACCGTCCCGGCCATCAGCCAGTTGAGGCCCGAGCCGTATTCCGCCGTGCCGATGGCCGGCACGCCGCCCGCCGCATACTGGATGCCGACCTTGACCAGCGCGAGACCGATCATCGTCACAACAAGGCCGGTGACCAGCGGCGGCAGCGCAAAGCGCAGCTTCCCGATGAAGAGGCCAAGCGTCGCGTGGAACAGCCCTCCCACGACGATGCCGCCCATCAGCACCGCGACCGCGTCGACACCCTTGCCCGCCACCAGCGGGATCATGATCGGGATGAAGGCAAAGCTGGTGCCCTGCACGATCGGCAGCCGGGCACCCACCGGGCCGAAGCCGATGGACTGGAACAGCGTCGCGATGCCGGCGAAGAACATCGACATCTGGATCATGTAGATCATCTGCGGAAAGTCCGGGCTGTTGGAGCCGAAGCCGAAGCCCGCCGCCCCGCAAACGATGATCGCCGGCGTCACGTTGGATACGAACATGGCCAGCACATGCTGGATGCCCAGTGGCACCGCCTGGATCAGAGGGGGGGTGTAGTTCGGGTCTCGCAACTGCTCGGGTGTGCCAAGAGATGTGTCAGCCATTGTCGTCTCCCTATGGATGCGGGTGCCGGCTCCTTTTCCGACCGCCCTTTTTCATTCGATCGTGTAAGGCTTCTTGAACCAGTGCTCCTGCAGGTTGTCCCCGTCGCCGATCCGGTCGATCACGGCAAAGAGGCCGGAGCCTGAGAGCGGCGTCAGGACGCCGTGCCAGGTACTGCGGTGGAAATTGATGCCCTGCCCCGGCCGGGACGCGAAGGCGCGCGGCGTTCCCGGCCGGCCATCCTCATCGGGCGCCACGATGACCAGAAAGCCGTCCATCGACATCGGCAGGAAGGCCTGGCTGCCCAGCGGGTGGCGTTCCATCATCTCGAGCCGGTACGGCAGCGCGCGCAGCTCGGCCTGAAACAGGCTGATCCCGGCGCGGCCGCCTTCGGGGAAGTCCAGCGTGGCGCGGTCGTGGTAGCGCCCGCACAGCCCCTGGTTGATCACCTTGTCCGGCGCACCTGCGGTGTCGAGCACCTCGCCGAAGGAGGCGAAGACGTCGGCGGTCAGCGGCTGGATGCGGATCGTCATGCGTCCAGCTTCTCGGCCAGGCGCAGCTCGGCGATGCGCTCCACCTGACGGCAGGCCTCGGCGAACTCGGTGGCGCGGTCGTTGCCGATGCGGCGGTGGAACGCTTCGAGGATCGAGGCCTTGGTGTTGTCCTTCACCGCGATAATGAAGGGGAAGCCGTGGCGGGCGACGTACTCCGCGTTGAGCTGCTGGAAGTTCGCGCGTTCCTCGTCGGTGAGCATGTCGAGCCCCGCCCCCGCCTGCTCGGCGGTGGATTCGGCAGTCAACCGCCCGGCGGCGGCAAGCTTGCCGGCAAGATCGGGGTGCGCGGTCAGCACGCCAAGGCGCTGCTCGTCCGTGGCCGCGCGGAACACCCGCGCCAGCGCGTTGTGGACACCCGTGGCGCTGTCGTGATGCGGCCCCAGTTCGAGCGCATGCGCGCCTTCGGCGATCCACGGCGAATGTTCGAACACACCGCCGAAGGCCTCGACGAAGCTCCCGCGATCCATCTGCGACGGGCGCGGGCCGGCCTTGGGCGGATGGGCCTTCGCCCAATGATCGGCGATCTCCTCGCGGGTTGCGAACCAGACACCCTCGTGCCCGGCCATATGCTCCAGCGCCCGCCTCAGCGCGATGGCCCGGCCCGGGCGGCCCGCCAGGCGGCAATGCAGCCCGATGGACAGCATCTTCGGCCTGCCCCGCTGGCCTTCGGCGTAGAGCATGTCGAAGCTGTCCTTCAGGTAACCCTCGAACTGCGCGCCATCGGTAAAGCCCGCCTGGATCGCGAAGCGCATGTCGTTGCAATCCATCGTGTAGGGCACGATCAGCTGGTCCCTGCCTCCCGCCTTCACCCAATAGGGCAGATCATCGGCGTAACTGTCCGCAATATAGGCGAAATCCCCCTCCGCGGCGGCCAGATCGACGGTGTTCATCGAGCAGCGGCCGGTGTACCAGCCGCGCGGTGTGCTGCCCGTCACCTCGGTGTGCAGGCGGATCGCCTCGCGGATCTGGACGCGCTCCTCCTCGGGGGACATGTCCTTGTGCTCGACCCACTTGAGGCCGTGGCTGGCGATCTCCCAGCCGGCCTCCCGCATCGCCTTCACCTGCTGCGGCGCGCGCGCCAGTGCGGTGGCGACGCCGTAGACGGTCACGCCGCCCTTGCCGAGGATGTCGGTCAGAAGACCCTGCAGCCGCCAGAACCCGGCCCGGCTTCCGTACTCGTAGATCGTCTCCATGTTCCAGTGCCGCTGGCCCGGCCAGGGCTGGGCGCCGGTAATCTCGGACAGGAATGCCTCGGACGCGGCGTCGCCGTGCAGGATGTTGTTCTCGCCGCCCTCTTCGTAGTTCACCACGATCTGAACCGCGATCTTCGCGCCGTTGGGCCAGCGGGCATCGGGCATGTCGGGGCCGTGACCGGCCATGTCTCTGGGATAGCGTTGCAAATCCAAACCTCCGCTTTGGCCTATTGGTAAGCGATAAAATGCGGAACCATTGTCAAAAAGAATACGAAAGAGCCTTCGGCAACTGTCGCTTTGCGAGCACGCGACTGTCGGGGGTAGAAAAACGGCGACACGACTGGCAGCAACGCAGGAGCCCAGCATGACCGGATACCTCACCACCCACGTTCTCGACACCGCCCGCGGGACGCCCGCCGAGGGCATCACGATCCTGCTCTACCGGGTCTCGGGAAGCTCGCGCGACAAGATCGCCGAGAGCATGACCAACGCGGACGGGCGCACCGATGCCCCGATCCTCGCCGCCGAGCAGTTCAGGACCGGCACCTACGAGCTGGTCTTCCAGACCGGCGACTACCTGCGCGCGACAGGTCAGGCCGAGGGCGACACGCTCTTCCTCGACCAGGTGCCGATCCGTTTCGGCATGTCAGATCCCGACGCGCACTACCACGTGCCGCTGCTGCTCTCACCGTTCGGCTATTCGACCTACCGCGGTTCCTGAACCGGGCTCGTCCCGGCAAAGGCGTCCGAGATGCGCGAAATCATGAACTCCATGAAGATGCGCGCCTTCGGATCCTGCTGCCGCCGGTGACTGAACAGGCAGGCCATCTGGATCGGTTCCGGCGGGCTTGCCTGAGCGACCTCGACCAGCGCGCCCGAGGCGAGGTGCTCGGCGACCTCGAAACGCGGCTTCATCACGATCCCCTGCCCCGACAGCGCCCAATCGGTCAGCACGTCGCCATCGTCGCTCTCGTAGCGACCGGTGACGGCGAAGCGGCGCGGCCCCTCCGGTGTCTCGAGCCGCCACTGGAATTCCTGAGCGCCTGGAAACCGCAGGTTCAGACACTCATGCCCGTCCCGTATCAGCGCGTCGCCATCCGCGGGCATGCCGCGACGGGCGATATAGGAGGGTGCGGCGCAGAGCAGCCGCTCCACATCGGCGATCTTGCGGATCCGCAGCGTGCTGTCCTCGGGCTGGCCAAGGAAGAAGGACAGGTCCAGCCCCTCGGTCGTCAGGTCGACCTTGCGGTCGGTCAGCCGCAGACGCACGCTGACCTCGGGGTATTCCGCAAGAAAATCGGGCACCTGTGGCGCGATCAGCCGCCGCCCCACCCCCAGCGGTGCCGCCACGTATAGCGAGCCCTTCAGCTTCTCGGTGACATTGACGATCTTCGCCTCGGCGCTTTCCACCGCTTCGAGGATTTCGGTCGCGCCACGATAGAAGCTCTTGCCATGTTCGGTGGGCGACAGGCTGCGCGTGGTGCGCTGGAACAGCCGCACGCCGAGCCGCTCTTCCAATTGCGAGATTCGCGACGAGGTCACCGCCGAGGAAATGCGCAGGTCCCGCCCCGCCGCAGACATGCTGCCCAGTTCGTAGACACGGACGAAGGTGCGGATGTTGTCGAAATAGGACATTATTCGACTTTATTTGATACTGTTTGGGAATTCCAGAAATACCAGAACAAACTCGGCTGCGATAGGGTATCTCGAACGCCACCTGAGGGAGCATCTACATGTACGACATGGCCATTATCTGGGACTGGATCGCCTTCTGCGTCCGCTGGCTGCACGTCATCACCGCAATGGCCTGGATCGGCGCATCGTTCTACTTCATCGCGCTCGACCTGATGCTCAAGCCCGGCAAGGCCCTGCCCGACGGCGCCTATGGCGAGGAATGGGAAGTCCACGGCGGCGGCTTCTACCACACGGTCAAATACCTCGTGGCGCCCGCGCAGATGCCCGAACACCTGACTTGGCACAAATGGCAGAGCTACACGACCTGGCTGTCGGGCGCGGCGCTGCTGATGATCGTCTACTGGGTGGGAGGCGAGCTCTTCCTGATCGACCCGACCAAGGCGGATCTCGCGCTGTGGCAGGCCATCCTGATTTCCGGAGGCTCGCTGACCATCGGCTGGCTGGCCTATGATTTCATGTGCAAATCCAGCCTCGGCGAGCGCCCGACGCTGCTGATGCTGCTGCTCTTCGCCATCCTCGTGGCGATGAGCTGGGGCTACAACCAGATCTTCACCGGCCGCGCGGCGCTGCTGCATCTCGGGGCCTTCACCGCGACGATCATGACCGGCAACGTATTCTTCCAGATCATGCCCAACCAGCGCATCGTGGTCGCGGATCTCAAGGCCGGGCGCAAGCCCGACGCGAAATACGGCAAGATTGCCAAGCTGCGGTCGACCCATAACAACTACCTGACGCTGCCGGTGGTCTTCCTGATGCTGTCGAACCACTATCCGCTGGCCTTCGGCACGCAGTTCGCCTGGATCATCGCCTGCCTGATCTTCCTGACCGGCGTGACGATCCGCCACTACTTCAACACCATGCACCGCACCGGCAAGGGACCGACCTGGACCTGGCCCGTGACCGCCGTGATCATGGTGCTGATCGCCTGGCTGTCCACCGTGCCCGGCATCGACAGCTACGAAGAGAGCGAAGCCCGCGCCCTGACGCCGATCGAGGAGAAATTCGCATCGGCCGAGGGCTTCGAGGACGCCTATTTCGCGGTGGTCGGCAACTGCTCGATGTGCCACGGGCGCGAGCCGTCCTGGGAAGGTCTGCACTGGCCTCCAAAGGGCGTGGTGCTGGAAACCGAGGCCGACGTCGCGCGCCACGCCGAGCAGATCTACATGCAGGCGGGCCGGACCCATTCGATGCCGCCCCCCAACGCTATCCAGATGGACGAAGACGCCCGCCGGCAGATCGTCACCTGGTACCGTGGCGCGAAGATGGGCGGCTGAGCCGTATCGCCTTTGAAGGCGTCGGGGTCACAGACCCCGGACCTGTGACACCCGCATTGGACCGTGGCGATGATCTCACCGCGATGCGTCGGCTGAATCGCCATCTTTGGCACCTCATAGGGCAAGCACAAGCGGCTCACCTTCGCGAGGAAGGTGTCCCTCCGCCAGATCTGCTTCGAAGGGCATGTCGGTACCGCAGGCCTCCATCACGCCGATCTCCCCGCCCCTCTGGATCGAGATCGGGATGCCCCCGGTCAGGGAGCGCAACGTATGGCTCAGGCCAACACGCGGCAGGAGCCTCTACAGCAACGCTCCACCAGGCCCCTTGAAGCGGATGGCCTCAAATCAGGTATCGTTTGGCGCGGCATTTGTTGCGACCGGCGGGATCTGATCGAGCTCAGCCAGGGCAGGGTGCTGTCCCGATGCTTCGGATGACGAAATCCGGAACGATGCCCGATCGTCGGATCGCCTCTGCCGGATCGAGCCCGACAAGCGCGCCGTGCCCGGTGACCAGCGAGGTCGCGAAGCCCATCTGGCGGCCGCCGAGAATGTCCGTGTGCAAGGTGTCCCCGACCATCAGCACCCGCTCGGGCGCGGGCTTCGGCGCGAGTTGATGCAGGGCGAGCCTGTAGATCTCGGCGAAAGGCTTGCCGAGAAAGACCGGTGCGATACCGGCAGCATCGGCGAGGAGATGTGCGAAATGCCCCGGTTCGAGCGACAGGCCGGTCTCGCGCGGGGCGACGATGTCAGGGTTACCGACCACGACCGGGCGCGGATGAGCGCGCAACGCGGCCTCCAGCAGGCTCTGGCGGGTCTCTGTCCATCCATCCGTTCCGACCAGCAGGAACCCCTCAGCCGCGGCGTAGGCCGCGGGATCGTCACCCAGGAAGCTCACGTCGATGCTCTCGAAGTCCTCCATTCCATAGTCGGGGTTCATCATCGCGCCCCATCGCAGGCGCGGCGCGCGCGCCAGATGCGCCAGGAGCGCTTCGCGGCTGGTCACCACTTCCTCTGGCGCGAAGTCAAAGCCGAGCCTGGCGTAGCGCTGCATCATCACCCGCTTTGGATAGGCGGCGGAATTGGACACCACCGCCACCGACTTTCCAGCCGCCCGGAGCGCGGCGATGGCCTCCGCCGCGCCCGGGATCGGAGAGTCACCAACGTTCAGTACCCCGTATGCATCGAGCAGCACGAGATCGAAGGGCCCGGCGATCTCGGCCAGGCTTTCCGCCGATTGCCAACCTCTGCCGAACCCGGCAGCAGGGAGGCGGGACCGCACGCCGAGATAGGCCTCGAAGGCGGCCGCCGCCTCCCTGCCGCGCCCCCCGCTCACAGGATGCGGCGACGCAGGAAGGCCGAGACGATCTCGCCCAGCACCACAAGCGCGAGGATGGCGAGCAGGACGGTCGCCGCCTCGGGCCAGTTGAACGTGTCGATGGCCCCTTGCAGAATGATCCCGATGCCGCCCGCACCGACAAGTCCCAGCACTGTCGACTCGCGCAGGTTGATGTCCCAGCGCAGGATCGCCACGGCCCAGAAGGTCGGCATGACCTGCGGCACGATGGCATAGGCGATGACCTTGAAGCGCGATGCGCCCGTCGCTTCCAGCGCCTCAACGGGGCGCGTGTCGATTTCCTCGATCGCCTCGCCCAGCAGCTTGCCGATGAAACCGATGGACCGGAACATGATCGCCACGACACCGGCGACGATGCCGGGCCCGAAGATCGCGACGAAGAGCAGCGCCCAGATGATCGTGTTGACCGACCGCGAGCTGACGAGGATCAGCCGCCCGAGCCAGAGTGTACCGCGATTGGGCGTGGTGTTCTGCGCCGCGATATAGGCAACCGGCAGCGAGACGATCACCGCCAGCGCGGTGGCGAAGGTGGCAATGTTCACAGTCTCCCACAGCACCCGCAGGATGGACCCGAGATTGCTGGTGTCGGGCGGATACATGCGTCCGAAGAGATCGGCCATCTGGCTCGGAGAATCCCAGACCCAGGCCCAGATGATCTCGATCGAGCCAAGCGCCCAGAACACCGCCAGGGCACAGACCGCGAAGATGCCGAAGCGCCGGGCCTTCTCCTTCGGCGTATGGCGCGACCAGTCTTCGCGCCCGAACTGCTCGGAGATGCCGGTCATGCGATGCGCTTCCTGATCTGGCCGCTGATCGCCTCGGAGACGAGGATCACGGCCACGATGACGATGGTGATGGCGAGCGCGAAATCATAGTCGTAGCGCCCGAAGGCATTGGCCAGTGTCGCACCGATGCCGCCGGCGCCGACGATGCCGACCACCGCCGAGGCCCGCAGGTTCGAGTCGAGTTGATAGATGGTCAGCCCGATCTGCCGCGGCATGATCTGCGGGAAGATCGCGTAGACCAGCGTCGAGAGGTAGGGCGCCCCGGCGGCGCGCATCGCCTCCACCTGGCCGAAGTCGATCTCCTCGATCCGTTCGGCCAGCATCTTGGCGACGAAGCCGATGGAATAGACCACCAGTGTCAGCACGCCGGCGAAGGGTCCGAAGCCGACCGCCTTGACGAAGATGATCGCAACGATGACCGGATGAAAGCTGCGGGCGATGATGATGATCGCCCGTCCGGCGTAGAAAACCGGCAGTGGCGCGACGTTGCGCGCGGCCATGAAGGCGATGGGGATCGACAGGGCGACGCCGCCGACGGTGGCGAGGATGGCGATCTTCAGGCTTTCCAGGAAGCCGTCGATCAGCAGGCCGCCGCGCTCGAAGCTCGGGGGAAAGGCCCCGCCGAAGATGCGCCCGGCCCGCTCGATGCCTTGGGCGACCCGCGCCCAGTCGATCGGCATGGTGGCCGCGACCCAGCCGAAATAGGCCAGTGCGCCAAGGTAGACCGCCCAGCGAAGCAGCGCGTTGGCGATGAAGGGCGGCTTGCGCCAGGTGTCGGGATGCTGGCTCATGACGCCTCCCGCAGGTCGCCGCCGCGGTCGGCATGGGGGCTGCCGGAATAGATCCGTTCCATCGCCTCCTCGTCGAGCGCATCTGGAAGGT
Organism: Salipiger thiooxidans; assembly: GCF_900102075.1. Lineage (GTDB taxonomy): Bacteria > Pseudomonadota > Alphaproteobacteria > Rhodobacterales > Rhodobacteraceae > Salipiger > Salipiger thiooxidans. The sequence continues at coordinate 247,602 of NZ_FNAV01000007.1, read as the reverse complement.
CATCGAAGATGATCCGTCCGAAGCGCATGCCGACGATGCGGTCGGTGTATTTCCTGGCTTCGGTGACGTTGTGGATGTTGATCAGCACCGGCAGCTTCAACTCGCCCGCGAGGTCGCGCAGCAGCCCCATGATCTGCTCGGACGTCTTGGGATCGAGCGAGGCGGTGGGCTCGTCTGCCAGCAGGATCTCGGGTTCCTGCATCAGCGCCCGGACCACGCCGACGCGCTGACGCTCGCCGCCCGACAGCTGGTCGGCGCGCGTGTTGGCGTATTGCGCGATGCCGACGCGCTCCATCAGCTCGTAGGCGCGGCGGATGTCCTCCTTGGGGTAGCGCCGCATGATCGCCGCCCAGGTCGAGATGTACCCCAGTCGCCCGGACTGCACGTTCTCCATCACCGTCAGCCGGTCGACGAGGTTGAACCCCTGGAAGACCATGCCGATCTTGCGCCGCGCGGCGCGCAGCTGGCGGCCCTTGAGAGAGGTGAGCTCGGTGCCGTTCAGCACGATGCTGCCCGAGGTAGGCTCGACCAGGCGGTTGATGCAGCGCAGCAGGGTGGATTTCCCGGCCCCTGAGGAGCCGATGATCGACACCACGCTTTCCCCCTCGATGGTCAGGTCGAGGTTCTTCAGCACCGGCGCGCCGCCGCCGTAGCTTTTGACCAGGTCGGTGATCTTCAACATGTGGAGACTCCATGCCGGAGCCGGGCACGAGGCACCGGCTCCGGTCTTTGCAGGTCACTCTGCAGCAAGGCCGGCCGGTGTATACTCGACGCCGTTCGCCTTCTGGATCTGGCGGATGACCTTCCACTGATCCTTGTAGGTGATCGGGATGAACTTGCTGACCCCGGTGAACTCCTCGCCAAGAGCGGTGCCGGCGAAGTCGAAGCTGAAGAACGCCTCCTCGATCTTTTCCTTCAGTTCCGGCGTCAGGTCATGGGCATAGGCATAGGATGTCGTCGGGAAGGGATCGCTCTCCCAGACGATGCGCACCTCGGCGGGATCGTAGAGCCCGCGCTCGGCCATGCGATCGACCACTTCCGAAGCGACGGGCGCGGCGTCGTAGTCGCCGGCGACAACCCCCAGCATCGACTGGTCATGGCTGCCCGAATAGACCACCTCGTAATCCTCGTCGGGCACCACGCCGAGATCCGGGAACAGCGCCCGCGGCGCGAGGTTGCCCGAATTCGAGGTCGGCGAGGTATGCGCGATGCGCTTGCCGGCAAGATCGGGCACTTCCTTGATGTCGCTGTCGGCCTGGGTATAGATCTGCAGCTTGTAGCCGAACTGCCCGTCGTCGGCCCCCATGATCGCGAAGGGCACCGCCCCTGCGAGGTTCACCGCGAAAGGCGTGGGCCCGGTCGAGAAGCCCGCAATGTGCAGGCGGCCCGAGCGCATCGCCTCGACCTCGGCCGAGTTGGACTGCACCGCGAAGAATTGCACGTCCTTGCCGGTGACCTCTTCGAGATGCGAGATGAACGGCTCCCAGATGTCCTCGTAGATGGCCGGGTCCTCGACGGGGGTATAGGCAAAGACCAGGGTGTCGGGATCCTTCAGGTCGCCCGCCTCCGTCGGCGCGTCGGCGACCAGGTCACCGTCGGCGTCGGTGTACTGGCTGTCGAGCGCCGCGGTTTCTTCCTGAGCGAATGCCGCACCGACCGACAGGGCCAGCGACACGAGCAGACTCGTGGTGTGCCTAAGCATGGTGATGTCCTCCTCCCAAAGGGCATTATGTGCGTCTGGCCCCTTCGTCCTCCGGCCAGTCCAGCGGGATCACATCACCTTTATGTTGGTTATGCAACAAATCTGTCGTAATTGTCTGCGATATTCAAACTTCAGGATGCAACAAGCGGGGCCCGATCAGGGATGGAGCAGCCGGGCGCACAACATCGCCTGAAGAAGCACGAGCGGCACGAGCAGATCCTGCTGCAGCTCAAGCTCCGGCCCCATGTCCGGGTTGCCGAGCTCGCGACGCTCTTCGGCGTGACCACGGAAACCGTGCGCCGCGACATGGGCGATCTGGAGCGCCGGGGCTTGCTGGAGCGCGCCCATGGCGGGGCCTCGGCAACCCATCCCGGCGCGCATCGCGACCTCGACGAACGCCGACAGGAGCGTGTCGTGGAGCGCGAACGCCTCGCCGGCCTTGCCGCGTCGCTGGTGCGCGACGGCGAGACGATCATGATCGACGCGGGGTCGACGACCATGGTCTTCGCCCGGCTGCTCGCCTTTGCCGAGACCCGCGTCACCGCGATCACCAACAGCCTGCAGATCGGCATGATCCTCGGCCAGAGCGCCGGCGTGCGCGTGATCCTCGCGCCGGGCCAATATCTGCCCAAGGAAGCCGCCGTCGTTGGCATCGACACCTGTGACTACCTCTCCCGCTACCACGTGGACGCCTGTTTCCTCGGGGCGGCAGGCCTCAGCGAAGTGGGGGCGACCGAGGCCGTCGAGGGGTTTGCCGCCGTCAAGCGCACGATGATGCGGCAATCGGCGGCCTGCCGTTTCCTCATCGACGCGAGCAAGTTCGGGCTCACGCAGCTGGACGTCGTGGCACGATTTGACGAGATGGATACCCTGGTCAGTGACCGAGCTCCGGACCGCGGGCTTGCGACATATCTTTCCGCGGGCGGGGTCCGCATTTTCGCGCCCTAGCAATTGCTCAGTCCCGGCATCTGGTGGATCGGGTTCAAGATGAATCGATCCACCAGATGCCGGGACTTAACACCTACCCAACCTGGTTGAACGGTGATTCAACAAGTTGAAGAACCGCCTCCGTGTCGCCAGCCGCTGCGACAAGACCGCAGAGGGCTTCCTCGGTTTCGTTGACATCACGTCTGTCAGGCTCTTAACCCGTCATTTGTCAGAATGATCTCGCCCACACCGGCGCAAGCTTTGTGCCGATGTTCGTGGCGGGCCGAACGAGCCCCCGACGCGCGCGCTCTATGCGGCGATCTCGTCCTGCCCCACCAGCCGAGTGCATTCGCGGACCAGCTCGCGCAGCCAGCGGTTGGCCGGGTCGCTGTCCATGCGCGGATGCCAGATCAGCGAGATCACGATCTCGCCCGTGTCGAAGGGCAGTTCGAAGATCTCCGGGCCCGGCAGGCCGAGCGCTGCCATGCGGCGGCGCTCCATCCGGGCGTAGGATTGCGGCACCACCGCCACGAGGTCGCTCTGCTGCGCCATCGACAGCGCCACGAGGAAGGACGGCACCTGGAAGGTCCGCCGCCGCTTGAGGCCGATCCCGGCCAGCGCCCGGTCGACCACATGGGTGAAATCGGCGGGCTGGTGCAGGATCGAGACGATGCTGTCGCTCTCGGCGAAATCGCGGGCGGTGATGTCCTGCCCCGCGAGCGGGTGTCCGGCGCGGACGACGCCCACGAAGTGATCGGTCAGCAGGCGCTGCACCTTCAGCTCGGGCGCGGTGTCACGCAGGATGCCGAGCTCGAGGTCGCAGAGCCCGTCGCGCAGGGCGCGGGCCGGGCTCGCGTCCTTCTGGACGAAGAGGATGCGCACCGCGGGCGCCCGCTCGCGCACCAGCCTCAGCAGCGTCGCGCCGTAGGCCGCGATGAACCCGTCGTTGGCGCGGATGACGAAATCGCGCTGCAGGCTCTCCGGGTCGAGCGTGGTCTCGGCCGGGCGCAGCACCGCCTCGACCTCGGCGGCAAGGTGGGGGACGCGCTCGCGCAGCGCCTCGGCGTGCGGGGTGAGCACCATCCCCCGCCCTGCCCGCACCAGCAGCGGATCGCCGGTGGCGTCGCGCAGCCGTGCAAGCGTCCGGCTCATGGCCGAGGCCGAGAGGCCGAGCCGCCGCGCGGCATCGACCACGCTGCCCTCGTCCAGCAGGGCGTCGAGCGCCCGCAGAAGGTTCAGATCGCGTCCATCCATGGCCCAAGCCTAGCCCCGTAGCTCCTCTGCCGCCAGACGGGACATGGCGTCCCGTGCAGCAATTCAATGTAATGCACGCGTCTTCCGCATGGTCGTGGGCGTGATAGATCTGCGGCAGGACGTGAAGGATTTCCCATGACACATGCCGATCCGACGGCGCAGGACGTGGCTCGCTTCGAGGACGGCCTGCCCGCCCCCCGCCGCTATTTCGCGATCTTCGCGCTGCTCGTGACCCTGCTGCTGGTGGTGCTCGACGGCGCCATCGCCAATGTCGCCCTGCCGACGATCACCGCAGAGCTGGATGCTCCCACGTCGCAGACGGTCTGGGTGGTGACGGCCTACCAGCTGGTGCTCGTCATGGCGCTGCTGCCGATGGCGTTCCTCGGCGAGGCCGTCGGGCCGAAGCGGCTCTTCACCATCGGCGTCACGGTCTTCACGCTGGCCTCGGCGCTCTGCGCGCTGGCGCCCACGATCAACTGGCTGATCGCCGCGCGGGTGCTGCAGGGGCTCGGCGCCGCGCCGATCATGTCGCTGACCATCGCGCTCTTGCGCCACAGCCTGCCGGCGCGGATGGTCGGCACGATCATCGGCTTCAACTCTATGGTGGTGGCGCTGGCCTCGGCGCTCGGACCGGCCATCGGTGCCGCCATCCTCTCGGTCGGAAGCTGGCCGTGGCTCTTTGCCGTGAACGTGCCGGTGGGGCTCGTGGTGCTCGCCGCCTCGGTGGCGCTGATCGGGCCGAGCGGCAATGGCCGCAAGGCCGACGTGATCGCCATGGGGCTGAACGCGCTGGCCTTCGCGCTGCTGGTACTGGGCGCGGGCCGGGTCGCCACCGACGCGCTTCAGGGCTGGTCCATGGTGGCGCTGAGCGTGCTGACCTTTGCCGTGCTGATCCGCCGCGAATGGCACAGCGAGACGCCGGTGATCCCGCTCGACCTGCTGCGCAAACCCTCGTTCCGGCTCTCGACCATGGCCTCGACCTCGATCTTCGCGGCCCAGATGTCGAGCTTCGTCGCCCTCCCGTTCCTGTTCCAGCACGGCTTCGGGCTGCCGGCGATGTCGGTCGGGCTGGCGATGACCGCCTGGCCGCTGACGCTGGCGCTGGCGGGTCCCATCGCCGGGCGATTCGCGGACCAGGTGGATACGGCGCGGCTCTGCACGCTCGGCGGCATCGCGATGGCCGTGGGGCTGGGGCTGGCCGCCGTCTGGGCCACCGAGCTTGTGCCGGTGCTGGCCTGCCTGATGCTGGCGGGCGCGGGCTTCGGCTTCGTTCAGGTGCCCAACAACCGCAACATGCTGCTGGCGGTGCCGCGGGCGCGCGCCGGAGCCGCCGGGGGCAGCCAGGGCACCGCCCGGCTGCTGGGGCAGACCATCGGCGGGCTCGCCATGTCGATCATGTTCGCCCTGCTGCCCGACGAGAGCGTGCCCCGGCTGGGCCTTGCCTTCGCAGCCGGGGCCTCGGCGCTCAGCGCCCTGATCAGCCTGCGCCGCGCCGCCCTGCCCTATGAGCCGACCGACTGACCGGGCGGCCGGCGCAGAACCGCGTCACGGGTCTCGCGGTACATGAGCTCGAGGCTCCCGCCCGTGCCCTCGCGATAGAGCAGGTCGTCCGCCGGGCGTAGAAGCCTCAGCCGCTGTCGTTCGCCAACCGGCGGCATCCCCTCCAACAGGCGCGAGGCGGTCCGCCGCGCACCCGCAGCGTCCCGGGCACGGACGTGCCCACGCAGGCGGCGGAGCAGCCTGCGCCGCTGCCATCTCCGGCGCAAACCGGTCTCGGGGACGCGGTCGCGGAGCGACAGCGCGACGACGACCAGCGCCGCGAGGCCCGACAGCGCCCACACCGGCCAACCCCCGCCCCCGAGGCTCTGCCAGCGCGCGGCGGCGTTGTCCGAGAAACTGGCGTAGCCGATGGAGGCGGAGGAGATCGTCGCGGTCTCGGGCGTCCGGGACCCTGTGTCGAACCACGGGATCGTCACCGGCGGGATCACCCCCGGCTCGCCGGTGATCGGACGCAGTTTCCACGTCCAGACCACGGTCGAGACCGGCCCCTCCGGCGTCACCTGAAAATTCCGCTCCTCCGGCGGCGCGAAGCTGATGAGCCACGGCTGCCGCAGGACCGGCTGCTGCGGCATCATCTCGGGCGTCGCGCCGAAGGCGCGCAACACGATCCGCCGTGTGGCGCTCTGGCCGTCTGCCAACCTCGCGGGGTCGGTGTCCCAGCTCTCCGACAGCTCGAGCGCGCGCAGCGGCAACCATGGCTGCCCCGCAGCGGCAGGGCCCGGCGCCACGGTCAGGGTGACCGGGTCGGAGCGCACGATGACCGTCTCGCGCTTTCCGCCCGCGCCCAGCACCTCGAGCCGATGCGCGATGGGCAGGATCTCGAGCGTGCCGTCCCGGCGCGGGTAGAAGGCGAGGCGCCGCTCGAACACCCGCGCGGGCAACCCGTCGATGCGCTCTTCGGTCCAGCTGTCAAGCCCGAGCCGAACCCAGTCGAAATCCGTCATCGGGCGCAGCTTCACCTCCTCGCGGGTGATGTTCTGCCGGTAGATGCCGCGCAGGGTCGCGAGCACCATCTCGCCCGCGAGCGGCGCGGCCTCACGCGGGTCGAGCACAAGCTCCAGCCGCGCCTTGTCTCGGTCCTGTGCCGCAGCGGACCCGGCGAGCACCAGCAGGAGCAGCAGAAGTCTCACCACGGGTCCGTCTCCTCCTTGTGGGCCTCGCCCGTGGTGCGGCGGCGCTCCATCTCGGCGGCGATCCGGGCCTTGAGGTAGGCGCCCGGCGTGTCGTCGAGCGAGTCGATCCACGCGCCGTCGGCGGCGGCAGAGCGATCCCCGGTCACCGGGCGCCGGTTCGACTCCCGCTGCGGGTCGAGCTCGGTCTCGACGATCCGCTTGTCCGGCGCGTCCGGGTCGAAGGCCACAGTATGGACACCCGCCTCCGAGAGCATCGCCTCGATGCGGCCATGCCCCATCGCCTCGCCCACCACCGGCGGCACCAGCGCCGCCACCGTGTCGCGGTTGTGGCGGGCCTCGGCGTCGTAGCGGTTGGCGAAGAGCACTGCGTCGAAATAAGCGACCGAAAGCGCGTGCTCCCCGGTCGCGGCAAGCGACAACCCGCGGTCATAGGTGGCGCTGCGCCCCACGGCGGCGAAGGCCGCGTCGGCCTCGGCATAGCGCCCGGCGTCATAGAGTACCGCCGCCCGCGCCGCCGGGTCGCTGATCAGCGGCACCGCGAGGGCGGGAAACCCCGCCTGCCACGCGAGCTTGCCCCACGCCTGCGGGCCGGCAGCCAGCGCACAGGCGAGCGCCGCGAGGGTGACGAGACGCAACCTCATGCCTGCCTCCGCCGGAACAGCAGCGCCAGCGGCAGAAGCGCCAGCGCCGCCAGCCACGGCCCGAGGTCGCGGTACTGCAATGCGCGCAGGTCTGCCGCGTCGCGCTCGGGCCCGCGCCGGGCGGGGAGCAGCGCGTCGATGGCGGCAACCTCGGACGCGCTCACCATAGCACCGCCACCCGCCGCGACCACGGCCTGCAAGGCCCCCGGGCGCGCGTCGGGGAGACCGTAGGCCGGCGCCTCCTGCGGCACGAAGATGCCCGAGATCCGCACGCCGTCCGTCGCCATCTGTCGCGCGACATCCTCCGCAACCGGCCCCATGCCGCCGCCATCCGAAACCAGCACCACGTCGGGCGCCAGCGACGCGGCATCGCGCAGGATGCCCCGCGCCATGGTCAGCGCCCGGTCGGGACGGCTGCCGCCCACCGGCAGGGTCTCGGCATCCGCCACGGCGATCATGCCCTGCAGCATCTGCGGATCCTCGGAAGGCACGCTGGCGAGAAAGCTCTCGCCACCATAGACGATGAGCCCAGTGGGACGCGCCTCGCCCCGGTCGATCAGCAGCGAGACCGCGGCCTGCGCATCGTCGAGACCGCCGCCCCCGGTCATCGAGGGCGAGAGATCGAAAAGGACCATCAGCGCGTCGCGGTTGCGCAGCACCGGCGCGTCGGGATCGCGGCTGGCGGGCCCCGCGAGCCCGGTACAGAGCAAAGCCAGCGACAGCGCCATGAGCCACGGATCGGGTCCGCTGCGCGGCGGCGAGACCTGCCCCCTGTGCCGCATCGCCTCGAGCAGGTCGGGGTCGATCACCGCGCGCCACGCGGCCATACCGTCCGCCCGCCGCGCCACGACCACGCCCGCGGCCAGCGCCAGCGGAAGGCCCAGCAGCCAGAGCGGCCGCAGCAGGATGAGCTCGGGCAGCGTCATGCCGTCTCCCGCAGGTGCAGCACCAGCGCCGCGGCGAGCGCGGCCACCGCCAGTGCCGCGCACCATGGCCAGTAAAGCCGCCATGTCCGCACCGGCGGCATGTCCGCAAGGCTGGGCTCCAAACGGTCCATGGCGCGGGTCACGGCCTCGAGATCCTCGGTCGAACGCACGCGGAAGGTCTCGCCCCCCGCCGCCTCGGCGATGCGGCTCAGGGTTTCGCTGTCGACCGCGTCGCGCGCATCGGGGCTGCTGGCCAGATCGGCGGGCCCGAGCGCGATGGTGTAGACCCGCATCCCCAGCTCCTGCGCGGCCTGCGCGGCGGCCACCGGATCGACCGCGCCGGTGGTGTCCTGCCCGTCCGAGAGCAGGATGATGACGCGGCTCTCGGCCTCGCGCCCGCGCAGGCGGCGGATGGCGAGCCCGAGCCCGTCGGCGATCGCCGTGGCCTTGCCCGAGACGCCGATCTGCAGGGTTCCGATGACCTGCGCAACGGCGCCCACATCGTGGGTCGGGGCCGCCGCAACATAAGCACGGTCACCGAAGACCACGAGCCCGACGCGGTCGCCGGTGCGGCCGCGAACGAACTGCGCGGCGACGTCCTGCACGGCGGCAAGGCGCGACACCGTCCGGCCGTCCAGCACGAAATCCTCGCGCTCCATCGACCCGGAGAGATCCAGCGCCAGGACAATGTCACGGCCCGAGGCGGGCACGACGTCGAGCACCTGTTCCTGCCGTGGGCCCGTAAGCGCCACGACGAGCGCGACCCAGGCGCAGGCCAGCGCGATCAGCCGCGCGTGGCGGTGTACCGGGTTTGCGGCGGTCGGGTGAAAAGCCATGGCGAGCGCCGGGGGCAGGGTGAGCGCGCCACTGGCGGCGGCGCGCGCCGGCAGGAGGCGCAGCAGCAGAAGCGGCAACGGCAGCAGGCAGAAGACCCATGGCACGGCGAAACTCATCCTCCCCGCCTCCGGGCAGCGACAAGGATCGCGGCCTCGAGCGGGGCGGGATCAGCGGGGGCAGCCGGGTCGTAGAGGGCGTCCCGGGCCTGAGGCGGGACGTCCTCGCCGAACTCGCGCAAAAGCAGGGCGAGCCCCGCCATGCGGTCCTGCGGCGACAGCTCCTGCAAGACCGCGATCCGGGCGCGGGCGCGGTGGATGGCACGGGGCCGTGGCCGGGTCAGTGCGCGCAGCACGAGCGAGAGCAGTACGCCCGCCAGCAGACCCAGCGCCACGACGGCCAGCGCATCCTGCACCCCGAACCGGGCGAAGGCCTCGGGCACGCGCACCGGTGCCAGCCGTGACACGAGCTCTTCGGGGGTCATGCGGTCAGCTCCTCCGGCTGGTCGCACCGCACGGGACGGAATGGAATGTCGTGCTCTGACAGCATCTCCGCCGAGGGCGAGGCCCCGAACCGACCCCGCGACAGGGCCGCGCCGATGCGCGCGGTGAAGGTGCCGGGCGGGGGCGCGGTTTCGACCGCATCCTGCACCAGCAGGATCTCCAGCGGGTTGCGCCGGGCCAGCGCGGTCACGGTGGGACCGAAGCGCTCGCCGGGCGTGTCGAGCCCGGTGGCGAGCAGGATCGCGGTGCCCGAGGCGAGGCGCGCGGCGATCCCGGGCAGCGTCTCCACCAGCGGGCGCGGCACATCTGCGGACCCGACCTGCGTGCGCGCTGCGTTTGCGGGCTCTGCCAGGATCTCGGCATGGGTGCGGGCGAGCGCGCCCGCGATCTCCAGCATCGACGCTTCCCGCGGTCGCGCGGGCAGCCACTCCATGCCGCCCTCGCGCAGGATCGCGAGGCCGCAGCGGCCACTGGCGCGCACCCAGCGCCAACCCTCCAGCGCCGCCGCCTCCGCCGCCGCGACCGAGCGGAACCGCCCGCGCGTGCCCCAGAGCATCGGCGTGCGCATGTCGACCACGAGCATCAGGCTGCGCTCGACCTCCTCGTGACGGCGCCGCAGCTGCGGCCGCCCGCTGCGCGCGGTGGCGGCGGGGTCCATCTGGCGGCGGTCGTCGCCGTCGACGAAGGGCCGAAGGTCGTAGAGATCGCCGCCCTCGCCCCGGCGCGGGCCCGAAAGCCCGGCCACCCTGCCCCGCGACAGGCCGTGATGCGCCATCGGCACGGCGACCGAGGCCAGCGCCACCAGCCGGTCGAGCGACAGATGCGCCCCGGACGGCGCGGCACTTTTCACAGCGGCTCCACCGCCGACAGGATCTCGGCCATGATCCCGCGCGAGGTCTCTCCCGCCGCCTGCGCGCGCCACGTCGGCGCCATGCGGTGGCAGAGGATGTCCGAGGCCAGCGCCTTTACGTCCTCGGGCACCGCGTAATCGCGGCCGTTGAGCCAGGCCCGCGCCCGCGCCGCCGCGGCCAGCGACAGCGTCCCGCGCGGGCTCACCGCGTGGCGGATGCGGTCGGTCACCTCGACGCCGTTGCCCCCGGTGCGCGTCATCATCACCAGCGCGACGATGTAGCGCCGCAAGGCGGGCGAGAGATGCACCTGCACCACCTCTTCCTTCATGGCGGCCAGTGTCGCGTGGGTAAGGCTTGGCTCGGCGTGGCCGGTGTGGCTGCGCAGCTCGCCCTCGACGAGGTCGAGGATCGCGAGCTCGGTCTGCTCGTCCGGAAGGTCGAGCAGGACGTGGAACAGGAAACGGTCGAGCTGGGCCTCGGGCAGCGGGAAGGTGCCCTCCTGCTCGAGCGGGTTCTGTGTCGCCACCACCATGAAGGGCTCGGGCAGCGGCCGCGCTAGGCCGCCGCTGGTCACCTGCCCCTCGGCCATCGCCTCGAGCAGCGCCGACTGCACCTTGGGCGGCGCGCGGTTGATCTCGTCGACCAGCACGAGGGAATGGAAGACCGGACCGTGCAGGAACTCCATCGTGCCGCTGTCCTGCCGCCAGACCTGCGTCCCCGTCACGTCCGAGGGCATGAGATCGGGGGTGCACTGGATGCGGGCAAAGCTGCCCTCGACCGCGTCCGAGAGCCGCCGGACCGAGCGCGTCTTGGCCAGCCCCGGCGCGCCCTCGATCAGCACGTGCCCACCGGTCAGCAGGCTGATCACCAGCCGCTCGACCAGCAGGGACTGGCCGATCAGCCCACTCTCCAGGCTGCGGACAAGGCGCTGCGCCGCCTCGGCCAGCGGCCCCGCGGGTGACAGATCCTCCATACGTTCCTCCCGTTCTGCCCGCCCCATGAAGCCATGCCTGTGCGGTCAGGCAAAGGATTTCGCGGAAAATACGGAAATCTCGGGCAATTTGCCCGAGACAGACCGGCCGGATTACCCGATCCTCGGGACGCGGGGAAGTTCCGGGGAGGACTTGCGATGAGTCTCAGGCTGAGACTGGTTCTGACGCTCTGGCTGGTGACGCTGGTGGCGGGGGCGATCACCATCGGCTTCGCCGCCGCCGGGGCCTATGAGACCGCCGACCGCATGACCCGCAACACGCTGACGCGCGCGGGCTACGTGCTCGAGCGCAACTACCACATGGAGCCCCGCGCCGGTGAGCCGCTCTATGCCGAGATGACGTCGATCAAGCTGCTGGGGCTGATGGCCCCGGGCACCTGCATCCGCTTCGAGCAGCGGCTCATCACCGAACGCCGCCTCTGCGCCAGCTGGAAGGTCTTCGGGCCGGTCGCGCCCGAGGGTTTCCGCAAGGCGGTCACGCGGATCTTCGGCGAGACCGAGCGCGCAACGGGCGCGGGCAGCGCCTCGCATGACGGCGTCTACGGCATCGAGGTGAGCTTCGACCCGGTCGCCGCCGCGACGCTTGCCTGGCAGCGGGTGCGGCTGGCGCTCTGGCAGACGGTGGGCATGGCCGCGGGGGTGCTTCTGCTGGGGACCATCGCGATCTATTCGCGGCTGAAGCCGGTAGACGGCATCGTCCGCGGGCTCGACCGGCTGAGCAAGGGCGATCTCGACACGCGGGTGACGGCCTCGGGCGCGGCGGAGTTCCGGCTCATCGCCAACGCGGTCAACCGGCTCGCGCAACAGCTCCGCACAGGCACCGAGGCGCGCCGGGCCCTGACCCGCCGCCTGATCGAGGTCGAGGACGTGGAGCGCCGGCAGCTCGCCCGCGACCTGCACGACGAGTTCGGCCAGATGCTGACCGCGACCGCGGCGCTCGCGGCCTCGATCCGCCTCGCCGCGCCGCCGGGGAGCCCGGGTCTGGCGCGGGATGCGGACGCCATCGGCGCCAACATCCGCGCCATGATGACCTGCCTGCGCGGCGCCTTCGCCCGGCTGCGTCCGCCGGATCTCGACGAGGTGGGGCTGATTGCAAGCCTGCGCGGGATGCTCTCGGGCTGGCAGGCCCAGAGCAGCGCCCGGCTGACCCTCGACAGCACGCTCGACGAGGCGGAGATGAGCGGCGCGGTGCTGCTGGATCTCTACCGCATCGTGCAGGAATGCGTGACCAACGCCATGCGCCACGGCGCTCCCTCGCAGGTGGACGTGACGCTGCACCCCGAGGGCGACGGCATCGCGCTCACCGTCGAGGACGACGGCGGCGGGCGGGCGGAGGACGGCGCGCCGGGGCACGGGCTGCTGGGGATGTCCGAGCGGACCGAGGCCATGGGCGGGACGCTGCGCCTGCAGGACACCGGCCGGGGCGTGCGCATCCGCGTGACCCTGCCCGACGCGCGGCGGCGCTGCGCGGCATGAAGGAGTACAGCGTCATCATCGTCGACGACCACCCGGTGGTGCGCGAGGGCTACCGGCGGCTCATCGATCTGCAGCCGGGTCTGAAGATCGTCGGCGAGGCCGAGGACGCCCGCAGCGCCTATGCGCAGTTCCGCGACCTGCAACCCGACGTGGTGGTGATGGACGTCACCCTGCCCGGCGCCAGCGGCGTCGAGGCCGTGCGCCACATCCGGCAATACGACGACAGCGCCCGGATCGTGGTCTTCACCATGCACCTGAGCGCCGCCTTCGCGCTCAAGGCCATCAAGGCGGGCGCCACCAGCTACATCACCAAGTCGAGCGACCCCAAGACCCTGATCGAGGCGATCTTCGGCGCGCTGCACGGCCGCACGGTGATCTCTCCGGACGTGATCGAGGCCATCGCCCGCGACCGCATCTCGGGCATGGGCACCGGCCTCTCGGATCTCAGCCCGCGCCAGACCGAGATCCTCTGCCTGCTGGCCCGTGGCTGGCCGGCCGAGCGCATCGCCGAGGAGCTGGCGATCAGCCAGAAGACGGTGCGCAACAACCACTACCAGATCAAGAGCATCCTCGGCATGGAGACCGACGCCCAGCTCGTCTGGTTCGCGCTCGAGACCGGCCTGCTGCAGGCGGTCTGAGCGCCCGCCACGGCGGACACCGTGGCCAGGACCGACCGCGCCGCTGTGCGCCAGACAGTCCCGACCCGCGCGCCCGACCGGCGCCGGCGCCCCGCTCCGACCCGACCCGACCCTGGCAGGCTCGCACGATCTGCAGGACTGGCGACAGGACAGCACCCGCGGAGCCGGCACCACGACCCGAACCGACAAAACCCTTTCCGGAACGAGATTACAGGCTACCTTGGAGGCCACAACGGCGAAGACGAAAACCCCTCCAGAGGAAGGCCCAGATCCCATGAAGCTCCAGATCCTTGCCGCCAGCGCCGTCATGGCCACCGCAGCCCATGCCGACATCACCGTCTCCTCGAAGATCGACACCGAGGGAGGCCTGCTCGGCAACATCATCGCGCTGTCGCTCGAGGACGCGGGCCTGCCGGTGGAACGGCGACTGCAGCTGGGCGGCACGCAGGTGGTGCGCGAGGCCATCCTCGCCGGTCAGATCGACATCTATCCCGAATACACCGGCAACGCCGCGTTCTTCTTCAACGAGGCCGACAGCGACGTCTGGAAGGACGCCGTCGCCGCCCATGAGCGCGCGGCCGAGCTCGACGTGCAGAACGAGATCACCTGGCTGTCCTCGGCGCCCGCCAACAACACCTGGGCCATCGCGGTGACCGGTCCGGTCGCCGAGGAGAACGGGCTTGCGACCATGTCCGACTTCGGGGCCTGGATCGCCGGCGGCGGCGACATCAAGCTCGCCGCCTCGACCGAGTTCGTGTCCTCGCCCGCGGTGCTGCCGGCGATGGAGACGACCTATGGCTTCGAGCTCACCCAGGACCAGACCGTGATCCTCTCGGGCGGCGACACCGCCGCGACGATCCAGGCGGCGGCGCGGGGCACCTCGGGGGTGAACGCCGCGATGGTCTACGGCACCGACGGCGGCGTCGGCGCGACCGGGCTCAAGGTCATGACCGACGACAAGGGGGTGCAGCCGGTCTACGAGCCGACACCGATCGTCCGCAACGCGGTGCTCGAGGAATACCCCTCCATCCCCGAGGTCCTGAACCCGATCTTCGAGGGGCTCGACATGGAGACCCTGCAGGAGCTCAACGGCCGCATCCAGGTCGGCGGCGAGCCGGCCGAGGCGGTGGCCCGCGAGTATCTCACCTCTGTCGGAGTTCTGGACTGATCGCACGCCGCACCGAAGCCGCGCTCTCGGCGCCCGGGCTGGTCTTCGCCGTCCTGGGACTCGCGCTGCTGGCCGTCCCCTACATGACACTGGCGGCGAACCGCATCGTCGCCGGTGAGGGCGTCGCAGCCTGGGCCGTGGCGCCCGTTGCGCAGTCGCTGCCCGCGCTTGGCTGCATGATCGCGGGGCTCGTCATGGGCCTGCCCGCGGCGCTGCCGAAGCTCCGGCTCGGCGGCGCGCTGCTGGGGCTCGGCGGCGCCACCGGCCTGCTTGCGGTCGGTGCGCCTTCGCTACTGGCCGAGGCCGGGACCTATGCGCGGGTGTCTCCGGCGGCGGGGTTCTGGGGGCTCTTGTCGGTGTTCCTGCTGCTGATGGCCGACGCGCTGGCACAGCTCGCACCCGGGCCGATCCTGCGCGCGGGGCTGCTGGCGGGCGCGCTCGGGTTGCTCGCCGCGCTGCTCTCGTCGGGCGCGCTCTCGGACCTCTCGGTCGCGCAGGAGTTCGCCGGGCGCGCCGATGCCTTCTGGCGCGCGACGCTCCGGCATCTCGAGCTGGCCCTCGGCTCGCTCGGGGCCGCGGCGCTGATCGGGTTTCCGCTCGGCATCCTCTGTCACCGTCAGGCGGCGTTGCGCGGCAGCCTGCTGCCGATGCTCAGCTTCCTGCAGACCATCCCTTCGCTCGCCATGTTCGGCATCATGATCCCGCTCTTGTCGTGGATCGCCGCCACGTGGCCCGCGGCGCAGACCATCGGCATCGCGGGCATCGGCTTTGCCCCCGCCTTCATCGCCCTGGTGCTCTATTCGCTGCTGCCGGTGGTGGGAAACACCGTGGCAGGCCTCGACTCCGTGCCCGCCCCGGTGCGTGAGGCGGCGCGCGGCATGGGCATGACCGGCTGGCAGCGGCTGCTGAGGGTCGAGCTTCCGCTGGGGCTCCCGGTGCTGCTGGCGGGGCTGCGCATCGTGCTCGTGCAGAACATCGGTCTCGCGGTCATCGCGGGCCTCATCGGCGGAGGCGGCTACGGCAGCTTCGTCTTCCAGGGGTTGAACCAGACGGCGACGGACCTGATCCTGCTCGGCGCCCTGCCGACGGTGCTGCTGGCCATGGTGGCGGCCATCGTGATGGACATCCTCGTCGACGTCGCCCGCAGGGACAGCACGGAAAGGACCGCGGCATGATCGAGATCGACCGCATCACCAAGGTCTACGGCAGCACCACCGCGGTCGACGCGGTCTCGATGACCGCCGAGACCGGCACGATCACCGCCATCGTCGGCACCTCCGGCTCGGGCAAGACGACGCTGCTGCGGATGATCAACCGGCTGGTCGAGCCGACCTCGGGCGAGGTCCGCATCAACGGCGAGAGCACCGAGGCCATCGCCCCCCACCTGCTGCGGCGCCGCATCGGCTACGCGATCCAGGGCCACGGGCTCTTCCCGCATCACACGGTCGCGCGCAACATCGGCGCGGTGCCCGAGCTGCTCGGCTGGCCGCGCGAGAAGATCCGGTCGCGGGTCGACGAGCTGCTGACGCTGTTCTCGATGGAGCCCGAGGCCTTCCGCGACCGCTACCCGGCGGATCTGTCTGGCGGGCAGCAGCAGCGGGTGGGCGTGGCGCGGGCGCTGGCATCGCGGCCGGACCTGCTGCTGATGGACGAGCCCTTCGGCGCGCTCGATCCGATCATCCGCGCCCGCGCGCAGGAGGACCTGCGGCGCATCCAGCGCGCGCTCGGCTCGACCATCCTGCTGGTGACCCACGACATGGACGAGGCCATCCGGCTGGCCGACCGCATCGCCGTGATGGACGCGGGCCGGCTTGTGCAGCTCGGCACACCGGCCGAGATCATCGCGCGCCCCGCGACCGGCTTCGTGGCCGATATGGTGGGCGAGGCCGACCGGCCGCTACGCCTGTTGTCGCTGATCCCTGCCGCCGAGATCGCCGAGCCCGGCCCCGCCGAGGGTGAGGCGCTGCCCGCCGGTTCCAGCCTGCGCGACGCGCTGTCGGCCTGCCTCGCCTCGGGCCGCGAGGCGGTCGCGGTGACGACAGACGACGGCGCGCCAGGCCGCGTGACGCTCGACGCCATCCGCCGGCGGGGAGAGCTGGTGTGATCGGCGGGCTGCTGCGGGCGGGGTTGGTCGCGGTGCTGCTGGTGCTCGTGCTGGCGCCGGGCTGGGTCGCGCCGCTGCTGGCGCCGCTCGCGCCCGAGGGCGGGCCGGTGATCTACGACCGCGCCTCGCTGCTGTCGCTCTCGCTGAGCCATCTCGGCCTCGTTGCCGTTGCCTCGCTGGCGGCGACCGTGGTCGCGGTGACGCTGGCGGTGCTGGTGACGCGGCCCTTCGGCGCCTCGTTCCGTCCGCTGGCCCGCAGCGTCACCAACCTCGGCCAGACCTTTCCGCCAGTGGCGGTGCTGGCACTTGCCGTGCCGATGATGGGCTTCGGCGCGGGTCCGACCCTGCTGGCGCTGTTCCTTTACGGGCTGCTGCCGGTCTTCGAGAACGCCATGACCGGGCTCGGCAACCTACCGCCCGCCACGCTCGAGGCGGCGCGCGGCATCGGCATGGGACGGTGGCAGCGGCTGCGGCTGGTCGAGCTGCCGCTGGCACTGCCGGTGATCCTTGCCGGAGTGCGCCTCTCGGTGGTGATCGCGCTGGGGACGGCCACCATCGGCTCCACGGTCGCCGCCCGCACCCTTGGCGAGGTCATCATCGCGGGCCTGCTCACCAGCAACACCGCCTTCGTGGTGCAGGGCGGGCTCGTGGTCGGGCTCTTCGCGGTGCTGCTGCACGACGGGCTGGTGCAGCTCGAACGCCGGCTCTCGCCGCCCCGACCGGGCGCCGGACGGCGCTAGGCCGCAGCGGCGGCGGGCCGGTCGATGCACAGGATACGGCCGTGGTCCATGATGGCGATGCGGTCGGCCAGCGCCTCGGCCTCACCGCGGTCGTGGGTGACCATGATCGCCCCCACCCCGGCCTTGCGCTGCAGCGCCCGGACCTCGCTGCGCTGCGACTCCCGCACCTGCGCGTCGAGCGCGCTGAAGGGCTCGTCCCTCAGCAGGAGCCGCGGCCGGATCGCCAGCGCCCGCGCCATGGCGACCCGCTGGCGCTGCCCGCCCGAGAGCTGCGCCGGGTAGCGGTCGCCGAGCCCCGGCAGCTCGATCATCCCGGGCAGGTCCCCGACCCGCTGCGCAATGCCCGCGCGATCCGGTCCGTTCTTCATCCCCTTCAGGTCAAAGCCGATGTTCTGCGCCACGGTCATGTGGCGGAACAGCGCGTAGCTCTGGAACACCATGCCGAAACGGCGTTGGCCGGCTGGCTGGCGGGTGATGTCCTCGCCGTCGAACACGAGGCGGCCCCTGCCCGCGTGGGCCAGCCCCGCCACGATGTTCAGAAGCGTCGTCCTGCCCCAGCCGGACGGCCCCAGAAGCGCCACGAACACGCCCTTCTCGAGGCTGCGTGGGATGAGACGCAGACACCGGGTGCGGGAGAGGGTCAAACGAGACATGACGGGTCCATGGTCCGAGAGGGAGCGTTGGCGCCTGAATGAGTATGATTTCCCGAAAAGGGCAATGCCGCCTCCATGTGATGGGAACAGTGCTCCTTTCGGCGGGCGTGATCCGACTTGATCATTCTGCGAATGGCGAGCAGGGGAAAACGCCTCTCTAGCCGCTTCCGGACAAGCTCCGCCGCGATCTTGGGCCCCGGCGGTTCAGGGTGTTTCCAACGCTCGCATCATGGCGTGACCTAAGTGACAGGACCGACCTCGCCGGGCGTGCGGAAAGCCTCGGCTGCGGTGCGTGAGCGGGGTCGGGACCGCGCCCGGTGACAGGCCCGGACGCTTGACGCGACCCGGGCGCCGATTGGGACCGGGCGACCCTGGCAGACGCCCCGGACCCTTCACGACGTCTCGCGGCGCATGGCCGTTCATCCCTGAAAAAAGCGCCTTGGCGCGCTTCGCTTGAGGACGGCCCTGCCGGAACGGCTACCGCGCCAAGCCTGCAAGCCGTCCGGAAGGCGTTGCGCGCTCGCCCGTGACCGGGCCTCAGAACCCCAGCGTCTTCAGCATGAGGAAACAGCCCGCCGAGAGCAGCGCAGCGGCGGGGACGGTGATGACCCAGGCGGCAACGATGGTCATGAAATGCGAGCGCCGAACAAGCTTGCGGCGGGTGCGTTCCTGCCGTGCCAGCCGCTCGGGCGCCGGGCGGGCGTTGTGCATGCGGCGAAAGCGGCGCTCCATGTACCACTCGCGGAAGAATCCGACGCCGAAAACGCCGCCCACCGCGATGTGGGTCGAGCTGACGGGCAGCCCGAGCCATGACGCGGCGATCACCGTGACCGCCGCGGAAAGCGCGACGCAATAGGCCCGCATCGGGTTCAGCTTGGTGATCTGGCTGCCGACCATCCCGATCAGCTTGGGCCCGAAGAGCACGAGGCCGAACGAGATCCCGAGTGCCCCCAGCAGCATGACCCAGAGCGGGATCGACACCTCTCCGGCCACCGCCGAGGATTGCTGCACGTAGACCACCGCGGCGAGCGGACCCACCGCGTTGGCGACATCGTTGGCGCCATGAGCAAAGGAGAGCAGCGCCGCCGAAACCACCAGCGGCAGGCGGAACAGCGTCTTGAGCGAGCGGTTGCGGTTCTCCAGCCCCTCGGACTGGCGCTTGATGAAGGGCACCGACAGCGCCCCCAGCAGCGCGCCGGTCGCCCCGCCGATCAGAAGCGCGGTGCCGAGGCCGATCTTCACCACGTGGCTCAGCCCCTTCAGCGCAAGATAGGCGGCGAAGGCGGCGCTCATCAGGCCGATCAGCACCGGAACCCAGGTGCGGGCGGCGGCGATCTTGTCCTCGACGTAGATGACGCGCCACTTGATGAAGGCGAGCATGGCGGCGGCGATGATGCCGCCCAGCAGCGGCGAGATGACCCAGCTCGCGGCGATCGCGCCCATGGTCGACCAGCTCACGGCGCCCACGCCTGCGGCCACGATCCCCGCGCCCATGACGCCGCCCACCACCGAGTGCGTGGTCGAGACCGGCGCCCCGATCCATGTCGCGGTGTTCACCCAGATCGAGGCGGCGAGCAGCGCCGCCATCATCGCCCGGACGAAGACCCTGGTGTCGGCGAGACTCGCCGGGTCGATGATCCCCTTGGAGATGGTCGAGACCACATCCCCGCCCGCGAGCAGGGCGCCGGCGCTCTCGAACACCGCGGCGATGGCGATGGCGCCCAGCATCGACAGCGCCTTGGCGCCCACCGCGGGGCCCATGTTGTTCGCCACGTCGTTGGCGCCGATGTTGAGCGCCATGTAGGCGCCGAAGGCCGCCGCCACGACCACCGCGAGGCCCTGCGGCTCACCGCCGGTGAAAATCGCCGCCGCCACCGCGGCGAGGGTCACGAAGACGAGGCTGATGCCGACCCCCACGAGGGGGCGCGCCGTGTACATCGTCGCGTCCTCGAGTCGCGACAGGCGATTGAGGTCCTGGTCCAGTGTCTTCCACTGGGTGGCGGGGGGGGTGTCGGGCACGTGGGTATGTTCCTTGAAGTCTCGCAGCCTGGCTGGATCTGGCACGGGCCTCAGCCCCTGGCCGCGTCGTCCAGATAGCCGCGAAGATCGGCCAGCAGCGCTTTGAGCTGCTCTTCGTGCACCGCCGCCGCGGCACGCTCGGGTGTCATCCAGTGCCGTTCGCGGTCCTGCATCTCGGGGAAGTCGTCGAGCAGTTTCTCGACCTCGATGGCGTAGACGTCCACGCTGGTCGCAACCGGCAGGCCGCCGTCCAGCACCTTGTCGTAGTGGTAGCGGCCGATGCGCACCGGGCGGCGCGGACCGCGGGCCTTGACGCCCGCCTCTTCCCAGGCCTCCTGCAGCGCGGTGCCCGCGCCGTCGGTGCCGTGCATCGGCCAGCCCTTGGGAATGATCCAGCGCTTGGTGGAACGCGACGTGATCAGCAGGATCTCGGGACCGGTCTCGGCATAACGATAGCACAGCGCCGCAATCTGCACGCGCAGGGGGCGGTGCAGCATGGGAGAGATGTAACGTTTCCAGATCGTGCCAAGCATGCCGGTATCGGCTCCTGTCGAATGGACCGGCCTCGTTTAGTGAAGCTTTTGTGAAAACTCAACCCGCCAAGCATGTCCTGGCGGGTGCGAGACAGCTCCCTATGGCCGTGACGTCACGGTATCTAGCGCTGAAAACGCCCGTGAACAGGGAATCGTCCGGGCTTTGATCCGGCCATCGAGGGCGTCGGGCGGAGTTGGCCATCGGGACCAGTGGCGAAATGTTGGGCTGTGAAAGCACGCGGGGGCTCTGAAGCTGCGCGGGGGGAGGCCGGGGACGCGGTCCACGTATCGGCCTCGAGCAGCGCCGACCGGCAATCCGGCGGAGCGGCAGGGGAACGTCCGCAGGGAAGGATCGGCCGGTCACGCACGGCGCGCCTTCCGCGCACCCGTCGCCGCAAGGGGCGGGCGCGCGGAAGGCGCGCGCCCGCAAGATGCCTCAGTAGGGGCTGTCTTCGAAGTAGAAGTCGTCCGCATTCTCAGGCGTGATCAGCTCGGAGGCGATGATGAACTCGCCGCTCATCGGTGCCGCGCCGGTGACGCCCACCACGGTCATCTCGATGGCGGTCGAGATCATCGAAGGCGGATAGGTGACGTCCACCGGCACGGTGCTGTCGCCGCTCCGGATCCGGTCGACCATTTCCTTCATGCCGGCGCCACCGACGACGATCATCTCGCCCGTCCGCCCGGCCTGCTCGATGGCGGCCAGCGCGCCCACGGCCATGTCGTCGTCCGCCGCCCAGACCGCGTCGATCTCGGGGAAGCGCGACAGCCAGTCCTGCATCAGCGTGAAGGCGGTGTCGCGGTTCCAGTTGCCGTGATCCATCGCCAGAACCTCGATGCCCGAGCCGTCGAGCGCGGCCTCGAAACCCTCGACCCGCTCGTTGTCCACCGTCGAGGGGATGCCGCGCATGGCCACGACCTTGGCGCCCTCGTCGAGCGTGTCGGCGAAATACTGACCCGCCGTGCGCCCGAAGCTGTCGTTGTCACCGGCGACGTAGAGCGTCTCGATGCCCTCGACCGCGAGCCCGCGGTCCACCACGGTAACCCAGGTGCCGCTGTCGGCAATGCGCTGGATCGGACCGGTGAGCGGCTCGGATTCGAACGGCAGCACGACCAGGGCGTCGATGCCGCGGGTGGCCACCATGTCCTCGAGGTCAGAGACCTGCGTGGCGCTGTCGGGCGTCGTGGCAAGCACGAACTCGTGCTCGGGGTAGACCTCCTTCAGCCGTTCGATGGTGCGCTCGGCGTGGAAATTCAGCGCTCCGGCCCAGCCGTGCGTGGCGGCGGGGATCGAGACGCCGATGGTCTCGGCCAGCGCCATGCCCGACATCGGCCCGACAAGGGCGCCGACCAGCGCGGTGGTTGCGATCAGGGTCTTCGTCATCTGGTGTTCCTCCCAAAGAAAGACGACATGGGTGTCAGTGGCCGCTCAGCGCTCGGTGGCTCCCTTGCGCTGCAGGACCACGGCAAGGATGATCACGGCCCCCTGGATGGCTCCGTTGAGGTAGGGGCTCACGAAATCGGTCAGGTTGAGGATGTTGCCGATCAGGCTGAGGATCAGGACGCCGACGACGGTGCCCCAGACCCGGCCGAAACCGCCCTTCAGCAGGGTGCCGCCGATGATCACCGCGGCAATCGCCTCGAGCTCCCACAAGAGGCCGGTCGAGGCAGAGGCCGAACCGAGACGCGGCACGTACATGACCACGGCGAAGCCGACCAGCAGGCCGAGCAGCACATAGGTGGCGAGCCGCACCTTCAGCACCGAGATCGACGAGTAGCGCGCGACCTTCTCGTTCGAGCCGATGGCGGCGCAGTGGCGGCCGAAGGCGGTATGGCGCATGACGATCTCGCCCAGCACCGCCACCACCACGAAGGCGATGATCGGCCAGCTGACCCCGGCGATGCCGCCGTAATAGACCGGGCGGTAGAGCTCGCGCATTTCGAAGCCGAGCGACAGGGTGCCGCCATCCGCGAGCCAGGTGATCAGCGAGCGGTAGATGCCCATGGTGCCGAGCGTGACGATGAAGGCCTCGATGCCGACCCTTGTGATCAGGATGCCGTTGATGACGCCCGCGACCAGCCCGGCCAACAGCGCCACCGCGATGCCGATGAGGATCACCGGAAGCGTGACGCCCATGCTCTCGGTAAGCAGGTTCATCACCAGGATCATCAGCCCCGCCACGAAGGCGGCCATCGAACCCACCGACAGGTCGAGCCCGCCGGCGGTGATCACGAAGGTCATGCCAACCGCGATGATGCCGATGAAGGCCGAGCGCGCCAGGACATTGGTGATGTTGGCATAACTCAGGAAGTTCGAATTCAGCGCCATGCCGATCAGCAGAAGCGCGATCAGCGCAAGGATCGGACCGATCACCTGCAGGTCGATCCTGCGGCCCGGACGCCCGGTGGATTTCTGTGTCGTGGCCATGGTCATGCAGCCGCCTCTTCGCTGGTCTCTTCAAGGCCCATCGCCAGCCGGACGATGGCCCCCTCGTTCACGTCGTCGCCCTCGAGCCCGCCGACGATGCGGCCCGCGTGCATCACCAGCACCCGCGAGGCGAGCCCGATCAGTTCGGGCATCTCGGAGGAGATCACGATGATCGCGTGCCCCGCTGCGGCCAGCCCGGAGATGAGCGTGTAGATCTGCTGCTTGGTGCCGATGTCGATGCCGCGCGTGGGCTCGTCGATCAGGATCACCTGCGGATCGCTGAGCAGGGTCTTGGCCAGAAGCAGCTTCTGCTGGTTGCCCCCAGACAGGTTGCCGACCGGCATGTCGCGCTCCGGCGCGCGGATGGCGAAATCGGCGATGGCCTTGTCGAGCGCCGCCTCCTCGGCCTTGCGGTCGATCAGCACGGTGCCGAAGCGATCCAGCAGCGGCAGCGTGAGGTTCTCGCGCAGCCCCTTGTCGAGCAGCAGCCCGGCGCTCTTGCGATCCTCGGTCAGGTAGACGAGGCCGCGTTCCATGGCCGTCTTCACCTGTCCTGCGGGAAGCGTCTCGCCCATCAGCCGGACCCGACCGCCGCGGGGGCGCAGCCCGGCGATGGCCTCGGCCAGCTCGGTGCGGCCGGCGCCGACAAGGCCGCCGATGCCCAGCACCTCGCCGCGACGGAGCGTCAGACTGGCGGTCTCGATGAGGCCCGGGACGGACAGCCCCTCGACCTCGAGCATCACCTCGTCCTGCGGCACCGCCTTGGCGGGGTAGAGGTCGGAGAGCTCGCGCCCCACCATGGCGGCGGCCATCTCGTCCTCGGTGATCTCGGACACCGGCGCCGAGCGCACCATCGCCCCGTCGCGCAGCACCGTCACCCGGTCGCAGATGCGCTTAACCTCCGAGAGCTTGTGCGAGGTATAGAGGATCGCCACGCCCTGCGCGCGCAGCCGGTCGATCTGGCGGAACAGGATCTCGCAGTCGCGCTCGGTCAGCACGGCCGTGGGCTCGTCCATGATCAGCACCCGCAGATCGCGCGAGAGCGCCTTGGCGATCTCGACCATCTGCTTGGCCGGCACCGAAAGGCCCGACACCCTGGCCGAAGGGTCGACCGGGCATTCGAGCTGCGCCAGCAGCTCTGCGGTGCGCGCCCGCATCGCCTTGTGGTCGAGTCGCCAGCCGCGCTTGATCTCGCGCCCGAGAAAGACGTTCTGATCGACGCCAAGGTGTTCGGCGAGGTTGAATTCCTGGTGGATCATCACGATCCCCCGTGCCTCGGCCTCGTCGGAGCTGCCGAAGGTTACCGGCGCGCCCTGCCAGCGGATGTCGCCGTCGCTCGCGTCGATGTAGCCGCCGAGGATTTTCATCGTGGTCGACTTGCCCGCGCCGTTCTCTCCGATCAGAGCGTGGATCTCGCCCGGGCGCAGCTCGAAATCGACGCCGTGCAGCACCTCGATGGGACCGAAGGACTTGCTCACGCCGTTGAGGGACAGGATCGGATCAGCCATGGCCGGTCTCCACCCAGGCGCTGTCCGCCCTGGCGGAGCGGATGCAGGCGTCGATGAACTCGAGCCCCTCTATGCCGTCGCGGATGCCCGGCAGCAGGGTCTCGTGCGGCGTGCCCGCCTGATGGGCGCGGATCGCGTCGGCAGCCTCGGCGTAGATATTGGCGAACCCCTCGAGATAGCCCTCCGGGTGGCCCGGCGGCACACGGCTGCCCGCCATGGTCGCGGCCCCGCGCCGCAGCTTCTGCGCAGGCGCGCCAAAAGGCGTGAACCACAGCGTCTCGGGCGCCTCGTGCAGCCATTCGATCCCGGCCTTTTCGCCGTAGATCCGCAGCCGCAGCGCGTTCTCGGTGCCCGAGGCAACCTGGCTGCACCAGAGGGAGCCCTTCGCGCCCGAGGCGTAGCGCAGCATGATCTGCGCGTTGTCGTCCACCGCCCGGCCGGGCACGAAGCTGGTGAGATCGGCGGCCAGCCGGTCCGGAGCCATGCCCGTCACGAAGCGCGCCAGTTGGTAGGCATGAGTGCCGATGTCTCCGATCGAGCCCCCTGCCCCGGCCTTCGCGGGATCGCCACGCCAGCTTGCCTGCTTGCTGTCCGAAGGCTCGGTCAGCCAATCCTGCGCGTATTCCACCTGCACGAGCCGCAGCGGGCCAAGGTCGCCGCGCGCCACCATCTCGCGCGCCAGCCGCAGCTGCGGATAGGCCGAGTAGTTGTGGGTCAGCACGAAAAGCGCGTCCGAGGCCTCGGCGATCTGTGCCAGGGCGTGGGCGTCCTCGAGCGTCGAGGTCATCGGCTTGTCGCAGATGACGTGGATCCCGGCCTCGAGAAACGCGCGAGCGGCGGGGAAGT
This sequence comes from Salipiger thiooxidans, assembly GCF_900102075.1. Classification (GTDB taxonomy): domain Bacteria; phylum Pseudomonadota; class Alphaproteobacteria; order Rhodobacterales; family Rhodobacteraceae; genus Salipiger; species Salipiger thiooxidans. The sequence goes on along the minus strand of NZ_FNAV01000007.1, from coordinate 222,167 downwards.
GCATGTGGTTGGGGGTGCAGATCGACACCGCCTCGATGCCGTCGGGCCGGGCGGCCTCGGCCCGGGCCATCTCGGCGAAGTCGTCGTAGGTGCGGTTAGGGGCGATGCCGCAGGCGGCGGCGCTCTCGGCGTTGCGTTCGGGCGTGGTCGAAAGCGCCCCCGCGACCAGCGCGAAGCGGTTGTCGAGCCGGGCGGCGATGCGGTGGACCTCGCCGATCATGGCGCCCTTGCCGCCGCCAACCATGCCGAGCCGGATGGGCGTGTGGGTCATGACGCCCGGCTCCCCAGTCCCAGCATCCGCAGGTTCGCCGCCTGATCGGTGCCCGCCGAAGCGAAATCGTCGAAGGCGTGCTCGGTCACGCGGATGATGTGGTCCTTGACGAACTGCGCCCCCTCGCGGGCCCCGTCCTCGGGGTGCTTGAGCGCGCATTCCCATTCCACGACCGCCCAGCCGTCGAAATCCATCGCCGTGAGCTTGGCGAAGATCGCCTTGAAATCAACCTGCCCGTCGCCGGGGCTGCGGAAGCGCCCTGCCCGGTCCACCCAGGACTGGAAGCCGCCATAGACCCCCTGACGCCCGTCGGGACGGAACTCGGCGTCCTTGACGTGGAACATGCCGATGCGCTCGGCATAGATGTCGAGATGCGCGATGTAGTCGAGCTGCTGCAGCACGTAATGGCTGGGATCATAGAGCATCATCGCCGCGGGGTGCTGGTCGACGCGGTCGAGGAACATCTCGAAGCTCGCGCCGTCGTGCAGGTCCTCGCCGGGGTGGATCTCGTAGCAGATCTTCACGCCCTTTTCCGCCGCGTGGTCGAGGATCGGGCGCCAGCGTTTGGCCAGCTCGTCGAAGGCCGCCTCGACCAGCCCCGCGGGCCGCTGCGGCCACGGGTAGAGATAGGGCCACGCCAGCGCGCCCGAGAACGCCGCCATCCGGTCGATGCCAAGATTGGCCGAGGCGTCGATGGTCTTGAGAACCTGCTCCACCGCCCAGGCCTGCCGCGCGGCGGGATTGCCGTGCAGCGAGGCCGGGGCAAAGCCGTCGAAAGCGAGGTCATAGGCCGGATGCACGGCCACGAGCTGGCCCTGGATATGCGCCGAAAGCTCGGTGATTTCGACGCCGTTCGCGGCGGCGGTGCCGCGCAGCGTGTCACAGTAGTCCTTCGAGCCGGCCGCCAGATCGAGGTCCATCAGCGACGCCTCGCCGGTGGGCACCTGCACGCCGAGATAGCCACAGGAGGCCGCCCAGCGGGTGATGCCCTCGAAGCTGTCGAAGGGCGGCTTGCCGCCCACGAACTGCGCAAGGAACAGGCCGGGGCCCTTCAATGTCCGCATATGTCCTCCCGTTGGGCCGATTGTCGATGAAATCGGTTTCATTATCTCTTGCACAGGATGAAAAGGTTTTCAACAGGAGTTTCGCAGCCTATTCTGCCGCATCGACACAAGGAGAGACCGCCCCGTGAAAGACCCGGTTGCCACACCCCGAATCCATGATGTGGCGAGGCTCGCGGGGGTCTCTCCCGCCACCGTCAGCCGGGTGCTGTCCAATCCCTCGATCGTGTCGGAGCGCACCCGCGCGGCGGTCGAGAAGGCGGTGGAAGAGACCGGCTACACCATCAACCTGACAGCCCGGAACCTGCGGCAGCAGCAAGTCGGGGCGGTGCTGGCTCTGGTGCCGAACCTTGCCAACCCGTTCTTCTCCGAGATCCTCGCCGGCATTTCCGAGACCCTGCGCGCCGAGGGGCTGAGCCTGCTCGTGCTCGACACGCGCCAGACCGATCCCGGCGCCGCCGGGCGCGGTCTGCAGGCCTACCTCAACCGCTCGCGCGCGGATGGGGTGATCGTGCTGGACGGCAGCCTCGACCGGAGCCTCTTCGAACACGCCGCCTGTCCGCCGGTGGTGCAAGCCTGCGAGTGGATCGACGGGCTGCACGGGCCGAGGGTGCTGGCCGACAACCAGACCGGGGCCCGGCTGGCGGTCGAGCATCTTCTGGCCCTCGGCCACCGGCGCATCCTGCATCTGACCGGCCCGGCGTCGAACTCGCTGTCGGTGTCCCGTGCGGCCGGTGTCGCGGAGGCACTTGAGGCCGCAGGCCTGCCCCCCGCCCCCCGCATCGAGGGCGCGTTCTCGCTCGGCTCGGGCCACACCGCGAGCGCCGGGGTGCTCTCCCTGCCGGAACGACCGACTGCCGTCTTTTGCGACAACGACGAGATGGCCATTGGCCTGATGGCAGGGCTTCGGGCCGCGAAGATCCGCACGCCGGAGGACATCTCGATCGTCGGTTTCGACAACATCGAGATGTCGGCCTACGTGAGCGTGCCGCTGACCACGGTCCGGCAGAAGCGCGCGCATCTCGGCCGCCGCGCCGCCGAGATGCTGCTGGCGCATCGCGAGACGCCCTCGCCGGACACCGAGATCATCCTGCCGGTCGAACTGGTGATCCGCGACAGCACCACGGCGCTACGCAAGGACTGACCCCGCCGCCCGGACGGCAGCGAGGATGGCGCTCCGGGATCAGCTCCGGGATCAGTCCGCCAGGGCTCCGTTGCCCGATGGGCGGGCGCCCCAGCCCCGCGCACGATTGTTTGACCATCTGCCGCTGTATTTGACGAAGACACGTGTGTGTGACCTGATCCACCCGATCAGATCATACGCCACGGTTTGTCGCGCCTCGCTGCCGACGAACATGCGCGGTCTCGTGCTCAACAGGAACACCGGGGGCGCTGTCGCGCGGCTGACGTCGCACGTCACCGCTCTGATGGAGCACATCATCGCGCGCGGCAAGGTCTCCGCCCGAGGCTGAGGCGGCGTCGCGCTTGGTCACCATGTCGAGCTGCAGTTTCTCCGCGTAACTGCAGCCCCCGTGCGCCTGTCCCCGCCCCGCCGCTTTCGCCGGATGAACGCACCGCGCCCAGCCCGCCGCGAACATCGGCAAGGAACATCGGCAAAAGCTTGCACCGATGGGGACTAATGCTCTATAAAGTATGGGCTTCACCCACCTTCAGGATCGGCAAGAATGCTGGAAACGCCGGGCCGGATCGAACCCTGCTTCTTCGAGGAGCACATCCCTGCCACGCTGGCCGATCTCTCAATCGACATCCAGCGCGAAGCCACGCTGCTGGGACAGGGGCTGCATCCCGACAGCGCCGCCGAGCTCGCGGATCTCGTGCGGGTGATGAACTGCTACTACTCCAACCTGATCGAGGGCCACAACACGCGGCCGCGCGACATCGAGCGGGCGCTCGCCGGCGCCGAGCTCGAGGACGAGACGCGCCCCCTGGCGCTCGAGGCGCGCGCGCATGTGATCGTGCAGCGCGAGATAGACGAGATGCACCGGGCCGGCACCCTGCCGCGGCCGACGTCGGTCGACTTCCTGATCTGGGTGCACAAGACCTTCTACGACGAGATGCCGGACGAGTTCCGGGTGATCGAACTGCCGGACGGCAGCCAGGAGCCCATCGTGCCCGGCCGCCTGCGGCAGGAGGGCGACAAGGAGGTGGCCGTCGGACGGCACCTGCCGCCGTCCTCGTCGCGGGTTGCGGCCTTCATGGAGCATTTCGACAAGCGCTTCCAGATCGCCGCCCGGTCCTCGAGCGGCAGGATCATCGCCATCGCCTCGGCGCATCACCGGCTGAACTACATCCACCCGTTCCCCGACGGCAACGGGCGGGTCAGCCGCCTGATGTCGCACGCCATGGCGCTGACCGCGGGGATCGGCGGGCATGGGCTCTGGTCGGTGTCGCGCGGGCTGGCGCGGGGGCTCTCGGACCCGGGCGAGTACAAGCGGATGATGGACCTTGCCGACAGCCCGCGGCGCGGCGACCGGGACGGGCGCGGCAATCTCTCCGAGGCCGCGCTGAAGACCTTCTGCGACTGGTTTCTCGAGGTCACGCTCGACCAGATCACCTTCTCGGCCAGGCTCTTCGACCTCGGGGGGCTGGAGCGGCGCTACAGGCGGCTCGTCGAGGACACGGTCGAGGACAAGCGCGCACCCGAGCTGATCTCGGCGGTGCTGCGGCACGGGGCGCTCGAGCGGGGCGAGGCGCAGATGGTGCTCAAGACCTCGGAGCGCACGGCGCGCAACACGCTGAGCAAGCTCACCGCGGCGGGCTTCCTGAGATCCGCCTCGCCGAAGACCCCGGTGCGGCTGGCCTTCCCGCTGGATTACCGCGAACGGCTCTTTCCCAACCTCTTCGCCTACGGCGACTTGCCGGGATAAGCGCACGGCCCACGCGGCGGCGCACGGGGTCAGAAATAGGCGGGGTAACGGGCGCGGATGGCGGCGGGGATGCGGCGGTGGCAATGCATGGCGGTGCGGGGCTGCGCGGGCGTGGTTTCGGACGGCGGCTTCCGCGACGCCGAGGGGATCGGCGAACTCGACATGCCCGCCTTCTACGCCGGACCCTCGGCGCCCATCAACCTCACCAAGCACGAGGCGCTCGACATCAACCTGCCGATCGGGTGCGGCGGCGTGGCGGTGTTCCCCGGCGACGTGCTGGTGGGCGACCGTGACAGTGTGATGGTGATCCCCGCGCATCTGGCGGACGAGATCGCCGTGGTCTGCGCCGGCATGGAGGCCTTCGAGGACTTCGTGCTCGAGGAGGTGCTGGCCGGGACGCCGATCATCGGGCTCTACCCCTGCACCAAGGACGAGAACCAGAAGAAGTTCGAAGCCTGGCGCGAGAAGACCGGGCGCTGAGCGCGCCACGTCCGCCGGGACGGGTGACCCCTCCCGGCAAGTGCGCCCCGGGCCGTGTCCGGGGCGCCGCTCAGACCGGCTGCCAGCGCCACGCCTCGGGCACCGGGCCGTTGCGGTAGTCGACGTCGCAGGGGCTGCGAGTCGCGTCGAGCAGCAGCACCTTCACGATGGCCGGGATCAGCGCCGCCCCCACCGCGCGGCCGAGGCATTCGTGCACCCCGTAGCCGAAGGTGAAGGTGTCCTGAAGCCGCCGCCTGGGGTCGAAGGTCTCGGGCGCGGAGACTGCCGTGGGGTCGAACATCGCGGAATGCGTCACCGCCAGCACCATGGCGCCCCTGGGGATCGCCGTCTCGTGGTCGGTGCCCCGGGCAAGCGCGGTGTCGTCTTCGGCGATGCGGAAGAAATAGGGGAAGGCGGGCCGGAAGCGCAGCGCCTCGAAGACGAAACCGTCGAAGGCCCGCTCATCCCCCGAGCGTGCCGCCGCGCGGGCGGCCTCCAGCCGGACCGGATCCTCGCAGATCACCCGGGCCGCGTTCACCGCCGCGTGAGAGGTGGTCTCGACCGCCCCGATCAGCAGCCCGCCCGCGTTGAGCACCGCAAGCTCGGCGTTGAACTCCAGCACCCCGGCCCGTGCCATCACGATGAGCCGAGAGATCATGTCGGTCGGCGCCCCGCCCGCCTGCAACTGGCCGCCCTTCTTCTGGAAGAGCCCCACCAGATAGCCCCGCATCTCGTCGTTCGAGGCCTCGCGGCTGGCCACGATCTCGTCCGCCGTGGCGAAGGCCGGCGCATCGAAAGGCTGGTTCCAGAACGCATCCATCTGGTTCCAGTAGGACCATTTCAGCAGCGCCTCGGGGTCGGCGTCCTCGAAGCCGAACCAGTGCTGGACGAAGGCGATGGGCACACCGCGCGTGAGCGTCCTCACCGCGTCCACCGCGTCGCAGCTTTCGCTGAGAAGCCGCGTCGCCTCGGCCTCGGCCCAGGCGCGCATCTCGGGGATGCGCTCGCGGTCGAGCAGCGCGCGCATGATCGACTTCTCGCGCCAGTGCCGGGCGGTGTCGTCCTGCGCCATCCAGTAGCTGCCCTGCTTCGGCGCATAGGGCGCGACGCTGTAGAGGTCGTGCCGGGCAAGGATGTCGACGCAGTCCGAATGCCGGGTCACCAGCGTCAGCTCGGGCAGGACCAGCACCGGGCGGTGGGCGCGCAGCTCGGCAAAAAGCGGCAGCGGCTCCGTCTTCATCCAGTCGCGCAGCTGAGGCCAGCGCGCGCCCTCGGGCAGGGTTTCGATCTTCGCGAGATAGCTCATGGCGCGGCTCACTTCGTCTTGAGGTATTCGATGATCGCCATGCGCTGGTCGTGCGACAGGCCCTCGGGCGGGAAGGCGTGGCCCTGGTTGCCGTTGCCACGCAGCGAGGTGTCGAAGCGGAAACGGCCGGGCACGTCACCGGACTGGTAGCCGAGGCGCATGAGGTCAAGCTCGTGCCCGCCGGTCCAGAACACCGCGCGCCGCTCCTCGGGCGGGGAGAGCAGCTCGTAGACCGTGGGCACCGAGCCATTGTGCAGGTAGGGGCCCGTGGCCCAGATCCCCGCCAGCGGCCCGGCCTTGAGCCGGTCCGGATGCTCGGGCCCGTCGGGCACCAGGTTGCCAGCCTCGTCGAGATGGAAGCGGAAGCCGTGAAGCGCGAGCTGCTCCTCCTCGGTCTTGCCCGCGTCGGTCATCGAGCGACGCAGCACCGCCTGCACCGTGCCGCCGAAGAACCTGATGGCGGGCACGAGCGGCGCGCCGTCGAAGAGCGCGGAGGTGACCGGGTTGGTGAAGATCATCCGGCCGAGCAGGTTCTCGACGTAGGCCGGATCGGTGCCGACGGCCCTATAGCCCACCGGCGTGATCTTGATGAAGGTCTTGCCCATGATGTTCGCGGCAGGAGCGGTGCGGTCATAGGGATACATCCCGTGACAGCCCTTGCAGTTTGCCTCGAAGAGCGTCTCGCCCTCCGTCACAAGCACCTGGTCGAGCGCCCCCATGACCTCTTCGTCCCACTTGGGCGGGGCGAGATCCTTGAGCCATTCCTCGAGTGCGGCGAGGTCGTCGAGCCGGATCGTCGAGGCAAAGGCCGCGGCCCCCGCATCGGCGCGCAGGTTGCCGTGGCCGAAGACGCCCAGCACCTGCCCGCCATTGCGCGCGATGGGGCTCGCCGCGATCGGGTTCCACTGCACGAACTCGAGATGCGGCGTGAGCCAGAGCGCCGGGTAGCTCGTGGGCGAGGCGACCGGGTAGAGGTTGGCGGGGATCATCTGATCCCGCACCGCCAGCGCGTTGACGATCTGGGTCAGCGCATCGACCCGCCCGGGCCCCGAGGGTAGGACGGGCCGCCGCAACTGCGCGTCACCGCCAAGCTGGGCTGCGAAACCGGTGAACTGCCCGCCAAGCTGCTGGACCTCGGCCGGATCGGTCTTGCCGAGCGCGGCGGCGAGCCGCTCGAACCGTCCCGGCACCCCCAGCGGGGCGGGACGCGAGAGCTGCACCGAGAGGTTGAGCGCGGCGTAGAAGGTGTCGAAGTCGAGATGCGACGGCGCCCCCTCGATCCGCAGCGTGCGGCCCTCGACGGTGGCGTCGGCAGTGTGGCAGGCGGCACAGGTCAGCCCGACCTGCTGGGTCTGCGGATCGAGCGCAAAGCCCACCGGCAGCGTGCGCGGGTTCACCTCGGAGGCGGCATCGGCGGGCAGGAACCCGAAGCTTGCGAGATACTCTGGGTCGGAAAACGGCCCCTGCCCGTCGGCACGTTCAAGCGCGAGGAAGAACGGCGCCGGGATCATCTGCGACCCCTGTGGCGCATGGTAGAAGAGCTCGCGGATGTCCGCAGACCAGCCCTGGTCGGCCGTGGGGTCTATCGGAGGATCTTCCGCGGCAGCCACGCCGCCCGCGATGCAGAAGGTTGCAAGAATGCCGGACATCAATCGCATGGGACCACCTATGAGAAAGCGTGACTCAATGGGTTCGTCTATCAACTTTAAGATGCTAAGCCGCGACGAGGCTCGCTGTCCAGCATTCCCGTGCGGGTCCGGCGGGATTGCAGGGATCCCAAGTTCGCCGGTCCCGACGCCGCGGGATCCCGACCCTGGCGGCATGTCCCCCGATCGTTGCGCCCTGTGGCTGGTTTTGCTTCGCCGTTGACACCAGTTTCGATTTCGTCGCTCTCGAGGCCTTTCTGGCGCTGTTCGAAACCGGCGCCTTCGGGCCACCGCGCGGCATCTCGCGCTGTCGCAACCGGCGCTCATGCGGCGCATTCTCAAGCTCGAGGATGCGCTTGGCCCCCGGCTCTTCGACCGGACGACAGACTCGCTCCGCCCGGCACTGGCCCGGGCGCCATGGGGGAACAGCGCGATCAGCCCCACGGCGCAGCAGGCGCCCGCCAGAACGGCGGCCAGCAGCGGCGAAAGCGGCTCGAAGCGGATCGGCGGGCCGGGCTGCGGCGATGCCACGGCAATCCCCGGCACGGCGGCGACGGTGCGCAGGTAAAGCGCGGTCCGCGCCGCACGCGGGACAGCCGGAAGAACGGCAGGCTGACCAGCAGAAAGAGCACGCCCGCCGAAGATCTTGCCCAGCGTCGTCATGTCGGGCGTGAGGCCAAGGCGTTCCTGCGCGGCATGGACGAGGGCCGCCGCGCTTCGCGGGGTGCGGGCGCGTCAGATGCCTTCAGCAGAGGCCAACTCGGCGGCTAGGGTGTCGGAGTGGACGCTCATCACGCCACCCGCTTCGCTGGCAGAAGGGCGCCGAACCCGTCTTCCGGCTGCCCCGCGACCATCTGCGCAAGCAGGGCGCCGGTGGTCGGCCCGAGGGTAAAGCCCTGATGGCCGTGGCCGAAATTCATCCAGAGCCCCGCATGACGCGGCGCGGCCCCCACGAGCGGGAGCATGTCGGGCAGGCAGGGCCGCGCACCGGACCATTGCGGCTCATCCACCCGCGCGCCGATCTCGATCAGGTCGGAAATCCCGTCCTTGCCGCGCTCGAGCTGGCGTGTGTCGGGGGCGCTCTCTCGTGTCACCAGCGCGGCACCGGTGGCAAGACGCAGCCCGCTGGTCATCGGCGCGACGACGATGCCGTTGGCGACGTCCAGGAAGGGCCGCACGGGCGGGCGCGGCGCCTTGAAATGGCCGTGGTAGCCGCGCTTGTAGACCATCGGAATGCGGTAGCCGAACCGCGACAGCAGGCGCGGAGACCACGGACCAAGGGCGATGACGGCCTGCTCGGCGCTCACGAGGCCTTCCACAGTGTCGACTTGCCAGCCCTTGTCCGCCTGCCGCAGGCTCGCCGCGTCGCCGGTCAGCAGCCGTCCGCCACGTCGGACGAGAAGCTCGGCATAACCCGCCGTCAGCCCACCGGGCGAGGCGCAGCTCCAGCTGTCGAGCCAGTGGATCACCCCGGCGGGCGCCTTGAGCAAAGCCGGATCCTCACGTGCATAGTCGGCACCGTCGACGGCTCGGAAGCGGTGCCGTAGGTCCGGCCCACACGTTCGGCATCTGCGACGGCGTCTTCATAGGCGGCACGGTCGCGGTAGAGGAGACCCATGCCATCGCGCGCGATCAGGTTCTCCATCCCCGCGGCCTCGATCAGCGGCCTGTGATCCCGTGTCGAGCGCTCGGTCAGCTTCACGTAGGTGCGCGAGATCTCGGCGTGGCGGGCGGGCGTGGAGTTGAGGAAATAGCGCCACAGCGCGGGCAGCATCTCGGTCACGCCGCCCATCGACCAGGTCACGTCGTTGGTCCCGCCAAGCGCGAAGCGCAGCAGCGTCAGGGGATCGCGGGGCAGCGCGTAGGGTTCGGCCGCCTCGGCCTGGATGATCCCGGCATTGCCGAAGGAGGTTTCGCGCCCCGGCGCCTTTCGGTCGACGAGGGTGACCGCGTGGCCCTGCTCCTGCAGAGCAAGCGCGGTGGATACGCCGACCATGCCGGCACCAAGAACGAGAAAGTCGGCCATGGGAAACTCCGAAAAATTCAGGGGTCTGGCGATACCCCAGTAAGAGGTAGTGCCGAAGGCTCCGGGTGGGCCGGAGCATGGTGGTGCCCTGCTGACGGCGCACCACGAGCTGGCGTCACGCCTCTGCGATGACGGTGATCTCGACCTTCGCGTCGATCGTCAGGCCGCTCTGAACGGTGGTACGCAGCGGCAGCGGATCCGAGAAGAATTCCGTGTAGACGCGGTTGAACCCGGCGAAATCGCTGACGTCGGCCAGGTGGCAGGTCGCCGAAACCACGCTTGCAAGCGTCGGGCCCTCGGACTCGAGCGTCGCCTTGTTTCGGTCGAAGGTATTGCGGGGCTGCGCCTCGATACCCGCGGGCACGGTGCCGTCGGCGGCCAGGCCGATCTCACCGGAGAGGGACAGGGTGCTATCGGTGCGGCGGGTCTTGGATGAGGGGAGGTTCATCAGAGGTTCCTTGTCGTTCTGAAGGCGGATTGTGAGGGATCAGGAGGGCTTGGCGGGGGCGCGCGCCTTGAGCCCCTCGACCAGCAGATCGAGAAGACGCTCGGAGCTTTCGCCGCAGGAGACGTCCGCGCCGTTCTGCCAGCGCAGCACGAAGATCCGGTTGGGGATGCCCGGCAGGGCTGCCGCCGTCAGGGGACGGAGTTCGGGATCAATCTGCGCAACACGCTCGGCGAAGCGATCTTCCTTTGCGCCGCCCACATGCCAGTAGACGACCGCCGGCGAGACCCCAGATTGCGCGCCAGCGCGCGCAGGCAGAAGGCCGCGAGACCCTTTTCGTCGATCTGGGCGACCGCCGCCGAGACCACCTGACCCATGGTCAAACCGATCGCTGCGGCGCGTCCGTGCGGCGATTTGCCTTTTGTCATCGCTTATAATCGTCACGGATAGGTTTTCCGGTCAAAAAACACGCAGAATTTTCCGGCGACAGCCCGGCCGAGTTGGCTTTGCATTTATAGCACATCGTTCAATTAGAAATACGACACGCTTGGCCACACGCCGGTCCCGGAAACCCTCGGACCTGATGAATGGGGCCAAAATGACGGCACCGCCGATCCTGATCGGCTCGGCCGCCCGGCTCATGGGCGGCGCGTCCTTGCCCACCTGATCGGCGGGGCCCCGATCCTTTCCTTCGTTGCCGCCGACCGGGCTCGGCCATGGCAGATGCCGCCGCGGTCTCGAACACGCTCGTCCGACGAAGCGCAAGGCGGGCTAGCCGGTGCAATACGCGGGAGCGGTCACCGCGGCCCCGTCCGTCATCGGGCCGATCATCCCTCCGTCCGTCGTGGCGATCTTCTGCGGCGCTCCGGAGTACGGCACATGGACCACCGGACCGGGATGCTCGCCCGCGAGGCGCCAGTTCGGGTTTCCGAACAGCATGCAGAGGCCCGTCACCGCAGCCAGCGTCCCGGAGACGAGCATCAGCGTGTCCGACTTCAGCGAGGTCGCGGTGATGACGCCGAAGACCGCTCTTACCGCCAGGCAGGGCGCCCGGGCCCTGAGGAGTCCAACCTCGACCGCGCCGCGCCTGTGGTGCGACCAGGCCGAGCGGATCGAGGTGGCGATGACGGTCACCGTGGAGGTGTCAACGCACAGCTGCATGACGATGCCATCCGAAACGTTTTCCGCAGCGCGCGCCCGCACTGCCGAACAGGCGCGAGGGAGAGATGACCGGACCAACACCAGATGCGTTGTCCGGGGCGGGCCGCTCGGACCTTCCCCCCGGTGTATCTTCTCCGACCCTGTGAAAGACGCCCTGCTCGGGCCCCGCGGCAGCGTTCCGCAAGACAGGGGCGCGAGGAGCATTCGGCGTGGTCGCGCGAATTTTCGGACCAGAGCCATTTCACCCGCATATTCCGGCGGCACGAAGGACAATCACCGGGACGCTGGCGCCAGTGGCACCGGGCTGCAGAGCCATAGACCCGGGGGCCGTTGGCGCCCCTGCACTGGCACAGGGCGGCTCTGGCAACCGACCGCGGTGATGTCCGGGCCAGCGCCTGACTACGCCCCGGCCGTCTCTAGCTGGGCCCGCGCCTCGATCAGCGTCCAGTCGTAGAGCATCGGGATCATCTCGCCCTCGGACCAGAGGCCGTGCTGGTCCTGCCCGTGGGGCTGCGCCGCGTCGCCGCCCGCGCCATCACGCCGTCCCAGTCGAGCAGCCGCCGGCAGAGTGCCGCGGTCTCGGCGGATCGCCGCGCGTGCCGGGAGAGATGCGCGTATTCCCTTGCCAGTTGGCCAGCCTCACGCAACCGCGCGATCTCGGCATTGGCGCCGCGCGCGTAGGCGTCGAGCATGGCGCGCGCCTCGTCGTCATGTGCGGCGTGGTTCTTCCGACCCAGCGCCTCGGGTCCGGCCCATTCGGCCACCCGGCCATAGGCGCGGCGCCGGGTGAGGTCCATCTGGATCACCCGGTCGCGGACATGCATGCAGCCGAGTCCCTCCCACGCGGCGGCATCGCTCTTGGCCCGGATGTGCGGGATGCCGACAGACTCGCGCCAGATCTCGAAGGCGGGGCATGGAGGGCGGGCATGGGCGGAGGCTCCGTGTCTTCCGGGACGCCCGGGAATTCGGCAGCGTACCGGAATGCGGACAGTTCCTGCCGAACTTACGCGCGCCCCCCATGCCCGCGCCACCTATCAGAGTTGACAGGTCGCCCTCGGGCCCCCGCTTATGGAGACTGGACAGCGCAAGATCGGGACCAATCGGATCACCAGATGCACGACACCATAGAGTCCATCCGCAACCGCCTGTCCGAGGGCAGCCATCTCGGGCAGCGGGTCGATGCCGCCTTCCGCCAGATGCAGGGCGTCGGCTTCGACGGGATGATCTATGACTACACGCCGATGGTCAGCGGCCTTGGCGCCGACGTGCCGATCCCCTCGGTCTTCGAACAACGCAACCTCGGCGACGAGATGCGCCAGCACTGGTCCGAGGACGAGTACATCCGCCTCGACCCGGTGCAGCGGGTGGCGATGCGCAGCGCGGCGCCGTTCTGCTGGAGCTACGATTCCGACATCGACAGCATCATCCGCCCGATGCTGACCCCCGACATCGAGCCGGTCATGTCCTACCTGCGCGAGCGCGAGGTGTTTTCCGGGGTGACGGTGCCGATCCACCTGCCCAACGGCGATTTCGCCACGGTGACCGGGGTAAGCCTCGGGCGTCGGCAGAACTGGTCGGGCAGCACCTCGCGCGCCATCGCCGACCTGTCGCTCATCGCGCATCTCTTCAACCAGTCGGCGGTCGAGCTGCTGGGCTTCGACCACGAAGACGGCACGCAGGAGGTCCGGCTGACCCCGCGCGAGCGCGAGTGCCTGACCTATGCCTCCCTCGGGAACTCCGCCAAGGAGACCGCCCGGATCATCGACCGCTCGGTGCCGACCGTGGTCATGCACCTCAACGCCGCGATGCGGAAGCTCGGCGCCCGCAACCGCACCCACGCGGTGACCATCGCCACGCGGCGGCGGCTGATCTGACCCCCTCCACCCGGATACCTCATTTCTGAGAGCTAGGCCGCGCCGTCCCGCGCCGGGTAGCCTTGTCCCCGAACGACCAGAAGGGACAGGGACATGGCGTCGGAGACCATATCGGTGCGCGAAGGCTTTGCCGAATTCGGAGAGTGGAAGACCTGGTATCGGGTGACGGGCGATCTCGACGCGGGGCCGCTGCCGCTGGTGGTGGCCCATGGGGGGCCGGGCTGCACCCATTCCTACGTCGACAGTTTCAAGGACCTCGCCGCCCTCGATGGCCGGGCGGTGATCCACTACGACCAGCTCGGCTGCGGCGCCTCGACCCGGCTGCCCGAGAAGGGCGCCGAGTTCTGGACGGTCGAACTGTTCCTCGCAGAACTCGACAACCTGCTGAAGACGCTGGGCATCGCCGACCGCTACGCCTATCTTGGCCAGTCCTGGGGCGGGATGCTGGGCTCGGAGCACGCGGTTCGGCAGCCCGAGGGTCTCAAGGCGCTGGTGATCGCGGACTCGCCCGCTTCGATGAAAACCTGGGTGGCCGAAGCCAACCGCCTGCGCAAGGCGCTGCCCGGCGGCATCCACGAGACGCTGCTCAAGCACGAGCAGGCCGGCACCATGGACGACCCCGAGTACCTCGCGGCGACGGATGTCTTCTACCGCGCGCACGTCTGCCGCTGTGACCCCTGGCCCGCCGAGGTGCAGCGCACCTTCGATGCCATGGCCGAGGATCCCACCGTCTATGGCGCGATGAACGGCCCGACCGAGTTCCACGTCATCGGCACGCTCAAGGACTGGACCGTCGAGGAGCGGCTCTCGCAGATCGATGTACCGACGCTGGTGATTTCGGGTCGCCACGACGAGGCGACGCCGCTGGTGGTGAAGCCCTTCGTCGAGAATATCCCCGACAACCGCTGGGTCGTCTTTGAGGAGTCCAGCCACATGCCCCACTACGAGGAGCGCGAAGCCTGCATGGCAGAGGTGAGCGCCTACCTGCGCAGCCGTGACGACGCCTGACCCTATCAGTTCCGATAGCTATCGCTACGCGCCGTTGGCGTTACCCTGCGGAACAGGACCGGTGAGCGCCGACACGGCGCTCCCGGTCGGCAACGGAGACAGACAATGACGCCCGAAGAGTACCTGGCCCACGATGCCGTGGGGCTTGCCGATCTCGTGCGGCGTGGCGAAACCACGCCCGACGACCTGCTCGACGCCGCCATGGCCGCGACCGCTGCGGTGAACGGCGCGCTGAACGTCGTGGTCTCGACCTTCGAGGACGCCGCCCGCGCCGCCATTCGGGCGGGCCTGCCGGACGGGCCCTTCAGGGGCGTGCCCTTCCTGCTCAAGGACCTGACGGCCCATTACGCGGGCCAGCCCACCGGCTCGGCCTGGGGCCCGCGGCTGAACCGGCCCGCCGAGGCGGATACCGAGCTGGTGAAGCGCTACAAGGACGCGGGGCTGGTGATCTTCGGCAAGACCACCGTGCCCGAGCTCGCGATGGACTGGAGCACCGAGTCCCGCGCCCACGGCGCCTCGCACAACCCGTGGAACCCGGGCCACACCACCGGCACCTCGTCGGGCGGCAGCGCCGCGGCGGTGGCGGCGGGGATCGTGCCGATGGCGCATGGCAACGACGGCGGCGGCTCGATCCGGGTGCCGGCCTCGTGCTGCGGGGTCTTCGGCATGAAGCCCTCGCGCGGGCGCAACCCGGCGGCGCCCGACGGCGACCGCTGGATGGGGATGCTGTGCGAGCACGCGCTGACCTGGACCGTGCGCGACAGCGCGGCGCTGCTCGATGCCACCGCGGGCCCGCATCCGCACCAGTTCTACAACTCCCCCGCGGGCGGCAATTTCGCCGCCGAGGTAGGCCGGACGCCGGGCAAGCTGCGCATCGCCGTCTCGACCAGGGCGCCCTACGGCGCGCCGACCCACCCCGACTGCATCCGCGCCGTCGAGGCGCAGGTGAAGTTGCTCGAAGAGCTCGGCCACAGCTGCGAATGGCGCGACATCGACCTGCCCGAGAGCGGCTGGCGCGACTTCAACATGATGATCAACGCCGAGTACGCCACCGACATGGAGATCGAGGAAAAGATCCTCGGCCGTCCTGTCGGCCCCGGGGATTTCGCCCCGGTGATCTGGGACATCATCCAGCGCGGCCGCACCATCAAGGCCACCGACTACGCGCAGTGTCTCGCGGGGACGCACAAGGTGGCGCAGGCGGTGCTGTCGCTCTTCGACGACTACGACGTGTTCCTGTCGCCGACGCTGGCCAAGCCGCCGGTGCGGCTCGGCAGCTTCGACCTGAGCGTCACGCCCGAGCAGCACTACACCAACTACCTCACGTGGATGCCCTACACCCATCTCTTCAACATCTCGGGCTCGCCCGCGATGTCGGTGCCGGGGATGCACGATGCCGACGGGCTGCCCATCGGTTGCCAGTTCGCCGCCCGCCCCGCCGCCGAGGCGCTGCTCTTCCGCCTTGCCGGCCAGCTCGAGGCCGCACGGCCGTGGGCCGATAGCCGGCCTCCGATCCATTACGGCGCCTAGACGCCAGAACGACAGGCTCAGCCTGCAGTCCCTCCTCCAACAGGAACCGAACCGATGACAAAAGCCTCGAATACCCTGTTCGCGCTGCTGACCGGCGCGACCGCCCTGACGGCCCTGCCCGCCATGGCCGCGACCCTGACCGTGGCGCGCGGCGTCGATGCTGACGGGCTCGACCCGCAGCAGGTCTCGACGACCCAGTCGAGCCAGATCACCAACCTGATGTTCGACACGCTGGTCACCCTCGACGCGTCGGGCGAGGCGCATCCGGGCCTTGCCGAAAGCTGGGAGATCTCGGACGACAACCTGAGCTACGCCTTCACCATCCGCGAGGGTCTCACCTGCCACGACGGCTCGGCCTTCACCCCCGAGGACGTGGTCTTCACCTTCGACCGCGCCCGCGACCCCGAGACCAAGAACCCGCGCCTCGCGCAGTATGGTCCGATCGAGAGCGTCACCACCGAGGGCAACGTGGTGACCGTCACCATGACCGAGCCCTACGGCCCGCTCATGTCCTACCTCGGCTCGTTCTCGATCCCGATGATGTGCCAGGGCTCGGTCACCGCGGATGGCGGCTTCGAGCCCGTTGGCACCGGCCCCTTCAAGCTGGTGGAATGGTCGCGCAACGACCACATCACGCTGGCGGCCAACGACGCGTACCAGAACTTCAATCCGCTGATCGAGAACCCGGGCCGCCCCTATGTCGACGAGCTGAAACTCGTGGTGATCCCCGAGGCCGTCGCCCGCATGGCGGCGCTGCGCTCGGGCGAGGTCGACCTCGCCGAGCCCTCGCTGGAAGAGGCGGCGCTGCTCGACAGCGACCCGGCGTTCAAGGTCTACTCGGCCGACCTCTCGGGCCAGCAGGTGCTCACCGCCTTCACCTGGAAGATCCCGCCGCTCGACAACCCCGACGTGCGCCGTGCCATCGGCATGGGGCTCGACCGCGACTCCTACGCGATGATCGCCTACGAAGGCCTCGTGAGCCCGACCACCTGCCCCGCCGCGCCCGGGCTGATTGGTGTCGACCTCGAGAAATGCGCCGAGTGGGGCGTGAGCTATGACCCCGACGCCGCCCGCGCGATCCTCGAGGGGCTCGGCTACACGCAGGACAGCCCGCTCGAGGTCAAGCTCTCGGTCCACGCGCTGCCGGGCTTCGACCAGATGCACCAGATGATGCAGCAGAACCTCGCCGAGATCGGGGTGCAGGCCGAGCTGGAGACCCGTGAGGTCGCCGCCTTCTTCGACCACATGTCGCAGGAGAACATGCGCACCGAGGGCACCCCGGTGGTCTGGACCATGGGCTACTCGGGCGTCGACTCGGACTACATGACCACCATGTGGAAGACCCCGGGCTTCGTGAACATGGGCCTCGGCGGCGAGATGGACGCGATGCTCGACGAGCAGCGCACCCTGACCGGCGATGCCCGCGTCGAGAAGCTGCAGGAGATCCAGAAGATCCTGCTGGAAGAGGGCTATGCCGTGCCGCTGGTGTCGCCGGGCTGGAACTGGCTCTGGGCCTCGTCCGACAAGATCGACGGCTTCAAGACCGGCTTCGTCGCCTCGATCCTCTTCAACGACGTGAAGATCGCCGAGTGAGCGCCCCGCGCACCTGAGGCCGGGCCGGCGCGGGACATCCTGCGCCGGCTCCCCGCATTCCCCGACCGGACCCGCCCATGCTGTTTTACGTCGCCAGACGCCTGCTGACCGCCTTCATCACCATCCTCGTGGTGGTGATCCTCGCGGGCGTCCTGATCCATGTCGTGCCCGGCGACCCGATCACCGCCATGCTGGCGCAGTCGGGCAGCGCCGATGCGGACGACATCGCCCGCCTCACCGCCCAGTACGGGCTCGACCAACCGGTCTGGAAACAGGCGCTGCTCTATGCCGGCAACGCGCTGCAGGGCGATCTCGGCACCACGATCCGGGGCGGCGAGCCGGTGGCCGAGCTGCTGCTCGACCGCCTGCCCAACACCATCGCGCTGGCGGTGGCAGGGCTTGGCACCGCGCTGGTGCTGGGCATCCCGATGGGCTTCATCGCCGCGGTGAACCGCGGACGGGCCGCCGATTTCGCGGTGATGCTGATTGCCATCCTCGGAGTCTCGATCCCCGGCTTCTGGATGGGGCTCACCTTCATCCAGGTGTTCTCGCTGCACCTTGGCTGGTTCCCCGTCGCCGGCACCAGCGCCCGCAACATCGTCCTGCCCGCGCTGACGCTGGGCGTCGTGCACAGCGCGCTGGTGGCCCGGATGACGCGCTCGGCACTGGTCGACATCCTCAACGAGGACTACATCCGCACCGCGCGCGCCCGTGGCCTGCGCGAGCATCAGGTGCTTCTCGTCCACGCCATGCGGCCCGCGATGATCTCGGTCGTGACGGTGGTCGGGCTGGTCTTCGCCCACCTGCTGGGCGGCCAGGTGATCACCGAGAACGTGTTCTCGTGGAACGGCATCGGGCGGCTCGCCATCCAGGCGATGCTGCAGCGCGACTACCCGCTGGTGCAGGGGTTCATCGTGATCTTCGCCACGTCCATCGTGCTCGTCACCACCGCGCTCGACCTGCTGTACGGGCTGCTCGATCCGAGGGTCCGCCGCCGATGACCGACACCACCACCAACCACCGCCCCCGGCGCCTGCCCGCCGCGCTGCGCCAGTGGAATATCGCCGTGGGCGCGCTGATCCTCGGCATCGTCGTGCTGGCCGCCATTCTCGCGCCGTGGATCGCGCCCTACGATCCCTTCAAGATGGCCTCGGGCCCGCGCCTCACCGGCCCCTCCGCCGCGCATTGGTTCGGCACCGACGAGCTGGGCCGCGACCTCTTCAGCCGCGTGCTGCTGGGCGCCCGCCTGTCGCTCGGCATCGGGTTCGCCGCGGTGGCCGTGGGGCTGCTCTTCGGGGTGACCTTCGGCATGATCATCGCCTTCTGCCCCGAGCGGGTGAAGGCGCTGCTGCTGCGCATCGTCGATGTGGTCTATTCCTTTCCCGACACGTTGCTGGCGCTGGCGCTCGTGGCCTTCATGGGGCCCGGGGTCGAGAACGCGACCATCGCCATCGCGATCAGCCTGATTCCGTTCTACGCCCGCGTGACCTATGGGCTCGCCGCCGTCGAGCGCGCCAAGCCCTATGTCGAGGCGGCGCAGATCGCCCAGGCCGCCCCCGCCCGCATCATGCGCATCCAGGTGCTGCCCAACATCCTCCAGAGCCTCATCGTCATCGGCAGCATCGGGTTCTCCTCGGCGATCCTGTCGGCGGCGGGCCTGTCGTTCCTCGGGCTGGGCGTGCAGCCGCCCTCGCCGGAATGGGGATCGATTCTCGCCTCGGGGCGCAACTACATCAGCCGCGCGCCGTGGATCCTGATCTTCCCCGGCCTCGCCATCTGCCTCACGGTGCTGAGCTTCAACCTGATCGGCGACGGCATCCGCGATCTGACCGATCCCAAGAGCCGCAGGAGGCGCTCATGACCGGGGCCCTGATCTCCGTCCGCGACCTGTCGATCCGCTACGGCGGCCCGGACGCTCCCGCCGCCGTCGACGGCGTCAGCTTCGACGTCAACCCCGGCGAGATCGTGGCGCTCGTGGGCGAGTCCGGCAGCGGCAAGAGCAGCGTCTCGCTCGCCGTGATGTCGCTCTTGCCCGACAGCGCACATGTGGGGGGGAGCATTCTCTTCGAGGGCCGCGACCTTGCAGCCTGCGGGCGGCGCGAGATGGAGAACATCCGCGGCAACCGCATCGGCATGATCTTCCAGGAGCCGATGACCTGCCTCAACCCGGTGCTCTCGATTGCACGCCAGATGACCGAAGGGCTGGTGCGCCACCGCGCCATGTCGCGCAGCGCCGCCCGTCGTCGCGCGCTGCAGGCGCTGGCCGACGTGGGCATCCCCGAGCCCGAGCGGGTGATGAATTCCTTCCCGCACGAGCTTTCGGGCGGCATGCGCCAGCGGGTGATGATCGCAGCGGCGCTGACGCTCGAGCCGTCGCTGCTGATCGCCGACGAGCCGACGACGGCGCTTGATGTCACGGTGCAGGCGCAGGTGCTGGACCTGCTGGTCGAGATCCGCAACCGCACCGGCGACGGTGTGCTGCTCATCACCCATGACATTGGCGTGGTGGCCGAGGTCGCCGACCGCGTCGTTGTCATGCAGGGCGGCCACGTGGTCGAGCACGGCCCGTGGGAGCAGGTCATCCGCGCCCCGCGCGAGGCCTACACCAAGGCGCTGATCGGCGCCCACATGAGCCTCGAAGAGGCTCTCACGGACGGAGGTCTGCATGGCTGACCAGACGCCGGCGCCGGCCATCGAGGTCCGCGACCTGACCAAGAGCTTCCGCGTCAACGGCCGCGATGTGCACGCCCTGAACGGGGTGAGCCTCGCGGTGGGGCATGCCGAGACGCTGGGCATCGTCGGAGAGAGCGGTTCGGGCAAGTCCACGCTCGGGCGCATCGTGGTGGGGCTCGAGACCATGAGCTCGGGAGAGATCCTTCACGAGGGCACCGCGATCTCCGGGGTCGGGCGGGCCGAGCGCAACGCGCGGCTGGCGAAATGCCAGATGATCTTCCAGGACCCCTACGCCTCGCTCAATCCGCGCATGACCATCGGGCGGCAGATCCACGAGACCCTGCGCGCCCACGGCAGCCGTCAGCTGGCGCATAACCTCGCCACGGCGGCGGTGCTGCTGGAACGGGTGGGCCTGCCGCAGGACGCGGCGGGGCGCTACCCGCACGAATTCTCCGGCGGGCAGCGCCAGCGCATCGCCATTGCACGCGCGATCTCGACCGGGCCCTCGGTGATCGTGGCCGATGAGGCGGTCTCGGCGCTCGACGTGTCGATCCGCGAGCAGATCCTCGACCTGATGGCCGAGTTGAAGGGCACGACCTCCTATCTCTTCATCTCGCACGACATGGCGGCGGTGGCGAAGTTCTGCGACCGCATCGCGGTGATGCACAAGGGCCGGCTGGTCGAGCAGGGCACGACCCGGCAGATCATCTCGGCCCCGCAGGATCCCTACACGCAATCGCTGCTCGAAGCCGTCCCCCGCATCGGCCGCCGCCGCTGACCGGCGCGGGGCCGCCGTCTCCTCCCGGCTTCCGCGCGAGGGCGGCGCAATGGCAATCGCCCCGCCCTCGTCATGGGGGGCCACCCGCGACACCCAGCCCTCGGGGCCCGGAGATACCTTAGCGCGCTCCCCCCCCTCCAGCACCGGACGACCGGCCCCGCCCGTGTCCGGACAGGGCCGGTGGCAGCCGGTCAGGCGAGGTTGGCTTCGGCGAACTCGTAGTTCGCGAGGTTGTCGAGGAAGTTGCTCACGTAGTCGGGCCGGCGGTTGCGGAAATCGACGTAGTAGCTGTGCTCCCACACATCGAGACCCAGCAGCGCGGTGCCCTCGCCTGTGGCCAGCGGGTTGACGCCGTTCGGGGTCTTGGTGACGCCGAGGCTGCCGTCGGCCTTCTGGATCAGCCACGCCCAGCCCGAGCCGAACTGCGTGGTGGCCGCGGTCTTGAAGGCGGCCTTGAAGTCGTCGACCGAGCCGAAGGACTCGACCAGCCCGGCCTCAAGCGCGCCGGGGATGCCGCCACCGTTGGGCGACAGTGCGTTCCAGAAGTGAATGTGGTTCCAGTGCTGGCCCGCCTGGTTGAAGACGCCCGCCAGCGCCTCGTCGCCGTAGGACAGCGCGATGATCTCCTCGAGGCTCTTGCCCTGCAGGGCGGCGTTGCCCTCGACGAAGCCGTTCAGCGCGGTGACATAGGCCTGGTGGTGCTTGTCGTGATGCAGCTCGAGCGTTTCCTGGCTCATGCCGCGCTCGGCAAGGGCTGCGTGGGAATAGCTCAGGGCGGGAAGGTCAAAGGTCATCTCTGGTCTCCTTTCGAGCCGACGCTTGCACGTCGCGGCCCGTTTGGTTAATTAAACAAGCAAGAGCTTTGATAAACATCGAGAACAATATGTCAAGCAATGACTTGGAAAATAAGGCGTGGTCGCCGCGGGCCCCGTCCGAGCGGCTGCTGATGACGCTCAAGATGCAGGGCGCCCAGACCTCGGCCGAGGTCGGGCGCCGGCACGGCATCACCGGCGAGGCCGCGCGCCAGCAGCTCCTGAAGCTGCACGAGGACGGGCTGGTTACCGAAGAGCGCCGCAGCTCAGGTCGCGGACGGCCTTCAACCTATTGGCATCTTTCGGAAAAGGGACAGGCGCGCTTTCCCGACACCCACGCGGCGCTGACAGTGGACATCCTGCGCAGCATCTCCGAGGTGCTGGGCGCCGAGGCGCTCGACCGGGTGATTGCCGAGCGCGAGGCGACGACGCTGGCGCATTACCTCGACGCCCTGTCGGGCTGCACCGGCACCCGGGAGCGGCTGGAGAAACTGGCCGAGCTGCGCAATGCCGAGGGCTACATGGCGCAGGTGGAAGAGGGCGAGGACGGCGCGCTGCTGCTGGTCGAGAACCACTGCCCGATCTGCGCCGCCGCCAGCTTCTGCCAGGGCTTCTGCCGCGCCGAGAAGGCGGTGTTCCAGAACGCGCTCGGCGGCGGCGCCACCATCGAGCGCGACGAGCACATCGTGAGCGGCGGGCGCCGCTGCACCTACGTTGTGCGGGAGACGGTGGCATGATCCCGGCCCGCAAACGCCGGCACGAGCCGACCACCGACGAGGCCATCGCCGAAGGTCTCGACGAGGCCATGGTCCGCCGCGTCGTGCACCGCTTCTACGACCTCGTGCGCGCGGACCCCCTCATCGGACCGGTGTTCCACGCCCGCATCGCCGACGATCACTGGCCGGAACACCTCGAGAAGATCACCGCCTTCTGGAGCTCCGCCCTGCTGGGCACGCGCAGTTACACCGGCAAGCCGATGCCGAAGCACCTCGCCATCGAGGAGCTGGGCGACGCGCATTTCCGGCGCTGGCTCGCGATCTTCCGGCACACGGTGACCGACCTCTGCCCCGAGCGCACCGCCGCGCTCTTCATCGCGCGCTCCGAGCGCGTGGCAGAGGCGTTTCGCATGAACATCGCGATGCACCGAGGCGACATCCTGACCTTCCGCCCGCCGCTCACCCGCGAAGACTATCCCTGACCGGGAGCCATGGCCCCGATGCGGCGAAGGGGGGAGCCATGGCGACGCCGCGGGCCCGGGCGGTGCCGTCGAGCATCTACACCGAGTGCACGCCGCGCATCGCCTCAGTCCCGGCCCGGTTGGTGAACGAGGGTGGCGTGAGGCCGAGGCGCGGCCAGCAGCATGCAGTCGACCGCGACGTCGATGGCATATGACTGACGGTCGGTCGACTTCGCCCGCACGCCGAAGAGCCGCAGGTCCGAACCGATCCAGCGGAAGCCGGCCGGATCCTTGAGCACGGGCTCGGCAGGCGCGGGAGTGTCCATCGCGGCGGCGGCCAGATCGCCATGGGCGGCGCGACGGCCCGAGGCCTCATACACCACGGTGCCGGGCTCGGTGGTCAGCTCTGAGGCCTCGACAGCATCGTCCCCGCGGCGGCGCAGGGCCTGCGCATCACCCGGTAGCCGGTGCGGGTCGACATGCTGCCGCCGGTCAGGCCGTCGCCGCCCATGATGGCGAAGGGGCCGCCCGCGGGCGCGATCTAGACCGAGAAGCTCTCGGGCGCGAGGTCGCGCTCCTCGCCGACGATCTGCGCCAAGGCTGTGAAGATGACCTGCCCGCCCTCGATGAACGGGCTGCGCAGCAGCGCCGTGGCATCCGGACGCAGCTCGAGACAGGCCTCGACAACAGCAGCCTCCTGCCCACGCTTCGGGCGCAGCGGAAGCACGGTTGCAAGCACCAGCGTACCGGACCCTGCAAGGAAGCCCCGCCGCGAGACGTTCGCCGGCGGCCTTGACGGCATCGGCAACCTTGTCGTCGTCGATCATCCATGTGCCGAGGCCGGGTTTCGGATTGGCGACACCGTTGGGGAGGGTCTGGATTTCCTGAAGCACCCCGAAGCTCTTTTCATCTTGCGGCCCGTCCTGGGGCCGGCTGGGTCGCTCGGCGGCAAGGGTGGCCGCCTCTGGCCCACGATGTAGCGGCGCCTCCGCTCCATGAAAATCTGTGGAAGACTACAGGCAGGCATGAGCGCCGCCCATCAATGAGCCGGGACCCTTTTCAGACGGCGGGAATCGCCCAGGCCTCGCCCGGGCGCAGCGCGCGGAAGCGATCCGGGGCCATGCCATGGGTCTGCTTGGCGGTCTCAAGCGCCTCGAACGGCGCCTCGCGGGACTCGTTGGTGAGCTGGATGGCGCCCCAGTGGTGACCGATGCCATAGGCTGCCCCGCTCAGCATGAGCCCCCGCACCGCCTCGTCCGGGTTCTGGTGCTGGTCGGCCAAGAACCATTCCGGATCGTAGGCCCCGATGGGCAGCAGCGCCGCGCGCAGCGGGCCGAAGCGGTCCGGGATGGCGCTGTAGGGGCGGCCCTGATCGAAGCCGGTGTCGCCGATGAAGAGCAGCGGCCCCGCCCCTCCGGTCAGCACGAACCCGCCCCAGAGCGCCATCGACCGATCCCCGACCCCGCGCGCGGACCAGTGGTGCGAGGGCACGCAATGCACGCCCAGATGCGCCGCCGTGGTCTGGTCTCCCCAGTCCAGCGTCTCGCAGCGCAGGCCCGTCCCGGCGATCAACGTATCATTGCCGAGAGGCGTGATGACCCGCGGGTCATGCGCGGCCTTCAGGCGCCCGAGCGTGGCCAGGTCGAGGTGGTCGTAATGGTTGTGCGACAGCAGCACGACGTCGATGGGCGGCAGGTCGTCGAAGGCGATCCCCGGCGCGATCACCCGCTTCGGCCCGGCAAAGGAGACCGGCGAGGCCCGGTCCGACCAGACCGGATCGGTGAGGATGTTGAGCCCGGCGGTCTGGATCAGCATGGTGGCATGGCCGACCATCGTGACGGTCAGGTCATCGACGCGCTCGGCGGGACGGACCTGCGCCTGAAGCGGCACCGTCGCGGGCCACTCGTCGGGCTTGTCGCCGAACCGCCAGCGCAGGAGGTCGCGAAAGCCGCGGGGCGGCGCGCCGTCGGGATTGAAGAAGCGCGTGCCATCGAAGTGATCGCTCACCGGCCCGCTGTAATAGGGGTTGCGCGGCCCGCGCGCACAGGCGGCAAAGAGCCCACCCACGGCGCCAAGCCCAAGGGTCGCGGCGGCAGAGCGAAAGGCGGGACGGCGGCTCATCACGGATCCCTCGATACAAACGCGGAAAGATCCAGGCCCCCGGGATCGGGGACTCGGTTCGGAACATGAAATGGCGGCGCTGCGGGACGCTGGCCATTGTCCATCTTGCTCAACAGCCGGGCCGCAGCGCGACCCATCTCAGAACCGAGATAGTGCGCGAGCCTGGGCTGGTCGAGAGGTGAGGGCAGGATGATCGTTCGAAGCCCCCGCCCCAAATGCCTGAGGTCATCGACCGGGCCCGTCCGCCGTACGTCGATTGCGCTCAACGATAGCCCGCGGCTGCGGGGCGGCACCCTGTCGGCGAAGCGCTCAGGATCACTCGGCGCGTTCGATCCGCACCGGCACCGCGCCGCTCCGGCCCATGGTCCCCATCTCGCCGTCGAAGCGCCTCAGCCGCAACAACCCGGCAGAGGGCGAGAAGATGGCAATGTCGCTCGACGGGCGGGACTGCGCGATGTGGCCGGTCGTCGGCACACAGGCACGCGGGCTTCCGCGGTCGTCGAGCCGACGGGGCAGGTCCGCCACCTTCTCGATGCCGTGGCAATCGGTCAGCGTGAGCTCGATCGGCAGCACCGAGGCGAAGTCCCTGGACGCGTCGGCGGTTCCGCCGCTTTTGGCCTGCAACGCTCCTGCTCACCGGTTCGGTCGGAGCGCGTTGAGCGGCCCGACAGCCCGCGCCGGGCGGCAGAGGCAGAGGCAGAGGCAGAGGCAGAGGCAGAGGCAGAGGCAGAGGCAGAGGCAGAGGCAGAGGATGCCATCGCCAACGGCCATGCAACCCTCAACCCCGCCTCAACCGATATGCCTCCGCAAACGGCGCGCCGCACCCCAGCCGCGCGCAGCGCCTCGCCATCTCACCCGCCGGAATGCGCGCCGTGTTCCGTCATCGGCCGGTCGAAACCGCCCTTGCCGTCGGGGAGCGCGATGCGGATGTTCTGCATCATCCCCTGATCCTCGTGGTCGAGGATGTGGCAGTGCATCACGAAGTCGCCGATGTAGCGCTCGTAGCGGGTCCGCGTCTTCACGAGGTAGCCCGGCAGGATGAAGAGCGTGTCCTTCCACGCGCCCTTGAAACCCGCGTACTGTGGCTCGATCCCGTCCGGGCCGCTCACGTCGATGTAGGTCGAGGGATCGTTCGGATCGATGTCGCAGCCTTGCGCGCCCTCGGCCGAGGGGCAGCCGGGATCGGGCCGGTACTTCAGCACCTCGACGATCTGGAACGGGTTCACGTGGATATGGAACGGGTGACCCACGGGGATGCTGCCGAAGGAGGACAGCGTCCACTCGTCGACCCCGCCGAGCGGCAGCACCCGGTCGATCCGCGTCGCCTCATAGGAGGCCGCATTGACCAGCGCGAAGGGGGCACCGTTGCTGACATGGGTCGGCACGAAGGTCCCGATCTCGAAGGCGACCCCCGTGGGGTTGAGGTTGAGCGCGAAGCCCACGGTCTGATGCCCCGAGACCTCGGGATCCGCGATATCGCGGTGCTTGACGAAGGCGTCGAGCCGGCCGTCGGCGAGATCCGAGAGCGCGGCATCGCGCGCGGCCGGGTCGGTGATCGTCTCCGAGATCGACTGCCCGAGCATCGCCAGCACGTGGTCCGCGCCGCCCCCGCCCTCGAGCGGGGCCTCCGCGGGCGCCACCTCGATGAAGCCGAGGATGGCACTGTCATTGTCGTTGACGTTGATGTCCGCCTGCGCCGCGCTCTCGGCATCGACGATGCAGTAGGTGCCTTCCGAGGGGAAGCTCACGAGGATGTCCTCGCGATAGGCGGGCTGCAGGATGACCTCGGAGCCGGTAAGAATGTCGGGCCGCGTCAGCCCGTCGGTCGCCACGCGCACGAGCTCGATGGGCTCGCCCGAGCAAAACTGGTCCACGGTCTCGCCCGCCCTCTCGCGGCCCTCGGCACTGTCGGCCAGCCGGGTGCGCAGCGCCTCTGCGGGCTGGGATTCGACCTTGCGGATCTGCAGGCCGATGGTCTCGCGGACCCCGCCGTGGATGAGCCGCCAGCGCTCGACCCGCCCGGCGACGGCGCCGGGCTGCTCCTGCTGGATGCCGCCGTTGATCGCGGTGTAGCGTCCCGAGGCGGGCCATGCGGCGGGCGTGAGCTGGTCGAAGGCGCTGACCGGGCCGGGCTCGACCCCGCCCACGTCGCCCTCGTCGCAGATCCAGTTGCCCGTGGCCGGGTCGGTCTTGATCGAGCCCACCGCGGGCAGCGCGTCCGGTGCCGTTCCGCCATCGGCCAGCGCGTTCAACTGCGCGCGCGTCCAGCGGCAGGCATAGGCGATCTGCTGGAACAGCATGGTGCGCTCTGGGAAGGTCACGTTGTAGGAGCCGACCCCCGGGCGCGGCAGCACCACGTCGAGATCCCCCGGCAGCGCCCAGCCCCCGGCCCCGAGCACCGGCTGCCGGTTGCCGCGGATGAGCAGGATGCCCGCCATGCCGCTCGACACCTGCGGGGCGGTCGAGCCGTGACGGTGGGCGTGGTACCAGAAGGTGCCCGTCGGGTGGTCGTTGGGAATGTTGTACTCATAGGTGAACTTGATGCCCGGGTTCACCGTCAGCAGCACGTTGTCGCTGTTCCCCAGGGGGCTGACCCAGAGCCCGTGGGTGTGCACGTTGGTGAGGTTGAAGCTCGAGCAATGCGGGGTGTTGTGATCGGCGGGCTCCCCGCTGCAGCGCAGCGGCCCGCCGTTCGCCGCCTCGCCCGGAAGCACCATGTCCCCCGGGCGCGGCAGCTCGTTCTCGAAGGTCAGGCGGAACGTGTCACCGGGCGCGATCTCGACCACCGGTGCGACGAAGGGGGTGTTCTGCGCGACCGGCGCGCCGGTGTCGTCGAGTACCAGCCCCGCGTAGGCGCGCAGGCGCACATCGTCGAAGCCTCGGGGGTCGTCCTCGGGGAAGGACGGGTTGCGGAAGGTGCCGTCGACATAGCGCAGGGAGAGGTCGTAACAGACATCCGCCCCGAGGCAGTCGTCGGTCTCGATCATCGCTTCGGCCTGCGCGGGCGGCGCGAGCTCCATCCCGCCGGTGGGCACCAGCCAGTCCGGCGTCGAGGTCCGGGCCATGGCGGCGGCGCGGGGCAGCGTGGCGATGTCCTGTGCGGTGGCACCGCTCGCGGTCAGGGAAACAAAGACGACGAGTCCGGAAACGGCGTGCCGCGTCGATCGACGAATGAGCTGAGAGCGCATGGCAAATCGGGTCCTCAATCTGAATTTCAAATGGTTCGCGAGTATCCAAGGATCGTCTCACGCGAACGGATTCGCTTCAAGATTGAATGGAATGCGCTATCACACGTAAAAAAAGTGAGTGCATCTGTGCCCGGGACGGTCGGATCCGGGGGCTGTCCGCGACGACCGGAGGTTTCCCGGCGGGGCTCGGGACGGGTGGTCCTATGGGGGCAGACTCATAAAGGGGCGCCACGAATGGCGCCCCTGTGGGATCCTGAACGGATCGGGGTGTCGGTGGTCCGACGGGCTCAGTTGAAGTCGTTGATCATCGACTCGGCGCGAGCTGCGCGGTTACCGGCGCTGTTTTCGGACTGGACGGCCTGGAACACGGCGACAGCCTCGGCGTTGCTCAGGGCCGACACGTCAGCGTTCGGAGCGATCTTCTCGAGAGCGGCACGGGCGAAATCGCCGGTGTTGTAGGAGCTCTGGGCCGAAGCGGCGCCGGAGAAGAGGGTCGATGCTGCAAGAGCGGCGGCGGTGAAGAGTGCGACGTTTTTCATTTTGGTCCCTTTCAGTGTGCTGACGCACATTCAGGTGCGTCACGAACTTCCGTGTGTTTCGGATGAGAGATATCTGATCCTTTGATCCGACGTTTGCAAATCACCGAATGGCTCACGAACGCTCTCGCGATTGTGTGAAGATGGGATCAACGGGCGCAATATGCGTCTCATAATCCTGCGGAAATATGATATTTCGACCGGTTCCTGCAATCTCGCGGGTGGGAGTTTCCGTGATCTCAGGGTTGCAAAACCGGTCGGTTTCAAAAATCCGCACATGACTGTGCAAAATCGCACCGATATGACGATACAAGGCCACAATCACGGATTATCCATGAAACAAGCCCTTTCCCGCAAAGGAAGGCCCAACCATGGCGAGCCCATGCCGGTTTGACAGCCCACAGCGCGGCGGCGACTCGCAGCCTTGTACAAGCGAGTCCTCATCGCGCGGGACCGCGAGAGACCGGACGCGAAAGACGCCGGCCACGGTCAGAGGTGTGACGGAAAACGGAACGGCCTCGTCCACCGGATCTGTAAAGGAAGAGGGGAGCGCGGCGACCCTCAGGGAGGAGGAGAGAGGGTCGCCGCTGATTTCCGGGGTTCAGGGAGGAGGAGAGAACCCCAGGAAACTCTCTGGCACATCGCTGCGCCGTTAACGCTAAACTAGCAATTGCTGCGACGCAGCGCAATGGTCAGCACTGCAGACCTGCCCTGCCCTCAGCGCATGGCAAGACACGGCCCATCAGGCGGGCGCCCGATCAACCGCCGTGATCCAGTCGGGGAACACCCGCCCGGGGCCGGAGAGACGCCGCGCCCCGGTGACGAAATAGGACGTGCCGAGGTCGAGTTCCCCGTCCTGCCACATCCGCAGCGCCCCGTCGCGCACCGCGCGGCTCGCGATGGAGCGCCAGCCCGGCATGACCCCGCGCCCGTCGAGCGCCGCCTGCGCCGCCTGCACGTAGTTGTTGAAGATCTGCCCCGAGAGACGCGCCCGTGGGATGCCCCGGGCGCGCAGGTAATCCTCCCACCCCGCCCAGTGCTGGTTGTGCGGGCTTCGCACATGGAAGAGCGGCGCCCGGTCGAGACCCACGCCCTCGGCCTGCAACCGCTCCAGCAGGGCGGGCGCGGCCACCGGACAGACCCGCTCGTCGAAGAGCTGGAGCGTCCTGCCCTCGCGCCAGCCGCCGGTGCCGTAGCGGATGGCGATGCCGATACCGGGCGAAAGATGCGGCAGTCCCGTCGCGGGGGCCTGCACGTTCACCGTCATCTCCGGATGCGCGGCGTAGAACTCGGGCAACCCCGAGACCGACACTTTCATCGCCTTCGGGCAGGAGCCGCGCGCCCACCTGAAGACCGAACCGCTGTTCGCAGTCGAGTTCACCCCGCTTTGCAGCCCCGCCTATCTCGGCCGGTTCGAGAACTTCAACGACCCCGGGATCCTCAAGGAAGCGACGCTTCTGCACATGAGCGAGGCTCTGCTGCACAAATCGCGTGAGCGATTCATTTTGTGAATCCAATATGGTATCTGGGTTGCATGAGCCAACCTACGCCCCCAGCCTACAAGACCAGGAACTGGCCGGCCTGCAATGAAGCGCTCAAGCGCCGTGGCTCTCTGACGATCTACTGACCGTCAGTGCATTGCGCAGCAATGTCACGAGAGGTTGGTTTGACCCCGAGATGATTTGGGATGCCACGCCGACTGGCAGGCGTGGCCGACAACAGAGCTGCGGCGATACCGCCATTCAAACTTGCCTGACGATGAAGGTGCTGTTCGGCATGGCTTTGCGGCAGACGACCGGTTTCGTCGAGAGCCTGCTGCGGCTGGTTGGCCTCAACTGGACGGTGCCCGACTTCAGCACCCTGTCCCGGCGCCAGCAGACCCTTGCCGTGAACATCCCCCGTCGCGGCTCCAGGGGGGCGCTGCACCTGCTGATCCCTCTCGGGACATTGCTGCGCAATGCCCTGCCGGGCAGCGGACAGCACCGGGATCAGGATTGAGGGCGAAGGCGAGTGGCACGCCCGCAAGCATGGAGGCCCCAAAAGGCGGGTCTGGCGCAAGATCCATCTCGGGATTGACGAGCAAACACTGGACGTCCGAGCCGTTGAAATCATAGGAAACCATATCGGCGACGCACCTGTTCTGCCCGATCTGCTCGGCCAGATCCCGGCGGATGAGCAGATCGGCAGCGTCATCGCCGACGGTGCCTATGACGCGCGCAAGTGCAACGACGCTATCGCTGATCGCGGCGCACATGCTGTCATCCCCCCGGGGCTCCGCCCGTTCAGGGCTGAATTGATCCACCGGATCAATTCCGGGCCGCCCTTCACCCCCGCAGGAACGCAAAGCCCTGGAACCCCACGACAGCAGGCGCAATCGCGCGCAACGAGGCGTTTCGCGCGTCGAAATACCTAGGTCGCGCCATCTGGCGACCCCTCTCGGCAGCCTCCTGCGGATGCGCCTGCCGGGCAGTGGATGGAGCGGATACCACCGCCGGAGCCGTGTCGGGACGAAACCTGCCGGGATCATGCTGCGCATGACCCTGCCGGTCAGTGGATGCATTGCGCGAAACTGACGGGCCAGCGGCTTATGGCACGGGATTGCGACCGTGAGGTTGCGGAAGTCCAAGTAAGAATCGCCGTCATGAACGGTTACACCGCGTTCGGCATACCCGTTCCTGTGGCCGTGGGATAATTCCGTCCGGGGAAAGGGGGGAGCCTGATCATCAGCCGATTTGTGCGACAGAGTCTCGGCGTGAAGCTTTTCGTCACCTCGGTCGAGACGATCACCCTGCCCTGCCGCATGTGAATGGGCCTGCGCGACAACGTCAACCCGGCCATCGCCACGCTCTCGGTGCTGCTGATCCTCGTGGTCACGGTGCTGGTGGTGATCCGCGCCGCCATGCTCCTGCACAAGGAACGACAGGCCCGCTGACCCTCACCTGACCCCGTGCGGCCCCCGGCGGCGCGGCCCCTCCCACCTGCACCCCCCACATTCCCGACCCAAAGAAAGGGGTGACCCATGGATTTTGGACTGACCGAAGAACAGGAGATGATCGTCTCCACCGTGCGCAGCTTCGTCGAGAACGAGATCCAGCCGCACGAGGCGCTCGTCGAGCGCAGCGGCGAGGTGCCCGCCGAGATTGCGCAGAACATCAAGCAAAAGTGCCTCGATCTGGGCTTTTACGCCTCGAACTTCCCCGAGAGCGTCGGCGGCCCGGGCCTGTCCCATGTCGATTTCGCGCTGGTCGAGCGCGAGCTTGGCCGCGGCTCGATGGCGCTGACGCATTTCTTCGGACGGCCGCAGAACATCCTGATGGCCTGCGAGGGGGAACAGGTCGAGAAGTACCTGATGCCCGCGGTGCGCGGCGAGAAGATGGATGCTCTGGCGATGACCGAGCCCGATGCCGGCTCGGATGTGCGCGGCATGAAATGTCAGGCCGTGCGCGACGGCGGCGACTGGGTGGTGAACGAATGGCTCTACCGACCGCATCCGGTTGTCCGACACCGACTTGGTACTGAACCTCACCGCAGGCACCGGCGGCGACCTGACCTTCGGCGATGTCGAGACCCCGATGCAACTCGACACCGCCAATACCGACATGGCGGGCGCCAGCGAGCGCATGGCGCATATCCGCGAGTGCCTTCCCGAAATCTGCACGCTCGATTGCGGGTCGATGAATTTCGGGGATGGCACCTACGTGATGACCAACACCACCGAGATGCTGCGCGCCATGGGCCGGATGATGACCGAGCTTGGCGTGAAGCCCGAGATCGAGGCCTTCGACACCGGGCACCTGTGGTTCGCCAAGCAGCTGGTGAAGGAAGGCGTGCTGGACGATCCTGCGCTGGTGCAGCTCTGCATGGGCATCCCGTGGGGCGCGCCGGGGGACATGAACACCTTCATGGCGATGGTCAACAACGTGCCCGCCGGCTGGACCTGGTCGGCGTTCAGCCTCGGTCGGGACGAGATGCCCTATGTGGCCGCAGCAGCCCTTGCCGGGGGCAACGTGCGGGTCGGACTCGAGGACAACCTCTACCTCGACCGTGGCGTTTTCGCGACCAATGCGCAGCTGGTCGAGAAGGCCGCGGCCATCCTTTCGAACATGGGCGCGTCGCTGAAGACACCCCAAGAGGTGCGCGACCAGCTCGGCCTCGTGAAGCGCGACATGCCGGTGCCCGCATGAGCGCACCCCAGCTGAAGGCCGCCATCGTCGGCGGCGGCGTGATCGGCGGCGGTTGGGCGGCACGCTTCCTGCTCAACGGCTGGAACGTCGCGGTGTTCGATCCCGATCCGCAGGCAGCGCGCAAGATCGGCGCGGTGCTCGACCGGGCCCGCGCCTCGCTGCCGGCGTTCTCCGACCGAGCGCTGCCGCCCCAGGGCCGGCTGAGCTATTGCGACAGCCTCGAAGCGGGTGCTGACTGGGTGCAGGAAAGCGTGTCGGAACTGCTCGATCTGCAGCACAAGGTCTATGCCCAAATTGCCGGCGCCCTGCCGGAAGGTGGCTTCATCGCCTCGTCGACGTCCGGCTTCAAGGCCTCGGATCTCGCCGCCGGGGACGCGCCGGTCGTGGTCGTGCACCCGTTCAACCCGGTCTACCTGCTGCCGCTGGCCGAGATCTCGGGCGCGCCCGAGCTGCCCGCCCGAGCCGCAGGTGCAGGCGGCACTTGAAACCCTTGCCGCCGCCCATGCCGGACGCCCTGCCCCGGGCGCCGGCGGGTCGGTCGGCCAACGCTGAGAGAGACCATGTCCCCCGAAGAGAAACAGACCCGCGAAGAGCTTGCCGCCTGCTACCGCCTTGCGGCGCTGCACAAGTTCACCGACCTGATCTACACCCACATCACCGCGCGTGTGCCGGGCGAGGACGGGCATTTCCTGATCAACCCTTACGGCTGGCGCTGGGAAGAGATCACCGCCTCGTCGCTGGTCAAGATCGACGTCGACGGCAACAAGGTCGACGGCAGCCCGCACCGGGTGAACCCGGCGGGCTTCACCATTCACTCGGCGGTGCACATGAACCGGCACGATGCGGCATGGATCATGCACACCCACACCCGCGCGGGCGTGGCCGTGTCCTGCATGGAGGAGGGGCTGCTGCCGCTCAACCAGATCTCGCTGCAGTTCCACAACCGCATCGCCTACCACGATTTCGAGGGCATCGCGCTCGATCTGGAAGAGCGTGAGCGCATCGTGGCGGATTTTGGCACCCACCCGGTGCTGGTGCTGCGCAACCACGGGCTCATCGCCACCGGCCGCAGCGCGGCGGAGATGTTCAACAACATGTTCTACCTCGAGCGCGCCTGCGAGATCCAGGTCGCGGCGACCTCCTCGGGCCAGACGCTGCGGCTGGTCGGCGACGACATCGCCGCGCGGGTGCACCAGCAATACGTGCAGATGAACGAGGAAGACGGCGACCTGCTGCTCGAATGGGACCCACATCTGCGCTCCATCGACGGGCTGGGCCGCGACTACCGCGCCTGACACCTGCAAGGGACGCTCCGGGATGGAAGCGCCGCGTCCCGGGGCTAGCTTAGCCCCAGCGCCCGC
The DNA here is from genome assembly GCF_900102075.1 of Salipiger thiooxidans. GTDB lineage: Bacteria > Pseudomonadota > Alphaproteobacteria > Rhodobacterales > Rhodobacteraceae > Salipiger > Salipiger thiooxidans. The sequence continues at coordinate 188,048 of NZ_FNAV01000007.1, read as the reverse complement.
CCCGAGGCGGGCAGGCAAGGCACAAGACGAAAGGCATTCCCCATGAAACAGGTGGCGATCAAGGCCCCCGGCGGGCTCGACAACCTCGTGATGAGCGACATGAGCGACCCGGCCGCCCCCGGTCCCGGCGAGATCACCGTTCGGATCCACGCCAGCTCGCTCAACTACCACGACTACCGCGTCTGCGCGGTCGAGGGCGCACTGCCCGACGGGCGCATCCCGATGGCCGACGGGGCCGGCGTGGTCGAGGCCGTGGGCGAGGGCGTCGACGGTCTTGCAGTGGGCGACAGCGTGGTGTCCTGCTTCTTCCCCGACTGGCAGACCGGCGACGACCGGCCCAGCGATTTCTCGACCACCCCCGGCGACGGCCGCGACGGCTACGCCCGCGAGCGCGTCACCCTGCCCGCCTCGTGGTTCACCCGCGCGCCGGAGGGCTGGACCCACGAAGAGGCCGCGACGATCACCACCGCGGGCCTCACCGCGTGGCGCGCGCTGGTGGTCGATGCCGGGATCAAGGCTGGCGACACGGTGGCCGTGCTGGGCACCGGCGGCGTGTCGATCTACGCGCTGCAACTGGCCAAGGCGATGGGGGCGACGGTGATCGCCACCTCGTCCTCGGATGCCAAGCTCGACCGTCTGCGCACGCTCGGCGCCGATCACGTCATGAACTACCGCACCACGCCGGAATGGGGCGAGGAGATGCGCCGTCTCACCGGCGGGCGCGGCGTCGACATCGTGGTCGAGGTCGGCGGGCCGGCGACGCTGGCGCAGTCGATCGTCGCCGGCCGCCCGGGCGCCCATATTGCGCTGATCGGCGTGCTGACCGGCCGCTCGGGCGAGATCCCCACCGCGCTGCTGATGGCCCGGCAACAGCGCCTTCAGGGCCTGATCGTCGGCTCGCGGCAGCACCAGCTCGATTTTGTCAGGGGCCTCGAGGCGCTGGAACTCCGCCCCGTCATCGACCGCAGCTTCCCGCTCGCCGACCTGGCCGAGGCCTTCCGCCATCAGGAAAGCGGCGCGCATTTCGGCAAGATCTGCGTGACGATGTAGGCGTCGGGTCCTGCGACGTCCTTGGGGTCGTCGGCGGCAGACAGCATCTTCACCGGGCCTGCCACCTCCGCCCGCTCTGGCCGGAGGTGGCAGGTGTGCGGATCGCCGTGGCTCCGCCCCCGATCGGCCCCCGCGCCACACGGATCTGGCAAATAATACCCCGGCATGTCGATTGCACATCTCCGGCCTATGTCGGAGATATCCGGCGAGATCGGAAGGAATGCAGCGGATGACGATGAGAGCGGGACAGAAATGGGGCGTCCTCGTTGCGCTGTCGCTCATCTTCGGCGTCGGAATGGAGTTGGTCGGGGTCCCGGCGGCGCTGCTTCTAGGGCCGATGATTGCGGGCGTCATCTGCGGCGCGCGGGGCTTCGGCCTGAGGGTGCCGGTGATCCCCTTCCAGCTGGCACAGGCGACCGTGGGCGTGCTCGTGGCCTCGTCGATCTCGATGGAGGTGCTCAGCAACCTCGCGGAGGACTGGCCGATCTATCTGGGCGTGGTGATCCTGATCCTGATGGCCAGCGCCGCGCTCGGACTGATGCTGAGCCACTGGAACGTGCTGCCCGGCACCACCGCGATCTGGGGCTCGTGGCCCGGGGCCGCGACGGCGATGACGCTCATGGCCGAGGCCTTCGGCGCCGACGTGCGGCTCGTGGCGTTCATGCAGTACCTGCGGGTGCTCTTCGTGGCGCTCGCGGCCTCGCTGCTGGCCGGGCTCTGGGGCGACGGCAGCGGCAGCGCCACGGGCGAGACGGTCTGGTTCCCCGCCCCCGACTGGTCGGCGCTGGCGGTGACCGCGGCGCTGATCTTGGGCGGAAGCTGGCTGGGGCGCCTGTCGCGCATCCCCGCGGGCCAGATGCTGGTGCCGATGCTGGTGGGCATCGTCCTCAACGTCAGCGGGCTCGGTCATTTCCAACTGCCGGAATGGTTCCTCGCGCTGGCCTACGCGATGCTCGGCTGGCGCATCGGACTAGGCTTCAGCACCGCCGTTCTGGCCTATGCGTGGCGGGCGCTTCCGAAGATCATCGGCTCGATCCTCGCGCTGCTGGCCTTCAGCGGCTGCCTCGCGGCGATGCTGCATTTCTGGCTCGGCATCGACCCGGTGACCGCCTATCTCGCGACCAGCCCCGGAGGCATGGATTCCGTCGCCATCATCGCCGCCTCGACGCAGGTCGACCTGCCCTTCGTCATGGCGCTGCAGACCATGCGCTTCCTGATCGTGCTGTTCTTCGGCCCGCCGCTGGCGCGCTTCGCCGCCCGACGCTCGGGCCGCCGGGACTGAACGCAGCGTCGGCCGCTGACGGCCGCACGGAGCCCGCTCAGGCCTCCTGCACCATCCCGCCGAATTGCTGCTCGAAGAGCACCCGGAAGGGCCCGTCTGCCTGCAGCAGCTCGGAGGGGCTGCCCGACTGGATCACCTGCCCGTCCTCGATGAAGTGGATGCGATGGGCGTCCATCACCGTCGACAGGCGGTGGGCGATGACCACGGTCGTCGTCTCCCTGCTCACCCGCTGCATCGCCTCGCGGATCAGCCGCTCGGAGTCCGCATCGAGCGCGCTGGTGGCCTCGTCGAGCAGCAGAATCCGGCCGCTGCGCAGGAAGGCGCGCGCAATCGCGAGGCGCTGGCGCTGGCCGCCGGACAGCAGCGCGCCGTTCTCGCCAACCTCGGTCTGATAGCCCTGTGGCAGCGCCGAGATGAAGTCATGCGCATTGGCGTTCCGCGCCGCGGCGATCACCTCCTCGTCGCTCGCATCGGGGCGGGCGACCCGCAGGTTGTCCATCACCGTGGTCGAGAAGAGGAAGGTCTCCTGCCCGACATAGGACAGCGTGCGATGCAGCGATTTCGGCGCGATCCGGCGCAGGTCCTGCCCGTCGACCACCACCTCGCCCGAGGTCGGATCATAGAGCCGCATGAGCAGTTGAAGGATGGTGGACTTGCCGCTGCCCGACGGTCCGACGAGCGCCGTGGTCTTGCCCGCCTCGAAGCGCAGGTCAAGCGCGCGAAGCACGTCCTGCCCCTCGCGATAGCCGAACGACACCCCGCGCATCTCGATTTCGCCCGGCCCCGGGACGAGGTCGCGCGTCTCGTCCTCGGTCCCGATGGCGGGCGGCGTCTCGATCAGATCGAACATCATGTGCACCGGCTTGATCAGCGCCTCGAGCCGCACGCGCAGCCGGGTCAGCCGCTTCGCCGGCTCGTAGGCCATGAGCAGCGCGGTGATGAAGGACATGAGCTGACCCGGCGTGGTGGGCTGGCCGTCGAAGAGGTCGATGGCGCTGATCATCACCACCGCCGCGATGACGAGGCCCGAGAGCGTCTCGACCAGCGGCGAGGTGATGGCCTGCATCCGTGCGACGGCGTTGGAACGCTCCTCGACCTGTCGCACGGCGGTGTTCATGCGCGCGGCCATCCGGTCCTCGAGCCCGAAGAGCTTGATCACCGCAAAGCCCGCGGCGGTCTCCTGCGTGACCTTCAGGATTTCGGTGAGCGAGCTCGTCTCCTTTTCGACGATGGCGCGCACCCGCTTGATGATCACCCGGACGACGACCATCAGGATCGGCCCGATCACCAGCGCCACGAGGGTCAGCACCGGCTGCTGCCAGAACATCACGAAGATCAGCCCGCAGAGCGTGAGGATGTCGCGAACGAAGGAGGTCACGACGAGGTCGATGATCTGCCGCGCCTTCTGGGCGCTGCGCGAGCTGTGCAGCAGGATGCTCGAGGATTCGTTGACGTTGAAGAAGGCGACGCCCTGCCGCAACAACTGCTCGTAGAACCGGATCTGCAGCATCGCCACGATGCGGTTTCCGGCCCGGGTCATGAACACCGCCTGCACGTAGCTCGCGAGGCCCTTGACCGTGAAGATCGCCGCCACCGTGACCGAGACCGAGAACACCCGCCGCATGTTGCCGCTGTCGTTCATCGCGTCGACGATGCCCTCCATCACCCACGCGGTCAGCGCAGCACCCGAGGCACCGACGACCATGGCGAGGATGGCGATGATGTAGGTCTTCGACTGCGACCGGAGGCTCGACAGAATGAGCGCCCGGATGCGCTGCCGGGACTTCTGCGACCTTCTCTTCTTCCGCGCCGCCTTGCTCTCGGACGCGGGCGCGGAGGCCGGATCTGGCGCGGCGTTGTCCTGCGCATCCGGCGTTTCGATTTTCACGGTGCGGTCAAACATGGGGAACATGGCTCCGGGCCCGTTGGCGGGTTTGGATCGACAGGGCAATGGGTAATTGATGGACACGACGAAGCTGGGCCGCGGAACGGCGTGGCGCTGTGCATCGGTCCGTACGTCTCCCGAAAGCGGGTCGAGGGCCAATCACCTTCGGTTGATGAGAGGTATGCTGCCGTTGTCTCGTGAATGACTGCGCTGCCCTCTCACACGCAAAAAAGGGGTGTCCTCACGGACACCCCTTTTTCGTCAGATCCCCGGATCTCCTCGGTCATCGCGCGGGGCGAAACCGGGAAGGCCGCGATTACTGATAGGAGCGGATCATCGACTCGGCGCGGGCCTTCTGGTTGGCTGCGCCGGTTTCGTCCTGAACCACCTGGTACACGGCAACCGCCTGCGCATTGCTCAGAGCAGCCACGTCGGCGTCGGGTGCGATACGCTCCAGAGCCGAGCGGGCGAAGTCGCCGGTTTTGAAGGTCTGCGCCGATGCGACGCCAGCAAAGGTGGTGGCGGCGGTCAGGGCGGCGGCGGCGATGAGTGCAACGTTTTTCATGATGCGTTCCTTTTCGATTTCGGTTTGCGGTGCGCCGAAGCGCGATCGTTTCTCGTGTTCGGCGTCTGTCGAATGAGGCTGATATCGTCCCCGCCGCGGCGGCTTTCAAATCACGCCGAACCTCACTGCCGCTCGCGAACTCGTGGCCTTGAAAGTGAGTCTTCGCGCACCAGCGCATGCCCAGGGCCAGGGAATGCTGGGAAGCGCTGGCGCAGTGTGATCGCAAATCCGCTGAATGTTCGTGAACAGATGACCTTTTACACAGCGGTTCGCATTCATTCATAAGTTCTGTGCGTATGCGCGCACCTCACGGAGGCTGTACGAAAACTGTTCGGCGCACTGCGACCGCACCGCCCGCGCATCAGACGCCCCGCCGAGGCAATGCGCTCTCGCCTTCGGCTGTTTTCATGATCCAGATCAAGGCGCCGCGCGCGCCGATGCACGAGACAGACCGCGCCCAGGTGAGGAACCGGGCCGGTGACAGGCTGCCGAGGGGGAGCGTGGGGAGCGCAGAGGCGGCCTTGTGAACCGGCCCGGGACATCTGGGCAGATGCTCTGGGCCGTCAGCCCCATGCCGCAAGGCCCCGTGTCCGCGCCTTTTGCACCGCCTCCCCTTGGCCGCTGGTCCGGCACGAGAGACCGGCTTTGGCGGGCCGCTGAGAGACTTCCTGTGCAGCCCATCAGACGCGATGTTGCGGCAGATCTCGGCTCCGCCGATGGAAGTCCTGAACGCCGCAAGAATCTGCGGGGCGGCAGCGTCGACGAAAACGGTCAGTCTGAATCGTCCTCCTGCGACCTGTCAGCTGCGCTGAGGGCGCCTTTCCCGGAACAGATGCCGCCCGGCAGGGCTCGAGGTCCCTTGCCATGCGCTCACCGCAAATCAGGTCTGCGATCCTGACCATTGTTCTGCAATGCAGCATTGGCTAGTTTGATCTCAACGGCGCAGCGATGCGCCACAAAGTTTCCTGGGGTTCTCTCCTCCTCCCTGAACCCCGGAAATCAGCGGCGACCCTCTCTCCTCCTCCCTGAGGGTCGCCGCGCTCCTCCCCTCCTCTGATGCGGCATCGACCTCTCCGCGACGTGCCGCGGCTGTTTGCTCGGGCCTTCGATCATGTCGGCTGAAGCACCTCTGGCCCCGCCCGAGCCTCCTCCGGCAACTGGCCGCCCGGCGCCGTCCATCAGACCATCACAGGCGGCTCCGTGCCCGAGGACCGCTGAGAACGACAGTCTCCGAGCAACGCGACCCTTACCTGTCCGGACCGAACCCTTGTCGCAGGCCGGGATATACCAACCAAGACGCGCCCCGCGCGGATCACGCCGAGAGCGCCCGAGCGCCGCCCATGGGGGCGCTTACGGAATCAGGCATGGCCCTGCGCGACCACGGTCTCGATGGCACGGCGCAGCCGTTCGGTGAAATCCAGCGTCACCGGGCGGCCCGCCACCAGCTCGCGGCAGAAGAGGCTCACCGGCATGTCCCAGAGCGGCTCCTGCAGCGGCAGGGTCACGAGGGTCTCGTCGCACATCGCCGAAGCCAGCGACGAGATCACCACCATGACCGCATCGGTGCCGCGCACGAAGGTGCCGAGGGCGGCGACCGAATTGGCCCGCATCGCCATCCGCGGCGGCGCGAGGCCGTGGCGCGCGGTCAGCAGCGCCGAAAGATGCAGGAAACTGTCGTCATCGGCGAAGCCGACCCAGTCGTAGCCCGCGATCTGTCGCACGCCGACCGGCCCCTGCCCGACCAGCGGGTGATCGCGCGCCACCACCAGTTCCATCGGCAGGGTCACCAGCTGCTCGCGCCGCGCATCCTCCAGCGGCTGCCCGGCCAACCCGCCCGCCACCAGCAAGAGGTCGATCCGACCCTCGGCGAATTGCATGGCCAGCTGGTCTCCGACCCCGGTCAGCAGGTCGATGGAGAGGCCCGGGTAGTCCCGCCGCATGTCGCGCAGCACCTCGGGCAGCACCGTCGCGGACCACGCCACCCCGGCGCCGATCCGCAGCGTGCCCGCCTCGCCGGTGCGCAGCGCCTTCAGCTCATCCTGCGCCTGCCGCGAGGCGGTGCGCAGGGCACCGGCGTGGCGGTAGAACAGCTCTCCCGCCGGGGTCAGCGTGACCCCCTTCACCGAGCGCTCGAAGAGCGTGGCGTCGATCTCCTGCTCGAGGTTGCGCAGGCTCACGGTCAGCGCCGGCTGCGACAGGCCCAGCGTCTCGGCGGCGCGGTGGAGGTTGCCCGCGTCCGCCGCGGCGAGAAAGTGCAGCAGCCGGCGGCTCAGAAAGGCATCGTAGGGCGACATGAGGGCCAGTTCGATAGATTAGATTTATCTTTGGCAGCGGTTTATCTATTTTACACTATCACCGCACTTCGTCCATGCTCTCCTGCGGACTGGAGGGGCAATGCGCACAGTTTTCGTACTTTTCGACAGCCTGAACCGGACGGCGCTCGGGGCCTATGGCGGCGACGCCATTGCCACGCCGAACTTCGACCGGCTTGCGGCACGGTCCGTGACCTTCGATCAACATTACGCCGGTTCGCTGCCCTGCATGCCCGCGCGGCGCGATTTGCACACCGGCCGGCTGAACTTCATGCACCGGTCATGGGGACCGCTCGAAGCCTTCGACAACTCCTTTGCCGACGTGCTGCGCGACAAGGGGGTCTACTCGCACCTCATCACAGACCACGTGCATTACTTCGAGGATGGCGGCGCCGGCTACCACACCCGCTTCGACAGCTGGGAATTCATCCGCGGGCAGGAATACGACCCCTGGGTGCCGATGGTCGCGCCGCCGCTCGACAGGTTCCGCGCGGAATTCTCGGACAAGCACTACCCGCTCGACCGCTCGAGCAAGCGCTTCCAGCACATGGTGAACCGCGAGGTGATGCAAGACGAGGCCGACTTCCCCGGTCCCAAGTGCTTTGCCGCGGGTTTCGACTTCCTCGAGCGCAACCGCGCGGCCGACGACTGGCTGCTGATGCTCGAATGCTTCGACCCGCACGAGCCGTTTCACGCGCCCGAACGCTTCCGCGACGCCTTCCCGACCGACTACGAGGGCGGCGCTCTGGACTGGCCCTACTACGCCCGCGCCACCGAGAGTCCGACCGAACTCGACGAGATCCGCGCCAACTATGCCGCGCTCGTGGCGATGTGCGACGAGTATCTCGGCCGGCTGCTCGACTATTTCGATGCCCATGACATGTGGAAGGACACCGCGCTCGTGGTGTCGACCGATCACGGCTTCCTGCTGTCCGAGCACGGCTGGTGGGGCAAATGCCGGATGCCGTATTACGAGGAAGTCAGCCACATCCCGCTGATGATCCACGACCCGCGCAACCCGCAGGCGGCGGGCAGCCGTTGCGGCGCCGTCACCCAGACGCCGGACATCATGCCGACGCTGCTGGGGCTGCACGGCGCCGAGCTGCCGCCCGAGGTGCGCGCCCATGACCTGGCGCCGCTGCTGGCGGGCACGGCCGAGAAGGTGCGCGACAGTGCCATCTTCGGGATCTTCGGCGGGCCGGTGGGCATCGCCGACGGCCGTTATGCGCTCTACCATTACCCGGTGGACTGGCGCGCGCCGGGGCTCAGGGAATACACGCTCGCGCCGCAGCACATGACCGGGCCCTTCACCACCACCGAGCTGAAGACCGCCGCCATGGTGCCGGGCTTCGACTTTACCAAGGGCGTGCCGCTGATGGCGATCGACGCCCTGCCCGATGCCAAGCGGGTGCCGATGAACGACGGTCTCGGGTTCGACGACGCCGAGACCCGGCTCTACGACCTCCGAACCGACCCGGCGCAGAAAGCGCCGGTCACCGATCCGGAGGTTCAGGCCCGGCTCGTGGCAGAGGCCGAAGCCGCATTCCGCGCGCATGACGCCCCCGAAGAGACCTATGGCTGGTACGGGATCGCACTGGAAGTAACCGCATGATTGGGAGGAACCTCATGACCCTGACATCTCGCCTCGTCGCGGCGGCCCTTGGGCTCGCCGTTCTGGCCGGTCCCGCGCTGGCCGAATTCCCCGAGCGCAACATCGAGAGCATCTACCCCTGGGCACCGGGGGCCACCATGGCCGCGAGCCAGGTGATCGCCGACGCCATGGGCGACGAGCTCGGCGTGAACATCTCGGTGGTCTCGACCCCCGGCGCCGGCGGCGTGAAGGCCTTCGAGACCGCCATGTCGCGCGACGCCGACGGCTATACCCTGTTCGACGGCTACGTGGCCCCGCTGGTGATCCAGCCGATGAAGGGCAACGCCGACTGGACCTACCAGGACTTCACCCCGCTGTGGTCCGCCACCTCGAACAGCTTCGCCATCGCCGTGCGCGCGGATGACGACCGGTTCAACGACCTCTCCGACCTGATCGCCTACATGAAGGAGAATCCGGGAGACCTGCGTTACTCCCCCGGCGTCGCCGGAGGCATCCCGCACATGGTCGGCGCCGCGACGCTGATGGCCACAGACACCATCGCCCAGCTCGTGCCCTACCCCGAGATCGACATCGCGGTGCGCGACATGCGCGGCGGCATCCTCGACTTCATGATCACCAACCCCGGCGTCTACAACGTCAACAAGGACGACATGAAAGTGCTTGCGGTGCTCTCGGATATGGAGGACGCCTCGGCCACCTACGGCGGCGCGCCGCTGGTCGGCTCGTTCGACATCGACATCGGCATGGCCAACCTCAGCCCCTCGGGCTGGAACTGGTGGCTGGTGCGCAAGGACACCCCCGAGGATGTCGTCACCAAGCTGCGCGATGCCATGGAAGCAGCCCTCAAGCGGGACGACGTGCGCCAGCGCCTGCTCGACATGGGCTACGTGCCCACCGGCTTCTCGCCTGACCAGTACGAAGAGATCGTCGGCGCCGTCGCGGGCGAACTCGAGCACGGCCAGGCCGCCATCGACTGGGAAACCGAGCGCCTGAACGGGCTCTGACCCGTCACCCGGCACGCGCATTCGGGCGGCACGCTGCGGCCGCCGCCCGTCCTGCCCTGGCCGCAACCGGAAGAGTGTCATGAAGCTGCGTGAACATGCCTATGACTGGCTTGCCTGGATCCTGATCGGCGCGGTGCCGCTGCTGATCTTCTGGCAGAATGCGACCTCGCTCAGCGATCAGGGCGTGGCCTCGGGCGGGCCGATGTCCAACGCCGCGGCCTATCCCTCGATCATCGCGTGGATCCTGCTGGCGCTGAGCCTGATCAATGCGTTGCGCATCGTCGCGGGCCAGATCTCGCAGCGCTCCCCGCTCGATCCCACCGCGACCACGCGGCTCGCGCTGATCGCGACGGGGCTCTTCGTGGTCTACCTGCTGTGCCTCGGCTGGCTCGGCTACTATCTCACGACACCGGTCCTGCTGGCGGTTCTCTTCGCGATGCTGGGGCTGAGCCCGCTTGCCGCCATCGCCGGTGCCATCGCCGCCACGCTGCTCGTGGCGGCCGTATTCGAAGGGCTGCTGAACGTGGTCCTGCCGCTCGGCATCTTCAGCTTCACCCTCTTCGGATAGGCCTGCTTCCGTGTTCGACCTGCTGCTCGAGGGGGCACCCCTCTACTTTTCCGCCGCCTCGGTCCTGCTGACCGTGCTCGGCATCATCGGCGGCCTCGTCATCGGCGTGCTGCCCGGGCTGGGGCCGCTCATGGGCATCGTGCTGCTGCTGCCGGTGGCCTTCCACCTCGAGCCGATCCCCGCCATGGCCATGCTGATCGCCGTCTATGTCGGAGGCTCCGCCGGTGGCTCGATCTCGGCGATCCTGCTGCGCATCCCCGGCACGCCGCTGGCGGCGGCGACGCTCTTCGACGGCTACCCGCTGGCCCAGAAGGGCCGCAGCCAGGACGCCATCGGCCTCTCGATCACCGCCTCGTCTCTGGGCGGTCTGGTCGCGGGCATCGTGCTGATCTTCTTCTCGCCGGTGCTGGCCGATTTCGCGCTGAAATTCGCCCCGCCGGAATATGCCGCCATGGCGCTGCTCGGCCTGCTGACCATCGCCGTGGTCTCCGAGGGCTCGGCCATCAAGGGCATGCTCGCGGGCGGGCTCGGGCTGGCGGTGGCGACCGTCGGCACCGACGAGTTCACCCAAGCCTACCGCTACACCTTCGGCACCATCAACCTGACCTCGGGGCCCAACCTCGTCGCGGTGGTGGTGGGGCTCTTCGCCCTTTCCGAGCTTTTCGTGCAGGTCGAGGGCGGCAACTTCCGTGACCGGCCGCAGATCCAGAAGCTGCGGATCTCGTTCCGCGCCCTGCGCCTGATCGTGAACCACCGCTGGAACGTGGTGCGCTCGGCCCTTCTGGGCACCGGGCTCGGCGCCATTCCCGGCGCCGGCGGCGACGTCAGCGCCTTTGTCTCCTACGCGGTGGCCAAGCGTCTCGCTGCGGAAGAGGACGGCTATGGTGAGGGTGCCGAGGGCGGGGTCGTGGCCACCGAGGCCGCCAACAACGGCACCTGCGGCGGCGCGCTGATCCCGACGCTGTCGCTGGGCATCCCGGGCGACGCCTCGACCGCGGTGCTGCTGGGTGCGCTGTTCCTGCTCGGCTTCTTCCCCGGCCCCGAGCTCTTCCAGTACCACGCCGACGTGGCGGGCGGGATCTTCCTCGCCTACCTCGCCAGCAACGTGGTGCTGATCGTGCTGGGCATCCTGCTGGTGCCGTTCTTCGGCACCGTGCTCAAGGTGCCAAAGGCCTGGCTGCTGCCGCTGGTGCTGCTGCTCTCGACCATGGGCACCTACGCGCTGCAAAACTCGGTCTTCGACCTCTGGGTGATGCTGGCCTTCGGGTGCATCGGCTACGTGCTGCGCAAGGCCAGCTACCCGCTGGCTCCGATCATCATCGGCATGATCCTCGGGCCGGTGCTCGAGAATAACTTCCGCCGGGCGCTGTTGCTGTCGCGCGACGGGCCGATGATCTTCCTCGAGCGCCCGATCAGCGCGACGATCCTCGCCATCGCGGCGGTGATGCTGGTCTACGTGACCGTCACCACGCTGCGCCCGCGCAAGGCCCGCTGAGCCGGGCCCTATCCCTGGCCGCGCAGCTCAAGCGCGAAGGCGAAGAAAGCCTGCACCAGCGGGTTGGTGTCATGCTCGCGACTGCAGGCGTGCAGCACTGCCTCGGGCGCGTCCGCGTCGCGGATCGGGCGGTAGCAGACGCCGGGGATCGACAGCCCGGTGGCCGAGCGCGGCAGGATGGTGAAGCCGCCCCCCGCCGCCACCAGCGCGATGATCGCCGGCAGCTGGTTGACCTCCTGCCCGATACCGAGCCGGAAGCCGTGGCGCTCGAACAGTGCTGCGAACTGGCCGCGCAGGTAGGACGACTTGCGCCCCGCCGCAGCGATGAAGGTCATCTCGCAGAGCGCCCGCACCGGCACCGTCTCCTGCCGTACCAGCGGGTCGCCGTCCGACAGCGCCACGTAGTACCGCTCGCGCATCACCTCGTGTGCGCGCAGTGTGTCGGTGGGCAAAGGCCGGGTCAGCGCCACGTCGATGTCACCGCGTGCCAGCGCGTCGGGAATGTCGGGCGAGATCATCTCGACCAGCTCGACCTGCGCATTGGAAAAGCGCCGCCGCAGCCGGGTGATGACATGGGGAACGAGGTGGAAGCTGGCATTCTCGATGAAGCCCACGCGCAGGAAGCCCTCGTCACCACGGGCGATGCGCCCGGCCCGTGCCAGCACCGTGTCGATACGGGTCAGAAGCTCGGGCAGGTCGGCCACCAGCGCCCTGCCCGCGGGGGTCAGCGACACGTGCCGCTGGCCCCGGTCGAACAGCGTCATGCCGATCTCGGTCTCGACGCGCTGGATCTTCTGCGACAGCGCCGGCTGGCTGATCCCGAGAATGCGCGCGGCGCGGGCGAAGTGCAGCTCTTCGGCCAGCACGACGATCGCCCGCATCTGTCCCGTGTCCATGGTGCCTCCGCCGAATGATAAGCATCGCTTATTTCCCAATTAGGTATCCCTGACAACACTTATCAGTTCCATCCAGACCCACACTCTGGACCGTCGACCGAAGGAGGAGGACCCCTTGACCCGAATGCTCACCATCACCCGTCGTGCCCTGATGCTGGCCGGAACCGCCGCGTTCGGCCTGTCCGCCGCGCCCGCCCTCGCGCAGGACGGCTGGCCGCAACAGCCCGTCAACATCATCGTGCCCTACCCGCCGGGCGGGAACACCGACCTGATCGCGCGCACCCTCGCAGAGCCGCTCTCCGAAGTGCTGGGCCAGCCCGTGGTGATCGAGAACCGCGGCGGCGCCGGTGGCACCGTAGGCGTGGGCGAAGCCTCGCGCGCCGAGCCCGACGGCTATACGCTCGTGGTCGGCGACATCGCCACCATGGGCATCAACCCGCACGTCTACGACAACCTCGTCTACGACCCGCTCGAGGATTTCGACCCGGTGATCCAGATCACCTCGATCCCGCTGGTGATGGCGGTCGGCCCCCGTCTGGAAGAGGTCGCGGACCTGCCCGACCTGATTGCCCGCGCCAAGGAGGACCCCGAGTATATCGACTACGCCTCCGCCGGTGTCGGTACCGCGCAGCACCTCGCCTTCGAGCTCTTCCGCTCGCTCGCGGGCATCGAGGCGCTGCACATTCCCTACCAGGGCTCGGCCCCCGCACGCACCGCGCTGATGAGCGGCGAGGTCGGCGTGATGATCGACGGCACGGTGGTGCCGATGATCAAGGACGGCACCCTGCGCGCGCTCGCGGTCACCTCGGAAGAGCGGGTCGCCGCCCTGCCCGACGTGCCCACGGTCAGGGAACAGGGCGTCGACATGGTCTACACATCGTGGCACGGGATCATGGCGCCCAAGGGCACCGACCCCGAGATCATCGAGACGGTCAACGGCGCGCTGGACGAGATCCTCGGCCGCCCCGACATCCGGGAACGCTTCGAAGCGCTGAACATCGGCCTTGTCGGCGGCAGCCCCGAGGACTTCACCGCCTTCGTGACCGAGCAGGCCGGCACACTCGGCGAGCTGGTCGAGATGTCGGGCGCCAGCCGCAACTGAGCCCGCCCCGCGGGCGCCGGACGATCCGGCGCCCGCCTTCCAAGAACGTACCGATTACCCGAGGTGGATGATGTCCGATCAACCGCATGTCCTTTTCGTCACCGTGGACCAGTGGCCCGCACACCTGCTGGGCTGCATGGGCCATCCCGACATAGAGACCCCGACGCTCGACATGCTGGCGCGTTCCGGCACGCTCTACCGCAACTGCTATGCCGAAACGCCGATCTGCATCCCCTCGCGCCGCTCGATGATGACAGGCCTCACCGCGCGCGGCCACGGCGACCGCGATTTCCAGCCTGCGCTGCGCATGCCCGCCAAGGCCCGGACGCTGGCCGGGACCTTCTCTGCCGCGGGCTACCAGACCGGCGCCATCGGCAAGCTGCACGTCTACCCGCCCCGCGACCGCATCGGCTTTGACGACGCGCTGCTGGCCGAGGAAGGCCGTGGCCACCTCGGCGGTCCCGACGATTACGAGATGTCCCTCGCCGACGCCGGCCACCCGGGCGAGCAATTCGCCCACGGCATGAGCAACAACGAATACGGCTGGAACACCTGGCACCTTGCCGACGACCTGCACGTGACCAACTGGACCACGCGCACCGCCGCGCGGCAGATCCGGCGCCGCGACCCCACGCGGCCCGGCTTCTGGCACGTCTCCTACACCCACCCGCACCCGCCGCTGGTGCCGCTGCAGCGCTACTTCGACCGCTACGCAAGGCGCAGCGTCGCCGCGCCGCTGGAGAGCGACTGGTCGGCAGAGACCGCGGCGATGCCGGCGCTCCTGCGCTCGGTCCGGGGCTACTACGCGACGCTGCCGCCCGAGCAGCTCGCCGACACCCGTCGGGCGTTCTACGCGCTCTGCACCCACATCGACCACCAGATCCGGCTGCTGATCGGCACGCTGCGCGAGGAGGGCATCCTCGACAACACGATCATCGTCTTCTGCTCGGATCACGGCGACATGCTGGGAGACCACGGCATGTTCGGCAAGCGGCTGATGTACGACGCCTCGGCCAACGTGCCGCTCCTGGTCATCGACACCCGCACGCACGACCGCATCGGGCGCAATGCCACCAGCGACAGGCTCGTGGCGCTGCATGACCTCATGCCCACGATGCTCGATATGGCGGGGGTGGCCATCCCCGAGGGCGTCGAGGGCTGCTCGCTGCTGGCGCCCGACACCCGCGACCACCTCTACGGCGAGAGCCAGTCCGGCGCAAAGGCGACGCGGATGATCCGGGACCGCCAGCACAAGCTGATCTGGTACCCCGCCGGCAACCGCTTCCAGCTCTTCGACATGATGGAGGACCCGCGCGAAGGCCATGACCTTGCCGCCGACCCGGCGCAGGCCGAGACGCTGGACCGGCTCAAGGCGCTGCTGCGCGGCCATCTCTACGGCAGCGATCTCGAGATGGTGGACGGCGACCGCTTCGTGGGTCTGCCCGAACCCGCTGACACCACCCCCGACAATCGCGGGCTGTCCGGGCAGCGCGGCTTTCACTATCCGCAGGTTCCGGCCAGCGACCCGGCGGTCGCGGTGGGATCGGCCTGAGCACGACCACGGGAGGAACGACATGACACGCAGGACCTTTGCCCCGGATCCGGGCGGGCTGATCTCCGGTGCCATCATGCTGGCCATCGGCATCGCCGTCACCGTGACCTCGCTCGGCTACGGCATCGGGTCGTTGCGCCGCATGGACGCGGGCTTCTTCCCGATGCTCCTCGGCGCCGGCGCGATCCTGCTGGGGCTGGCGATCACGCTGCTGCAGGGGCTGTTCCCGGTGCGCAGCGACGAGGCCGAGACGCCCGTGCCCGAGACCCTCGACTGGGCCGAGCGCTGGCACCGGCTGCGGCCGATGCTGCTGGTGCCGCTCGGCATCGCGGCCTTCGCGGCGCTGCTCGAGACCGCCGGCCTGCTGATCGCGACCTTCGCGCTGGTGCTGATCTCGGGACTTGCGGCGGAAAAGCCCGACCTCAGGCGGCTCGTGGTGATCGCGCTGCTGGCGCCGGTCGGCGCCTGGGTGATCTTCGTGCTCGGCTTCGGCCTTCCCTTCAAGCTCTACTGAGACAGGACTGAGACAGGCGTCATGGAACTTCTCTCAAACCTCGCGGACGGCGCCAGCATCGCGCTGAGCTGGTCGGCCATCTTTTACTGCTTCATCGGCGTCAGCCTCGGCATGGTCGTGGGCGTGCTGCCCGGCATCGGGCCGCTGCCCGCCATCGCCATGCTGCTGCCGCTGACCTTCTACATCGAGCCCTCCGAGGCGATCATCATGCTCGCGGGGATCTACTACGGCGGGCAATACGGCGGCTCGACCGCCTCGATCCTGCTGAACCTGCCGGGCACGCCCGCCGCCGCCGTCACCTGCCTCGAGGGCTACCCGATGGCCAGGAACGGCCGCGCCTCGGTGGCACTCTTCATGACCGCCATCGCCTCGCTGGTGGGCTCGATGGTGGGCATCGTGCTCGTCGCGGCCTTTGCGCCGGTGCTGGCCCGCTTCGCGCTCGAGTTCGGCGCAGCCGAGTATTTCTCGCTCATGGTCTTCGCGCTCTTTGCCGCCGCCGCCGTGGGCGGCTCCGACATGCTGAAATCGCTCTCGATGGTGGTGATCGGGCTGATCCTCGGCATCGTCGGGCAGGACGTCACCTCGGGCATCTTCCGCTTCACCTTCGGCCTGCCCGCGGTTGCCGACGGGCTCAACATCGTGGCGGTCGCAATGGGCGTCTTCGGCGTCTCCGAGATCATCTCGACCATCGCGATGCGCAGCCACTCGACCAGCTTCGAGCGCTTCACCTTCTCCACCATGCTGCCCACCCGCGAGGAATGGCGCCGGTCCGTCCCCGCCATGGGCCGCGGTTCGGCCATCGGCGCGGTGGCGGGCATCCTGCCCGGCGCCGGCGCCGCCATGGCCTCGTTCATGGCCTACGCGGTCGAGCTGCGCCTGAGCCGCGTGCCGCAGCTCTTCGGCAAGGGCAGGATCGAGGGGCTGACCGCGCCGGAAAGCGCCAACAACGCCACCGCGCAGGCGGCCTTCATCCCGACGCTGACGCTGGGCGTGCCCGGCGACGCGGTGATGGCGGTGATGATCGGCGCGCTGATGATCCACGGCATCACGCCGGGACCCACCTTCATCGCCGAGAACCCGACGATGTTCTGGGGGCTCGTGGTCAGCTTCTTCGTCGGCAACCTGCTGCTGGTGCTGCTCAACATCCCCTTCGTGGGGATCTGGACCCGGCTTCTGCAGGTGCCCTACAACGCGCTCTTCCCGATCATCCTGGTGCTCGTGTCGATCGGCGTCTACTCGATCAACTCCTCGGTGGTCGACATCTACCTGGTGCTGGGTTTCGGGATCTTCGGCCTGATCATGGCGCGGCTCGGCTTTCCGCCGGCGCCGCTGGTGCTGGCCTTCATCCTGTCGCCGATGATGGAAGAGAACTTCCGCCGCGCGCTGCTGCTCTCGCGCGGAGACTTCAGCACCTTCGTCACATCCCCAATCTCTGCGGCCTTTCTCGGGTTGTGCATCGTGGGCCTGCTGGTAATGGTCCTCTCCAGGAAGATGTGACCACTCAGGCAAGGGCAGGATGCACATTTATCTCCCCGTAGCCGAAATTCCGGTGAACCTGTTCCTCATCGTGGGACTGGGCGGAGTCGTCGGGATCATGTCGGGCCTGTTCGGAGTCGGCGGCGGCTTCATCCTGACCCCACTGCTGTTCTTCATCGGCATTCCGCCCGCAGTGGCAGTCTCGACGCAGGCGGTGCAGATCGTCGCCTCGTCCTGTTCCGGAGCGCTGGCCCACTGGCGCCGCAAGACGCTCGACATCCGGATGGGGACGGTGCTCTTGCTGGGGGGCCTCGCGGGATCGACGCTGGGGGTCTGGCTCTTCGCCTTCCTGCGCTCGCTGGGGCAGATCGACCTCGCGGTGCAGCTCTTCTACGTGGTCTTCCTCGGTTTCATCGGCGCGATGATGTTCTTCGAGAGCCTCAACGCCCTGCGCGGCACCCGCAAGCCCCGCAGGCGCCGCCACGGCTGGGGACAGGGCTGGCCGCTCAAGATGAAGTTCCGCACCTCGGGGCTCTACATCTCGGCCATCCCGCCGCTGCTGGTGGGGGTGCTCTGCGGGGTGCTCGCGGCGATCATGGGCGTCGGCGGCGGCTTCATCATGCTGCCCGCGATGATCTACCTGCTGAAGATGCCCACCAAGGTCGTGGTCGGCACCTCGCTCTTCCAGATCACCTTCGTGTCGGTCTTCACCACCGTGATGCACTCGGCTACCAACCACACGGTCGACATCGTGCTGGCGCTGCTGCTGCTGGTGGGCGGCGTGGTGGGCGCACAGATCGGCACCCGCTTCGGCGCCCGGCTGCGCGGCGAGCAGGTGCGCATCCTGCTCTCGATCCTCGTGCTCGCGGTCAGCGCCAAGGTCGCGGTCGACCTGATCCGCATGCCGTCCGAGCCCTTCGCGCTCTTCTGGGAGGCAACGCGGTGAGGCGCGCCGCGGCGCTTCTCCTCGCGCTGGCGCTTTCGCCCGTGCCCGCTATCGCCGCCGACGACGCGCCCGAGCCGCCCCGCGCCACCTTCGCGCTCAGCCTTGACGAGGTCGAGATCAACACCGGCTTCCACGGCGCCGAGCTGCTGATCTTCGGCGCCCCCGCCGGCGGCACGCCCGGCGACTACGACGTGGTGATCACCGTCACCGGTCCGCCCGGCCGCGCCACCCTTCGCCAGAAGGAGCAGGTCGCGGGCATCTGGGTGTTCACCGGCGAAGCCCAGTTCGCGTGGATGCCCAGCTTCTACACCGTCGCCAGTTCCGGCCCGCTGGACGAGATCGTCGACCCGGTCGAGAACCTGCGCCACGGCATCGCGCCCAGCACCTACATCCCCGCCCCCACCGGTCTCGGAACCGAGGAGGAAACCCAGCTCTACATCGACGCGATGCACCGGATCACGGCTGACAGCCACCGCATCACGCTCGAGGAAGGCATCGTCGAGCTCACCGAGGGCGTGCTCTTCGAGGCGCGGATCCCGCTGCCGGTGAGCCTCGTGCCCGGCACCTACGACGTGCGGGTGTTCCTGCTGAAGGACGGGCTGGTGCTCAGCCGCTCCGACGTGGACCTGCCAGTGCGCAAGAGTTCGGTACAGCGGCTGATCTACCGGGCCGCGCAGGATTACGGTCTGCTTTACGGCATCGCGGCGTCGCTGATCGCGCTGCTCGCGGGCTGGCTGGCGGCGGTGATCTTCAACCGGCGCTGACGGCCCAGTCGCCTCAGGACGACGTCCGCATGGTGCCGCCGTCCACCCGGAGGGTGACGCCCGTGACGCAGCGCACGGGCGCGCAGGCAAGGAAGCAGATCACCGCCGCGCCCTCGTCCCCTCGTCCGCCGCACCGAAGCGGCCCGCGGCGATATGCGCCGCAATACAGGCCTCGCGCGAGGCCTGGCTCGGATGCAGGCGCTCGTGGATCTGGGCTCTCGAGACGCCCCGGCGCGATGCAGTTCACCGTGACCGGGCGGTCCGGCCCCGAAGCTGAAGGCCGATGTCCCGCTCTCCATTCTGCACGCGCCCCGCAGGGGTCGCGACACCGGGCCCGACAGGGGCCCGGCGCGGAGCTCAGACCAGGCCGAAGTCCCGCCGTGCGACCTCTTCCGAGATCAGCCCCGCCTCGAGATCGCTGCGCACCTCGGCTTCGGGGCGCTCCGCCGCCGGGCCGAAGCCGCCGCCCGAGGGCGAGATATGGCGGAACACGTCGCCCTTCTTCATCGCGTAGGGCTGGGTTACCAGCACCGGCAGCATCGTCTCGATGCCGTCGCGGATCAGGATGTTGACCGGCCCGGTGCCCTCGGACCCGCCGTAAAGCCCGTGTGGCAGGAAATCCCGCTTGTCCGAGCGCAGCGACATCACGCCCTCGGTCTCGCCGAGGTACTCGTATTCGCGGATGAACGACGGCCCGCCTCGGTGACGCCCGGCGCCGCCGGTGTCCTGCACGATGCCGTAGCGGCGGATGCGCAGCGGGTAGGAGGCCTCGATCATCTCGACCGGCACGTTGGCCTGGTTGGCGCCCATGTGCGGGACGCCCACCTGCCCGTCATGGGCCGAGGTCGCGCCCCATGTGCCCATCACGGTTTCCGAGAAGACGAAGGCGCGCCCGTCCTCGTAGCCCGCGAAGGTCGGCACCGTCGAGCCGCCCATGCCGTCCGCCGTCACCCGGTCAGGCAGCGCCTGTGCCAGCGCGCCGAACATGGCGTCGATGATGCGGTAGCCGGTGATGCCCCGCGCGCCGCAGGGCGCCGGGTGTACCGAGTTCACCACCGTGCCCTTGGGCGCGGTGACCGTCACGACACGCTCGAAGCCGTGGCAGTTCGGCACGTCCGACAGCATGACCGAGCGCAGCGCCGTGTAGACCGAGGCCTTGGTGAACGGGATCGGCGTGTTGACGCCCCCCTTCACCTGCGGCGAGGAGCCCGCGAAATCGACGCTGATGGTGTCGTCGTGGATGGTCAGCGCGATCTGGATGACGATGGGCTCGGGGTTCTCGCCCAGCCCGTCGAGGTGGTCGGTGAAATGGTAGGTCCCGTTCGGCAGGTCGCGGATCTCGGCCCGGCCGAGGCGCTCGGCGTAATCGTGGAGCTCGTGCGCGCAGGCCAGCACGTCTTCGATGCCGTGCCGCGCCACCAGCTCGAGGAACGACCGCCGCCCGGCGTGGCTGGCCGCCATCTGCGCGCGCAGGTCACCGTACACCATCTCGGGGACGCGGACGTTGAGGCCGATGATCTCCCAGATCGCGGCGTTCATCACGCCCTGATCGTAGAGCTTGAGGAACGGCAGCCGCAGCCCTTCCTGGTAGATCTCCTCGGCCCCGAGCGCGTTCGAGCCGGGCACGATGCCGCCCACGTCGGCGTGGTGCGCAAGCGTCGTGGTCCAGGCGACGAGCCTGCCTTCGTGGAAGATCGGCTCGACGATGTAGATGTCGGGCAGGTGCTGGCCCGCCGCCACGTAGGGGTCGTTGCCGATGAAGACGTCGCCCGGGTGGATGTCGCCCTCGTAGCGCTGCATCAGGTGCTGCATCGCGTCGTAGAAGCTGCCGAGGTGCATCGGCGTGGTCACGCCCTGCGCCAGCGTCTGGCCGTCGGCGTCGCAGAGCGCGGTCGAGTAGTCCATGCTGTCGCGCACGATGGGCGAATAGGCCGCGCGCATCAGCATCAGGGCCATTTCGTCGGCAATGGCGTCGAAGGCGTTCTTCATCACCTCCAGGCGGATGGGGTCGATCCGGCTCATTCGGCGGCCTCCTTTTCGGTGATCTCTGCCGCCACCGGCAGGGTGACGATGATGTTGCCCTTGGCGTCGAGCGCCGCGGTGCAATCGGGCGGCACGATGGTGGTGCCCTCGTATTCCTCGATGATCGCAGGACCCTGACGGGTGCCCGCCAGAAGGGCGGCGCGGTTGATCACGGCGGTGTCCACGCGGCCCCACTCGGGGCCGAAGTAGACACTGCGACGACGCTCGGGCGCGGCCTCGCGGCGGCGGTACTCGGGCAGGCTGCCCGCCCCCTTCTGCACCCGCGCGGTGACCCGCAGGCTGACGATCTCGACCGGGGTCTCGGCCAGACGGTAGCCGTACGAGCGTTCATGCGCGGCGTCGAACTCCTCGCGCGCCGTGGCGGTGGCCTCGGGGGTCAGCGCCAGCCCGCCCGCGAAGGGCAGCGTCAGCTCGAAGGCCTGCCCACGATAGCGGAAGTCGGCCTCGTGGATCAGCTCGACGGTGTCGATCTCGCGGCCAAGCTCGGCGGCGGTCTGCGCGGCCAGCGCCGCAAAGCCCTCGGCCACCGCCTCGGGCGCCACCGCGTCGAGCCTCCTGAGAAGCGCCGCGGAGGCCGAGGTCTCGATATCGGCGTAGAGCAGCCCCAGCGCCGACAGCACGCCCGCACCCGGCGGCACGATCACCGTGCGCACTCCCAGCGAGCGGGCGAGCGAGACCGAGTGAATGCCGCCGTTGCCGCCGAAGGCGATCATCGCGAAGTCGCGCGGGTCGAGGCCCCGAAAGGTCGTCACCGACTTCACAGCGCGGGTCATCACTGTCGACACCAGCTCGTGCACGCCATGCGCGGCACGGTCGAGCTCGATCCCCATCGGGCCCGCCACCACACGCTCGAGCGCCGCGCGGCTGAGTTCGGGGTCCACCGGCACGGCGCCGCCGGCCAGCGCCTCGGGGTTGAGGAAGCCCAGAACCATGTTGGCGTCGGTGACCGTGGGCTCGGTGCCGCCGGTGCCGTAGCAGGCGGGGCCCGGATAGGCGCCCGCGCTGTGCGGCCCGACCTTGAGCGCCCCCGCCCGGTCCTGCCAGACGATGGAGCCGCCGCCGGCGCCGACCTCGGAAATGTCGATCACCGGCAGTTTCAGCGCGTAGCCGCCGCCCTTGGCGAGCTTCGACGACAGCGAGATGCCGCCGCCGACCTCGTAGTCGTCGGCCCGGATCAGCGCGCCGCCCTCGATCAGCGAGGCCTTGGCGGTGGTGCCGCCCATGTCGAAGGTGATGGCGTCGGTGAAGCCGGCCTCGAGCATCACCGCCCGTGCCCCGATCACGCCCGCCGCCGGGCCGCATTCGACGATCTGCGCGGGCTTGGCGACCACGGTACGGCTGTCCACGATCCCGCCCGCCGAGTGCATCATGAAGAATTGCGAGGGCAGCCTGGCCGCCGCCAGCCGGTCGCGCAGCGAGTCGAGGTAGGTCTTCACCGGCGGGCCGACGAAGGAGTTGATCACGGTGGTCGAGGTCCGCTCGTACTCGCGGATCTCGGGCAGCACGTCGACCGAGAGCGAGACATACATCCCCGGCAGGTGCTCGGCGAGCAGTTGGCCGATGCGCCGCTCGTGCGCGGGGTTGGCGTAGGAGTGCAGCAGGCACACCGCCACCGCCTCGACGCCGCTGTCGCGGATCCGGCCGATCGCCTCGAGCACGCTGGCCTCGTCGAGCGCGGTCAGCACGTTGCCCTTGTGGTCGAGCCGCTCTGTGACCTCGTAGCGCCACTTGCGCGGGGACAGTGCGGGGGGCTTCTCGTAGAGCGGATCGTAAAGCCGCGGCACCCGGATGCGGCGCATCTCGAGCACGTCGCGGAAGCCCTCGGTGGTGATCAGCGCGGTCTTCGCGCCCTTGCCCTCGAGAATGGCGTTGGTGGCCACGGTGCAGGCGTGCATGACCTCGCCGATCTCGTCGGGCGACAAAGCCTCGACCTCGACCAGCTCGAGGATGCCTTCGGCTACGCCGCGGGCGTAGTCGTCGGGTGTCGACGAGACCTTGCGCGTGGCGATGGTGCTGTCGGCGCGGATGAGTGCGACATCGGTGAAGGTGCCTCCGATGTCCGCGGCGATGCGCAGCTTTCCGGTCATGGTATCAGTTCCCAAGCAGCAGGTCCGGGAGGAAGAGAACGACCCCCGGCGCGTAAGTGATGATGAAGAGCACGAGGATCAGCGGCACGAGGAAGGGTGCCGCCGCCCAGCACACGCGCTCGAACGAGATGTCCGCGATCCGCGTCACGATGAAGAGTGCCACACCCACGGGCGGGGTGACGATGCCGATCAGCAGGCCGTAGACCATGATCAGTCCGAAATGCACCCGGTCGATGCCGAAGTGATCGACCAGCGGCATCATGATCGGGATCAGGATGATCATCGCCGGGATGTTCTCGAGGATCATGCCCAGCAGCAGGAAGAAGACGATCACCAGCAGCAGGAACAGGTACTTGTTCTCGGTGAGGCCCAGCACCGCCTCGGCGATGGTCTGCGGCACCCGGTCGTAGGTGAGCACGAAGCCCATGGCGTGGGTCACGCCGATGATCATCAGGATCGAGCCGAACAGGATGATGGTCTCTCCCACGGCGCGGCGCAGCTTGCCGAAGGCCAGCGTCCGGTAGCCGAGGCCCAGGATCAGCGTGTAGGCGCAGGCGATGACGCCCGCCTCGACCGGCGTGGCGAAGCCGCCGGTGACCGATCCGATGATGATGAGCGGCGCCAGCAGCGCCCAGCCGGAACGCGAGACCTCGGAGACCAGCACCTTGCGGGTCGGACGCGGCGACAGCGGCACGTCGAAGCGGCCCGCGACCCAGCGGTTGTAGACCATCAGCGCGATGACCAGCACCAGCCCCGGCCCGATCCCCGCAAGGAACATGCGCTCGACCGAGACCTGCGCGCCGAACGCGTAGATCAGCAGCGGCACCGACGGCCACATGGTCGGCCCGATCACCGAGCTGGCGCAGGTGAGCGCCGCCGAGAAGGCGCGCGGGTAGCCGTGGCGCTCCATCTGGGCGATGACGAGATTGCCGATACCCGCGACGTCGGCGATGGCCGAGCCGGTGACGCCGCCGAAGAGCAGCGAGCACATGACGTTGACCTGCGCGAGGCCCGCCCGCAGGTGGCCCACCAGCGCGTTGGCGAGGCTGAAGATGCGCTCGGTCAGACCGATGGCGCCCATCAGGTGACCGGCGAGGATGAAGAAGGGCACCGCCGTCAGCGCGGGCGTGTGTACGCCTTCGAGGATGTTGAGCGGGAAGGTGTAGAGCACCCGCAGGTTGTCGGCGAGGCCGATCTGCCAGAACCCAGCAAGGGTGCCCGCGGCCAGTGCCACGACCACCGGAACCCCCAGCGTCATCAGCACGAAGAACAGGCCGAAGATGGTGATGGCTACCATTGCGCGGCCTCCTCGCTGCCGGGCGCGTCATCGTCGGCCCAGCCGGCCAGCACGCCGATGAGATCGGTCAGGAAATGCAGCGTCAGCATCGCCGCCGAGGCCAGCAGCGGCAGCGACAGCCAGTAGCGGGTCAGGCCGATGAGCTCCATCGTGCCGCGCTGGCGGGCCAGGATCTGCGGCGTCTCGGCCAGCAGGATCAGCGTGAACGCGAGCCCCGCCAAGGCGGTCAGGACCCGCGCCATGCGCCGCCCGAACGGCCCCAGCCGGTCGATCACCAGCCCGAGCACGATGTCGAGATGGCGGCGGTACATGACGAAAAAGCCGAGAAACACCGCCCAGACCATCAGCACGAGCGTCCAGGGCGAGACCCACAGCAGGCTCGGCTGTCCGGTGTTGCGCAGCACGATGTTGGCAAAGTTGATCACCAGCATGACGGTCAGCAGGAGTTCGGCAGCGGTCTGGAACAGCCCCGCGGCGCCGTCGAGCAGACGGTTGGCGCCGCGGAACCATGCCGGTCCGCAATTGGGCGGGCGGTGTGTGGTCATGTCGGTCCCGGATCAGTCTTCCGAGCCGCCGAGAGCGGCGTCGATCAGCCCCTTGGGCAACTCGCCCGCAGCGTCGCGCTCGCGGTACCAGTCGGCCATGCGCGCAAACAGCGGCTCGAGCGGCATCTCGGTGAAGGTCACGCCCTGCGCCTCGACCGCGGCGCGCATCGCCTCGGCGTTCTCGGTCATCAGCTTCATCGAGTAGTCACCGGCCTCGGCATGGGCCTGAAGCAGCGCCTGCTGGTCCTTCTCTGGAAGGGCGTCGAAGGCGGCGGCGTTCATCATGTAGGGCAGGCCCTGCCAGAACTCGTTGGTGCGGGTGATGTAGGGCGCCTGTTCGTAGAACTTCATCGCCTCGACCAGCGCCGCGGGGCTGGTGACGGCCTCGGCCACACCCGACTGCAGCGCCTGGTAGGTCTCGGTCCAGGCCAGCATCTGCAGGTCGGCGCCAAGGCTGCGCCACACTTCGATGGCCAGCTCGTCGGGGTACATGCGCAGCTTGAGCCCCTCGATGTCCTCGTAGCGCTCGATCGGACGATCCGAGATCAGCACCCGGTACGGCCCGCGCACCATCGCCATCGGCTCGCCGAGCGCCCGCACGCCCGCCACCTCTTCGGCGGTCTCGAACCAGCCCTTCACGAGGTCGGAGTTGGTGAACTCGACCCACTCCTCGCGGCTCTGGAACAGGAAGTGCGGGGCGACCCACTTGATCTCGGGCACCCATTTCTGAAGGAAGAAGGCGTCCTCGGCGTAGAAGTTCACGGTGCCGAGCTCGAGCTGTTCAAGGATCGAGTCTTCCTTGCCGAGCTGCTCCGCCGGGAACACCTGGATCTCGAGATCGCCATCGGTGAGCTCGGCCACGCGGTCGGCGAAGAACTGGTAGACGACGCCCTCGGGGCTGTCGGCGGGCTGCTTGTGGGCGAAGCGCCAGGTCTCGGCCTGCGCCGCACCCGCGGTGACCCCGAGAAGGGCCAGCGATGCCAGGAGCATCCGGCCGCGATACGTTTGATGGTCTGTCATTCCTGTTGGTCCTTTGTTGTGTCGTGGTGTCCCGGGCGGTGGCCCCGCCTCTCTGTGCTGTCGTCCTGTCGGTCGGTCGTCAGGGCGTGCCCCAGCCGCCGCCTCCCGGCGTCTCGAGCATCACCGCCTCGCCGTCGCCGAGCGTGAGCGAGCCCTTGGCGGGCTGCGTCTGGACCGCGCCGTCGCGGGCAATGGTGGAGTTGCGCCCCTTCGCACCATCGCCCCCGCCGTGCAGCCCGTAGGGCGCAAAGGCCCTGCGGTCGGTCTGCAACGAGACCCGCGCGTCGTGGCCGACGATCTGGATGGTGCGCACCACGCCGTCGCCGCCGCGGTTCCGGCCCTCGCCGCCGGTGCCCTCGCGCAGCTCGTAGCGCAGGCAGCGCAGCGGGTAGCTGATCTCGAGCGCCTCGATGGGGGTGTTGAGCGTGTTGGACATGTTGGCGTGCACGCCCGACATGCCCGCGCCCATGGGACGCCCGCCCTGCCCGCCGCCCGAGGTCTCGATATAGGTGTAGGGCCGGCCGTTGCGCGGGTCGGTACCGCCGATGCCGATGAGGTTCATGGTGCCGTTCGAGGCCGCCGCGATGCGCTCGGGCGCGATCTGGGCGAAGGCGCGCAGGATGGTGTCGGCAAGCCGCTGGGTGGTCTCGGTGTTGCCCGCGCAGACCGCCGCCGGGCGCTGCGCGTCAAGGAAGCTGCCCCTGGGGATGTCGACCGTCACCGGCCGCAGCACGCCCGCGTTGGGCGGGAGGCTCGCGTCGGTCAAGAGCTTGAGGCAGTAGAAGGTCGCCGACCAGCACATCGGTGCCACCGCGTTGACGTTGCCGCGGACCTGCGGCGAAGTGCCCGCGAAGTCGAACAGGAAGCGGTCGCCGGTCAGCTCGACCCGGACCTTGATCCGCACCGGCTCGTCCGAGGAGCCGTCGCTGTCGAGGCAGTCCTCGGCGTACCACACGCCCTTGGGCAGCTCGGCCATCCGTGCCCGCATCCGGCGCTCGGTGTAGTCGAGGATCGCCCCCAGCCCCTGCTCGAGCGTCTCGGCGCCGAAGCGCTCCGCCAGCTCGCCCATGCGCCGCGCCCCGATCCGGAGCGCCGCAAGCTGGGCGTTGAGATCGCCCCGCCGCTCTTCAGGGGTGCGGACGTTGGCCAGCACCATCTCGAGGATGTCCTCCTGCAGCGCGCCGGCCCGGTAGAGACGCACCGGCGGAATGATCAGGCCTTCCTGGAAGATTTCGGTCGAGCGCCCGGGCATCGAGCCCGGCTCCATCCCGCCCACATCGGAATGGTGCGCCCGCGTCGCCACGTGGGCCACCCGCCGCCCGTCGATGAACACCGGCGCGATGAGCGTGATGTCCGGCAAGTGCGCGCCGCCGACATAGGGGTCGTTGACGATGACCACGTCGCCATCGGCCAGCGCGCCCGTGCGCTCCAGCGTCGGCCCCACCGCGCGCAGCATCGAGCCCAGATGCACCGGCACGTGCTCGGCCTGCGCCACCAGCTCGGCATCGGCGGTGAAGATCGCGCAGGAGGCGTCCATACGCTCCTTGATGTTGGGCGAGAACGAGGTGAGCTTCAGCACCGAGCCCATTTCCTGCGCCGTCGCCTCGAGCGCGTTGCGCAGCACTTCCAGCCGGATCGGATCGAAACCGCTCATTCCGCGACCTCCACGAGAATGCTTCCCGACTTGTGGACCGTCGCGCGGTCGCCGGGATAAAGGATGGTGGTGGAGGAGACCTCCTCGATGGCCGCGGGTCCCGCGATCACGTCGCCGGCCCTGAGGCCGTCGCGTGCCCAGACCCGGGCCTCGTGCCAGGCGCCCTCGCCGCCGCCGTCGCCCGGTTCGAAATAGATCCGCCGGGTGCCGCGCAGGGCGTCCTCGGCAGGCGAACCGCTGCCCTCGGGCAGTTCGGGCAGCGCGGGCTTGTCGATGCGGCCGATGCCGGTGACGTTGACGCCCACCACCTCGAGCGGGGCGCTCGGGTCGGCGTGGCCGAAGCGGGCCAGATGCGCCGCGTTGAAGGCTTCGGGCAGCGCGTCCCACCAGCCCGGTTGCGCCGGATCGGCGGCGATGGGCAGGGCGAAACTCTGGCCTTCGTAGCGCAGGTCGAGCCGGATCTCGAAGACCCGCCGGTCCTCGGGCACACCATCGGCGGCAAGGTGCTCGGTCGCACGCTGCACCAGCCGTTCGATCAGCGCTCCGGCCCCGGCCTCGCCGAGATCGGCGAAGCGCGCCACGTGGGTCTCGACGAAATCGTGCCGCAGGTCCGAGATCAGCTGACCGAGCGCACAAAGGATGCCCGGCGTCGGCGGCACCATGACGCTCGGCATCTTGAGATCGCGCGCCACCGGGCTGCCGTGCATCGGCCCCGCGCCGCCGAAGGGCACCAGCGCGAAGTCGCGCGGGTCGTAGCCGCGCTCGACCGAGACGACGCGGATGCCGCGCACGATGTTGGCATGCGCCACCCGCAGGATGCCAGCCGCCGCCTCTTCGAGGCTCAGCCCCAGCGGCCCCGCGATGTCCCGTTCGATCACGCGCGCGGCGCCGGTCACGTCAAGCTCTAGCGTGCCGCCAAGCCGCGAGCTGCCGTCGAAGCGGCCCAGCACGATGTTGGCATCGGTCACCGTGGGGCGGTCGCCTCCACGGCCATAGCACACCGGCCCCGGCACCGCCTCGGCGCTCATCGGACCCACGCGCAGCGCGCCGCCCTCGTCGATCCAGGCGATCGAGCCGCCCCCGGCCCCGATGGCGTTGATGTCGATCACCGGCAACTGGATCGGCACGGTCTCGAGCGAGGCGCTGCGGGTGATCTCGGGCACGCCGTCGCGGATCAGGCTGATGTCGGTCGAAGTCCCGCCGATGTCCATGGTGATGATGTCGGGAAGGCCCGCCTCGCCCGCCACGTGGGCCGCGGCGACCACCCCGCCCGCGGGCCCGGAGAGCACTGTATGCACCGGCTTTTCGCGGGCACTGTCGAGGCTCATGAGCCCGCCCGCGGCGTCCATCACCATCACCGGACGGTCCTCGCCCATGCCGAGCCCCTTCTCGGGGTCCTGCAGGATGCTCGAGAGCGTGCGCAGGTAGGTTTCCATCACCGGGCGCAGGTAGGCGTTCAACACCGTGGTGCTGGCGCGTTCGTATTCGCGGAACTCCGAGTTGATCTCGGTCGAGGCGCAGATCGCGACGCCGGGCAGCTCCTGCTCGAGGATCTCGCGGGCGCGCTGCTCGTGCACCGGGTTGGCGTAGGCATGGAGGAACAGGATCCCCACCGCCTCGACCCCGGCGGCGGCCATGTCGCGCGCCGCGGCCCGCACATCGCCCTCGTCAAGAGGCTCGATCTCCTGCCCGGCATAGTCGAGCCGGCCACCTGCGGTGAAGCAGAGCTCGCGCGGGACAAGCTGCTCGGGCCGGACCACGGTGATGTCGAAGAGCGTCGGGCGGTTCTGGCGCCCGATCAGCAGCAGGTCGCGGAAGCCGCGGTTGGTCAGGAAGGCCGTCCGCGCGCCGTTGCGCTGGATCACCGCGTTGGTCGCGGTGGTCATGCCATGCCCGATGTAGGACACGTCGCGCCCGGTCGCGCCCTGCAGCGCAAGTGCCTTCTTCAGCCCTTCGGCGGTTCCCAGCGCGCGGTTCTCCGGCGTGGTCGACACCTTCGAGACGGTGATGCGGCGGCTGGTGGAATCGTAGGCGATGCTGTCGGTGAAGGTGCCCCCAACGTCCGACGCCACCCGTATCCTTTGCTCGACAGACATGGCACTTCCCTGTAACGATAACGTTACAGTTATAGAAGTAAGGAAATACGATTCTCGTCAAGAACAAAATTTTCCCCAGAGGATCATTGGTGCCGAAATCGCGGGGCGATATGGTCTCGGCGGATCAGGACGGCTAAGGTTTCAGCATCCAGAGAGGCCAGCGCATGAGCACAGAGGCGAACACCAGGGATCCGGGCAGCGAAACCGCCGCGCTCTCGCACCGCGAGCGCAGCGAGGCCACCCGTGCGCGCATCCTCGAGGCGGCGCGCTCGCAGTTCGTGGCGAACGGGCTCGAGGGCACCCGGATGGAGGCCATCGCCACCGAGGCCGGCGTCAACAAGGCGCTGGTCTACCGCCATTTCGGCAGCCGCGAGCAGCTCTATCGCGACGTGCTGAACGCCGCCTATGCCCGGATGCGCGAGAGCGAGAGCGAGCTCACCCTCTCGGCCGATCCCATCGCGGCGATCGAGCAGATCGTCTGCTTCACGCTCTCCTACTATGTCGAGAACCCCGAGTTCCTGATCCTCGTGGGCATCGAGAACCTGCATCAGGGCGAGCACCTGAAGACCCTCGACCGCCGCAGCCTGCGCGTCCCGGACCTGATCGACCGCTACCGGGGGATCATCGAAGACGGCGAGCGCAAGGGCGTCTTCCGCAAGGGGCTGGACCCGGTCGACCTTTATACGGTGGTGTCGGCGCAATGCTGGTACGCCGTCGCCACGTCCTACACCTTCGGCTTCACCTTCGATGTCGACGTGCTCGATGCCAAGACGCTCGATGCCCGCAAGGCGCTGATCAAACGCGTGGCGCTCGGCTACGTCCGCGATCTGGATATCGCGGACGGCTAGCGTCAGGCAGGCGGACGGAAGCTGTGGCGCTCTCGCCGGGCGTTGCCATCCCGTCGCACTGACAGCGCGCCCGCAGCCGCCGGGCAGGGCTATTCCGCCGTCCAGCCTCCATCGACCATGATCGCCGAGCCGGTGGTCATGCTCGAGGCGTCGGAGGCGAGGAAGACCGCCGCGCCGACCACGTCCTGCACCTGCCCCACGCGACCCAGCTTGATCTTGGCCAGAACCTCGGTCGCGAAGGCGGGGTCCTCGAAATAGGGCTTGGTGAGCGGGGTCTCGATGAAGGTGGGGCAGACCGTGTTGACCCGGATGCCCCGCGGGCCCAGCTCGATGGCGACCGACTTGGTGAACCCCTCGAGCGCCCATTTCGAGGCGCAGTAGAGACTGCGCTTCGCCGCGCCCACGTGGCCCATCTGCGACGACATGTTGATGATCGACCCCCGGGTGCCGGTCTCGGTCATGCGCCCGGCCACCGCCTGCACCGCGAAGATCGCGGCCCGAAGGTTGAGGCCGAGGATCAGGTCGTAGTCGTCGGGCGTGAGATCGGCGAGAAGGTTGGGCCGGTTGGTCCCCGCGTTGTTGACGAAGACGTGGTAGGGCGGCCGGGCAGCGATCTCGCGCGCGAAGGCCGCGCTGTCGGTGACGTCGAGCACCAGCGCATCGGCCTTGCCGCCGGCGGCGGCAATCTCCTCGGCCACCGCGCCGATCTCGTCGGCACTCCGGGCACAGAGCGTGACCTCGGCGCCGTGCTCGGCGAGGGCCAGCGCGATGCCGCGCCCGATGCCCCTGCCCGCACCTGTGACCAGCGCGCGGCGCCCCTCGAGACTGAACAGGCCGCTCATCCCAGCATCCCCGTGTCTCCGCAGACCGACAGCGCCTGCCCCGAGATCGTGCGTCCGCGCGGGCTCGCCAGGAACAGGACCTGGTCGGCCAGCTGCTGCGGGGTCACGTATTCCTTGATCGACGTCCTCGAGAAGGCGTCGCGCTCGGCCTCCTCGAAGCTGACCCCCTGCGCCTGTGCCCGCGCCTCGAGCACGCGGCGCTGGCGGTCGCCGGCGACCAATCCAGGAAGCAGCGCGTTGACGCGGATGCCGTCGGGGCCAAGCTCGATGGCCATGGATTTCGACAGGCCGATCACCCCCCATTTCGCCGCCGCGTAGGGGCTGCGCAGGCGGAAGCCAAGCCGCCCGGCGAGCGAGGAGACGTTGACGATCGAGGCATTGCCGGACGCGCGCAGCTGCGGCACCGCGCGGGCGATGGTGACGAACTGGCTCGTCAGGCAGATGTCGAGCGTCTGGCGCACGTCCGAGGGGTCGAGCTCTTCGATGCGACCGGTGGGCCCGGCGATGCCCGCGTTGTTCACGAGGCAGTCCAGCCCGCCGAGATGCGCCATCGCCGCATCCATGAAGCCGACCAGCGCCTCGCTGTCCGACACGTCCACGCGCGCCCGGAAGACCGCGTCCGGAAGGGTGGCCAGCGCGGCCTCGTCGATGTCGCAGGTGGCGACCGAGGCGCCCTCCGCAAGGAAGCCCTCCACGATGGCGCGGCCGATGCCGCCTGCGCCCGCGGTCACGATCACGCGGGCACCTTTCAGGGTCAGGTCCATGGAACCTCCGTCATTGAGTGAAGACCAGCGACAGCCAGGGCAGGAAGCTGATGATGAGCAGGTCGACCAGCAGGATCAGCACGAAGGGCACGACCCCGCGCGCGATCTGCGGGACACCGATGCGGGCGATCCCCGAGGCGATGAAGAGGTTCAGACCGACGGGCGGCGTGAACATCCCCATGGCGAGGTTCACCACCATGATCACCCCGAAATGCACCGGATCGAACCCGAAGGTGGTGGCGATGGGCAGCAGGATCGGCGTGAAGATCAGGATCGCGGCCGCGGCCTCGAGGAACATGCCCACGAGAAGCAACAGCACGTTGACCAGGATGATGAAAACCCACGGGCTCTGGATCGCGCCGACGACGAAATCCGAGATCACCGCCGGGACCTGCAGCTGCAGGATGATCCGGCCGTAGAGCCCCGCCGCGGCGATGATCGACAGCACGATGGCCGCGGTCACGGCGCTGCTGCGCAGGATGCGGGGGATCGCCGACAGCGGAAGCTCGCGATAGATCACGGCGCCGACCAGCAGCGCGTAGACGACCGCCACCACCGCGGCCTCGGTCGGCGTCACGATGCCGCCGTAGATGCCGCCAAGGATCAGCGCCGGCATGGCGAGCGCCAGCAGCGCCTTCCACCCGGCCAGCGCCACCTCGCGCAGCGACGAGGGCTCGCCCGGCGTGGTCTGCATGCCGCGGGCATGCACGTAGGCGTAGATCAGCAGCGACACCACCACCAGAAGCCCCGGCAGCACCCCCGCCACGAACATCGCGCCCACCGACTGGTTGGCCGAAATCGCGTAGAGGATCAGCGGGATCGACGGCGGGATGATCACCCCGAGCGCCCCCGAGGCTGCCTGGTTCGACGCCGCGTAGGGCTTGGAATAGCCCTGCGTGACCATGGCCGGGATCAGGATGGCACCGACGGCGGCGGTGGTCGCCGCGCCCGAACCCGAGATCGCCGCAAAGAAGGCCGAGGTCACGATGGCCACCATCGCGAGCCCGCCGGTCATGGCGCCCACGAGGGTCTTGGAGAAGGTCACGAGGCGGGCCGAGATCCCGCCCTCCTGCATCAGGTTGCCGGCGAGGATGAAGAACGGGATGGCCAGCAGCGGGAAGGAGTTGACCGAGCGGATCATCTCCTGCGGGACGATCATCAGGGGCATGATCGAGCCCTCCCAGATCGTCGTGACCGCGGCCAGACCGAGCGCGAAGGTGACCGGCACGCCAACCAGAAGGAACAGCAGGAGCGAGCCGAAGAGCAGCGCGATCATGTGGAACCTCCCTCGTGCAGCGGAGTCCGGTGCGGGTCATCTTGCGGATCGGTGAAACGCTCGCGCAGCCCGGCGAAATCCTCGGCCAGGATGCCGATCGCGTTCAGCAGCACGAGCCCCGCCCCGGCGGGCATCGCCGCGTAGAGCCAGCCCATCGAGATCCGGGTGCTCGGCGCGACCTGCATCGCGACACGCTGGGTGATGTCGAGGCCCTGGGTCAGCAGCACCCAGGCGAAGATGCACGAGGCCACCGCCACCACGATGCGAAGCAACCGCGACACTCTGGGTCCGGACAGGCTCTCGAACAGATCGACCGAGATCAGCGAGCCGTAGCGATAGGCGTAGGCCGCCCCCAGCATGGTCATCCAGACCATCGAGAAGCGCGACACCTCTTCGGAGAAGCTCAGGGAGTTGCCCATCACGTAGCGGGCGAAGACCTGCCAGCTGATGAGCACCGTCATCACCAGCATCAGCGCGGCCAGAAGCCAGCCGACAAGCCAGTTGATGCCGTCCACCACACGAACGGTCATGCGCAGGGCGCCTTGCATCGTCACTCTCCGGTATCATGGCACGCGCCGGGGAAACGCATCCCCCGGCGCCGATGGGCCTGCGCGATCAGTTGGACGCGGGCTCGAAGTTCAGGGCAGCGTCCACGAGATCGGCACCGACCTGATCCTTCCACTTGTCGATCACCGGGGCGACCGCCTCGCGGAACGGCGCGAGATCCGGGCGCGTCACTTCCATGCCCAGCTCCTGCAACTCGTCGATGTACTTCTCTTCCAGCGCCAGCGACGCCTCGCGCTGCACCGGCAGCGCCAGTTCGGCGGCCTCGAGCATGATGGCCTGGTCCGCTTCCGACAGCGATCCGAAGAGCTGCGCGCCGATCATCAGCGGCGCCGGCGAATAGACGTGCTGCGAGATGGTCAGGTAATCCTGCACCTCGTAGAAGCGGACGTCGTAGATCGTCGGGATCGGGTTCTCCTGGCTTTCCATCACGCCCTGCTGCAGCGCGGTGAAGACCTCGGTCCACGCCATGGGCGAGGCATTGGTGCCGAGCGCCGTCCAGGTGTCCACCTGCACCGAGCTTTCCTGCGTGCGGTGCTTGATGCCCTTCAGGTCGCCGATCTCGTTGATCGGACGCACCGAGTTGGTCTCGTGGCGGAAGCCGTTCTCCATCCAGGCCAGGATCTTCACGCCTGCCGCGGTCTCGATGGCGCTGGCGAGCTGGTCGCCGTACTCGCTGTCGAGAAACGCCTGGGCGTGGGTGTGATCGCTGAAGATGTAGGGCAGGTCGAACAGCAGGAACTCGGGCGTGAAGCCACCCATCGGGCCGGTCGATGTGATGCCCATGTCGATGAGCCCGAAGCCCATGCCCTCGACCACCTCACGCTCGGCGCCGAGCGCGTTGTCGTAATGCGGGCGGATGGTGAGACGGCCCTCGGACAGGCGTTCAAGCTCCTCGCCGAACTTGAGCACGCCCACCGCCTGGTGGGATTCCGCGCCCAGCGGCAGGCTGACGTCGAAGGTCCGGGTTTCCTGCGCCATAGCGGCGGTGCCCAGCAGCAGCGTGGCGGTGGCGGTCAGTACGAAATGTTTCATCAGCGAAGGCCTCCCAACCCTCTCTCCTCGGGATCAAAGTGTGATCTCACTTTACGGTATTGCGATTCACTCGGAATGGTCAATCAGAATATTTCTCTTGTTTTTATGCGGTTTTTGGCCACACTGAAGCACAGATATGAAAAACCGAGATCACAGTTAGACCGAAAACGCATGACGGAATCACTGGAACTGGATGGCTGGTCGCGGCTTGGTCCGCTGACCCTGCGCGAGGGAGAGACCGCGCAGGCGCAGATCTATGCCTGCCTGCGCGAAGCCTTGATTTCCGGCTATTTCCGTCCGGGCGAAGAGATCAGCCTGCGCCGCACCGCCTCGGTTCTCGGCACCAGCGTGACGCCGGTGCGCGAGGCGCTGCGGCAGCTCGAATCGGACGGCGGGCTCGAGGTCTGGGGCGGCAACCGCGTGCTGCGTGTGCCGGTCCTGACCAGCGCCGAGCTCGACGACATCCGCGACATCCGGCTCGAGCTCGAGGGCTTCGCCGCCACGCTGGCCATCGAAAAGGTGACCGCAGCGCAGATCCGGCTCATCGCCAACGCCTGCGCGGTGATGCGCCGCGCCGCCGAAGAGGGCAACGCAGACCGCTATCTCGAGAGCAACTGGCGCTTTCACAAGCTGATCTACCAGGCCGCCGGGCGACCGGTGCTGATGGGCGTGATCGAGGGCATGTGGCTGCGGGTCGGCCCGCTGATCCGCCATGCGGTGACCTCGCCCAACCATTTCGAGCGCTCGATGGAGAGCCACGACAAGGCCGAACAGGCGCTGCGCGACCGCGATGCCGGGGCGCTGCGCGACGCGATCCTCAAGGACATCTCGGATGCCGCGGCGGATCTCGGGACCACGTTGAAGAACTACGAGGAGCGCGGCGACTGAGCCGCCGCGCAAGGAGGAGACCCCAATGACCACACCCGTTGCCGTCATCGGCTGCGGCCTGATCGGCCGCGCCTGGACGATCGTCTTTGCCCGCGCCGGCTGCCCGGTGCGCCTGTGGGATGCCGCGCCCGAGGTGCTGGAGAGCATCCCGGGCAGGCTGCGGGCCATGTGCGACGAGGCAGGCGAGGACCCGGCGATCCTCGATCGTGTCACCACCCACGCCAGCATGGCCGAGGCGCTCGACGGCGCGCTCTGGGTGCAGGAAAACGGCCCCGAGAAGCTCGACATCAAGCGCGCGATCTACGCCGAGCTCGACCGGCTCGCATCGCCCGAGACCATCCTCGCCTCGTCGAGCTCGGCGCTGGTGTCCTCGCAGTTCGCCGAAGGGCTGGCCGGGCGCGGCCGCATCCTCGTGGCGCATCCGGTGAACCCGCCGCACGTCGTGCCGGTGGTCGAACTCTGCCCCTCGCCCGACACCACGCCCGAGACCATGGACCGGGCCGAGACGCTGATGCGCGAGGTGCGCCAGGTTCCCGTGCGGATGACCGCCGAGATCGACGGCTTCGTGCTCAACCGCCTGCAGGCCGTGCTTCTGGCCGAGAGCCTGCGGCTGGTGGAGAGCGGCATCGTCACCGCCGAGGGCGTGGACGACACGCTGCGTCACGGCCTCGCGCGGCGCTGGGTGCTGCTCGGCGCGCTCGAGACCATCAACCTCAACGCACCCGGCGGCGTGGCCGACTACCTCGACCGCTACGGCCCGACCATGGCACGGCTGTCGGACGGTGCCGCCCGCGGCGAGGCCTTCACACCCGGGGTCGCGGCCAAGCTTGCCGCCACCCTGCCCGCCCCGGCCCGCGTGGCCGAGCTTTCCGCGAAGCGCGACCGCGATCTGACGGCGCTTTCGAACTTCCTGAAAACCCTTTCCTGAAAGGACCCAGCCCATGGCCCCCAAACGCAAGGTCATCATCACCTGCGCCGTCACCGGCGCGATCCACACGCCCTCGATGTCGGAATACCTTCCCGTCACCGCCTCCGAGATCGCCGAGGCCGCCATCGGCGCCGCCGAAGCGGGCGCCGCGGTCGTGCACCTGCATGCGCGTGATCCGCAGGACGGCCGCCCCGACCAGACCCCCGAGGCCTTCGACCCGTTCCTCAAGGTGATCAAGCAGCGCTCGGGCTGCGTGGTGAACATCACCACCGGCGGCGCGCCCACCATGACGATCCAGGACCGCGTGCGCCCCGCTGCCACCTGGCAGCCCGAGCTGGCCTCGCTCAACATGGGCTCGATGAACTTCGGCCTGTTCCCGATGCTGGCCCGCTACGACGCCCAGCTCAAGCACCAGTGGGAGCGTGACTACCTCGGCAACAAGGGCATCCTGTTCCAAAACACCTTCGAGGACATCGAGCACATCCTCACCACGCTCTCCGCGAACGGCACCCGCTTCGAGTTCGAGTGCTACGACACGGCCCACCTCTACAACCTCAAGCATTTCTTCGATGCCGGTCTGGTGAAGGGTCCGCTGTTCATCCAGACCGTCTTCGGCCTGATGGGCGGCATCGGCGCGCATTACGACGACGTCATGCACATGAAGCGCACCGCCGACCGGCTGTTCGGCGACCAGTACCGCTGGTCCGTGCTTGGCGCAGGCAAGAACCAGCTCCCCATCGCGGCCATCGCGGCGGCGCTCGGCGGGCACGTCCGCGTGGGGCTAGAGGATTCGCTCTGGGCGGGCCCGGGCAAGCTGGCGCAGACCAACGCCGAGCAGGTGTTGGCGGCGCGTCAGATCATCGAGGGCCTGGGACTCGAGATCGCCACCCCCGACGAGGCCCGCGAGCTTCTCGCCCTCAAGGGCGCCGACGCCGTCGGTTTCTGAGCCGGCCCGGTCCGGAGGGATTCAGAGGGCGCCCCCGGGCGCTCTCTCTTGTCCGGCCGTTGCTTCGGTCCCTGCGCACATTCCCGACGCGGCGGCCCCCAAAGCCAGAGGGACCTGTCGCCCGTCGGGTCTGTGCCCCGCACATATCCCCTGCAACGACCCATGGCCGCGACGCAGGCGCCGCCCTCGATCAGAGGCCGAAACCAAGTGCCGCAGGGCGCGACACGTGCCCTGCCCCTGCCCCTACCCTTCGCTGGCGTCCGGAAACAGCCGCTCGCGCAGCCCGTCCAGCGTCAGCCGGTAATGCGCGGCCAGCAGCGTCACCGCCTCGTCGGCGTTCCGGTCGAGCGAGGCGTTCAGGATGGCCTCGTGCTCGGCCAGGGCATCGCCGCGTCGCAACATGTTGAATTTCACCGACAGGTTCCGGTAGCGGATCGAGCGCTCCATCATCTGGACGCAGAAGCCCAGCATCAGCTGCGATCCGCAGGCCGAGAGCAGCGCAAGGTGGAAATCGTGGTGCCGCGTTTCCCAGTCCGGGTTGAACCGCATCGCGCCGCCGCCGGTGTCGAGCACCCGCTCGGTCCGGGCAAGCCGGTGATACGAGAGGATCGCGGCGTCCTCCCAGTCCTGATCGCCGTGGGCGATGGATTCCCGCAAGGACAGCGTCTCGAGCCAGATCCGCGTCTTCACCAGCTCCTCGAGCTCGGCGAAGGACAGCGGCGACACGAAGAAGCCGCGCTGACTGCGGCGCTCGACCCAGCCCTCGGACGACAGCCGGTTCAGCGCCTCGCGCATCGGCGCGGTGCCGATGCCGTAGCGCTCGGAGATCGCCTCGAGCTGCAGCTTCTCACCGGGCTCGAGCGCCCCCAGCAGGATATCACTCTTCACGCAGTCATGGGCGCGATCGGACAGGATCGCACCCATTCTCGGATCGGACTTTGCCTTCACCATCACCCCATTCCGCTCGGCTTGTCGGACTTTCTCCAGAATACCAGCGTCCGTTCGAGCCACACGACCATAAGGAAGAGCGCCAGCCCGAGGAAGCTCAGGTAGATGATCAGCGAGAACACCCGCGGCGTGTTGAGCTGCGACGCCGACACGCGGATGAGCGCGCCGACCCCTTCGCCTCCGCCGAGGAATTCGCCGGTTATCGCCCCTGCCATGACGCCGACGGCGGCAATCTTCAAGCCCGTGAAGAAATAAGGCAGCCCGGTCGGCAGTTTCAGCCGCAGGAGCGTCTGCATCCGCGTCGCCCCGATCGACTTGAAGAGCATCCGCTCGTTCTCGGAAGCCGCGTAGAGCCCCGCGGCGGTGGAGACGACGATGGGGAAGGTCGCGATGAAGGTCGCCAGCGCCACCTTGGACGAGATGCCGAAGCCCAGCCACGCGATGAAGAGCGGCGCGAAGGCGACCTTGGGCATGGTGTCGATGGCCACGAGATAGGGCATCACGGCGCGCTCGCCGAACTTGGTCTCGCCCACGAGCACCCCCAGCGAGAAGCCGAGCGTCGTCGCCTGCGCGAAGGCATAAAGCACGGTGCGGCTGGTGGTCCACATGGCCTCGAGCACGTAGCCGCCCGTCACCATGTTCCTGCCCACGAAGACGATGTCGTCCCACGTCTCGCCGGGCCCCGGCAGGATGATCGGCGAGACCAGCCCCGTGGCGGTCAGCCCGAACCAGATGCCGAGGATAAGCACCATCAGCCCGGTCATGGCGAGCCAGCGCGGGATGCGGTCGATCAGCGGCTCCTGCTCGGTCCAGATCGTGTCGCCCTCGTAGGCCGGGTGCTCTGCCTTGGCGGCGGTGTAGCCCTGATCCGTCATGTGCCAAAGGCCTCCTGCCCGAGCTTCTCGCGAATGTAATGGACGATCTCGCCGAATTTCGGAGTGTTGATCATGTCGAGGTTG
This sequence comes from Salipiger thiooxidans, assembly GCF_900102075.1. GTDB lineage: Bacteria > Pseudomonadota > Alphaproteobacteria > Rhodobacterales > Rhodobacteraceae > Salipiger > Salipiger thiooxidans. The sequence continues at coordinate 148,285 of NZ_FNAV01000007.1, read as the reverse complement.
CGCGGCCGCGGCAGGTCGATGTCGACGATCTCGGCGACGTGGCCCGGGTTTGCCTGCATGATGTAGATCCGGTCGGCGAGGATGACCGCCTCGGGGATGGAATGGGTCACGAGGAAGGCCGTCGCGTGCCGTTCAAGGCAGATCCGCTGCAGCTCCATGTTCATGAAATCGCGGGTAAGCTCGTCCAGCGCCGAGAACGGCTCGTCGAGCAGCAGCACCTCGGGCTCGGAAATGAGCATCCGGCAGATCGACGCGCGCTGCGCCATGCCGCCCGAGAGCTCGCCGGGATAGACCTTTTCGGCGCGACCGATGCCCACCAGCTCGAGCAGGTCGCGCGCCCGGCCCGCCGCGGCCCGCGCCGCGCCCTTGCCGTCGCGGATCTCGATGGGCAGCAGGACGTTCTCGAGCGTGGTCTTCCACGGCAGCAGCGTCGCCTGCTGGAACATCATGCCGATGTCGCGGCGCGGACCAAGCACCGGCTTGCCGGCCAGCACCACCCGGCCCGAGCTGGGCGGCATCAGCCCCGCCATGATCTTCAGCAGGGTCGACTTCCCGCAGCCCGAGGACCCGATCACCGCGCCGAACTCGCCCTTGTTGAGCGTCAGGTTGACGCCCTGCAGCGCCCTGAACGCGCCGAAGGACTTGGACATGCGCTCGATCTGGTAGACCGGCCGTGTGACGGCCGGTCCCTCTCGTCTGCTGTCCATCTTCACGACCTGACTCATTCCGCGTTCCAGGCGTCGATCCAATCGTTGCTGTAGGCCGCCTTGAGATCCTCGAGCGGCGCCTCCAGATCGCCCGCCGCGAGAAGGCTCTTCTCCCAGGCTTCCCAGTGCTCGGGCGGCTGGAAGCCGTAGCCCTTCTCGATATAGGCGTCTGTGGGCGTCATGCGCTCGACCGCCGCGGCAAGGAGCGCCGATGCGAACGCGCGGTCCTCGCCCTCGCTCGGGTTGCCCGCCGCCATGTGGTCCAGCGCGGCGTCCTCGTTGGCGGGATCCGACACGAAGCGCATGCCGCGGACGAGCGCGCGGCCGAAGCCCTCGACGACCTCGGGGTTGGCATCGGCGTAATCGCGGAGCACCGCGTAGCCGTTGCCGAAGAAGGCGAGGTAATCGTCGGGCGTGATCTCGTTCAGCTCCATCCCCCGGTTGGCGAGGATGGCGGCGTCGCTGACAGCCCCGACATAGGCATCGACATCGCCGCGCATGAAGGCGACCGCCGCGGTGCCACCGTCCCCGACCGGCAGGAACTCGTAATCGGTGCCTTCCTTCATGTTCGCGTCGCTGAGGATGGCGCGGGCAAAGGAGACCTCGGCGCCATCGGCGGTGCCGACGCCGATGATCTCGCCCTTGAGCCCGGCAGGGTCGGTGTAGTCGGACTCCGCCTTCACCAGCAGGCCGAAGACGCTCTTCGGATAGAGGTTGTAGATGAACACCACGTCGAGCCCGCGCTCGCGGGCGTTCAGCACCGGCCCCGGCCCCGGCGCACCGATCTGGGCCTGACCCGCCGACATGGCCTGCAGGACCGAGGACGAGCCGTCCACCGCCTGCACCTCGAGGCTGAGGCCCTCCTCCCCGAAATAGCCCTCGCCGATGGCGGCCCACATGGGCGCCCAAGTGACAGCCGAGGGGTTCGGCACCGCAACCGTTATGCTGGTCTGCGCCGCGGCCGGGACCGCAAGACCCAGGACCATCGCCGACGCCGCCATGGCCCCCAGCGTTGTTCGGCGGGTAAATCGCTGATTTGTTTTCATGTTTCTTGTCTCCTCCCAAGTCATGGCCCGCGCCCTCCCGACGAAAGCCATGGGCAGAGTGTATGCGATTCTCGGTTTTTTGGTAGTTTTATATATTTTGTATGAACTGCAATCCGCCAGTATTTGGACCAATCTGTTGTTTTAAGTAAATTATCTTCGATATAGCCGGTTCATAAAAAATATATTAGCGTGAAGGCGACATCACCAGGGAGGTAGACATGTCCGAACTCGCCGTGGCGGCGCCCGAGAGGCCCGAACTCGAAATCGTTAGTTCCAAACAGAGTTTTCCGGTCCGGCGGATCTACTGCATCGGCAAGAACTACGTCGCGCACATCCAAGAGATGAATGCCGACGAGCGTGACCCCCCGGTGATCTTCATGAAGCCCGTGGACGCGGTGGTCCCGGGCGGGGGCGAGATCCCCTATCCGGTCTTCACCGAGAACTTCCACTACGAAGGCGAACTCGTCGTCGCGCTGAAATCCGGCGGCTACAACATCCCCGAGGACGAGGCCTATTCCCACATCTTCGGCTATGGCGTCGGTCTCGACATGACCCGGCGGGACCATCAGGTCGGCGTCATGGAAAAGGGCATGCCGTGGGAGATCACCAAGGCCTTCGACAAGTCCTGCCCGATCGGCCCGATCAGCAGTGTCGAGGACACCGGTCATATCGACCACCACGTCCTGAAGACCATCGTCAACGGCGAGACAAAGCAGGAAGCCAACGTCGACCTGATGATCTGGAAGACCAAGGAGATCATCTCGAAGATCTCCGAGCAGTACGAGCTGAAGGCCGGCGACATCATCATGACCGGAACCCCGGCCGGGGTCGGCGCGGTCAAGAGCGGCGACACGCTCGAGGTCACCTGTGACGGGCTCGAGCCGCTCAAGGTCACCATCGGCGCCCGCGCCGCATGACACCCCGGCCCGGCCAGACGGCGATGTCTGCTCTGGCCGGGCTCGGCACCGCCACGCTTGGCGAGGTGGCAGCGGTGCGCATCGTCCCGGGGGATCTGCGCGCCCTCGACCCGGCGCAGGAGTGCGTGGCGGGCGCAGCGCTCACGGTGCGCTGCACCCCGGGCGACAATCTCGCGCTCCATCTCTCACTGGCCCAGGCCCGACCCGGGGACATTCTCGTCGTCGGCTACGGCGGCGACCTGACCACCGGCCCGTTCGGCGAAATCATGGCAACCGCCGCCCGGGCGGCCGGGATCACGGGTCTCGTCATCGACGGCTGCGTCCGGGACAGCGCCCAGATCGTCGAGAGCCGCTTCCCGGTCTTCTGCCGGGGCACGGCCATCCCCGGCACGACGAAGTCCTGTCGCGGCGAGATCGGCACCGCCTGCACCATCGGCGAGGTCGAGATCCGGACCGGTGACCTCGTGATCGCGGACCGCGATGCCATCGTCATCCTCGACCCCGGGACCGTCGGCGATGCCCTCGCCAAGGGGGAGCGGCGCGCCGTCAGGGAGGCCGAGGTCATGGACCGCCTGCGCCAGGGAGAGACGACTTGCCAGATCTTCGGATTTGCCTGAGTCAGGACAACAGGGAGGAAGACCAATGACAGCCCGAGTTGGCATCATCGGAACCGGGCGGATGGGCACGGCCATCGCCAAGAGACTGATCGAGACCGGCCATGACGTGAGCGTCTGGAACCGAAGCCCCGGGAGGACCGCAGACGCCGAGGCCGCCGGAGCGCAGAACGCCGCATCTCTCGCGGATCTCGTCGCGGACTGCGGGACGCTGATCTCGTCGCTGACCGACGCCACCGCGGTCTCTGCCGCCCTCGACGAGGCCATCCGCCGCGGCCTCGACGGCAAGCTCTGGATCGAGATGAGCACCCTCACGCCCGACGACCAGCGGCGCTGCGCCGGGGCGGCGGAAGAGGCGGGGGCGCTCTACCTCGAATGCCCCGTGGGCGGCACCGTCGGCCCGGCCCTGAAAGGGGCGCTGCTCGGCATGGCCGGAGGCTCCGACGCCGCCTGGGCACGCGGCAAGCCCGTTCTGGAGAGCCTGTGCAAACGGGTCGATCACCTGGGCCCGGTCGGCGCGGGCTCGGCGATGAAGCTCGCGGTGAACCTGCCGCTGGCGCTCTACTGGGCGGGCATGGCCGAGGCGCTCGCGCTCCTGCAGGGCAGCGGCGTCGATGCGGCGCGCGCGGCGGATCTCATGGCGGACAGCTCCGCGGGACCGGCCGTGCTGAAGAACCGCCTGGAGGTCGTCAAGACCACGCTGCAGGGCGCCGACCAGCCCGGCACCTTCGACCTGAACGGCCTGCGCAAGGACCTCGGGCTTGCGCTCGCGTGGGCCCCGCACGCGGAGGGCCCGGCAGGGATGCCGCTCTCGGAGGCCACGGTGGCGCTCTACGACGCGGCGATCGCAGCGGGGCTGGGCGGCATGGACGGCTCCAGCCTGACGCGCTTCCTGCTCTCGGGGCACGAAGGTTGAACGCCCTCCTCGCAGATCCCGGAACCCTGACGCTCCTGTGCCTCGGGCTGATCGTCGCCGGAGCGCTGATCGGGCTTCTTGCCGGCCTCTTCGGCGTCGGCGGCGGCGCGATCAGCGTGCCGGTGTTCTACGAGACCTTCCTCTTCATGGACGCCCCCGCCGACATCGCCATGCCGCTCGCGGTGGGGACGTCGCTCGCGATGATCATACCGACCTCGATCCTCTCGGCGAGGACCCACGCCGAGAAAGGGGCGCTGGACATGCCGCACCTCCGGGCCTGGGCGCTGCCCGTCACCGCCGGCGTGCTGATCGGCAGCGCCGTTGCCCGATACGCCCCGGCTGAGGTGTTCCAGATCGTCTTCGCGGCGGTCGCGGGCTTCAACGCCTTCAAGATGCTCTTCGTCAAGAAGCCGTGGCTGATCCGAGACGGCCTGCCGGGCGAGCCCCTCCGAGGCCTCTACGGCGCCATCGTCGGGCTGCTCTCGGCGCTGATGGGCATCGGAGGCGGGGCGATCTCCAACCTGATCCTGACGCTGCACGGCTGGACCATGCACCGCGCCGTCGCGACCTCTGCCGGCGTCGGCCTTCTGATCGCGATCCCCGGCGCCATCGGCTACGTCATCGCGGGCTGGGGCAAGCCCGACCTGCCGCCCGACGCCGTGGGCTTCGTCTCGCTGGCGGCGCTGGTGCTCACGCTGCCGACCGCGCTCCTGACGACACGACGCGGCGCACGGCTGGCCCACGCCCTCTCGCGCGAGACGCTCACCCGCCTGTTCGGGCTGTTCCTGGCCATCGTCGCGATCCGCTTCGTGATCGCGTTGTTCTGAGGCGCAATCGACCGCTCATGCGGAACGAACGCGCCCTCGTCCGGTGACCCTTGGGGAAGATGACCCCCCGCACAACGCGCTTCAGGAACACGCCCACCGCCCATCGCCTCCGCATGAGCTAAGCTCACGCATGGCGGCGTTTTTGTCGTTTGTCGGCTTTCCTCCCCCTTTCTACGCTCCCTTCGACACCCGACCGCCCGGCCCGCCGGAGACGGGTCGGGGCTGGACCTCGCAGACCGGAAGGAGCCGCGGATCGTGCCGCAAGACATCCCCACCCCCAAGCCGATCCGCCTCGCCGTCGCGGGGCTCGGCGCCATTGGATTCGGCGTCGTCGCCGCGGTCCAGTCGGGCCGCCTTCCCGGCTTCGAAATCGGGGCCGTGTCGGCCCGCGACCGTGACGCCGCGCGGGAGCGCCTTGCAGAAATCGCACCGGACGTCCCGGTGGTCGCTGTCGGAGAACTCGAGCCCTATGCCGATCTCGTGGTCGAATGCGCGCCCGCCGCGCTCTTCCCCGAGATCGTCGGTCCCTTCGTTCGCGCCGGCAAGAAAGCGGTGGTGCTGTCGGTCGGGGCCATCCTGAGCTCCGAGCATCTCGTGAAGCTCGCGGCCGAGAACGGCGGGCAGATCATCGCCCCCTCCGGCGCGCTGCTGGCGCTCGATGCGGTCACCGCCGCGGCCGAGGGCAGCATCGAGTCGGTCCGGATGATCACCCGCAAGCCCGTCACCGGATTGCTGGGCGCGCCCTACCTCGACGAGCACGGCATCGACATCGCCAGCGCCACCGCGCCGATCCGTGTTTTCAGCGGCAGCGCCCGCGAGGCCGCGCGGGGCTTTCCCGCAAACCTCAACGTCGGCGCCGCGCTGGCGCTTTCGGGCATCGGCCCGGACCGCACCACCATCGAGATCTGGGCCGATCCGGCCCTCACCCGCAATACCCACGCCATCGAGGTGGTGGCCGACAGCGCCAGCTTCTCCATGTCGATCGAGAACGTGCCCAGCGAAAACCCCAAGACCGGCCGCATCACCGCGCTGTCGGTGATCGCCACGCTGCGCAAGATGACCGCCCCGCTGCGCATGGGCACCTGACGCCCGGCGGGCAACACGATCAGGGACAACAAGCAAAGACTTGAGACCAACAGGGACCCCCAGACCATGACCCATTTCTCCCCCCTCTTCCCCGGAACCACCGCCCTTGCCGGGCTCCTTGCCCTCGGCGCATCGCCGCTGGCAGCGCAATCCGTCTCGATGACCGTCGAGGCAAGCGCCATCCCCGCCTTCGTCGCCGCCGACCGCGGCTTTTTCGGCGCGCTCGAGGTCGAGGTCTCGAAGGTGGGCTATGACCAGGTGCAGGCGCTTCTGGTCGCCGGCGACACCGACATTGCCTGGATGTCGCCGATCGAGACCGTGCAGTTCGTCACCGAGGGCTCGGACTTCCGCTACTTCTCGACCGCCGGTGCGCAGAACATGTACAACGGCATCGTGGTGCGCGCCGAGGAGGCGGACCAATATCCCGACGTGCTGAGCCTCGAGGGCAAGCAGCTCGGCATCCCGGGCTTTGGCACCGGCACCTGGGCCAGCTTCCGCGCCTTTACCCGCGCCTTCTACGACATCGAGGACCCGACCGAGTATTTCGACGTGGTGACCGCCTCCTCCGGCGCGCTTCTGGCGCTGGTCGAACAGGGCCGCGTCGATGCGGCACTGCTGTTCTCGGGATCGTCGGCGGCCGCCCGCGCCCTTCCCGAGTTCAGGACGGTGTTCTCGTTCACCGAGGCCATGGAAGCCGCGACCGGCCAGCCGCTGGTGATCAATGGCGCCGTGGCAACCGGCACCTGGCTCGACGAGAACCCCGAGACCGCCGCCGCCGTCGTCGCCGGTCTCGACGAGGCCACGGCCTGGATCGAGGCCAACCCCTCGGCCTTCGCGTCGGGCGGCGAGTACGAGCAGCTTGCACAGGACGCGGGCTGGCTCGCCGGTCCCGAGACCGTGGACTCGGTGCTGAGCCTGATCGAGGAAGGCAAGTGGTACCTCAGCTCAGAGGACTACACGCAGGAGTGGATCGGTGCGATCATGACCCTGCTCGCCGACGGCCAGTTCGTCGAGGAACTGCCCGAGCAGGACGCCGCCTTCCTCGCGCCCGGCACGCTGACGGCGTCCGAGTGAGGCGGGCCGGACCAAGCGGGCACGCGACATGACCGACCTCACGCGTTCCCGGAGACTGATGCTCAATGCCGCGCCCGTCGTGGTGGGCATCGGTCTGTGGTGGACGATCACGACCTTCGTGCTCGTCCAGCCCCGGCTGTTCCCGCCACCCCAGGACGTGCTGGCCGAACTGCTGCGCATCCTGTCGAACGACGGCCCGCTCGGCCCGACCTATGCCCATGCCGGTGCCACCCTCCTGCGGCTTCTGACCGCCTGGTCCATCGCCTTCGTCATCGGCACGCTGCTCGGCGTGCTGGCCGGGCGCAGGCGGCTGGTCTTCGACTTCATGGCCAACCCGGTGTGGATCGCCATGTCCGTTCCCTCGGTGGTCTGGGTCTTCATCCTGCTGGTGCTCTTCGGCATCGAGAACATCGTGCCGGTCTCGGCGCTCGTGCTGCTGCTCACCGCGCCGGTCTTCCTCGGCACCGCCGAGGGCGTGCGGGCGATCTCGAAGGACCTGCTCGAGATGTGCGACAGCTACCACGTCCGGGGCTGGCAGCGCCTGACCGGGTTCTACCTGCCCTCCATCGCCTCCTACATGGTGGCCAACGCCCGCGTCTCGTTCGCCTATGGCATCCGCATCGTGCTGATCGCCGAGGTGATCGGCCTGCCGAACGGCGTCGGGATCCTCGTGGCCTACTGGTCGGACACTCTGTTCATGGCCCCCATCGTGGCGTGGGGCATCCTGCTCACCGCCGTCGGCATGGCGGTCGACCTGCTGGTCTTCGGCCCGCTCCAGCGCCGGATCCGACAGGAAAGCGAGCTCTCCCGATGAGCCCGCGCAACGCAAGGTATCGCTGAATGATCCCCAAGGTATCCCTCGACAACATCGACCTGTCCTTCCCCGACGCCAGCCGCCCCGACGGGCGCAAGGTGATCTACGAGGACTTCTCGCTGCAGATCGAGAAGGGCAGCTTCACCGTCCTGCTCGGCCCCTCCGGCTGCGGCAAGTCCACCCTGCTCAACATCATCAACGGTCTGCTCAAGCCCAACACCGCCAGGGGCATCGTCATCGACGGCACCGACCTGCGCTCCGAGCCGGACCTGTCGCGGCAGATGGCCTACGTGTTCCAGGGCCCGCGGCTGCTGCGCTGGAAGACGCTGGCCGAGAACGCCGAGTTCGGCCTGCGCGGTCTGGGTGTCCAGCCCCGGGAAAAGTGGCGCGACCTCATCGACAAGTACTTCCGCGCCGTGGGACTTGGCGATGCGCAGCACCTCTACCCGCATCAGGTTTCGGGCGGGATGCGCCAGCGCGCCTCCATCGTGCGGGCCTGGGTGAACGAGCCGCAGATCCTGCTGATGGACGAGCCCTTCAGCCACCTCGACGAGATCACCGCCGCCGAGATGCGCCGGATCCTCACCAACCTCTGGACCTCCGAGGAAGAGCGCCGGACCATCGTCTTCGTCACGCATGACATCTCGGAGGCGGCGCAGCTTGCCACCGACATCATCATGCTGACCCCGGCGCCGTCCAAGATCTGCCTGCGCCGCAAGGTCGACCTGCCGTGGCCGCGCCGGATGGACAGCGACGAGGTGATCGCTGTCGAAAAGGAACTCCGCCACGCCTTCGCCGAACGCGCCGGCATCGGGTTCTGAAGCAGATGGTCCGCTTCGACACCTCCGCCGCATTGGCGCAGATCGCCTCCATCGTGGTCCTCCTCGCGCTCTGGGCCGCCGCCGCCATCATCGTCGACATGCGGGCGCTGCCCGCACCGTGGCTGGTCTTCGCCACGCTGGGAGAGCTCATCGTCAGCGGACAGGCCTTCGCCCCGCTTGGCGAGACGCTGGGGCGCACCCTCGCGGGCTTTGCCCTCGGCATGGTGCTCGGCACCGGCTACGGCATCGCGGCGGCGCTGTCGCGCACCTTCCGCGAGCTGACGCTGTGGCTGCTGCAGATCTCGATCTTCACACCCACGCTGATCCTGATCTTCCTGTTCCTGATCTCGCTGGGGCGGACCAACCTCACGGTGATCGTGCTGGTCGGGCTCGTGGTGATGCCGGTGGTCGGCACCTACATCCGCGACGCCATGGGCGATTTCGAGGACGAGCTGACCGAGATGGCAGACTCCTTCAAGATCGGCCTGCGCGAACGGGTGACCGGGATGTACCTGCCCTTCCTCATGCCGCCGCTGCTGGCGGCGGGCCGGGTCGCCTTCACCCTTGCCTGGAAGGTCGCCTTCCTGTCCGAGATCTTCGGCTTCCCGAACGGCATCGGCTGGCAGGTCAAGACCGGCTATGACATCTACAACATCCAGCTGCTGCTCGCGTGGCTGATGCTGTTCATCTTCGTGCTGCTGATCGCGGAACAGCTGATGCGACTGGCGCAGCGCCGTTTCGTCAAATGGTAGGCTCCGCCCTGCCCGTACTCACCCAAAGAGGCCCCGCATGACCTTCAAGCCCCTGTTCCACCTTGCCTATCATGTCGACGATCTCGACGCCGCCGCGCAGTTCTACGAAGAGACGCTGGGGTGCAGGCGCGGCCGCAGCACCGAGACGTGGATCGACTACGACTTCTTCGGCCACCAGGTCTCGCTGCACCGGGGCACGCCCTTCGCGAACGCCGCCACCGGCAAGGTCGGCGATCACATGGTGCCGATGCCGCATCTCGGCGCCGTGCTTCCGCTGCCGCTCTGGCGCGAGCTTTCGGAACGGCTGACCGAGGCCGGGACGGAATTCATCATCCCGCCCTCGGTCCGTTTCGAGGGCCAGCCGGGGGAGCAATGGACGATGTTCTTCCGCGACCCCGCCGGCAACCCCATCGAGCTCAAGGGCTTTGCCAGCGAAGAGGCCGTCTGGGCAGCATGAGCACGCCCGTCCCCTTCGTGACCTCGCTTGCGGCCGAGCCCGCCGCCGACTGGCGACGGGCGCTCGGCGCCGCCCTGCCCGGACACCGGATCTGCGCGCCGGAGGAGCTTGATGCCGCCGAGCGCGCCGCCGTGAGGGTTGCCGTCGTCGCCAACCCCGAGCCCGCCGCGCTTGCCGCGTTTCCCGCGCTCGAGTGGGTGCACAGCGTCTGGGCTGGGGTCGAGCGGCTGGTCGGCACGCTGGACCCGCAGATCCGCATCGTCCGGCTGGTCGATCCCGACCTCGCGCAGGTCATGTCCGAAGGCGTGCTGGGTCACGTGCTGTACCTCCACCGCCGCATCCCCGAGTATCTTGCCCAGCAGCGGGCGGAGACGTGGCGCCAGCTCGAGCAGGTCGCAGCGTCCCGGCGCTGCGTGGCGGTGCTCGGGATGGGGCATCTCGGACAGCATGCGGCACGTGCGCTCCGGGCTGTCGGATTCGAGGTGCTGGGCTGGTCGCGAACCCGCAAGACCGTGGCCGGCGTCGAGACCTTCGGCGGCACCGGGACTCTGCCCGGGGTGCTTGCCCGCGCCGACATCGTCACCGTGCTGCTGCCGCTGACCGACGCGACGCGCGGCCTTCTGGATGCGCCGATGCTGGCGCACTGCAAGCCCGGCGCCGCGCTCGTCAACGTCGCACGCGGTCCCATCGTCGACACCGCCGCCCTGCTAGACGCACTCGGTCGAGGCGCGCTGTCGCACGCCGTGCTCGACGTCTTCGACACCGAACCCCTGCCGCAGGGCGATCCGCTTTGGTCGCACCCGTCGGTCACCGTGCTGCCCCACGTGGCCGCCCCCACCAACCGCGACACCGCCAGCGCCATCGTCGCCGCCAACCTCGCGGCCTACTTCCGGGACGGCACCCTGCCCGAGGCCGTCGACGGCGCGCGCGGCTACTGAGCGTCCCCTCCGGACCGCACTGACGCTTTCTTCAGCGTCGCGTCCCCCGTCGCGACGCACTTCGCGCCCGCGCCTTGAGCTCTCCGCCGCCGCTCCGTAGCGTTCGCCAACCAACGGTGGACAGGGGCTTTCCGATGCGGCGCAGACTTCCTTCCCTCAATGCCCTGAGGGCATTCGAAGCCTCTGCGCGCACCCTGAGCTTCACCGCAGCCGCCGCCGAACTCAATGTCACGCAAGGCGCGATCTCGCGCCACGTGCGGGCGCTGGAAGCCGAGATCGGCGTTGCGCTCTTCGTCCGCAGCGTGCGCCGCATCGACCTCACCCACGAGGGGCACGTGCTGTTCCGCGGGGTGCGCAGCGCGCTGGACCAGCTCGAGCAGAGCGTCGGGCGGGTCGACCGCCGGACCGCCGGCGGCGTGCTGACGATCAGCGCCCTGCCGACCTTCGCGATGAACTGGCTGATGCCCCGGCTCGAGGATTTCTCCCAGACCAACCCCGCAATCGAGGTCCACCTTCTGACCGGCATCGGCGCCGTGGATTTCTCGCGCGAGGATACCGACCTCGCGATCCGCGTCGGCACCCTCGGCGATGGCGACGCCCCGGCGAATTCGGCGCGCATCGACCTGAAGATGACCGAGCGGCAGGAGGGCTGGCGCGCCCACCGTCTCATGGCGGACGAACTCGTGCCCGTCGGCACCGCCAGGGTGATGCGCGGGGTGAATTCTCCCGCCGATCTGCTGACGCGCCGGCTCCTGCACATGGCCACCCGCGCCAATGCCTGGGCGGACTATCTCGGCGCCACGGGCATCCCGCACGAGGTCGCCAACGAGGGCCCGCGGTTCGGCCATTACTTCATGGTGATCGAGGCCGCCCGCCGTGGCGACGGGATCGCCGTCGTGCCCAAGGTCCTGGTCGAGGACGACCTCGCCTCCGGCCGCCTCGTCACGCTTCAGGGCGACCCGGTGCCAAGCGCCGGGGCCTACTACCTGCTGTGTCGCGAACACCAGTGGCAGCTTCCCGTCATCAAGGCCTTCCGGACCTGGATCAGCGGTCAGGCGAAGCTCTACGCCACCGCCCGCCCCTGACGGCCAGCGCCGCCTTCAGAACACCACCTGCACCTTCACCGCCTTGCCCCGGTCGAGCGCCAGATCCATCGCCGCCTGCACCTGATCGACCGGCAGGCTGTGGGTGACGATCGGTGCGAGGGTGAGGGTGCGGCTGTTGATGAGCTCGACGGCCTGCCCGAACTCGGCATCGAAGCGGTGGGTGCCGACGAGGTTCAGCTCCTTGGCCACCAGCATGTTGAACGGCACCGGCGTATCGCCCATCACGCCCACCTGCACGATGGTGCCCAGCGGGCGGGTGCAGGCGATGGCCGAGCGGATCGCGGGGCCCGCGGCGGAGCATTCGAAGCACAGGTCGAACTGCCCCTTGTCGGCCTCGTACCCGGTCAGCGCCCCGCCGTCGGTGGCGACGTTGATGGCACGGGTTGCGCCCGCTGCCTTCGCCACCTCCAGCGTCGCGTCCTGCAGGTCGGTCACCACGATCTCGGCAGCGCCGAAATGCTTCGCCAGCGCCACGCAGAGCGCGCCGATGGGGCCCGCGCCGGTCACCAGCACGCGCTTGCCCTCGAGCGGGCCCGCGATCTGCATCGCCCGGGTCACGGCGCGGCAGCAGACGGCCAGCGGCTCGGCCAGCGCCGCCTCGGCCATGGGCACGCCCTCGGCGATCGGGTGACACTGCGCGGCGCCGATGGCGATCCGGTCGCGGAAGAAGCCCTGCTCGTGCGGCAGGAACATCGCCGAGCCCTTGAAGCGCATGTTCATGCAGTGCTGGTGCGCGCCCTCGCGACAGAACCGGCAGGCGCCGCAGGGATGCGACGGGTTCACCGCCACCCGGTCGCCCACCGAAAGCCCCTCGACGCCCTCGCCCAGCCTGACCACCGTGCCGGCGGCCTCGTGGCCGATGATGATCGGCTCGCGCACCCGGATCGTACCGATGCCGCCATCGGTGTAGTAGTGGATGTCGGAGCCGCAGATCCCTCCGGCGCCGATCGCGACGATGACCTCGCCGGGGCCGGCGGTCGGGTCTTCGAGGGTTTCGACGCGCAGGTCCTTCCGGCCGTGCAGGCGAGCGATGCGGATCGTCATGGGAACCGTCCTAGTTGCTGAGAAGCGATGGAAGCCAGGTGCTGAAGAACGGGATGTAGGACACCAGCAGCAGCACGATGATGTTGGTCAGGATGAACGGCCCGATGGCGCGGGTCACCTGCCACAGCGACACCCGGCCGATGTCGGCGCAGATGAACAGGCAGACGCCGACCGGCGGCGTGGTCAGGCCGATCATCAGGTTGAGCACCGCGAAGACCGCGAAGTGCAGCGGATCGACCCCGACCCCGGTGGCCAGCGCCAGCAGCGGGCCGAAGAGGATGATCAGCGCGGCGATGGTCTCCATGAACATGCCGACGAAGAGCAGCACGAGGTTGATCAGCAGGATGACGAGGAACTTGTTGTCGGTGACGCTGAGCACCGAATCCGCGATCATCTGCGGGATGCGCTCGGAGACGAGGATCCAGCCGAACACGTTGGCGAGGCCCACCAGCACGAGGATGGCCGCGGCGGAAACGGCGCTGTCGATGACGATGCGCGGCACGTCGCGCAGCTCGAGCCCGCGGTAGACGAAGGCGCCGACGACGAAGGCGTAGATCGAGGCGACCACGGCGGTCTCGGTGGGGGTGGCGAAGCCGATCAGCAGGCCGCCGACGATGAAGGCGGTCATGGCGACGGCCCAGAACGCGCCGAGGAAGGCCTTTCCGAGTTCTCCGAAGCCCTGCCACGGCTGGCGCGGGAAGTTGCGGCGGCGGGCGATGATCCAGGCGGTGATCATCATCGCCACCCCCATCAGGATGCCCGGCAGCGCGCCGGCGATGAACATCTTGCCGACCGAGATGCCCGACAGCGTGCCCACGATGATCATCGGCACCGAGGGCGGGATGATCGGCCCCACGGTCGAGGAGGCAGCGGTGATCGCGGCGGAGAAATCCGCCGGGTAGCCGGCCTTCTTCATGCCGGGGATCATCATGCCCCCGATCGAGGCGGCGTCGGCGGCGGCGGTGCCCGAGATGCCGCCGAACAGCATCGAGGCGGCGACGTTGGTCAGGCCCAGCCCGCCGCGCATCCAGCCGACCATGGCCTGCGCCAGGCGGACGATGCGCCCGGTGATGCCGCCGGCGTTCATCAGGTTGCCGGCAAGGATGAAGCCCGGGATGCAGAGCAGCACGAAGGTGTCCATGCCGGCGTACATCTTCTGCGGAATCACCACGAGCGGCATGCCCTTGAACGACAGGTAGGCGAGCGACGAGACGCCCAGCGTCACCGCGACCGGCAGGCCGATGACGAGACCCGCGAGGAAGCAGGTCAGAAGGATGGCGAGTTCCATGTCAGGCGTCCTCTTCGAGACGGTCGGGTTTGCCGTCGGTCGTTCCGGTGAGCATTCCGACCAGGCGCAGCGCGGCAAAGAGGCTCAGCGACAGCAGCGCCACCAGCACCGATGCGTGGATCCAGTCCATCCGCACGCCCAGCGAGGGCGCGGTCTGGCGCGCGCCGATCGAAACGTAGAGCCAGGTCGCGTTGACCAGCACGAGGCCGAAGGCGCAGGTGATGACGGCGCAGAGCAGCCGCAGCAGCCATGCCAGCTTCCCGGGCAGCGCCTCGCAGACGATGTCGACGTTGACGAGGTTGCCCGAGCGGTAGCTCAGGCCGACCCCGAAGGCGGCGAGGTAGAGCAGCGCGAAGCGGGTCAGCTCCTCGGTCCAGACGACCGAGCTGATAACGCCCGAACGGCCCAGAAGCTGCACCACCACGGCCACGATGATGACCATGAAGGAGACGCCGGTCGCGGCTCGGGCGATGACGGTCAGGACCGCGGTGAACTTTTCCATGGTCGTCCTCGTCGGGAGGGGGAGAGGGATCTGTGGCCGCGGCGCGCAGCACCGGACCGGAGGGGAGGCGGGCCCTGCAACAGGGTGCGGGCCCGCCGGAAGATCGGGAACGGATCCCCGGCCGGTCACTCGGCGAAGAGCTGCTCCACGTCGGGACGGATCTCTTCGGCGACCGAGCTCAGCACCGCTTCCCTGGCGGCGGCGGCGAAGGCCGCGCTGTCGACCTCGACGAACTCCATGCCAAGCTCCTCGAGCTGCGTCTGGAGCTGCTCCTCGTCCGCGAGGAACTGCTCACGCTCCCAGGCCTGTGTCCGCGAGGCGGCTTCCATCACCGCGGCCTGATCCTCTTCCGACATCTGCTGCCACGCCATGTCCGACAGCGTCAGGTAGATCCACGACCGCACGTGCTGGGTCAGGTTCACGTAGTCCTGCACCTCGTTGAAGTTGGCCGACTTGATCAGCGCCAGCGGGTTCTCCTGCGCCTCGATGGTGCCGTTCTGCAGCGAGGTGAAGACCTCGGAGAAGGCCATCGGCGTCGGGTTCGCGCCAAGCGCCTTCCAGACGTTGAGGAACAGCGGCACGTTGGGCACGCGCATCTTCAGCCCGTTCAGGTCGTCGGGCGAGGTGATCGGCCGGTTCGAGGTCAGGTTGCGCGGGCCGCGGGCGAAATAGGCGATCGGGCGGATGCCGACCTTCTCGATGATCTGCTGCTCGATCTTGTCGCCAAGCTCGCCGCCGGCCACCGCGTCCATGTCCTCGAGCGTCTTGTAGCCGTAGGGGATCGCCAGCAGCGCCGCCATGGGCGCGTAGTTCTGCAGCGACTCGCCGGTGATGGTCATGTCCGCGGTGCCGAGCTGCATGCCGTTGATGACGTCCATCTCCTTGCCGAGCGTCTCGTTCGGATAGACCTCAACCTCGATCCGGCCGTCGGTCAGGGCGGCGACCTCCTCGGCGAATTTCATCGAGGCCTTGTGCCAGATGTTGTCCTCGTTGGCCGGGTGACCGAGCTTGAGGGTCATGTCGGCGGCCATCGCCGACGCGGTCAGCGCGACGGTCGCGATCCCGGTGAGCATGAGGGTCTTGAGAGACTTGGTGACGAACATGGTTTCCTCCCTTTCATTCGCCTTGGAGTTTTCGCGACTATTCCCCTGAGGGGTCGAAATAGTCGGGAAAGTCTTCACGGATCGCGGGCAGGTCCTGCAGGATCATCTGCAGGTGCCCGCGCATCGCCTGTTCCGCAGCCTGCGGGTCATGCGCCTCGATGGCGTCGACCACCGCGTTGTGCTGCGTGATGAGATGGGCCAGCGGGAAGTTGATCGACGTCATCTGCCGGACCCGGTCCATCTGTGTCTTCATGCCCTCGATCACCGCCCAGGCATTGGGCCGGCCGGCGGCCTGCGCCAGCGTGCGGTGGAACATGTCGTCGAGCGGCACGAAGGCCGCCGGGCGGTCGTCGACGAGCCGCTGCTGCGCCTGGATCTGGTCGCGCAGCTCCTCGACCAGCCCGGGGGCGGGATCGGCGGCGCAGGCCTTGACGATATCCGCCTCGACCGCCTCGCGGACGAAGCGCGCATCCATCACCGCCTCGAGGGAAATCTTGCGCACGAACGACCCGCGCTGCGGGCGGATCTCGAGCAGGCCCTCTTCGGCAAGCTTGATGAAGGCCTCGCGCACGGGCTGACGCGAGATGCCGAAACGGGCGCCGATCTCGGCCTCGGAGAGACGCACGCCGGGCTTGAGCTGGTTGCGGATGATGGACTGGCGCAGGGCAGCGGTGAGCTGCGGCCCGACCGGTGCCGACAGGTCCAGATTTCCGATGTCGAGCGACTCGATACCCATTGCAGTCCTCCCTTGCCACCGCACCGTGCTGCATACTACCATACTAGTCAACAGAATTCTGATCTGCTATGGATTGGCAGCAAGGCGGGCCGAGCTCCGGCCATGACTTCCGAGGGAGGAATTAGCGATGCGTCAGACTTGGCGTTGGTTCGGTCCGCGGGACCGTGTGAGCATCGACGACATGATGCAGGCAGGCGTCGAAGGCGTGGTTTCCGCGCTGCACCATGTGCCTACGGGCGTGGTCTGGACCCCCGACGAGATCGCGCAACGCCAGCGCGAGATCGGCACCCGCAAGGACGGCCGGCCCTCCACCCTGAGCTGGGATGTGGTCGAATCGCTGCCGGTCTCCGAGGACATCAAGAAGCAGAAGGGCGACTGGAAGACCCACATCGAGAACTGGAAGATCTCGATGCGCCACCTCTCCGAGGCCGGGATCGAGGTGATCTGCTACAACTTCATGCCGGTGCTCGACTGGACCCGCACCGATCTCGCCTGGGAACGGCCCAACGGCGCGCGCTGCATGCGCTTCGACCTGATCGACTTCGCCGCCTTCGACATCCACATCCTGCAGCGCGCCGGTGCCGCCGGGCAGTTCCCCGATGACGTGGTCTCTGCCGCGGCCGAGCGCTTCGCCGCGATGGACGACGCCCGCCGCGAGCAGCTCGCCGGCAACGTCGTCTTCGGCCTGCCCGGGGCCGCCGAGACATTCACCCTCGAGGACGTGCGCGCGCATCTCGCCGAGTACGACAGCATCTCGGAAGAACGCCTGCAGGGGCACATGATCGACTTCCTCGCCGAGGTCGCCCCGCTGGCCAAAGAGCTCGGCGTGCGGCTCTGCTGCCACCCGGACGACCCGCCCTTCCCGCTGCTCGGACTGCCGCGGATCATGTCCTCCGAGGCGCATTACCGCAAGATCCTCGACGCGGTGGACACGCCCGCCAACGGCGTCACGCTCTGCACCGGCTCGCTCGGCGCACGGCCCGACAACGACACCGTCGCGATCTTCCGGGCGCTGGCCGACCGGGTACACTTCCTGCACCTGCGCAACGTCGCCATCGAGGGCGATGCGGTGATGAACTCGTTCTACGAGGACGAGCACCTGAGCGGTCACACCGACATGGTCGCCATGGTGCGCGCCATCGTCGCCGAGGAAGCCCGCCGCAAGGCCGAGGGCCGCGCCGACTGGTCGATCCCGTTCCGCCCCGATCACGGGCAGGACATCCTCGACGACATCGGCCGCGAGGCCCAGCCCGGCTACCCGGCCATCGGGCGCCTCAAGGGGCTGGCCGAGCTGCGCGGCCTCTACCACGCCTTCCAGCACCCCCTCGTCGCGGAGGCCTGACATGCGGCTGACCTCTCTCGGGCAGGTGCCCGCCGGTCTGCGCCCGGGCTACGATCCGGCGGCGCACGGGGTCGGCATCCTGCATCTCGGCCTCGGCGCCTTTCACAAGGCGCATCAGGCGGCGCTGACCGATCTCGCGCTGGCGGCCTCGGGCGGCGACTGGCGCATCCTCGGGGTGTCGCTGCGCTCGCCCAGGGCGTCTGGCGAGCTGCACCCCCAGAACGGGCTCTACACGCTGATCGAGAAAGGCGCCGAGGGCACCACGGCCCGGGTCGTCGGCGCCGTCGCCGATGCGGTCTGTTCCGCCGGCGACCCCGAGCCGGTGCTCGCCGCGATGGCGTCAGAGGCGACGCGGATCGTCTCGCTCACGGTCACCGAAAAGGCCTATGGGCTCGACCGCGCCGCGCAGGGCTGCGACCCGTCGCACCCGGCGGTGGCGGCCGACCTCGCCACGCCCCGCGCGCCGCAGGGCGTGCTCGGCCTGCTGACCGAGGCGCTGCGCCGGCGCCACGAGGCGGGTTTCGCGCCCTTCACCGTGCTCTGCTGCGACAACCTGCCGGAAAACGGCGTGCTGCTGCGCGGCGCCGTGGTCGATTTCGCCCGCCGCCTCGATCCTGCGCTGTCGGCCTGGATCGCCGGCGAGGTCGCCTTCCCCTCGACCATGGTCGACCGCATCACCCCCGCCGCGACCGGGGCCACGCGCGCCGAGGCCGCGACGCTCCTCGGCTGCGACGACCTTGCCGCGGTCGAGACCGAGCGCTTCTTCCAGTGGGTCGTCGAAGACAGCTTCCCGCTCGGCCGCCCGGACTGGGAGGCCGCCGGCGTGATCTTCACCGATGACGTATCGGCCTTCGAGGCGATGAAGCTGCGGATGCTCAACGGCACCCATTCGATGCTGGCCTATGCCGGGTTCCATGCGGGCGACGCCTATGTGCGCGACGTCATGGCCGACGCCCCCCTCGCAACACTTGTCCGCCGCCATCTCGCCGCCGCCGCCGCGACGCTGCCCCCGATCGAGGGCATCGACACCGGCGCCTATGCCGAGGCGCTGCTGCGCCGGTTCGAGAACCCCGCCATCGCGCACGAGACCTTCCAGATCGCCATGGACGGCTCCGAGAAGATGCCGCAGCGCATCTTCGCGGCCATCCCCGACGCACGGCGCGCCGACCTGCCGGTGCGCGCCTTCGCCTTCGCCGCCGCCGCCTGGCTGCGCCACGTCTCGGGCCGCACGCATGACTGCGCCCCCTACGACCTGCGCGACCCCATCGCGGACCGGCTCCACGCCATCGCGGCGGGACAGGACGCGGCGGACATCGTGGCGGGCCTGCGCGGAACCGAGATCCTCCCCCCCGCCGTCGCCCGCGACGATGCCTTCTGGTCCGAGGTGACCGGGATCCTCGCACCGATGCTGTCGCAGCCGATGACCGACGTCATCGTCCGGGAGGCCGCGCGCGCGTCCGGGGCGTGATCTTCGACGGCGGACCGGACCCGGCCCGTCCGGAACGGCGCTCCGGCAGGTGACCGTCCTCCCGGGCGCCGTTCAGCCCTTTCCCTTGAACACCTCCGCAAAGCGGTCCCGCAGCATGTTCTTCTGGACCTTCCCCATGGTGTTCCGGGGCAGTTCCGAGACCACCTCCAGCCGCTTGGGGTGCTTGAACTTCGCCAGCTTCTCGCCCACCGCCGCCTGGATGGCGGTCAGGTCGGGCGTGGTGCCTGGTTCTGCCACGAGCACCCCGACCACGCCTTCGCCGAAATCCGGGTGGGGCACGCCGATCACCGCGCTTTCGAGCACGGCGGGCTGGTCGTCGAGCACCAGCTCGACCTCCTTGGGATAAATGTTGTAGCCGCCCGAGATGATCAGGTCCTTGGCGCGGCCGACGATCTGGACATAGCCGTCCGGGTCGATGACCCCGATGTCGCCGGTGATGAAGAACCCGTCGTCGCGCAGCTCGGCCCGGGTCTTCTCGGGCATCTGCCAGTAGCCCTGGAACACGTTGGGCCCGCGGACCTCGATGATCCCGGCCTCTCCGTCCGGCAGGGTGGCGCCGGTCTCGGCGTCGGTGATCTTCAGCTCCACGCCCGGCAGCGGGTAACCCACGGTGCCCGCGCGCCGCTCGCCGTCATAGGGGTTGGAGGTGTTCATGTTGGTCTCGGTCATGCCGTAGCGCTCGAGGATGCGGTGCCCGGTCCGGGCCTCGAAGGCGCGGTGGGTCTCGGCCAGCAGCGGCGCCGAGCCCGAGGTGAAGAGCCGCATGTCCCGGCAGAGCCCGCGCTCGAAGCGCGGATCGTCGAGCAGCCGGGTGTAGAAGGTCGGCACCCCCATCATCGAGGTCGCACGGGGCAGGAAGCGCAGCACCGTCTCCACGTCGAATTTGGGCAGGAAGATCATCGCACCTCCGGCGGCGAGCATCACGTTGGAGGCGACGAAAAGGCCATGGGTGTGGAAGATCGGCAGCGCGTGCAGCAGCACGTCATCGGCGGTGAAGCGCCATTCCTCGACCAGCGTCAGCGCGTTCGAGAGCAGGTTCGACTGGCTCAGCATCGCCCCCTTCGAACGCCCGGTCGTGCCGGAGGTGTAGAGCAGCGCCGCGAGGTCGTCGCCCGAGCGCTCGAGTGGCGCGAAGCGCTCGGGCTGGGCGGCGGCCGCGTCCGACAAGGTCCCCTGCCCGGCCCCGTCCAGCGTCAGCACCCGGGCCGAGCCCGCGATGCCGCGCACGATATCGGCGTCGGCGGGATCGCAGATCACCGCGCTCGCCGCGCTGTCGGAGATGAAGTACTCGAGCTCGTCGGCCTTGTAGCCGGTGTTGAGCGGCAGGAAGACCACGCCCGACATCACGCAGGCGGCATAGAGCGCCAGCGCCTCGGGCGACTTGCCCACCTGCACCGCCAGCCGGTCGCCGGGGCGAAGGCCCGCCTCGGCCAATGCGCCCGCCTGCTGCGCGGCAAGGCGGTGGAACGCGTCCCCGGAGAGGGTGCTCCCGTCGGGCAGGATCAGGAAATCGGATGCGCGCCCGTCGAGCGGCGCGATCAGACGGTCATAGAGCGGGTTTGCCAAAGTCATATCTCCCTTCACGCCGCAACCGGCGCCTTGACCAGCGCGCGCACCGCCTTGCTGGCCACCACTTCCTTCTGGCCGACGAACCGTTCGTGGTTCTCGGCGAAACTCTCGGCCTCGTAGCGATAGTTCACCATCGCCCCGGCGCTTTCGGACAGCCCCTTGGACGACATGTCCGCCCCGGCGTGCACCGCATGGACATAGGCCCCGTTCCCGAGATGGAAACGCGCCACCGGGTCGTAGGGCATGCCGTCGTCGCGCTTGGCGGTCAGCAGGAACTGCGCCGCCGCCGCCTTCAGCCCGTCGTCGTCCAGCCCGTTCGGGTCGATCCCCTGCTCGGCCATCCACCGCGTCAGGGTCGGGATGGGCGACAGGGTTACGAAGGTCTTGAGGTTGGGCAGCTCGGCCGAAAGATCCTCGGTCACCTGCTTGATCAGCGAGTTGCCGAACGAGATCCCGGCAAGCCCGGCCTGGCAGTTCGAGATCGAGTAGAACACCGCCGTGTCGGCCTCGACCGCTTCCATCGATGCGCGCGTGTCCTTCAGCAGCCCCTGCACCGAATTGGGAATGCCCTTGGTCAGGGCCACCTCGACGAACACCAGCGGCTCGTCCGGCATCGCCGGGTGGAAGAAGGCAAAGCAGCGCCGGTCCGAGGGTTCGACCCGGCGACGCAGGTCCTCCCAGGAATCGATCGCATGCACCGCCTCGTAGGCGATGATCCTCTCGAGGATATGGGCCGGGCTCTCCCAGTTGATCCGGCGCAGCACCAGGAAGCCCCGGTTGAACCACGAGGCGAAGAGGTGCTGGAAGTCGAGGTCGATCCGGGCCCGCGGATCCTTGCGCGGGATCAGCCGCAGCAGGTCGCCGCGCATCGCCACGAGCTGCGGCGTCGCGCCCGGCACCCGGTTGAGCCGCCGCGCAAGCTCCTGTCGCCGGGGCTCGGCGGCCCTCAGGAAGGCGCCGTAGGTCGACTGGCTCTGCTCCATCTCGAAGGCGTCGAGGGCGCTCCGGACCGCATCGGTGTCGATCCCCAGATCCCCCGCCAGATGGTCGAAGAACGCGAGCTTGCCGGCGTCGTCGAGCTCGTCATAGCGGTCGAGGATCTGCGCCGCCGTGGTCATGCCCGAGATCTCGCCGCGGCCCGACAGCAGGTCCGCGATCAGCGCCTCGGTGCTCCGGGCATCGGGGCCGGCCTGCAGCCGGTTGCGGTTGGTGCGCGAGAACAGCGTCGCAAGGACATCGGACAGCAGGCTCATAGCGCGGCCCCCATGACGGCGTCGGGCAACCATGTGGCCAGCCCCGGGAACAGGCACATGAGGATGATGGCCAGGATCATGCAGCCCACGAAGGGCATGGAGCCCACCAGCACCTGGCGCAGCGAGATGTCCGGCGCGATGCCGTTGATGACGTAGAGGTTCAGGCCGACCGGCGGCGTGATCAGGCCGATCTCCATGTTGATCGTCACGATCACCGCGAACCAGTAGGGGTCGAACCCCGCCGCGGTGATGATCGGCAGGAGGATCGGCGCCGACATCAGGATCACCGCGACCGGCGGCAGGAAGAACCCGGCCACCAGCAGGAACACGTTGATCACCGCCATCAGCACCCAGCGGTTCACCTCGAGCGCGGCGATCCACTGCGCGACCGACTGGGTGACGAAGAGCGACGACAGCATGAAGCTGAACACCCCCGCCGCGCCGATGATGAAGAGGATCATCACGCTTTCCCGGGTGCTGTCTCGCAGGACGACCCACAGGTCGCGGCGGCTGTACATCCGGTATATCAGCACCGCCGCGACGATGCAGAGCAGCGCGCCCACGGCCGCCGTCTCGGACGGTGTCGCCACCCCGCCGTAGAGCGCGTAGAGCACGCCGGCGATGATCGCGAGGAAGGGCAGCACCCGCGGCAGGATCTCGAAGCGCTGCCGCCAGGTGTAGCGCGCCGAGACCAGCGCCGCGCTGGCCGCCCCGCGGCGCCAGGTGTCGAAGATGGCCCAGGCGATGAAGAGCAGCGTCAGCAGGATGCCGGGGATCACACCGGCGAGGAACAGGCGCCCGATCGAGGTCTCGGTCGCGATGCCGTAGACGATCATCGTGACCGAGGGCGGGATCAGGATGCCCAGCGTGCCGCCGGCGGCGATGGACCCCGAGGCGACCTCGGCGGGATAGCCCCGGCGGCGCATCTCGGGGATGCCCATCTTGCCGATCGCCGCGCAGGTCGCCGGGCTCGAGCCCGACATCGCCGCGAAGAGCGCGCAGGCGCCGAGGTTCGAAACCACGAGCCCGCCCGGCACCTTCGTCAGCCAGCGCTCCAGCGCCTCGTAGAGGTCCGGCCCCGCGCGGGTCGAGGCGATGGCGGCCCCCATGATGATGAACATCGGGATCGACAGCAGGGCGAAGCTGTTGAGCTCCGCGTAGAAGAGCTCCGGCAGGGCTTCGAGCGAGCGGCTGCCGTCGAAGATCCAGAGGAACAGGGTCGCGACGATCAGCAGGCCCACGGCCACGGACACGCCGGAAAACAGGACGATCACGGTGGCCAGCGCCACCAGAAGACCGAGCGTCAGGGGATCCATCAGTCAGGGCTCCGTTCGGGATGGGGTTCGGGAAGCGTGGTGTCGGGTCCGAAGACGGCCAGCCAGAGATCCGCCAGCAGCTGCAGCAGGTAGAGACCGAAGCCGAGCGGCACCGACAGGTAGGTGATCCAGAGCGGGAAAGCCCAGACCGACTCGGATTTCCAGCCGCGCCGCCAGGCCTGGTGGAACATCTCCCACCCGTACCAGACCATCGCGGCGACCATGACGATCGTCGCCACCATGACGAGCACGGCAAGCGGCCGGCGCAGCGATCTCGGCAGCATGTGCGGCAGCAGGTCGACGCCCACGTGGCCGCGCAGCTTCTGCACGTAGGGCAGGCCGAGCAGCGTCGCGCCGATCATCAGGTAGATCACCGCCTCGGTCTGCCAGATCGTCGACTGGCCCAGAACCCCGCGCACGAAGATCATGTGGCAGGTGATCAGCACCGAGGCGAGGATCATCAGCGCGGCGATGACCCCGAACAGGGTCGAGACGGCGCCAAGGGCGCGAAGGGCGACGGGCGGCCGGTAATCGGCGCCCGCCGTCGCGGAAGCGGCGGGCGCGTTGCTCATTCGACCGACAGCGCCATGTCGAGCAGCTCCTGCCCGCCGTCGAGCGACGCGGCAAAGGCCGGATAGGCGGTCTCCTTGGCCAGTTCACGCCAGGCGTCGAAATCCTCCGGCGTCATCTCGGCGATCTCGACACCGGCGTCGGCAAACGCCTTGGTGGTCACCTCGTCGCCGGCCTTGGCCTGCTCCAGGTACCAGGCTTCGGCCTTGGCCGAGGCATCGGTCAGCGCCTGCTGCTGCTCGGGCGTCAGCTCGTCGAAGGTGGTCTTGTTGATGAGCAGCGGCTGGTACATGAACCACAGCGCCGTGTCGCCCGCCGGGGTGTAGCACTTCAGCTGCTCGTAGAGCCGATAGCTCAGGAAGCTCTCGGACGAGGTGTTGGTCGCGTCGAGCACCCCGGTCTGCAGCGCCGAGTAGATCTCGGACGAGGCCATCGAGCTGATCGAGGCCCCTGCCCCGGCCAGCATCTCCTCGAAGGACTTGCCGGCCGCACGGATGGTCACGCCCTGCACGTCCTCGGGCTTGGTGATGCAGCCCTTGTTGGACCCGAAGCCACCGGCGAGATAGCCGTGCACCAGCGTCTTCACGTCGTCGCCGGCCATGACCTCCTCGATTTTCTCCATGAAGGGCGCGGCCGAGAGGCGCGCGGCGTGATCGTGGTTCTTCACCAGCCCGGGCATGAGCGTGAGGTTGTAGGCCGGCTGCTGGCCCCCCGCGTAGGACAGCGGGAAGATCGTCATGTCGAGCTGCCCGCGCGACAGAGGCGTGTATTGCTCGCGCGCCTTGAACAGGGTCTGGTTCGGGAAAATCTGGATCTCGAGATCCACGTCCGCCGCCTTCACCTCGTCGGCCACCATCTGCGCCACCTGGTGGCGCACGTCGCCCTCGGACCACTGGTGCGACAGCTTCAGGGTTTCCGCCCAGGCGCCACCGGCCCCCATGGCGACGACAACGGCGAGCGCGCTCGCCGCGATTCTACGTCTGGTCATCATGTTTCCTCCCAAGGCACCGCTTCTCCTCCGGGCGCCAATGTGGCCCATCAGGCAGGGGATTGCGTACCTTGTCAACCTTATCGTATACAAAAATCATGACCCTGAATATGAACCCCAGCGACGACCGCAGCCGGTCCGACCAGATCGCCCAGATCCTCGAGGACCAGATCCTCACCGGCCGCTTCGCCCCGGGGGCGCGGCTGGACGAGGCCAGCCTGGCGGAAGAGCACAGGGTTTCCAGAACGCCCATACGCGAGGCATTCCAAAGGCTTGCGCAGTCCGGACTGGTGGTGCAGCAGCCCCGCCGCGGGGTTTTCGTCCGCACCAGCTCGGCGGTCGAGATCCTCGAGATGTTCGAGGTCATGGCAGAGCTCGAGTCGGTGTGCGGCCGGCTCGCCGCCCGGCGCGCCACCGATGCCGCCATCGCGGAACTGCGGGCCATCAACGCGGAATGCCGGGCCGCGCGCGAGGCCAACGACGTCGATCTCTACTACCAGAAGAACGGCGTCTTCCATCACCTGCTCTATGCCCAGTCCGGCAACCGCTTCCTAGAACAGGAGGCCGCCCGCCTGCACCGCCGGCTGAAGCCCTACCGCCGGATGCAGCTGTTCCTGCGCGGCCGCCTGAAGCAGTCGATGGACGAGCACGAGGCCATCGTCGAAGCCATCGCCGCCGGCGACGCCCCCCGCGCCGCCGAACTGCTCCGCGACCACGTCGCCGTGCAGGGCGAGAAGTTCCACCACGTCATGTCCCACCTGCCGGACGCCTGACCCGCGATGCCCCCGGGACCGGGGAGCCCGTCGATACCAGCGACCGCTGCGCCCGGCCCCGGCCGGCCCACGTCGCGAGGATCAGCGCCGCGACGGTGAGGCCCGGAAGGCCGCAAGAACGATCCGCGAGGTTGCCGTGGCCGCGCTCAGCGCGAGCCGGTTCGCCAGCAGCCGCACCGGCACCCCCTGCCCCGGATCGCCCAGCAGCTGGTCGACCACCAGAAGCGCCGCGCCCGAGGTGACCCACCCCGGCAGCTGCGGTAGGCTGTCGGTGTCGTCGGGGAGTCTGGCGGGCTCAAAGGTCATGGCGGTGAGCCGACCCCAAGACGGCGCTTTCACCTACAGAATAGCACTAAAAGCGCCGCGCTTTTGATGGCGCAGTCATGTCCAATAATTTTGCATTATCAGACACAATGGATCAAGCTGTCCCTCAATCTCGAATGACGCGGATTTACCGGAACATGGCCGCCCAGGACCCCGACAAGCCGAACAGTCCCTCCCCGGGCGATGCCACCCAACCCTTGGTCCCGGAGACTGCATCCAACACGTCCCTGCCCTCCCAAAGCGCCGGGACGCACGCCCCTGATCGGCGCGCCAATCCCGCGACTGCCTCGGGCAACACCCTTGCCGCCTACCGCACGGACTGGACCGACTTCACCCGCTGGTGCCGCCGTCACGGCCTCGATCCCCTGAGCTCCGTCCCCTGCCCCGCCCCTGAGATCGTGGGGCGCTACCTGGCCTCGCTAGCTGACGGAGATGACCACACCGGCAGGCGTCCCCTCGCCGTGACCACCATCGAGCGCCGTCTCTCCGGCCTCGTCTGGAACTACGCGCAGCGCGGGCTGGAGCTGGATCGGAGGAACCGCCAGATCATCTCTGTGCTGGCCGACCTACGACGTCATCACGCGCGGCCTCCGGCGCAAAAGACGGCGATCCGGGCCGGGGAGATCCTTGCCATGGTGGCCACCCTGCCCCACGACCTGCGCGGCCTCCGCGACCGGGCGATGCTGCTGCTGGGCTACGCCGGAGGGCTGCGGCGGTCCGAGATCGTGGGCCTCGACCGGCACCGGGATGACGCGCCGGAGAGCGGTGGCTGGGTCGAGATCATGCCGGCGGGTGCGCTGCTGCTGCTCGCTACCAGGACCGGCCTGCGGGAGGTCGAAGTCGGTCGTGGGTCCTCGGACCGGAGCTGTCCGGTGCATGCGCTGGAGCAGTGGCTGCACTTCGCGCGGATCGACTCGGGGCCTGTCTTCGTGGCGACCTCTCGGGATGGGACGCGGGCTCTGGGACGACGCCTCAATGACCGTCACGTGGCGCGGCTGATCAAGCGGACGGTGCTCGATGCCGGGATCCGGAGCGACCTGCCCGAAGCGGAACGGCTTGCGCTGTTCTCGGGCCACAGTCTGCGGGCGGGTCTGGCGAGCTTCGCGGAGACCGATGAGCGGTCGTTGCAGTCGCATCTGGGACATGCTTCGGTGGAGGTGACCCGCCGGTATCAGCGACGAAGGGATCGGTTTCGGGTCAACCTGACGACGGCGACCGGGCTTTGAATTTGCGCAGGGCTCAGGTGATCGCACTCGGCGTCATGGGCATTCCCCTTCGGTCTGCTCCGGAAGCCGAGAGGGCTGCCCTTTTCATCCTTAAAGCTGACCGCTCAGCGTCCGGGCCCGGGGCACGGTCCAGAAGGAACGGCTGGTCGGGCTCTCGTCCAGGGCCACGACCAGGCCGCGAGGAGGTCTCAGCCGGTTCACAGCTGTGAACTCCTCAGGCGGCGCGGTGTTCGAGGGCCATGACCATGCGCGTCGGCGAGAAGGTTCCTTCGCGGGCCTTCTTCGCGAGGTGGCGCAGGTAGCCGCCGGGATTGCGGATCTCGGAGAAGCGCTGGAGCATGGCGCAGAGGGTCGCAGAGGCTTGTTCAGCGCCCATCGCGGACTTCGCGTCCTGCCAGGCCGAGTCGGAGATTCCGGTCATCGGGCGGATCTTGTCGGCCGCCCGGATCAGGCCCGGCCAGTCGTGGATCGGATCCGGAGTGAAGACGGCGATCTCGGAACACGTGCCAAGGACGAGGCGCAGCGGCGGAGGTGCTGGCCGTTTCGCCGCGTTGTCGACCGTGGAGGACGGGGTCAACGGGGCCGTCGCTTCGGGCACGCGGGTGTCTTGGCCATCGGACTTGATGCACGATTTTGAGGAGTGGCCCGGCTCGGTTCCGGTCACGTCGAGGGCCGCTCCCAGCGGGCGCAACGCTGCGAGATTCGACGCCACGGACGCGAAAGCGACGGGAGCATTCGTCTCTGCGACCTCAGCGTTGGCGCCCGCGCGTTTGATCGCTTGTCCTTGATGGCCTTCGGTCTCGGCCGCGCTGGCCTCGGAGCGACCGGTCTTCGCACCGCTTTCCGCGGCTGTCTGCGCGTCAGGGGTGGATGCGCCGGTGCGCTTGTCGGCCGGCTTCGACGCGATCTCCTGAGCGGCTTCGATTCCTTCGTTCCCCGTAGCGATGGGGGTGGTCTTCTGGAGCGTGCCTGTCTCCGAACAGGCTCCACGCTTTTCGACGTTTGTCTCGTGAACGGCTGTTGCGACGTCATCAATTTCTTCAGCGTCGTTGACAGGTACAGCCTTGACGCCACCCTCAGCTTTCTCAGCATGCAGGCCAAGCGCCTCGACGGTTGAGCAATAAAGCGCATCCGTGACGAAAGCATCTTCGCATCGTGCGGTCTGTTCAGAATCTAAATTATCTTTATGTGAACTCTGTTTGTGCTGCTCATTCCGGGCGGCGTTGCCGCTCATTTCAGGTGTAATAGAGGCGAAGAGAGCGGTGGCGCGGGCCACCGCGTCGTGGAGTTCGAGCACCATGTCGCGCAGGGCGTCGAGGTCGAGCTTGCGGCGCAGTTGGCGCGCGGTGAGGCGGGCGAGGTCGGAGAAGGCGTCCCAGAGCGGGTCGGATTGCTCGGCGGCACCGAACTCGACCAGGGCGGCGAGATCCCGGCGCAGGAGGCTGGCGGTCTCGCGGAGGGCCTTGCGCTGCTGCTCGAGGGCGCGGGCGGCAGCGGCCTCGTCGGCGATCTCGGCGGCACGGTGGAGCAGGGGGCTCAGGTCGAAGCCGAAGGCGATCTTGGTCCCGGCGATGCGGCGGGCGTAGCGCTTTCCGTTGGGGCTGTCGCGACGGACCAGAAGGCCTGCCTCGACCAGCCGCGCCAGATGGCGGCGCATGGTCGAGCAGGGCATGCCGTTGGCGCGGGCACAGATCGTCTCGTTCGACGGGTGGACCACCAGCGGCTCGGAGGCATCGAGCCGGGCGCCGGGATGGAAGCTCAGCAGCGCCTGCAGAAGCGTGATGTCGCGGTCGGAGAGACCGAACCGGGCACGGGCGGCGGTGAGGTCGCGCAGGATCTGCCATTTGTCGAGCGGGCAGGGGGGAGCGGCGACCGGCTGCCGGACCTGCAATGAGGTGAGGACAGCCTTGGCCGTTCGCCCAAAAGGCGTGATGGGGTGATAACCCATGTTTTCATTCACGAAGACAAAAAAATCCCGCGCCGCGAATCGAATTCGACTTGCGGTCAAAGGCTCCGGACACTACCTTGAGGGTGCTAAGAACAAGTCAGGGTCTCGTGGAGCGTAAGCTTTGCGGGGCTCTTTCTTTGTCGGGCTCGTGCCTCCTATCTCTTTGTTATCGTTGACTGCTCAATCTTCCGCGCGGGTTTTCCAGCGCGCGTGAAGCTCTGCGATGACGGCCTGTGCCTCGGACTCGATCCAGTCGGCGAACCGGGGGTCGTCGAGGTCGATGGCCAGCCCCTTGGCGGTGCGTTTCAGGACACCTGCCTTACGACCGTCCACCACCAGCGCCTGCCGCCGTGGCTTTGGCGCCACAGGGGTCTTGGCGCTCGCGGAGCGGGCAGGGGAGGGGGCGAGATGCTTCATCACCGCCTCGAAGGCGGCGACGGAGGCATCCTCGGGGACCGCTTCGCCACGGACCATGGCGACCTGCGCCTGGGTGTGGACGTCCTCGGCGATGCGGGCCAGCTCGTCCCGGTCGGCGCGGTTCTCCTCGATGGCGCGGGCCATGGCCTCCCACCGGGGGCGGCCGATGCCGTGGGCGGCGCCGATGGCGAGCGCGAGATCGCGCCCGATCAGCTCGGCCACGGTCAGCGCCATGGAGATCGAGGACTTGGTCACGGTCAGCACCTCGGCCACCTGGCTCTGGTTGCCGAAGCCGGTGTCGACGAGCTCGCGGGCGAAAAGCGCCTTCTCGATGAAGGAGAGATCGCGCCGGGCCATGTTCTCGGAGATCTGCGCGGTCATCGCGTCGCGCTCGTCGAGCGAGGCGACCAGCGCGCGCACCTTGGTGACCTTGTCCGAGCCGCGGATCGCCTCGAGCCGGCGGCGGCCGTAGACCAGCAGGTAGCGCCCGTCCTGTTCGGGGTTGCGGCGCACCAGGATCGGCACGGTCTGGCCGTTGGCCTCGATGGCGTCGCGCAGGTCGACCACGTCGGAGGGGTCGAGACGGTCGCGGGTGCGGTTGTCGTCGATCTGTCCCGGGTCGAGCTCCCACACGCGGTGGCTGTCGACCGCGTCGCGGGCCGAGCGCAGGGCGCGGTTGCTGGCCATCATGGGTGCGCCTGCGCCGCCGGTGGTTCCGGCGGCGGCGAGGCTGTCGAGCATCGACATGCGTTTCTTGCGGGTGTCGCTCATCGCGTCTGGCTCCTCTTCGTCGCGCCCATGGTCCCGCTCAGCGCCCCCATGTCTTCTGGATCAGGGCGGCGATCTCGTCGTTGACCGCGTTGAGGCTTTCGAGAGCGCGGTCGTAGGTGGCGCGGGTGAAGGCGCTGCGGTCGACCTCGTAGAGCGTCTGCTTGGTCAGGCCGGCGTCGGAAATGGCGGTGGATTTCAGCATCGGCGCGTTCAGCACCTTTTCGGCGTACATGGTGCGCAGGAAGGCGACGATGCGGTTCTGGGGCGCGTCGGTGGGCTCGTAGCGGGTCAGCAGGTAGCGCATCCAGTCGTGCTTCATGTCGGCGCCGGATTCGGCGATCACGTCCATGAGGTCGGCGGTCATGCGCAGGAACTGCGACATCGACATGACGTCGAGCATCTCGGGGTGGATGGTGACCAGCACGCCGGTGGCGGCCGAGAGCGCCGACATGGTCAGG
Organism: Salipiger thiooxidans; assembly: GCF_900102075.1. Lineage (GTDB taxonomy): Bacteria > Pseudomonadota > Alphaproteobacteria > Rhodobacterales > Rhodobacteraceae > Salipiger > Salipiger thiooxidans. Next base: position 117,093 of record NZ_FNAV01000007.1, on the reverse strand, counting down.
AAGCCCAGCTGCGGCGGGCAGTCGATGACCACGACGTCGTAACGGTCGTCGACCTGCGAGAGCACGTCCTTGACCCGGAAGAAGAACAGCCCGGCATTGCCCTGCGCCAGCGCGCGGGGGGTCTCGTGCTCGAATTCCATGAGCTCGAGGTTGCCGGGGATGAGGTCGAGGCCGGGAATGTAGGTCGGGCGGATGACGTCGGTGACCGGCACCGGGTCGTCGTAGCGGATGGCGTCGTAGAGCGTGCCGCCGTCGGGCAGGTCGAACTCGGGCTGGACCCCGTGCAGCGCGGTGAGCGAGGCCTGCGGGTCGAGGTCGATGGCAAGCACGCGGTAGCCCAGCAGGGCAAGGCGCTGCGCGAGATGGGCCGAGCTCGTGGTCTTGCCCGAGCCGCCCTTGAAGTTCATCACGCCGATGACCTGCAGGTGGTCGAGATACTTGTTCTCGCTGCCCTCCGGAGCGAGGCGCCGCCCGGGCAGATAGTCGCCGGGCTTGCGGGCGGTCTTCTCGAGCAGGGTACGGAGCTCGTGGATGTCGTAGACGGAATAATGCCGGCGGTTGCCGGAGGTGAGCTCGGGCGAGGGGCCCTTGCCGTCGAGATGCAGCTTGCGCAGGTAGGAATCGTTGACGCCGAGCAGGGCCGCGGCCTCGCCCGAGGTGAACTTGCGCATCTCCTTGGAGGCGTCCGGCGGGAACAGGCTCTCGGCCTGCGCATGGAGCTGCGCGGTCAGCCGTTCGGAATGTTGACGAATGACCGTATTCAGGTCTTCGTCTTCGGTGATATCCTGCATTCGCGCGGTATCCTGCTCACTGTCTGGCCCCGTGGTGACGAACGTCCCCCGATGGCTTGTCTCTTGGTCCCGGTGCCTCGCCGGATTTTGTTATCCGTGTTCACGGTTTTTGGCGTGTTCCGGATGTTTTTCGTGACTATTGCCGACCAACCACGAGTCGCGCAAGTGGTTTTCTGCCCGAAACACCCCGCCAGGCGGCTCTCAGGGCGGGAATCTCGCCTCTTTTGTCCCGACCGGTGCCGTTGCGTCACGCGTGCGCTGGTGCAGACCGGCTGCGAGGGCACGACCCTGGGCGAGACCCTCGGGGTGGGCCGTGCCGAGGTCGGCGACATCTGCTCGTGCCCCTGCGCGGCGCAGCTGGCAGAGGTCTGACGATCTCGCCACCCGGGCTCCGGCACGGGCGGTTGCCGCGTGAGGGCGCCGGTTCGGCCCGGCACCGTCCCGGTCAGACGCCTTTAGTGTAGAAAATGGGACAGCGCTACCGATCCGATTTCCGGACATATCTGCACGCTATGCGGGCGCCGCGGCGGGTTGATCGGAGCGAATGTCTATTAATTCAGCGCGGTTGGGGGAAATTTCAGAGATTTGGCACAGAACTGTTGCCCGGTTCGGATTCGTAGTGCCAATATTGGTACAGATTTTCAAAATGGAGAGGATCCGTCCCGTGATCTCAAAAATCAACAAGTCGCTGAAGGCTTCCGTCGCCGTCGCCATCACCGCCGGCAGCTTCGCGACCGCCGCCGCGGCCGAGGACTTCCGCATGCTCGCGAGCTGGGACAGCTCCTATCCCATCGTCCCCAAGGTCGCCGACGTCTTCGCCGAGATGGTCTCCGAGGCCTCGGGCGGCGAGAGCACCATCGCGATGACCGGCCCCGAAGCCGTGCCGCCCTTCGAGCAACTGCAGCCGGTGGCGGCGGGCGTCTTCGACATGCTCTTCACCTCGGGCGCCTACCATTCGAACGAGATCGCCGTGGGCATGGTGACCGACGCGATCCAGGCCGATCCGGCGGCGCGCCGCGACTCGGGCGCATGGGATGCGGTCGACGCGGCCTATCAGGAGATCGGGCTCAAGCTCATCGCGCTGCCGACCCTGCCGAACGGTTACAACGTCTTCCTGCGCGACCCGATCGGCGAAAGCTGCGACTTCGCGGGCCTCAAGATCCGCGGCAGCGCGACCTACACCTCGCTGATCCAGTCGCTGGGCGGCCAGCCGGTGGTGCTGCCGCCGGCCGAGATCTACTCGGCGCTGGAGAAGGGCGTGGTGGACGGCGCGGCGTGGCCGGTGATCGGCGCGCTGGACTATGGCTGGTACGAGGTGGCGAAGTACTTCCTCCGTCCCGCCTTTGGCACCGCGACCTACATGATCCTGATGAACCTCGACACCTGGAACGGCCTCGACGAGGCCGAGCAGGCGCTGCTGCTCGAGCAGGGCAAGGCGCTTGAGGTGAGCTCCATCGACACGCTCGCCGACGTCGCCGCGGCCGAGCAGACCGCGCTCGAGGAAAACGGCATGGAAGCCACCGAGATGTGCGGCGATGCGGCCGCCACCATGGAGCACGACTGGGCCGAGGGCGTCTGGGCGCTTGGCATCGAGAAGGGCGGCGCCACGGTCGAGGCCCTGAAGGCCACCGTGGACGACGCGGGCATCAACTTCTGAACCGGATCCTCCGAGGGACCCATTGCCGCTTCCGGAGCTCTCCGGGGGCGGCCTTTCCCGGTTATGCGGGCCAATGACACGACCAAGGACCCCGCGAAGGAGGCGCCCCAAGATGACGACTGAACCCCGAACGCCCGGACCCTCGGGGCCGTGGCGCGCATTGGACCTGGTGGTCGGGCTGGGCGCCTGGGCCGGGGCGCTCTGCGTGGTGGGGATCCTTGCCAGCTATTCGATCGAGGTGTTCATGCGCTACCTGCTGAACGCCCCGACCGCCTGGGCAAGCGACTTCGTGAAGTACTTCCTCTGCGGCGCCGTCTTCCTGGCCATGCCGCTGCTGACGCGCGACGGCGCGCATGTCTCGGTCACGGTGTTCAAGGGCAGGCTGCCCGCCGGGATCGAGGCCATGGCGGTGCGGCTCGGGCTGCTGATCTCGGCCGTGGTCTGTTTGATGGTGGGCTGGCTCGCGCTGCAGCAGACGCTCTACAACTACGAGCGCGGCATCGACACCATGTCGCTCATCGCGATCCCCAAGTGGATCGTCGCGGCGCCCATCGCCTACGGGTTCCTGATGTCGGGACTGGTGCTGCTGGCGCAGCTCGTGCGGGCTGACCACAGGGTCGCGGAGGGGGCGCAATGATCACCGGGATCACTGCCGTCTTCGCGCTGACCGGCGCGCTGCTGCTGCTCTTCGGCACCGGGCTGCCGATCTTCGTCACCTTCCTGATCGTCAACGTCGGCGGCACTTTCCTGCTGCTCGGCGCCAACGGCTTCAAGCTGCTGGCGAACTCGATCTACGACACCGCCACCACCGGATCGCTCACCGCGATCCCGCTGTTCATCCTGCTGGGAGAGCTGCTGTTCCGGGGCCGGGCGCTGACCGTCATGTTCCGCTCCATCGAGGTGCTGGTGGGCCGGGTGCGCGGCCGCCAGTTCGTGCTGGCGGTGGTGCTCTCGACCGTCTTCGGCGCGCTCTCGGGCGCGGCCATGGGGGTGGCGGCGATGCTGGGCAAGACCCTGCTGCCGGGCATCAAGGAGCGCGGCGGCTCGTCGACGCTGGCCATGGGCGCCATCGTCTCAGGCGCGTCGCTGGCGCCGATCATCCCGCCGTCGCTGCTGGCGATCATCGTGGGCACGCTGGCGGGGGTCTCGATCGGCGACATGCTGGTGGGGGGCATCGTGCCGGGTCTGATGCTGGCGGTGCTCTTCGTCTCCTACATCCTGATCCGCATCCGGCTCGACCCGTCGCTCGACACCGACGCCGAGGACGTGCCGCCCGAGCGCGGCCCCGGCGACGTGCTGAAGGCGCTGCTGTCGCTTGCGCCCTTCACCATCATCGTGGGCTCGATCATGGGCTTCATCATGGCCGGCATCGCCACGCCCTCCGAGGCGGCGGCGACCGGCGTGCTGGGCGCGCTGGCGACGACGATGATTTACGAGCGGCTGAGCTTCTCGGTGCTGAAGGAGTCGGTGCTCTCGGCCACCAGGATCTCGGCGATGATCCTGCTGATCATGGCGTCGTCGAAGATGTTCAGCCAGCTGCTCGCGATGAGCGGCGGGATCTCGGCCATGACCTCGATGATCAGCGCCATGGACCTGCCGGGCTGGGCGATGCTGCTGGTGCTGATGGCTTTCCCCTTCATCATGTGCATGTTCATCGACCAGACCGCGCTGATGCTGATCGTTGTGCCGATCTATTCGCCCATCGTGGCGCATTACGGCTTCGATCCGCTGTGGTTCTGGCTGATCTTCCTCGTGAACATCACCGTCGGGGGCATCACGCCGCCCTTCGGCTACGTGCTCTTCGCGTTGCAGGGGTCTGCCCCGAACGAGCCGATGACCGCGATCTTCCGCTCGGCATGGCCCTTCGTGTGGATCTTCATCCTCGGCATGGTGATCATGGCGGCCTTCCCGCCGCTGGTGACCTTCCTGCCGTCGCTGACCCGCTGAGGGTCAGCACCGGAAAACCACGTCTGCAAAACGAAAGACGGCGCCCTCGCGGGCGCCGTTTCCGTTTGTCGCGGGGGTCGTGGTCAGCCCGGCAGGGCGGGGGCCGAGGGGGCCGCGAGCGCCGCCATGTGGCCGAGCGCCGCGGTGCTGTCGATCACCGCGCCGTAGCGCATGGCGATATCGAAGAGCGCCACCGCGTGGCTCGACTGGGCGCGGTCGAAGCAGCCGTCCTCGATGGCGGCGACCTTGAAGCCGTGGCTGTAGGCGTCGACCGCGCTGGCCCGCACACAGCCCGAGGTGGTGGTCCCGGTCAGCAGCACGCTGTCGCAGCCGAGGCGGCGCAGATGGGTGGCGGTGGGGGCCGAGAAGAAGGCCGAGGGCTTGCGCTTGTAGACCAGCAGGTCGCGCGCCTCGGGCGTCAGCGCCGAGACGATCTCGTTGGCGTCGCGGTCCTGCGGCGTCGCGGGCACCTGCTCGCCGGTGCGCGAGTTCTTCCACGACCAGCTGCCCACGTCCCAGGCGTCGCCGCGGGCGCGGCCGGTGGTGTAGAGCACCGGGATCCCGCGGGCGCGGGCGGCGGTGCAGAGCGCGGCGATGCGGTCGACCGCGTCCCAGCTCTCGGCCCCGCAGGAGTTGGGCCAGCGGCGGATGCTGTCGAGGATGTCCTCGCCGGGCCGGTCGCCCGCAAAGCCCCAGGACACGTCGATGACCAGAAGCGCGGGGCGCTGGCCAAGGCCCGCAGGCCCGGTGAGCCCGGTCGTGGCAAGGCGGTCGCGATCTGCGGCAGAGAGGTAGTCGTCCCAGATCATCGGGGGATCTTTCCGTAGGCGGGCATGAGGTCGAGCCGCTTGTCGGCGCAGCCCTTCGGCAGGGCGAACATGTCGCCGGGCAGGGTGGCGACCCAGTCGGCGAGCCCGGCCGCGCTCAGCGGGTCGGCGTATTTCGCCTGCAGGTCGCAGAGCGCCATGGCGTGGCTGGCCTCCCAGGCGTCGAAGCAGGCGTCCTCGGCGATGGCGACGCGCAGGTTGAGGCTGAACGCGTCGATCACCGTGGCGCGCATGGCCCCGGCGGTGGCGCCGCCCGCGATGACGATGCCGTCGGCGCCGAGCAGGTTCAGCAGGCTCATGAGGTCGCTGTCGAAGAAGGCCGACGGCGCCTGACGGCGGATCACGATGTCGGTGGGCGCGGGTTGCAGCGCCTCTGCTAAGGCGGTCTCGGCCAGCGGGTCGGCACCCGCCGCGCGGCCGTCCTCCTGCGGGCGGTCCCATGCGTCGGGGCGGGTGGCGCCGGTGGCGTGGATCACCGGCAGGCCCTGCGCGCGGGCCGCGGTCACCAGCGGCCGCACCGCGTCGAGCGCCGCCTGCGCCGAGGGGATGGTGTCGAGGTTGCCCTGGTTGAAGCCCACGAGCAGCAGCGCGGGGCGGGCGGGCAGGGTGCCGCGCACGCCGTAACCCGCCGCGGCAAAGACCTTGCGGTCACGCTCGGTGATGAAGTCGTCCCAAATCTTGCCGGTCATGCGGAGCCTGCGGGGAAGAGGGTTGCGTAATGCTCGGCGACGGCGCCCGGCGTGGTGATCCAGATGTCGTCGCGGTGTTCCATGATATGCGCGAGCGCCCGGCGCAGGGCACGCAGGCGGTAGGGGTGGCCGATCACGAAGGGGTGCAGCACGATGGTGTAGCAGAGCGGGTACCTGGCGCTTTGCAGAAGCATCTCGTCGAACTGGTCGATCATCATGCGCTCAAAGCTCGCCGGGCCCTCCTGCCGGAAGGCCATGACCGGGCTGTCGTTGACCTCGATGGAGTAGGGCACCGAGAGGATCGGCCGTGTGCGGGTGCGCATCCAGAACGGCTGGTCGTCCGCCGGCCAGTCGAGCACGTAGGAGAAGCCCACCTCGCGCAGCAGGTCGAGCGTGATGTCGGTCTGCGCCAGATAGGGCCCGAGCCAGCCCGCGGGGGCCTTGCCGGTATAGGCCGTGATCGCGTCGTAGGCTTCGCGGATCAGCGCCTCTTCCTCGGCGGGGGGCAGCACGTCCTGCCGTTCGGCGTTGCTGCGGCCGTGGCCGATGAACTCGTCGCCGCGGGCGATCATGCGGTCGGCGATGGCCGGGCAGTGATCGAAGAGCAGCGAGTTGAAGTTGTGCGAGGCGGGCAGGCCCATCTCGTCGAGCAGGTCGAAGAGGTACCACTGGCCGACGCGGTTGCCGTAGTCGCGCCACGCGTAGTTTCGCGAGGTCTGCGGCGCGCCGACCTGGGCGCTGTCGCTGCCGAGCCCGTCGCGGAAGCTGAACACCTCGATGTTGTTGCAGATCGCCACCGACAGGCGCTTGCCCCCGGGCCAGGCGAAATCCGGGCGCTGGGGCAGGGGGCTGTAGTCGTAGCGGTCGTGGGTCTTGAGGGTGATCAGGCTCATGCGGCGGCCTCCCTGGCCCGGGCGCGGATGGCGGGTGCGGCCGCCAGCGCGGCGCGCACGATGTTGCGGTAGCCGGTGCAGCGGCAGAGGTTGGACGAGAGCACCTCGGTCAGGTCTTCGTCGCTCATCCCGGGGTCCTTCTCGAGCGCGCCGGTGATCAGCATGAGGAAGCCCGGCGTGCAGAAGCCGCATTGCAGTGCGTGGTTGTCGATGAAGGCCTGCTGCAGTTCGGAGAGCCCGCCCTCGGGGGCGAGCCCCTCGACGGTGCGCACCTCGGCGCCCTCGGCCTGCACGGCGAACATCAGGCACGAGCGCACCGGCGCGCCGTTGACCATGACGGTGCAGGCGCCGCACACGCCGTGCTCGCAGCCGACGTGGGTGCCGGTCAGGCGGCAATCCTCGCGCAGGGCATCGGCAAGGGTCTTGCGCGGCACGCAGGAGATCGTGCGCTCGGTTCCGTTGACGGTCAGGGTGATGTCGGTCTTGTCTGACATATCGGGGTCCTCAGGCGGTTTCGGCCGGTGCGGGCGCCCGGTTGCGGGCGGCCTCGAGCGCGCGGGTGATCACGGTGCCGGTCAGGTCGCGGCGGTACCCGGCAGAGGTTGTGGTGTCTTCCATCGGGTCGACGGCCTGCATTGCGGCGGAGGCGGCGGCACCGATGCTGGCCGCGTCAAGGGGCTGGCCCACGAGTGCGTCCTCGGCCTCGGGGATGCGGCGGGGGTGGTCCTCGATGCCGCCGAGGCCGATGCGGGCGGCGACGACGCTGTCGCCGTCCATCTCGAGCACGCAGAGGGCCATGCCGAGCGCGAAGTCGCCGGCGCGGCGGTTGAACTCGTAGAAGCCCCAGAGCGTGTTCCCGGGCAGCAGCGGCAGGTGCACTTCGGTGAGGATCTCGTCGGGCTCGCGCGTGGTGCTCATGGGGCCATCGCTCCAGTCGGCGGCCTCCACGGTGCGGGGCCCGTCCGCCGAGAGCAGGTGGATGGTGCCGTCCAGGGTTGCGGTCACCAGGCACCATTCCGACGAGGGGTCGGCGTGGCTGAGCGAGCCGCCGAAGGTGCCGCGCTGGCGGATCGGGTAGTGGGCGATGTGCTCGGCCACCCCGTGCAGCAGCGCGCCGAGCGGCGCGGGCGCGGCTTCGGTGTCATGGAAGGTGGCGTGGCGGGTGAGGGTCGGGATCACGAAGCTGTCGCCCTCGACCCGCGGCGTGCCGAGCCCGTCCAGCGCGTTCAGGTCGATGAGCTCGGTCGCGTAGGCCACCCGGAGCGCCATCATGGGAACGAGGCTCTGGCCGCCGGCGATGACCAGCGCGCCCTCGTCGGCGCCGTCGCGCAGGCGCTGCGCGGCATCCCCGAGGCTGGTCGGTCGGTAATAGGTGAACGGCGCGGGTTTCATCACTGCGCTCCTTTTCGATAGGTCGTGTCGCCGGGAAGGCGGGCGGTCCAGTGGTCCCAGCCGCGCCGGACCGCCGCAGGGGCGGGGGTTCCGGCAAGGGCGATCTCGCCCTCGGACAGCGGGGTCACCGGGCCAAGGGTCAGGGCCGCGGTCAGGGTTTCGGCCTCGCGGCAGGCGTGGATGCAGCGGAACACCACGTCCTCGGGGCCCGTGCCCGTCACCAGCACGCCATGGCCGCGCATCAGCACGATGCGGCCCGGGGTGAGGGCGGCGGCGAGGTCGGTCGCCTGCGCCATGTCGGTCACCAGCATGTTGGTGTCGCCGAAGGACGCGCGGCTGTCCCAGAGCGGCACCTCGGCACCCATCCAGGCACCGGTCTGGCTGAGCGCCACCAGCGGGCGGCCGCCCATGCAATAGGGCATGAGGGCGGCCGCATGGTGGTGGACGCTGGCCTGCGCGGTGGCATCGGCGCGGAACACGGCGGCGTGGATGAAGCGCTCGGAGAAGAGCGCGGCATCGGTGGGTTCGAGCGGGGCGCCGTCGAGGTCGAAGGGCAGGAGGTCACCGGCGGTCAGCCGCGCGGGCGCCCCGGCGCGGGCGAGCCAGAACACGCCCGGGTCCGAGGGATCGCGCAGGGCGACATGACCGAAGACATCCATGACGCCCTCGTGCACGAGGATGCGCGTGGCGGTGACAAGCTGGTCGAGCAGCGCCTGCGGACGGGGGATGGTCATGTCGTGTCTCCTTTCGCGGCCTTCGCCGCGCGGATCGCGGCATGCAGGGCCTGCGGCGTCAGCGGGGCCTCGGCGATCTCGACGCCGAGATCCTCGAGCGCGTGTTCCACCGCCGAGGCGATGGCGGCGGCGGTGGGGATCACGCCGCTTTCGCCTACGCCCTTTACGCCGAGCGCGTTCTGCGGGCTGAGGCTTTCGCTGTGCGCGATCTCGATCACCGGCATCTCGGCGCTGCTGACCAGAAGGTAGTCGGCGAGGCTGCCGGTCAGGGGCTGGGCCTCGTCGTCAAAGCTCATCTTCTCATAGAGCGCATTGCCGAGTCCGTGGGCGAGGCCGCCCATGATCTGGCCGTCGACCATCTGCGGGTTGACCATGCGGCCGCAGTCATGGGCGAGGAAGAGCCTCGCCACCCGCACCGCGCCGGTGGCCTCGTCGACCTCGACCTCGGCGGCGAGCGCGCCGTTGGCAAAGGCCATGCCCTCGACCAGCACGCGCTCGGTGGCCTGCAGGCCAGGGGTCTCGATCCCGGGCAGGCGGTAGCCGGGCAGGCCCTCGGAGGCGGTGGCGATCTCGGCAAGCGACAGGCTCTGGCCGCTGTTGCTGCCCCTCACGACCACCCGGTCGGCCTCGATGTCGAGCGCGTCCCCGGGCAGGCCGAGCAGGTGCGACGCGACCTGCAGCACCTTGCCGCGCACGATCCGTGCGGCGGCATCGGCAGAGGCGCCGGCGACCACGGTCTGGCGGCTGTTGAAGCCGCCGAAGCCGTAGGGCTCGCGTGTGTCGCCCAGCGTCAGGTCGATGGTGGCGGGCGCGCGCCCGAGGTGGTCGGCGACGATCTGCGCCAGCGCCGTGCCGACGCCCTGTCCCATGGCGGCGGCGCCGGTGTTGACCTTGACGCGGCCGTCGCGCGCGATGCGCACGCTCACCGTTTCATACGGTCCGCGGCCGGTGCCCTCGACGTAGTTGGCAAGGCCGACCCCAAGCCGCTTGCCGCGGCTGCGGGCCTCGGCGCGGCGGGTTTCGAACCCGTCCCAGCCGATACCGTCGAGCGCCTTGCGCTGGGTCTCGGGGTAGTCGCCGCTGTCGAGCACGACGGGCTCGCCCGAGCGCAGCTTGAGCGGGCGCGGGCAGGGCATCCGGTCCGGTGTCACGAGGTTGCGGCGGCGGATCTCGGCGCGGTCGAGCCCGCAGACGCGGGCGCCGGCGTCGAGCAGGCGCTCCATCACGTAGGTCGCCTGCGGCTGGCCGGCACCGCGCACCGGGGTGACGGGCGTCTTGTTGGTGACGGTGACGACGATGTTCAGGTCATAGGCGGGCACGTCGTACATCAGCGGCAGCATCATGCCCGAGGCGTAGGGCACGTTGAGCCCGCGCGCGGTCCACGCGCCGTGGTCGTGCAGCAGCGTGCCGCGCAGGCCGAGGATGCGGCCGCCGGCGTCGAAGGCCATTTCGACGGTCCAGAGCTGCTCGCGCTCCTGGCAGGCGGCGAGGAAATGCTCGCGCCGGTCCTCGACCCAGCGCACCGGGCGGCCGAGCGCCTGCGCCGCGGCGGCGACGGCGATTTCCTCGGGGTAGGTGACGAGCTTGGGACCGAAGCCGCCGCCGAGGTCGGGGGCGGTGACGTCGACGTCACCCTCGTCGCGGGCGAGCAGCGTGCAGATGTGGCGCTTGAGCGCGTGCGGGGTCTGGGTCGAGGACCAGACCGAGAGCCGCCCGGTCATCGCGTCGGGCGCCGCCAGCACGCCGCGCCCTTCCATGGAATGCGCGCCGCCCCGGTCGATGCGGAACCGGCGCGAGACCACATGCGCGGCGCCGTCGAAGGCCGCCCCGATGTCGCCGTAGTCGAAGCCGAAGCTGGCAAGCCGGTTGTGCGGCAGGTGGGCGTGGGCCTTGGGCGCATCGTCCCGCGCGGCGCTTTCGAGGTCGGCCACCGGGTCGAGCGGGTCGAGATCGAGGTCGATGGCCTCGGCGGCGTCCTCGGCCTCGGCGCGGGTCACGGCCACGACCATGGCGAGCGCCTCGCCCACGTAGACGGCCTCTGCCTCGGGGAGGATCGGGCGGTCGAGCGCGAAGGCGATGGACGAGGAGGGCAGGCCCGTCGCCAGCCGCTGCCCGCCGGGGAGCAGGGCGGCCAGCTCCTTCGCGGTGTAGACGGCGACGACCCCGGGCATGGCGCGGATATCGTCGAGATCGGCCCCGCCGATGGTGGCGTGGGCGTAGGGGCTGCGCAGGAAGGCCGCGTGCAGCCCGCCGGGGCTTGCGATGTCGTCGAGGTAACGCCCCTGGCCCGCGACCAGCGCGCGGTCCTCGCGCCGGGGCACCGAGCGGCCGACGAGGGTGGTGTCGTCGGGCGTCATTCCGAACCCTCCGCCCGCGCCGCGTCGTATTCGGCGATGCGCGCCTTGAGGTATTGCGGCGTCACCGGCAGGCGGGTGACGAGCCCGGGCCTTTGCAGCGCGTCGTCGATGGCCGAGGCGATGGCGGCACCCGAGCCGGTCACGCCCGCCTCGCCCGAGCCCTTGACCCCGAGCGGGTTCAGCGGCGAGGGCGCGTCCTGCAGGATCTGCACCTGGCAGTCGGGCATCTCGGCCGAGGTCGGCATCAGGTAGTCGGCGAAGGTGACCGAAAGCGGCTGGCCCTGATCGTCGAAGCGGAACTCCTCGAGCAGCGCGCCGCCGAGCCCCTGCGCGAGGCCGCCGACGATCTGGCCCTCGATCATCGCCGGGTTCACGGCGCGGCCCACGTCGTAGCTGATCCAGTAGCGGTCGAGCTTGGTGCGCCCGGTCTCGGCATCGACGACCACCAGCGCGATATGGGCGCCGTAGGGGTAGTTCATGTGCTTGTTGTGGTACCAAGCCTCGGCGGCGAGGCCGGGCTCGCGGTCGCCTCGCCTGGGCGAGACGGGGTCGAGTGCGGCGGCGATCTCGGCCAGCGTGAGGCTGGCGCCGGAGGTGCGGCAGGTGGCGACGCCGCCGTCGATCTCGATGCCCTCGGGGGCGCAATCGAGCAGGGCGGCGGCCATCTCGCGGGCCTTTTCGCGCACGGTCTCGGCGGCGCGGCGGGTGGCCTCGCCGGTCATCACCGTGACGCGGCTGGCGTGGGCGCCCCAGCCGTGCGCGATGCGGTCGGTGTCGCCATGGATGACGCGGCAGGCGCGGTAGTCGGCGCCCAGCGTGTCGGCGGCGATCTGGGCGACGGCGGTCTCCATCCCCTGACCGAGCGAGGCGGCGCCGGTCACGATCTCGATGCTGCCGTCGGGCTGCACGGTCAGGCGCACCAGCTCGGAGGGCCCGAGGCCGCTTTTCTCGACGAAATAGGCAAGACCCACGCCGACGCATTCGCCCCTGGCGCGCCGCCCGGCGGCCTCGGTACGCAGCGCGTCGAGCCCGCAGAAGGCCTCGGCCTTGCCGAGCAGCCCGACATAATCGCCGCTGTCGAGGATCACGTCCGATTCAAGCGCCGTCATCTGGCGGTCGAAGGGCATCTCATCGGAGGCGATGAAGTTGCGCCGGCGCAGCTCGAGCGCGTCGATTCCGGTCCTGGCGGCAATCGCGTCGATCAGGCGCTCGCGCACGAAGGTGCTCTCGAACCGCGAGGGCGCGCGGTAGGTGGCGGCGGGGGTCTTGGCGGTCAGCCGGTAATGGGCGCGCGCCGCATAGGCGGGCACGCGGTAGGGCCCGAGCAGGAGACCGATCGACATGTCCGCGACCCGCGCGCCGTGGGTGCGGACATAGGCGCCCTGATCGTGGTGCAGCGTCTCGTCGATGGCCAGGAGCCTGCCCTCGGCGTCGACCGCGGCGCGGATCAGGTGCTGCTGCTCGCGCGACTGGTTGGCGGCCATCATGTGCTCGCGCCGGTCCTCGATCCACTTCACCGGCCGCTCGAGGCGCATGGCGGCGAGACAGACGAGGATGTCCTCAGGGTAGAGCTCGCCCCGGATGCCGAAGCCACCGCCGACATGCGGCTCGTGCAGCGCGACCTGGCTCGGGGAAAGGCCGAACATCTCGGCGAGGCGGTCGCGGTTCCAGTGCGGCCGCTTGGTGGCGCCCCAGAGGTCGAGCCGTTCGCGCCCCTTGTCCCACGCCGCCAGCGCGCCGCGGGTCTCCATCGGAATCCCCGAGTGCCGTCCGATGGCGAGGTCGAGCTCGACCACATGCGCGGCCTCCGCAAAGGCGGCCTCGGTGTCGCCGTAGCCCTTGGTGAGGGTCAGCGGCGCGGTGCTGATGCCGGGGGCGAATTCGCCCGGCTCGGCGCGGGCGTCGAGGATCGGATCCACGTCCTCGTCAATGTCGGCGAAGACCGTCTCGGCGGCGTCCTCGGCGAGGTAGGGATCCTCGGCGAAGACGATGGCCACGGGCTCGCCCACGTAGCGCACCCGGCCCTTGGCAAGGCAGGGCTGGGTGTAGGGTCCGAGTCCCTCGATCCTGGTGGCCCTGAACGGGATGTCGGGCAGGTCGCCCAGGTCCTTTGAGGTCCAGACCGCGACCACCCCCGGCATCTCGAGCGCCTCGGAGATGTCGATGCCGGTGATGCGCCCCGTGGCATGGGCCGAGCGCACGACCCGGGCCCAGAGCTGGTGGGGCATGTCCATGTCCCCCACGAAGCGCCCGGTGCCGCTGACAAGCGGCCGGTCCTCGAGCCGGGTGACGGCCCGGCCGATGTAGGCCGATTTCCTCGGCGGTTTGTTGTGGTCCTGCGGCAGCGGGGGAGTGGTCTGGTCTTGCACGTTCAGAGGTCTTTGCGAAGTTCCGTGAGGGGCGCGCGGCTGCTGCGGAGCGTCCACAGCCCGAAGGCCACGAGGACGGCGCCGACAGCCAGCGCGATGAGGTTGGGCGAGATCATGAGCAAGGCTCCGATGGCGAGCGCCAGCCGGGTCGGGGCCCCGAGCGGGCCGCGCCAGTAGCCTTCCGAGGCGATGGCGATGGCCAGCACGACGACCAGAACGCGGAGCGCATCGAAGGCGATTGCCGGGATGCTGCCCTGCAGGAGAATGCCGGGCGCATACATGAAGGTGAAGGGCAGAACGAAGGCGGCGACGGCCAGCTTGCAGGCCATGCCCGCGATCGAGATCGGGTTGGCGTCGGCGATCGCGGCGGCGGCGTAGGCAGCGACGGCGACCGGGGGCGTCATCGCCGAGAGCACCGCGAAGTAGAGCAGGAACATGTGGGCCTGCAGCAGCGAGTAGCCGTAATCCCCGACCAGCGTCGGCGCCACGAGGGCGGCGGCCAGCGCGTAGGCTGCGGGGGTGGGCATGCCCATGCCGAGCAGGATGGTCATGGCGGCGGCGATGACCAGCGTCAGCAGGTCGTTCGAGCCCGCGATCAGCACCAGCAGCTCCGAGACCTTGCCGGCGAGGCCGGTCATGGTGATGCCGCCGATGACCATGCCCGCGGCGGCACAGGCGCCGGTCACCGCGACCATGCTTATGGTGGTCTGGGCGACGCCCTCGTAGAGCGCCTTCAGCGAGAAGCTCTTCCAGCGGAAGATCCAGGTGCCGAGCAGGGCGATGGTGCCGTAGAGCGCCACGTAGGTCGGGCTGAAATGCATCACCAGAGAGCCGGTCAGCACCACGAGCGGCACGATGAAGGGCCAGCCGTCGCGCAGCACCTGTCGGGCCTTTGGCAGCTCGTCGGGGTTGAGGTTGCCCGCCCCCATCCGGCGCGAGCGCAGGTCGACCTGCAGGAACACCGAGACGTAGTAGAGGATGGCCGAGATCAGCGCCGCGAAGACGATCTCGAGATAGGAGATGCCGGTGAACTCGGCCATGATGAAGACCGCGGCGCCCATGACGGGCGGCAGGATCGAGCCGCCGGTCGAGGCCGCGACCTCGATGGCGCCGGCAAGGCGTGGCGAGTAGCCGAGCTTCTGCATCACCGGGATGGTGACCGAGCCGGTGGTGACCACGTCGGCGGTCGGGCTGCCCGAGAGCATGCCGAAGAGCCCCGAGGACATGACGGCGACCTTTGCGGGCCCGCCGTTGTACTTCCCGGTGAGCGCCGCGGCGAGGCCGAAGAAGAACTGCCCGCCGCCGGCTTTTTCCAGCAGCGTGCCGAAGAGCACGAAGAGGAAGGCGTAGGTCGCGGTCACCTGCACCGGGGCGCCGAAGATGCCGTCGGTGGTGAAGACGGTGATGTCGAGGAAATGCGCGAAGCTGATATAGCCGTGGCGCAGCGGGCCCTCGAAGTTGTGTCCCCAGAGGTTGTAGGCCATGAAGATCAGCACGATCCCCGTAAGCCCCATGCCGACGGTCCGCCGGGCGGCCTCGAGCGAGAGCAGCAGGATGCCGTAGCCGAAGATCCAGTAGGCGGGCGTCAGCGGATCGAAGAGCGTGATGCGCTCGGCGATGGCCTGCATCTCGATGCTGAAGAAGACGAGGCAGGCAAGGCTGAGGCCCGAGAGGATGAAGTCGGGGATGCTGGGCCGGTCGGTGCGGGCAGCGGGCGTGGCGCCCACCAGCAGGAACAGCAGCGTCAGCATCATCGACAGGAAGACGATGGTGCGGGCCAGCACGTCCCAGGTGGACATGGTGGCGGCATAGACGGTGAACAGCGCTGTCAGGACCGCAAAGCCCTTGATCGCGTGGCCGAGCGGCCCGTCGAGCCGCCGGCGCGGGCCGGTGCCGAGTGCTGCGCCGACGAGGCGCTGCGCGTAGGTGGGGGAGGGGGGCTGGATCATGCGGTCACTTTGCATCCGGAAGAGGTCGGCGGGGCCGGTGGGCGGCCCCGCGCGTGCCCTTACATCAGGCCTGCTTCTTCATAGGCGCGGATGGCGCCCGGGTGGAACGGCACGACGGCCTGTTCCTTCATGCCCTCGGGCGTGAAGCGCGACATGGCGGCAGAGACGGCGGCCATGGCGTCGGGATGGTCGAGCATCGCCTTGGTCACGGTATAGGCGGTCTCTTCGTCGAGTTCCTCGGTGGCGAAGAGGATGATCGAGGTGGTCACCGTCTTCACGTCGCCGCCCTCGCCGGGGTTGGCGTCGGCCGAAATCGTCCAGGGCTTGAGCGAGAACTTCTCGATCACCGCCTCGGCCGCGTCATCGGGCACCGAGAGCAGCTTGAGCGGGGTCGCCTCGGACATCTGCGTGAGCGAACTGTGGCCCTCGAAGAGCGTGTTGGCCAGCAGGTCGACGCGGCCGTCGCGCATGAGCGTGGTCTGCTCGCCCGAGGCCTGGAACTGCACCGAGCCGCCCCAGTCCTCGATGTCCTCGATGCTGACGCCGAGCGCGGCCAGCGTCTCTTCGGTGATGGCCGAGGTCAGCAGGCCCTTGCGGTTGAACACGAGGCGGACCGGCGGCTTCTTCTCCGCGAGGTCGGCGAGGCTTTCGAGCCCGTACTCCTCGGCGAAATCGGCGCGGGCGATCCACCACACCGGCGCCCAGTCATAGAGCACGGCAAGCGCGGTCAGGCCTTCGACGGGCGCCTTGAAGGGGTCGGTGCCGGCCTTGGCAAAGGCGAGGTCGCCGTCGTTGGCCATGCCGAGCGCGCAGGCGCCGGTCTGCACCTGCACCACGTTGGCGAGACCGCCCGAGGAGGTCTGGTAGGTGATGGTCGAGCCGGGCGCCTCGGCCTTGACCGCCGCATCGAGACCGGCGCCCACCAGCGACCACAGTCCGCCCGGGCTTGCGCCGCAGACCGACTCGTTGACCGTCTGGGCCTGGGCGGGGAGCGCCAGCCCGAGAGCGAGGCCGGCTGCCGCCGAAATCTTGAGAATGTTCATGGTCCTACCCTGTTCGGTTTTTGTTGAACGTGACCGGGCGATGACGCTGCCGGTCCCGGACGTTGTTCCGTCCTGGGTCGAGCGTGACCTAAAAATGACGCGAATCGCAAGGGAAATTCCAAAAATGGAACAAAATTCAAAATGAGAATGGCGGTCGGCGGCACCCGCTGCCTGTTTTGGAAGCGGGCGCGCGGGCGGCGGTTGCGTCGGGGGCGGTTATTGCCCGTCCGGGGTGATACCGTTCTCGCGGTCGACGGTTTCGAGCAGCTTGCGGAGGTAATCGGCGGCCTCGCGGCCCTTCAGCGACTCGCGCCACATCTGGTCGATGGTGCGCTCGTGCAGCGCGATGGCCTCGTCGGTGTTGGTGATCATCGCCACGCCAAGCCGCACGTTGGGCTGCTCGCCAAGGCGGAACGGGCTGATCGACAGGGTCTTCACGTCGCCCTTGCGGAAAATCTGGAAGGCGCTGTGGGGCAGGGTGCCGGTAACGAGACCGACCTGCACGCCGATGGGCTCGCCCTCGATCAGGTCGATGAAATGCTGCACCTCGCGGCGGGCGCGGGCGCGGCGTTCGCTGAGATCGTCCGGCGGCAGGAAGGGCTGTCCGACGAAGCCCGAGCGCAGCAGGCGCACGATATCGTGGGCGGACATCAGGTTGACGATGGTGGGCCGCCGCGACAGGTAATTCGCCTTGCGTTCCTTGAGGATCTCGATGATCCGCTCGATGTCCGCAAGCGTCTGGTCGCGGTGGTCGGCGGTCTCGGGGACGCTCTCCTTGAGCAGCCGTTCCAGCGATTCATGGAAGTCGTCCGAGGCCAGCAGGTACGAGATCGGACCGGCCAGGACGATGATCTGGTTGGCCTCGGTCTCGAGCTGGCGGAGACGTTCGAAATAGGTGACGGCGGACGAGATGTACTCGATCTCGACCCCGAGCAGGGTGGGCAGCGACACGTTCAGCAGTTCCGCCAGCCCGATCAGGGTCTCGATCTTGACCACTTCGCCCTTTTCGAAGCGGTAGACCGCGGTGCGCGAGATTCCGATGCGATTGGCGACTTCCTCGGCGCTCATCCCCGAGCCAAGTCGAAATGCCCGCAGCCTCTGGCCGATTTCGTCGTATCGCAGCGTCATCTGGTCCCTTTCTCCAGTTTTGGGAACGGAACCACCGTTTCCGCGCAGGGGCAACGAAAAAGGCCCGGTTCTGCGACGGCCTTGCCGTTCTGTTAAAAAAGTGGGATTTTGCACACAAAAGGTATGGAGGCCGACATGGACTGGCTCAACAGCTCGATCGCGACGCTGCGCAAGGCTCTGGACGCGGGGCAGGTCACGCAGGGGGCGCTGGTCGAGGCCCATCTTGCGCGCATCGCCGAGCGCGACGGCGAGATCGGGGCCTATGTCCATGTAGACGCGGACGGTGCCCGGGCGGCGGCAACCGCGCCGGTGGCGGGGCTGCTCGGCGGCATTCCATTCGGGGTGAAGGACGTGCTCGACGTGGCGGGCATGCCCTGCGAACAGGGCAGCGTGATCTACAAGGGGCAAGTGCCGCCCTTCGATGCGGGCAGCGTGGCGATGCTGAAGCAGCAGGGCGCCATCGTGCTGGGCAAGACGGCGACGGCGGAATTCGCCGGTACCGCGCCCGCGGCGACGGTCAACCCGCTGGACACGGCGCGCACGCCGGGCGGCTCGTCGAGCGGCTCGGGTGCCGCGGTGGCGGCCGGCATGGCGGTCTTCGCGCTTGGCACCCAGACCGGCGGATCGGTGCTGCGCCCGGCGGCCTTCTGCGGCGTCGCGGGGTTCAAGCCGACCTTCGGTGCCTGGCCGGTGTCGGGGATGCTGCCCGCCGCGCAGTCCTTCGACACGGTGGGCGCCATCGCCCGCAGCGCCGAGGATCTGGCCTGGGTCCATGCGGCGATGATGCGGCTGCCGGCGCCGGGCGCGACCGGCGATCTGCCGGTGATCGGGCTCTGCCGCACCCACCTTTGGGACACCCTGTCCGCGCTCAGCGCCGGCGCGGTAGAGGCGGCGCGGGAGCTGTTGTCGCGCGCGGGCGCGCAGGTCATCGACCTGCCGCTGGCGCCGGGGTTTGCCGAGCTGACGCAGCACCGCGCCATCGTAAATGCCTTTGAACGCAGCGGAAACACCGCCTGCTTCGGGGCGGAGCTCGACCGGATCCGCCCCGAATCGCGCGAGGTCTTCAGCCGCGGCGAAAGCATCGACGGCGAGACTTACCTGGTCTCGCGCCGGGCGCTGGATGTCGCGCGCGCCGCGGTCGACACGCTTTTCGGCGAGGCGGGCGTGCTGCTGACGGCGACAGTGCCGGACGTGGCACCGTCCGGGCTGGAAAAGACCGGCGATCCGCGCCTGCAGGAGCTCTGGAGCACGCTGCGCTGCCCCTCGATCGCGGTGCCCTTCGGCCATGCGCCCTCGGGGCTGCCGCTCTCGGTGCAGCTGGTGGCGCGCCCCAACGAGGACGCGCTTCTGCTCGATGTCGCGCGGCAGCTCGAGGCGCTACGCGAGGGCTGATCAGCCCTCGGCGGTCTCGAAGCGCGCGGCGAAATTGTCGAAGAACTGCGCCGAGAGCTTGCGCGAGGTCGAGGCGATGAGCCGCGAGCCCAGCTGCGCCAGCTTGCCGCCGAGCTTCACCTCGACCTCGTAGCGCAGCAGCGTGCCCTCGGGGTGTTCGTCAAGGAAGATGCGGGCGTGGCCCTTGGCAAAGCCCGCAACGCCGCCCTTGCCCTCGCCGCTCAGCACGAAGCTCTCGGGCGGTTGCTCTTCGCTCATGGTGACAGTGCCTTTGAAGGTAGCCTTCACCGGGCCGATCTTGGTGGTGACGCTGGCATGGAAGGTGTCGTCGCCCTCGGCCTCGAGCTCGGTGCAGCCGGGGATGCAGTCGCGCAGCACGTCGGTGTCATGGAGTGCGGCCCAGACTTCGGAGCGCGGGGCGGGGAGGGTGTATTCTTCGGAAAGCTGCATGATTGGGCACCTCGACTGTTTCAATTTTGGTTCGTCACCCCTTGGCTATTTTATTATTGAAACCCAGAAAAGAGTAGAATACCAAAAATGGAACAGCCGGACGCCCTCCGAGACGCGCCCCGCCAATGAAAAAGACGCTGCATGGCCTGTCGCGATGCGCACAGGACCATGGATAGAGAGGACCAGATGACCCGGGCTTTCCAGAATATGCTGACGCGGCTGACCCCCGAGATGGTCGCCACCTTCACCGAGGCCGGGTTCTGGTCGGACGACACCATCTATGACTGCGCCCGCGCTTCGGCCGCGCGCGCGCCCGCGCAGATCGCCATCCGCGACGCCGGGCTGGCGCTGGCCTATGGTGACCTGGTGACGCTGGCCGACGGCTTTGCCGCGCGGCTGGTGGCGGCGGGCCTGCGCCCGGGCGACCGGGTCGCCGCGTGGATGTCGAGCCGCTGCGAACTGGCGGTGCTGCTGCTGGCCTGCGCGCGCGAGGGTTTCGTGCTTTGCCCGTCGCTGCACCGCAACCATACGGTGGGCGAGATCACCGGGCTGGTGAAGCGGATGCGCGCCAGCGCGCTGGTCACCGAGACCGGCTTCGGCGCCGATGCCGACCGGCTGGACATCACCAGGACCGCCGCCGAGGTCACCGACCTCAGGCTGACCGTCTCGCTCGAGGCGCCGAAGCCGCGCAGCGTCGCGGATCTCGCGGCCGCGCTTGGCACCGGCGAGGCCGAGCCGCCCGGGCGCAACGGCTGCGACATCGTCTACCTCGCCTTCACCTCTGGCACCACGGGCGAGCCCAAGGGTGTGATGCACTCGTCCAACACGCTGCTCGCCAACGCCCGCGCCATCGCCGGCGACTGGAACATCGGGCCCCAGACGGTGACCTACACCATGGGGCCGCTCAGCCATAACCTCGGCTTCGGCGCGCTGATCCTGACGCTGCTGGCGGGGGGCGAGCTGATCGTGCACGACATGCCGCGCGGCAAGAGCCTGCTCGAGCGGCTGGAAGAGGTCGGCGCGACCTTCCTCTTCGGGGTGCCGGCCCACGCCATGGACCTTTTGATCGAGCTCGACGCCGCAGCCGAGGCAGGCGGCACGCCGCTGGCCGGGCTGCAGGGCTTCCGCATCTCCGGTGCCGCTGCCCCGTCCTGGGTGGTCGAGCGGCTCTCGGCCCACGGCATCAAGGCCCAGAGCGGCTATGGCATGACCGAGGCCTGTTCGCACCACTACACGCTTCCCGACGATCCCGCCGAGCGCATCACCGGCACCAGCGGCCGCGCCTGCCCGGGCTACGAGGTGAGGATCTTCGACCCCGCCGATCCCGACCGCCCGCTCGCCACCGGCGAGGTCGGGCATATCGGCGGCCGCGGCGCGAGCCTGATGATGGGCTACTTCGACGATCAGGCGGCGACCGAGAAGGCGTTCAACAAGGACGGCTGGTTCATGACAGGCGACCTCGGGCGCATGGACGAGCACGGCTACCTGACCCTGACCGGGCGCCTCAAGGAGATCATCATCCGCGGCGGCCACAACATCCACCCCGCCCGGATCGAGTCGCTGGCCAGCCGCCACCCGGACGTGGCACGCGCCGCCGCGGTGGGCGTGAAGGACGAGCGTCTGGGCGAGAAGGTCTGCCTTGTGGTGATGCCGCGCAACGGCGTGGCGGTCGATCCGCAGGACGTGCTGCGCCACCTCGACGAGACGGGCCTGTCGAAATACGACATGCCGGAGTTCTTCCTGCAGGTGGACGAGATCCCGCTCTCGGCCTCGGGCAAGATGCTCAAGCGCGCGCTGCTGCCCGACATCGAGCAGGGCAAGCTGGTGCCGCAGCCGATCCGGTTCAAGGCGCCCGCCTGATGGCCGATTATCTCGCCCGGCTCGAGGAAGAGATGCGCCGCCCGCCGCTGCACGGCTGGCTGCGCCCGCAGGCGATCCGGGCCGACGGCTCCGAGGTCGAGGTGCGGCTGCCGTTCAGGCCCGAGTTTGCTGGCGGGACCGATCCGGTCTTCATCCATGGCGGCATCGTCGCGGCGCTCTGCGACCTGACCGCCCACGCGGCGGCGGCCTGCGCCGCGGGCACGCCCGTACCCACGGTGACGCTGGGGGTCGACTACCTGCGCGCCGCGCCGGGCGTGGATCTGCGCGCTGTCGGTATCCTGCGCAAGCTGGGCCGGACGCTCGCGCGTGTGGATGTGGAGATCTTCGCCGGGGACAGGCTTGTCGCGCTGTCCCGCAACACCTTTGCCATTCCCGAGGAGAGACCATGAAAGCGGTCGTGATCGAAGACTTCGGAGCGCCCTCGCAGGCCACCCTCCAGGACCTGCCCATGCCCGAGCCGGGCGCGGGCCAGCTTCTCATCGCGGTCGAGGCGGCGCCGGTCAATTTCGTCGACAGCCTCGTCTTCACCGGCAAGTACCAGTTCCTGCCCGAGCGGCCCTTCACCCCGGGCAAGGGTCCCGCGGGCAAGATCGTCGCCATCGGAGAAGGGGTCGAGGGCTTCGAGGTCGGGCAGCGTGTGCTCGCCATGGCCGAGCACGGCGGCTATGCCGAGGCGGCGCTGGTGCCCGCCAAGGACGCCTATGTGTTGCCCGAGAACGTCAGCAGCGAGGACGCCGGCGTCCTGTCGCTCGCCTTCGACACCGCGTGGACGGCGCTTTTCGAGCAGGGCCGGATGCAGCCCGGCGACACCGTGCTGGTGCTGGGCGCGACCGGGGCCGTGGGCAACGCCGCGATGCAGCTTGCCAAGATCAAGGGCGCCAAGGTGCTCGCCGCCGTCTCCTCGCCCGACCGGGCCGATGAGGTGAAGCGCTACGGCGCCGACGCCATCGTCGACCTGTCGCAGCCGAACCTGCGCGACAGCCTGCGCGAGCAGGTCTACGCCCAGACCGGGGGCCGCGGCGCCGACGTGGTGATCGATCCGCTGGGCGGCGACATCTTCGACGCGGCGCTGCGCGCGGTGGCCTGGCGCGGGCGCGTCGTGGTGGTGGGGTTTGCCGCCGGGCGCATCCCGACCATCAAGGCCAACTACCTGATGCTCAAGAACATCGAGGTCAGCGGCCTGCAGGTCAGCGACTACCGCAAGCGCCGTCCCGACATCCTCGACGCCGCCTTCCGCGAGATCCTGGCGCTGGCCTCCGAGGGGCGCATCTTGCCTGGGCCGCGCAAGACCTACGCACTGGCCGAGTTCGCCACCGCGCTCGACGATCTGCTGGAGCGTCGCGCGCGGGGCCGGGTGCTGCTGGTGCCGAACGGGGCCGTGGACTGAGCCTTTCCGGCCGAAGCCCCGAGGTGCTGGTGGCGGCGGCGGCAATGCCGCGGTCTGTGCCGATATAGCCACCGGGCTCACCCGGCCTCCTTCTGGCGCTGTGCGCGACGCCCGCGATGCTGGCGCTGCATCGGGGCGTGGTGATGACGCTGTTCCTGTCCGTGCCCTAGAGCAGGCGCGTGCATGGCATCTGGCGCTGCATGGCGCCGGTCCGGCACGGGCGCCACGACGCGTAATCTGAGCTTACGTAAACAAGAAGACGACGGCGCCCCGCGGGTGCCGTCGTCTGCGTTTTCAGCCCCGGCCGCGGTAGGGCGGCACGCCCTGGTCGGGAAGCCAGAGCCCCTCGGGCAGCGGCCCTGTCTGCCAGAACACGTCGATCGGGATGCCGCCGCGCGGATACCAGTAGCCACCGATGCGCAGCCATTGCGGCGCGAGGAAACCGACCAGCCGCCGCGCGATCGAGATCGTGCAATCCTCGTGGAAGGCGCCGTGGTTGCGGAACGAGGTGAGGTAGAGCTTCAGCGACTTCGATTCCACCAGCCACTTGCCCGGCGCGTAGTCGATGACGAGATGCGCAAAGTCGGGCTGGCCGGTCATCGGGCAGAGCGAGGTGAACTCCGGCGCGGTGAAGCGCACGTTGTAGGTCACGTCCGCCTGCGGGTTGGCGACGCGTTCGAGCTCGGCCTCTTCGGGGCTGGCGGGGATGCGGGTCTCGCCGCCGAGTTGCCTGAGGTTGCTGTAGATGCTGTCGGTCATGCAGGTCTCCTGCGGTCAGACGCCGCGCTTGTTGCCCCAGATCAGGACATGCAGCTGCGGCAGGATACGGGGGGTGAACCAGGTGTCGGCCATGGTGCGCTCGACGAGCCAGCCGAGCCGGTCCGCCAGCGCCTGCGGATCGACGGGCGTCTCGGGATCGACCTCGGGGTTGCCGGGCTGGAGATAGAGCGGAAGCTCCGGGTGGCGGGCGTGGGCGTCCCTGGCCCAGGCGTAGTCGGTGCCGTCGAAGATGACGATCTTCATCACCGTCTGGCGGGCGGCGCTGCCGGCGCGGACGCAGGCGGCGAAGGCGTCCCAGTCGACGGTCTCGCCGCTCGACGGGGGCTTCGGCGAGAGCACCAGCGTGTCGAGTTCGGCGAACCAGGGCCGCGCGACCGAGCCCTGCGTCTCGCAGGCAAAGCGGTAGCCCGCCGCCCGTCCGCGCGCGATCACCGGCGCGAAGTCCTGGATCGCGGGATTGCCGCCGCTGAGCGACACTGTCAGGGGCTGGCCCCCGGAGAGGCGCAGCACCTCGTCCCAGACCGCCTCGTCGCTCATCGCGGCCCATGTGTCGCGGTAGCGGCTCTCGACCGCGTGCAGGCTGTCGCACCAGCTGCAGCGGTAGTCGCAGCCGCCGGTGCGGACAAAGACGGTGGGCTCGCCGATCAGGGCGCCTTCGCCCTGGATCGTCGGCCCGAAGATCTCGGCGATGCGCAGGCTCATGGCCGGTACTCGGCCCAGGTCTTGGGGGTCTCGCTCACCAGCACGGCGCTGGTCTCGGGCCAGCGGGCCCGGCACCAGTCGAAGAAGTGCCGCGCCATGTGCTCGGCGGTCGAGGGCACCTCGAGCACGTCGTTCAGGTGGCGATGGTCGAACTGCCCGTCGATGTAGGTCTTGAGATCGGCGAGATCGTGGTAGTCGCGCACGAAGCCGTCGGTGTTGAGCGTCTCGGCGGAGAGCTCGACCACCACGACGTAATTGTGCCCGTGCAGCCGCGCGCACTGGTGGTCGGGCGGCAGGTGCTCGAGCCGGTGCGAGGCGGAGAAGTGGAACTCCTTGCGGATGCGGAACATCAGGCGGTCCCCCGCGCGGCCACGGCCTGCGCCCAGTAGTCGGGGTCGGCATAGGCCGTGGGGTCTCCGACCCCGGCGAGGTGGAAGGCCTCGCGCCGTTCGACGCAGGTGCCGCAGCGGCCACAATGCAGCTCGCCGCCCTTGTAGCAGGACCATGTCTCGGCGAAGGGCGTGCCGTGGGCCGCGCCTGCGCGCACGATGTCGGCCTTGCTGCGCTCGACGAAGGGCGTGTGCAGCCGTACCGAGGCATAGCCGTCGAGCGCCGCCTGCTGCATCGCGTCGAAGGCCTGCGTGAAGGCCGGGCGGCAGTCGGGATAGATGAAGTGATCGCCGCCATGCACCGCGGTGGCGACGGCCTCGTCGCCATTGGCCGCTGCGACCCCGAAGCCGATCGCCAGCATGATGGCGTTGCGGTTGGGCACGACGGTGATGCGCATGGTCTCCTCGGCGTAGTGGCCATCGGGGACGTCGATGTCATCGGTCAGTGCCGACCCGGAGAGGGAGGCGCCGATGCCGCGCATGTCGATGAGGTGGTGTGGGACGTTCAGGCGCCGCGCGGCGGCGGCGGCGAAGTCGAGTTCCTTGCGGTGGCGCTGGCCGTAGTCGAAGGAGACGAGCCGGGTCAGCTGCTGCTGGTCGGCGATGATATGCGCGAGCGACACGGAATCGAGTCCGCCCGAGCAGATGACGAGTGTTTTCATGTTGGGGCCCTTGTTTTGATATCCGGGTAGGCTGCGACCGGACGTGGGGGCAGGCGATAGCAGCCCGGGACCGGTCAGGCAAGCGCGGGCGCCGGGGCCGGGCGCCTGTCTGCCGCGGCGTCATGCGCGGGGCACGGATGCTCCGGCGTGCGCGACGATTCGTCCCGCCGGGGGGCTTGAGGCGGGCGAGGGGCCGGGACCGGCGCACCGCGCGCCATGGGCCGGACGCTGGCAAAGACGGCGTTCGGGCCCGTTTCGATCAACCATTGGGCGAACGGTCACGCCCGTTGCCCGGAATTTCCCCAAACACACACACTCCGCGCCGAAGCTGAGTTTTTCGCAAAAGTTTTGACATTAACGGTTGTCAGACACAATTGTCATCGACAACTGTTTGGAGTGACCAGAGATGAATGAAGAGACGCGGGGCAGAGGCCGGGGAGTGACGGACGTGCAGGACGGTTTCGACGAGATCGAGCTCGACTGCCTGACCGGCGCGGTCAGCTACTACATCCGGGTGCTGAACCTGTGGATCTCGCGCGATCTCGAGAAGAAGCTGGCGAGCCTTCCGGTCGCGGGGGGTACGGGCAAGATCTCGACCCTGTTCATGGTGCTGCACCAGCCGGGCATCACCGCCTCGGAAATCATGAGCTTCGCCGGCAAGGACGCGCCGGCGATGACCCGGCTCGTCGAGAAGCTGATCGCGGACGGGCTGCTCGAGCGTCGTCCCGACCCGGACGTGCGGCGGCGCCAGCAGCTTTTCATCACGGCGGCCGGGCGCGAGGTGCTCGACCGGGTGCGCGAGATCGTCGAGCGCGAACCCGAGGACGCGTTCTGGATGCTGTCGAAGAAGGAGCACGCGCAGACCGTCGCGCTGCTTCGCAAGATCGCCGCGGCGTATGTCGAACGCCACAACGGGCTCGATTGGAAACGGAAGAAGACATGACGACCAAGACCATGCTGCTCACCGGCGGATCCCGAGGGATCGGCCACGCCATCGCCATCGAGGCCGCGAAGCGCGGCTGGTTCGTCTCTCTGGGGCTGCGCGACGCCTCGGCGCTGCCGACGGGGCTGAGCCCGGAGACGGCGGAGGCGGTGCCCTACGATGCCGCGGCCGGTGGCGAGCGGGACTGGGTAAAGGGCGTGCTGGAGCGGCGCGGGCGCATCGACGCCGTGGTCGCCTGCGCCGGCATCCTCGAGCACGACCGCATCGTCACCGAGGACGAGGACACCGTGCAGCGGCTCTTCGAGGTCAACGTGCACGCGCCCCGGCGCCTTGCCGCCGCCGCGTGGGACGCGCTGGCCGAGACCGGCGACGGACGGATCATCGTCATGGCCTCGCTCTCGGGCAAGCGGGTCAAGAGCAAGCGCTCGGGGCTCTATTCGTTTTCCAAGTTCGCCGCCGTGGGGCTGGCCCACGCCCTGCGCCACGAGGGCTGGGATCTCGGCATCCGCGCCACGGCGATCTGTCCGGGGCTCGTGCGCACGGACATGGGCGAATCCGCCGCCAACGGCGGCTTCCCGCCCGAGGCGATGACCCAGGTCGGGGATGTCGCGACGCTCACGCTCAACACCCTCGAACTGCCCGGCACGCTTTGCCAGGCGGAAATCGCCTTCAACTGCCAGCCTGACGGAATCCACTGATGCCCGGTCCACGCGTAACCCCGGTCCACGGGGACGAAACCCTGCCCGACAAGGTCGATGTCGTCGTGATCGGCGGCGGGATCATCGGCACCTCCACGGCGCTGGAGCTCAGCGAAAAGGGGCTGCGTGTGGCGCTTTGCGAGAAGGGCGGCATCGGGCAGGAACAGAGCTCGCGCAACTGGGGCTGGGTGCGGATCTCGCGTCGCGATCCGCGCGAGATCCCGCTGATGGCCGAGGCGCTGCGCATCTGGCCGGGGATGAACGACCGCACGGGGCGCGAGCTTGGCTACAAACGCACGGGCATCATGTTCTCGTGCCGCACCGACGAGGATATGGCCCGTTACGAGCGCTGGTCCGAGCATCTCAAGCCCTACCAGCTCGACAGCCGGATGGTCTCGGGCGCCGAATTCGCCGAGGTCATGCCCGGCTGCGAGGAGCCGGTGAAGGGCGGGCTCTACACCTCGGTCGACGGGCGCGCCGAGCCGCAGCTCGCGGCGCCTGCCATCGCCGAGGCGGCGCGCGACCGGGGTGCCGCCATCCTTACCGAGACCGCGGTGCGCGGCATCGAGACCAGCGCCGGCGCGGTCTCGGGCGTGGTGACCGAGCGGGGCCGCATCGGCTGCGACGCGGTGGTGCTGGCGGGCGGGGCGTGGTCGCGGCTGTTCGCGGGCAACCTCGGCATCGACTTCCCGCAGCTCAAGGTGATGAACACCGTGCTGCGCACCGAGCCGCTCGAGGGCGGGCCGGAGGCGGCCTACTGGACCAGCGAATACGCCTTCCGCAGGCGCAAGGACGGCGGTTACACCATCGCCTCGGGCTCGACCAACGTGGTCGACATCGTGCCCGACAGCTTCCGCCTTGCGCTGCGCTATCTCCCGGCGCTGCAGCACCAGTGGCGCGACCTCAACTTCCGCGTCGGGCCCCGGTTCGGACAGGAGGCCGGCTATGCCCGCAAGTGGCGCAACGACGAGGCCTCGCCGTTCGAATACACCCGCGTGCTCGACCCCAAGCCGCATCCGCGCATCATCAAAAAGACG
Source organism: Salipiger thiooxidans (assembly GCF_900102075.1). Taxonomy (GTDB): domain Bacteria; phylum Pseudomonadota; class Alphaproteobacteria; order Rhodobacterales; family Rhodobacteraceae; genus Salipiger; species Salipiger thiooxidans. The sequence continues at coordinate 88,996 of NZ_FNAV01000007.1, read as the reverse complement.
CTCAAGGCGGCGGCGAAGTACTTCCCGGTCTTCGAGAAGGCAAAGATCGCCCAGACCTGGGCCGGCTACATCGACGTCACCCCCGACGCGGTGCCGGTGATCTCGGCGGTCGACGGCCAGCCCGGCTTCTTCATGGCCTCGGGCTTCTCGGGGCACGGCTTCGGCATCGGTCCCGCCGCGGGGCGGCTGATGTCCGAGCTGGTCACCGGCCGCGCGCCTTGCGTCGACCCGCACCACTTCCGGTTCTCGCGCTTCTCCGACGGAACGAAGCTGCGACCCGACGACGGGTTCTGAACCCCTTTCTTCGCGGCCGGACGACCGGGCGCGGGAGCCCCTGACCAAGCGCCACAAGAAGCGCTGGCAGCACATCAAGACCGACCCAACAGCCAACAGGAGTAGAAAGCATGACCAATACGCCGTTCAAGGACCTGACCCACCCGTCGCGCCGCGGCTTCCTCGGGATGACGATGCTGACCGCCGCCGGTCTCGGGCTTTCGGGCCTGCCGGGTGCCGCCCGCGCGCAGGCCACCGGTCAGGTGATCGTGGGCATCAGCCAGGAGCCCACCGTCTTCAACCCGCACCTGCTGCACATCGAGGTGGACGAGGGCATCCACTGGGCGATCTTCGACCCGCTGTTCTCGGTCGAGCCCGACGGCTCCTTCGCGCCGCGGCTGGTGACCGAGGTGCCCAGCATCGAGAACGGCGGCATCTCGGAAGACGGCACCGAGTGGAAGATCACGCTGAAAGAGGGCGTGACCTGGCACGACGGCACGCCGCTGACGGCGGAGGACGTGAAATTCACGCTCGAGCTGCAGAAGGACCCCGATTTCCGCGCCGCCCGCCGCACCGGGCACGAGCTCATCGAAGAGATCACCGTGGTCTCGGACACCGAGCTCACGTGGAAGATGTCCTCGGCCTTCGCGCCCTACATGGCGATCCTGAGCTGGACCTTCATCGTGCCCAAGCACGCCTTCGACGGCGTGGACCCGAACGAGGCGCCCTTCAACCAGAGCCCCATCGGCACCGGGCCCTACAAATGGGACAGCCGCGCGCCGGGCGACAACATCCAACTCGTCGCGTACCCCGACTACCACGGCGACGGCGCCTCGATCGAGCGCATCGTGGTCAAGTACGTGCCCGATCTCACGGTGCTCTACACCCAGTTCAAGACCGGCGACATCGACGTGATCGCGCTGCAGGGCATCTCGCCCGACCACTATGCCGAGGCCTCGACGCTGGAGGGCAAGACCGTGCAGCTGGTGCCGGTGGGCACCGTCGAGACGCTGTCGCTGAACCTCGGCAACCCGGTGCTGGCGGACAAGGCGGTGCGCGAGGCGCTCTATCTCGGCGTCGACAAGACGACGATCCTCGAGGCGCTGTACTACGGTCTGCCGACGCCGACCGAAACCTACATGCCGCAGCAGAGCTTCTACTACAATCCGGACCTGCCCGGGCATGTCTACGACCCCGAGGCCGGCAAGGCACTGCTCGACGAGGCGGGCTGGGTGCCCGGCGGCGACGGCATCCGCGAGAAGGACGGCCAGCGCCTGAGCTTCATCTGCTCGACCACCGCGGGCAACCACGTGCGCGAGCAGATGCAGCAGTTCCTGCAGCAGAGCTGGAAGGAGATGGGCATCGAGATGGAAATCTCGAACCTGCCGCCGGCGGTGATGTGGGCCGACCACTGGATGCAGTCGCAGTTCGACATGGCGGTGGCGGGGATCATCTTCCTCACCGGGCCGGACCCGGACACCACCAACTACATGTCGACGGACTCGATCAACGCGCAGGGCGGGGCAGGGCAGAACACCTTCCAGGTCTCGATCCCCGAGCTCGACGAGCTGCTGAAGAAGGGCGCGACCACCGTATCGCCCGAGGCCCGCAAGCCGATCTACGCCGAGATCCAGTCGATGATCCGCGAGGAGCTGCCCTTCCTGCCGCTGTTCCAGCGCAACGAGGTGCGTGGCCATCTCGAGGGGCTTCAGGGCTACGAGCCCAACATCAACGTCCGGATCACCTTCTGGAACATGCAGGACTGGAGCTGGGCGTAACCGCCTGACCCCGCGACGACGACCGGCGGTCCCGGAGCCACGTGCTCCGGGGCAGTGCCAGACGTTCACCTTCCGACCGGAGGCCGCGCCATGATCCGCTTCCTTACCCACCGCACGCTGCAGGGGATCGTGCTGATCCTGATCGTCTCGATGATCGGGTTCACCGTGATCAACCTCGCGCCCGGCGGGCCGCTTTCGCAATACGCAATGACGCCCGGCATGAGCCAGCAGGACCTCGACCGCATCGCCCACCAGATGGGGCTCGACCGGCCGATCCCGGTCCAGTACCTCGACTGGCTGGTCAACATGGTCTCGGGCGACTGGGGCAAGAGCTACCGCGACCAGAGCCCCGTGCTGGACGTCGTGTGGCGCCACATGTGGGCGACGCTTCTGCTGATGGGCACCTCGACGGCCATCGCCGTGGCCCTGGGCACGCTGATCGGCGTGCTGGGCGCCCTGAAGCGCTACTCGGTCTTCGACTACATGGCGACGGTGGGCGCGATGATCGCGCTCTCGATCCCGACCTTCTGGTTCGGACTGGTGGCGATCTTCTTCTTCTCGCTCGAGCTCGGCTGGCTGCCCGCCGGCAACATGTACACCGTGGGCGACCAGAGCTTTTCCGACTACGCCATTCACCTGATCATGCCTTCCATCGTGCTGGCGCTGGTCAACGTGGCGATCTGGAGCCGCTACATGCGCGCCTCGACGCTCGACGTGATGGACCAGGACTACGTGCGCACCGCCCGCGCCAAGGGCCTGCCGCGCTGGCGCATCGTCTCGGCCCACATCGTGCGCAACGCGCTGATCCCGATGATCACGCTCGCCGGCCTGCAGCTGCCCACCATCATCGGCGGCGCGCTGGTCACCGAGACCGTGTTCACCTGGCCGGGGCTCGGGCGGCTCTTCATCGATAGCCTCGGCTACAACGACTACCCGGTGATCATGGGGCTGCTGATGTTCTCGGCCATCCTGACCGTGATCGGCAACTTCCTCGCGGATATCGGCGTCGCGCTGGCCGATCCGCGCATCCGCCTCGGCTGACCGAAAGGAGCGATCGAATGACCGCAATCCCCGACCCGGCGACCAGGACCCGCTTCGCCATCTTCCGCGGCCCCCGCGTGCGCAAGTTCATGCGCCACCGGCTGGCCATGATCGGACTGCTCACCATCATCTTCCTGACGCTCGCCTGCTTCTTCGGGCCCTACCTGCTGCCCTACGACGAGCTCTACATCGACCTGCGCGCGCGCTTCTCGCCGCCGCTCACCGGAAGCCACATCCTCGGCACCGACCCGCTCGGCCGGGACATCGCGGCAAGGCTGTTCTCGGCCGGACAGATCTCGCTCACCGTCGGGTTCACGGCGATGGTGCTGTCGACGCTCATCGGCACGGTCATCGGCGTGGTGGCGGGCTACTTCGGCGGCTGGAGCCGCATCGGCCTGATGCGCATCGTCGACGCCTTCCTGTCCTTCCCGTCGATTTTCCTGATGCTGACGCTCGCGGCCTTCCTCAAGCCATCGCCCACGATGATCACGCTGATCATCGCCGTCACCTCGTGGATGGAGGTCGCGCGCATCGTCGAGGCCGAGGTCCGCGGCCAGTCCTCGCGCGATTTCACCGCCGCCGCACGCATGGTCGGCGCGCCGCACTGGTGGATCATGGGGCGCGAGATCCTGCCCAACGTCATCGGGCCGATCATCGTGGCGGCGACCCTGACCGTGGCGCGTGCCATCCTGCTCGAGGCCTATATCTCGTTCCTCGGCTACGGCATCCAGCCGCCGCTGCCGAGCTGGGGCAACATGCTCAACAACGCCCAGCAATATCTCGACAGCGCGCCCTGGCTCGCCATCGTGCCCGGCGTCGCGATCACCCTCGCGGTGACGTCCTTCAACTTCATCGGCGACGGGCTGCGCGACGCGCTCGACGCCCGGTCGGTTCAATAGGAGGGCGGGCGATGACGGATCCGGTCCTTTCCGTGCGCGACCTGCGCATCCGCTTCCGCAGCGGCGGGCGCGAGACGCAGGTGGTCCATGGCGTCGATTTCGACATCCGCGGCGGCGAGACGCTGGCGCTGGTCGGCGAGTCCGGTTCGGGCAAGTCGGTGACCTCGTTCGCGCTGATGCGGCTCCTGCCCGAGGCGCCGCGCTGCACCATCGAGGGCAGCGTCTCGATGGGCGGGGTGAACCTGCTCGAGCTCTCCGAGCGCCGCATGGCGCAGGTCCGGGGGCCGAGGATCGCGATGATCTTCCAGGAGCCGCTGACCTCGCTCAACCCGGTGCACCGGGTCGGCGACCAGATCGCCGAGGCCATCCGCTTTCACCGCAAGATGAGCAAGGCCGACATCCGGGCCCGGGTCATCGAGCTGCTGACGCTGGTGGGTATCCCCGACCCGGCGCGGCGCATGCACGCCTATCCCGGCGAGATGTCGGGCGGGATGCGGCAGCGGGTGGTGATCGCCATGGCGCTGGCGCTCGAGCCCGACCTGCTGATCGCCGACGAGCCGACCACCGCGCTCGACGTCACGGTGCAGGCGCAGATCCTCGAGCTGCTGCGGCAGATCCAGCGCGCCACCAACATGGCGATGCTGTTCATCACCCATGATTTCGGCGTCGTGGCCGAGATCGCCGAGCGCGTGATGGTGATGTACGCGGGCCGCATCGTCGAACAGGGTAGCCTTGCCGACGTGCTGTCGAACCCGCGGATGCCCTACACCCGGGGCCTGCTGGCCTCGGTGCCTCGCTTCGAGGACGCGGGCCTGAAGACCGGCCCGCTCGGCACCATCGAGGGTTTCGTCCCGAGCCCCGACAACCTGCCCGCGGGCTGCAGCTTCCACCCGCGCTGCCCGCACGCGCGACCGGGCATCTGCGATGGCGCGCTGCCCGAGCTCGCGGCGCATGGCGCGGGGGCGCATCTCGTGCGCTGCGCCCGCTCGGACGAGCCGGCGTTCGGCGCCGAACCGGCGGAGGTCTCCTGATGTCCACTCTCATCGAAACCATCGACCTCAAGCAGCATTACCCGATCCGGCAGGGCCTTCTCGGGCGGCCGAGCGCCACGGTCCGGGCGGTGGACGGCATCAACCTGCGCATCCAGCGCGGCGAGGTGCTGGGTCTCGTGGGTGAGTCCGGGTCCGGCAAGTCCACCTTCGGCCGCACGCTGATGATGATGGAGCAGCCGACCTCGGGCTCGGTGCTCTACAACGGGGTCGAGCTGGCGGGGCGCTCGCACACGGCGCTGCACCCGTACCGGCGCCGGATGCAGATGGTGTTCCAGGATCCGTTCTCGTCGCTCAACCCGCGCATGACGGTCGAGGACAGCCTGACCATGCCCCTGCGCTTCCACCAGCCCGCGCTCAGCGCGCGCCAGCGCCGCGACGAGGCGGCGGAGACGCTGGAACGGGTGGGCCTGCCGCGCTCGATGATCTCGCGCTACCCGCACGAGTTCTCCGGCGGGCAGCGGCAGCGCATCGGCATCGCCCGGGCGCTGATGGTCAAGCCCGAGTTCATCGTGGCCGACGAGCCGGTCTCGGCGCTCGACGTGTCGGTGCAGGCGCAGGTGCTGAACCTCTTCTCCTCGATCCGCGAGACGCTGGGCCTGACGATCCTGTTCGTCACCCATGACCTGGCGGTGGTGGGCCACATCGCCGACCGGGTGGCGGTGATGTATCTCGGGCAGGTGATGGAGATCGCGCCCACCCGCGCGCTTTTCACCTCGCCCCGGCACCCCTACACCGAGACGCTGCTCTCGGCCGCGCCGCAGCCGGCGGTGGGCGCGCGCCGCCAACGCATCGCCATGAAGGGTGAACCGCCGAGCCCGCTGGCGCCGCCCTCGGGCTGCGTCTTCCGCACCCGCTGCGCCCATGCGCAGGCGGAATGCGCCGTGGCCCGCCCGGTGCTGCGGCCGCGGGGGCCGGGGCATCTCAGCGCCTGCATCCGCGACGACCTCTCCCTCGTTCCCGGCGTCGCCGAAGCGCGGCCCGACCAAGCCAGAAAGCGCATGTCATGACCAAGTTCTCTCCGTTCGACGAAACCCTGTGGCATGCCACGGCGGTGGACGCCCCGGACACCGGGCCGCTCGAGGGCACGGTGCGCACCGACATCTGCGTGGTGGGCGGCGGCTACAGCGGGCTGACCACGGCCATCGAGCTGCGCCGTCGCGGCCACGAGGTGGTGCTGCTCGAGGCGCAGGAGGCGGGCTTCGGTGGCTCCGGGCGCAACGCGGGCCATTGCACGCCGACCTTCTCCTACCTGACGCTGGACGATCTGCGCTCTCACCTCGGGACCGAGCGCGCCAACCGCCTGATCCGCCGCCAGACCAGCGGCGCCGACATGGCGGCGGAGTACATCCGCGACTTTCAGATCTCCTGCGAGTGGAAGCAGAACGGCTATTTCCAGGGCGCGCTGAGCCCGTCGCGCATCGCCCGGATCCGCAAGAAGGCCGAGAGCTACGCCTCGGTCGGCTGTCCCTCGGGGCTTGTCGACGCGGAAGAGGCGAAGCGGCTGACCGGGTCGGAACGGTTCTTCGGCGGCTGGCTGCTGCGCTCCGGCGGCCACCTGAACCCGCTGAGCTATTCCCGCGGCCTCGCCCGCGCCGCCCTTCAGGAGGGCGCCCGGATCTTCACCCGCTCCAAGGTCACGAAGGTCGAGAGGATGGGCCAGCGCTGGCACGTGAAGACCGACGGCGGCGAGGTCGTCGCCGACAAGGTCATCATGGCGACCGGGGCCTACACCGACGGCGGCTGGAAGGGACTCGACAAGACCTTCCGGATCAAGAAGGTCATCCTCGCGGCGACCAGCCCGCTGCCCGAGGACGTGCGCGCGCAGGTCATTCCCTTCGACGGCACGATGCACGACGGTCGGGGCGACATCTTCGTCTACAAGTACAACCGCGAGGGCCGGATCGTGGCCTCGATGTTCCCGGTCGGCCGCCGGGGCAGGGACCTCGAGTACACCCGCCAGATGCTGATGGACCGGCTGCGCTGGCTGCATCCGCAGGTGCCCGAGGCCACGACGTGGGATTACTACTGGACCGGCGAGCTCGACATGCAGCGCCACACGATCCCGAGGCTCTACGGTCTGGGGCCGGGGGTGCTGGCCTGCACCGGGCTCTCGGGGCGGGGGGTGCCCACGGGCACCATGCTTGGCGGCATCCTCGCGGACTGGGCCGAGGGCACGCCCGAGAAGGACCTGCCGTTGCCGGTCGAGCGCCTGCATTCGGCACCCGCCTACATGTCCATGGCGCCGGGGCTGGTGCTGCGCTGGTACGGCTTCCAGGACAACATGGCCGCCCGCCGCGACGGGGTGGAGCTGCCGCCGCACGCCTGATGTTGCGCGGTCCGCGCGGCGCAGGGCAACCCGCGGCGGCCATGCCTCTTTGCTCCGCGCGTCGCGCAGAGTGCCCGGTCGCGGTCCGCACCCGCGCTGCTGGGCCACCCTTTGCTCAGCATGTTACCCCGCTGCAACCTGCGCCGTCCGGATGACCCCGAAGCGGCCCGCGCTGCGCGGAGGGGCATGACACCGGCTGCGGATGATCGTACTGCTACGGCATGGTGTTTTCGCTCGATCAGATCCTGCCGTCTCTCGAGAGCTTCGGGCTCTGGTCCTACTGGATCATTGGCTTTGCCTCGCTGCTCGAGGCGGTCTTCGTGACCGGCGTCGTCCTGCCCGGAACGCTGGTGGTCGATGCCGGCGGGATCCTCGTGCAGCAGGGCGCGCTGGACTTCCTCGACCTCGTCTGGTTCGTGGCCATCGGCTCGGTGCTGGGCGGCGAGATCAGCTACCGGCTGGGGCGCCTCCTGCGGGCGCGGGTCTCGAAACGCCGCTCGCTCGAGGACACGTCAAGCTATCGCCGCGCCATCCGCCTCTTCGAACGCTACGGCGGTTTCGCGCTGGTGCTGGGCCGCTTCCTCGGTCCCGTCTCGGGGCTGGTGCCGCTGGCGGCGGCGGCGGCGGGGATGCCGCGCCGGCGGTTCCTGCTCTGGAACGCGATCAGCGGCGTGCCCTACGCGCTGGCGCATGTCGGGCTCGGCGTCCTCATCGGCCATTTCGCCACCAGCCTCGGTCCCTATGCGACGCGGCTCGGGCTCTTCGCCGCCGCGGTGCTGGCGGCGCTGCTGCTGCTCTGGTGGCTGCTCCTGAGGGTGCTGAGGCTGATGCCCTTCCTCGTCTCGGTGCTGCGCTCGGTTGCGCAGGGGATCCGCGACAACCCCGACGTGCGGCAGTGGGCCGAGAGCCACCCGCGCAGCGCCGCCTTCCTGTCGCACCGCTTCGACCGGACCCGGTTCTCGGGCGCCACGGCGACGCTGCTGGCCTGCGCCGCGGCCTATATCCTCTGGGTCTGGTTCGGGTCGGTCTTCGACTTCCTCATGGCCGATCCTATCGTGCAGGTGGACACACGTCTCGCCGCGCTGATCCACGCCTTCTGGTCGCCCGAGGTCCTGCGTCTCGCGGGACACGTTACGGCGCTCGGGGACTGGCGCGTGGTCACGCTGCTGAGCGTGGCGGTGGTCGCCATCCTGCTCGTGCGCTGGCGCCCCGACCTGCTGCTGGGTCTTGGCGTCGCGCTGGCGGGCGATCTCGGCTCGGTGTTCCTGCTCAAGCGGCTGTTCCACCGCACCCGCCCCGAGCTCCGCTTCTTCGCCGAGACCTCGGGCAGCTTCCCCTCGGGCCATGCGGCGCTTTCGGTCGCCTTCTACGGCTTCCTGTTCTTCATCCTCTGGCGGCTCCGGGTGCTGCGCGCGCCCGCAGCGCTTGTGGGCGCCGCGACGCTGGCCTTCTTCGTCGGGTTGAGCCGGGTCTACCTGCTCGAGCACTACCTGTCGGACGTGCTGAACGGCTGGCTTGTGGGGGCGATCTGGCTGCTCGCCGGGGTGGCGGCGTCGGAATGGTGGCTCGACAGCCGGCCCCGGCCACCCCGGCCCGAGCGCTCCGGGCTGGTGCGGGGTGCGGCGGTGGCGCTGGCGGCGCTCTGCGTGACTGGCGCGGCGTTGCAGGTCGCGACCTATGACAAGGCGCGCAACGTCGTGGCAACGCGCGAGGCGGACGCGGTCTTCGGGACGGTCGAGGCGCTGGTTGCCTCTGGGGCGCTTCCCGGCGGCACGGAATCCGTGGCGGGGACGCCGCTGGAGCCGGTCAACGTCCTCGTGCTGGCGCGCGACGAGGCCGCGGTCGAGAACGCGCTGGCGCAGGTCGGCTGGAAACGGGCGGCGGCGCCCGGCGTCATGAGCCTCGGGCGGGCGGCACTGGCCGCGTGGAGCAACCAGCCCGACGCGACCGCGCCGGTGACGCCCTATTTCTGGAAGACCCAGCCCAACGATGTCGCCTTCCAGAAGCAGACCCCGGACGCGACCCTGCGCAAGCGCCATCACATAAGGCTCTGGCGGACGGATTTCGTCAGCGCGGACGGATTGCGGCTTTTCGTCGGCGCGGCAAGTTACGACGACGGGCTCGACGGCTGGAGCGCGTGGGGTTTCCGGCACCACATCGACCCCAACGTGGATGCAGAGCGCGACGGGCTGGTCGCGGATCTCGAGGCGTCGGGGCAGGTGGCGAGGTCCGACCGGATCCGGCTTTCGGAGCCGAGGCTCGGGCAATCGGTGGCGGGGGATCCGTGGTTCTCGGACGGCGCCGCCGCGGTGCTGACGCTGCGCTGAGGCCGGGCGGGGCGCGGGTGACGGGGCCCCGCGATTGGTCGGGTCGGTGCGGGGACGGCTCGGACGGCGCCCGGCGACTGGATCGTCGCCCAGGCGCCGTCACGGAAGACCTCGTTGGCAAGCCGCGCGTTCAGCGGCGCCAGTCGTTCCGCCAGCGACGAGGCGTCGAGTCGATGACCGGGTCCGGGCCGTTGGCCTCGGCCCGGGCGGCGAGGTCCTTTTCCTTGCCCGAGTTGCCGGCCGCGGAATAGGCGGTCTCTTCCATCTCGTCGAAGGTGGTCTGCAGTAGCTCCTGCTGCTCGGTGGGCAGCGCATCCCAGGCGGCTTCGGAAATCCCTTCCTTGTCGAGCGCGAGCCCGAAATCGGCGGTCACCACGTAATGCGCCACGTGTTGAACTTGCCGGCGACCGCGGGACTGTGGGTCAGGCGCATGGGGTCGTCTCCTGCAGTTTTGCAAGAGTTGGTCGGGAATGAACACCGTGACGTCGCCAAGTTGCTCCGGGTCCACCCCCAGCCCCGACATCAGCGGGAAGAGGATTGCCGACAGGATCAGCATCACCGGCAGCGGGTCCATCGAGGTGCCGAGGATCAGCAGCGCGACGTTGATCACCATCGGCAGCACGTAGCGGTTCTGACTGATCGACAGCAGCAGCTCCTGGATCATTCGCCCGGCACCGCCCATGATCACCAGCGAGCAGAAGGCCTGGCTGGTAGCGCCGGTCATCATGATCGCGCCCGGTGTCAGCACAGCGCCGATGGCGGCGTCGAGGACGGCGCGGGGCGTCAGCTCGCGGTAGACCAGCGCGCCGGGCACGGCGGTGTAGAGCACCACCATGCCGGCGGTGTCGGTGGGGGTGGCGATGCCCGGCACCTTGGCACAAACACCAGCAGCGGCGCCCCCAGCTGCGGCAGCCCGCGCAGCAGGGCGGCGCGACGCTCGGCCCTAGACCGCCAGCCCAGTCAGCTGGTACCCCGGTCATCCGGTCTAGGGCCTGACGTTGGAAGTCGGGCGCAAGCCAGATACCTCATCTGAGCCTGCGCCCGGCAAGGATCAGGCGGTTACGGGAACTATGATGCGCCCACGGACTTCCCCCTTGAGGAACCTCTGCGCGGTCTCAACGACCTTGTCAAAAGGCAGCTCGGTGCTCATCTCCTCAAGCTTGCCGAGGTCGAGGTCGGAGGACAGGCGCGACCATGCTTCGAGCCGGTCGGGCTTGGGACACATCACGCTGTCCACACCGGCCAGCGTCACGCCGCGCAGGATGAACGGCGCGACCGAGGCCGGCAGGTCCATGCCCGCCGCCAGCCCGCAGGCTGCGACGACACCGCGGTATTTCATCATCGAGAGCATGTTGGCGAGAACGGTGCTGCCCGCCACGTCGATCCCCCCGGCCCAGCGTTCCTTGGCCAGCGCACGGGTCTTGCCGGTCAGCTCGGCGCGGTCGATCACCGAGGCGGCACCAAGGCCGCGCAGGTAGTCCGCTTCGGAGGCACGGCCGGTGACCGCCGCCACTTCGTAGCCCTTCGCTGCCAGAAGCGCCGTGGCGACGCTGCCGACGCCCCCTGCGGCGCCGCTGACGACGATCTCGCCCTTGTCGGGGGTCACCCCCTGCCGCTCCAGAGCCAGCACGCAGAGCATCGCGGTATAGCCCGCCGTGCCGATCGCCGCCGCCTGCCGCAGGTCGATTGCCTCGGGCAGCGGCACCAGCCAGTCGCCCTTGACCCGGGCACGTTCGGCCAAACCGCCCCAATGCACCTCGCCCACGCCCCAGCCGTTCAGCACGACGCGGTCGCCGGGCTTGAAATCGGGATGGCTGCTCTCGGCGACGGTGCCGGTAAAGTCGATGCCAGGTACCATCGGGAAGCTGCGCACCACCGGCGCGGCGCCGGTGATCGCCAGCGCGTCCTTGTAGTTCAGCGTCGAGTAGGCGACGTCGACCAGCACATCGCCCTCGGGCAGCTGCGTCTCAGAGACCTCGCTTACCGAGACGGTCTGCGTGTCGTCAGGCTTTTCGATCAGGATGGCCTTCATGGTTGGGTCCTTTCAGCTTTCTGGGTGATCGTGGGGGATCGGTTTTCGATGAGACAGAAGAAGGTGGCGGCGAAGCGGTGCAGCGGCTCGGGGCGCAGCTCGAGCTTGGCGCGCAGGACCGCGCCCTCCCAGCCGATCCAGAAGGTCTCTGCGAGGGCTTCCGGGTCGAGGTCCGGCCCGATTTGCCCCTGCGCCTGCGCCTCGCGCAGCAGGCGCGTGGTGCGGGTCTGCCAGCCCTCGAGCACGCCGGTCAGGGCGGCGCGGAAGTCATCCGGCAGCGCGCCCATCTCTTGCCCGAGATTGCCGACGAGACAGCCGCGGCGGAAGCCGTGTCGGGCCATTCCCTCCGCGGCCGCGTCGGTGAAGACCCGGAGCCTGTCGAGCGGCGCGCGCGCCTCATCGAGGAAGGCGCGGTCGAGCAGCTCCACGAAGTAGTCGTTATAGGCAGTGACAAGCGTGAGGCCAAAGTCGGCCTTGCTCTTGAAGTGGTGATAGAAGCTGCCCTTCGGCACGCCCGCGGCCTTGAGGAGCTCGTCCACGCCGACCGCAGAGTAGCCCTTTTCGGTCAGGTGCTCGAGCCCGGCGCGGATCAGCTTTTGCCGCGCCTCCGACGCCTCCGGCGCACCGCGCGGACGTCCGCGCCGGGGCTTGTCGGTGGAAGTGAGGGGCGAGCCGGTCGTGGTCATGCCCTTTATTAGACCAATCCGTCCATTAAATCAATCACCCGCTTTCGAGCGTGACAAGTCTTCAATATTTGCCCGATAAGGCTGACTTCCGAGCCCAAAACTCTTTTGAAAGGACGGCCTGCCACCTTTCCCCGGGACCACCAGCGACAACCCAACCGAGTTAAGTGATTCTCTGCCTGCAAGGGCTGTCGGTCTCGATGGAGAGTTCGCTTGCGCTCATGGGGAGGTGCCCCGAGAGATGGTGCAAGAGCGCCGACCTTCGGAGAGGTCCAGGGCGCCGAGCCTCGCCTGCTTCCCGCGCAGCGCGTCGGCCACAACCTCCCACCGGACTTGGGTATCCGCCTTGTTTTCCTGCGCGTAGATCGTCTTCAGCATTGCGGCCACGGCCCGGCGCCGCTTGGCCGGAGCATGGGCAACCGCGTTTCTCATCCAGTGAACGCGACAGCGCAGATGCGTCGCGACGAAGATGCCGCGATGCATTAGCGCCATACGCGTTTTCGTCCCGGGCGCAGAGGCACTCCCGGCTCATGGCAGACCTTCGTACCGGACGCAGCGGAGGACCGGAGCCAGGCCCAATTGAGCCGCGGCAAGGGCTGACTTCCGGGCTTCAGGTTCTGTCCGGGCTGCCTTCTCTGACCGGTTCGGTCCCCCGCTTTGCGCCCCGATCGCTCAGAACTGGCTGGTGCTCTTCCGCATGGTGCGCGATCACGACGGGCGCGCCGCAGCGGTCTGCCATGATCTGGCTGTCGATCGAATAGACGTGGTCGAGGTGGACCGACTGCAGCACGTCTCCCGGCGCGCCCGCAACGCCGAGGGTGCCACCCTCGATCAGCACGATCCGTTCGGCGAAGCGCCCCGCGAGCGTCAGGTCGTGCAGTGCGGCGATGACCAGCCGTTCCTTCGAAAGCTGCCGCAGATGCGAGAGCACCTTGAGTTGGTGGTGCAGGTCGAGCGCACTCGTCGGCTCGTCGAGGATCAGCAGGCGTGGGTCGCGCAGCAGCCGCTGTGCCAGCAGGACGCGCTGTTGCTGACCGCCGGACAGGCGGTCCATGCGCGCGCCCGCAAGCTCCGACAAGTCCATACGGGCGAGGACACGGGCAACCTCGGCCCTGTCGTGGGCGGTGATCCACCAGCCGAGCCTCTCGCGGCGACCGAGAAGCACGCATTCCGCAACCGTCATGGCGGCGCTGACGGTGAAATCCTGCGGCAGGTAGCCGATCCTCGAAGGGACCGGCCAGCCTTCGTCCAGCAACTTGTCGCCGTCATGCGGGATCACCCCCGCCAGCGCCTTCAACAGCGTCGACTTGCCGGCGCCGTTCGGTCCGATCACAGCGACGAGCCCGCGTGACGGCAACTCGAGCCCGGGGATGTCCAGCAGACAGCGACGGCCCGCCCAGACGCGAAACTCCCTGAGGATCATGTCCGGCCTTTCATCAGGATGACGCCCAGCAGCATGGGTATGCCCGCGACGGCGGTGATGATGCCGACGGGAATGACCGCGCCGGGCGACAGGATCTTGCCGGTCACCGAGGCCGCGACGAGGACGATGGACCCCATGATCCCCGCCATCGGCAGGCCGAAACGGTGATCCTCGCCGACCAGCGCCCGGCCCACATGCGGCGCGATCAGCCCGACAAAGCCGATGGTGCCGGTGAAGCTCACCGCGCCTGCGGTCAGCAGCGCCACCATTACCAGCACCCGGCGGCGCAGCGCAGCGACATCGAGCCCGAGGCTCGCCGCGTTGCCATCCCCGAGGCGCAGCGCGGTCAGGCTCCAGACCTCGCGCAGCACGAAGGGCAGCGTCAGCAGCAGGATCGCCGTGAGCACCTTGACGCTGGTCCATGTCGCCTTCAGCAGGCTGCCGAAGAGCCAGAAGACGATCTGTTGCAACACCTCGGGCGCGGCCATGAATTGCAGCAGCGATTGCAGCGACTGGAAGAAGAACAGCACGGCGATGCCCGCCAGCACCAGCATCTCGGGCGAGGCGCCCCGGTAGCGCGCCACCAGCTGTACCAACCCGGCAGCGATGAGCGTCGCGGCAAAGGCGGCGACGGGAATGCCGATCCAGGTGGCGACCGGCAGCGCGGTGCCGAACAGGATCACCAGCGCCGCGCCGAAGCCCGCCGCGGCGGAAAACCCCAGCGTGTAGGGGCTGGCCAGAGGGTTCGCGAGGATGGTCTGCATCAGCAGCCCCGCGATCCCCAGCGCAGAGCCCACCAGCGCCGCCATCAGAGTCTGCGGCATGCGCAGGTGCCACAGGATCGTGGCGAGACGGCGGTCACTTCCGGCGGGACCGTCCTGCAAGCCGCGCAGCACCTCGTCCAGGGACAGCCCCGCCGGACCGGTTACGAGATCCGCCACCATCAGCGCGCTCAGAACGGCGAAGGCGGCCATCACCGCCGCCGCCCGGGTCAGGCCGGAGCGGCCGAAACCGCTCCGTTCCGTCGCGACAAGGCTCATTCCGCGTGCATCATGAAGGTGCCGTCCAGCGTGATCGGCAGCCAGTCGGCGTAGAACTGTGCCAGCTCTGCCTGCGGGTCCACGTCAGCGAACGCCTCGGGGTGCAGCGCTTTGCCGATGAAGCGGAAGTAGGCGAAGTCCGACAGGGTGCGCGATCCGCCATGGTAGATGCCGTAGACCTCGCCGTCCTGCACGGCGGGCAGATCGGACCAGCCCGGACGCGCGAGATAGGCGGCCATGCGCTCCTGCGCGAGCGCCGGGTCGGCGGCAAAGCCCAGCGGCACGGCGGCAGGCCGGTTCAGCCACTCGGAGCCCGACAGGAAGATCACCTCGGGCGCCTCGGCCAGCACGTATTCGGGCGACAGCGGCCCCCAGTTCTCGATCTGGCCATTGGCGATGTTGGTCCCGCCAAGCCGGTCGATCACGCCGCCCCACATGCCGCCCGCGTAGGTGTTGCCGACCTCGTCCGGGCCCTTCTGCGCCAGCTCGACATAGACCTTCGGGGCGCTTGTCGCGGTCTCGACGCGGGCGGCGGTGTCGGCGGTCATGTCCTCATAGAGGGTTGCGAGCGCCTCGGCCCGGTCCTCGGTGCCCATTGCCTTTCCCAGCGCGCGGGTCGAGGCAAGATGCGCGTCCAGCGTCTGCGCGTTGTAGTCGAGTACCAGAACGGGGATGCCCGCCGTGTCGAACTGCTGCGCCGACTCGCCAAGGGAGTCGTATTGCCAGCCGGCGAGGATCACGAGGTCCGGGTCCGTCGCCAGCGCCGTCTCGATGGAGAAGGTGCTGCTTTCGGTGTCGCCGACGTCGGGCAGATCGGCCAGCTGCGGGAAGGCGGCGGTGTAGATCTCCCACTGCTTCGGGCGCCACTCGGCCCAGGGCCCGCGCGACAGGCCGACGATCCGGTCCACTGCGCCGGTCCCCGTCACGGCAAGGAAATCCTCGTAGTAGAAGCCCAGCAGCACTTCCTGCGCGGGGGCCTCGAGCGTCACCTCGCGGCCGCGCAGGTCGGTGATGGTGATCTCGGCCCAGGCAGGCGCGCTCAGCGACAGCAGGGCGAGGGCGGGAATGGTCAGGTGTTTCATGGTGTTTCCTTTGATCAATGAAGGCGCTGAGGTTGGGCATCGCCGGACAGGGAGTGCAGCGCGCCCGGGTCGATCACCCGGACACGGCTTGGCAGCGGCAGGTCGATGACGCCGGCTTTCTCGAGCGCGCGGACCTGCCGCGACACGGTTTCCATGGTGAGGCCCGCCATCTGCCCCAGTTCGGTTCGGGTCACCGGCAGATGCAGCTCGGCGGGGGCGCCCTGCCGGGCGTGAAACCAGTTCAGCATGGAGGCGACCCGCTCGGATGCGCTTTTGCGGCCCAGCAGGACCTGCCAGCGTTGCGCTTCGGTCAGATGCTCCTGCACCAGCCCGAGCAGGTTGAGCCGCAGGCGCGGCACTTCCTGCGCGATCCGCTCGAACCCGTCCCGGTCACAGGTCAGCAGCTGCACCGCGCCGATGGCGCTGAGCCGCCCCCTGCGTCGGCGCGGGCCGAGAGGCGAGAGCGTCTCGCCGGGAAAGGTCAGCGCAAAGAGACGTTCGCCGCCCTGCAAGACGGCGTCCTCGCGCAGGCACCCGTCCAGCAGAAGGCCCACGAAGGGCGCCCGCGCCGGATCACGGGGCACCGCCTCAGCGTCGTCATAGAGGTCTTCGGTGAAGACGCGGCGGACAAGCCGCATCTCAGGTGTGGTCAGCCCCTGGAACAGCGCCGGGCGCAGGCGCCGTGTCGCCGGAGGATGCCCCCCCGCGTGGGAATGCGGTGCGATCTGCATGGGCACCCCCTCAGGACAATGCGCGTTTGAGGCGCGGCGCGTTGGACAGCACCAGCAGGTCCACGGCGATCACCGACAGCAGCGCCACCCCTGCCATCGGGAAGGCCATCGCCAGCACCAGCGCCACCAGCACCGCGCCTTTCCACATCGGCATGTCCGCAGGCACCGGCGGCGCGGCGATCCGTCCTGCCCCGGCAGGGCGACGTTTCCACCACAGCACCAGCCCTGAGACGCTGACGAAGATCATCGCCGCGATGAAGGCGGTGTTCAGGGCGAAGTTCCACAGCCCGAGGTCGCCTTCGTGCAGCGCGATGCCCCAGGCCATCGCCTTGGCATAGGTGGAATATTCGGCGTAGCGCACGTCGGCGAGCACGTTGCCGGTGTAGCGGTCGATATGGATCGTCCGGTCCGCCGACGGGTCCGGTCCGTCGTTCGACATGCTGTCATGGCTGATCGTCCAGACGCCGGTCGATCCGTCGGGCAGGTTCAGGTTGTAGCGCCGGTCAAAGCCCAGCCCATCGGCAAAGGCGGCAACGCTGTCGATGCTCACCGGCCCTGCGATGGCCTGCGTCCCGGCAAGCGAGCCCGAGAGCGGCAGCGGCGTCTGTTCCAGCGTCCACGGCACCTCGTGGGAGCCTTCGTGGTTCATGCTGGCATGGGTCTCGTCCGACAGCGGCGCGCCCCATTTCTCGGCCGGGAAGGTGTTCCACGCCTGTACCATCTTCTCGCCCCAGATCCCGGCCCAGCTGAGCCCCGAGATCAGGAAGAGCACCAGCACGATCGAGAACCAGAAGGCCGTCACCCCGTGCAGGGACTTCCAGAGCGCCCGCCCGCGCTTGTTGAGCGCCGGCACCAGCATCTCGCGCAGGCCCGATCCGTTGCGGGGCCAGTGCAGGTAGAGCCCGGTGATCACCAGCAGCAGCCCGAGGCTGGCCGCGGCCTCGATCAGAAGGTCTCCGGCGGTGCCGATGAGCAGCGTGCCGTGGATGTCATTGGCCAGATCGTACCAGCCCGCCCGCCACGGGAAGCTGTGCATCACCTTTCCGGTATATGGGTCGAGGGTGACGCCGGTGGCGACGCCGTCGGCGCTCACCCGGAAGACGGCGGCATGTTCAGGGCTGAGGGGAGAGACATACTGGCTGGCGGTGCTGCCCGGAACGGCGGCCTCGGCAGCGGATTGCAGGGCGCTGACGGGCAGCGGCGCGTGGCCGGGAACGACGCTTCGCTTTTCGTCGCCGATGCCCTGGAAAAACGCGATCCAGAGCATGATGAAGCCAGTCACGGCCAGCATCAGAAGAAAGGGAATGACGTAGAGACCGGCATAGAAATGCCAGCGCCACGCGGCGAAATAAAAGGCGCGGTCACGCGTCTGCGTGCTTGCCGCGTCGATGGAGGTTGTCATGACGGGATGTCCTTGTCTGACGGAAAGAGCCGAGAGCTTTCGAAGTCAGACAGGGCGTGGCGGCGCGCGGGCTGCGGCGATGCGCAGGGGCGGGCCGCGGGCAAGGATCTGGTGTTCCCTGCGCCAGAGAACGAGCCGGCGTGCCGTCTCCTCCGGCGGGGCGACGACGAGATCGGGAGACAGGGGCGGCACCAGCCCCGACAGGATGCAGGAGGCCGTCCGGTGATCATCGTCCGGGGCCTCCTCCGGGATTGGCGCACCGCTGGCATCGACGAAGATCTCCCGCGGGCCATCCCCGGTGCAGAGCACGAGGCGCATCCCCTCGGGACCGGACACGCGCATGAAACCGGTCGGCACGATGCCCGTACCGATCAGCGCCAGAAGCAAAAGCGCCCGTGTGATGATCCCGAGGAGCCGCAAGGATCAGTGGCCGGAATGGTCCGGATGATCGTCCATTGCATCCACGGCAAACTCGACCGCGACCTCGCCCGCGTTGCGGAAGACCAGCGTGGCCGGGATCAAGTCGCCCTCGGCGGTCTTGCCCTGAAGGCCCATGAACATGACATGCAGGCCATCGGGCTCCAGGGTCACGGTTTCGCCCGGGGCGATGGGAAGGCTCATGATGTGGGTCATCTTCGCAACGCCATCCGCATGTTCGGTGGTGTGCAGCATGGTCTGATCGGCAAATGCGGAGTGGACTTCGACCAGTTCGTCGGCCTCGTGGCCTCGGTTGGTGATGACCATGTAACCGGCGGCGGATTTCGCCGTGGCGGTCGGCACCGGTATCCAGGGATGGTCGATGTGCAGGCTTCCCGCAGTGGTGTCATGAGCGGCCAGGGGTGTGGCCAGGGCAAGGAAGATCAGGGTCAGGGCGCGTTTCATGGCGGTCCTCGTCTGGAGTGGCCGGCAGAGCCGGTCGATTGGAGCCCCGCGGTGCAGGACGCGCGGTGCGACAAGGCGGAAAAGGGGGGTGACGACTGCAGAAGCCGGCGCGAAAGCCGGTTTGCTGGGGGACACCGTCAGGCAGCGACGCGGAAGCGCATCCTGCCGCCGGGGTCAGGCGACCGGAGGTGCCCTCGAAGGACGCAGCGGGACCGCCGCAACATCATGAAGCACCGGCGGCGGTGACGTCCACTCGGCCGGATCGAGCGATAGTTCGGCAAGGATCAGCGTGACGGAGGGTTCCTGCAGGCTCATCGCCGCGTGCAGGCGGCAGGCGTCGCAGGTCTTGCCCGCATCCATGTCCGCTCCACCGCAGATGTCTTCCGCATCGAGCCCGAAGGTCTGCGCGTAGACCAGCGCGGCCTGCTCTCCCGGAGATGCGAAACGATGCGCGAAGCCTGACGTCGCGAGGGCGACGAACAGCAGCGCGATCAGCGCGCAGAAGGGGATGAACCGCATCGAAACCTGCATGGCCGGACCTGCATACCAGCGATGCGCGAATCCGCAAGCGTCCTGATTGCCGCGCCTGTCACTCTCCATCGCCGAGAAACCTGATGCCGGGCAGTGGACAGACAAAACCGGATCGCCGCATCCGAGAACAACGCGGGGCGGCCGGGGTTGCCGTCATGCGCCGCGAGCCAAGTCAACTCCTTGTCCAGCCAGATCCGTAGCGACCCGCGATTGCGAAGCGAAGCCGTGTAGCTCGACCAGTTCGTCATGCGCTATCGGGCGGCTGCAGGCTTGCTCATGCACCTCGTCTAACCGCATGGATTCACGATGTGAGGCCTTCGCAGACAGAGTTCTGCAACAACGCCGCGAGGAAATCGGTCCGGGGGCCGTTTTCCCCTCGCACGCTTCGGATGGGCCGGTCGCGATGCCGAGACCTTCGCGCTTGCCGTCCCCGTTCACAGCTACCGCCATGATCGCGGCGCGGGTGATGATCCGCCCACTCTTGCGCAGTTCCACGCAGGTCGCGTCGAGCCGGAGGCAGGGCCGGGCGCCTTCGGGCGGGCGGGAGACGAGTGCATTCACCCGCTCGTCGATTGCGCCACAAAGGCGACTGACCTGGCTCTGCCACAAGCCGCGTTCGTCGGGGGGACCGTCCACCGGACGATCCTCTGATCCTCCTCACCCCACCGCCTTCACCAGATCGCCTACAAAGGGCGGAAAGACCCCGTGGGCGCAGGCCTCCTGGATCACCGCCACCAGCGCCTTCTCAGCCGTCCGTCGTGGTGCCGGGAAGCTGGGCAGTCAGCTCCCCTTTCCAAGCTTCGGGATTTCCAGCGCGATCCGCCCGGCACGAGTGTCCCGGTAACCGTCCCCCTGATCCTCCCGCAGTGGAGAGGGAACGCCCTTCGCGGCACCGGCTCGGGCGTCTATCTCCACGTCCATGATCCGCTCGGCCGCGAAGGCCGGCATGTCGCGCTCTCGTCGGAACTCATGCATGTCCGATGCGAAGCCGGTAATCGCCATCGCGCAGACCGGGCCGATCACAGGCATGGTCTGACGCCTGCGGGCCACCCCGTTTTCCTTCGTGGCGGCGATGATGCGCTTGTCCAGCTTTTCGATCTCGGCTCCCAGTCGCGCGATCCGGTTAAGACAGAGCCGCCTCAGGTGTCGGACAACGTACTGGTAATCTTCTTCCGGGCGAAGGGCAGGGCGCTCGACGTTGGCGTTGCCCTTACCCGGAGCGATCGTTCGTGTCCGAGGATCTGGTGTCATTTCGACGCCGCTGACGGGGTGATCCCCCGTGGCCATCGGGGGGCAGGTCTGAGGTGGAGTTTCGACGCCTCACGAAGGGTCTGAAACAGACGGGCGGGATGAGCCGTATGTCATCGCCGAGCCGGGCGAGTTCCCGGTCCGAATAGTGCGCTGCCGCGCAGGCCTCCACGGCCACGATGCAGGGCGGCAGCGCTGACCTGACCTTCGCGGATTGTGACCCGGACAGCTTCTTGCGGAAACCCGCGCGCCCGTCCGACGTCGCGCCAAGACTCAGGAAGACCTGCTTTGCCAGGTCGACGCCGACGGTTCTGGTCTCATCCATGGAGGCCTCCTCTCCCTGTGGTGACGTCAGCATCACCCTCTTGGCACATCTAGATGCCGTCGGGCGGGGGCATCCACCCCGTCCGAGTCGGGTGTGTCTCCGATCTGCCACTTGAGCCCCATCGCGGCTGCCGGCCGGGCGCTGCGATGGGGTGGGATGCAGCGCTGAACACCTTGTGGCCTGACCACGATCGCAAGCAGGCTGATCCCGCCGCCGCTGCGGACCAGTCTTGTACCGCCGTTTCCACGATCAGGCGCCGTTGAGAATGGACCCGCGCCCGTTACGCTCGCGGCAATTCGATGCGGATGGTCGTGCCTGCGTCGCACTCCAGCAGTTGCACGCTGCCGTGATGTCTGCGCACGACCTGTTCGACGATGGACAGGCCCAGGCCGGTGCCCTCGCCGTTGCGTAGCTGCGAGAACCGGCGGAACGCGGCCTCTGACTGGTCTGCGGGAATGCCGATCCCGTCGTCCTGCACGGTGACCGCGACGCCCGCATCGCTCAGCGCGGTCCTGACGGTGATCCGGGTCATCCCGTCGCCGCCATGGCGCAGCGCGTTGTCCACGAGATTGGTCATCGCCTCGCCGATCAGGACCGGGTCTGCCTCGACCGGAAGAGGCTCGGCGGAGCGCTCCAGCGAAAAGTCGAGGTCGCGCATCAGGGCGGCGGGCGCCAGCGCCTGACACGCCTCTTCGATGACATCGTTCAGGTCGAACCGCTGCCATGTGTCGGTGTCGCCGTAGCGCAGGCGTTCGAGCTGGAGCAGCTGGTTGGTCAGACGGGCCGAGGAACGCGCCGCCGCGATCAGCTCTGCCTGCCGGGCGGCGCGCTCGGTCTCGTCGGTGACATCCGGAAGGGTCTCTGCCAGCGCCATCAGGGCGGCCGCGGGATTGCGCAGCTGGTGCGCGGCATCCGAGATGAAGACCTGGTGCGCCTCGATGCTGTCCTGCACCTGCCCGAACAGGCGGTTGAGCGTGGCGACCACCCCTGCGACCTCCTTGGGCACCGGGCGCCGGATCCGGCCCAGATCGTCCGGCGAGCGTCTGCGGATCGCCTCCTGCAGGTCGTTGAGAGGCCGCAGCCCGACCTGAACCCCGAACCAGATCAACAGCGCCAGCGCCGCCATCAGCCCGGCCATCAGGCCGATGGCCCGCAGAGCCAGCTCCTGCGCGAACCCCTGGCGGTCGCTCACGCGCTGCCAGACGGTCACCACGGTTTCGCCCGAGAGGTTGGCGATGGTGCGGGTCTCGGTCATCCGCAGCACGCGCATCTTTTCGCCCCGGTAATCGGCCATATAGTAGCTGGGAAGATCGCTTTGCAGGGCGGCGCCGGCGCGCGGAGGATAGGCATAGCCCGTGACGTAATACCCCCCCGGCCCGGTGACGTGATAAAAGATTTCCCCGCCCCCGGCATCCGAGATGAAGCTGCGGGTGCTGGGCGACAGGGCATCGCCGTCCGAAATCGCCACGTCCCGCGAAATGGCCAGCGCCGCGGCCAGGAGGCTGCGGTCGAACAGTTCTTCAGAGGTTTCCTGCGCGGCATGGAACCGCCAGATCCCCAGCAGGATGGATACGGCGAACAACGGCGGCAGGATCACCAGGAACAGCCTGAGCCGCAGCGAGATCGCCCTTCGCGGCGTCGTCCTGCGCCGACTAGCCGACATTGACGTCCAGCATGTAACCCAGCCCGCGCGCCGTCTTGATCCGGATGCCGAACGGTTCGAGCCGCTTGCGCAGCCGCGAGACATGCGGCTCGATCGCGGTTTCGTCGGTGTCCGACCCCGTGCCGTAGACATGGCTGATCAGCTGCGCCTTGGACACGATGCGTCCGCTGCGTTCCAGCAGGCATTCCAGCGTCGCGATCTCCTTTCGGGGGATGTCGAGCGGCGTCCCGTCCTGGAAGAGCTGCCGGGCGTTGCGGTCGAAGATCAGCGCCCCCAGCCTCTCGCGCGCCGCAAATTCCAGGTCCTTGCGCCGGGCCATGGCGCGCAGGCGGGCCTCGAGCTCGTCCATCTCGAACGGCTTGGTCAGGTAATCGTCCGCCCCCGCATCCAGCCCCGCCACACGTTCCGCCGTCTCGGACCGCGCGGTCAAAAGGATCACCGGGGTGCCGTCGCCGCGGCGACGCATGGCGCGCAGAACGGCAAGGCCGTCCATGTGCGGCAGGTTCAGATCAAGTACCACCAGATCTGCCCCCTCCTGCGCAAGGAAGGCATCCGCCTCGGCGCCGTCATTCAGCAGATCGACGGAGTGGCCACGATCCCGCAAACGGAACGCGATCCCGTGCGCCAGGGCCTCGTTGTCTTCGATGACGGCAATTCGCATGAGATGCCTTTATCGGGATGCGCAAGTTTCACGCAAGGTTTGTACAGCATGTTGCTGCCGTTGGAGGAGGGAATCATTCCCTTGCACAAGTAACGCTTTCAGCGTCGGGCGCCTGTCCGGCGTAAAAAGGTCTACGGGAGGATACCAATGACCATCAAGACCCTTGCCGCCTCGGCTGCAGCCCTCGCCCTTCTGAGCGGCCCGGCGCTGGCCGAAGTCGACTTTTCCGGAAAGACGATCGAATGGGTGATCCCGTTCTCGGAAACCGGCGGATCGGCCAAGTGGGCGAACTTCTTCGCTCCGCTTCTGTCCCAGGAGCTGCCCGGCAACCCGACCGTCGTGGTGAAATTCATGCCCGGTGCGGGATCGACCAAAGGGGCCAACTGGTTCCAGGAGCAGGAGCACAAGGACGGCACGATGCTGTTCGGCTCGTCCGGCTCGACCCAGTTCCCCTATCTGCTCGACGATCCGCGCGTGCGCTACGACTACAACGACTGGATCCCGGTCATGGCGACCGGCACCGGCGGCGTCGCCTACCTGAACCCGGAAGACGGGGCAAAGTTCGACGGTTCGGCGAACGGGCTTCAGGATGTCGACCTGATCTTCGGCTCGCAGGGGGCCACCGGGCTCGACCTGGTGCCGCTGCTGGCATGGAAACTGCTGGGCATGAACGTGGAGCCGGTGTTCGGCATCAAGGGCCGCGGTGACGGCCGCCTGATGTTCGAGCGCGGCGAGGCGACCATCGACTACCAGACCTCGTCCGGCTACCTGTCCGGCGCCGCCGATCTGGTCGCGGCCGGAACCGCCGTGCCGATGATGAGCTGGGGCGCGCTGGACGAGGATGGCAACATCGTGCGCGATCCTACCTTCCCGGACATGCCGTCCTTCAAGGAGGTCTGCGCCGCCACCGATGGCTGCGAGACCGAAGGCGTGGCCTGGGAAGCGTGGAAGGCCTTCTTCATCTCGGGCTACCCGTCGCAGAAGATCGCCTTCCTGCCCAAGGGCAGCCCGCAGGACGTGATCGACACCTATGTCGCGGCCTTCGAAGCCGTGCGCGCACGCCCCGACTTTGCCGAGATCTCGTCGAACGAAGTCGGTGAATACCCGATGTTCGTCGGCGAGGGCGCGGCGAAGGCCACCAAGGAGGCGACCACGGTGACCCCCGAGGCCAAGGCCTATGTCATCGACTGGCTCAAGGACTCCTACGGCGTGACGATCAAGTAATCGACGCGCCAGCGGGCCCTCTTCTCCTCCCCCGGGGGCCCGCAACCTTTCTTCTTTTCTGAACATTCAACCGAAAGAACGGTGCGATGGATCTCTTCGCGACCGCCCTGCCGGCGCTTGCCGACGCATGGGCGCTTATCCTGCAACCTTTGGTCCTGGGCTATCTGGTCCTGGGCGTGGTCATGGGGCTTGCGGTCGGCGTTTTCCCCGGCCTCGGCGGCATCGCCGGGCTGTCGCTGCTGCTGCCCTTCATGTTCGGCATGGAACCCGTACTGGGTCTTGCGCTGATGATCGGCATGGTGGCCGTGGTGCCGACCTCGGACACGTTCTCTTCCGTGCTCATGGGCATTCCGGGCTCGTCCGCATCCCAGGCCACCGTGCTCGACGGCTTTCCGCTGGCGCGCAAGGGTCAGGCGGCGCGGGCGCTGTCGGCGGCCTTCACCGCCTCGCTTTTCGGCGGTCTCGTCGGCGCGGTGTTCCTGACATTGTTCATCGTGGTCGCGCGCCCTCTGGTTCTGGCCTTCGGCCTGCCGGAAATGCTGATGATCTCGATCCTCGGCCTGTCCATGGTGGCCGTGCTTGCAGGGCGCGTTGCGCTGAAGGGTCTCGCGGCGGCGGGTCTCGGGATGCTGATCGGCACCATCGGCGTGGCCGATGCGGGCGGCTCGTTGCGCATGGCCAGCTATGACTTCCCCTACCTGACGGACGGGCTGCAGCTGGTGATCGTGGGCCTGGGTATCTTTGCCGTGCCCGAGATCGTGTCCCTGCTGAGGCAGGACCGTTCCATCGCCAAGGATGCCGCCCTCGGGGCCGGCTGGATGGACGGCGTACGCGATTGGTTCGCCAACAAGTGGCTGTCGGTGCGCTGCTCGCTGATCGGCGTCGTGGTGGGGGTGATCCCCGGCCTCGGCGGCTCGGTCGTGGACTGGATCGCCTACGGCCACGCTGTCCAGACCACGAAGGACAAGTCGCAATTCGGCAAGGGCGAGATCCGCGGCGTGATCGGGCCGGAAAGCTCGAACAACGCCAAGGAGGGCGGCGGGCTGGTTCCGACGCTGCTGTTCGGCATTCCCGGTTCGGGCTCGATGGCGATCTTCATCGGTGCCATCGCCCTGCTGGGATCGGGCGACATCGAGGTCGGCCCCGCCATGCTGCGTGACAACCTCGACATCACCTATTCCATCGTCTGGCTGCTGGCGCTGGCCAATGTCGTCGGCACGCTTCTGTGCATCGGCGTCTCGGGCGGCATCGCCAAGCTGACCACCATCCGCTTCACCTACCTCGCGCCGTTCCTGTTCATGCTGATCGCCTTCGCGGCCTTCCAGTCGGGGCAGAACTTCGAGGACATCCTCGCCCTCTTCGCCATCGGCCTGATCGGCATCTTCCTGCGCCGCTTCGACTGGTCGCGTCCGGCCTTCCTGATCGGCTTCGTGCTGTCCAACCCGGTCGAGAAATTCTCGAACCAGGCCTTCCAGATCGCGTCGTTCCGCTTCCGGAAGTCGTTCGAGGACGGGATGGACTACATCTTCTCGCCGATCGTCATCGCCCTGCTGATCATCACGGTCGTCTCGGTGGTGCTGGGTCTTCGGCAGGCCAAGACCATCATGGCCGAGGGCGACGTGCAGTCGGGCTCCAAGCGCGCACCGATTGTCTTCCTGATGGTCATCATGGCCTATGTCCTGGCCGCTCTGATCAACGCCAACGCGATCCCCGATTACAACATGACGGACAAGATCGTGCCGCTGGTGATCGGAGGCATTACGCTGGCCGCCCTGCTGATCCTGCTGGTGCAGATGATCTTGCGCCCCGAGGGCGACACGATCTTCGCCGACAAGGAATCCTCGGGCGAGGATGCCGATGCGCCCTACGGGCTGTGGGGTACGCTGGCCTGGTTCGCGGGTCTGATCGCGGCGACGTATTTCGTCGGCTTCATCCTCGCGCTGGCGGGCTTCCTCGTCATCTTCCTGAGGGTGCGCGCCCAGGCCCCCTGGCCCAAGACGCTGATCCTCACGGCCTGCGGCCTCGCGCTGATGTGCGTGATGGCGGGTGCCCTCAACCGCGACTTCCCGCCGGGTCTTCTGCAGCACGCGGTCGATCTGCCCTGGCCGCTGCACTGACCGTCCGGAGACACTGACATGACACAGACCGGCATTCCCTTTGTCTTCATGCGCGGCGGCACCTCTCGCGGGCCGTACTTCAATCGAGCCGACCTGCCCGAGGACCGCGAGTCTCTGGCCGAGGTGCTGATGGCGGCGCTTGGCGCGGGCCACGCGATCAACATCGACGGCATCGGCGGCGGTGTCGCCGTGACCACCAAGGTCGCGATGCTGTCGCGCTCCGACGACGACTGGGCGGACATCGACTATTTCTTCGCCCAGGTTTCGGTCGAGGATCGGCTGGTCGACTTCAAGCCGACCTGCGGCAACATCCTGTCGGGCGTCGGCCCGGCGGCGATCGAGATGGGTCTCGTCACCCCCAGCGGCGACGAGACCGAGATCCGCATCCGGGCCGTGAACACCGGGGCGCGGGTGCTGGCGCGGGTGCAGACCCCGGGTGGCGCGCTGCGCTATGACGGCGACACGTCCATCGCCGGCGTGCCGGGCACCGCCGCCCCCATCGCGCTCAGCTTCATGGGCGTGGTCGGGTCCTCGACCGGGGCGTTCCTGCCCACCGGCAACCTGCGCGACCGCTTCGACGGCATCGACGTCACCTGCATGGACGTGGCGATGCCCATGGTCATCGCCCGCGCCGCCGATTTCGGCCTCTCGGGCTACGAGACCGTGCAGGAACTGGACGAGAACCGCGATTTCTTCGCCCGCATGGAGGCGGTGCGCCTTCAGGCGGGCGCCGCCATGGGCATGGGCGACGTGTCGAAATCGGTCACGCCGAAGTTCGGCCTGCTGGCCCCGGCGCGGGACGGCGGCACGATCTGCACGCGCTATTTCATGCCCTGGACCACGCATCCGTCGATGGCGGTCACGGGATCGCAATGCCTCGCCTCCTGCGCGCTGACGCCGGGCACGGTCGCGGACGGGCTGCTGGAGCGGCCCACCGAAAGCCCGGCGAATGTGGTCTTGGAACACGCCTCCGGCACCATCGAGGTACTGGTGGATTTCGAGATGAACAACCACTTCACTCTCAATTCCGCCGGGCTGCTGCGCACCGCGCGCAAGCTGGCGGACGGGCATGTCTACGTGCCCGCCTCTGTCTGGAAAGGCCAGTAACATGCCGATGATGAACCTGCTCGTCGCCTTTAACGGCTCCGAAGGCTCGGTTGCCGCGCTGCGCTATGCCGCCGTGCTGGCCGACCGGCTCGGCGCGCATGTCACCGCGATGCTGGCGCACACCGCCCACGATGTCATCGACAAGCGCTCGCGCTGGATTCCCAAGGAAGCGCGCGCGCTGCTCGACGAGGTCGGCGCCAACGTCCTGCGCGAGATCGAGGCCACGTTCGAAACCGAACGCACTGCCCTGGGGCTGACCAACACGCTTCAGCTGAGGGAGGTGAAAGGGCGCGTCGATACCGTTCTGTCCGAGGCGGCCCGGCATTACGACATGCTCATTGTCGGCAACCACGCGGAGACCGACGACGAACACGTGACCCTGCACCCCGACCGCATCGCGCTGATGTCGGGGCGCCCGGTGATCGTGGTCCCGGCTGGCTACGAGGGCGATGGCCGCCTGACCCACGCGGCCCTTGCCTGGGACGGCGGGCGCGCCGCCGCGCGCGCCCTGTCCGACAGCCTGCGCCTGCTCGAGGACGCAGGACGGGTCAGCGTGCTGACCGTGGGGCCGCGAGCGAGTTGGCCGATCGAGGACCTGATGACCCACCTTTCCCGGCACGGGGTCGACGCCGTTCACGAGGAATGGCCCACCTCGCATCCCGTGGCCCCCACCTTGCTGAGCTGGTGCAAGAAGCACCGCCCGTCGCTGCTGGTTCTGGGGGCGTTCGAACATTCCAAGTTCCGCGAGGATCTGCTGGGCGGTGTTACCTCCGAGGTGCTGTCCCAGATCGACATCCCCGTCCTGCTGTCCCATTGAGGAACCCGTCATGAACGCTTTCGAGAAACTGGCCCAGATGCGCCGCGACCTGGAAGAGATCCGCAGGGAGCTTACGCAGCCCAACCCCTCCGAGCAGATCACCGAGGCCGACCGTGCGATCCTGCACGACCGCGTGAGCCGGGCGATCAAGGCGCTGTCCCCGCACGGCTGAGCCCGCTGCATGACGGTGCCTATCCCTGACGACTGGTTCGACACGCTGCGCGGGGTGCCCTGCTTCCGCCTGCTCGACGGCCATCAGGAGACGGTCCGGACCGATGCCGCCCCCGGCGAGGCGACGCTTGCGGCGCGTCTTGCCGGGGCCGATTGCGTCGTGCTCTTCCGCGAGCGCACGCGCCTCACGCCCGGCCTGCTATAGCGGCTGCCGGATCTGCGGCTGATCCCGCAGCGCAGCGTCTGGCCGCATGTGGATGTCGCGGCCTGCACCGACGGGGGCGTGCTGCTGTGGTCCAACACCGGCGCGCACGGCGCGACTAATGCCACGGCAGAGCAGACCTTTGCCCTGATCCTTGCCGCCATGCGCCAGCGAGCGCAGCAGATGGCCAGCGCCACGGCGGGCAAGTTGCAGACAGGCGTCGGGCGCACGCTCCGCGGCCGGACGCTGGGGCTTTGCGGTGGGGCTTTGCGGTTACGGGCGGATCGGCCGGGCGGTGGCGGGCGACGCCTGCACCTCGGGTGCGCCGATCCACATGGTCAATCCTTCCGTCTGCCGGCGATGAGCCCGGCCACGATCGGGGCGCCGACGATCACGATGACGATGCGCGTCAGATGGTGGGTGATGACAAAGCCCAGATCGGCGCCCGTCACGATGGCCAGGACCGTCATCTCGGCCTGACCGCCCGGCGCGAAGGCCAGGTAGGCGGCCACCGGATCGCCCAGCCCCATCCACGAGACGATGCCCGAGAACACCGCCGCCAGCACCGCCAGAACCACCACATAGGCGATGCCCGCCGCCACGACACGGGTCAGCTCGCGCAGGGTCACGCCGAGAAAGTGCACCCCGATGCCGCAGCCGATGAAGAACTGCGCCGCGAGGATCGCCTCGGCCGGCGGGCGGAAGTGGATCACCCCGGACAGCGACAGCGCCGCCGTGACGATCATCGGCCCCAGGATCGACGCGCCGAAAAGGCCGATGCGCTCTCCGCCCTTCCAGCCGATCCACGCGGCGGCGACCATGATCAGCAGCTCGTGCCACGGCAGATCCGCGACAGGACTGCCGATCGGGTTGGTCAGCGGCGCGCCATAGAAATGGCCCAGGATGAAGGGCGCCAGCGTCACGATGATCAGCACCCGTGTCGCGTGCACCAGCGACAGCACCCTGGGGTTGGCTCCGGCCTCGGTGCCGAAGATCACCATATCCTGAAGCCCCCCCGGCATCGCCGCATAGTAGGCGGTGGGTCCGTCGAAGCCCCAGAGCCTGCGAAAGAACGGCACGCCGATCAGCGCGATGGCCGCGATGAAAAGCGGGATCAGCGCGACGGACGCCGCCATGCGCGGCAACTCGGCGATGACCGCCGGCGTGATCGACGCCCCGACCGCCACCCCGAGGATGGTGCGCGCCGCGACGGACACCTGCCCGAATCCTCTGAGCGGGACATGCGCGAGCGCCCCCGCGAGGCAGAACGTCATCGGCCCGAACAGGAAGGGCAGCGGCAGCCCGAGCAGCCAGAACAGGCCCGTCCCCGCCGCCGCGAGGGCGAATGTCAGACCCCGCTGCCCTGCCGTTCGAGTGAATAAATGTTTGCGCAAACCTGCCTCCTGCCTCCCTTGACGCCTTCATGAATACTCTTGTATCCACGTGGATACAATAGCAACGGAGAATCGCGTGACGACCGAAGATGACAGCACCCCGCAGGGCAACGCGGCCTATGCGCGCCTGATTGCCGAACTGCGCGACGGGCGTCTGAACCCGGGCGACCGCTTGCGCGAGACCGACCTTGCGGAACGGCTCGGCATGTCCCGCACCCCGATCCGCGAGGCGATCCGCCAGCTCGAGGCGGATGGCGTCGTCACCCACGTTCCCCGCCAGGGCGCCTGTATCCGCACGCTGGATTATGCCGAGGTGATGGAGCTTTACGAGATGCGCGCCGTGCTCGAAGGGACAGCCGCGCGGCTGGCCGCGCGGGCCGCTTCGGACATCGAGATCGAAGAACTGGCGGACATGAACCAGCAGATGGCGCAGCTTGGCGACGCGCCGGATGCCTTTGTGCTGAACCGGCAGTTCCATGCCGCGCTGCTGGACGCGGCCAAGAACCGGTTCCTCGCCCGGTCGATCCACGTTCTGCAAAAGGCGCTGATGATCCTCGGCCCGACCACGCTGACCGAACCGGACCGCGCCGCGAAGGCGGTCGAGGAACATTTCGGCGTGCTCGACGCCATCAAAGCGCGGGACGGCGCGCTCGCCGAAGCCGCCATGCGCGCCCATATCGAAGCGGCACAGCGCGTGCGCGTCCGCGCCCTGCGTGCCCTGCCGACACGTTCCCCTGGATATGACGGAGATCTCCTGTGACCCTCCCTGTTTCAAGCCCCGACATACTCGTCGTCGGCGGCGGCAATGCGGCGCTCTGCGCGGCCATTACCGCCGCAGAGGCGGGTGCCCGCGTCCTGATCCTGGAAACTGCGCCGAAGCCCTATCGGGGTGGCAATTCCCGCCACACGCGCAACTTCCGGTGCATGCACCACGGCCCCCTGGGGCCGCTGGTCGACAGCTATACCGAAGAGGAATACCTCGCCGACCTGCTGAAGGTCACCGGCGGCAAGACCAATGAAGGGCTCGCCCGGCTGGCGATCCGCACCTCCGAGGAATGCCTGCCCTGGATGGAGGCGCATGGCGTGCGCTTTCAGCCGTCGCTGTCGGGCACGCTGTCGCTGGCCCGCACCAATGCCTTCTTCCTCGGCGGCGGCAAGAGCCTGGTGAACGCCTATTACCGCACCGCCAAGGCCCTTGGCGTCGAGGTGAAATACGAGGCGGCCGTCACCCATCTGGAGCTGGTCGACGGGCGGATCGAATATGTCGAGTACAGCCAGGGCGGCGAGACCCACCGCCTGACGCCGAAATCGGTCGTCGTGGCCTCGGGCGGCTTTCAGGCCGATACCGACTGGCTTGCCCGCGCCTGGGGCCCGGCGGCGAAGAACTTCCTCATTCGCGGCACCCGCTACAATCGCGGCGTCGTGCTGGCCGACCTGCTGGATCAGGACATCGAGCAGGTGGGCGACCCGACGCAATGTCACGCGGTGGCCATCGACGGGCGCGCGCCCAAGTTCGACGGCGGCATCGTCACCCGCCTTGACTGCGTGCCCTTCTCGATCGTGGTCAACAAGGACGCCCAGCGGTTCTATGACGAAGGCGAGGATGTCTGGCCCAAACGTTACGCGATCTGGGGGCGCCTCGTCGCAGCCCAGCCGGACCAGGTGGGCTATGTGATCATCGACGCCAAGTCGCTCAATCTGTTCATGCCCTCGGTCTTCCCGCCGATCAAGGCCGACACGCTCGAGGAGCTGGCCGGCAAGATGGGGCTGCCCGCCGACGCGCTGGCGAAGACCGTGGCCGAGTTCAACGCGGCCTGCGGCGACACCTCGAACTTCCACCCCACCGAACTCGACGGCGTCAGCACCACTGGCCTCACCCCGCCCAAAACCAACTGGGCCCGTCCGATCACCGAAGCGCCGTTCTACGGCTACTCGCTGCGCACCGGCGTGACCTTCACCTATCTCGGGCTGAAGGTCGACGAGAATGCGCAATGCTCCATCGGCAACCGCCCCGTGTCCAACCTTTGGGCAGCGGGCGAAACCATGGCCGGGTCGATCCTCGGCCAAGGCTACCTCGCCGGTTTCGGCATGACCATCGGCACCGTCTTCGGACGCATCGCAGGCAAGGAGGCCGCGGCATATGCAAATGCAAACTGATCTGCTCCAGGAGGCGCGCCGCCAGGCCGAAATCTGCAACGCCTGCCGCTATTGCGAGGGCTACTGCTCGGTCTTCCCGGCGCTGCACGCGGAACGCGCCTTTTCCGACGGCGACCTGACGCAGCTGGCCAACCTGTGCCACAACTGCCGGGGATGCTATTACGCCTGCCAGTATACCGCCCCGCACGAGTTCGACCTGAATCTGCCGCAGGCGCTGGCCAACGTGCGCCAGGACAGCTGGGAAGAGCTTGCTTTCCCGAGGGCTGCGGGCAAGGCCTTCCAGAAGAACGGCCTGCTGATCGCGCTTGCGACGGCGATCGGCTTTGCGCTGCTGTTCTGGGCGGCGAAGGCTCTGGCGAGCCAGGGCGGCGAAGGCTTCTACGCGGTGCTCTCGCACAACGCGATGGTGGCCATCTTCCTGCCCGCCTTCCTGTTCCCGCTGCTCAGCATCGGGGTCAGCCTGAGACGCTACTGGCACCGGGTCGAGGCGCGCCCCTTGAAGCTGGCGCATCTGGTGCAGGCGGTCCGGGAGGCCGCCAACATGAAGAACCTCAAGGGCGGCCACGGCGACGGCTGCAACTTCGAGGACGAAGACCGTTTCACCCACGCCCGCCGCGCTGTGCACCAGGCGGTGATGTACGGCTTCCTGCTGTGCTTCGCCTCGACCAGCGTGGCCACCGTGATGCATTATGCGCTGAACATGCCCGCGCCTTACGGCCTGTTTTCGCTGCCGAAACTGCTGGGCCTGACCGGCGGGCTGCTGCTGGTGGTTGGGTGTTTCGAGATGGTCAGGCTCAAGCTGCGCTCCGAGCGCAAGCTTGGCGCGAGCGGTGCCTTCGGCGGCGAGATCGCCTTTGTCGGGCTGCTGGGCTTCGTCGGCCTGAGCGGGCTGGTGCTTTATGCGATGGGCCAGACCGCGGCCATGCCGGCACTTCTTGCGATCCATCTGGGTGCGGTGCTGGCCTTCTTCCTGCTGATGCCCTTCACAAAGATGGCACATGGCTTCTACAGGCTCGCCGCCCTCGCGGCCGATGCACAAAGAAAGGGATAAACCCGGTAGCTCGTACTTTGTTGAGTGAGGCGATGCCGCCCCGGGTGCGGCCGCCTTCCTCTTGCCCGGCGACGAGGGCGTTCTTTCCCGTCAGGGCGATCGGCCTGAGGAGGGTCGCCACGGCATCACCGGCACCTTGTCAGCGAACAGCGGGTCGGTCGGGAGCGCGCTGGCAGAGCATTGCCGTGCCAGCGCGTTTTCCTAGGAGGAGTTGTAACGGCGAGTCGCTCTCCATAGCGCAGAAAGTCTCAAGCGCCTCACCGTCACCCCCAGACCGCGGCAAGTTGATTAAAAAGCGCTGCAACAACCGGCGAGGAGCGTCGCGACTCCGCCGACAGCATTACCAGGCATGCGGGGACACTGTGGGTTTCACAAATGCTGAGGCCGCAGGATATCTGTTGCGCGCGCGCGATGGATTCCCGGCATAGGCACAGACCGACCCCGGCGCGCACCATTTCCAGCATCGACGCCTCATGATCGACCAGGGCAACGACGTTTTGCGCGCAGCCGTGTTCCGAAAAAATCCTGCGCAGCAGCCGATTGTGGACGGAGGCTGTACTTGTGCCGATCCACGGCAGCTTGGCCAGGTCGCGCCAGTCTGCGTTCGACACCTTGGTTTCCCACCCTGCGGGCGCGATGATACGATAATCGAACATGACGAGAACGCGTGACCGCATGCGCTCAGCCGAGACGAGCGCATCGACCGCTTCCGGTGCTGCAAGGTAAAATCCGGCGTCAATCTGGCCCCGCCTCAGCTTTTCAAGAATTTCACCGCTAATGCCATGGACCAATTCCGTGGTGATGCCGGGATGTGCTTCGCCCAGTTGGTTCAGCAGAGGACCGAGCCGTATGAACTCCGGATCGACGATCGTGCCGATGCGTAGCGCGCCTGAGATCTGACCGATCTGCCTGCTGGCACTTTGACGGAACTCCGCCATCGCCGACAGAACGCTCTCTGCCTTGGGCAAGAGGGCCGCGCCGTCGCGGGTCAGCTCAACGCCGTGGGGGGTCCGCTTAAAAAAGCTGACGCCGGTCTCTTCGCCCAGCCGCTTGATCTGGTGGCTGATCGCAGGCTGAGTGAGATTCAGGACCTCCGCCGCACGCGAGACGCTCCCCTCCCGCGCGACGGTTACGAAGGCTAGAATACTGTTGAGGCTGGTGAATCTCTGCATATTACAGATACTAATATCAGTCAGAGAGTTATGTCATTTGGAATGTTTTTGGACTCTGTCTAGACAGTAAGGCGCTGATGGGTTGGGAGGCCGCGTTGCCCGAAGGGATGGACGCCGCGGACGCTGCGCGAGATGGCTCTCCTTCGCCCGGCACATAGGGGAGAGGACATGGCCGCGAGCACGACAAACTTCGACTTCATCGTCATCGGAGGCGGGTCTGCCGGATGCCTCTTGGCCAATCGACTCAGCGCCGAACCGGGCAACCGGGTCCTGTTGCTGGAGGCTGGCAAGCCGGACAACTACGCTTGGATCCATGTGCCTGTCGGATATCTCTACTGCATTGGCAACCCTCGCACCGACTGGATGTACAACACCGAGGCCGACCAGGGTTTGAACGGTCGCAGCCTGCGCTATCCCCGCGGCAAGACCCTCGGCGGATGTTCTTCGATCAACGGCATGATCTACATGCGCGGCCAGGCGCGCGATTACGACAATTGGGCCGAGCTGACCGGTGAAGAGGACTGGTCGTGGAATGGCGCGCTGCGCGATTTCATGGCGCATGAGGATCACTACAAGCTGGACCATGGCGCCGATCCTCAAGTGGGCGACAATGAACGCTTTTCCGACATGCACGGACATGGCGGCGAGTGGCGTGTCGAAAAACAGCGTTTGCGCTGGGACATTCTCGACAGTTTCGCCGATGCTGCGGTGCAGGCGGGGATCGAGAAGACAGACGATTTCAACAGCGGTGACAATTCGGGCGTCGGTTACTTTGATGTCAACCAGCGGTCGGGCTGGCGCTGGAACACCTCCAAGGCGTTCTTGAAACCGGCGAAGCAACGGCGGAACCTGACGGTCTGGACAGAGGCCCAGGTCGAAAATCTGCTCTTCGAGACGGATGCCGACGGCGGGGTGCGGTGCTCCGGCGCGCTGGTCCATCACAAGGGCAGGGCGCTCAGCGTGACGGCCCGACGCGAGACGATCGTGTCGGCCGGGGCGATCAATTCGCCGCAGATCCTCCAGCTCTCGGGGATCGGTCCCGCAGAGGTGCTGCGCGAGCACGGCATCAAGGTGCTGCGGGACGCTCCCGTCGGCGAAAACCTGCAAGATCACCTGCAGATCCGCGCGGTCTACAAAGTCAATGGCACGCGAACGCTCAACGCACTCGCCAGCACCCTTTTCGGCAAGGCGGCGATAGGCGCGGA
Source organism: Salipiger thiooxidans (assembly GCF_900102075.1). Taxonomy (GTDB): domain Bacteria; phylum Pseudomonadota; class Alphaproteobacteria; order Rhodobacterales; family Rhodobacteraceae; genus Salipiger; species Salipiger thiooxidans. Next base: position 52,980 of record NZ_FNAV01000007.1, on the reverse strand, counting down.
ATATGCTTTCAAGCGCTCTGGCCCAATGAGCATGGCGCCGAGCCAGCTCGGCGCGTTCACCCGATCAGACAAGACGCGGCCCCACGCGAACCTCGAGTATCACGTTCAGCCGCTCAGCCTCGACGCTTTCGGGGAGCCGCTGCACGCCTTTCCAGCGATGACGGTCAGCGTCTGCAACCTCAACCCGAGCAGCAGGGGAAGCGTGCGCATCGGCTCTGCCAGCTTCCGCGATGCGCCGAAGATTTCGCCGAACTATCTGGCCACCGAAGATGACCGAAAGGTGGCCGCCGACAGTCTGCGACAGGTCCGCCGCATCATGTCGCAGCCTGCTTTGGCGAACTACAAGCCCGAGGAATTCAAGCCTGGCATTCAGTACCAGAGCGACGAGGAGCTTGCCAAGCTGGCCGGGGACATCGCCAACACGATTTTCCATCCGGTCGGTACGGTGAAAATGGGGAGCAAGGATGACGACACCGCCGTTCTGGATCCGCACCTGCGGGTCAAGGGAGTGGCGGGGCTGCGGGTCGTCGATGCCAGCATTATGCCGGAGATCACGAGCGGCAACACCAACTCTCCGACGCTGATGATCGCCGAGAAGGCGGCACGCTGGATCTTGGCCGGACAATGACACGCGCGTCCCATCTTGGAGGAACCATGCGCACATCCTTCTCAAATCTGCCTCTCACCGGGGTGAAAGTTGTGGATTTCGGGCAGTACATCGCCGGACCCGCCGTGGCGATGCTGCTGGGCGATCTGGGCGCGACGGTCGTGCATATCGACCCGCCGGAAGGCCCCATGTGGGACAGCCCCGCCAACGCGACCCTGATGCGCAACAAGCTGATCGTGAAGCTTGACCTCAAGTCCGACGACGGCCTGGCCAAGGCGCGCGCGCTGTGCGCCGAGGCGGACATTCTTGTCGAGAATTTCCGACCTGGCAAACTCGCCGCGCTGGGTATCGACTTTGCGGCCATGCGCGAGGAGCGACCTGAACTCATCACGGTGTCCATACCTGGCTTTGCGTCCAACGATCTTGAACGCCGTGAGCAGCGCGCGTTCGAAAGTGTCGTCGCGGCCAGTTCCGGCGTATTCACGGACATGGGGCTCAACCGCGTGTTGATGGGTCTCAATCCTTCCTTCTCGCCATTGCCTCTCTCTTCTGCCTACGCATCGCAGATTGCGGCGTCGGCAACTGTACTTGCACTGCAATCGCGACAGTTGACCGGCCTCGGCGACCAGATCGAGGTGCCGCTGGCGGCGGCGGTGATGGAGGGGCTTTGCTATAATTCCATCAAGGTCTCCGACATGCCGGCGCGCTACCTGACGCAGCGCGAGATCGAAATCGAACGGCGCCGCGTCGAAGGTCTGCCGATGAACGTGTCGTACCAGGACCTGCAGGAGCTGCTCGACCCGTTCTTCCGGAGCTACATGTGCAAGGATGGACGTGGGTTCTATGTCGTCTGCCCCAGCCACAAGAACCACGCCCGACGCTGCCTCGAGGTGCTTGGCCTTTATGACGAGATGATCGAGGAGGGTCTTCAGGAAGAAGACGACACCTACAAGCCCCAGTCGGAATGGAAGTCCGATACATCGCTCGGGGTCTACCCCATGCCGAAGCTCTGGGCCGACAAGATCGCCGCGCGGATGAAAGAGGTGTTCATGACCCGCACCTCGCATGAATGGAAGCGCATGTTCGGTCGAGCGGGAATCCCCGGCGCGCCGCAGCGCTGGCTGCAGGAGTGGATCAACGACGAATATGCCGAGACGTCCGGACTGATGATTGACGTCTGGGATCCGGAGTACGGCGAGATGATTCAGCCCGGTCCGGTGGTCTGGATGGAAGAGAGCGGCGAAGAGGCACTGAGCCCGGCCCCGCGCCGCTGGGTGGAGTTCGACGAGGCGCTGAAGACCCTGCAAAAGCTGCGTACCGAGATTCCGGATGTGGAAGATGGCATCGAGCAGGAAGGCTGGTTGTCGGGGGTTCGCGTTCTGGACATGTGCAATGTCATCGCCGGCCCGCATTCGGCCAGCTATCTCGCGCGGTTCGGCGCCGAGGTGATCAAGATCGACCCGGCCACGCCGCTCTACGACAGCTGGAACACGGTGGTCTACGGGCTTAGCCAGGGGCGGGGGAAGAAGTCGATCCTTGCCGACGTGAAATCCGAGCACGGCCGCAAGGTCTTCGAGGACCTGGTGAAATCGGTCGACGTGATCTTCTGGAATGCGCCGGACAGCCAGATCAAGCGCATGGGCCTCGACGCCGACAGTCTGCGCAAGCTGAACCCCGAGGCGATCTTCTGCAAGCTGGATTGTTTCAGCGGCGTGCGGCGCGGAACGCGCACTGATTACATCGGCTATGACGACCTCGTGCAGGCGATCACAGGGATCATGCTGCGGTTTGGCGGCGCAATGGATCGGCCCGAAGAGCATGCCCACGTTGGCACGATCGACGTCATGTGCGGTTTCGGCGGTGCTCTGGCGGTCGCTGCCGCCCTGTATCAGAAGAATCGCTTTGGCCGTATCGGGCGCGGGCGGACGTCGCTCTCTGCCAACAGCGGGCTGTTGCAGGTGCCTTTCGCTTATGACTTCCGGGGCAGGGGGCTCTTCGATGAACCCTCGGGGCCAGAGGCCAACGGTTACGACTCTCTCAGTCGTTTCTACAGTACGGCCTCCGGCGTCTATATCCTGCTGTGTGCCTATGAAGCCGACCTGCCGCGATTCCGGAATGTCGAAGACTTGTCCGACCTCCCCGACCTTGCGGAAGAGGATCGCGCAGCCTACCTGGCAGGTGCATTCCAGATGCATCCCGCCACGGAGTGGATCGCGCGCCTGCGTGCGGCAGACATCGGCTGTGCGCTCTGCAACAACATCGATGCTCTTCGCTCCGAGAATATGCGGGAGCCGGACGGTACGCCCGGCACCGAGCGGGGCAGCTATTCGTTTTCGCAGTACGTTGACCACCCCAGCGGGCACGAGGTGATCCAGCTTGATCCCTACGCGGTGCGCCCGACGCGCGGGAAGGTCTTTGCCCTCTCACCGACGGAGAAGTTCGGCACGTCCACCCGAGCCATCCTGAGCGAGCTGGGTTACTCCGACGCGGCCATCGAAAGGATGCTGAAATCCGGACAGCTCAGCGAAAGCTGGAGCGCGGAGTACCTTCCCAGCTGAGGGTAGATCAGGGCGGGCAGAAATGCCCGCCCAACCCATGCAGCGCGCCGCAGTTCATCGCAGGGTCCGGGCGGCTCTGTTGCACAATTCGGCGGCTGACCAAGGCACCCTTGTCCCCGGACGCTCTAATTCCGCGGCTTCCGTGACGGGTCTCTCGGCGGGCGGCACAATGGCGATCGAACCGTCTGATTTCACGCCATGTTCGGCGCTGGCGCTTTGCGTCCTGGGCGAGCGTGCAGGCTTCCCCGCGGGTGTGTTTAACGTGCTGACCGGCCGTCCCGAGGTCATCGGTGGCGCGCTCACCGCCTCGCCCGTTGTGCGCAGGCCCAGCTTCACCGGTAGAACCCGGGTGGGGCGCTCGCTGCTTGCCGGGCAATGCGCCCCGACGCTCAAAAAAATGTCGCCAGAGCTTGGCGGAAACGCATCCTTCATCGTCTTCGATGACGCTGATCTCGTCGCGGCGGTCGAGGCGGCGATGGCCTCGAAGTTTCGCAACGGCGGCCAGACTTGCGTCTGCGCCAGGCGCGCGCTGTCGTCAGACAGAAGCAGGGTTTTCAACGTCATGCCCCAACTCCTTCAGATCCTGATAGCGGTCGCCGATACGATGGTGCGGCCGTCCGCCGATCGAGGCGCCAAGCCCTACGACGATCTCGTCTGGGCCCGGAGCATCGGCCACCGAGAGCTGAATCGTCAGGTAGTGGCTGCGCCGCCCGCCGTCGTTCTTGTCCATCAGCGGAATCTGCAGCGAGGCATTGGCGGGGCCACGAGTGTTTGTGAAAGCGAGATAGGATTTCGCCCCGACCGCCTCGCGGAAATGGTTTCCGAACCGCAGCGTGTGGATCAGCCCCGAGGCGTGCCCGACTTCGCCATTGATGCCGACCATGGCGGCCTTGCCGTAGCCTTCGACCCGGTCGCCGCCCCCGGCGGCCTCCAGCACCATCGCTGTCAGCAGAGCGCCGAGTTCAGGGGCCGTGTCGAGGATCGCCGGGCGCAGGTCTTCGACGAACCCCATCCCTGCCCAGGGATTCCGCAGCACCGCGACGGCGGCGATCATCTTGAGCGGGGTCGGCGAGGCCTTCCCGCCCTCGATCAATGTCGTTTCGACATGCAGAAGGTCTGGTGACCCATGTGCCCAATCGCGGCCCGATCGTCGCCGAGATGAGCTGGGAGGACGCCCGGCAGATCTACGACATCCGCCTTAAGCTCGAGACCGACGCCGCCATGGCCTGCGCGCGCAACATGACGCCGGAGCTTGCACAGCGCCTGAAGGAGGCTCTGGCTGAGTTGCAGAGGGCGGGCCACGATCAGGCTCCGGGCGCGCTCTTCAAGGCAGCAACCCGGTTCTACGCGCTGATTTTCGAAGGCGCACGTCACAACATCGCGTGGGAGATCGTCCAGCGGCTGAACGGCCGAATCTCACGGCTGCGCGTCCTCACCCTGACCAGCGACGAGCGCGACATGCAGGGGCCGGAGCACATGCAGGCGATCTGCAATGCGATCACCAATAGCGATTCGGAGGCCGCTCTGGCTGCGGTGAAGGCGCATCTAATCGAGGTCAAGACCATCGCCCGTCACCTTTTGCCGGGCAATGCAAAGGAATAGAAGTACGGGCGGAGCTGGATTAGTTTTCAGCGGCGGAGAGACACGAGGTTCTCTCGCAGGATTGCTCTGAAAAACGCTCTCCTACTGGGAAGCATGTCGCTATCTATCCGCTCCGGGGCTGAAGTCGGAGCGCGCACAATTGGAATTTCCACTCGGCAGCATCACATTGGCGCTTGTGGGAATCCAAGCCAGAGCAGGGCGGTCGCCCAGGCATCAAACCGCGGCTCTGGAAACACGTCTTCGCGCTGGCGCCAGTCAGGGCTGACCGTGGCCGCGTTGCTCCAACTGCGCCGGAGGCGGACCGAGTGGGGCCGTGCTCTGTCTGGGTGCGCGGCCTTTCTGTCGATGGGGCTCTCGTGGCGGGGGAGTTGGTCAGCCGGAGCCAGCCCGAATGGACAAACTCGTTGGCGCCACTGAAGAACCCAGATCCAGTTTGCTAGCCGCAGGATTTCGGCAGGCCCGGTAAGAAACCATTGTCATCGCGACCCTTCTCTCTTGAGGAGATGTGCATCTTTCTAACGAGATGAGCTACATGCCGTCCGCACTGGACTGTCGCCTCTCCTGCTGTATTGATGTCGTCCGAAGCGGTCCGGATACGTCTGGAACCCGTGGAAAAGACCCATCAAATTTTCGGGAGGAAACATGGATCGTCGTTCTTTCATTCGCCGTGGTGCCCTGGCGGGCGCCGGCGCCGCAGCGCTGGCCAGCCCAGCTGTCGCGCAGGACCGTATCACCTGGCGTATGGTCACAACATGGCCAAAGAACTTTCCTGGTCTGGGTGTCGGTGCACAGCGCATGGCAGACCGGATCACCGCCGCATCTGGTGGCCGCCTCACCGTTCAGGTCTACTCTGCCGGCGAGATGGTGCCGCCTCTGCAGTCTCTGGATGCGGTGATCGACGGCACCGCCGAAATGAGCCATGGCGCCGCCTATTATTGGCAAAACAAGTCCACCGCCCTGAACTACTTCACCGGTGTGCCTTACGGTATGACGGCCGGTGAACTCGCAGCCTGGGTGCGTCACCTCGGCGGGCAGGAGCTTTGGGATGAGGTTTATGACCAGTTCGGGGTACAGGCCTTCCTGTCTGGCAATACCGGCACCCAGGCGGGGGGCTGGTTCCGTGAGGAATTGACCGGTCTCGACAGCCTCAAAGGCTTGCGCTTCCGTACGCCCGGTCTGGGCGGTCGTGTCTGGGAGAAACTGGGTGCCACGGTGACGAACATGGCCGCGGGAGAGATTTTCCAGGCGCTGCAGTCGGGTGCGCTGGATGCGGCCGAATTCGTCGGCCCCTACAACGACCTGGCGCTCGGCTTCCATCAGGTGGCGAAGAACTACTATTTCCCGTCCTTCGTGGAGCCGGGTCTCGCGACCGAGCTCGTGGTCGACAAGGCCAAGTTCCAGGAACTGCCCGACGATCTTCAGGCCATCGTTCGCGATGTCTGCCAGGCGGAATATGACAGCGTCTCCTCCGATTTCGTGGCAAACGATCCGCGCGCGCTCAAGACTCTTGTCGAAGATCACGGCGTTCAGGTTCGTCAGTTCCCCGAGGAGATTCTCGAAGCCGGGGCAGGGGCCGCGATGGAGATCATCGCCGAGTTGCGCGACAGCGGCGACGAGATGACCCGCAAGGTCACCGAGCACTTCATCGAATCGCTGAACATGATGCGCACTCGCACCGAGGGCAACGACCTGAGCTTCATCCAGGCGCGGGCCCGCTACTTCACGCTTTGAAGGATATCCCTTCGTCGAAACAGAAGGGCCCGGACGATGTCCGGGCCCTTTCGTTTTTCACCTGCGGCACCTGTGTCCCGGCGGGCTCAGCCTCCGATGAGGCCGGGGAGCCAGGTGACCACGCCCGGGAAGGCGAAGAGCATCGCGATTGCCAGGATTTGCAGCAGCACAAAGGGCAGGATGCCCTTGTAGATGGCTGAGGTCGGCACGCTGTCGGGCGCCACGCCGCGCAGGTAGAACAGCGCGAAGCCGAAGGGGGGCGTCAGGAACGAGGTCTGCAGGTTTACCCCGACCATGACGCCAAGCCAGACCGGGCTGATGTCCATGGCCAGCAGGACCGGCGCCGTGATCGGGATCACGATGAAGATGATCTCGAAGGTGTCGAGAATGAAGCCCAGCACGAACATGATCGCCATGACTGCGGCGACCGCCATCAGCGGCCCCCCCGGCAGACCGGTCAGGAACTCGTGCACGAGGTTGTCGCCCCCCATCATCCGGAACACGACCGAGAAGACCGCAGCACCGAAGAGAATGATGAAGACCATGCTCGTGATGGTGGCGGTCTGGATTGCCGTCTCGTGCACGATCCTCCAGGTCAGCTTCCACCGGAATGCGGCCAGAAGTGTGGCCCCCACGGCGCCCACCGAGGCTGCCTCGGTCGGCGTCGCGATGCCCCCGAGGATCGAGCCCAGCACCGCCAGGATCAGCAACAAGGGTGGCAGAAGTGCCGTGACGATCTCGCGCTTCAGCTCGGCCTTTTCCTCAGGCGGAACGGGGGTTGCGGGGCAACTCTCGGGATCGACGATCGCCTTGAAGATCACGTATCCGATGTAGAGAAGCACAAGAAGCACGCCCGGCAGCATGGCCCCCGCGAAGAGGTCGCCGACCGAGACTGGGCTGGGGGCGAAGTTGCCCTTGGCCATCTGCACCTGGGCATTGATCCCCGAAAGCATGTCACCCATGAAGATCAGGACGGTCGACGGCGGGATGATCTGGCCCAGCGTCCCCGAGGCGCAGATCACGCCCGTGGCCAGCGTCGGTTTGTAGCCGGCGCGCATCATGGCCGGTAGCGAGATCAGACCCATGGTCACCACCGTGGCCCCGACCACGCCGGTCGAGGCCGCCAGCATTGCGCCCACGATCACCACGGAAATCGCAAGGCCACCGCGCATGTTGCCGAAGAGTTTGCCCATGGTCATGAGGAGCTGCTCGGCGATCTGCGATCGTTCGAGCATCACCCCCATGAACACGAAGAGAGGGACTGCCACCAGCACCTCGTTGGTCATGTAACCAATGTAGCGGTTCGCCAGCGAGCCGAAGTTGGAGGGATCGAAAACCCCGAAGTACATGCCAACGGCGCCGAAGATCAGGGACGTCCCCGCGAGGGTGAAGGCCACCGGGAAGCCCAACAGCAGAAAGCCGATGATGCCTACGAACATGAGGCCGGAGAGAAGTTCTCCGATGAGGACGGGGTCCATCAGACGGCCTCCGTGGGATGAGTGGGATCTTCCTTGCGGCCATAACGGATGCGATCCGGGACAAGCTCGTCGCGGCCCGCAAGCACGAGGATCGAGCGCAGGAGCATGGCCAGACCCTGCAGCGCAACCAGCGCGGCGAAGACGAGGATGAAGGTCTTCAGCACATAAAGTCCAGGCATACCGCCGACATTGGCAGAGCCTTCACCGTAGCTCCATGAACGCAGCACGAAAGGCCACGCGTAGGCCCAGACCACCCACATGGCAGGGAACAGGAAAATGACCACGCCCAGCAGGTCGATCAGCGCTTTTTTCTGCGCAGAAGCTGGGCGGTAGAAGATGTCGACGCGTACATGATTGTCGCGCAGGAGGGCAAAGCCTGCCACTGCGGTGAACATCGCGCCGTTGAGCCAGATGTAGAGATCCTGAAGCCAGACGTGGCTGACGGCAAAGGCATAACGCTGTACCACAACGGTAAAACAGACGATCACGATACCGACCGCCAGCCAGGACATGACCGTCCCGACCACGGTGTTGATCAAGCAAATGATGGCGGCAATCCGCCCGACGAACTTCACGCTGCGTCCTCCTCCTGAGGGCCGGGAAAACCGCCCGGCGATACAGCGTTCTATGCCTGCCCCGAAGCGGAAGTCCAAGCGGTGGAGCGTCAATCATTGTCTCTCTGGATGAAAAATGCGCGACTCCTGGGGTGCCGGAGGGCCACTATTGGCGTTCGCTTGCGAGCATCTTGGCGTGCAGCTTCGTGTTCCGTTTTCGGGCGGCACGGTCCCCCGGACCGTTTCTTAATCCCTCAAACCCTTTGGTTCGTCCATTCAGTCGACCGCGCCCCGCGTTTTCACGCCCAAGCTGGACGCCGTTCGGCGAGCCTTCAGGTACGTAGCATCGATCATCACGGCCTTAGTCGCGCCGTGCCCCGCAGCCGACGGATGCCGATGCTCTGCCCGGTGGCCGCCTCGATGGTGCTCGAGCATCTGTGCGCCGGACCAGATGGCTGCGATCGGGTTGGCGATGTTCCGGCCCGCCATATCCGGAGCCGCCCCATGCACCGGTTCGAACATCGAAGGGGCCGACGGGTCCGGGTTGATATTGGCCGGGGCGGCAAAACCTAGGGCGCCAGCGCAGGCAGGCTTACCTCCACGATCAGCCCCGGCTTGGCGTTCTGCAGGGTCACAGCCCCGTTGTGCCTTTCGGCAATCGCGCGCACCAGCGCCAGCCCCAACCCGCTGCCGGGCTTCGAACGGCTGGGGTCGAGGCGGTGGAACGGCTCGAAGACGCGCTGCATGGAAGCCTGGGGAATGCCCGGGCCGCAGTCCGCCACCGTAAACAGCACGCGCCCGTCCGACCGGCCAAGTCCCGCCGTGATGCGGTTGCCCTCAGGGCCGTGTGTCACGGCGTTCTGCAGCAGGTTGACCACCATTTGTTGCAACATCTGGGCATCGCCCCGGATGCCGTAGTCCTGCCCTGCCTCCACCGTGAACGTCAGGCTCTGACCTGCGTCCTCAGCGATCAGGGCGAAGGTCTCGGCAAGGTCGCCCGCAAGCGCCGCGAGATCCACGTCCGCGGTCAGAAGCCCGTCGCCCCCCGCCTCGATGCGGGACAGTTGCAGATAGGAATCGAAGATCACCCGCATGGCCTCCAACTCGTCCTGCGTATCGGCAAGCTCAAGGCCCGGGTCTTCGCCAGCCTCCACCTTTTCCATGGCCTTGCCCAGCGAAAGATAGGCCCGGCCCAGGGGCGATTTCAGATCGTGAGCGGCGGCGGCGGCGGTGTTGCGAGTGGTGGCGACCATGCGCGAAAGCCGGTCGAGATGGTGGTTCAGTTGCAGCGCGATCCGGTCGATCTGCGTGGTGCCGCCATGGTAGGGGATGCGCACAGCCATGTCGCCATCGCTGGTCCGTGACAGGGCGCTTTCAATGTCCCGCAGCCGCCGCAGGCTCTGGTTGCTCAGGTAATACCCCACCGACAGCATGGTCAGGACGATGAAGAAGCCGCTCAGGGTAAGGGAGCGGAAAATCAGGATTTTCGTCTGGTAAAGCAGGTCCAGCCGCTGCCCGACGACAAGCACATTCCCGCCCAGCGGGCCCGCGTAGTAGACGTAATCCGCTGCCATTCCGTCGAGCGAAGGTGTGGCGTGATCCATGGGCCCGACCTGCAGGCCGCTGCCCACGGGCCGGGTCTTGAGGTTGCCGGCGACGAGCGCGCCCGACGGCGCGAACAGCGCCGCAACATGGTGCCCGTTCGACGACAGCCGCGCCACCTTGGAGATGGTCTCCACCACATGGTCGGACCCTTCGTTTTCGTGATCGGTGGCGATGATGTTCCAGCGTTGCAGCACATCGTCGCTCAGCTCTGCGGTCAGGCTGCGCTCGACGTAGGCCAGCGCCGCCCAGCCCACCAGCACCAGCACCACCACGAAGGCCATGGCTGAGCGCAGAACCGCCGTGAACGCGGCGCCCGAAAGGACGTCACCGCGGTCCATGCATCGAATACCCGGTGTTGCGGATGGTGTGGATCAGGGGCGTATCGAAGGGCCTGTCGACCTTGGCCCTGAGGCGACTCATATGGGTTTCGACGACGGTGGTGTTGGGCTCAAAGTTGAAGTTCCAGACCCGCTCGAGAAGCAGCGTGCGGGTCACGACCCGGCCCGCGTTGCGCATCAGGATTTCGAGGATGCTGAACTCCTTGGCGTGCAACTCGATGACATTGCCTTGCCGCGTGGCGGTGCGCGACAGCAGGTCAAGCGTCAGGTCGTGCACCGTCAGCACCGGCTCGACCTTTTTCTCCGACTTGCGGCGGACGATCGCGTCGATCCTGGCTACGAGTTCGGAGAAATGGAACGGCTTGGTCAGATAGTCATCCCCGCCAGCCGCCAGACCCTCCACCCTGTCATCGACTTGCCCCAGTGCGGTCAGAAATAGAACGGGCAGGGTCTTCTGCGATGCGCGCAAAGCCTTGAGCACAGACAGCCCATCCATGCCCGGCAGCATGCGGTCGAGGATCGCGAGGTCACAGTCGTTGTACAGGCAATAGCTCAGGGCATCCCGCCCATCGGAAACGTGCTCGACCGAATGCCCGTTTTCGGAAAGGCCGGCGACGATATAGTCGGCAATCTTGGCGTCATCTTCCGCAAGCAGGATTTTCATCGGTCATGGTCTCCTTGCGGGCATGTAACGAGAATCGAGGCTCCGTTTCCAGCGAAAGAGGGTTCTTTGCGCCGATGTAAGATTCGCGCGATTTTCGGGAGAGCGCGTGGTCTTATCGATGGACCGAGGCCGGTCAGACCGGCCGAAGCTTTGGGAGCGATTGCAATGCAGACGTATCTGACAAATCCGAAAGCGTCGGGGCGGTCGGCGCGTGCACCGTTCGGCGCTGGCAATCTGAGATTGGTCGGCATCACGCTGGCCGTCATCGGATCCCTCGCCATTCTGCTACCCCACGTCGCCACCATCGGGGTCGAGCTCCTCGTCGCCTGGATGCTGACGATCTGGGGCGCAGTCGGTCTGTGGTTTTCCTGGGCCATACGGCCCACGCCCGAGTGGCGCTACGGCTTTGTGACCTTCGGACTTCTGTTCCTCGTCGGTGCCGCCTTCGTCCTGTTCACCCGCGCGGGTATCGCCGTGCTCACCGTCTTGATGATGCTGTCCTTCCTGATGGAAGGCATCCTGTCGATCCTCTTCGGGTTGCGCAGCAGCGATCAGGTCGCAAACTGGGGATGGCTGGTCTTCAGCGGGCTGTGTTCTTTCGTTGCGGGCGTCGTCATCCTGTTCGGCTGGCCATGGACCGCAGGCTGGACGCTTGGCCTGATGATGGGCCTGAACTTCCTGTCGACAGGTCTGTCGCTTGTCATGCTGGCAAGCCCGGCGAAGGGTCTGGGCGGACATGACTGACACGATCGACGACGCCGGCTCTCAGTCCGCCTGCCACGTCTGCGGGCGGACGTTCCCCGCAACGGCCTTGCGCCCTTGGATAAGCGTGCGTCCAAGCGTGTCGGACATGATCGCAAAGGAGGCGCCGGGCTGGGCCGATGGCAAGCACATCTGCAAGACCGATCTGGCCCGGTTCCGGCGTGTCTATGTCGAGCGCCTGCTCGAAGGCGAGCGCGGAGAGCTTGGCGATCTGGACCGGCAGGTCATCGCAAGCCTCGAAGCGGGCCAGCCGATCTCGCGCAACCCTGAAGAGGAAATATCCGAGCGCGTGACCGCCGGAGAAAGGCTTGCCGACAAGGTGTCGGAGTTCGGCGGAAGCTGGGGCTTCATTCTGGGCTTCCTCGTCCTGCTCATTGTGTGGATGACCTCCAACGCGCTGCTCCTCGGACCCAGACCCTTCGATCCTTACCCGTTCATCCTTCTGAACCTGCTCTTGTCCTGCGTGGCGGCATTTCAGGCGCCGATCATCATGATGAGCCAGCGCCGAAAGGATGCGAAGGACAGGGTACGGGCCGAGAATGATTACAGGGTCAATCTGAAGTCGGAGCTGGAAATCCGCCTGCTTCACGAGAAGATCGACCACCAGCTGGCGCATCAATGGGAGAGACTTGCAGAGATGCAGCAGATCCAGATCGACTTGCTCGAGGAGGGCATCAATGGCAGAGCATGAGCCTCGGACACTGGTCTCGCGCGCGCTTCGCGTGACAGAGCATCCCGCGCTAAAGATCGCGATCCCGATCGTCATCGGCGTCATTGCCGTGGTCGTGCTGCACAAACTGGCGAGCCATGTGCGGTGGACCGACGTGAAGGCCGATCTCGCGGCTACCAAACCGACGGTTCTTCTGGCTGCACTTGGCTGCACCGTTCTGAGCTTTATCGGCATAGCGTTCTACGATCTTCTCGCCATGCGGGCCGTCGCGCCGGGCAGGATGCCCGCTCTGGTGCCATCGGTCACCGGGGCAGCGGGCTATGCGATAACCGGCTTGCTCGGGGTGTCGTACATTACGGGCACGGCCGTCCGGTACAGGGTCTACTCCGCCTTCGGTCTCGACCTGGTGACGATCGGCGCGATCCTGGCGATCTCGTGGTCCGGGTTCGTATCCGCTCTGATCCTGGCGTTCGGCGCCTTGCTGACACTTCATCCCGCGGGATTGAGTTCGGTCGTCAACATCGCGCCCGCCATCGAGACGTCGCTCGGGGTTGCCCTGCTCGTCGCTCTGTGCGGCTATCTCCTGTGGCTTGCTACGGGCCAGCGGCGGTTGAAAACCGGCGGGTACAGCATCGAACTCCCGGGGCCTCTACAGGCCTGCGGGCTGACGCTTGCCGGGCTTCTCGATGTCTCGGGTGCGGCCCTGACGCTTTACGTCCTCTTGCCGGCTGACATCGTGCCAAACCTGCCCTTTTTCGCGGCGGTGTTCTTCGCCGCCGTGGGGCTTGGCATCCTCAGCCATTCGCCCGGGGGCTTGGGCGTCTTCGAGGCGACCATCATCGCGGGTCTCGGGGCCTCTGGCCGGTCGGACGTTCTGGCATCGCTGCTGCTGTACCGGCTCGTCTACACCGTCCTGCCCTTTGCCATCGCCGGCAGCGGGCTCGCGATCACCGCGGCGATGGCCAGTCGCGGGCGGCTCACGTCAACGTCTGGCGTGCTGTGGCGCTCGATCAAACCCGTTGTGCCGGTCCTCGCGTCGGCCTTGGCCGTGTTCGCAGGTGCCGTGCTTCTTGTGTCCGGCAACCTGCCCGCCGAGGGCTCGCGGCTGGAGATTTTGCGCGACGTTCTCCCGCTTGGCGTGGTGGAGGTATCGCACCTCGCGGGAAGCCTCGCCGGTGTCCTGCTGATCGTCATCGCCGCCGGACTTTACCGCAAGCTCTACCGCGCCTGGCTCTTTGCGATGGTCCTCATCGCCGTGGGGTTCGCGGTATCGCTGGCCAAGGGGCTCGACTGGATCGAAGCCCTGTCGATGATCGCCGCTTTCGCGGTGCTGGGGCTGCTGCGTCCGGCCTTCTACCGCGCCGAAGACGTCTCGCTTTTCCGGCTGGACAGGAGATGGCTCCTCAGCGTTCTTGTGCTCGCCGCCGCAGTCCTCTGGGTCGGGCTTTTCGCCTACGATCATGTGGACTACCGCAACAGCCTCTGGTGGCAGTTCAGCTGGAACGGCGATGCGCCGCGCTTCCTGCGCGCCAGTCTCGTCGTGGCCATCGTCCTCGCGGCGGTGCTGGTCAATTCGCTTATCAGTCACCGCGCAACGGTTCGGGGGAACAACGGCATTCCCGATGCCGTGCGGCGGCTGGTGGCCGAAAGCGAGGATACCGAGGCCAACATCGCCCTGACCGGCGACAAGCAATTCCTGCTGTCGGAGGACGAAAGCGCCTTCGTCGCCTATGCGGACACGGGCAAATCGCTGATCTCCCAAGGGGACCCTGTCGGCGACGCGAAGGCCGGGACGGCCCTGATCTGGGCGCTCCGCGAAAAGGCCTATCGTGAGGGCAAGCGGGTGGCGTTCTACTCCGTCTCGCCCGCTTATCTGCCGACTTACCTCGACCTCGGTCTGTCGCTCCTCAAGATCGGAGAGGTCGCGCGCGTCGATCTGCGTGGCTTCACGCTCGACGGCTCCAAGCGCAAGGACCTGCGGCAGGCGCGCAATCGCGCCGCGCGGGACGGGTTCGTGTTCGAAGTCGTGTCGCAGGCTGACGCGCAGGCGATCCTGCCGAACCTCAAGCAGATCTCGGACGCCTGGCTCGCCCAGAAGCAGGGGGAGGAGAAGGGTTTCTCGCTCGGCGCCTTCACCGACGACTACATGCGCAACTTCGACGTGGCTGTCCTGCGCAATCCCGACGGCAAGATCGTCGCCTTCGCCAACCTCTTCCGGGGCGCCAACCGGCACGAGCTGTCGCTCGACCTCATGCGGTATCTGCCAGACGCCCCGCATTTCGCTATGGATGCGCTCTTTGCCGAGATGATGCTCTGGGGCGCGGCAGAGGGCTTTCACTGGATGTCACTGGGGGCCGCGCCCTTCTCAGGCGTCGAGAACCGCGAGCTTGCGCCGCTTTGGAACCGGATCGGCGGGTTCATCTACGAACACGGCGAGCATTTCTACCGCTTCGAGGGGCTGCGGGCCTTCAAGGAGAAGTTCGATCCGGCCTGGACGCCCAATTACCTCGCCTGTCCGGGTGGACTTGCCGCGCCACGAATCCTTTACGAGGTCAACGTGCTCGTCTCCGGCGGCCTCCGCGGACTGATGAAATAGGGAGGCCCGCGCATGATCGTGAACTTTGAAGCCCACGCCTCCAACGAGCGCACGTTCCTCTCCTGGGTCCGGACCGCCGTCGCCATTGTCGGCTTCGGGCTCGCCGCCTCGCGACTGGGCGAGACGTCCGCGCCGCACTGGGCGTCGTATATCATGCTCGGCGCTGGCGTTACGGTCGTGCTGACCGCCTGGCTGCGGATGCGGCATGTGCGCAAGAGAATTGATCGCGATGAGCACCTGCCCGATGACGACGGACCGGCGGAAGCTCTTCTGCTGATGCTCGTCATGACGCTGTTCGTGCTGCTGGGGAGCTTTGCCATCCATGTCGCGCCCTAAGCCGAACAGTCTGCGGCGGGTGCCGTTCACGCTTGCGTTTCTGGCGGTGATGGTCGCGGCAAATGCCGCTTCGGGGACGTTCTCGGGCCACCTTGACCCGGGCGTTCTGAATGTGCGCGGGATCGGTCTCGGCGCGCTACAGGACGGAAACCCGTGGCGCTTCGTAACTGCCATCTTCCTGTCGCACGATCTGCCCATGCTGATGCGGCAACTGGCGTTCGCGGCAACCGTCATCGGTCTGACCGAGTGGCTTTTCGGCAGCCTCCGCGCCGCTGCTCTTTTCTTCGCGCTTGATTTCGCCTCTACGATCACGCTTCTTGCCGCCATTGCGTCGATACCCGGCCTCGCTGTGTTGGCGCAGACGACCGATGTCGGGATGTCGCTCGGCGGATTCGGACTGATCGGTCTTCTTGCCGCGCACTGGCGATTTGGCCTGTTCACCATCGCGACGATCCTCTTGCTCGTGGCCATCAAGTACGCCATCGCGCCGGAGCCGCTGGCCGATGCCGGGCATGTCATCGCGCTCGTGATCGGCGCCTGCGTCGGACAGCTTGCGAAGGGCTCCGCCCTTCTGCGCATTCCAGAGGTCACGACGGCGCCAGAGAAAACCGAGGAGACACACCATCGGGGCGGACGGCAATGACATTTCGCGACGTAAGGACGCCATCGGCAATCGCGATTAACCTTGCCCTCGCGGCATGCAGCGGTTCGCGCGACACGTTTCTGATACCCGGCGGCCCGGTCGCGGCGGCGCAGCGCGCGGAGTTCTTCCACATCATTGGATGGACGATGATCGCCATACTGCCCGTGTTCGTGCTCGTGCCCTTGCTGCTCTGGCGGTACCGTTACCGGAACGAGAAGGCCCGCTACACCCCCGACTGGGAGAGATCTTCGATCCTCGAAAGTCTTATGTGGGGCGTGCCGCTCATCATCGTGGCGGTCCTGTCGGTGCAGCTTTACCGCACGACGCACGAACTCGACCCGACGAAGACCCTCGCGTCCGACAACCCGCCACTCCGGGTGCAGGTGGTGGGTCTCGACTGGAAATGGCTGTTTATCTACCCCGACCTCGGCATCGCCACCGTGAACCAACTGGCGTTCCCCGAGAACACTTCGGTCGCGCTCGACCTGACCACCGACACTGTGATGCAATCCTTGCTGATTTCGTCGCTCGCGGGGCAAATCTACGCCATGCCGGGAATGCGAACGCGGTTGCACATCCTCGCCGAGGCGCCAGGGGTTTTCGAGGGTGAGAACACGCAGTTCAACGGCACCGGCTTTCCGGCGCAGAAGTTTCAGGCCATCGCGATGACGCAGGAGGCTTTCGACGCCTGGATCCGCAATGTCAAAGCGGATGGCGCGCCGCTCACCGCCGAGGGCTACGCCCGCCTCGCGCAGGCCTCGACGGGGGCCGAAGCGCGCGCAGAGATGGGCGGGGCGGGCGGTCCGGTGGATGCGATCCACTTCTCGTCGGTCGAAGGCGATCTCTTTGGCGCCATCCTGCGCCGCTATACGTCCGGTGGTGCCGTTCCGCCCGCGGGGCAGCCGGGCGCGGTCGGGTACGATCCGAACGCCAGGGCAGGGGAGCAGACACAATGACCGATCCTATCTTCGGCCGTCTCGACTTGTCGTCTTTCGCGTTCGTCCGCGCCTTCGACAACCCGACCGTCAGTGAGCTCATCGGGGCAGGGGCGGCGATGGCGGTGGTGCTCGGCGGGCTTGCCGTTCTCGTCATCCTGACCTGGTTCCGCCTCTGGGCGCCGCTTCTGCGCGTCTGGCTCACCAGCGTCGATCACAAGCGCATCGGTATAATGTACTGCGTTCTGGCGCTCGTCATGCTGACGCGCGGCGTCATCGAAGGCGTCTTGATGCGCACGCAACAGGCGTTCGGCCTTCATGGCGGCTTCCTGACGCCCGACCATTTTTCCGAGCTGTTCAGCACGCATGGCACGATCATGATCTTCTTCGTGGCGATGCCGTTTATCGCCGGCGTCATCAACTACGTCCTGCCGCTTCAGATCGGAGCGCGGGACATGGCGTTTCCGGTGATGAACCAGATCAGCCTCGGATTGACGGCGACGGGGGCGGCGCTGGTGATGCTCTCCCTCGTGGTGGGCGAGTTCTCGACCGGCGGCTGGGCCAATTACCCGCCCTATACCGGTGCCGATTTCCAGCCCGGACCGGGGCCGGATTACTGGATCTGGTCCATCGTCCTCGCGGGCATCGGCACCACGCTCTCGGGCATCAACTTCGCTGTCACGATCTACAAGGGGCGCGCGCCGGGGATGAGCTTCCTTCGAATGCCGATCTTCTGCTGGACGGTGATCTGCGCCTCGATCATCATGATCTTCGCCCTGCCGCCCCTGACAGTGGCCGCGCTGATGCTGGCCGCCGACCGGTACCTCGATTTCCATTTCTTCACCAATGACCTTGGCGGCAACATGATGAACTACGTCAACCTCTTCTGGCTTTTCGGCCATCCGGAGGTCTACCTGCTCATCATTCCCTGTTATGGCATGTTCTCCGAGATCGTCCCGACCTTCTCGGGCAAGCGCATCTACGGCTACATGTCGATGGTCTATGCCACCATGGCGATTGCCGTCCTAAGCTTCTGCGTCTGGCTGCACCACTTCTTCACGATGGGCCAGAGCGCCAATGTCAACGCCGCCTTCGGCATTGCCTCGATGGCCATCGCGATCCCCACGGGCGTGAAGATCTACAACTGGGTCGCGACGATCTTCCGGGGCCGCATCCGCATGACAGTGCCGATGATCTACGTCGTCGGTTTCTTCTACCTGTTCACGGTCGGCGGGCTGACCGGCGTGATGCTGGCCAACCCGGTGATCAGCTACCAGGTGCACAACACGCTTTTCCTCGTGGCGCATTTCCACAATGTGATTATTCCCGGCGTGCTGTTTGGTCTGCTTGCGGCCTATCACTACTGGTTCCCCAAGGCGTTCGGTTTCCGGCTTCACGAAGGATGGGGCCGGCGGGCGGCGCTGCTGTGGATCGCCGGGTTTTCCTTCACCTTCCTGCCGCTCTACTGGCTGGGACTTCAGGGGATGCCGCGCCGGTCCGTCACTTTCAGCGACCCATCGTTCCAGCCCTTCATGTGGCTCGCGTTTTTCGGCGCCGCGCTGATCCTGTCCGCGCTCACCTGCATCTGCATCCAGCTCTGGGTAAGCATCCGGCAGCGCGACCGGTTGGCCGCGCCGCTGGGAGACCCGTGGAACGGCCGGTCGCTCGAATGGTCGATCCCGTCGCCGCCGCCCGCGTACAATTTCGCGGTGATCCCGCAGGTCACGCAACGCGACGAGTTCACCGACGCCAAGGCCACGGGTCGCGCCTATGCCGAGCCGGAGGCATACGAGGATATCGAGATGCCGAACAATACGGCCATCGGCCTGATCGTCTGCGTTTGCGCCACCGCGCTTGGACTGGCGCTTGTGTTCTGGATCTGGTGGCTGGCGGCTCTGTCCTTTTGCGCGATGGTGGCCGCTCTGATCGGGCGCACGTTCCACACCGAGACGACGCATATCATACCCGCCGCTGAGATCGCGGCCGACCATCGCGCCTGGCTCGCCCGGGTGGGCGTCGCGGGCGCGGTGAACCGTCTCGACGAGACTCACGAACGCAACGCGGGCCTTGCCATTCCGGAACGCCCGGCCAGAGCGGAGCCTGCGGAATGAGCGGCGGCAATCTTCATCCCGGACTCAACCTTGGCGACCATCACGGCAAGGCGCACAGCGGTGCCGAAGCGGTCGTCTTCGGGTTCTGGATATTCCTGATGAGCGATGTGGTGATCTTCGGTCTGGTCTTCGCATCCTACCTGACGGCTGCGAACCCGATGGGGATGGCGGGCGGCACCGGACCGGCGGAGGCTTTCGACCTTGGCAGCGTCTTCGCGCAGACCGTCATCCTTCTCGCCAGCAGCCTGACCTTCGGCTTTGCCACGCTGGCGCTGCGTCACGAAGACGGGCGCAGGGCCATCGCGCGATGGCTTGCGGTGTCCCTGTTCCTCGGCCTCGGCTTCCTGACGCTGGAGATGCGCGACTTCGCCCACATGATCGAGGTCGGTGCGGTGCCGCAACGGAGCGGCTACTGGTCGGCGTTCTGGGGGCTGGTGCCGCTTCACGGGCTTCATTTGGCGGCCGGATGCCTCTGGATCGTCGTCATGCTGGCGCAGATGGCGACGCTTGGCCTTGTTCCGGCGGTCAAGACACGCCTTCTGCGGCTGGGTCTCTTCTGGCACTGCCTCGATCTTATCTGGGTCGCGGTCTTTTCCATCGTCTATCTTGGAGGGCTGATGCCATGACCGATCGGCAACGTGAAACGCGGATGTACCTCGTAGGCTTCGGGCTGGCCCTGACGCTGACGCTTGTCCCGTTTGCGCTGGTCCACTGGGGCCTGATGCAGGGAAGGACGCTCGCCATCACCATCGCGGTGCTTGCCGTGGCGCAGATCGCAGTCCACCTGCGGTTCTTCCTGCATATCGACCTGTCGCGTCAGAAGCGGGAAGACCTGCAACTGATCCTCTTCACCGTGCTGCTCCTCGCCATCATGGCGTTTGGCACGCTCTGGATCATGGGGAACCTCGCCACTCGGATGTAGCTTCAATGAGCCTTTGCGGGGTCGGTCCCCGCCGTGGGCCTTTGCAGGATCAGCACCACCGGGAGCATCAGAAACGCCGCCACGCCGGTCAGCCAGAAGGCATCCTGGAACGCCAGCAGGCTTGCCTGCTGCCGAATGAGACCGGCAATCTGCGCCGCGCCCTCAGCCGAGGTTGGCGTCAGCCCGAGGGGCGCAAGATAGGCGCGTGCGGCCTCGTCGAAGGGCGAGATCCCCGAGGCCAGCATCGCGTAGTGGAACTGCATCCGGCTCGCCACCTGCCAGCCCACCAGTGCGATACCCACCGACGACCCGAGCGAGCGGGTGACGCCGTAGATCCCAGAGGCCTCGTCCTGTTTCTCCGGGCCGATGTTCTGGAACGCGAGCGTGGACATCGGCACGAAGAAGAGGCCCATCCCGAGGCCAGACACGATGCCGGGCAGGGCGAGGTCCCAGAACCCGGCATTCAGGTTCAGCATCCCAAGCAGCACGTTGCCCGTCCCGGTCAGCACAAGTCCCAGAACAAGCAGCTTGCGCGGATCGAAGCGCGTGACGAGGACCGATCCGGTCAGGACCATCGAAAAGCCAGCCGCGATACCGCGTGGAATGAACAGCATGCCGGCATCCAGAACAGGGTAGCCCAGCAGGCCCTGCACGAAGAGTGGCAGAATCGCGATGGAGCCGAACATTGCGACCCCGAAGCCGAGGATCGCCACATTCGCGCCGGTGAAACTGCGGTCGCGGAAGAGCGAGAAGTCGATGATGTTGTCGGCTCTCCCGATCCCGCGCAGCACGAACGCCATGCCGCAACAGACCAGCGTAATGGCCGCGATCTGGATCAGGTGAGATGTGAACCAGTCCCGGCTTTCCCCAAGGTCGAGCATCAGTTGCAGCGAGGCGATTGCCCCGACCATGAGCGCAAGCCCGGACCAGTCGACCTTCAGCGTCTTGGTGTCTTCGGACTTCAGCTCGCCCGACATCATCGCAAGCGCGAAACCGGCAATGGGCAGGTTCACATAGAACACGGCCCGCCACGAGAAATACTCGGTCAGGAGCGCGCCGATGGTCGGCCCGAGCACGGGGGCCACAACGACGCCGAGGCCGAAGAAAGCCATCGCCTGGCCACGCTTCTCTTTGGGGAAGCTGTCGAAGAGGATGGACTGCGAAAGCGGAATGAGGAAAGCGCCGAAGATGCCTTGGCCGAGGCGGCAGGCGACCATGACTTCGACGCTCCACGACAGCCCGCAGAGCGCGGAGAAGGCGGCGAAACCCGTGA
Source organism: Salipiger thiooxidans (assembly GCF_900102075.1). GTDB lineage: Bacteria > Pseudomonadota > Alphaproteobacteria > Rhodobacterales > Rhodobacteraceae > Salipiger > Salipiger thiooxidans. The sequence goes on along the minus strand of NZ_FNAV01000007.1, from coordinate 31,595 downwards.
TGGCCGAGATGATGAGCCGCCGCCGCCCGACCATGCGGACGAAAAAGCCGGTGAGCGGCATGACGACGACCGAGGCGACGATGTAACTCGTCAGGATCCAGACCGTCTGGTCGTTGGTGATCCCGAAGGCCGCCTGGATTTGCGGCAGGGCGACGTTGACGATGGTGCTGTCGAGCACCTCGAGTACCGCCGTCAGCACGACGGCGAGCACGATCGTCCATTTGACGCCCTCGCGGATGGGGGTGCCGGTCGCCGCCGTTCCAGTCATTTGCGCGTGTCCAGTCCGGAGGTGTCGACGGTCACGGTCGTGCTCGCGCCGACGCGCAGTTGCAGATCAGGGTCGTCCGGTCTCGTGTCGATGGCGATGCGGACGGGGAAACGCTGCGTGACCTTCACCCAGTTGCCGCTCGCGTTCTGCGGCGGCAGGAGGGAAAACACCGCGCCCGCGCCCGCGCCGAGGCTTTGCAGCGTGCCGGTCAGCGTCACGCCGGGATACATGTCGATGTCGATGTTCACAGGCTGGCCGGGGCGCAGTCGCTCGAGGTCGGTCTCCTTGAAGTTCGCGTCGATCCACCAGTCGCCGTCTTCGACGAGGGAGAAAAGCGGCGCGTTCGGGGACACCAGCGCGCCGGGCCGGACGTCGAGGTTGGCGATCCAGCCGGACACCGGTGCCGTTACGCGGGCATGGTTGAGATTGATCTGCGCCAGCGTGAGCTGCGCCTCTGCAGCGCGCACGGCCGGGTTGTCGTCACCCGGCGCGCCGGCCTGCTCGCGCGACGCCGCCAGCGCGGCATTTGCGCTGTCGAATGCAGCCTGCGCCTGGTCACGCGTCATGGCAGCCTGGTCGCGCGCGGCCTGTGGCACGTCGCCCATGGTGAAGAGTTTCTCTGTCCGTCCGTAGGCATCCTGTGCTTCCGACAGGGCGGCCCGCGCACTGTCGACGTTTGCCGAGGCCGCGGAGAGGTCCGTGATCGCCGCAGTCGTCTGCTGCCGGGCCCGATCAAGATTTGCCTGCGCCGACCGAACCGTCGCCTCGAGTTCGGCGGCGTCGATCGTGAAGAGCAGATCGCCGGCCGACACATGCGCGTTCTCGGCGACGGCCACCTCGGAGACGCGCCCGCCGACCTGCGGCGCGATCGTCAGCACGTTGGCCTTCAGGTATGCGTCATCGGTCGAGGGATGGATCCGTTCGTGTTGCCACCAGACCCAAAGACCGCCGCCCGCAAGGGCGATGGCGGCGACGAGAACGATGGCTTTGAGGTGTTTCATGTGGAGACCTGTCGGAACCGGGCGGACCCCGGCGAAGGGGTCCGCAGCCTTGGATGATTGGCGTTCACGCGCCGAAGAGGTGAGGAAAGAGCCCGGCCAGTCCGAAAAGGATCAGATAGGCAGCGATGACATAGTTCAGAAGCTTCGGAGCGATCAGGATCAGGATGCCCGCGATGAGCGCCAGAAGAGGCTGAACGAAGACCACGGTCGTCATGCCTGTTCAGGCGCGGATGCGCCCACCTCCGCCTTGTGCGCGTCGTCGAAGGCGCGCCGCAGACGGTTTTCGGCATCCGTGTCGAGGTTGGTGCGCAGCACCCGTCCGCCATGTTCGCCGAGGCGCACCACGACTTTGTCAGAGGCTTCGCGCCGCATCATCATGAACAGCGCGGCCTGACCCGGTTGCAGGATTCCGGCCACCTCCTTCATGAAGTCGTCGTTGATACCGTAGTCTGTAAGGGCGCCCGAAAGCGCGCCGGCGCCGGCACCAACCGCGACGCCCAGGAGCGGGTTGAAGAAGATCATGCCGACAAGCAGACCCCAGAACGCGCCGCCGGTCGCCCCGGCGGTCCAGAGGTTGACCATCTGGTTCAGCTTGATGGTGCCGTCGCTGTCTGCGACGGCCACAACCGCATCGGCGACGTCGACAAGGTATTCCTGCGCCATTTTCATTAGGTCTGCGCGGGCTTCCTCGGCTCTTTCGGCTGTGTCGTAGCCGATGACGATAAGTTCGGACATGGCGGTCTCCTTTCTCAGGGTTTGGAGGATTGTCAGTTTGATCCGATGTGGGTGGTGTCGATGCTGTCGAGCCACTGCTGCACGGAGCGTTCGAGGTCGCTCACGTGGTGGCCCTGCGCCTCGGCTTCGGCGATCTCGCCGTTCAGGCGGGCCTGAAGATTGCGATAGCTTTGCTTCAGCTCTTTCGCGGTCAGATGCGTGGAGTCGTGATAGAGATGCGCCTTTTCGCGCAGCCTCTGTTCCGTGGCGTGGATCTTCCTGCCTAGCGCGTCCAGACGGGCGTGAAGGTCTTGGTTTTCCATCGGATCATTCCTTTCTCGACAGCGGGTCAGTTCATGTACCAGCCGTGGCTGACGACCAGCGACTGGCCGGTGAGGGCATTGGTGGGGAAGGCGGCGAAGACATGGGCGACTTCGGCCACGTCCTCGATGGTGGTGAATTCCTGATCGACGGTCTCGCCCAGCATGATCTTGTTGACGACCTCCTCTTCCGAGATGCCGAGGTCGCGCGCCTGTTCGGGGATCTGCTTTTCGACGAGCGGTGTCTTGACGAAGCCGGGGCAGATCACGTTGGCGCGGATGCCGTGCTTGGCGCCTTCCTTGGAGATCACGCGGGCAAGGCCGAGAAGACCGTGCTTGGCGGTGACGTAGGCCGATTTGAGCGGGCTCGCTTCTTTCGAGTGCACCGACCCCATGAAGATGATCGAGCCCGAGCCGGCCTTCTGCATATGCGGCATGACAGCCTTCGAGGTGAGAAACGCGCCGTCCAGGTGGATCGACAGAAGCTTCTTCCAGTCATCGAAGGGGAAATCTTCGAGCGGGTGGACGATCTGCACGCCCGCGTTGGACACCAGCACGTCGATCTTGCCCCATGTCTCGATGACCTTGGCGACGCCGTCGTTGACCTGCGCCTCGTCGGTGACGTTCATCTCGACCGCCATGGCTTCGCCCGGCCCTTCGGCGGAGAGCTCGTCGGCGGTCTTCTGGGCGGCGTCGAGCTTGAGGTCGGCGATGACGACCTTCGCTCCGTCGGCGACGTAGCGTTTCGCGATCCCATGCCCGATTCCGCTGGCGGCGCCGGTGATGATGCAGACTTTGTCTTTGAGGTTCATCGTTCAGGTTCCTTATTTGGACGCGCTGCGGAAGGACCACATTTCGCGCAGGTTGAATTCGGTGAAGTGATGCTGGATCAGAGCCAGGCTGGCGTGGCCGATCAGGTAGGCCCAGGCGAGGTTCGCCAGAGCTTTGTGAATTGACATCGCGACGCCCACCAAGCCGCCGGCGTCGGGGTTGCCCTCGCCGATGACGTAGTAAAGCGCACCCGATGCCGCCATCGCGGTGATCAGCAGGATGCCCAATCCGTGAACGGCACTGGCAAAGGGGCTGGCACCGTTGTGGGACGGCAGCCGGAACCGGCGCAACGCGGCGAGGTGCCTTTTGGTGTCGTCCCGAAGCGCCAAGAGCCGCGTGCCCGAAAACCATGGGAACAGCATTCCCACAGGCGTGCCCCGGCGGCGCGCGGTCAGCACGAACCAGAAGATCACGATGAAGGCAAAGGCGGCCAGCCCGCCGTATTCATGGATCTCGAAGGCAAGGTTGCCCGCGTGGCCGTCCTCTTCGGGCTGCATCACGAGGCTGGAGAAAAGCTGCGTGACGACTGCAAGCGCCAAGCCTGCGTGAACCAGCCTGGTGGCGATGGTGTGACGCGTCGCGATGGCCATGGTGTTCATCCTTTCGGAGCGAGGTAGTCGTGGACGACTTCCCCCAGCCCGAGCGTCAGGTCGGTCAGCAGGTGGACGGCCGAGACGACTTCGCGCACCGGCAGATCGGCCACGGGCGCCAGTGCGTGTCGGTGCAGCTCCAGCCCCGCCGGACCTTCCCAGGCGCCTTTGAGCGTCACGTCTATGGTGTAGTAGCGGACCAGCTCGCAGATGCGCGGCGTGCAATCGACATGCGGGATGATCTTGAGCATGAAATTCGGGGCGTCGAAGCCCTTGAGCACCTTCGCGTGGTCCAGCTCGCGGTGCTTGTAGCCCATCGTTCCAGTCGCAACCCGGACCGAGCCCACGTCGAGCGTGCCGACGAGCGTGTCTTTCTCTACCCGCAGCGACGGGTCGGCGAGCTTTTTGGGGAAGCCCCAGATTTCGCGGCCGCCCGCGATGGGCGCGTCATCGTTGAGGAACATCGAGTGGACGTAGCCGCCCGCGACACCGTCCAGGGTCACTGGGATCACCTGACCGCTTTCGGTGTAGTCACCGAAGCCGGTGCTGTCTGGCATGCGGATGAATTCGTATTTCACCAGCGGCTCGGGGATCTCCAGCGGCTCCGGCACGACGCGGCGCAGGGCCTCCATGTCCGTGCGGTAGGTGATCGTGAGGAACTCGCGATTCACGAACTTGTACGGCCCTTTGGGGTAGGACGGGCTGGTGAGGGGCATTGCGAAGGCGGTGGAGATGAGGTCGGACTTGTTCATGTCGAAACTCCTTATTTTCCTTGCGTTCCAAGATCGAAGACCTGCAGGCCGTCGGTCCCGACAACGCGGGATGTCCATGAGGGATGAGTGAGTGTCCGCGTGACGTCCTTCTGGCCTGCGGCCCAATGGTCCGACATCGACTGACGTGAGAATTCGTAGTCCTTGCCGCTGCCCTCGAACCCTTCCTTGCGGTGGATCAGGTGGACAAGCGTGACAGGGCAGGAGGGGCCTGCGGCGCGTAACAGCGCAAGGTCCTCATCATCCCTGAGATCTTCAGGCAGCTTCGCCGCCAGCCGATCGGCCGCCACGCGAAGTGCGTGCAATTCGCGGTAACGGTCGGTGGTCAGCCGGGTGCGGCTCGAATAGCGGATGTCCTTCTCGCGCTGCTGCACGTCCAGCACATCGGTCGGCACGGTGCCCCTGGCATTGAAGAGGTCGATCTGCAGGACACAGAGCGGTTGGTCGCCTTCCGCCTGCTCCATGACGTATTGGAGCGGCGTGTTCGACACGAGGCCGCCATCCCAGTAATACCGCCCGTCGATCTCGACCGGCGGGAAGCCCGGCGGCAGGGCTCCGCTCGCCATAATGTGCCGGACGTCGATGCGGGTGGTGCGGCTGTCGAAATAGGTGAAGTTGCCGGTTTCCACATCGGTCGCCCCGATGCTGAGACGCGGGCCGTGATCGTTGAGAAGGTCGAAATCCACCAGTTCGATCAGCGTCGCCTCAAGCGGGGACGTGTCATAGATGCTCAGCGCAGGCTTCGGGCCGAGCGGCCAGACTGTGCTGGGGAAGCGGGGCCGGAAGAAGCCCGGTGCCCCGGCCATCATGACTTCGGCGGCGGCCATTTCGGAAACCGCATGACGTCCGGCAAGGGTCCAGAATGGCGCAAGAGCCGGCCGGGTGGTCGTGATCCTGTTCCAGAATGCTTCGAGAGCCGGGATGCGGTCTTTCTGACTGTTGCCGCAGATGAGCGCGGCATTGATCGCGCCAATTGAAATACCTGCGACCCAGTCGAAGGAGAACCTGGCTTTGTCGAGCGCAGAGAACGCTCCGGCCTGATAGGCGCCCAGTGCTCCGCCGCCTTGAAGGACCAGCGCATTCAGTTCTTTGGGGGCCATCGTGTTCGTTCCTTCAAGCAGCGTTGTGTGTCGTTGAGGAACAGATAGAAGCGCAGTCCTGCGCTGGCTTTTCTGCAAGTTTACATTTGCGACAGGTTCACCAAGCCACTGATCCAAAATAAAAACCCGCCACGTTTGGTGGCGGGTTGAATTGAGATTTGCAGCGGGCGGCGACCGGGCGTGATTTCCCCGGTGCGGCTGAGTTTCACTGCCTTATGGCAGACGACCCGTTACATATTGCGCCTCGCCTCTGGCGAAACTCCAGTCTTCCTCCCGGTTGGTGAAGACGGAAATCAGAAGGTCGTTGGGATCGAGGCCGCAGGTGTGCTCAAGGCGCTCGGACAGAAGCCGATAGACCTTGATCTTCTCAACATGGGTTCGGGGGCTCGTAAAGAACTGAACCGAAATCACCTCGTCACTCCGGGTAAAGCCGAGTCCGGTATCAAGAAACACCATCCGGCCCGGTTTGTGTTCGTGGACGATCTGATAGCGGTCGGTTTCCGGCACCCCGAAAGCCTCGACAACGCAGCCTTGGATGGTGTCCAGCAAAAGCTGGAGCTGCTCGTCCGACCGGCCTTCGATCATATCAATTCGTACGAGAGGCATTCGTATCTTTCTCAGGTTGGTGAGGCGTACGGCAAACGTGGCCGCCGTGGGTTGGTTCCCCAGGCAGGCCCCGATGCGTTGTTCAATTGCCGTAGAGCCAACCCTGTCGCGGGTAGCTTTCCGGCGCGGGGCCGTTGAACACCGCGTCGTAGGCTTGCTGCTCGAAGGCAGAGACATGCTCTTCGCTTCGGTGATCGGCGGGCGTATCGGTGTTGAGATAGGTGCAGAAAGCCGTGATCATGATGTCGGCAACCTCGGCATCCGTGGCCTCGGGGTAGTCCGACCGGATCTGTCCGACAATTTTGCCGAGCGCGTCTCCGTCCAATTCTGCGGAGCCGACGTCCCGCGCCAGCTTCGGCAGATCGAAAGCGCCCGCGTCCGCTGCGGTGAAGACCGCCGCAGGTTCGGGGCAGTCGAGATCCTGCGCGGCGGCCAGCGTGGCCGAGGACAGGCAAAGCGCCGCTGCGACGGTGAAGAGGGAGCGTTTCATGGGATTTCCTTTCAGAGGTCATGTCGGGCAAGGGGTGGTTGGGCAATCTCTGACAGGGCAGGCTGCAACGAGCCTGTTGCGGGAATTACATTCATGACAAGTTTGCCCGCTGGCCCGCGACCTGCGCATTTGCATATTAGGCCTGAGGTGGTTGCGATCTGATCTCGGGAGACATGAAATGAATTGGAAGAACCTTCAGCCCTGGGCGTCCCATGTACACCCTGGCACATGGTCGGGTGCGCTGATCATCCTCGCGTTCTTCGTTTTGGCAGGCCTGCTTTTGTCGCATCTGCTTCGGCAAGGGATCCGTGTCGTCGTCGCGCGCGACCACGACAACCGGCTCGACCGCATGTCCGTGGCGTTCCTGTCGAAGGTCGCCAGCGCCTTCGTCTGGATCCTGATCCTGATGCTCTACGCACATATGATCCCGGCGCTGGATCGGCTGGCGACGGCGCTTCTGGCCAGCGTTTCGGTCGCCTCCGTCGTCTTCGGTCTGGCGGCGCAATCCACGCTGTCGAACTTTGTCGCCGGGTTCAGCCTGATCTTCTATCGTCCGTTTCGCCTTGGCGACAAACTTCAGATCAGCGCCCCGACCGGGGTAGAAACGGGGACGGTGGAGGACGTTTCGCTTGGGTATACGGTCCTCAAAACCTACGACAACCGCCGGGTGATCATCTCGAACGCGTCGATCTCGAACACCACGATGGTCAACCTGTCGGCCCGTGAGGCGCGGACCATGGCGGTCGTGCCGATCTCGATCGGCTATGACGTCGACATCGACGCGGCGCGCGCCGTCATCCTCGAGGTCGCGGCCGGGCTTCCGGACATCGAAGAGGTTGTCGGATGCCCCGTCACCAATCTGGGCGCGTCGAGCGTCGACTTCAGTCTGCGTGTCTGGTGTGCGGACTCGGGCGTCGCGGCGGGGGTCAGGAATGCCCTTCTGGAAGCCGTTAAAAAGCGCTTCGATGCCGCCGGGATCGAGATACCCTATGCCTATCAGAACGTGCAGATCACCAAACTTCCAGAAGAGTTTTCCAAGGCGGAGCGCGCCGATACCGAGTGATTCCAGTGCTTGCGCAGCGCATCCGGCAGAGGCCAGACGGCCAGACGGTCAGGAAACCTGATGTCTCGCCGCCGTTCAGCGAGAGTGAAATCCGCTGCCGGAAATAAACCCACTCCAACGGCTCGAAGCAAGAATATGATGACCTGCCCCCGGCGACATCCCTCACCGTGATGTAGAGTCTGCGCCAACTTGAGGTGCTACGCGACGTGCCCTCGGCCGTCCTTAGAGGTTCCGCGCTTGCATCTGGCTCACGGGCTCGTGGCGTCGGCCATGGCGAGGCGCAGCGAAGGCGTCAACTTCTGTCAAATGGATGCGCCTAAAGCTGGGCGCCAAAACTTCGAAGCACGCGACACACTCTGCCCGCTTGACAAGCCTTACATGTAACATGTTACACATCAGCGGTAGACGGTCAGGCGCCTGAGGAGGCAGAGCCTGAGCCCGAGGAGGAAAGATGACCCGCAAAAACCTGTTGCGTGCCCGCCTTGAGCAGGGCCTCTTCACCGTGGCGCCCGGCGCCGCCGACGCCCTGACGGCCCGGATCGTCCAGGCCCAGGGGTTCGACGCGGTCTACATGACCGGGCTCGGGGCGACGGCGATGCGGCTTGGCAAGCCCGATCTTGGGCTGATGACGCAGACCGAGATGGCCGACCATGCACGCGCCATGGTGCGGGCGGTCGACATCCCGGTGATCGCCGATGCCGACACCGGCTACGGCGGGGCGCTCAACGTGGCCCGCACGGTGCGCGAATACCTGCAGGGTGGCGTCGCGGCCATGCACATCGAGGATCAGGTCAGCCCGAAACGCTGCGGCCAGTTGTCTGGCATCCGGCTCGTGCCGGCCGAGGAGGCCGCAGCCAGGCTCAGCGCCGCAGTCGAGGCACGCGGTTCGGAGGACATCTGCCTGATCGGGCGCACCGACGCGCTGCCGGGGCAGGGGATGGACGAGGCGGTGAGCCGCGCCGCGCGCTACCGCGACACCGGTGTCGATCTCGTCTTCGTCGACGGGGTCAAGACCCGCGCCGAGGTCGAGCAGATCGCCACCCGCGTCGAGGGGCCGAAGGTTCTGAGCCTCGTGGATGGCACCGATGCGGCGCAGCTGACCGTCGACGAGGTGCGCGAGATGGGCTTCTCCGTCGTCATGTATGCCGTGAGCGGCCTGTTTGCCGCAGCGCGGGCGACGGCGGACGCGATGGCACGGCTGAAGTCCGACGGTCGGCCCGGTGGCGGCGCGGCGCTCAGCTACGCGGAGTTCTGCGACATGGTGGACCTGCAGGCGCATCAGGCCTTTGCCCACCGCCACGGCGAATGAAAGAGGCGACATGACGGCAAAAGTGCTTATCACAGGTGCAGGCTCGGGCATCGGCCTCGCAGTGGCAAGGCGGGTGGTGGCCCGCGGCATGCGGGCAATCCTGTGGGACATCTCGGCCGCGGCGCTGCAAGCCGCGCAGGACGAGCTTGGCGACAGCGCCGAGGTCCGGCAGGTGGATGTTTCCGACGTGCGGGCGGTGACAGGGGCGGCGGCTTCGCTCGAGGGGGTCAGTCATCTCGTCAACAACGCGGGCATCCTTGGGCGGCAGATGGATTGGGGCGACCTTGACCCGTCCGAGATCGCGCGGGTGCTGGCAATCAACGTCACGGGGTTCATGCAGGTGGCCTCGTGCTTCATCGCCGCGCGCCGCCCCCATTCCACGGCGGCCATCGTCAACATGGCCTCGATCGCCGGAGAGAACGGCGGCGCGCCGGGCTTCGCCAGCTACGGGGCCTCGAAAGGGGCGATCATCGCGCTGACCCGTGCCATGGCCCGGGATTTCGCGCCGGAGGTGCGCGTGAACGCACTGGCCCCGGGCATCATCGACACGCCGATCCAGGAGGCGGTGATGGCCGACGCCGCCGCGCGCGCCAGGGCCGCCGAGGGCATCCCGATGCAGCGCATGGGCAGCCCAGACGAAGTGGCAGAGGCGACGGAGTGGCTGCTTTTCGACGCGGCCTACACCACGGGAGAAATCATCCGGATCGCGGGAGGCCGGCGGTGAGACTGATCGACTATTTCTTCAAGGCTCTCGAATGCGCGCTCGTGGTCCTGCTGGCAGGCATGACGCTCATGGTCTTTGCCAATGTCGTGCTGCGCTACGGGTTCGGGTCGGGCATCGACGTCAGCGAGGAGCTCTCGCGCTTCTTCTTCGTCTGGCTGATCTTCATCGGCGCCATCGTGGCGATGCGGCGCAACATGCACATGGGCTTCGATCTGGTGGTGGCGACGGTCAGCGCTCCGGTGCGCCGGGTGCTGCTGACCATCGCCAACGGCGCGGTGCTGGGGGTCTGCATCCTGATCCTCGTGGGCACGCTCCAGCAGTTCCACGTCAATGCGACGAACATCGCTCCCGTCACCCGCATGCCGATGATCTGGGTCTTCGGCGTGCTGATCCCGATGTCTGCGCTGGTTGGCCTGATGGCCGGGTTGCGGATGCTGGGCTATGCCACCGGCCGCCTGAGCGGAGCGCCGGGGCAGCCGACTGTCGCGAAAAGCGAGATCGAGGTGCACGAATGACCCTTCTCCTGTTCATCCTGACGCTGGGCGTCAGCCTGAGCATCGGTGTCCCCGTCGCCTTTGCTCTGATCATCTGCGCCGCGGCCATGGGCTTGCAGATGGACCTCTTCGACCCGCAGGTGATCTCGCAGCGGATGGTGGTCGGCGCCAACAATTTCTCGCTTCTCGCGATCCCGTTCTTCCTGCTGGCCGGCGAGTTGATGAACGCCGGCGGCATGTCGCGGCGGATCATCGGCTTCGCTATGGCCTTCGTCGGTCACGTGCGCGGCGGGCTCGGCGTGGTGGCGATCTTTGCCGCGATCATCCTGGCCTCGCTGTCGGGCTCGGCGGCGGCGGACAGCGCGGCGCTGATCGCGATCATGCTGCCGATGATGAAACAGTCGGGCCATGACGAGGCGCGTTCGGTCGGGCTCATGGCCTCGGGCGGCGTGATCGCCCCGATCATCCCGCCGTCGATCGCCTACATCATCTTTGCCGTGGCCACGAACCTGTCGATCACCCAGCTGTTCCTGGCCGGCATCGTGCCCGGCGTGATGATGGGGCTCGGGGCGATCATCGCTTGGCTGATCGTGGCTCGCCGCGACAACGTGCAGCCGCGGCCGCGACAGGGCTGGGGCGTGCGGCTGGAAGAGACCCGCAAAGCGCTGTGGTCGCTGGGCATGCCGGTGATCATCCTCGGCGGCATCCGCTTCGGCGTGGTCACCCCGACCGAGGCCGCCGTGATCGCTGCGGTATACGCCATCTTCGTCGGGATGGTGGTACACCGGGAGCTCAAGTTCAGCGACCTGTTCGGCGTGTTCCGGGACGCGGCGCTGACCACCTCGGTGGTGATGATGCTGGCGGCCGCGGCGCTGGCCACCGCGTGGTTCATCACCATCGCCGACCTGTCGGGCACCGTTCTGGACCTCGTCGGTCCACTGGTGGACAGCCCGACGCTGCTGCTGATCGTGATCATGGCGCTGGTGCTGATGATCGGCACGATGCTGGACATGGGGCCGACCATCCTGATCCTCGCGCCGGTGCTCCTGCCGGTGGTCGAGGAGGCGGGGATCGACCCGGTGTATTTCGGCGTCCTCTTCGTCATCAACTGCGCCATCGGCCTCGTCACGCCGCCCGTCGGCATCGTGCTGAGCGTCTCGGCAGGCGTGTCCGGCGTGCCGCTGCACAAGGTGGCCAAGGGCGCCGCACCCTTCCTGATCGCGCAGGTCACCGTGCTGATCCTGCTCGTGCTGTTCCCGCAACTCGTTCTGACGCCGCTCAACTGGCTGCGCTGACCGACCCCGTTTCACCTAGGAGGAGACCTACCATGACGTTCAAGTTCAAGACCCTTGCGGCCGTCGTTCTCGCGGCGACCGCCCTGACCAGCCCGGCACTTGCGGCCGATTACGGCCGCCACACCTTCAAGGTGTCGAACGGCGCGTCCAAGGATCACCCCGTGGCCGCCGGTGTCGACGCCATGTCCGAATGCCTCGCCAATGGCTCGGACGGGTCGATGAAGCTGCGCGGCTTCTACTCGGGTCAGCTCGGCGACGACGCCGAGGCCACGCAGTCGGTGCGTTCCGGCTCGATCGAGATGGTGGTCACCGGCGCCGCCGCGATTGCCGGCATCGAACCTGCCATGGGGGTGTTCTCACTGCCCTTCGTCTTTGCCAATGACGAGGAAGTGGATGCCATCATGACCGGCCCCTACTTCGACTACCTGGCCGAGAAGATGCCCGCGCATGACCTCGTGCTGCTGTCGATCTGGGAGAACGGATTCCGCAACGCCACCAACTCCAAGCGTCCGCTGAATGCCGTGTCGGACTTCGAGGGCCTGAACTTCCGCGTGATGCAGAACCCGATCTTCCTCGATACCTTCCGGCGCCTCGGCGCGAACCCCGTGCCGATGGCCTTCGGCGAGGTCTTCACCGCGCTCGAGACTGGCGCGGTTGACGGCCAGGAGAATCCGCTGCCACTGATCGAGGCGAGCAAGTTCTACGAGGTGCAGAAGTACCTGACGCTGACCCGCCATGCCTATTCGCCCACACCGGTGCTGATGTCGTTGCAGGTCTGGGAGGGGCTCAACGCCGACGAGCAGGCGCTGGTGTCCTCTTGCGCCGCCGAGGCCAGGAATGCCCAGATCGCCCGCTCGCGTGCAGCCGTCGGCGAGGCCGCGGAGCTGCTGACCTCCGAAGGCATGGAGATCAACGAGATGCCCGCGGCCGAGACGGACAAGCTGCGGGAACTGGTCGGCCCGGTCTACGACGCGGCCGCCGACTCGGTCGGACAGGAAAACCTCGACCGACTGCTGGCGGAACTCGAAAAGGTTCGCGGCGGCTCCTGAACACGTCCGGCCTGAGGGCCGGACATGAAACCGGCGCGCCGTCCTCCCGCGCGGGCCGGTTTCCCTGAATTCCCTATCCCAGTCCCATCGACCGGAGCGACCATGCCTCTCGACACAGCTTCCTGCCTTGCCGCCCTCGCCGAGGCCTTCCCCGGTGCCGCGCTGTTCACCGGAGATGACGTGCCTGCGCGGAATCTGCATGACACCAGTTTCCTGCCGGCAGTCGCGCCGCTGGCGGTGGTGCGCCCCGACAGCCCCGAGGGCGTCGCCGAGGCGGTCAGGATCTGCGCCGAACACGGTGTGCCGATGGTCGCGCAGGGCGGGCTGACGGGCCTTGCCGGGGGCGCGCACCCGGTGGCAGGCTGCGTCGCCATGTCGCTCGAGAGGTTGGCCGGGATCGAGGAGATCGACCCCGCGGCGGCGACCATGACGGTGCGCGCCGGCACGCCGCTCGAGGTGATCCAAAAGGCGGCCGACGAGGCGGGTTTCTTCATTCCGCTCGACCTCGGCGCGCGCGGGTCGTGCCAGATCGGCGGCAATATCGGCACCAACGCCGGCGGCAACCGGGTGATCCGCTACGGCATGACGCGCGAGATGGTGCTGGGACTCGAATATGCGCTGCCGGACGGAACGTTGATCGACGGTCTCAACAAGATGCTGAAGAACAACGCTGGCTATGATCTAAAGCAGCTCTTCATCGGCTCCGAGGGCACGCTGGGCATCGTGACCCGCGCGGTGCTGCGGATGCACCCGAAACCGGGCTGCGTCAACGCGGCGCTCTGTGGCCTTTCGTCCTACGAGGACGTCCTCAGGTTGCTGGCAGCGGCCCGGCGCGGTCTGGGCCCAATGCTTTCGGCTTTCGAGGTGATGTGGCCCGACTACTGGCAGGTGGTCACCGGGGAGGTCGGCGCGCGCAGCCCGCTCGAAGGCACCCATGCGATGTACGTGCTGCTCGAGGCGCAGGGCCTCGACGAGGATATCGACGGGCCGCGATTCATGTCATGGATCGAGGGAGCCTTCGAGGCGGGCATCATCGCCGATGCCGCCATCTCGCAGAGCCTCGGCGACGTGCAGTCCTTCTGGGACGTGCGGGATGCCTGCGCCGAGTTCCAGACTGTACTGGGGCCGCATTGCGCCTTCGACATCGGCCTGCCGCAGACCAGGATGAACGAATTCGCCGATGCCTGCCGGGCGCGGCTGAAAGAGGATATGCCCGAGGCGCTGTCGGTCTATTACGGCCATATCGGCGACGGCAACCTGCACATTGTGGCACTCGACCGCGCACAGGCGCAGCCGCCGATGAAACGCATCAGCGCGGTTGTCTACGACACGGTGCGCGACTTCGGCGGAACGATCTCGGCCGAGCATGGCATCGGCCTGCTGAAGAAACCCTACCTCTCCTACACCCGGTCCGAGAAGGAACTCGCGCTGATGGCCCGCATCAAGGCCGCGCTGGATCCGCAGGGGCTGCTCAACCCGGGCAAGGTCATCGACACGCCCGCAACCGGAAAGACCGACGCATGAACGCTCTGAAATCCCGCCTGCAGAAGGGCGAGTTCGTCGCCGCCGCCTGGGCCGAGCTGGGCCACCCGGACATCGCCGAGATCTTCGTGCGCCACGGCTGGCCGGCGGTGCTGATCGACGGCGAGCACGGCATCGGCGATCTCGAGACCTGGGTGGCGGTGGCCCGCGCTGTCGAGGCGGCGGGCGGCGAGGTGATCCTGCGCGTACCCGACGGGTCCGACACAACGCTAAAGAAGGTGCTCGACCGCGGTTTCCGGTCGATCGTCGTTCCCATGGTGAACAGCGTCGAGCAGGCGCGCGGCATTGCCGCCTCCTGCCGCTACCCGGTGCGCGGCACAGGTGGAGTGGGGCGTGGTTACGCGGCGCCGATCGTGCGCGGCTCGGACTACGGCACGCGGCCGGACTATGCGGTGCGCACGGCAAACGAGGACATGCTTCTGTTCGTGCAATGCGAGACCCGCGAGAGCATCGACGCGCTGCCGGGCATCTGCGCGGTGGAAGGCGTGGACGGGATCTTCCTCGGCCCCAATGACCTTGCGGCAACCCTCGGCAACATGGAGCAGATGGAGCATGCAACCCCGCAGGCGGCCTTTGCCGAGGTCGAACGGGCGGTGACCGGGGCCGGCGCGCTGCTGGCAACCGTCTGCGGTGGCGGGCGGGACTGGGCCGACCTGCGCGCACGCGGATTCACCCTCGTGGCCGGCGTCAACGACGTGTCTTTCCTCATCGGCGCCGCCTGTGACGCTGCAGCAGTCCGCGACGAGCAGCTGGCAGATCTCGCGTAAGGCCGGATTTCCTGACATTGCCCCGCGTGCTAAGACGTCGGGGTTGCGCCGGCGGGCGCCCGAGAACAAGGCGACCCTAATGAGCGTGAACCGGAAGATGCAGATCGAACAACCGAAGACGTTGACCGAGATCGTCGTCGAACGGCTGCGCGAAGCGATCATCGATGGCCACTACAAGTTCGGCGAGAATATCTCGGAGGACAAGCTGGCCAACGCCTTCGGGGTCAGCAGATCGCCGGTGCGCGACGCGCTCAACGCGCTTCAGTTCACCGGTCTGGTCACCATCAAGCCGAAGCGCGGCAGTTTTGTGTTTCAGCCCACGGCGGCCGATGTGGCCGAGATTTGCGACTATCGGCTCATGCTGGAGCGCGAGGCGCTCCGGCTTTCGATGGCGGCCGACCGCGAGGGCTTTCTCGTGGCACTGTCTGACGCGGTGGAGCGGATGCGCGAGCGGATGCAGGCGGGCGACGAAATCGGATACGTGCGTATCGACACCGAGTTCCACAACCTCTTCTTCGACTTCTGTGGCAACAACCTCGTGCAGAATGCCTTCGATCTGGTCGAGGCGCGCATCGCGACCATTCGAACCGCACTGAACGCAAGGTTCAAACAGCGGCGCGAGGACAGCTTCGACCAGCACGTTGCGATCGTCGAAGGCTTGCGAAAGGTCGACTGGGAGCAGGTGGACGAGGTCCTGCGCAAGCACATTACCTCGATCCGTTCTGATGCAATCGATGAGCTGTCGAGGGTCTGAGCACCCCTTTCGCCGAGTTTGCTCTATAAAGGTCTCGAGAGTTCTCTCTTCTTCTCGCCTCCTGCGGGGTCCCCGTCTGCTGACGCGCTAGACGGGTACTGGCTTTCCCGGGCACCGAGCGGTCTTGCAGATTGGCGCTTATGCGAATCCGAGGCGGGGTAGGGATGCCGCAGAGCATACATTTGTGGTCCCGGGCTCCACCTTCGCCCCTGCTCCGCTTACCGGCTGCCGGCTGGCGTTCAGCGCCGTTTCCCGCTGGTTTCAGGCCAGAGCTTTGATTTCGGCCCTTCCGAGGGCCGAGCAGCGGTTCATGATGGCGATGCGGATCTGGATTTCGGCGATCTGGCGGTCGGGATCGCGCGACATGAGACAATCGCCCAAGAGCTTCATGCGGTTCATCCCCTGGCCGACAGGACATTGCGTAAGCAATGTCCCGAGAGGCAGTGCCTCGACGCGACTTGGCGCGTGGTAGCCGACCCATTCCCGCGTCGCAGCATCGCGAAATGGCTGCAGTTCGAGACACCACCGCACCGCAGGCGGGCCGCTTTGAAGCCGACATCGCCGTGGTACTTTGAAGAGTACCTTCGCCAAAGCTGGAAGGACGGCATTCGAATTGGCAGCACCCTGTTCCGTCTGATCCAAGAGCGTGGTTACGAGGGGAGCCAGTCGCATTTGCAGCGTCTGTTGGCGGTTTGGCGCAGAACTGAAAAGCAAACGATGGGGCCCGCCTTGGAACACCAGATTCCGGAGCCGGTGCAAGACCCGGAAACGGGGCACGCGATTTCCCCGGTCATTGCGGCCGCGCTGTGCATCAAACCCCGCGGAAAGCTCACCCCGGATCAGGCGCAGAAAGTTGACGCGCTCAAGATCGGCGCGCCCTCCTTCGGAACGATGCGAAGTCTCGCCATGCGGTTCAACGGTATCCTGCGTGGCCGCCAGGCAGACCCGCTCCCTGCATGGATCGACGACGCGATCGAAACCGACCTCACGCCCATCGTGCGCTTCGCCCGCAGCTTGAACCGTGACTTCGAGACAGTCAAAAACGCCATCGAGATGCCGTAGAGTAACGGCCAGGCAGAAGGTCAGATCAATCGCCTGAAGACTCTCAAACGCGCCATGTACGGCCGAGCCGGGCCAGAAATGTTGCGCGCGAGAATGCTACCATTCCGCCACACAGATTGAGGCAGAGCCGATTTAAGGGCAACGCGGCAGCCGGTGAAGGGCGTGGGCAAAACTTGGGGGCATGCGGCTGCTCTTTGGTAGGCTCCGGTTAGCCGACCGTCGAGAACGGCGGCGCGGACAACAGCCACCCGGTGGGCTCCCTTGGGTGACCATCACATGCGACGTCGCTTTCCCATGCGGGTGTTGCCGATGTCACCCACGCAGCCCTCAGCCCGGGACGAAGAACTCGGAAGACCCGTGCGGTACCGCCGACCATAGTCGGTCAGGCTGTCCATGTTGTTCGCAAGGTAGGAATAGAGGTCTCGGCACCGAACTTGCACGCGCCGAGCCGCTTCAGTCTCCACGCGGTCATCTGTAACCAGCCGCGCGCAATCGACCCTCATCCATTGCAGACTGGTCGTGGCCGTAAGAACTATTCCATGCCACAGGTACCATCGCAGCGTTTTGGCCGGACGTTTGAACGGCACTGGAATGCCGGAGAGACTCCTGCTCTGCAGCGGGCCCTTTACGGCGTTCTCGACAGGCTGAATGTGCATCGAGATATGCCACCAGTCGAGGATGTGGCGGACCTTCCCACCGACGGCATTGCGGACGAGGTTTGGCAGGGCTGGTTCCCCGTCCGAAATTATCGTGACGGCTTGTTCGTGATCCCAACCGAGAGCCCTCAATTCCTGGCGAAGCTGACTGGCAGGTGGCAGGATCGCCTGTCGCACCAAGCCGACGCTAAACGCGCCGCGTCTCAGAATTAAGGGCAACGCGACACTAACAGAGCGTGCCACAGGCGGGACCTGATCGAAAGTCAGTGCGGACCAAACACAAAAGCCCCCGGCGCGGGAGGGGCCTCGGGCGACGCCGGCCACGGTCGACACCGGCCCGATGGCCCCGAAGCCGCCCACATTCGGCACCTTGCCGGACGCCTCCATCGCCATTCCTGCAGATTTCCGCTGCAGACCCTGAAATTCGGACAGGGCCCGGCCGAATGTCTGGCGCGGCATAGCCCGGACGTTCGGCATTGATGCCCGCGATCAGCCGCGTGACCCCGCCGCAGACCAAAAGGACATTCCGGCGCGGACGCTGCACCTTTCCGAAATTCGCGGCCAGGATCACGTGGGCCGACTTGGGGCAAGCCCCGGCCCGAGAGCCGCAGGCATGGGCGGAACGCCGCGTCATTCTGCAAGCTGACGGTCAAGTTTGGTCGGACGCACGCGCCCGATCCCGGGCACGGACGCACCCGGCGCGGATCGTTGAACCGAACAAGACGATATTGGTATTGGTTCACCCTCGTCCGATTTGGTTTCCTGTGGCGAAACTGGACATGCGCAAATGCGAAGGAAAAGGAGAAGACCTTGGACTTTGAACTCCCGGACGATGCAGCGGCATTGATCGAAACCACGCGGAAGATGGTCAGCGATCTGATGCCGCACGAACCCGAATTCCAGAAGACCGGCAAAGTGCCGGCGGCGGTGCGCAAGGTGTTCCGCGACAACGGGTTCTTTTCGCTGGCCTTTCGCGAAGAGAACGGTGGCATGGGCCTCGGAATGCTCGAGATCTGCTGCATCCAGGCCGAGCTGGCTCATCTGCCGGTCCAGTTCTGGGCGGACGTGAAATCCTCGCAAGGTCCGCAGACCAAGATCATTGAGGATTTCGGCACCGAGGCGCAGCGTCAGGCGACCCTGCCGGCGGTGATCGCCGGCGATCTGGTCATGGCCTTCTGCCTGTCCGAGCCGCATTGCGGATCGGATGTCTCGGCGATCCGCACCCGCGCCGAGCGCACGGGCGATGGCTGGCGCCTGAACGGCTACAAGACCTATGTCTCGAATGGGATCAAGGCGGGGCAGGCGGTCGTCGCCGCCTATACCGACCGCAGCAAGGGCGCCAGGGACGGGATTTCGCTGTTCCTCGTGCCCGCCGATGCGCCGGGCTACAAGCTCGCCGGGATCCTCGAGCTGATGGGGCACCATACGCCGGGCGTGGCCGAGCTGGCCTTTGACGACGTGGACCTGCCGGCCGAGGCGCTGATCGGCGAGGAAGGCAAGGGCCTGTCCTACCTCATGCACGGGCTGAATGCCGGGCGGCTCGCCATCGCGGGGACCTCTCTGGGCATGGGCGAGATGGCGTTGGAAGAGGCGCGGCGTTACGCGCACGAGCGGCCGGCCTTTGGCGGCACCCTGTCGGATTTCCAGGCCGTGCAGCACATGCTGGCCGACATGGCGACCGAGATGCGCGCCGCGCGCCTGCTGATGCTCGATGCCGCCTGGCGCTATGACCGGGGCGAGGTGAGCCGGTCGCTTTGCGCCATGGCCAAGCTGTTCTGCAGCGAGACGGCCTGCCGGACGGTGGACACCGCGCTGCAGATTTTCGGCGGCGCGGGATATGTGCGCGGCCAGCGGGTCGAGCGGCTGTACCGCGATGTGCGGGTGACGCGGATCTACGAAGGCGCCAGCGAAATCCAGAAGAACACCATCGCGCGCGAAATGCTGCGCGATTGAGCACGGGACCACAGATGCTTGAGATCAAGACGCTTCACGACCTGCGCGACCATGTCGGCGCCACGCTGTCGCCCAGCGATTGGGTCGAGGTGACGCAAGAGACCATCGACCGGTTCGCCGAGTTGACGCTGGACGACAACTGGTATCACGTGGATATCGAACGGGCCGCCCGCGAATTGCCGGGCGGCAAGACCATCGCGCATGGGCTTTACACGCTGTCGCTGGTGCCCGGCCTGTCCAAGCAGATCTTTCGCATGTCCGCCCATGGGCGCGCCTTCAACTACGGCTACGACAAGGTGCGCTACCCCGCGCCGGTCCCCGTGGGTTCGCGCCTGCGGCTGCACATGAGTGTCGACGAGGCGCATGACGAGCGCGGCGGTCTGATGATCTGCCGCACCTTCCTGATGGAACTCGAAGGGTCCGAGGCCCCGGCGCTGGTCGCGGTGGCGCGCACTTTGGCACTTTGATCGGGGTCGGGGTGCTTTTCTGGTTGAAAGGTAGGACCATTGACATTAGCACTCGTCTCGTGTCCATGTGACAGGAAAGGAAGTCTGCGATGAAGGTGCTCGTGCCCGTAAAGCGCGTGATCGACTACAACATGAAGGCCAAGGTGAAATCCGATGGCTCCGGTGTCGATCTTGCGAACGTGAAGATGTCGATGAACCCATTCGACGAGATTGCCGTCGAAGAGGCCATCCGGCTGAGGGAAGTCGGCAAGGCGGAAGAGATCGTCGCTGTCAGCGTCGGCGTCAAGCAGGCTCAGGAAACCCTGCGGACCGCGTTGGCCATGGGCGCGGACCGGGCGATCCTGGTGATCGCGTCAGACGATGTGCACACCGATATCGAACCGCTGGCCGTGGCCAAGATCCTCAAGGCGATCGTCGACGAGCAACAGCCCGGCCTGGTGCTCTGCGGCAAGCAGGCCATCGACAATGACATGAACGCCACCGGACAGATGCTTTCGGCGCTGCTGGGCTGGTCCCAGGCGACCTTTGCGTCGGAACTCAGCGTCGACGGCGACAGCGCGGTCGTGACCCGCGAGGTCGATGGCGGCCTGCAGACGATCAAGGTAAAGATTCCGGCGGTCGTGACCGTCGACCTGCGTCTGAACGAGCCGCGCTATGCCTCGCTGCCGAACATCATGAAGGCCAAGAAAAAGCCGCTGGATGAAAAGACCGCGGCCGATCTGGGCGTCGACGTGGCGCCGCGGCTCGAGATCGTGAAGACGTCGGAACCCGCCGCCCGCCAGGCCGGCGAGATGGTGCCTGATGTGGACACGCTGGTGGCGAAACTCAAAGAGAAGGGACTCGTGTGATGGCTGTTCTCCTGCTTGCCGAAGTGAATGACGGCGCGTTGTCGATGGACGCCACGGCCAAGGCCGTGTCGGCGGCCAAGGCGCTTGGCGACGTGACCGTGCTGTGCGCCGGTGGGTCGGCCGCCGCAGCGGGCGCCGAAGCGGCGACGATCGAGGGTGTCGCCAAGGTTCTGGTCGCCGAGGATGCCGGCCTGTCGCATCGCCTGGCCGAGGCCACGGCGGACCTGATCGTCAGCCTGGCCGGTGATTATGAACATATCGTTGCCCCGGCCACGACCGATGCGAAAAACGTCATGCCGCGCGTCGCCGCGCTGCTGGACGTGATGGTGCTGTCGGACGTGTCGGGCGTGGTGGACGCATCGACCTTCGAGCGGCCGATCTACGCCGGCAACGCGATCCAGACCGTGAAGACGGGCGATGCGAAGAAGGTGATCACGTTCCGCACCTCGACCTTCGACGCGGCCGGCACGGGCAACTCGGCCCCGGTCGAGACCATCGGCGGCGCGTCGTCGGACCTGTCGTCCTGGGTCGAGGACAAGGTGGCCGTCAGCGACCGCCCCGAGCTGACCTCGGCCGGGATCGTGGTCTCGGGCGGGCGCGGCGTGGGCTCGGAAGAGGATTTCAAGATCATCGAGGCGCTGGCGGACAAGCTGGGCGCGGCGATGGGCGCGTCCCGCGCGGCGGTCGATTCGGGCTATGCGCCGAACGACTGGCAGGTGGGCCAGACCGGCAAGGTCGTGGCGCCGGACCTCTATATCGCAGTCGGTATCTCGGGGGCGATCCAGCACCTGGCCGGCATGAAGGACAGCAAGGTGATCGTGGCGATCAACAAGGACGAAGAGGCGCCGATCTTCCAGGTCGCGGATTACGGCCTGGTGGCCGATCTTTTCACCGCAGTGCCGGAACTGACCGAGAAGCTGTAAGGAGGCGCTGTCATGCCATTGGATCCCGAACGGGTCAGGACCTACGACTTTCCCGCGCCGCGCTTCGAGGTCACCGAGAAGGATGCGATGCTCTATGCCCTCGGGCTGGGCATCGGGTCCGACCCGCTGGACCCGCGCCAGCTGCGCCATGTCTATGAAAAGGCCCTGGCGGTCTTTCCGACGATGCCGGTCGTCCTCGGCTCTCCCGGGCCGTGGTTCGCGGATGCGGGGCTCGATTTCCGCAAGCTCGTCCACGGGGCGCAGGCCCTGCACCTGGAGCGTCCGGTGCCGCTGGGCACGCCGCTCACCTCGACCTCCCGGGTCGTCGGGCTTTACGACAAAGGCGCCGAGAAGGGCGCGGTTTGCGACGTGGAGCGGGTCATTGCGGACCAAGACGGCACGGTCGTTGCGCGGATGGTGGCGACCTATGCCCTGCGCGGCGACGGCGGGTTCGGCGGCGAGGCCCCGCCGCGCGACGCCTGGACCCTGCCCGAGCGCGCGCCGGATGCAGAGATCGTCCTGCCGACCCTGCCGCAGGCCGCATTGATCTATCGGCTGAGCGGCGACATGAACCCGCTTCATGCCGATCCCGAACGGGCCAGGGCGGTCGGGTTCGAGCGTCCCATCCTGCACGGGCTTTGCACCTTCGGGATGATGGGCCGCGCCGTGATCGAGGCGTTCTGCCCGGACGATCCCGGCGCGCTCAACGCGCTGTCCGGCCGGTTCACACGCCCAGTCTATCCGGGCGACACGCTGAGTGTCAGCTTGTGGAAGGACGACGCCGGGCATCTGTTCGAGGCCCGGACAGGGGCGGACAATGTGGTCTTTACCGGCGGCCGCGCGAGTCTGGGCTGAGCCGGCGGGACATTGCGGAACGAAAAGGCCCGGTGCAGTGCCGAAGGTTCCTTGCAGGATCGGTCGTTAGTTCGACCCTTCGAACATTGGAGCAATGACCGCTTTGAGCCTATTTCGTTGAAAAACTCGCGCTTGATCGCAGGGCCGTCGGCTGATCCAATTCCCGCAATGGGTGGGAGGATCGACGATGATGGGACCTCGGCAGGAGGCGCAACCGGCGCTGTTCTACGAGTTCTCGCTCGAGGATCATGTCCCGCAGAACCACCTCCTGCGCTCCATCGACCGGTTCGTGGACCTGTCCGGCCTCCGCGCCTACCTTTCCGATTTCTACAGCCATACCGGGCGCCCGTCGGTGGATCCCGAGTTGCTGATCGGTTGGCTATTGCTTCGGTCTCCGGTCCGAGCGGCAGCTCTGCGAGGAGGTGCATCTGAACCTGGCGTATCGGTGGTTTTGCCGCCTGGATCTGAGTGACCGGGTCCCGGATCACTCGACCCGCACCCCGAGCGCCTGATCGCCCACACGGCCTACGGCACCGGGCCGATGCTGGGTTGGCTGGTCGAGCGCGAGATTATCCCGCACATTCCCGTCTTCGACAAATCGGGGCGCAGCGACGGGACCTGGACCCGCGCCGACTTTGACTGGGATGCGGGGAACGACCAATACATTTGCCCCGAGCCTAGCACTTCCAAGCCAAGCTACAACGCGCGGCTATCGGATCATGCCCGAAAGAGAGGCGGCATAGGCAGATCGCATGGCGTCAACAAATGCGCGGACGGGGGTTCGGTCGGGACTTGTCGCAAGCTGGGTGATCCCAAGATCCAGCGTAAGAGCACTGGACAGCGGCAGCACGCGCATGCCGTCGTCGTTGATCCCGATTGCCGAGAGATGATCTATCACGGTGCAGACGCGCGCACCCCTGGCGAGCGCGACGGCGAAGGGGATGCTCAGCGCAGTCAGTCGGCGACGCGGTGTGATCCCGCGTGTCCTGAGTTCCGTTTCTACAATTGACCCAAGGGGGGCATGGCTGTTGTGACTGACGAAGTCTTCGCCTTCCAGCCATTCGAGATCAAAGGCTTCGCTCTCCGCGCGCGGGTGATCATGGGGCACCATGGCGACGAGGGGCACTTTTCCGATGACCCACTGCTGAAGCTCTGGCCGATTTTCCCAGACGCCCCCTACACCGAGATCGATCGCGCCCTCGCGGAGGGCCGGTAGCTGCTGGCTCTGGCGACCGGAATCCACGACGATCTCAAGTTCCGGAAAGTGCCGGTAGAGCTTTCCGACCGCCTGGGGAAGGACGGAATGGGAGAGGGCCGCCGTTGCCATGATATGGAGCGCATCCTGCTGGCCTCTCCGGATGGATTCGACCGATTGTTCGACCTGGCTCAGTCTGTCGAAAAGCCCGCCGCTCTCTGCATAGAGGCGCTGCGCTTCCCAGGTGGGATGAAGCCGACCGGCGTTGTTCCGGAACAGGACAAACCCAAGTTCGTCTTCGAAAATCTGAAGGTGGCGGCTGACAGTGGGTTGCGACAGTCGCATGCTCCGGGCCGCGGCGCTGACGCTGGCAGTCTCGAAAACGGTGCGGAAGACCTGAAGTCTATGCAGATTCATGCGGTCCATGTGTCGTTCCGATGCGCACAATTATTGGTCATTTTCGGTTTCCGAGACCTGACGCGGGGCTCGCTCATGCGCGTATGCGGCGCCTGATCACCACGAGCCGACAGCAAATTGTCGTGGCCGGTCAGTGAGAGCCATAGCTAATACGTATAGGATGGGCAATATTTATTGTATTGCCTATGGGTCGTCGGTTCAATTGTCTCCCCGGAAAGGAGACTCAGATGCCGATCCTACCTTTCCTCTTTCTCTTCGCGACGCTGCTTTCGGGCTCTGCCATCGCCTATTTCGTCGGGGGGGCAACGATCGTGGGCTTTGTCGTGCAGGACCAGGCGCGATACCTCGCGGCGCTGCCCCAGCGGGCGATGAGCCAGCTCGACGTCTTCGCCTTCCTGGCGATGCCCCTCTTCATCCTGACCGGCGAACTGATGAACCGGGGCGGGGTGACGCAGGCGCTTATCCGTTTTTCCCTGTCGATGCTGGGCAGGTTCAAGGGGGGAATGGCGCATGTGAACATCGCAACGTCGGTCTTCTTTGCCGGCATCTCGGGATCGGCGACGGCTGATGCCGCAGCGCTTGGAAACACTCTGGTGCCGGAGATGGAGCGCCAAGGGTATTCGCGCGACTACGCCACGGCCATCACGGCCGCTTCCTCGATCATCGGCCCGATCATCCCGCCGTCGATCATCCTGATCTTCTACGGCGCGCTGCTGAACACCTCTGTCGTGGCGCTTTTTGCCGCGGGTGTCGTGCCGGGGCTGATGCTGGCTGGGGTTCTGATGATCGTCAATGCGATCATGGCACATCGGTACGGGCACCCCGGTGGCAAGGGATCCGAGATCCCCCCGTTCTGGTCCTCGCTTTTCCAGGCGCTTCCCGCACTGTCGCTGCCGGTCATCATCCTGTCGGGTATCCTGTTCGGCTTCATGACACCGGCCGAGGCGGCGGGCGTGGCCTGCGTCGCGGCGCTGGCTGTGGGGATGTTCTACGGCAAGCTGACCCTGCGGGACGTGCACGAGGCGCTGAGCCGCACCGTGATGCTGTCGGGGGCCGTCTTCATCATCCTCGTCGCGGTGGCGACCTTCGGCTACCTCACCTCGGTCGAACAGCTGCCGCGCAAGCTGGCCGAGCTGATCGGAGAAGTCGGCCTGGGTGCCACCGGCTACATGATCGTCCTGAACCTGATCTTCCTTGCGGCGGGCATGGTGATGGACGTGAAGGCCGCGGTCGCGCTGCTGGGGCCCTTGCTGATCCCCCCGGCCATCGCGCTTGGGGTGGACCCCGTCCACATGGGCATCCTGGTAGGTTTCAACCTGACCGTGGGCCTGCTGACCCCGCCGCTGGGCGGCGTGCTGCTGATCCTCTCGACGGTGGTCGACATCGGATACTGGCGGCTCGTGCGCGCGACCATGCCTTTCCTGATCGTCGAGCTGATCCTGCTGGGGGTGCTGATCTACGTCCCGGCGATTTCGCTGACCCTGCCGCGATACCTCGGCCTCATGAACTGACCAAACCAACAGGAGAGAACCAATGAAAAAGACACTTCTCGCCGCCTCCGTCAGCCTTGCCGCGCTGACCGGGACCGCCGCCATGGCCATGGATGACGTGGTCGTCGCCTTCGCCGGGACAGAGGATCTGAAGAACGACGCCGAATACGTCTTCATCCATGCCTTTGCGGAAAGCATGGCCCAGCATGGCGTCGATGTGACCGTTCACCCTTCGAACACTCTTGGCAAGGAAAGCGATCGTTTCGACCAGACCAGCCAGGGGCTGATCGAGGTCAACATCGGCAATGGCGGGTCCCTGATGAAGGCGTCCAAGTGGGCCTCGACCCTCTTCCTGCCCTTCCTGAGCTCGGATGAGGCCTCTTTCGATCGCATGGTCGAGGAGAGCGGGGCGCTCGACAGGATCAACGAGGAGGCGTCGCGGCTTGGCGTCCGTGTGGCGGGTTTCGCCATGCGCGGGGGCACCCTTGGCCTGTTCAACACGGAAAAGCCGGTGACGACACTGGCGGACCTGAAAGACATGCGTCTTCGTGCCCAGAACGGCGACCAGGTGACCTACATGTCGGCCTGGGGCGCCAAGCCCACGGTTGTCAGCTGGGCCGAGACCCCGAACGCGCTTCAGACCGGTGTGGCCGTGGGACATTTCAACCCGCCCTCGACTGTCGTGGCGGCGGGACAGGTCGAACTGCTCGACTATTTCACGCCCCTGGACGCGGGGCCTGTTCCCAAGGTCATCATGCTGTCGGACGACTGGTACAGCTTCCTGACCGAGGAAGAGCGGGGCTGGGTCGATGACGCCATCGCCGAGGGCATCTCGGTGAACCGTGAATGGGCGCTGGAGCAGGTTCCCTATTTCGAGCAGACCATTCAGGACGGCGGCATCGAGATCACGCCCTTGAAAGAGGGCGAGCGCGACAAGTTCGTCGCGGCGTCCCGCTCGGTCTGGAACCAGATCGTGCCGCAAGACGACGTCGATTTCATCTCGCAATATGCCGATTGACCCGTCGGGGCAGGGCGCCAGCCCTGCCTTTAATGGCCCTTCATCCTTGCCGGAGCCTCACATGAGATCCCTTGCACTCTTTCTCGATCGGCTCAGCCTCGGCGTCGACCGCGTCCTGCGACTGATTGCCCTCGTCTGCCTGGTCCTGATGGTTTGCTTCATCGTGCTCCAGGTCGTGGCACGCTACGGTTTTGCCGCGCCTCCCGCCTGGACGGAAGAGGCCGCGCGCTACGCCATGGTGTGGGTTGGCCTGCTGGGGGCGTCCATATCGTTTCGTGCCGGATTCGACCCGAAACTGGTCAAGCTCCCCGCGACCTTCCCGAGGCCGATCTTGGCCTTGGGCGCGCTGCTGCGGGGGGCTGCCGTGCTCGTGTTCCTCGGGCCGATCCTGTTCTACTGCTTCTACGGGCCCGGCCTGAATCCGGCCCGGTCTTTCCTGACGCGCAACCTCTACACCACGGCCGAAACTTTCGACATGGCGACGATCTTCGTCGCCATAACCGTGCCGATCTTTATCATTGCCATCTTCCTGCACGGGATCGCACGCTGCGCATGCGCCCTTGCCTCCATGCAGTCGGATGACCAGCCAAGAGAGCCGAATGCCCAAGATCACGCCTGAGGCGCTTCGCGCCGATACCGATTTCATCGACCGCCTGACCGAACTGCGTCGCGATATCCACCGCCATCCCGAAACGGCCTTCGAGGAATTCCGCACATCCGATATCGTTGCTCAGCGACTGACAGACATGGGCATCGAGATCCATCGCGGGCTTGGCGGGACAGGCGTCGTCGGAACGCTGAAAGGCAACCGTCCCGGTCAAAGGGTGATCGCGCTGCGCGCCGATATGGACGCCCTGCATATCGAGGAGCAGACAGGGCTCCCCTACGCTTCCGAGGTGCCGGGCAAGATGCATGCCTGCGGTCACGACGGACATACGACGATGCTTCTTGGGGCTGCCGAGCTTCTTGCCGCAGATCCTGATTTCGCGGGCACCGTGCATTTCATCTTCCAGCCTGCGGAAGAGGGGCTTGGCGGGGCTCGGGTGATGATCGAGGATGGGTTGTTCGATCTTTTCCCCTGTGACGCGGTATATGGCGTTCACAACGCGCCGAAAGAACCCCTTGGACGCGTGCAGACCCGGACAGGGTCGTTCATGGCCGCGGGTGACACATGGGAAGTGATCTTCGAAGGCAGCGGCGGCCATGGTGCCATGCCCCACATGGCGACCGATCCCACGATCCCGGCGGGACAGTTCATCGCTTCGCTGGCGCAAATCGTGTCGCGTCAGGTCCCCGCAGCCGATGCGGCAGTGATTTCAGTCGGGCATATCGATGCCGGCGACTACGGAAGCCCCAACATCATACCCTCCAGGGTCGTCGTGCGCGGCACGGCACGCTCGTACCGCGCTCCGATCCGCGATACCCTCGAGCGCGGCATCGGCGCCTTTGCCGAAAGCTGCGCCGCGCCATACGGGGTGACCGCCCGGTTGATCTACACGCGTCGGTATCCGCCACTCGTCAATACTGCTGAGGAAGTTCAGCAGGCGGTTGCCGCGGCGACCGAGGTTGTTGGCGAAGACATGGTTGATCCGGAAGCTCCCCGTGCCGGCGGGTCCGAGGATTTTTCCTTCATGCTGGAAAAGGTCCCAGGTGCATATGTCATGATCGGCAACGGTGACGGTCCCGATGCGGTATTCGTTCATACGCCGAAGTATGACTTCAACGACGCACTGATACCGTTTGGTGTCTCGTACTGGACCAACCTGGTGGCCAAGGAACTGGGCTCATAAGAGACACCACTTTTGCCGTCCGGAAGCCCGCTCGCCGGTTATGGCCAACGTCAGGACCATCGTCTTTCGGTCTTTCCTCCTCGAAAATACGGCACAGGCTGTCCAGGTCGAGGATCATCGTATTGAAGGCGGGTTCCCGATCAACGTGAGGTTGCCCGGGTCATCGGGGCTATTCATCCCCTCCATCAGGCTTTGTTGAGATGGCGCCAGATCATCAGACGTTCGCATTCGTCGAAAATATCGCCGTCCGCCCCGATGCGACCGCCACCGATGTGATCCAGCATCGCCGCAGTTCGCTTTGGGGGGGGGACGGCGCGTGGCCGACCGCCCCAACGTCTTACCAGCCCTGTTCCGTCGGAATGACGCACATTTCCGACCACTCTTGAACTGGTGACCGGACCCAATCGTGGCGGCCACGGCCGAGGCGGTCACCGGTCCGACGCCGGGAATGGTCTGCAAGAGTTGCGCCTGGCGGCTGAGACGAGCCTGAATGCGCATCGTGATCTCGTACCAGCGAAGGCGGTTGTGGAGCTCGACCCGCTGACGGCTGAGACCCCGCAGAACGTCCTGGGCGAGCTCGGGGAGTCCGGACTGCTTGCCATCGATGATCCCCTTCGCAAAATCGATGGCCCGCGCCACGCCCCGAGCGATGGCGATGCCGAACTCCGCGGGCCGGCTCCGAAGCATGTTGATCAACTGAGTGCGCTGTCGAACCACGAAGTCCCGTGCGCGATGCAAGGAGAGAAGCGCCTGCTGGTCCTCGGACTTGATCTCGACAAACCGCATCGTCGGCCGCGTCACGGCCTCGCAAATGGCTTCTGCATCGACCGCATCGGACTTGCCCCGTTTCACGTAGGGTTTGACGTACATTGGCGGCATCAACCGGACTGTGAGACCCAGCTTCGAAAGCTCACGGCCCCAGTGGTGGCTCGATGCGCAGGCTTCGATGCCGATGAGGCAGGGCGACAGTCTCTCGAAAAAACCCAGAACCTGCGCTCGGCGCAAAGGTCGGTTGAAGGCCACTTCGCCGCCTTCTGTCACTCCGTGGACGTGGAAGATGGTCTTGGCCAGGTCGAGGCCGACAGTGGTAACCTGCATGGGGTAGCTCCTCTCGATCGCAGATTCTGACACCTGCACTATGGCGCATTGCGACGCCGGGGAGCGGGAGCCATCCACCCCATCTGGTTCGGTAAAGCTGCACCGCCTCAACGGGTGTGGACTTGAACGGCAGATCAGGGCCGAGGCTGTGTGGAAACGGAAGCTCGGGGCCTCTGGGAACTGCTGTACTCGTCGGAGGGCCGGAGTTCAGTCGAGCTTTCTCATTCTGGCTCAGATCGCGTTCTGGTGGCGTGCTCTCCGGCAGTGAGGGGCGTGTTGCTCTTGCTCAGGGCCGAATTAGACCGTTTTCACAGTCTGATCCCTTCCAGAAGCGCCCTTGACCCGATGATGTTCATCACGCGCTTGATGTTGTAGGCGAGGACGTGCAGCGCCATCTCGGTGCGCACGTTCCGGAGCCTCCGCATCTGGAAGTGGGTAGCGCCCATCGCAGCTTTGATCGTGCCGAACGGATGCTCGACCGTGCAGCGCCGGGTGCGCATCAAGCCCGGGGTCTTGTCCATGCGCTCGCACATCTTCTCGATCAGATGTTCGTGCTCCCAGCGCGTTATGCGGCGCTCTTTCCCCGTCGTGCAGCGCGCGCTTAGCGGACAGAACTGGCAATCGTTTTGCCAGTAGCGTCGGTGCATCAAACCGTTTTCCTTCCGCGTATAGCGGTAGGTCAGAACCTTGCCGGCTGGACAGGTATAGGTGTCGCTGGCGGCGTCGTAAAAGAAGTCGGCCTTCACGAACATGCCCCTCTTGCGGTTGCCCGATGTCTCCGGTCGCGGGACCGTCGCGGTGATCCCGGCCTCTTCGCAGGCAAGCAGTTCAGGGCTGTTGAAGTAGCCCCGGTCAGAGATGGCGTTCAGGCTTTCCGTCTGCAAGGCTGTCTTGGCCATCTTCGCCATGGGAGCCAGCTGCGCCCTTGCCGTAGGTTGCCATCGATCTCGCGTCGGGATCGGTCAGTGATATCTGGCCCTCTGGTGTTTCTTTCAGCTGAGTGGCAATCCCCTGGAGGCGTTGGACTTCCTGGCGGATCCTGGACAGTTTCTCCTTCAGCCGCTCGATCTTGCGGAGTTTTCGCTCGGACTGCTCTCGCCGGTCGGTTCTGTCCATTTCCTCGAGATACCGGGCCGCGCTTTGCTCGAGGTGAGTGATCCGAAGCTGAACCTTGCCCGCCGTGAAATTCCGGTCGTGGTTGTTCACCGCCTTCATCTTGCTGCCATCAATGGCCACTGTCCCGGCGGCCACCACGCCGATCTGGCGGCAGAGTTCGACAAACCCGGTGCAACTCTTGCGGATCGCGGGCCCGTTCTCTTTCCGAAAATCAGCGATCGTCTTGTGGTCTGGCACCAGCCTGCCTGTCAGCCACATGACCTCGACATTGCGCCCGGCCTCTTTCTCGAGTCGCCTGCTGGACGCCACCCGGTTCATGTAACCGTAGATGAAAAGCTTGAGGAGCACGGCCGGATGGTAGCCAGGCCGCCCGGTCTGAGCAGGCGCACAACGGTTGAAATCGGAAGCGACAAAGTCGAGCGCGTCGATGAAAGCATCCATCACCCGAACCGGATGGTCGTCGCAGATCCAGTCCTCCAGCCGATCCGGGAACATGGTCGTCTGTTCCCGGTCCACTGCTTTAATATAGCCCGACATTCCAACCTCCACTTGGTGAAGGCAGTATACCTGAACCTCGAGTTTTCACACAGCCTCGGCCGGGAGCGTCAGGAGGCGTGATCGCAGCCCGCTCGGGAACTTGCCCGCTCCCCTGTACATAGCGAACCGGCTCTGTTGCACAAATCGCGTGAGGGATTCATCTCGTGAATCCAGCGTGGTAGCCGGGATGCATGAGCAGACCCATACCCGCGACCTACAGGACCAGGAACTGGCCAGCCTATAACGAAGCGCTCAAGCGCCGGGGTTCGCTGACGATCCACTGACCGGCAGTGCATTGCGCAGCAATGTCACGAGAGGTTGGTTCGACCCTGAGATGAGCTGGGATGGCGCGGCGACAGGCCGGGGTGGCCGACAGCAGACCTACAGCGATGCCGCTATCCAGACGTGCCTTTCGATGAAGGTTTTGTTCGGCATGGCGCTCCGGCAGACAACCGGGTTCGTCGAAAGTCTGCTGCGACTGGT
>NZ_FNAV01000011.1 GCF_900102075.1 Salipiger thiooxidans | reverse complement strand
GATGTATTACGTATAATCAGTATTATGTAACAAATTAGTGCATGTCGGCCCCCTGAAATCCTCGTGGATCCCGCCACCGACACGCACCAGAGGCACGCCCGCCCGCCGAGACGTGCCCCGGACGACGCCCAATGCAGGATCAAAGCGCCGCAGACGGGTCCGGAATAAGGAAAATGCGATGCTCCTTTCTGGACAACGGCGCGCATCGCGAGATAACTGGTGGCCATTCTTTTTGGAGGTCATTCGCATGCCAGGGTTCCTGATCCTCAACGGTCCGAACCTCAACCTTCTCGGGACGCGCCAGCCGGAGGTCTACGGTCGCACCACGCTGGCCGACGTCGAAGGCATGTGCCGCGCCCATGGCGAGAAGATCGGCGTCGGCGTGGAGTTCGAACAGAGCAACCACGAAGGCGCGCTGATCGACGCGATCCACGGGACGCGCGGCCGGCTCGACGGCCTGATCCTCAACGCCGGCGCCTACACCCACACCTCGCTGGCCCTGATGGACGCCATCAGCTCGGCCGAGATCCCGGCGATCGAGTTGCACCTCTCGAATGTTCACGCGCGCGAGGAGTTCCGGCACAAGAGCTACATCGCTCGGGTCGCGGTCGGCGTGATCTGCGGCTTCGGCGCGCGCGGCTACACGCTGGCGATGGACGCGATGCTGAGCCATCTGGAGACACGGAAATGACGCTCGCGGATGGCATCCGGGCGCATCTCACAGAGATGACCAATGCCGGAACCGTCGAGGAACTTTGGCAAATGCATCTCGAGCGGATGGCCGGCTACGGCTTCGACCGTCTGCTCTACGGCTTCACCCGCTACCGCACGACCACGTCGCTCGGCGATCCGAACGACTTCGTGCTGCTGACCAACCACAGCACCGACTACACCGACGTGTTCATCGGCCAGGGTCTCTACCACCATGCCCCCATGGTGAATTGGGCACTCGAGCACGAAGGCGCCTGTTCGTGGCGCGTTCTGGCGGAAATGCTTGCACAAGGGAACGTCGGCAACGCCGAGCGCCGCGTCATAGACTTCAATTTAGGCAAGAATGTCCGCGCGGGCTATTCTGTAAGCTTCAAGTCGGTTTCGAGTCGCGCGAAAGGCGCGATTGCGTTGACGGCAAAAGCCGGAACCGAACAGGCCGACGTCGACGCGATGTGGGACGAACATGGAGATGACATCATCCTCATGAACAATGTCCTGCACCTCAAGATCCTCACCCTGCCCTACGTTCCGCCCAACCAGTCCTTGACCAAACGTCAGCGCGAGGCGCTCGAATGGGTCGGAGATGGCAAGACGATGCAGGACATTGCGGCGATCATGGGCCTGACGCAGGCCACGATCGAAAAGCATCTGAGGCTCGCCCGAGAAGCGCTGAACGTCGAGACCACGGCCCAGGCCGTGGCCAAGGCAGCCTTTCAGAACCAGATGTTCATCATCGATCTCTGATTGTGCGACTCATATTCACACACACGAAACTGAACTTTCTCGTCGAGTCGGCGGATCGTAACCTCAGGTTGCGCGTTTGGCAAAATGTTCCCGCATTAAATTCAGTTTTTTCGTTTCTTAGATTTAGAAAAGCCAAATCTATTGTCGTTTAGTGCGCTAATTTGACGAAATTCTGCGTTGGCACGAACTAGCCACTTTCATCATCGCTCCAAAATTGCGACTGTGAGAACGTTCCGTGAGTGGTGGCTTTGGCCATGGAGCATGGGAAACGCACCCTCCGCCATTTCGGGGGCCCTGCGTGTCTCTCCGGTGAAAACCGACGTCGGGCCTGGTTCGTGAAATTTTTGCATGAGTCGGTCCGACACCTATTCCGGTCCTCACGTCATCCCCAACTTATGTGGGGGTCCGGAACCTAAAAAGGAGCCGCCCGTTTGGGCGGCTCCTTGCATTTCGGGGACCCCGCATCTCAGCGGGGCCCCTATGGTGTTGGACCTCAGCCCTGAGCGGCCTTGGCCACTTCGGCTGCGAAGTCTTCGGTCTTCTTCTCGATGCCTTCGCCGACCTGCATGCGCACGAAGCCCACGATGCTCGCGCCGGCCTCTTTCGCGGCCTGCTCGACGGTCACGTCGGGGTTGATGACGAACTGCTGACCCAGCAGGGTCACTTCGCCGAGGAACTTCTTCATGCGGCCTTCGATCATCTTCTCGATGACGGCTTCCGGCTTGCCGGACTCGCGCGCGATGTCGATCTGCACCTGACGCTCTTTCTCGACCACGGCCTGGTCGAGATCCGCAGCCGAGAGCGACGCCGGGTTGGCAGCAGCGATGTGCATCGCGACCTGCTTGCCAAACGCCTCGTCACCGCCGTTCAGGGCCACGAGCACACCGATCTGGCCCATGCCGGGGGCAGCGGCGTTGTGGACGTAGGTTGCCACGAGCTCGCCCTCGACCTTCGCCATGCGGCGCAGGGTCATGTTCTCGCCGATCTTGGCGATCTTGTCGGTGATCTGCTCGGAGACCTTCTTGCCTTCGATCTCGGCATCGGCCAGTTCTTCGACGGTCGTAACGCCGATGGCGGCGGTGGCGATGTCGCCGACCATGGCCTGGAACTCGGCGTTCTTGGCGACGAAGTCGGTCTCTGCGTTCACCTCGACGGCGACGCCGGTGCCACCGCTGACCTGAACGGCGACGAGGCCTTCAGCGGCGGTGCGGTCTGACTTCTTGGCGGCTTTGGCAAGACCTTTGGTACGCAGCCAGTCAACAGCGGCTTCCATGTCGCCGTCGGTTTCGGTCAGCGCCTTCTTGGCATCCATCATGCCTGCGCCAGTCATCTCGCGCAGTTCTTTAACCTGTGCAGCAGTGATCGCCATGTGCTTGGCTCCCTCTCGAATGGTCTTGTGCGGCAGGCCCTGCCCCGGGCCTTGCCGCTCATGTCATGCTTGCGTGACGCTTTCGCGACAGCGCGCGGATCAGCCCTGCTGGGCGCCCGCCAGCAGCTCTTCTGCCGGCGCGTCTTCCAGGGCGCCGAGGTCGACGCCAGCAGCTTCCATCTGGCCGGTCATGCCGTCCAGGGCCGCGCGGCTGACGAGGTCGCAGTAGAGCGAGATGGCGCGTGCGGCGTCATCGTTGCCGGGGATGATGTAGTCCACACCGTCGGGCGAGCAGTTGGTGTCGACGATGGCGACGACCGGGATGCCCAGCTTCTTGGCTTCCGCGATGGCGAGCTGCTCTTTCTTCACGTCGATGACGAAGAGCATGTCGGGCAGGCCGCCCATTTCGCGGATACCGCCGAGCGAAGCCTGAAGCTTCTGCTGGTCACGCTCCATGCCGAGGCGCTCTTTCTTGGTGAGGCCTTCCGCGCCGGTGTCCATCTGCTCGTCGATCGACTTGAGGCGTGCGATCGACTGCGACACGGTCTGCCAGTTGGTGAGCGTGCCGCCCAGCCAGCGGTGGTTCATGTAGTACTGGGCGCATTTCTCGGCGGCTTCGGCGATCGGAGCAGCTGCCTGGCGCTTGGTGCCGACGAAGAGCACGCGGCCGCCCTTGGCGACGGTGTCGCGGATCGCCTTCAGAGCCGCGTCGAGCATCGGCACGGTCTGGGTCAGGTCGAGAATGTGGATGCCGTTGCGCGCACCGTAGATGAACTCGCCCATGCGGGGGTTCCAGCGCTGCGTCTGGTGGCCGAAGTGAACGCCGGCTTCAAGCAGCTGACGCATGGTGAACTCGGGAAGAGCCATGTCCTATATCCTTTCCGGTTTCATATCCTCGGCGGGGGTTTGACCCATTTGGGGCAACCGGTGGACGCTTTGGGGATGTCTCCCCCAAAGGCCCGACCCCGCCTGCGGGGTTCATGTGGCGCGCCTATACGGGGAAAGCGGTGTGAGCGCAACCCCCATGCGCGCGTCGCTGGACAGGTGGCAGGCTCTGGGCGCATTCTGACACGAATTTGCATGGAGATGGAAGTGACGAACCTGACTGACATACGCGGCGTGGGTCCCGCGCTCGCGTCCAAGATGCGCGAAATGGGGATCCAGAGTGCCGCCGATCTCGCCCGGGCCGATGCCGAGCGCCTGACCGCCCTGCCCCGCGTCCAGCTCATCCGCGCCCGGATGCTGATCGCCGCCGCCGAGGAGATGCTCGACGCGGCCGCCGCCGGGCTTGGAAGCGCGCCAACGCCCGAGGTGACGGCCAAGTCAGAAGCCGTGGCCATGGAAGAGCCGCAGGCCGTTGGCGAGCCGGAGCCCGAGGCGGTTGCCCCGCCCGAAGAGGTCAAGGTCGCGTCGGCAAAGACAGCCAAGAGGACCAAGCCCTCCAAGAAAGCGAAGAAATCCGCCAAGGCCGAGAAGACGGCGGCGGGCGATGCCAAGGACAAGACGTCCGCCAAGTCCAAGAAATCCAAGAAGACGGGAGCCAAGGACAAGGGCGCCAAGGCCAAAGCCAGGGACGGCAAGCCGAAAAGCAAGGACGCAAAGGCCGCGAAAGCCGCGGCAAAGACATCCGGCAAGTCCAAGAAGAAAAAGAAAAAATCGAAGAAGTGACAGCCCGCGCAGCGCGACAGCCTTCACTTCCCGAGGTCACCCAGTGACCTCGCGAGGTGCAAAGCGTCAGGAGTACGCCCCTTGCGGCGGGCACCTTGGAAGGCCTGAACCAGATCTGCTGCCGCGGGACACGGCACGTGATCAATCTTCGGGCTTGGCACGGGCATCAGTTCCTGGGGCTCGGCAATGACTTTGACTGCCGGGGCGGGCATGTAGCCGACCATCCCGCCGCCCGGCGTGCAATCCGCCAGTGCGGGAGATGCCCTGGAGCGTCCGCCGGGCCGCACAGGCCCGGACAGTTGGATCACCCCAGCGCGTAGCCGGCGCCGCGGACGGTGCGGAGCGGGTCGCCGCCGCCGTGCACCCCGAGCGCCTTGCGCAGCCGCCCGATGTGGACGTCGACGGTGCGTGTGTCCACGTAGATGTCGCGGCCCCAGACGCGGTCGAGCAGCTGCTCGCGCGACCAGACCCGGCCGGGCTTTTCCATGAAGGTCGAGAGCAGCCGGAACTCTGTCGGACCGAGCTTCAGCTCCTGCCCGTCGCGGGTGACCCGGTGGGTCTCGGCGTCGAGCACGATGTCCTCGTACTCGAGCCGCAGCCCGGCGGCGGCGGGACGGGCCCTGCGCAGCTGCGCGCGCACCCGCGCCATCAGCTCGCGCAGGCTGTAGGGCTTCACCACGTAATCGTCGGCGCCGGTCTCGAGGCCGCGTATCCGGTCCACTTCCTCGGACCGGGCCGAAAGCATGATGACGGGCACGCCGCGGGTCTCGGGGCGGGTCTTGATCTGGCGACAGACCTCGATGCCCGAGAGGTTGGGCAGCATCCAGTCGAGCACGATGACGTCGGGCGACTCCTCGTCCATCATCATCAGTGCCTCTTCGCCGTTGCCGGCGGCTGCGACGCGGAAACCCTCGGCTTCGAGATTGTAGCGCAGCACTTCGCGCTGCGCCGCCTCGTCCTCGACGACCAGAACGGTGGGCTGATCGGCCGGCATCGGCTTACTCCTTTTCGAGGTTCGCGCTCAGGGCGGGATCGGACGAGGTCCGGTCCCCCTTCACGCGCGCCTCGTCGGGCATCTCGCCCGTAAGCAGGAACACCACCTGTTCGGCGATCGAGGTCACGTGGTCGCCCATGCGCTCGATGTTCTTGGCGATGAAATGCAGGTGCATGCACGAGGTGATGTTGCGCGGATCCTCGAGCATGAAGGTCAGGAACTCGCGGAACAGCGTGTTGTACATCTGGTCCACGTCGGCGTCGCGCTCGATCACGTCGCGGGCCAGCGCCTCGTCGCGCTTGATGTAGGCGTCGAGCGCGTCCTTCAGCATCATCTCGACGTCGCGGGCCATGCGGCGCAGCGCCGAGGTCGAGCCGTTGATCGGCGCCATCTGGGCCAGCACGCCGGTGCGCTTGGCGAGGTTCTTGCTGAGGTCGCCGATGCGCTCGAGGTTGCCCGACATGCGCATCACCGCAAGCACGACGCGCAGGTCCGAGGCGATCGGCTGGCGCAGCGCGATGAGGCGCGCGACCTCCTCGTTCAGGGCCTCGTCCATCGCATCGATGGCGCTGTCGCCGAGGCGCACGCGCTCGGCCAGCTCCTCGTCGCGGGCCTCGAGCGCCTTGGCGGCGTCGTGGATCGCGACCTCGACGAGACCGCCCATCTTGAGGATCTGGGCCTGGACGCCCTCGAGATCCCTGTCAAACGCCGAGGCGATGTGTTGCTTCAGTTCGCTCATGACGATTATCCGATCCGGCCAGTGATGTAGGATTCCGTGCGCGGGTCCACGGGGTTGGTGAAGATCTGGCTGGTCTCGCCGTACTCGACGAGGTTGCCGAGGTGGAAGAAGGCCGTCTTCTGGCTCACGCGTGCGGCCTGCTGCATCGAGTGCGTCACGATCACCACGCTGTAGTTCTCGCGCAGTTCGTCGATCAGTTCCTCGACCTGGGCGGTGGCGATGGGGTCGAGCGCCGAGCAGGGCTCGTCCATCAGCAGCACCTCGGGCTCGGTGGCCACGGCGCGGGCGATGCACAGACGCTGCTGCTGACCACCCGAGAGGCCGGTGCCCGGCGAGTCCAGGCGGTCCTTCACCTCGTTCCAGATGGCGCCGCGGCGCAGGGCCCTCTCGACGATCTCATCGAGCTCGGCCTTGTTGCGGGCGAGACCGTGGATGCGCGGGCCGTAGGCCACGTTGTCGTAGATCGACTTGGGGAACGGGTTCGGCTTCTGGAACACCATGCCCACCTTGGCGCGCAGCTGCACCGGGTCGACGCGCTTGTCGTAGATGTCCTCGCCGTCGAGCGCGATGAGCCCCTCGACGCGGCAGCTGTCGATGGTGTCGTTCATCCGGTTGAGGCAGCGCAGGAAGGTCGACTTTCCGCAGCCCGACGGGCCGATGAACGCGGTCACGGTCTTGTCGAGGATGTCGACCGAGACGTCCTTGATGGCGTGGGTCTCGCCGTAATAGACCTGAACGTCCTTCGCCGAGATCTTGTTTTCGTTGACGTCCACGGCGGCCTTCCTCATCGGTGCGTCGTACATCGGTACATTCCCTTTAGCGTTTGTCGCGTCCATCGTCACCATCTCCGCTCGAACTTGCGGCGCAGGACAATGGCGATCACGTTCATGATGAGCAGGAACACCAGCAGGATGATGATCCCGCCCCA
Source organism: Salipiger thiooxidans (assembly GCF_900102075.1). Taxonomy (GTDB): domain Bacteria; phylum Pseudomonadota; class Alphaproteobacteria; order Rhodobacterales; family Rhodobacteraceae; genus Salipiger; species Salipiger thiooxidans. The sequence goes on along the minus strand of NZ_FNAV01000011.1, from coordinate 219,149 downwards.
GGCGCGCTCGTAATAGGCGGGGTCGGCCCGCTTGGCCCATTCGTAGATCTGGGCCGGCATCGCCGAGTTCGGCGACATGAAGCCCGAGACCAGGCCGTCGGGATAGTTGGTCGCGATGTAGCCGACCATGCCGATCAGCAGCAGCGGCGCGGTTTCGCCGAGCGCCTGCGCGAGGCCGATGATGGTCCCGGTCAGGATCCCCGGCATGGCGAGCGGCAGCACGTGGTGGAACACCGCCTGCATCTTCGAGGCGCCCACGCCCAGTGCCGCGTCACGGATCGACGGCGGCACCGCCTTGAGCGAGGCACGGGTCGAGATGATGATCGTCGGCAGGGTCATCAGCGTCAGCACGAGGCCGCCGACGATGGGCGCCGACTGCGGCAGGTGCGCGAACTGGATGAAGGCCGCGAGGCCGAGGATGCCGAAGACGATCGACGGCACCGCCGCGAGGTTCGAGATGTTCACCTCAATGAAGTCGGTGAACTTGTTCTGCGACGCGAATTCCTCGAGGTAGATCGACGCGGCGACGCCGATGGGCAGCGCCAGGAACAGCACCACCAGCATCATGAAGAACGAGCCCAACATCGAGACGCCCAGACCGGCCTGCTCGGCGCGGCTCTCCGAGGCATCCGAGCCGAAGATGAACTCGGCGTTGAAGCTCTTGTGCAGGGCGCCGCTCTCGCGGAGCGCGTCGGTCAGGTCGAGGTGGCCCGCATCGATGTTGCGGTCCTCGGCGATGCTCTCGCGGGTCACGCGGCCCTTGAGGTAGCCGTCGACGCGGCTCGAGGCGAGAATCTCGAACTCCACCGTGTCGCCGATGCGGTCGGGGTGGGCGAGCGTCCAGTCACGCACCTTGGCCGCAGCCGAGGCCGAGATCAGCGCCTTCATGTCGCCCGCGTCCTCGTAGTCGGTCTCGATGCCGGCGTCGCGCACCAGCTGGTAGAGACCGGTCTGGATCAGCGGCGTGTAGCCGAAGGTCGAGACCTTGGCGAGGTCGGCCGGGTCGCGGTTGCCGTTCTTGTCGAGCGTCGCCGGGTCCAGGTAGACGGGCACCTGGATGAAGGTCTGCTGGAAGGCACCGATGCCGTTGCTGATGATCGCGCTCAGCAGCACGACCAGGAAGAACAGACCTGCGCCGATGGCGGCGAGCCCGTAGATGCGGAAGCGTTTCTCGGAGGCGTTGCGGCGCTTGGTCCGCGCATCCGATGCGGTGAGCGAGCCGTGGCGTTTCGGGCTCTCGCCGGTAAAGGTCGCGTCGGTCATCAGTCGTACTGCTCCCGGTATTTGCGCACGATGTAGAGTGCGAAGATGTTGAGCCCCAGCGTCATGACGAATAGCGTCATGCCGAGGGCGAAGGCCACCAGCGCCTCGGGCGAGGCGAAGTCCGCGTCACCGGTCAGCTGCGACACGATCTTGGCGGTCACGGTGGTCATGGCGTCGAAGGGGTTGAGCGAGAGCCGGGCCGCGGCCCCTGCCCCCATCACAACGATCATCGTCTCGCCGATGGCGCGGCTGGCAGCGAGCAGGATGGCGCCGACGATGCCCGGAAGCGCCGCAGGCAGGATCACCTGCTTGATGGTCTCGGAATGTGTCGCACCAAGGCCGTAGGAGCCATCGCGCAGCGACTGCGGCACCGCGTTGATGATGTCGTCCGACAGCGAGCTGACGAAGGGGATGAGCATGATGCCCATGACCACGCCCGCGGTCATCACGGCGGTGCCCGCCTGCATCCAGCCCAGCCCGTCGCGGCCGAAGACCGTGAGAAGCAGCGGACCGACGGTGAGCAGCGCGAAGAGACCGTAGACGATGGTCGGGATGCCCGCGAGCACCTCGAGCAGCGGCTTGGCCCAGGCCCGCATCCGGGGACTGGCGTATTCCGACAGGTAGACCGCCGCGAAGAGCCCGATCGGCACCGCCACGATGAGCGCGATGATCGAGATGTAGAACGTGCCCCAGAGCAGCGGCCAGATGCCAAGCTCGGATCCGCCGCCGAAGGACGGCGACCATGTGAAGGAGCCGAAGAACTTCGAGACCGAGTAGAGGTCGAAGAAGCGCACGGTATTGCCGATCAGCGACAGCACGATGCCGATGGTGGTCAGGATCGCGATCGAGGCGGCGGCCAGCAGCAGGATGCGCACCCCACCCTCGACCGCGTTGCGGGCGCGGAACTCGAGAGTGGTCTCGCGAACGGCCCAGGCAAGGCCGCCGAGCGCCAGCGCCAGCACCACGACGGTCATCCACAGGTTGCCGGTGTGGTTCATCCCGCGATAGGCCTGCGCCGCCTCCAGCACCTGCGGGCTGACGTTCGAGCCAAGCGCCACGCCGGCGTTGGCCAGCAGGTCGCGCACGTCGGTGGACTCGGTCCGGATCGAGCTTGCGGAGTCGGCGGTCATCAGGCCGCGGCTGACGGCAAGGTCGAGCCCGTCGGCCACGCGGCGCACGTCCGACATCACCAGCCCGAGGGTCGAGCCCTCGGGAATGGCGGCCTCGTCGATCATGCCGGTGACCTTGCCGTCCACCACGAAGGGCTGAACGAGAAGCCAGATCACGAGCGCGAGGAAGGCCGGCACCATCACCTTCATGGCGACGTTCCAGCCGTAATAGTTCGGCAGAGAGTGCGGGCGCGCCCCGCCGGCGGTGGTCACGCGCATGCGGCCGGCGATGAAGCCAAGCACGGCCAGCACGAGCACGATCAGGATGAGCCAGACAACAGGCATGACGCCCCCCAGGTCGTTTCGGAAAATGTCCTAAAAGCAGCGTTGGGGCGGCGCGGAACGCCGCCCCTCGGCAATCGGAGAAATTCCGATTACATGTTCGAGCCCATGGTCTCTTCTTCCGACACCTGCGCCTGGGTGGCGGCCAGCTCGGGGTCGGACACGAGGCCGTAGTTGGCGAGCGGGCCGGACGGGCCTGCGATCTCGTCGGAGACGAAGAATTCAGCGAATTCCTTCAGGCCGGGGATCACGCCGATGTGGGCCTTCTTGATGTAGAAGAACAGCGGACGCGACACCGGGTACTCGCCTTCGGCGATCGTCTCGGTGGTCGGCTGGACGCCCGACATGGTCGCCACTTTCAGCTTGTCGGTGTTGTTCTCGTAGAACGCGAGGCCGAAGACGCCGACGCCGTTGGCGTTCGAGTCGATGCGGGCCAGGGTCTCGGTGTAGTCGCCGTCGATGTCGACCGACTTGCCGTCGGTGCGGACCGCCATGCAGGCGCCCTCGGCGTCGTCTTCCGACATCCCGCCGTCGATCATGGCCTGCATCGCGCCGGTGTCTTCACAGCCCTGCAGCAGGACCTTCTCTTCAAAGACTTCGCGGGTGCCGTGCTTGGTGCCCGGGATGAAGGCGGCGATTTCGACGTCCGGAAGCTCGGAGTTGAACTCGGCCCAGGTGTTGTAGGGGTTCGGCTTCATTTCGCCGTCGACGAGCACCTGCTCGGCGAGCGCGTTATAAAGGTCGGCCGGCTCGAACGCGGTGAACTCGGGGCCGGTCTTCTGCGACGCGAAGACGATGCCGTCATAGCCGATGCGGACCTGGATGATGTCGGTCACGCCGGCGTCGGCACAGGCTGCGATTTCCTTTTCGCGGATGGCGCGCGATGCGTTCGCGATGTCGATGGTGTTCTCACCGACACCTTCGCAGAAGCGCTTCAGGCCAGCCGACGAACCGCCGGATTCGACCACCGGGGTCGGGAAGTCGAAGTTCTCGCCGAAGGCCTCGGCGACGATCGACGCATAGGGCAGAACGGTCGACGAGCCGGCGATCTGGACGTTGTCGCGGGCAGCTGCGGCGGAGGCCGAGACGGCGGCAATGGCCAGTGCCGATGCGGCGAGTTTCACGGATTGCATAGGAATGCTCCTGTCACTGGTTTCTGGCTCCTTCCCCTTCCGGAGCCTCGCCGCAGCCCTAGGCCCGACGCGCAATGCTTTTGTGACACCCGCGTAACAGTTTGATGACAGCAGCCAGAGAAAGTAAGATGACACCATCTAGAGGAGAATACCTATCCATCCCACAATTCACAGGCGCGAAAACCGCGCCACACCGCGTCAGGGGGACAGCCAGCGATGAGAGGCCTCAAGCAACGGCAATTCCTGAAGGATCCACGATATCGCTCGGTCATCTGGATCGACCCGACTCAGGTTCGCCTGCAACTGGGCTCCAAGTGGCCCGTCGGGAGAGAGCGGCTCAACCGACTCGAGAGATTTGTCCCGGGCGCGCTGCTTGGCCCGCTGAGAGCCCCGATCAAGCACGCGGAACCCTTCGCGATTCCCGCCCACCACTTCAGTGCCGCGATGCTCGTGCGCGAGACCCAGCGTTACCGGCGCATCGCCGATGCGCTCGACCACGCCGACGCGCTGCAGGACAGCCTCTGGTTCCACCAGATGCGCACCCAGCTCCGCGACACCGGCGCAGCCTATTACAAGACCCGCGCGCTCCGCAGCGAGGCCGAGATCCTCGCCTTCCTGCGCGAGGACCTGCTCGGGCTGGTCGAGAGCATGCGTGAGAACGGCTTCGACGGCTCGCGGACGGGCTATGAATCCACCGCGGTGATCATGGCGGACGGGAGCCTCTGCAAGACCGGCTCGGGCAACCATCGCTTCTGCATCGCCAAGCTCATCGGCCTCGACCGCTTTCCGCTACAGGTGGTGGGCGCACACGAGGGCTGGGTGAAGACGCACCTGCCGCCCTCGCCCACGGTCGAGGACGTGCTGGCGCTGCTGCCCGCGGTCGAGGCGCACAACAGCGCCCCGGCCCCGGCTGGCGACCACGTCACACCCGCGCCGGAAGCACCACACGGAACTGCGCGCCCGCGCCGGGCCGGCTCTCGATCCGCAAACGGCCACGGTGCCGGTTGATGATGTGCTTGACGATGGCGAGGCCAAGCCCGGTCCCGCCCATCTCGCGCGAGCGGTGGTTGTCGACCCGGTAGAAGCGCTCGGTCAGGCGCGGGATGTGCAGCGGATCGAAGCCCGGACCGGTATCCGAGACGGTGATCACCACCGCGTCGCCGCGCAGCCGCGAATGATACTCGGGACCGCTCACCGAGACCTTCACCTCGGCGCCACGGCCCGAGTATTTCACCCCGTTCTCGACGAGGTTCACCACCACCTGCCGCAGCTGGTCGGGATCGCCCGGCACCTCGAGCGCGCCCTCGGGCAGTTCGAACGCCAGCTCGACTCCGGCCTCTTCGGCCAGCGGGGCCAGCCCGCTCAGCACCGAGCGCACCATCGACGGCAGATCCACCGGCTCGGTCGGGCGCACCCGCTCGTCGGCCTCGACACGGCTGAGCGACAGCAGGTCGCCCACCAGCCGCTCCATCCGGCCGGCCTCGGCCTCCATGATGCCGAGGAAGCGGTCGCGCGCCAGCGCATCCTCGCGCGCCGGGCCCTTGAGCGTCTCGATGAAGCCAAGCAGCGCGGTCAGCGGCGTGCGCAGCTCGTGGCTGACGTTGGCCACGAAGTCGCGGCGCATCTGGCCCACCTGCTCGAGATGGGTCACGTCCTGGAATGTCAGCAGCACGCCCGGCCCGTTGCCCAGCGGCACCGCGCGGCAGGAGACCTCGAAAGTGGTGTCCTGGCGGTCGTCGCTGGTCAGGTAGCGCGTGAGCCGCGGCGCACCGTCACGGAAGGTGCCCTCGATGGCGTCCAGGAGCGTCGGCTGGCGCAGCGCGGTGATGAAGTGGCGCCCCTCGATGCCCTCGCCCAGAAGCGCCTGCGCCTCGGAGTTGGCGGCAGCGATGCGCTCGTCCCATCGGATCAGCACCGAGGGCAGCGGCACGGCCGCGACGATGTCGCGGGCGTCGGCCTTCATCGGCCCGGTCTCGTGGCGACGCTGGATGACGAGCAGCCGCCGCCCGGCGCGCCCCCCTTGCGGCCTGTCGGTTCGAGTGCTGTCATCTGGCTCGTTCCTCCGTGCCTTCTCCGGGGCGGCGCTTGCCGGTTTGGCGGACGGAGACTCCGTCTCCGCCCTCCCGGATCCGCCGGCCAAAGAAGGGACGCTCCGCAACGATTTCATGACGCTTTCTTATTTTGCCACCAACCCGGCCGCGAAACGTCGTGCATTGGCCTGATAGCCGAGCGCGGACTTTCTCAGCCCCTCGATCGCCGCCTCGTCGAGAGCGCGCACCACCTTGCCCGGCACGCCCATCACGAGGCTGCCGTCGGGAATCTCCTTGCCTTCGGTGATCAGCGCACCGGCCCCGATCAGGCAGTTGCGGCCGATCTTGGCGCCGTTGAGGATCGTGGCGCCCATGCCGATCAACGAGTTTTCCCCGATGGTGCAGCCGTGCAGCATGACCTTGTGGCCGATGGTGCAGCCCGGCCCGATGACCAGCGGATAGCCCATGTCGGTGTGGCACACGACGTTCTCCTGAACGTTGCTGCCGGCGCCGACGCGGATCTCTTCATTGTCGCCGCGCAGGGTGCTGCCAAACCAGACCGAGGCGGCCTCTTCCAGCACCACCTTGCCGATCAGGTTGGCATCGGGCGCCACCCAGGCGCTGTCGTCTATGGTCGGTTCGATTCCGTCCAGGGCATAAAGCGTCATTATTCCGTCTCCTCGAATTCGGCCTGCAATCCACGCACGTGGTCCAGAAGCCCAGGCTGCTGCGTGCGCCGCAGCCGCGCCGCAGTCACGATGCTCTTGAGCCGGGCCTCGGTCTCGTCGAGATCCTCGTTCACCAGCACGAAGTCGTATGACCCCCAGTGCGAGATCTCGTCCCAGCTCTTCTGCATGCGTCGGGTGATGACGTCGTCGCCGTCCTGTCCGCGCGCGATCAGCCGGCGCTTGAGTTCAGCGATGGAGGGCGGCAGCAGGAAGATCGACAGCGTGTGGAGCGCCAGCTCGGAATTCGTCATCTGCTGGGCGCCCTGCCAGTCGATGTCGAAGAGCACGTCCTTGCCGTCGATGATGGCGTCCCGCACCGGACCCTTGGGCGAGCCGTAGAAATTTCCGAAGACGTGGGCGTGCTCCAGCATCTCGCCGTTGTTCACCGCCTTCTTGAAGGCGGTCTCGGACATGAAGTGGTAGTCCTGCCCGTCGACCTCACCCGGGCGCGGCGCCCGGGTGGTGGCCGAGACCGAGAAGATGATCGAGGGATCCCACGCCCGCATCCGCTTGGCCAGCGTCGATTTGCCCGCACCCGAGGGCGAGGAAAGGATGATGAGAAGACCGCGTCGGTTCATCGGTTTACTCCACGTTCTGGACCTGCTCGCGCATCTGGTCGATCACCGTCTTGAGGGCCAGACCGATCTGCGTCAACGCCGAAGACCCCGATTTCGAGCAAAGCGTGTTGGCTTCCCGATTGAATTCCTGCATCAGGAAGTCGAGCTTGCGACCCACAGCGCCCTTGTCGCGCATGAGATCCCGCGCCGCCGCCACGTGGGCGGTCAGCCGGTCGAGCTCTTCCGTCACGTCCGATTTCACCGCGATCAGCGCCAGCTCCTGCGCCACCCGCGTGGCGTCGGCGCCGTCGGAGTTCTCGAGGACGCGTGCCAGAGCCGCGCGCAGCTTCTCGGATTGTTCCTCGCGCCGCGCCTCCACCGCTTCGGCGGCCCGGGTCACCAGTTCCTCGATCTGCGTGAGCTGGCCCTCGAGCACGCCGCTCAGCGCCTGGCCCTCGCGGCCGCGCATCTCGGTGAACTCGGCCAGCGCCGCCTCGAAGCTCTCCATCAGCCGTGCGCGCAGGGCGGTCACGTCGCGGCTGGCCTGCCCGGTGGCCATGACCCCCCGCAGCGCCACGATCTGCGCCGCCGTCGCCGGGGCAAGCACCAGCCCGCGGCGCCCCGCCTCGGCCTCGATCCGGCCCATGGCCTCGAGCACGCGGGCGAGCGCCGCCTCGTCGAGCTCTGCCGCCGCCTCGTCGTCGCCGCCGGAGATCCGCAGCGACACCTGCACGTTGCCCCGCGCCAGCCGCTTGCCCGCCGCCGCGCGCACCAGGGGCTCGAGCCCCTCGACCCAATCCGGCAGCCGCAGCCGAAGCTCGAGTCCCTTGCCGTTCACCCCGCGCAGATCCCAGGTCCAGCGGAGCCCCTCCGCCTCGTCGCTGCGCGACGCAAATCCGGTCATGGATTGCCGCATTTCCGCCTCCGTGTCTTAAGACCGGGCGTTTTTCTTCAAACAGCCCGATTTTCAAGGCCCTACAGTCTGGGCTCTGGCATGGCAAGCGTCGGGATATCCCGGGATCTGTTAACCTTTGAGCCACAATTGGGGCGAAATCCCGTCGCATTTGAGATAACTTCAGACTCAAGGCGATGATAAAGGCTAGCAAGTTGGAACGGGGGCTCCGACCGCGCAGCGCGACGCAAGACCAAGGAGTGCGCGAGATGTTCGGTAAGGGCGGTAACGGACGGGACGTGGTGTCGATGACCGATCGTGACAAACAGAAGCGGCTGGCACCGCTGCGGCTGCTCGAGAGCTACTGGCAGGGATTGGCCGGTCACAGCGGCGAGGTGCCGCTGCGCAGCCAGATCGACCCGCGCGGGATCGAGAGCGTTCTCGAATACGCCTTCCTCGCCGAGCGCATCGCCCCGACGCTGGCCAAGCTGCGGGTTTCCGGCACCCACCTGAACGAGCTCATGGGCATGGAGACCGGCGGCATGCCGCTCTCGGCGCTGTTCACCCCCGAGGCGCGCGAACAGCTCGGTGTCGCCGTGGGTCAGGTGTTCTCTGACGGGGCCATGGTGAAGATGGAGCTGCGCGCCGAGGAAGGCTTTGGCAAGGGCGCGCTCGAGGCGCATCTGCTGATGCTGCCGCTGCGCTCGGACATGGGCGACATGACGCGGATGATCGGCGTGCTGGTCAGCAACGGCAAGATCGGCCGCACCCCGCGCCGTTTCACCGTCGTCTCGGTCGACGCCCGCCCCGCGCTCAACATGATCCCCGTCGACCCGGTGGCCGAGTACATCGACACGCCCCCGAAGAAGCGCCCGAGCGAACTCGCCGAGCCCGCGGCAAGTTTCGATCACGGCAGCAAGAAGGACGGCAAGCCGCGCAGGCCGCCGCACCTGAGGCTGATCGTCTCGAACGACTGATCCGCATACATCATGAGATATAGGCAGGTCTCGCCCACCGGGCCGGGCCAACAGGAACCTGCGGCGTCCTTACAGGCCGTGGGCTCCTGATCGAGCACGCCCCGCACGGTGAAACCAGCGGGGCGTTTTTTCGTCCAGTGCTCCGCCGGTTGGACGGCGGAGCGGATCTGCTCAGAAGCTCACTCTGCCGCCATCGGCAGGCTCGTCTCTTCCTGCAGCACCGGGTGGAATTCCTCGCGGCTGCCGGCATAGGCGAGGGTCGCGCGCAGCATACCGGCCTTCGATCCGCAGTCGAAGCGCTGGCCGCTGAAGCGGAAGCCGCAGAGGCCCACGCGCTCGATGCCCTTGGCGATGGCGTCGGTCAGCTGGATCTCACCGCCCAGCCCCGGCTCCTGGTTGCGCAGGTCGTCGAAGATCGATGCGTCGAGCACGTAGCGGCCGACAACCGCGTGCAGCGACGGCGCCTTGTCGGCATCGGGCTTCTCGACCATGCCCGAGGCATTCACGCACTGGCCCTCGGGCTCGCCGATCGGGTCGAGCACGCCATAGGCGCTGACCTCGTCGCGGCCCACTTCCATGGTGGCGACCATGTGGCCCGCATCGCCGGCCTCGTAGGCCTCAATCATTTCCGAGATACAGCCCTTCTGCCCCATGATCAGGTCGTCGGGCAGGATGATGGCGACCGGCCCCGGCAGCACCTCATCGGCGGCGCAGAGCACCGCGTGGCCCAGACCAAGCGCTTCGGGCTGCATGACGAAATGCGCCTGTTCCTCGGCCGGGTTGATGGCGAAGCTGTCGAGCGTATCGGCGATGCCATGCTTGCCCTTCTCGCGCAGCTTGGCGCAGAGTTCTTCATCCTGGTGGACGTAGCGCTCGATGGCCGACTTGGAGGGGTGCGAGACGAAGACCATGCGCTCGATGCCGGCCTCGCGGGCCTCGTCGATGGCGAACTGCAGCAGCGGGCGATCCAGCACCGGCAGCAACTCCTTGGGGGTTGCCTTGGTTGCGGGAAGGAAGCGCGTTCCGAGCCCTGCCACCGGGAAGATCGCGGTGCGCACTTTCTGGCTGGTCTTGGTCACGTCGGTATCTCCTTGAACCTGTGGATGCCGCCGCACTGCGGCAATTGCGTAAGAGCTTATGCCCTTTCTGCCGAACGTCAAAACAACGCGAGCCTCCGGTTAAGGTTCCGGCGAGATTTCTCTTATTACAAGGCGGCTCTCAAAAGCCCCGGAATTCAATAACTTGCAAAGAGCGGCATTGCGCCGACCTGAAAAACCGTTGTTTTATGGTGAAATCGCCCATGCGGCGCCCGGCAATCGCTCATAGGCGGTAAAATGCCGCCCAAAAATCAGGCAATCCCTGTCCGGCCCTCGCTTGCGCAGAAAAATCGCCCCCAGATCTTGGGTTCCGGGAACCCAAAGCCTACCCTTGCGTTATCTGCGTAGCACAACAGGAGTGAGCCACATTGGCCTGCCATCCCGTGACGGGTGGCACAGGCACATCGTTATGGACGGACTGACATTTGACATCCCGCCATCGCGCGCGGCCGGCATGAGCCCGAGACGCGCTGAACCTTACACTCGCCTGGCCGTGATCGGCATGGGCAGCTGGGGCACCGCCCTCGCCGCCGTTGCCGCCTCCGCCGGATGCGAAGCGCGCCTCTGGGGCCGCCGCGAGACGCTCGCCGCCGCCATTGCCGAGACGCGGCAGAACCCCGACCACCTGCCGGGGATCGACCTTCCGGCAGGGCTCTACCCCACTTCGGATCTGGCAGAGGCGCTCGACGGCGCCGAGGCCGTCCTGATCGTTACCCCGTCGCACACGCTTCGCGACATGACCCGGGCGATGAAGCCGCACCTGCCCGACGGCGTGCCCATCGCGCTCTGCTGCAAGGGCATCGAGCGCGGCACCGGGTTCCTGCTGAGCCACGTGGTCGAAGAAGAGCTTCCCGGCCACCCGGTCGGCGCCCTCTCCGGCCCGACCTTCGCCCGCGAGACCGCGCTGGGCCATCCCACCGCCGCCACCGTGGCCTTCCCCTTCCGCCATCATGACCGCATCGTCCCCGAGCGCGCCCCCGCGGCGCGGCTTGCGCTGACCATGCAGACGCAGGCCTTCCGGCCCTACGTCTCGGACGACCTTGTCGGTGTCGAGGTCGGCGGCGCGGTGAAGAACGTCATCGCCATCGCCTGTGGCATGATGACCGGCGCGGGCTTCGCCGAGAATACCCGCGCGGCGCTGATCACCCGGGGCATGGACGAGATGAAGCACCTCGCCGAGGCGCTGGGCGGCAAGCGCGAGACCGTGACCGGTCTTGCCGGCGCGGGCGATCTCACGCTCACCTGCTCGTCCACCACGTCACGCAACATGTCGCTGGGCACGCAGCTCGGTCAGGGCATCGCGCGCGAGGCCTGCTTCGACGGCAAACCCACCGTGGTCGAGGGCGAAACCAACGCCATTTCGGTGGTCGACCTGGCGCGCCGCGTCGGGGTCGAGATGCCGATCTGTGAGGCGGTCCACGCCATCCTGCACGAGGGCGCGCCGCTCACCGAAACCTTCCAGGCGCTGTGGTCCCGTCCCATCGAGGGCGAGCCGCGCGCGCTCGACATCATCCTGCACCCCCACGAGGGAGACCCCGCATGAGCTTCGATCACCCCCACAACCGCGACATCGCCAGCTGCCGCTTCGTTCTGGCGACGGACCTCGACGGCACCTTCCTCGGCGGCTCCGAGGAGGACCGCGCCCGGCTCTACGACTGGATCGAGGCGAACCGCGACACCATCGGCCTGATCTTCGTCACCGGCCGCGACCCCAAGTTCATCGGCGAGCTTTGCGACGGCGGCGTGCCGTGGCCCGAGTACGTCGTGGGCGACGTCGGCACCACCATCGCCCGCGTTCAGGATGGCACCATCCATCCCATCGAGCCGCTCGAGGTCGAGATCGCCGAGACCTGGGGCAACGCCGGCGACAAGGTGCGCGACGCGCTGCACGGCCACCCCGGCCTGACGCTGCAGCCCACCGATTTCCGCTACCGCGTGAGCTACGATCTCGATGCCGAGGCCTTCGACCCCAGCGCCCATGACAAGGTGCGCGACATGGGCCACGACCCGCTGGTCTCGGACGACCGCTATTTCGACGTCCTGCCCCGCGGCATCTCGAAGGGCCCGTCGCTGCGCCGCCTCGTCACCCATCTGGGCATCGAGGAAGGCCGCGTGCTCGCCGCCGGCGACACGCTGAACGATCTCTCGATGCTGCAATGCGGGCTTCAGGCCGTCGCCGTGGGCGGCGCCGAGGAAGCGCTGCTCAACGAGGTCTCGGGCCTGCCTCATGTCCACACCGCCGAAGCCATCGGCGCTGCGGGCATTCTCGAGGCGGTCGAGGCCTTCAACCTCCACCCCCTTCCGAAAGGAGCGTGAGCCATGTCCAGCGATCTGGTTATCGTCTATCACCGCCAGCCCTATGAAGAGGTTGAGGTAAACGGCAAGACCGAGTTCCGTGAGAACAAGAGCCCGAACGGCATCGTGCCCACGCTGAAGAGCTTCTTCGGCAAGGTCGAAAACGCCGCATGGGTGGCCTGGAAAGAGGCAGAGGACACCTCGAACCCCGGTTTCGACCGCGTCGTCGAGATCGAGGACAGCTTCGGCAAGTACACGGTCTCGCGCCTGCCGCTGACCAAGGAGCAGGTGCGCAGCTTCTACCACATCACCTCGAAAGAAGCGTTCTGGCCGATCCTGCACGGGTTCAAGGAAAAGTATAACTACGACCCCGTGGACTGGCCGACCTTCAAGGAAGTGAACTGGGCTTTCGCCGAGGCCGCCGCCGCCGAGGCCGCGCATGGTGCGTCGGTCTGGGTGCACGACTACAACCTGTGGCTCGTCCCCGGCTACCTGCGCCAGCTCCGCCCCGATCTGCGCATCTCGTTCTATCACCACACGCCCTTCCCCAACGCCGACATGTTCAACGTGCTGCCGTGGCGGGGCGAGATCATCGACTCGCTGCTTTCGGCGGACGTGGTGGGCTTCCACATCCCGCGCTATGCCTCGAACTTCGTGGGCTGCGTGCGCTCGCTCCGCGATGTCGGCAACGTGCCGCGGGTCAAGGTGACCGAGGACCTGATCGCCGAGGGCTCGGCGCTGTCGGACCGCACGGTCCCGACAGAGATCCACACCGACGATCGCGTGGTGCAGCTGGGCGTGACGCCGGTGGGTGTCGACGTCGGCTACATCAGCCAGCTCGCCGAGACCGAGGAGACCAAGGCGCTGGCCAAGCGCTTCCGGGCCGAGGTCGGTGACAGCACCATGATCCTCTCGGTCGGGCGCACCGACTACACCAAGGGCGGCGCCGACCAGCTGCTGGCCTTCGAGCGCCTGCTCGAGCGGCGGCCCGAATTGCGCGGCACCGTCCGGCTGCTGCACGTCTCGGTGTCTGCCAACCGCAACATGACGGTCTACGAACCGATCCAGCGCGAGTTGGAAGAGATCGCCGGCCGCATCAACGGCCGCTTCGGCAGCTTCACCTTTCAGCCCATCGCGCTGATCTCGCGGGCGATCCCGTTCAACGAGCTTGTGGCCTGGTACCAGGTGGCGGACGTGGCATGGATCACCCCGCTCGCGGATGGCATGAACCTCGTCTGCAAGGAGTATGCCTCGGCCCGCAGCGACGGCGATGGCGTGCTGGTCCTGTCGGAATTCGCCGGCGCCGCGGTGGAACTGGGTGCGGCCGTGCTCACCAACCCGTTCTCGACCCGGGCCATGGATTTCGCCATCGACCTTGCGCTCGACATGCCCGAGAACGAGCGCCGCGCCCGGATGGAACTGCTGCGCGCAGCGGTCGCCAAGCGTGACACCCATCACTGGGCCAAGGATCAGCTGGCGATGCTGTCGCCGAAGAACTTTGGCGACGGTACGGGCGGGTCGGTCGAAGCGGCCTGACCCCCGCACCCTCGCGCAGACAAAAGAACGGGCCGCCAATCTGGCGGCCCGCCTGCGTTGCGACCCCTGACAGAAGGTCGTCCGCGTGGTCACTTCACTCTGCGGCTTCGCGCATCCGCATCGGCATCCGGTCGATCACCGCGAACAGCTCGTCCGGCGAGAGCACACTGTCCTGTTCGAGCTTCACGCCACCGTCCTTGCCGACCAGCACCAGCTTGAAGCCGCCGGGCTGGAACCCCTGCCGCAGCGGCGAGGGGGAGCGCGGGTCGAGATCGCTCAGGACCACGATGTCCCGCTCGACCAGCGCCTGCGAGGCTTGCTGCAGCAGAGTCATCTGGCGGCGATAGTCGGGATCCTCGCCCGAGCTCGCGAAGATCAGCACCGGACGCTTTTCCCAGCGCATCCCGGCAAGGTCGCGGGCCTCGGGAGAGAGCCGCTGGAAGAGCTCGGTGGCGGCAGCGGCCTGCGTGGCGATGGCACCCGCCATCACGGCCACGCCCATCTTCGTCATCATTCGAATGCGGCCCATGCGGGTGATCTCCTCCTTGACGCCGGCTTCGAACGTCTACGCGCGGGCGAGCCTCCGGGTTCCCGCCGAGACACACAATCGCCCTGCCCCACGGTCACGGCTGCGTCAGGACCGGCCCAAAGCGAAACGGCCGCCCCCGGAGGGACGGCCGCTGCAGTCTGTCGTGAAGGCCTGAGAGCGCTCAGCCGTGGGCGGCGACCTGCGGCTGGGCACCGCCGCGCAGCGCGGTCAGTTCCTCGGCCACGAGGAAGGCCAGCTCCAGCGACTGCGAGGCGTTGAGACGCGGGTCGCAGGCGGTGTGGTAGCGGTCGCTCAGGTTCTCTTCCGAGACCGCGAAGACGCCGCCGGTGCATTCGGTCACGTCCTGGCCGGTCATCTCGAAATGCACGCCGCCCGGGATGGTGCCCTGCTCGCGGTGCACGGCGAAGAACTCGCGCACTTCGCTCAGCACCGAGTCGAAGGGACGGGTCTTGTAGCCGCTCGCCGACTTGATGGTGTTGCCGTGCATCGGATCGCAGACCCAGAGCACGTTGGCGCCTTCCGAACGCACGGTCTCGATGAGACGCGGCAGGTGGTCGGCGGCCTTGCCCGCGCCGAAGCGGGTGATCAGCGTCAGCCGGCCCGGATCGTTCAGCGGGTTCAGCTTGGCCATCAGCACCTTGAGGTCCTCGGAGGTCATCGAGGGGCCGCACTTCAGACCGATCGGGTTCATCACGCCGCGGGCGAATTCCACGTGCGCGCCGTCGGGCTGACGGGTGCGGTCGCCGATCCAGATCATGTGGCCCGAGCCCGCGATCCACTTGCCCGAGGTCGAGTCGATACGGGTCAGCGCCTCTTCGTACTCGAGCAGCAGAGATTCATGGCTGGTGTAGAAGTGAACCTGGTGCAGCGACGCCGAGGTGTTGCTGTCGACACCCGCCGCCTTGATGAAGTCCAGCGTGTCCGAGATGCGGTTGGCCATGTCGCGGTAGCGCGCGGCCTTCTCGCCCTCGGTGAAGCCCAGCGTCCACTGGTGCACCTGATGCACGTCGGCATAGCCGCCGGTCGAGAACGCGCGGATCAGGTTCAGCGTGGCAGCCGCCTGCGTGTAGGCCTGCAGCATCTTCTGCGGGTTGGGCTTGCGCGCCTCGGGCGTGAAGGCCAGCTCGTTGATGATGTCGCCTCGGAAGCTCGGCAGCTCGATGCCGTCCACCGTCTCGGTGGGCGCAGAGCGCGGCTTGGCGAACTGGCCTGCCATGCGGCCGACCTTCACCACAGGCACCTTGGCGCCGTAGGTCAACACCATGGCCATCTGCAGCATCACCTTGAAGGTGTCCCGGATGGCGTTGGCCGAGAACTGGTCGAACGCCTCGGCGCAGTCGCCGCCCTGCAGGAGGAATGCTTCGCCGCGCGAAGCTTTGCCGAGCTCGGTCCGCAGCCGGCGCGCCTCACCTGCAAAAACCAGCGGGGGAAACTTCGAAAGCTGTGCCTCCACGGCCTCCAGCTCTGCCTGATCCTGATAATCGGGCATCTGGATCCGGGGCTTGTTTCTCCAGCTCGATTTGGTCCACTCGCTCATAGGCTTTCTCCCAGAAGTCTCCGTTAGCGAAAACGTCCTGCGCGTATAACGAACGAGCCCGTCCAAGGCCATAGCAAATTGGCTTCCCGGCTTGACCCTTCCCTGCAGTTCTGACCATTTGGAAGGATCATCCTGCAGGCACCTTAAGGGCGAAGCCCCCAAAGCCTTTGGAATGGTTCAGGAAACATCAATCGGGACGAGGTCGGATGCCGGTGCCGCGCAATGTCGTTGATGGGGAGCCGCCCGCCAGACCCCGCCGCTTCGTCTTTGTGCTGCTGCCCGAGTTCACCCTGCTGAGCTTTTCGGCCGCCATCGAGGCGCTGCGCATCGCCAACCGTATGGCGGGGCGCAGGCTCTATGACTGGGTGATCACCGGCGAGGGCGGCGGCACGGTGCAATGCTCGGCGGGGCCGGCCTTTGCGCTCGACTGCGACCTGCCGGATCTGGCGCGCGATGACGTGGTGCTGGTCTGCGGCGGGCTCGACGTGGCCGGGGCCACCACCCGCAAGCTTCTGAACTGGTTGCGGCGCGAGGCGCGGCGCGGGCTCACCATGGGCGGGCTCTGCACCGCGAGCTGGGCGCTGGCCGAGGCCGGACTGCTCGACGGGCGCCGCGCCACCATTCATTGGGAGAACCAGGACAGCTTCGAAGAGGAATTCCCCGAAGTCCAGCTGACGAAGTCGGTCTTCGTGCTCGACGGCAACCGGCTCTCGACCGCGGGCGGCACCGCCTCCATCGACCTGATGCTCAAGCTGATCGCCGACCACCACGGCGAGGAGCTCGCCAACGCGGTGGCCGACCAGCTGGTCTATTCCTCGATCCGCACCGATCAGGACACGCAGCGGCTGTCCACGCCCACCCGCATCGGCGTGCGCCACCCGAAGCTGTCGCAGGTCATCAAGAAGATGGAGACCAGCATCGAGGAGCCGATCTCGCCCGCGCTGCTGGCCCGGGACGTCGGCATGTCGACGCGCCAGCTCGAGCGGCTGTTCCGGCGCTATCTCAACCGCAGCCCCAAGCGCTACTACATGGAGCTGCGGCTGCAGAAGGCTCGCAACCTGCTGATGCAGACCGACATGAGCGTGATCAACGTGGCGCTCGCCTGCGGCTTCACCAGCCCCTCGCACTTCTCCAAATGCTATCGGGCGCATTACCAGACCACACCCTATCGCGAACGCGGATCGCAGGGCGAAAAGGGCGCCTGAGCGCGCGTCGGGTCAGCCGCGGCTCAGCGCGGCGGGCTCGCGCGGAAAAGCGTTCCCCGGGTCTCGGAGAGAAACCAGATCGCGCCGTCCGGCCCCTGCGCCACGTCGCGGATCCGCTGGGTGGCGTCTGACGAGAGCTTCTCGGCCTCCCTGAGGGGATCGCCGGAAAGCCTTGAGATGTAATCGAATTTCAACGATCCCACGAGGGCATCTCCATCCCAGCGACCGCCCGACAGGAAGGTCATGCCCGAGGGCGCGATCGAGGGGTCCCAGTAGAACACCGGCTGTTCCATCCCGGGCTTCGACGTGCCCTCGCCGATCTTCGCGCCCGAGTAGTGGCGACCGTAGGAGATCACCGGCCAGCCGTAGTTGGCGCCCTTCTCGATCCGGTTCACCTCGTCGCCGCCTTTCGCGCCGTGCTCGGCCACCCAGAGCCGCCCGCGCCGGTCGAGCGCCGCGCCCTGCGCGTTTCGGTGGCCATAGGACCAGATCTCGGGCCGCGCACCGGAGGTACCGACGAAGGGGTTGTCGCCGGGCACCTTCCCCGTGCGGGTGATGCGCACCACGGTGCCGTTGTGCCGCGCAAGGTCCTGCGCCGCGTCCGCATCGCCGCGCTCGCCGATGGTGACGAAGAGCGTGCCGTCCGGAGCCTCCACGAGGCGCGAGCCGAAGTGCCGCCCGCCGCCCGAGCCGCGGCTCATCTCGAAGATGGTCTCCGCCGCCTCGAGCCGGCTGCCGTCCTCGGACAGCCGGGCGCGCAGCACTGCAGTGCCGGCACCGCCGCGCATCGGCTTGGCGTAGCTGAAGAAGAGCTCGCGGCTGCTGGCGAAATCGCGTGGGACGAGGATGTCAAGCAGGCCGCCCTGCCCGCCGTCATAGACCTCGGGCACTCCGCCGACGCGCTTCGCGGCCCCGTCCCTGACCGCGACCAGGCGGCCGTCGCGCTCGGTCACGAGGATGGTGCCGTCGGGCAGGAAACCGAACGCCCACGGGCTGTCGAGCCCCTGCACCACAGGCGTCACCGACAACGTACCGATCTCCGAGGAGATGTCCTCGGCAGCGGCAAGGCTCAGCGGGCAAAGCGCGAGGATCCCGGAAAAGACGAGTTTTTTCATTGCGGCACCTCCTTTGGCCGATATGGGGCCGTACCACCGGGGAGCAACCCGTATTCCGCAGCGGCAGGCGGTTTGTCGCCCCTTCCATTTCAGCAAAGGCGCGCTTAGGCTTTCCTCCGGACAAAGCGTTCCAAGATGGGAGAACATGACAATGAAAAAGTGGCTTCTGGCTTCTGCTGCCACCACGCTGCTTGCTGCTGGC
Source organism: Salipiger thiooxidans (assembly GCF_900102075.1). Lineage (GTDB taxonomy): Bacteria > Pseudomonadota > Alphaproteobacteria > Rhodobacterales > Rhodobacteraceae > Salipiger > Salipiger thiooxidans. The sequence continues at coordinate 200,581 of NZ_FNAV01000011.1, read as the reverse complement.
GCCGTGCACGCCGAGGACGCCAAGATCGGCGTCATCCTCGGCTTCACCGGCCCGATTGAATCGCTCACCCCGTCGATGGGGGCCAGCGCCGAGCTCGCGCTGAAGGAGGTCAATGACAGCGGTGCGTTCCTCGAGGGTGTCACGCTGACCCCGCTGCGCGCCGACAGCACCTGCGTCGACTCCGCTGCAGCAAGTGCCGCCGCAGAGCGCCTCATCACCACCGACGGTATCGTCGCGATCATGGGCGCCGACTGCTCGGGCGTGACCGGTGCGATCCTGTCGAACGTCGCCGTGCCGAACGGCGTGCCGATGATCTCGCCCTCCGCGACCTCGCCGGCCCTGTCCTCGGCCGAGGACAACGGCCTGTTCTTCCGCACCTCGCCGTCCGATGCGCGCCAGGGCGAAGTGCTCGCCAACATCCTGGGCGAGCGCGGCATTTCCTCGGTCGCGGTGACCTACACCAACAACGACTACGGCAAGGGCTTCGCCGACAGCTTCGCGGCGGCCTTCGAGGCAGCCGGTGGCGAGATCACCCTCTCGGCGCCCCACGAGGACGGCAAGGGCGACTACTCGGCCGAGATCGGCGCGCTGGCCTCGGCCGGCGGTGACGTGCTCGTGGTGCTGGGCTACTCGGACCAGGGCGGCAAGGGCATGATCCAGGCCGCGCTCGACACCGGCGCCTTCGACACCTTCGCCATGGGCGACGGCATGTACTCGGACGCGCTGCTGGCCGATCTCGGCACCGACATCGACGGCAGCTTCGGCTCGGTTCCGTGGGCGGAAGGCGAAGGCGCCGAGGCGTTCAGCGCGCTCGCGACCGAAGCCGGCGTGACCGCCGAGAGCTCCTACACCCGCGAGAGCTACGACGCCGCGGCCCTCATCGCGCTGGCGATGATGAAGGGCGGCGAAGTGTCTTCGGCAGCGGTGGCGGCAAACGTGCTCGACGTGGCCAACGCCCCGGGCGAGCCGATCCTGCCGGGCGAGCTGGGCAAGGCGCTCAAGATCATCGCCGACGGCGGCGACGTCGACTACGTCGGCGCGACCAACGTGGAGCTGGTGGGCCCGGGCGAAGCCGCAGGCACCTACCGCTACTACGAGATCAAGGACGGCGCCTTCGAGACCGTCTCCTTCCAGTAAGGCGGTCGCACCACGACACCAAGCAGCCCGGGACCCTCTCCCGGGCTGTTTCAAATAGAAGACAGGCGCCGCAAAAGGCGCGAACGGGGATGACATCTTGATACGGGTGGAGAACCTTCACCGCCATTTCGGCGGTTTCCGGGCCGTTGACGGCGCCTCGCTCGAGATCGCGAAGGGCTCGATCACCGGGCTGGTCGGTCCGAACGGCGCGGGCAAGTCGACGCTCTTCAACGTGATTGCGGGCGCGCTGCCCCCGACCTCGGGGACGGTGACCATGGACGGCGAGGACATCACCGGCCTGCCGCCGCACGCGCTGTTTCACAAGGGGCTGCTGCGCACCTTCCAGATCGCCCACGAGTTCTCGTCGATGAGCTGCCGCGAGAACCTGATGATGGTGCCGGGCGGCCAGACCGGCGAGAGCCTGTGGTCGGCGTGGTTCGGCCGCGGCCGCATCGCGCAGGAAGAGGCCTCACTGCTGAAGAAAGCCGACGAGGTGCTTGAGTTCCTGACGATTTCTCACCTCAGGGACGAGAAGGCCGGCAATCTCTCGGGCGGGCAGAAGAAGCTGCTCGAGCTCGGGCGCACAATGATGGTGGACGCCAAGATCGTGTTCCTCGACGAGGTCGGCGCCGGGGTGAACCGCACCCTGCTCAACACCATCGCCGACACCATCGTGCGGCTCAACCGGGAGCGCGGCTACACCTTCTGCGTGATCGAGCACGACATGGATTTCATCGGCCGCATCTGCGACCCGGTCATCGTCATGGCCGAGGGCAAGAAGCTGGCCGAGGGCACGCTCGACCAGATCAAGGCCAATGACGCGGTGATCGAGGCCTATCTCGGCACCGGGCTCAAGAACGCCGCGAAGACCGGGGAGACCACCGCATGACCGGCACCATTGCAGGGGGCGCTGCCCCCGTCGCCATGCGGCGACTCCCCCGGAGTTTGCCGGGCAAGATGAAGACACGGGGGCGGTCATGAGCGGCGGCGACTACGGCGACCGGGGCAACCGGGATCTGTCCATCGCGAAACCCGGGGGCATGGGCGAGGCGCGCCCCGTCCGCGAGGGCGGCCACGAGCACGCGGCGCCGGGCGGGCCCTTCCTGATCGGCGAGGCGATGACCGGCGGCTACGGCCGCGGCGCGGACATCCTGCACAGCTGCACCATCGCGGTGGAGCGCGGCGAGATCGCGGTCATCGTGGGGCCCAACGGCGCCGGCAAGTCGACCGCAATGAAGGCGGTCTTCGGCATGCTGAACCTGCGCGAGGGCTCGGTGCGGCTCGATGGCGAGGACATCACAGAGCTGAGCCCGCAGGCGCGGGTGCGCAAGGGCATGGGCTTCGTGCCGCAGACCCACAACATCTTCACCTCGATGACGGTGGAGGAGAACCTCGAGATGGGCGCCTTCATCCGCGACGACGATTTCCGGGGGACGATGGCACAGGTCTACGACCTGTTCCCGATCCTGAAGGAAAAGCGCCGTCAGGCGGCCGGCGAGCTTTCGGGCGGTCAGCGCCAGCAGGTGGCCGTGGGCCGGGCGCTGATGACGCAGCCCAAGGTGCTGATGCTGGACGAGCCGACCGCGGGCGTGAGCCCCATCGTGATGGACGAGCTCTTCGACCGGATCATCGAGGTCGCGCGCACCGGGCTGCCGGTGCTGATGGTGGAACAGAACGCGCGTCAGGCGCTGGAGATCGCCGACAAGGCCTATGTGCTGGTGCAGGGGCGCAATGCCCACACCGGCACGGGCAAGGAGCTGCTGGCCGACGACGAAGTCCGGCGCAGCTTCCTCGGCGGATGAGCGGGTGGAGACCTGAGGTGAGTATTTTCGGAAAGACGGAACCGGCGGGATGCGTCCCGCCGCGCGGTCCGGAACAGAACGGGGGGCGGATCCGATGGACGCTCTGAACGCACTGGTGGCGCTTGCGAATTTCGTGCTCATCCCGGCCATGGCCTATGGCAGCCAGCTCGCGCTGGGGGCGCTCGGGGTGACGCTGATCTACGGCATCCTGCGCTTCTCGAACTTCGCCCATGGCGACACCATGGCCATCGGCACGATGATCACCATCCTGGTGACCTGGGGGCTGCAGGCGCTGGGCGTGAGCCTGTCGCCGCTGCCGACCGCGCTGCTGGCCATTCCCTTCGGCATCGCGGGCACCGCGCTTCTGGTGCTGGGCACCGACCGGCTGATCTATCGCTTCTACCGCGAGCAGAAGGCCAAACCGGTGATCCTCGTGATCGTGTCGATGGGTGTCATGTTCATCTACAACGGCCTCACCCGCTTCGTCATCGGGCCCAACGACCAGGATTTCGACGACGGCACGCGGTTCCTGATCTCGGCCCGTGACTTCAAGGCGATGACCGGCCTCGACGAGGGGCTGGCGCTGAAATCCACGCAGGCGATCACCGTGGTGACCGCCGTCATCGTCGTCGCGCTGCTGTTCTGGTTCCTCAACCGCACCCGCACCGGCAAGTCGATGCGGGCCTATTCCGACAACGAGGACCTCGCGCTGCTCTCGGGCATCAACCCCGAGCGGGTGGTGACGGTGACCTGGATCATCGTCTCGGCGCTGGCGGTGGTGGCGGGCACGCTCTACGGGCTCGACAAGAGCTTCAAGCCCTTCACCTACTTCCAGCTGCTGCTGCCGATCTTCGCCAGCGCCATCGTCGGCGGGCTCGGCTCGCCGCTGGGCGCCATCGCGGGCGGCTTCATCATCGCCTTCTCCGAGGTCGGCATCACCTACGCGTGGAAGAAGGTGGCAACCTACCTGCTGCCCGAGGCGCTCGAGCCCTCGGGGCTCGTGCAGCTCATGTCCACCGACTACAAGTTCGCCGTCAGCTTCGTGATCCTGATCATCGTTCTGCTGTTCCGGCCCACGGGTCTCTTCAAGGGGAAATCGGTATGAGGACGCTCGGTCTCTTCGCGCTCGTCGCGGCGCTCATCATCGCGACCGGGGTCCTGCAGAGCTGGAACTCGGCGCTGATCATCCTGAACATGGGGCTGGTGAGCGCGATCATGGCGCTCGGGGTCAACCTGCAATGGGGGCTCGCAGGGCTCTTCAACGTCGGCGTCATGGGCTTCGTGGCGCTGGGCGGGCTCGCGGTGGTGCTGACCTCGGTCGCGCCGGTGCCCGAGGCCTGGGCCGCGGGCGGCTGGCGCGTCCTCGCGGCCCTCGCGCTGGGACTCGTGGCCATCGTGCTGAGCGTCGTCGCGTGGAAGCGCCTGCCGCGCGGGCGTCGCGGCCTTGCCGTGGCGCTGATCGCGGTGGGCGGCTTCTTCCTCTACCGCGCCGTGCTCGATCCGGGCGTCGATGCGGTGGAGGCGGTCAACCCCGCTGCCACCGGCTTCCTCGGCGGCCTCGGGCTGCCGGTGCTGCTGGCCTGGCCGGTGGGCGGGCTGCTTGCGGCGGGCGTCGCCTGGGTGATCGGCAAGACCGCGCTGGGGCTGCGGTCGGACTACCTCGCCATCGCGACGCTGGGCATCGCCGAGATCATCATCGCGGTGATGAAGAACGAGGACTGGCTGGCGCGCGGCGTGAAGAACGTCATCGGCCTGCCCCGTCCCGTACCCTACGAGGTCGACCTGCAGGCCAGCTCCTCCTTCGTCGAGACCGCCGGCTCGCTGGGGCTCGACGCCACCACCGCCTCGACGCTCTACGTCAAGCTCGGCTACTCGGTGCTTTTCACCGTCGTGCTGGTGGTGCTTCTGGTGCTGGCGCAGCTGGCGCTGAACTCGCCGTGGGGGCGCATGATGCGCGCCATCCGCGACAACGAGGAGGCGGCGGAGGCCATGGGCAAGGACGTCACCGCGCGGCACCTGCAAATCTTCATCTTGGGCTCGGCGCTCTGCGGCATCGCGGGCGCGATGATGACCACGCTCGACGGGCAGCTCACGCCCTCGAGCTACCAGCCGCTGCGCTACACCTTCCTGGTCTGGGTGATGGTCATCGTCGGCGGCTCGGGCAACAACTTGGGCGCGGTGCTCGGCGGGTTCCTGATCTGGTTCCTCTGGGTGCAGGTCGAACCCATCGGCCAGTGGGTCATGGGGATCGTCACCTCGGGCATGGCGGACGGCTCGGCGATCAAGGCGCACCTGCTGGACTCGGTTCAGCACATGCGGCTGCTCACCATGGGCGTGATCCTGCTGCTGGTCCTGCGCTTCGCGCCACGGGGGCTGCTGCCCGAACGCTAAGCAGATGTTAGCATCTGCACCGGCATCCTCTGTGCAACGTTCCAAAGCGTTGCGCAGAGCTTTGCCGACCGGCGCGGGGCTTCGGAACGGAAGGACGAGTGTCACGTTTCGGAGGTATGAGACAGATGCAATGGACCCGTGTCGCCCAGAACTGGAACAGCGCCCGCCAGCGGCTTCAGGCGCATTTCACCGAGCTGGCCCCCGAAACCCTGGACCAGCCGCCCGCGCGGATGGAGACGCTGGTGGCCCAGGTGGCCGCGTGTCATGACCTCACGGTGTTCGAGGCGCGTGACGCGCTCGAGGCTCTGCTCTTCACCGACAGTCTGCCCTGCGAGATCCGCCGCCGCGTCGGCTGAGGGGCGTTTGACCGCCCGTGACACAAGCCCCTGCAGTCCGGTCCTTGCCGGATGCCTCGTGGCGATCAACCCTCGTGACGATCAGATGAAATTTCAGCAGCGGACGGGCCGCGCGGGAACCGCGCAGCCTGCCTCGGGGTTATGCGCACAGGAGGACCCCGTGATGCTGAATTTTCTCAAGAAGCGCAATGCCTTGTCCCCGAAGATCGTGGCGCCTGCGACCGTGGGCATCCGACCGTCCGGCCAGATGCCTGCAGTCGAGCCCTCGACGCCCGAGGAACTGACCTACTGGCATGCCGAGGACGAGCTCGCGCGGCTTGCGGCCCTCGCCCGCGACGGTCAGTGCTGAACGCTTGCTTCGCCGGTCGTAACCTAGCCGAGTGAGGTGACCCAGAGGATCGTCGCGTCCTCGGGGCTGGTCGAGACCACGTTGTGCCCCATGGTCGCGTCGTAATAGGCGCTGTCGCCGCGGCGCATCTCGATGGGCTCGTAGAACTCGGTGTAGAGCCGGATGATACCGGTCAGCACGTAGAGGAATTCCTCGCCGTCGTGGCGCACCCATCCGTCGAACTCGCCCATATCGCGAGCCCGGACGCGGGCGCGGTACGGCAGCATCTTCTTCTTGGTGAGCGTCTCGGCCAGCAGTTCGTGCTCGTAGGTCACCGTGGCCTGATGCAGCCCCTCGCCGTCGCGCGTATGCACCATGCGGCCCGAGACCTGGTCTTTCTTCGGCGGCGTGAACAGCTGCGGCACGCCGATCCCCAGCCCGACCGCAAGCTTCTTGAGCGCGTCGTAGGTGGGCGACATCTGGCCGTTCTCGATCTTGGATAGCGTCGAGCGGGCAAGCCCCGCCTGCTTCGCCGCCTGCTCGAGCGTCCAATCCCGCTCCTTGCGCAGTTCGCGGACGCGCGCGCCAAGGTCAAGCGGCTCGGCCATGGCGTCTTCGCCAGTCTCGCGGGCAAGGCGAATAAGGGTCTTTGGGTCGCGCATCATGGTCATGCTATAGGGCCCGCGCAGCACGCTTGCAACAATGGCGACAGGGCCCTAATCCCTGAGCATGACCTCGCTTTTCGACGAAGGCGCCTTCGCGCCCTGCCCCTCGCCCTTCAACCTCGCCGCGCATGTGCTCGCCGCGGGACAGGCGACGCCCGACAAGATCGCGCTGGCCATCGTCAAGCCGACGGGCGCCGAGCGCTGGTCCTACGCGCGGCTCACGGCGGCGGTGCTAAGCACCGCGACGGGGTTGCTCGAGGCCGGGCTGGTGCCTGGCGACGTGCTGCTTATGCGGCTCGGGAACACCGTCGATTTCCCCATCGCCTACCTCGGGGCCATCGCCGCGGGCATCGTGCCGGTGCCCACCTCGTCGCAGCTTACCGCCCGCGAGGTCGCACCGATGATCACGCATCTGCGCCCGGCGGCGATCCTGCGCGGTGACGGCATCGCCTGCCCCGAGACCGATGTTCCGATCTTCGGTCGCGAGGTCTTCGAGGGCTGGCACGGCCTGCCGCCCGCATCCTGGCACATGGGCGACCCGGAGCGACTGGCCTACATCATCTACACCTCCGGCACCTCGGGCGTGCCGCGCGCCGTAGGCCACGCGCATCGGGCGATCTGGGCGCGGCAGATGATGATGCAGGGCTGGTACGGGCTCGGCGCCTCGGACCGGCTGCTGCATGCGGGCGCGTTCAACTGGACCTACACGCTGGGCACCGGGCTCATGGATCCATGGACCATGGGCGCCACCGCGCTGATCCCCGCGGCGGGCACCGATCCGGCCCAGCTCGCGCTTCTTCTCAAGCGCAATGATGTGACGATTTTCGCAGCAGCTCCGGGCGTTTACAGGCAGTTTCTGAAGTATCCCGTGCCGCCGTTCCCAAAGCTCCGGCACGGGCTCGCTGCGGGCGAAAAGCTGGCCGAGCCGATCCGCATCGCATGGCACGAGGCCACGGGGACCGCCATCTACGAGGCCTTCGGCATGTCCGAATGCTCGACCTTCATCTCGTCCTCGCCCACGCATCCCGGCACCTCCGGCGCATTGGGGCGTCCGCAGGCCGGGCGCCGGGTCTCGATCCTCGGCGAGGCCGGAGCGCCGGTCCCCTTCGGAGAGCCCGGCACCATCGCGGTGCACCGCTCGGACCCCGGGCTGATGCTGGGCTATGTCGGCGCTCCCGAGGAGACCGCCGAGCGCTTTGCCGGTGACTGGTTCCTGACCGGCGATCAGGGTGCCATGGCCGAGGATGGCGAGATCCGCTACCTCGGCCGCGGCGACGACATGATGAACGCGGGCGGCTACCGGGTCTCGCCCATCGAGGTCGAGAGTGCGCTCGCCGATCTGCCGGGCATCACCGAGGTCGGCGTCACCGATGTGGCGGTCAAGGAAGGCGTCAACGTCATCGCGGCCTTCTACGTCGCCGCCGAGCCGCTCGACGAGACCCTGCTTCAGGCCCGCGCGGCCGAACGTCTCGCCCGCTACAAGCAGCCGCGCGCCTATGTCCGCGTCGATGCCCTGCCCCGCAATGCCAACGGAAAACTTGTCCGCAAAGCATTGAAAGACCGCGCGATTAGCTGATCCACCCTGCCTTTCGGGATAGCCCGAAAGGCGCGCTGGCAAAAAGAAGGGCCCCGCGACGGGGCCCTTTTTCAGTCTGGCTGGCAAGGCTCGGCTTTCGTACCGCCCGAGGTATTCCGCCTGCGACCTTGTCCGCACGGAACCGGCGCACCCGTCCCGGAAGGCACGGCAGCGCGCGTCGCCGCACCCTGCCCGTTTCCTCAGCTGCAGCCGCTTGTGGAGCCGCAGGTGTTGCACTTCATGCAGGTGCCGTTGCGCACCAGCGTGTAGTTGCCGCATTCGCCGCACGGGTCGCCCTCGTAGCCCTGCATCCGGGCCTTGACGCGGGCATCCATCGCCACCGCCGAGGTCGTGGTCGACAGCGTCGCCACCGTGCTCGACGCGGCTTCGGCCACGTTGCCCACCGACATCACCGGACCGGTGCCGGTCTGGCCGCCCTGCAGCACCACCAGCTCCTGCGGGAGACGCTTGCGGAGGTAGCCGGTCGACGAGATCTGCTTGAGCATCTCGAGCGAGCGCGCGGCGGTGGTCTCGGAAAGCTCCGAGACGTTCGACACGCCCTCTTCCTCACCGCGCCCGAGGTCGTCGAAGCTTGCGCCGGACGGCTTCACATGGGCGAGATCGGTGCGGTCGAGGTAGGACACGGCCAGTTCGCGGAAGATGTAGTCGAGGATCGACGTCGCGTTCTTGATGCTGTCGTTGCCCTGCACCATGCCAGCGGGCTCGAACTTGGTGAAGGTGAAGGCATCGACGAATTCTTCAAGCGGAACACCGTATTGCAGGCCGACGCTCACAGCGATGGCGAAGTTGTTCATCATCGCACGGAAGCCGGCGCCTTCCTTGTGCATATCGATGAAGATCTCGCCGAGCGCCCCGTCCTGGTACTCGCCGGTGCGCAGGTAGACCTTGTGCCCGCCGACGACCGCCTTCTGAGTGTAGCCCTTGCGGCGCTCGGGCATCTTGGTGCGGCCGGCACGGACCACTTCCTTGATGACCACCTTCTCAACGATCTTCTCGGCGATGACCTGGGCCTTCTCCTGCGGAGTACCGGATTCCAGCACCTCGAGCGCGTCGTCGTCATCCTCGACCAGCGCAGCGGCCAGCGGCTGCGACAGTTTCGAACCGTCGCGATAGAGCGCGTTGGCCTTTACCCCCAGAGACCACGACAGCTCGTAGGCCTTCTGGCAATCCTCGACCGTGGCCGAGTTCGGCATGTTGATGGTCTTGGAAATCGCACCGGAAATAAAGCTTTGCGCGGCGGCCATCATGTGGATGTGGCTGTTGACGGAGAGGTACCGCTTGCCCTTCTTTCCACAGGGGTTTGCACAGTCGAAGACCGCGAGGTGCTCGTCCTTGAGGAAGGGCGCGCCTTCGAGCGTCATGGTCCCGCAGACGTGGTCGTTGGCGGCGTCGATCTCGGCCTTGGAGAAGCCGAGGTGCCTCAGCAGGTCGAAGGTCGGATCGCTCAGCTTGTCGGCGGGGATGCCGAGGGTCTCGCGGCAGAACTCCTCGCCCAGGGTCCACTGGTTGAACACGAAGCGGATGTCGAAGGCGGTGGCAAGCGACCGCTCCACCTTGTCGATCTGCGACGGGCCGAATCCGTGGCCGATCAGCGCGGTGTGGTTGATGCCGGGCGCGTTGCCGAGCGTGCCGTGCCCGACCGCGTGGCCCACGATCTCTTCGACCTGGCTCGACGAGTAGCCGAGCTTGGCCAGCGCCGAGGGCACCGAGCGGTTGATGATCTTGAAATAGCCGCCGCCGGCGAGCTTCTTGAACTTCACCAGCGCAAAGTCGGGCTCGATGCCGGTGGTGTCGCAGTCCATCACGAGGCCGATGGTGCCGGTGGGGGCGATCACCGAGACCTGCGCGTTGCGGTAACCGTGCTGCTCGCCCAGACGCAGTGCCTCGTCCCATGCAGACTTTGCCAGAGCCACCAGCGCCTTGTCGGGGCAGTTGCCGTGATCCAGCGCGACCGGCTTCACCTGGAGGCCCTCGTAGCCGTCGGTGCGGCCGTAGGCGGCGGTGCGGTGGTTGCGGATGACGCGCAGCATGTGCTCGGCGTTGCGCTCGTAGCCCGGGAAGGCGCCGAGCTCGCCGGCGATCTCGGCCGAAGTGGCGTAGCTCACACCGGTCATGATCGCGGTCAGCGCGCCGCAGAGCGCCCGGCCCTCGTCGCTGTCGTAGCTGTAGCCCATGTTCATCAGCAGGCCGCCGATGTTGGCGTAGCCGAGGCCGAGGGTGCGGAAGTCATAGGACAGCTGGGCGATTTCCTTGGACGGGAACTGCGCCATCAGCACCGAGATTTCCAGCGTCAGAGTCCACAGACGCGTGGCGTGCATGTAGGTCTCGGCGTCGAAGCTGCCGTCCTTGAGGAAGGTGAGCAGGTTCATGGACGCGAGGTTGCAGGCCGTGTCGTCGAGGAACATGTACTCCGAGCACGGGTTCGAGCCACGGATCTCGCCGTCCGCCGGGCAGGTGTGCCAGGCGTTTACGGTGTCGTGGAACTGAATGCCCGGGTCGGCGCAGGCCCATGCGGCGTGGCCGATCTGCTCCCACAGCTCGCGGGCGTCGACGGTCTTGGCGACCGAGCCGTCGGTGCGGCGCACGAGTTCCCACGGCGCGCCGGTGCGGACCGCTTCGAGGAAGGCGTCGGTGACGCGGATCGAGTTGTTCGAATTCTGGCCCGAGACGGTGGCGTAGGCCTCGCTGTCCCAGTCGGTGTCGTAGGTCGGGAACTCGATCGAGGCGTAGCCCTGCCGTGCGTAGTCGAGCACGCGTTTGATGTAGGTCTCGGGGATGGCGAGCTTCTTGGCCTCGCGAATGGCCTTTTTCAGCGCGGTGTTGGCGCTGGCCTCGTAGGCGTCGCTCTCGAGCCCGTCCCACGCGCGGATGGCGTCGAAGATGGCGTTGAGCATCTGCTCGTGCATCTTGGAGCCGGCCACGATGCTCGCAACCTTCTGCTCTTCCTTGACCTTCCAGTTGATGAATTCCTCGATGTCCGGGTGGTCGGCATCGACGATCACCATCTTGGCGGCCCGGCGCGTGGTGCCGCCCGACTTGATGGCGCCGGCTGCGCGGTCACCGATCTTGAGGAAGCCCATCAGGCCCGAGGACTTGCCGCCGCCCGACAGGCGCTCGCCTTCGGCGCGCAGCGACGAGAAGTTGGTGCCGGTGCCCGAGCCGTACTTGAAAAGCCGCGCCTCGCGGACCCAGAGGTCCATGATGCCGCCGTCGCTTACCAGGTCGTCGGCGACGGACTGGATGAAGCAGGCGTGGGGCTGCGGGTGTTCGTAAGCGGACTTGGAGCGGGTCAGCTTGCCGGTCTTGTGGTCGACGTAATAATGGCCCTGGCCCGGGCCGTCGATGCCGTAGGCCCAGTGCAGGCCGGTGTTGAACCACTGCGGCGAGTTCGGCGCGGCGGTCTGGCTGGCGAGCATGTGGCGCATCTCGTCGTAGTAGGCGCGCGCATCCTCTTCGGTGGTGAAGTAGCCGCCCTTCCAGCCCCAGTAGGCCCATGCGCCGGCGAGCCGGTCGAAGACCTGCTTGGCCGAGGTCTCACCGCCGCGCGGGGTGTCGGAATTGGCCGGCACCGAGCGCCAGAGGAACTCGGGTACGTCCTTCTCGGACACCTTCTTCAGCGCGTCCGGGACACCGGCCTTGCGAAAGTATTTCTGTGCGATGACGTCCGAGGCAACCTGGCTCCACCTGGCCGGAACCTCGAGTTTCTCGAGCTTGAACACCGTGCTGCCGTCGGGATTGCGAATCTCGGAGCTGGTGGTGACGAATTCGATACCCGCGTAAGCGTCCTGCCCGGCCTTGGTGTATTTTCTCTCGATCTTCATCTCTGCCTCTGCTCCAGCCTGTCCCAAATCACCACCGGCGGACGGATAGACAGGTTCTGCAGAGGCCGGCCGAGCCTGCCTCCGGGCGCCATCAAGATGGTCTGATCCACGATGGTGTTGGTGCTGTCCCCGCCGAAAGCCACTATATGTTGTGTCTTGTTGTCCGGCTCATACAAACTGGCGCAGAATCCCGGAAATGGTCAACGGCTTTTTTCGGAAACTCCGCATATATTTTGCGTTGACCACTTGGCTCGGCACAAGGTCTATGCGATGTCCACGATTCATCCACATAGATGCGCACTGGCCTCCCCCCCGGCTTACCGGGAAAATCACCGGAGGCGCGCAAGTTATCCACAGACGGTGAGAAACCGGCTGAACTCGGGCCTGTGGGTTGCCGCGTGTCGGGCCGCGTTGCAGGCAGAACACGGTCAAATCGCGGCCACGACACGGAAAATGCCCGCAAGCCCGCAATCACGGCCGACATGGCTGCGCCGCGGGGCTTCGGGAGATTCGCAAGTTGGGGAGGAGGAAGTGGTCGGGGCGGCGAGATTCGAACTCACGGCCTTCTGTACCCAAAACAGACGCGCTACCAGGCTGCGCTACGCCCCGACACGGACCGCATACTAGCGGGCCGCAGGTTTGAAAAGGGTCAAATCACTCGCAGGGCCAGGCGGCGCCCCGGATTGCCGGGTGCATCATCTCGCTGCCCACGTCGATGCCGAGCTGGCGCGCCAGCCCGCCGTTGATTTCAAGCACATATTGCGCCGGAGTTCCGCTGGGGATCGGCGTCTCGTCATGCGGCACAGCGTTGGAATGCACCTTCACCACCTGCCCCTTGCCGTCGGCAAAGATCATGTCGAGCGGAATGAGCGTGTTCTTCATCCAGAACGCCGTCTTGCTGGCGTGGCCGTAGACGAAAAGCATACCCGCCGTGGCGGGCATCTTCTCGACAAACATGAGCCCGCGCGAGCGTTCCTCGGCGCTGTCGGCCACGTCGACGTGGAACCGTGCCGTGCCCCAGTCGCCCCGGAGCCAGACGGTGTCGTCACGGCATTGCTGCGCGGCCGCCGGAGCGGCCGTCACGATTGCAGATGCCAGAAAGATCAGGAGTGCCCGAGCGCCGCTTCCCATGCCGAAACCTCGGTGGCCATGAGACCACGCTTACCATCTATCAAACGAATTGCGAGGGCCTCGCCCGGCTGCAGGTCGGCAAGGCCCGAGCGCCGCAGCACCTCGATATGGATGAACACGTCGTCGGAGCGGCCGAAGACATTGGCGAAGCCGAAGCCCTTTGCCTTGTCGAACCACTTCACCCGTGCCGGTTCGAGCGGTGCCGCACGCATCACCTCGGGGTCGATGCCCTCGAAATCCGCGAGCGGGACGCCGGCCGGAGCGACCGGCGGCTCGATATGATGAACTTCCGTTGCCTGGATCCCCCTGTCGGTGCGCTGCACCGCCACTTCGATCCTCGCGCCATCGGCGACCGAACTCTGTCCGAAATTGCGAAGCACGTTCGCATGCAGCAGAATATCCGGGCCGCCCTCGTCGGCGACTACGAAGCCAAATCCTTTTACAGGATCAAACCACTTTACCTTACCGAGTACGTGGTGGGCCTCTTCTTGGTACTGTGTCAACTGGGTTTCCATTGGTCGTCTTGCGTTTCCCCGCGCGTCAATTGCTTTAAGGGGACAAGTAAACGCAAGTCATTGCAAACTGTATTTTGTGTCCGAATCCCGTTCATGTAACATGAAATTCAAGGGTTCAGGCGACAAACTGTCCAGGCCTCGGCAAGGTTCCGCCGCCTCCAGACAAACCGGTCGTGCAACCGGAAGGCACCATCGGCCCAGAACTCGATTTCCACCGGCGCGATGCGGAATCCACCCCAGAACGGCGGCCGTTTCGGCATCGGTCCATGCGTCGCGGTGACCTTCGCGACCTCGGCCATCAGCGCCGCGCGCGAGGCCAGCGGCTGGCTCTGCTGCGAGGCCCAGGCCCCGAGCCGGGACTTCAGCGAGCGCGATTGATAATAGGCATCCGCCTGCGGCCCCTCTTCGCGGGTGACGGTTCCGCGGACCCGGATCTGGCGGCGCAGCGACTTCCAGTGCATCACGAAAGCGGCCTTGCCGGCGGCCTCGATCTCCTGCGCCTTGGCGCTTCCGTAGTTGGTGTAGAAGACGAAGGCCGCGTCCTCTATCTCTTTCAGGAGGACCATGCGCACATTCGGCAGGCCGTCGCCGTCCACGGTCGAGAGCGCCATGGCATTGGCGTCGTTGATCTCGGTTTTTTCGGCCTCTGCCAACCAGTTACGCGCTATGATGAACGGGTCTTCGCCGGCGAAGATTCCGGTACGGTCGGACATGATCTGCTTCCTTCGTGAGCGCTGACAGGCGCGAACCCTTGAAGCCCCCGGGACCTTGCCCTAAAGGGTTTCGGAAACAGCAATGCCGGTTGGAGGAAGGGAATGTCAAACACTCTGATGGCGGGCAAGCGTGGCCTGATCATGGGTCTCGCCAACGACAAGTCGATCGCCTGGGGCATCGCGAAGGCCCTGCATGGCGCAGGCGCCGAGCTTGCCTTTTCCTATCAGGGTGACGCCCTGAAGAAGCGTGTCGATCCGCTGGCCCAACAGCTTGGCTCCGATATCGTGCTGCCCTGCGACGTGGGCGACGAGGCCTCGATCGATGGTCTCTTCGACGGTCTCAAGCAGCGCTGGGACAGCCTCGATTTCGTGGTTCACGCGATCGGCTTCTCGGACAAGAACGAGCTGCGCGGTCGCTATGTCGACACCAGCCGGGACAACTTCAAGCTGACGATGGACATCTCCGTCTACTCGTTCACGGCCGTGATGAAGCGCGCAGAAAAAATGATGGTGAACGGGGGGTCGGCGCTGACGCTGACCTACTACGGCGCCGAGCGGATCATGCCGCATTACAATGTCATGGGCGTGGCCAAGGCGGCGCTCGAGGCATCGGTGCGCTACCTTGCCGAGGACCTCGGCAAGGACGGCATCCGGGTCAACGCGATCTCGGCCGGCCCGATCAAGACGCTGGCGGCCTCGGGCATCGGCGACTTCCGCTACATCATGAAGTGGAACGAGTATAACTCGCCTCTGCGCCGCAACGTGACCATTGACGATGTGGGCGGGTCGGCGCTCTACCTTCTGTCCGACCTCGGCGCCGGCGTGACCGGCGAGACGCACCACGTCGACGCGGGGTATCATGTGGTCGGGATGAAGGCGGTGGACGCCCCCGACATCACCCGAGGCTGAGAAGGAGCACGGCCATGGATCGACTGCCGCACGAAAAGGGGTTCCACGTCAGCTGGGACCAGATCCACCGCGACAGCCGTGCGCTGGCGTGGCGTCTGCAGGGGCATGGCCCCGAAGACGGCGAGTGGCGGGCCGTGGTCGCGATCACCCGGGGCGGCATGGCCCCGGCGATGATCATCGCGCGCGAGCTGAACATCCGGCTCGTCGACACGATCTCGGTCAAGAGCTACGACAACCAGACCCAGAGCGCGCCGCGCGTCATCAAGTTCCCGGACATGGACGTCATGGGGGACGGCACCGGCGTGCTGATCATCGACGACCTCGTGGACACCGGGCGCACGCTCGAAGTGGTGCGCGCGCACCTGCCAAAGGCGCATGTGGCAACGGTCTACGCCAAGCCCAAGGGCAAGCCGATGGTCGACAGCTACATCACCGAGGTGAGCCAGGACACGTGGATCTTCTTCCCGTGGGACATGGCCCTGCAATACGTGGAGCCCTATCGCGGCACCCACTGACGGCACCTTGCCTCAGAGCATGTGATCCGCCCCGCGCAAGGCTCTTGCGCGGGGCGT
This sequence comes from Salipiger thiooxidans, assembly GCF_900102075.1. Classification (GTDB taxonomy): domain Bacteria; phylum Pseudomonadota; class Alphaproteobacteria; order Rhodobacterales; family Rhodobacteraceae; genus Salipiger; species Salipiger thiooxidans. The sequence goes on along the minus strand of NZ_FNAV01000011.1, from coordinate 184,644 downwards.
TTCGTTTTCAGAGCGCCGCCTTCAGCGTCTCGCGCCACGGGGTGGTCGGACGGCCTATGAGCCGCGACAGGGTCTTGTCGTCGCTGTAGAGCCCACCCTGCGCCGCGCCCTTCTCACTGTCTGCGAGCATCGCGGCCACCGGCTCGGGCAGGCCTGCGCCCTCGAGCGCCGCGGCATAGTCCTCGGGCGGGAGGTTGGTGTAGCCGACGGTCTTGCCCGAGAGCTCCGACAGCGCTGCGGCGAAGTCGGTCAGCGTAAAGGCGTCGTCGCCCGCAAGCTCGTAGATCGTGCCAGAGGGCGGCAGCTCGCCGGTCAGCACGGCTGCGGCGGCAGCGGCATAGTCGGCGCGGGTAGCGCTGGCGATGCGGCCCTCGCCGGCGGCGCCGATCATGCCGCCATGCTCGAGCGAGGTCGCCACGCCCATGGTGTAGTTCTCGGTGTACCAGCCGTTGCGCAGCACCGCGTAGGCCAGCCCCGAGGCGGCCAGCGCGCGCTCGGTCGCGACGTGTTCGCCCGGCAGCACCGTGAGCGGCGAACCTTCGGCGCCGAGGATCGAGGTATAGGCGACGAAGCCCACGCCAGCCGCCCTGGCCGCGTCGATGACGTTGGCGTGCTGCGCCGCGCGCTTGCCGACCTCGCTCGAGGACACCAGCAGCAGCCGCTCGACACCCTCGAGGGCCGCGTTGAGGGCGGCGGGATCGTCATAGGAGGCGACGCGCACCGTCACGCCCTTGGCCTCGAGCGGCGCCGCCGCTTCCGCGCGACGCACCAGCGCACCGACCTCGGCCGCGGGCACCTTTGCCAGCAGCTCGTCGACCGCCAGCGCTCCAAGCTGCCCGGAGGCGCCCGTCACCATGTATTTGAGAGTTCCGGCCATGGGATGTCCTTTCCTTTGGTCTCTGCAAAGGCTATCTTTGCAACATGGTCTCGGATGTAGACCGCCAATCCGCAGCCGTAAAGGAGGCACTTTTTCATGACCAGGGAACATGAGGGTAACCCCGCCGCCCACGGGATCCTGTTGCAGATGGCAGCCTATGGCGGCGCGCCCGAGGATCCCGGCATGTGCCCGATCCGCGACGTGCTCGACCGCGTGGGCCAGAAGTGGACGCTGCTGATCCTGATCGCGCTGATCTCGGGGCCGCAGCGGTTCTCGGCGCTGCAGCGGCAGGTGGGCGACATCTCGAAGCGGATGCTGACCCAGACCCTGCGCCAGCTCGAGCGCGACGGGCTGATCACCCGCGAGGTGTTTCCGACCAAGCCGCCCTCGGTGGAATACGCGCTGACCCCGCTCGGGGGCTCGGCGCTCGATCCCATCGCCGCGCTGACGGACTGGGCCGACCGCAACCACGGCCATATCCGCGCCGCGCGCGAGGCCTTCGATGCGACCGCCGCCTGACCGTCCCCGGGAACGGGACGTGACCGCGGGTCGCGGCCCGGGATTTCGCCGGCGGGCTCTTTCCCTTGCCCCGCCGCGCTGTTAGCGTGCCGCGGCAACGCAGACCGGAAAGACCAGATGCCCCATTTCAGCCGCACCGAGTCCACCTTCACCCCGCCCGTCCCGGAGGCGAAACGCTGGATCGAAGGCATCGACTTCCCGGCCGACCGGCCGCTGATCAACGTGAGCCAGGCCGCCCCCGTGGACCCACCGCCGCCGGCGCTCCGCCGCGCCATGGCAGAGGCCATGGAAGTGCCCGAGACCCATCTTTACGGGCCGGTGCTGGGCCTGCCGAAACTGCGCGCGGCACTGGCGAAAAGCTGGGGGGCGCATTACGACGCCGAGGTCCCAGCCGAGAGCGTCGCGATCACCGCCGGCTGCAACCAGGCCTTCGCCGCGACGCTGGCCGCGATCTGCGGAGAAGGGGATGAAGTTCTTCTCCCAACACCCTGGTATTTCAATCACAAAATGTGGCTCGACATGCAGGGCGTCCGGACCGTCCCGCTGCCGACCGACGACCGGCTCCTGCCCGAGGCAGAGACCGCGCGCACACTGATCACCGAGCGCACCCGCGCCATCGTGCTGGTCACGCCCAACAACCCCGGCGGCGTGGAATACCCCGCCGAGACGCTCTCTGCGCTCTACGAGCTGGCGCGCGAGAAAGGCCTATGGCTGATCGTCGACGAGACCTACAAGGATTTCGACAGCCGCACCGGCGCCCCGCACGACCTGCTCAAGCGTGAGGGCCACGAGGACACGCTGATCCAGCTCTACAGCTTCTCCAAGGCCTACCGCCTCACCGGGCACCGCGTCGGCGCGATCATCGCCAAGCCGGCGCTGCTGACCGAGGTCGAGAAGTTTCAGGACACCGTCGCCATCTGCGCCCCTCAACTGGGGCAGGTCGCGGCGCTCTGGGGGCTCGAGAACCTCTCGCAATGGGTGTCCGGCGAGCGCGACGAGATCCTCGCCCGCGGCCGCGCCATCGCCGAGCAGTTCCCGCGGCTCGCGGCCAAAGGATGGGTGCTCAAGGGGCTCGGCGCCTACTTCGCCTATGTCGAGCATCCGTTCGCGGCGCCGTCGAGCGAGCTCGGCCCGAAACTGGTGCGGGACGCGGGCATCCTTGCCCTGCCCGGCACCATGTTCATGCCCGAGGGCGACACCACCGGCGAGAGGCATTTCCGCTTCGCCTTCGCCAATCTCGACACACAAGGGATCACGACCCTGTTCGACCGGCTTTGCGAGCTGGACTGGCCCCTTGCGGGCAAGGACAGCGCGGCGTAGAGACGGGCCCCAAGCAATAGCGGGGAAGAGGCAGCCATGGCGCGCGGCAAGAGTGGCATCACGAAATACATCGTCTGGGGGGTGCTTATCGCCTCGTTCGTGGGCTTCGGCGCGTTCGGCACGGTGAATTTCACCGGCGGCGCCGGCAGCATCGGGTCGGTGGGCGACACCACCATCGAGACGACCGATTACGCGCGCGCCCTGCAGAACGAGATGCGCGCCGTCGAGGCGCAGACCGGCCAGCCGGTGACGCTCGAGCAGGCGCGGCAGTTCGGCCTCACCGACCAGGTGCTTGCGCAGGTCGTGACCAACGCCGCGCTCGACGAAGAGACCCGCCAGCTTGGCATCTCGGTCGGTGACGAACGCGTCGCCGAAGATCTTCGCAACGTGCAGGCCTTCCACGGCCCCGACGGCAATTTCGACCGCAGCGCCTATTCCTATGCTCTGCAGAACGCCGGGCTCAAGGAAGCGGAGTTCGAGGACAGCCTGCGGCAGGAAAGCGCCCGCTCGATCCTGCAGGCGGCGGTGCTCTCGGGAACCACCCTGCCCGACACCTATGTCAACACGCTGCTGGGCTGGGTCGGCGAGACCCGCGACTTCACCTGGGCGACGCTCGACCGCGACGCGCTGACCACCGGCCTGCCGGTTCCCACGGACGAAGAGCTGCAGGCCTGGTACGACGAGAACATCGACCAGTTCACCCTGCCCGAGACCAAGGTCATCACCTATGCCTGGCTGACGCCGGACATGATCGTGGACACGGTCGAGGTCGACGAGCAGGCCCTGCGCGACGCCTATGAAGAGCGCCACGCCGAGTTCAACATGCCCGAGCGCCGCCTCGTGGAACGGCTGGTGTTCAGCTCCGAGGACGAGGCACAGGCCGCGGCCGACCGCATCGCCAGCGGCGAGACCGATTTCGAGGGCGTCGTGGCCGAGCGTGGCCTTGCCATCATCGACACCGACATGGGCGACGTGACCCGTGCCTCGCTCGGCGAGGCCGGTGACGCCGTCTTCGGCGCCGAAGTCGGTGCCGTCGTGGGGCCGGAACCGTCCAACCTCGGGCCGGCGCTGTTCCGCGTGAACGGCGTGCTGGCCGAGCAGGTCACCCCCTTCGAGGAGGCCGTGCCCGACCTGCGCGACGCGCTGGTGCTCGACCGCGCCCGCCGGGTGATCGAGGGCATGTCGCAGGATCTCGACGACGAGCTTGCCGGGGGCGCGACACTCGAGGAGCTGAGCCAGGACACCGACATGGAGCTCGGCCAGATCGAATGGTCCGAGACCTCGGACACCGGCATCGCGGGCTACGAGGCCTTCCGCGAGGCCGCGCAGGCGCTGCAGGACGGCGACTACCCCGCGATTGACGATCTCGGGGACGGCGGCGTCTTCGCCCTGCGTCTCGACGAGCAGCGCGATCCCGCACCCGCGCCCTTCGGGGACTTGCGCGACGAGGTTGCCCAGCTCTGGGAGCAGGATCAGGCCACCGAGGCGCTGGTCGCCCAGGCCGGAGAACTCGCCACGGCGATCTCCGGCGGCGGCAGCTTCGAGGACAGCGGACTGTCCCCGACGCAGGAAAGCGGTCTCACCCGCAACCAGCCCATCGAGGGGCTGCCCGCGGCGATCCTCGAGGCCGTCTTCACCATGAAGCCCGGAGAGGCCCGCGCCCTGCCCGGCAACGGTGCCGCGCTGGTGGTCCGGCTCGACGGCGTGACGCCGGTGGACATGGACGCTCCGCAGGTCACGCAGGTCGGCGATCAGCTTCGCGATCAGGCCGCCAACAGCGTCGCGAACGACATCTTCCGCGCGCTCAACACCGATATCCAGTCCCGTGCGGGCGTCAGCGTCGACCAGTCGGCGGTGAATGCCGTGCTCAGCAATCTCCGGTAAGTTCCATGGCCACGCTCATCCCCTCCTTCGAGACCTTCGCACCGGCCTACGAGGCGGGGAAGAACCAGGTGGTCTATGCGCGACTGGCGGCGGATCTCGACACGCCGGTGTCGCTGATGCTGAAGCTCACCGGAGCCGCCAAGGACGCCTTCATGCTCGAGTCGGTGACCGGCGGCGAAGTCCGCGGTCGCTACTCGATCATCGGGATGAAGCCGGACGTGGTCTGGAAATGTCACGGCGAAAGCGCGCAGATCAACCGTCAGGCCCGGTTCGATCCCGACGCCTTCATGCCGCTGGAGACCGAGCCGCTGACCGCGCTGCGGGCCCTGATCGAGGAAAGCCGCATCGAGCTGCCCGAGGACCTGCCGCAGGCCTCCGCCGGGCTGTTCGGCTATCTCGGCTATGACATGATCCGGCTGGTCGAGCGCCTGCCCGACGTCAACCCCGACCCTCTCGGCCTGCCGGACGCCTTGATGCTGCGGCCCTCGGTGGTGGCGGTGCTCGACGGGGTCAAGGGAGAGGTCACCGTGGTGGCGCCCGCATGGGTGCAGGACGGCGTCTCGGCCCGCGCCGCCTATGCCCGCGCCGCCGAGCGCGTGATGGATGCGGTGCGCGACCTGGAGCGCGCGCTGCCGCAGGCGAGCCGCGATCTGGGCGAGGCGCACGAGGCCGGCGAGCCGGTGTCGAACTTCACCCGCGAGAGCTACAAGGCGGCGGTCGAGACGGCCAAGGACTACATCCGCAAGGGCGACATCTTCCAGGTGGTGCCCGCGCAGCGCTGGACGCAGGACTTCCCGCTGCCGCCCTTCGCGCTCTACCGCTCGCTGCGCCGGACCAACCCGTCGCCCTTCATGTTCTACTTCAACTTCGGCGGCTTCCAGGTGATCGGCGCCTCGCCCGAGATCCTCGTGCGGGTCTTCGGCCGCGAGGTCACCATCCGTCCGATCGCCGGCACCCGCCCGCGCGGTGCCACGCCCGAGGAAGACCGTGCGCTCGAGGCCGACCTGCTGGCGGACAGGAAGGAGCTGGCCGAGCATCTCATGCTGCTCGATCTCGGCCGCAACGACGTAGGCCGGGTGTCGAAGATCGGCACCGTCAAGCCCACCGAGAAGTTCATCATCGAGCGCTACAGCCACGTGATGCACATCGTCTCCAACGTCATCGGCGAACTGGCCGAGGGTCAGGACGCGCTGTCGGCCTTCTTCGCGGGGATGCCCGCGGGCACCGTTTCGGGCGCGCCCAAGGTCCGCGCCATGGAGATAATCGACGAGCTCGAGCCCGAGAAGCGCGGCGTCTACGGCGGAGGCGTGGGCTATTTCTCGGCCGGTGGCGACATGGACATGTGCATCGCCCTGCGCACCGCCATCGTGAAGGACGAGAAGCTCTACATCCAGGCCGGCGGCGGTGTCGTCTACGACAGCGATCCCGATGCCGAGTACATGGAGACCGTGCACAAGTCGAACGCCATCCGCCGCGCAGCGGCGGATGCGGCGCGGTTCACCGGCTCGGGCAACAGCTGAGCCGTCGACCGGCCAACGCGACTGAAGCCGACCCAAGGCGCAGAACAAAAACGCCCGTTCCGTTCCGCGGGGCGGGCGGTTTCATGTATGGGGGCCGGCCCAAACGAAAGTCGCAGGGCTGGTGCCGCCCCGTCTTTCGTATCGTCCCGGTGCCGGACCGAGGGCCACCGGAACGCAGTCCTCGCATCCCGTGCCTCGGTCTCAGCTGGTGAGAAGCGCCGCCTCGTGCTTCCTGAGCGAGCGCCGCGCCGCGCCATAGGCCCGGAGCCCCTCGGCGTGCTTCAGCTCGGGGAACAGTTCGAAGATCTCCTGCCGCTGCTCCTCGCCGATGCCGCGAAGCGACAGGTCGCCGGGCTGGAAGCTCTCGGTCCAGGCGCCGTTCGAAAGCACCACCTCGTGGTTGTCGAACATCATGTGGATGTAGGTCACGCCCAGCGTGTCGACCTCGTCCACGCCGGCGAGCCCGGTCAGGTGCTTGGCCGCCGCCAGAACCTCGCGCTCCTCGAAGTAGAGCGCGGTCTTGTCGTTGGCGACGAGCACCCGGTGGTTCGGCGACACCAGCAGGTCGTGCTCGGGCAGGTTCTTGCCCAGCGAGCCCTGCTGGATCAACACCGGACGCAGGTGCGGCTTGCGCGCCAGCTCGTGGCCGGTCAGCTCCTTGCGGCCGATCCAGCGGATCTCCTGCATGCCGTTGTCGCGGGTGATGACCCGGTCGCCGACGACCAGATCCTCGACCAGCCGCTCGCCCTGCGGCGTCGCGATCAGCGTACCGGGGGTGAAGCAGGGCAGCACCTCGACAGTGACATAGGCCGAGCTCTCGCCGCCGTTGCCGTCCGCTACGGTGTAGGAAAAGCTGTCGTAGCCGGTGAAACCCTCGTCCGCCACGAAGGTCACGGTGCCGTCGTCGTTGAGCGTCACGGTGCCGTTCGGCGCCTCGCCGAGCGAGGTGATGGTCAGCGTATCGCCGTCCGGGTCGCTGTCGTTCAGCGTCGGGTTGAAGGTCGCGGGCGAGGTCAGCGTCGTGGCGTAGAGGTCATTCGCGGCCACAGGGTCCGAGTTCACCGGATTCTCGCAGCCAGTCGGATCGGTGGGCTGGCCGTCGTTCGACACGGTGACGACGATGGTGCCCTGATCGGTGCCGCCGTTGCCGTCATCGACCGTGTAGGTAATCGTGTCGTCGCCGGTGAAGCCCTCGTCCGGCGTGTAGGTGACGGTGCCGTCCCCGTTGATCGCGACGGTGCCGTTCTCCGGATCGCTGACATCGGTGACGGTGAGCGGATCGCCGTCCAGGTCGGTGTCGTTCTCGGTCGGATCGAAGGTCACCGGCGTGTCGCCCGGCGTGCTCTCGGTGTCGTCGTTGGCGACCGGCGCGTCGTTGACCGGCTCCACGGTGATATCGACGTGGCCGGTGGCCTCGTTGCCGTCGGGGTCCTCGACCGTGTAGGTAATCTCGGCCGGGCCGTTGTAATCCTGCTCGGGCGTGAAGGTCAGCGTGCCGTCACTATTCACCACAACGGTGCCGTTGGTGGCGGTGGCCGAGGTCACGGTCAGGGTGCCGCCGTCCGGGTCGCCGTCGTTCTCGAGCACGTCGATGGTGACCGCCACGTCCTCGTCGGTGATCGCGCTGTCATCCTCGGCGACGGGACCGAGGTCGTCGATGACCGGGTCGGTGGTCGAGAAGGACACGTCCGAGATCAGCACACCCTGGGTCGAGGTGCCGCCGTTCTCGTAGATGACCTCGATGCGCGACACCGGCCCCACGATCGAGACCTGCACCGTGCCGTTCTGCTCGGCAAAGGCGGTGACGTCGCTGATCGTCGTGGTGCTGCCGAGCGCGGTCATGGTGACCTCGCAGGGATTGCCCTCTGCGTCATAGGCGAGGATCGTCACGTTGTCCTGGAAGCTGCCGCCCGAGGTGTCCGGGTACTCGAGCAGGTCGCCGAGATCGCTGCCGCTGCCGCCGTCGACGTCGTTGAGCAGGAACGAGACGTTCTGGACCTCGTCGCCGTAGTCGGCGTTGCTCGAGCTGAAGTTGAGCACCGTGGTCGAGGTCGGCGACACTCCGTCGCCGTCGCCACCGAGGCCAAAGAGCTTGAGATGAGAGTTCGCGTCGACGTCCGAGCCCTCGGGGACGTAGCCGTCGAAGTTGACGGTGGAGGCCTGCGCCTCGTCGTCCTGCGCGGTAAATGTGATGTCGACGGAGACGCCGCCGGTCTCGACCGTGGTGGTGACCGCATCGGTCGCCGCATCATCCAGGCTGGTGCCGTAGGCGCCGAGAGCGCTCCAATCCAGAACCAGATCTGCCATTCTTTCGACCCTCGTTGCATCCGACCGGGACACCGAGTCCCGAACCGCTTAACTGGCTGCGGCGCCGGAAGGCGCCGCCTTGTTTGCTCACTCGACCTGCCTTCAGGATCTGCGCCGAACGCACATGCTTCGCACCATGCTCCTGCCGTGAACGCAGACCGTCCGGGGCAGCGGATGTCTCCGCACATACGTGTCGCGGCGCACCCTTGCGGAGGTCGGACAGGTCTGCGGCCGCCCCCGTGGCCTGATGCCTTCACTCCCTCTGTCGGGCTTGGGAAATCAATATTCCGAGGGCGTGGGTGCAGAAAGAAAAAACTGTCCGCACCGCGGGCGTGGGTGCGCCGAGCCCGGCGCAACCCTTACAGATTTATAACAATTTTTCCGTTACTTAATAGTTAACTGTTTCCAGCCCTCGACGAGCCCACGCGGGAAGGTCCAGCATTTCAAGGCCCTTCATGTAAGCTGATCCTTCAACCTCGCAGCCACTGTTCTTGGATCAGAAACAGTCCATCAGAGGGCTGGACCAAAGACCATACCCGGCCTGCGGCCCCAAAATATTGCAGGCGTTGTTCCGCCTTCGTGTCCAATGCCCGCAGCGTGCGAGGATTGGTCAGGGACTTCTTGGAAACAAGCTAAATGCCTCGCGAATCATTTGTGTCGAATGCGGCGAAAAGCCGACGTATCCGCCGGCCCGCCACATTCCCGCGAAAGCTGTCCCGACGGGTCGCCTGCCCTCAGGACAGGTTGGTGATCCAGCGGCACTGGTAGGGCGCCATCTCGACCGCACCGGACGCGATCTCCTCACCGCTGAGAAGGTCGACCCAGGTTTCGTCTGCGATGAGGTTGAGCTCGCCCGCCGGGATCTCGACGGTCTCGCCGCTGACGTTGTGCAGGGCGAAGATCGACTGCGCCCGGTCCAGCGACTGCCGCCAGAGCCCGAAGATCCGCTGGTCGAGGTTCAGCGTGAACTGCGTGGCGTTGGGGTGGAACCCGGGCTGCTCGGCCCGCAGCCGAAGCCGGTCCGACAGCGCCTTGAGCACGCGCGCATGGATTGTCCCCTCGTCGCCCAGCGTCGAGAGCAGCGTCGGGTAGTCCCAGCGGTGGCGGTTGATCGCCCGGTTCATGCCACGCCGCTCCACCGCCTCAAGATCGTTCGGCGTTGCCAGCATCGAGTGGATGTAGAGCGCCGGAATGCCCTCGAGCGACATGGGGATGGTCTGCGAGCACATGAAGCGCTCGAAATGCAGATCGTCGCGGCCCTCGAAGGTCCGCCCCATGGCCTCGAAATAGGTGCAGTTGAGCTCGTAGGGCGCCTCGCCGCCGCCCGGCAGCGAGCGCATCGAGACAAGCCCGCCGATTTCCCGGATGGTGTCGATCACCTGCCCGATCTCGGGCGGCGGCAGCAGACCCTCGGCCGGGCGCATGCCGATGCCGTCGTGGCTGGCGGTGAAGTTGAGATAGGCACAGCCCAGCGGTGCGGGCGGCATGGTGCGCTGCCACTCGATCAGGTAGCGCGCAGATCCGGACATCATCGCGTGCAGGATCAGCGGCGGCAGCGGGAAGTTGTAGACGACATGCGCCTCGTTGCGATGACCGAAATAGGACAGGTTTTCGGCCTTGGGAACGTTGGTCTCGGTCAGCAGGATGACGGTCTCGGTGGCGTAGTCCATTAGCAGCCGCATCAGCTGGATCACCGCATGGGTCTGCGGCAGGTGGATGCAGTTGGTGCCGAGCTGCTTCCACAGGAACGCCACCGCGTCGAGCCGGATGATCCGCACGCCTCTGTCGATGTGCAGGCGGATGATGCGCAGGATCTCGAGCAGCACCTCGGGGTTGCGAAAGTCGAGGTCGATCTGGTCGTGGCTGAAGGTGCACCAGACGTGGCGGGTGCCCATCGCGGTCTCGACCTCCTGCAAGAGCGGCGTGGTGCGCGGCCGCACCACCATCGAGACGTCGTCCGCGGGATCGGCCTCGAAGAAGAACCCGTCGTAGGGCTTCTGCCCCTGCCGGTAGGCGTTGAACCAGACGCCCTGGCTCGAAACATGGTTGAGCACCAGGTCCGACATCAGGTGGAACTCGCTGCCGATGCGGGTGATGTCCGCCCATTCGCCAAGCTGAGGGTTCACCTTGCGATAATCGGTGACCGCGAACCCGTCGTCCGAGGTGAAGGGGAAGAACGGCAGGATGTGCACGCCGTTCACCACGCCCTTCATGCGGGTGAGCAGGAAATCGTTCAGCAGATCCAGCGGCTTGTGGGTGCCGTCGATCAGGCTGTCGCCGTAGGTGATCAGCACTGCGTCGTTCTGGGTCCAGAGATTGTTGCCGGGTTTTCGCGGCTTCTTCCGCCGGTGCTTCTCTTCGGGCCAGAACGCCTCGACCACCTGGCTTGCGAGGATATGGGCGTCCACGTCCGGGTAGATGAAGTGGAGCAGTTCGGACAATCTGGCGCTGAAGGAGCTCTCGGTCATGAAATCCCTTGGTTTCCTGGATCCGATGTAGGCCCGCCGAGGGCCCGGCTTGAACGCGGAATGACGCCCCGCGCGTGCCACGGATATGGCACTCTCCCTTCGGTTAAGCCGTTCAAAGCGCTTTCACAAGTCAAATGTCGCCACGACCCCGGCACCGCCCCGCTCCCCCCGAAGCCCTGCCGGTCAGGCGCCCGTTCCTTCATCTTGCCAGACAAACTCCCGCCGGAGGCGTCACCGCGCCAACCGCAGGCGCCACGCCGGGGCAAGCGCACGCCTCCCGGGCATCGTCCGCAACCACGACCGCGCCGACGCCCTGCCCGAACCACGGTCCACGGGACGGTGGGCGGGGCGATGCTCCGCAGGAGCGAGCGGCGTCCCCGTCCCCACAAAAGAAAAGCGGCGCCCCTGGGGGACGCCGCCTGGAAATCCGGTGGTCCGGAAGCCGGTCTTACGACGCTTCCTTGATGAACTTCACCGCGTCGCCGAAGGTCTGGATGGTCTCGGCGGCGTCGTCCGGGATCTCGATGCCGAACTCTTCCTCGAAGGCCATGACCAGCTCGACGGTGTCGAGGCTGTCGGCACCCAGGTCGTCGATGAACGACGCGCTCTCGGTGACCTTGTCCTCTTCAACGCCAAGATGCTCAACGACGATCTTGCGCACGCGATCAGGAATATCGCTCATTCTTCCGTCCTCACATTTTTGCGGGCCAGCGGCCCCTTCTCTGCCCTCGCCCCACCGGGGTAGCGGCTGCTCGTGCCCGTCACGGGCGGCTCATTCCGGAGCACCTTGACAGGCGTCCGGTCCGGCCATGCAACGCGGTTTCCCACGCCCCCCGGCCACATTCTTTGCGCGCCTATATCACACGCGCGAGAGATGGCAAATGCTTTCCGCCCCTGCAAATCCGCAGGGTCAGAGCATTGCCATACCACCGTTCACATGCAGCGTGGTACCGGTCACATAAGAGGCCTCAGGGCTCGCCAGATAGAGCACCGCGGCAGCGATTTCCTCGGGCGTTCCCATGCGGCCCGCGGGGATCTGCCCCATGATGCCGGCCTTCTGGTCGTCGGTCAGCTTGTCGGTCATCGCGGTCTCGATGAAGCCCGGCGCGACCGCGTTCACGGTGATCCCGCGCGAGGCCACTTCGTAGGCCAGCGACTTCGACATGCCGACCATGCCGGCCTTGGCTGCGGCGTAGTTGCCCTGCCCCGGGTTGCCGGTCGCGCCGACCACCGACGAGATGTTCACGATGCGGCCCCAGCGGGACTTCATCATGCCGCGCAGCACGCCCTTGCAGAGCTTGAAGGTGGCGGTGAGGTTGACGTCGATCACCGACTGCCATTCCTCGTCGGACATGCGCATGAACAGGTTGTCGCGGGTGATGCCCGCGTTGTTCACGAGGATATCGACGCTGCCCATGGCCTCGGCCGCCTGCTTCGGCAGCGCCGCGACCGCCTCGGGGTCCGAGAGGTTGCAGGGCAGCACGAAGGCGCGCTCGCCCAGTTCATCGGCCAGCGCCTGAAGCGGCGCCTCGCGGGTGCCTGACAGGCCGACGGTGGCGCCGGCGGCGTGCAGCGACCGGGCGATGGATCCGCCGATGCCGCCCGAAGCGCCGGTCACCAGCGCGCATTTTCCCGTAAGATCGAACATGGCTCGCCTTGTCCCTCTCTCTTATTCGTTATGGTTGAAATCCTGCGCCCGCGTATCGCACCGACGCCCGCACGGGGCAACCGCCGGGCGACCGGTTCGCAGCGGCGCTCAGACGGCAGCCTGCTCGGTCACCTTGGCCACGTCCTCCGGCGTGCCGATGGCCGCGACCGAGGCGCTGCGGTCGATGCGGCGCACCATTCCCGAGAGCGCCTTGCCCGCGCCGATTTCCCAGAACTCGCTCACGCCGTTGCCGATCATGTATTCCACAGACTCGCGCCAGCGCACCGCGCCGGTCACCTGCTCGACCAACAGCGCGCGGATGGTGTCGGGATCGGTCACCGCCTCGACGCTCACGTTGGCGACGAGCGGCACCTTGGGGGCCGAGATCGAGACCTCGGCCAGTGCCTCGGCCATCGCCTCGGCGGCGGGCGCCATCAGGGCGCAGTGGAAGGGCGCGCTCACCGGCAGCATCACCGCGCGCTTGGCACCGAGCGCCTTGGCGAGCTCCACCGCCCGCGCCACCGCGGCCTTGTGCCCCGAGATCACCACCTGCCCCGGGTCGTTGTCGTTGGCGGCGGCACAGACCTCGCCGTCGCTCGCGGCCTCGGCGGCAACCGCCTTGGCGCGCACCAGATCGAGCCCGAGCAGCGCCGCCATGGCGCCCACGCCCACCGGCACCGCGTTCTGCATCGCCCGGCCGCGGGTCCGCAACAGACGTGCCGCATCGGCCACGCTCAGCGCGCCGGCGGCGGTCAGGGCCGAGTATTCGCCCAGCGAGTGGCCGGCGACGAAGCTGGCGTCGGTCACCGACACGCCCTCGGCCTCGAGCGCCCGCAGCGCCGCCATCGAGGTCGCCATCAGCGCGGGCTGGGCGTTTTCGGTCAGGGTCAGAGTGTCGGCGTCGCCTTCCCAGATCAGCGCCGAGAGCTTCTCGCCAAGCGCCTCGTCGACTTCGTCATAGATCGCGCGGGCGGCCGGGAAGGCCTCTGCAAGCGCCTTGCCCATGCCGATGGCCTGCGCCCCCTGGCCGGGGAAAATGAATGCTCGGGACATGGCGCGGTCTCCTGTCATCTGCGCTCTCTCAATGAGGTATTGGGCGCTTCACATAACGTCCGCGAGGGTGTTTCGCAACGGCTGTGCACGGATGCTGTGCGCAGGACCACGATTGCGCTCCGTGCGGCAGCGCAGCATTTTGGGCGCAGCAATCGCCAACCCTTCCGGAGCCCCCATGCCCCTCGCGAACACCGAAACCTCCTACGGCACGCTTGCGCGGGCCTTTCACTGGCTGATAGCGCTCGGCATCCTGATCATGGTGCCGCTGGGATGGATCGCCCATCTTGCGCCGATGCAGGACGCCGGGCAGATCGGGCTGAAGTCTGCGCTGTTCTCGGCCCACAAGACGCTGGGCGTGGCGCTGTTCTTCCTCGCGCTGCTGCGCATCGTCTGGATGATCGCGCAGCCCAAGCCCGCGCCGCTGCACCCCGACCGCGTCGCCGAGCGGCTGTTGGCCGACACCGTTCACTGGGGGCTCTACGCGGCGCTGGTCATCGTGCCGCTCTCGGGCTGGGTCGAACATGCCGCCACCGACGGCTTTGCGCCGATCCTCTGGCCCTTCGGGCAGGACCTGCCGCTGGTGCCGAATTCGCCCGAGCTGGCCGAGACCGCGGCCGCGGTCCACTTCCTCGCGCAGTGGCTGCTGGTGGGCATCGTGGCGCTGCACATCCTCGGCGCGGTGAAACACGCGGTCATCGACCGCGACCCGACGCTGGCGCGCATGGTGCGCGGCGCCCACGCTGGCACGCCGGGCCGTCACCATGGCCATGTCGCGCCGCTGGTGCTGGCCTCGGCCGCGTGGATCGCGGTGCTGGGCGGGGCCGCCGCGGCGGGCTACTTCGCGCAGGAGCCCGGGGCCGAGGCTCCGACGCTCGAGGCCGCCGCCTCGGACTGGGAGGTGCAGGAGGGCACGCTGTCCATCAGCCTCGTGCAGATGGGCTCCGAGGTCACCGGCAGCTTCGCCGACTGGACCGCCGCCATCGCCTTCGAGCAGCAAGACGCGCCCGGCAAGTCCGGCGAGGTCACGGTGCAGATCGCGATCCCCTCGCTGACGCTGGGCTCGGTCACCAAGCAGGCCCTGGGCAAGGACTTCTTCGACGCCGAGGGCTTCCCCACGGCCACCTTCCAGGCCGACATCCTGAGCGCCGCGGACGGCTACGTGGCCGAAGGCACGCTGTCGATGAAGGGCGCCGAGGTGCCGGTCTCGCTGCCCTTCCAGCTGCGCATCGACGGCGACACCGCCCGGATGCAGGGCCGTACCACGCTCGACCGCCGCAACTATGCGATCGGCGACAACATGGGCGACCCGGGCCAGCTGAGCTTCGAGGTTGACGTGATCGTGGAGCTAACGGCAACGCGCGCCCCGGGTCAGTGAGGCGATCTTCGCGCCGACCTCCGGAGCCGCGCCCGGCGTCGCTGTCGGGCGTGCCTCCGGCGGGAGTTTATCCGGCAAGATGAAGACGCTGGTGCGCCCTTGCCTCTGGCGGGGACTGCGGGCGCGTGCTATCGGCGAGGCCATGACCCAGATCACGCTTCGCCGCCCCGACGACTGGCACCTGCACCTGCGCGATGGCGCGATGCTTCGTGCCGTGGCCCCCGAATCCGCCCGGCATTTCGGCCGCGCGATCATCATGCCGAACCTCGTGCCGCCGGTGGTGACCGGCGCGCAGGCCTCGGAGTACCGCGAGCGCATCCTCGCCGCCCTGCCCGAGGGCAGCGACTTCACCCCGCTCATGACGCTCTACCTCACCGAGGAGACCGATCCCGCGGACGTGGTGGCCGCCAAGCAGGCCGGCATCATCACCGCGGTGAAGCTCTACCCGGCGGGCGCCACCACCAACTCGGCCTCGGGCGTGCGCGATTTCGACAAGGTCCGCCCGGTGCTCGAGGCGATGGCCGAGCACGGCGTGCCGCTCTGCGTGCATGGTGAAGTTGTGGACGGCGACGTCGACATCTTCGACCGCGAGGCGGTGTTCATCGACCGCGTGCTTGACCCGATCCGCCGCGCCACCCCCGGGCTGCGCCTGGTGATGGAGCACATCACCACCAAGGACGGCGCCGATTACGCGCGCTCGGGCGGCGACAACCTGGGCGCCACGATCACCACGCACCACCTGGTCATCAACCGCAACCACATCCTCGTGGGCGGGATCAAGCCGCATTACTACTGCCTGCCCGTCGCCAAGCGCGAGAGCCACCGGCAGGCGCTGCTCGAGGCGGCGACCTCGGGCGATGCGAGCTTCTTCCTCGGCACCGACAGCGCCCCGCACACCGATCCCAACAAGGAAAGCGCCTGCGGCTGCGCCGGCTGCTTCACCGCGACCAACACCATGTCGGTGCTGGCCGAGGTGTTCGAGGCGGCGGGTGCGCTCGACCGGCTCGAGGCCTTCACCTCGCTCAACGGGCCGGCCTTCTACGGGCTGCCCGCCAACGAGGCGACGCTGACCCTCGTGAAAGGCGATCCGGTGCAGTACCCGCCGAAGATCCTCACCGACGAGGGCGCGGTCACCGTGTTCGAGCCGGGCTTCCCGCTGCACTGGCGCGTCGACTGACAGGCGTTTCGCCGGTTGCACAGACCGCTTGGCACTGCCTGCGCTGCGGCAACGACGCTGCGTCAATCCCTGCTTGAGACCTTGTCTGGCACGCTTAGGTCCGGGAGGAGCCGGAAAGGAGGCCTGCCGGATGGATGCCCTGATCGATCTCTTGCTGGACTGAGTGGCGCAGCCCCCCCCTAAGAGACCGCCGCCATGCCGCGCCCCGCGGGCGTCGAACCCGGCCCCGAGCCGCGGACGCGGGAGGTCTGCAGCGGCATCGCGAGCCTCGTGTCCGAGGATGGCGTCGCCGAGCGGCCGAACGCGCTCTTTGCCGCCACCGACGGGCCGCATGGCACCATCTACATCCTCGATGCCGATACCATCGACGGCGCGTCGCATTACGACGACGCGCATGAGAACCCGCTCTGGCGCGAGATCCTGCTGCACGAGCTCGTGCACCATGCACAGGCGCAGCACGGCGCCGTCGCGGGCTGGGAGTGCCAGCGCGGAGGTCTGCCGACTTGGCGGGCGCGATCTCGACGAGGCGCGGATCGAGGATCCGGTGCAGAGCCGGATGTTCTGGACGCATGCCCATTCGCGGTGTTGTGTGACTGAGGTTGCCCGCGCCGGGGACGTTGGATGGGGGCGCTGCCCCCCTTGGCGCGTTCCGCGCCAATTCCCCCCGGAGTTTGTCGGGCAAGATGAAGATCATTGGGGTTCAAGCGGCGCGGATTTCGGGCTAGAGCAAGCCGAAACCTGCATGGAGTGCGCCTCATGATCCCGACGTCCTACCCCTCGCCCGAAGAGATGGCCCGCCTCACCGCCAAGATGCTCTGGGAGATCGAAGCGGTGCACTTCATGGGCGACGAGCCGTTCACGCTGTCCTCGGGGCTGCCCTCGCCGGTCTACATCGACTGCCGCAAGCTGATCTCCTTCCCGCGCATCCGCTCGACGCTGATGGACTTCCTGACCGTCACCGTGATGCGCAACGCGGGTTTCGAGGCCTTCGACAACGTGGCCGGCGGCGAGACCGCGGGCATCCCCTTTGCAGCGCTGGTGGCCGAGCGCATGGCGCTGCCGATGACCTACGTGCGCAAGAAGCCCAAGGGCCACGGCCGCGGCGCGCGCATCGAGGGGGCGATGTCCGAGGTCGAGCGGGTTCTGCTGGTCGAGGATCTGACCACCGACGGCGGCTCGAAGCTGAACTTCGTCGACGCCATCCGCGAGACCGGTGCCAGCTGCGGCCACACCGCGGTGATCTTCTATTACGGCATCTTCCCCGAGACCACGAAAACGCTGGGCGACCACGGCGTCGACCTGCACTACCTCTGCACCTGGCACGACGTCCTGGCCGAGGCCAAGGCGCGCGGCGGCTTCGATGCGGGCACGCTGGCACAGGTCGAGGCCTTCCTGTCCGACCCGCGCAAGTGGCAGGCGGAAAACGGCGCATGACTGTGCATCGGTCGCGGGGATAACCCGCGCCGAATCGCAACGCCGCATCCAGATGTTGCGGCGTGAGCGCAATTTGCTACAATATGCGCACGATCCCGGGATACCCCCGGGTTCTCCACCGCCTTTTCCCGGCGGTTTTCCACACACTTATCCAGATTGGTTCGCAAGGGCGCGCAGGCTATGACGCTCGAACCGCGGGGCAGACGGGAAGCAGAGGCAGAGCAATGAACGACCAAAGCGTGTTCAACCCGGCAGGGCTCGAAGTCGAGCAGCCCGAGACCATGCCGCACTCCATCGAGGCCGAACAGCAGCTTCTGGGGGCGATCCTAACCAACAACGACGTCTACGACCGGGTCGCCGCGATCCTGGGCGCGGGCCATTTCTTCGAGCCGGTGCACGCGCGGATCTTCGAGATCGCCGCCGCCCGGATCGCCAAGAACAACCTTGCCTCGCCGGTGACGCTGAAGGCCTTCATGGAGGACGACGACGGGCTCAAGGAACTGGGCGGTCCGGCCTATCTCGCGCGCCTCGCCGGTGCCGCCGTGTCGAGCTTCGCCGTGCGCGACTATGCGCAGATGATCTACGATCTCGCGGTGCGCCGCGACCTGATCCGGCTCGGCCGCGACATCTCGGCCCGGGCCGCCAAGGTAGACGTGAAATCCGAGCCCCGAGAGCAGATCGTCGAGGCCGAACAGGCGCTCTACAAGCTCGCCGAGCAGGGCCATACCGAAGGCGGTTTCCAGAGCTTTCTCAGGGCTGTAACGGACGCGGTTAATGTCGCGAACGCAGCCTACCAGCGCGAGGGCGGGCTTGCCGGCATCTCGACCGGGCTCATCGACATGGACAAGAAGCTCGGCGGCCTGCACCCGTCGGACCTTTTGATCCTCGCCGGTCGCCCCTCGATGGGGAAGACCTCGCTGGCCACCAACATCGCCTTCAACATCGCCAAGGCCTACAAGCGCGGCATGAAGCACGACGGCACCGAGGGCGCCATCGATGGCGGCGTCGTGGGCTTCTTCTCGCTCGAGATGAGCGCCGAACAGCTCGCCAGCCGGATCCTCGCCGAGGCCTCGGAGATCTCGTCCCACAAGATCCGCCAGGGCGACATGGACGAGAAGGAGTTCCGCCGCTTCGTGGACGCCGCGAAGGAGCTCGAGGCCTGCCCGCTCTACATCGACGACACACCGGCGCTGCCGATCAGCCAGGTTGCGGCGCGCTCGCGGCGCCTGAAGCGGACCCACGGGCTCGACCTCATCATCGTCGACTACCTGCAGCTGCTGCGCGGCACCGCCGACAACCGGGTGCAGGAGATCGCGGAAATCTCCATGGGTCTCAAGGCGATCGCCAAGGAACTTAACATCCCCGTCATCGCCCTGTCGCAGCTCTCGCGTCAGGTGGAAAGCCGGGACGACAAGCGGCCGCAGCTCTCGGACCTTCGGGAATCGGGCTCGATCGAACAGGACGCCGACGTGGTGATGTTCGTGTTCCGCGAAGAATACTACGTCGAGCGGGAAAAGCCCTCGGACGACCGGCTCGACGAGATGGCCGCCTGGCAGGAGCGCATGAGCCGCCTGCACGCCAAGGCAGAGGTCATCATCGGCAAGCAGCGTCACGGCCCCATCGGCACGGTCGAGCTGTCCTTCGAGAGCCAGTTCACCCGCTTCGGCAATCTCGTCAAACCCTGGCAGCAGGACGGCGAAGGCTACTGATCCGGCAGCGGCATGGCGGCCTTGCGGCCCCGTGCCGCTTTGCCTCTTGACGCTCCGGCGGGCTTGGGCTCCAAGCGGGGCATGGCACAGGCACAGCTCACAATCGACCTCGCCGCGATCCGCGCCAACTGGCGCGCACTCGCCAACGCAACCACCGGCGAGGCCGGCGCCGTCGTGAAGGCGGATGGCTACGGGCTCGGCGTCGCGCGGGTTGCCCCGGCGCTGGCCGCGGAAGGCGCCCGGCGCTTCTTCGTCGCAACCGCGCACGAGGGCATCGCGGTGCGCCGCGCGCTGGGGGCCGGCCCCGAGATCTGCGTGTTTTCCGGCCACATGAACGGCGACGCCGAGATCATCCGCGACCACCGCCTGACGCCGATGCTGAATTCCATCGACCAGATGCTGCGCCACGTCGAGGCCCTGCCCGGCCACAGCTTCGGCATCCAGCTCGACAGCGGCATGAACCGGCTCGGGATGGAGCCGGCGGAATGGTCGGCGCTGCGCGAGATCGCGCTGGCGCAGAAGCCCGTGCTGATCATGTCGCACCTCGCCTGCGCCGACGAGCCGTCGCACGGCATGAACGCGTTCCAGCTGCGGACCTTCCGCGAGATGACCGATGGGCTCGACGTGCCGCGCTCGCTGTCCGCGACCGGCGGCATCCTGCTCGGGCCGGACTATCATTTCGAGCTCACCCGCCCCGGCGTCGGGATCTACGGCGGCCAGCCCTTCGCCGACGCCCGGGCTGTGGTCGAGCTGATGCTGCCGGTGATCCAGGTCCGCGACGTGGCCCCCGGAGAATCCGTGGGCTACGGCAACGCCCACGTGGCGCGCGTGCCGACCCGCGTCGCGACGGTCGCCGCAGGCTATGCCGACGGCATCCACCGCGCGCTTGCTGCCAAGGGCGCGGTCTGGGCCGGCGACACCCGCTGCAAGATCATCGGCCGGGTGTCGATGGACCTCATCACCGTCGATGTCACCGCGCTGAACAAGGTGCCCGAGCAGCTTGAACTGCTCGGCCGTCACCAGACCGTCGACATGGTCGCCGATGCGGTCGGCACCATCGGCTACGAGATCCTGACCGGCCTCGGGGCGCGCTACGCCCGGGTCTACACCGGCGCATGAGCCTCACCGCTCCCCTCGGGCTGATCGGTCGCTCTGTCCTGCGTGCGTTTGCCGGCGTCGGGCGGGTGGCGATCTTCGCGGCCCGCGCCGCCTCGCACATCTTCCGCGCGCCCTTCTATGGGCGCGAGGCGCTGAACGCGCTGCTGCAGATCGGCTGGCTGTCTCTGCCGGTGGTCGGCATGACCGCGCTTTTCACGGGCGGCGCGCTGGCGCTGCAGATCTACTCGGGCGGCGCCCGCTTCAGCGCCGAGGCCGTGGTGCCGCAGATCGTCGCCATCGGCATGGTGCGCGAACTGGGCCCGGTGCTGGTGGGGCTGATGATCGCCGCCCGCGTGACCTCGTCCATCGCCGCCGAGATCGCCACCATGAAGGTGACCGAGCAGATCGACGCGCTGGTGACGCTCTCGACCAACCCGATGAAGTACCTCGTGGCGCCGCGGCTGCTGGCGGGGCTCGTGGTGGTGCCGCTGCTGGTGGGCGTCGGCGACGTCATCGGCATCTTCGGCGGCTGGTTCGTCGCCACCAGCTCGCTCGGCTTCAACCCCGCCGCCTATCTCAAGAACACGCTTGATTTCCTCGAGCCGCTCGACGTGATCTCCTCGCTGGTCAAGGGCTGCGCCTTCGGCGGCATCGCGGCGCTCATGGGCTGCTACCACGGCATGCACTCGGGCCGCGGCGCGCAGGGCGTGGGCCGCGCCACCAAGGGCTCGGTCGAGGCCGCGGCAGTGCTGATCCTCGCCGCCAACTTCCTGCTCACGGGGGTGTTCTTCTCGATATGACGAACGACGCCACACCCATGATCGCCCTCGAGGGCGTCTCGAAATCCTTCGGCCGGAAGCACGTGCTGCGCGGGGTCGACCTGATCGTGCCGAAGGGCACCTCCATGGTCATCATCGGCGGCTCGGGCACCGGCAAGTCGGTGACGCTGAAATGCGTGCTGGGCCTCGTCGAGCCCGACGCGGGCACCATCCGCGTCGACGGGCGCGACATGCACGAGGGCGACCGCGACGCCTTCCTCGCGCGGTTCGGCATGCTGTTCCAGGGCGGCGCGCTCTTCGACAGCCTGCCTGTCTGGCAGAACGTCGCCTTCCGCCTGCTGCGCGGCGCGCTCAAGCGGCCCCGGCGTGAGGCCCGCGAGATCGCCATCGAGAAGCTGCGCCGCGTGGGGCTGACGCCCGACGTGGCCGATGCCTTCCCCGCCGAGCTCTCGGGCGGCATGCAGAAGCGCGTCGGTCTCGCCCGCGCCATCGCCGCAGATCCCGAGATCATCTTCTTCGACGAGCCCACCACCGGGCTCGACCCGATCATGGCCGGCGTCATCAACGATCTGATCCGCGAGATCGTCACCGAGATGGGCGCCACCGCGATGACCATCACCCACGACATGTCCTCGGTCCGTGCCATTGCCGACCACGTCGCCATGCTGCATGACGGGGTGATCAAGTGGACCGGGCCGGTCTCGGAGATGGACAGCGCCGCGGATCCGTTCCTGCAACAGTTCATCCACGGCCGTGCCGAGGGTCCGATCGCGGCGGTCAGGTAGCCGACGGCCGCCCGCCGCTCGCACGCCCCGGACGCAAACCGACTTAGACTGACGTAGACAGACGAGAGAGTGATGTTCGAACCCACCCCGGTCCTGCTCGCCTTCCTGATCTTCAAGCGCTTCGTGTTCCTCGAGCTTGTCGCCGCGCTGGCGCTGGCCCGGGTGATCCGCGCCACCGGGCCGTCCCGGCTTGCCGCCCTCGGCGCGCTGTTCCTCGCCTCGGTGGGCGCGGCGATCCTGCTGGCCCCGATGGCGGGGCTCGACCACGGCCCGGTCTACGCCGCCGGCGCACGCTTCATGGCCATGGGCAGCGGCATGCTGCCGCTTCTGCTGCCCTCGGTGCTGCTCGCGCTCAGCGCCTACGTGCCGGGCTCGCGTCACCGTGGCATCGACATCGCCCATATCGTCGCGCTCTGGGTCCTCGTGGGGCTATGGCTCGCCAGCGTGATGCTCTGAGACCGCTGGCCCCTCGCGTTCCGTGCCGAAGACGGGCACAACTCTCGCCGTGATGCTGAAAGCCCTGAACCTCGCACTCCTCGTGCTCTACCCGGTCGCCTGGACCGCGCCGCTGATGCGCGCCGGGCTGCTGCCGCTTTTCGGCCTCTCCGAGATCAGCGTGCTGAGCGGGCTGCAGGCGCTCTGGGGCAGCGACATCTTCCTTGCCATGGTGGTCACGATCTTCGCGATCTTCGCGCCGTGGCTCAAGACGCTGGGGCTGGCGCTGCTGCAATTCGGCCTGCTCGACCGCCGCGTCCTGCCCGCGCTCGAGATCCTCGGAAAGCTCGCCATGGCGGACATCTTTCTCATCGCACTTTACATAACGCTCGCGAAGGGAATCGGCGTCGGCCGGATCGAGACCGCCTGGGGGCTCTATCTCTTCACCGCCTGCATCCTCGGGTCGATCCTGATTTCCCACATGGAATCACGGCGAAAGCCCTGATCGGCCCGTTACCACTGGTGGCGTGTCAGGGGCGGCACCGCAGGGATTCGGGACCTCGCGACCCGCATTCAAAAAAATCTAGGTGAAAGCGCAACCTTCGGCGTATTATTGCCGTTGTGTATTCAATTAACTCGATTTTGCCGGGAGTTTTACGATGAATACGTCTCTGCGCGCCACCGGTCAGCTCGTGCAATACCTCATGCAACGCATCGCCTTCCTGATGGTGCTCACGCTCGGGCTCGGGCTCTCGGCCTATGCGGTGGCCGCAGCACTCGGTGTGGTTCCATGGCTGGTGATGCCGCTGCAATTCGGCGACACCGCCCCGATCGAGGCCGGCATGGCGGTGCAGCTCGGCATAACCGCCCTCGCCTTCTGCCTGATGTTCTTCCTCCCCGCGAACTCCCGGATGATGGCGCTCGAGACCTCGCACCGCCGCTTCCACATGGGCATGCGCGACGTGGCGCGCGCCTATTCCGCCGCCCACCGTGCCGACCGAGAAGGTGTCTTCACCATGCCTTCCGAATTCGACTCCGTGCGCGAGCGCATCGCGTTCCTGCGCGACCACCCCGATCTCGGCGATCTCGAACCGTCGGTGCTCGAGGTGGCGGCGCAGATGAGCCATGTCTCGCAGGAGCTGGCGCAGGTCTATTCCGACCGCAATGTCGCCCGCGCCCGCGATTTCCTCATCGCCCGGCAGCAGGAGGTCGAAGACTTCAACATCCGGCTCGAGGAGGCCAAGCGCGTCGCCAACGAGATGCACAGCTGGCACACCCGGCTGTCGCTGGAAGAGGACGTGGCCGAATCTCAGCTTGCCCGGCTCTGCGAGGTGCTGGAAACCATCCTGCCCGAGCTCACGCACGCGCCCGACCCCGCCCCGGCCCATGCACATGCCGAAGCACAGGACGTTTCCACCCCGCTGGTGTTGCGCAACCACGCGCATGGCTCCGGCTGGGTCGGCGGCCCCGCTCACGCCGGGGCCGGAATCGAGGATCAGCGCATCGTCGCCATGGTGAGCCGCCGCGCCGCCGAGTGAGCCACCGGCACCCTCTGCCTCTCTGCTGCCGCCAAACGGAATAAGGTCAGCAGGATGAGGGACCTGTCTTCTTCATCTTGCCAGATAAACTCCCGCCGGAGGCGATCCCGCCCCATCCTCCCTTCCCCAACCTCCGAGGTCGGTACGGCGCTTGCGTCCGTCTCCGGGCCGGGGCAAAAGGCCCTCATGGCGCGCACCGCATCCACCTTCGTCTGTCAGGCCTGTGGCAACAGCACCTCCAAGTGGTCGGGGCGCTGCGAGGCCTGCGGCGAATGGAACACCATCGTCGAAGAGACCCCGCTGTCCACCGGCCCCACCGGCAAGAGCCTCGGCAAAGCCAAGGGCCGCGCCGCGCGGCTCACCGACCTGTCGCACCCCGAAGCCCCGCCGCCGCGCACCGCCTGCGGCATCGGCGAGCTCGACCGGGTGCTGGGCGGCGGGCTGGTGCCGGGTTCGGCCATCCTGGTGGGCGGCGATCCGGGCATCGGCAAATCCACGCTGCTGCTGCAGGCTGCCGCGGCCTTCGCCCGCGCCGGGCTCAAGGTGATCTACGCCAGCGGCGAGGAAGCCAGCGCGCAGGTGCGGATGCGGGCGCAGCGGCTCGATCTCGCGCAGGCGCCGGTGCAGCTCGCCGCCGAGACCAACCTCCGCGACATTGTCACCACGCTCGAGCAGGAGCGCCCGGCGCTCGCCATCGTCGACTCGATCCAGACCATGTGGGCCGACAACGTGGCCTCGGCCCCGGGCTCGGTGGCGCAGGTCCGCGCCGCGGCGCATGAGCTCACCACCTTTGCCAAGAGCCGCAACACCAGCGTCATCATGGTGGGCCACGTCACCAAGGACGGCCAGATCGCCGGCCCCCGCGTGGTCGAGCACATGGTCGACACGGTGCTCTATTTCGAGGGCGAGCGCGGCCACCAGTTCCGCATCCTGCGCAGCGTCAAGAACCGCTTCGGCCCCGCCGACGAGATCGGCGTCTTCGAGATGACCGGCGCCGGGCTCGCCGAGGTCGGCAACCCCTCGGCGCTGTTCCTGTCCGAGCGCGGCACCCCGGCGCCCGGCTCGGTGGTCTTCGCAGGCATCGAGGGCACCCGCCCGGTGCTGGTCGAGTTCCAGGCGCTGGTCGCCCCCACCCCGCAGGCGCAGCCGCGCCGCACGGTGGTCGGCTGGGACGGCGGGCGGCTCGCGATGATCCTCGCGGTGCTCGAGGCGCGTTGCGGCATCCCCTTCGGCGGGCTCGACGTCTATCTCAACGTCGCCGGCGGCATGAAGGTGAGCGAACCGGCCGCCGATCTCGCGGTCGCGGCGGCGCTCCTGTCGGCGCGCGAGGACGTGGCAGTGCCCCCCGAGACGGTGGTTTTCGGCGAAATCAGCCTCTCCGGCGCGCTGCGTCCGGTGGGCCAGACCGAAAACCGGTTGAAAGAGGCGCAAAAACTTGGTTTCTCCACCGCAATTCTGCCCCGCGGCGGAAAGGCGAAATCGAAGGGCATGAAACTGACCGAGATGCCCGATCTCGCCACCGTGGTTGGCGAGGTCTTCGGCGCCGGCTGAACGCGGGCGAGAGGTCGACAAAGGACGGGAACGGATGGAAGGTTTCACTATAGTAGACGGCGTGGTCGCCGTCGTCATCGTGCTCTCGGCGCTGCTGGCCTACTCGCGCGGCATCGTGCGAGAGTCACTGGCCATCGCGGGCTGGGTCGTCGCGGCCATCCTCGCCTACATCTTTGCGCCGCAGGTACAGCCGCTGGTGCAGGAGGTGCCGGTGATCGGCGAATTCCTGACCGACAGCTGCGAACTTTCGCTCATCGCCGCATTCGCCGCGGTGCTGGCGCTGGCGCTGGTGATCGTGTCGCTCTTCACCCCGGTGTTCTCGAGCATCGTGCAGCGCTCGGCGCTCGGCGGGCTCGACCAGGGGCTCGGTTTCCTCTTCGGCGTGGCGCGCGGCGTGCTGCTCGTGGCAATCGCCTTCTTCGTCTACGAGACGGTGATCACCGCGCAGGACATTCCGATGATCGAGGATTCGCGCTCGGCCGCGGTGTTCGCGCAGTTCACCGACCGCATCGAAGAGCAGAACCCCGAAGCCGCGCTGGGCTGGATCACCAGGCAGTACGAACAGCTCGTCGCGGTCTGCCAAGCACCGACGCCGAACGACGCCTGATCGCGTCTTCGCACGGACTGACAGGAACGCGCGGCCCCTCGGGTCGCGCGTTCTGCTTTGCGGCCTAGAGCAGCATCAGCCGGATCAGCCAGGCCACCGTGCCGACCGCGGCGACGCCGCCAAGGTAGAGCAGCGCGAACCAGCCCAGCTTCTGAAACCCGCCGCGCATCAGTGGTAGCCCTCGTCAGGGTCGAGCTTCCCGCGGAACACCCAGTACGCGTAGGCTGTGTAGGCCAAGATGATCGGCACCAGCACCACCGCCCCAACGAACATGAACATCTGCGAGGATTCCGGCGCCGCCGCGTCCTGCAACGTCACGGCGGGCGGGATCACGTAGGGCCACATCGACACGCCCAGCCCCGCGAAGCAGAGCAGGAAGAGCCCCAGCGCCAGCAGCATCGGCAACCAGTCGGGCCCCTTGCCGGAGGTCAGCGCCCGCGCCAGCCACAGGGTCAGCGCCGCCACCAGCACTGGCACGATGGCGACCTCGAGGATCCCCGGCCAGGCCAGCCAGCGCTCGAAATAGGCGGTCTCGAGGAAGGGGGTCGCGGCGCTCACGCCGACGATGCCCGCGACCGTGGCCAGCCCCGCCACCCGGGCGGCGACACGGGCCCGGGCCTGGATCCCGCCCTCGGTCTTGATGTTGAGCCAGCAGGCGCCGAGCAGCGCGTAGCCCGCCACCACCGAGACGCCGCAGAGCAGGGTGAAGGGCGTGAGCCAGTCCCACCAGCCGCCCGCGTAGGCGCGGCCTTCGACCTCGATCCCCTGCAACAGCGTGCCGAGGATCATGCCCTGGCAGAGCGCCGCCAGCGTCGAGCCTCCGATGAAGGCGCCGTCCCAGACCCAGGCCGAGAACGGCCTGCCCGCGCGCCAGCGGAACTCGAAGGCCACGCCGCGGAAGATCAGCGCCAGCAACATGGCGACGATCAGCGGATAGGTCGCGGGCAGGATGATCGCATAGGCAAGCGGAAAGGCCGCGAAGAGCCCGCCGCCGCCCAGCACCAGCCATGTCTCGTTGCCGTCCCAGACCGGGGCGACCGAGTTCATCATCAGGTCGCGGTCCTGCTTTTTCGGGAAGAACGGGTAGAGGATGCCGAGCCCAAGGTCGAAGCCGTCGAGCACCACATAGGTGAAGACCGCGAAAGCGAGCAGCAAGGCCCATGCGAGGGTGAGATCGATTGCCATGGTGTCTGCCCTCCTATTCCGCCGGACGGGGGGCGCCCCGCCCAGTCTCGGCCTGCCCGTCTCCGGCCTGCCCGTCCTCGACCATCTGATGAGGCGTGAGACCCGCGGTGCGGATCGGCCCCTCGTCCGGCCCCTCGCGCTCGTTCAGCTCGGGCGGTTTGCTCATCAGCCGCAGCAGGTAGACCACGCCGGCGCCGAAGACGGTGAAGTAGATCACCACGAAGGCGATCAGCGACCAGCCGACCGCGCTCGCCCCCAGCGGCGACACGGCGTCGGCGGTGCGGAGCTGGCCGTAGACCACGTAGGGCTGCCGTCCGACCTCGGTGGTGATCCAGCCCGCGATCACCGCGACCAGCCCCGACGGCCCCATCGCCACCATCGCCCGCCAGAGCATGGGCGTTGCGTAGAGCGCTCCGCGCCAGCGCGCCCAGAGCCCCCAGAGCCCCGCGCCCACCATCAGGAAGCCGAGCCCGACCATGACGCGGAACGACCAGAAGATCACCGCGACCGGCGGCTCTTCCGCGTCGGGAACCACGTCGAGCCCCTCCATCGCGCCGTTCCAGCCGAGCCCGAAGATCACCGAGCTCAGGTGCGGGATCGAGATCTCGTAGCGCATCTCTCCCGCCGCCTGGTCCGGCAGACCTAACAGGATCAGCGGCGCACCGTCCGGGTGGCTCTCGAAATGGCCCTCCATGGCGGCGATCTTCACCGGCTGATGCTCCAGCGTGTTGAGCCCGTGCTCGTGGCCAACCATGACCTGCAGGGGCGCGGTGACGACGATCATCCACATCGCCATCGAGAACATGGTGCGGACCCCCGGGTTGTGCCCGTGCCCGCGCAGCAGGTGCCACGCCCCGGTGCCGCCCACGATGAAGGCCGTGGTCAGGTAGGCTGCGGTCAGCGTGTGTGCGAGGCGATAGGGAAACGACGGGGTGAAGACGATCGCCCACCAGTCCTCGGGGATGAACTGCCCCGCCTCGTTCATGCCGAAGCCCTGCGGGGTCTGCATCCACGAGTTCACCGACAGGATCCACGTGGCCGAGATCGCCGTGCCCACCGCTACCATCAGCGTGGCGAGCATGTGCAGCCCCGGCCCCACCTTCCTGCGCCCGAAGAGCATGATCCCGAGGAACCCCGCCTCGAGGAAGAAGGCGGTTAGCACCTCGTAGGCCATGAGCGGCCCCACCACCGGCCCCGCCTTGTCCGAGAAGCCCGACCAGTTGGTGCCGAACTGGTAGGACATGACGATGCCCGAGACCACGCCCATGGCAAAGCTGATGGCGAAGATCTTCACCCAGAAATTGAAGAGCCGCAGGTAGGTCGCGTCCCGTTTCCACAGGTAGAGCGCATTGAGCACGGCGAGATAACTCGCCAGCCCGATGCTGATCGCCGGGAAGATGAAATGGAACGACACCGTGAAACCGAACTGGATCCGGGCGAGGATCGTGGCGTCGAGACCGAGAAAGCTGTCCATGCGGCTTCTCCTGCGCGAATGAGACCTTTACTTGCATCCTGTGGTAGAAAAACTAGGCGGACCCGCCGCAGCGACCAGCCGAAAACACGCGGCCTCCTGTCGCGGCGCCTCTTCACATTGCTGTCAGGCACTCCATATGGTTCAGAGGAATAAGATGTTTTCGTGACACTTCCCTTCCGAGGTCTTAAAGAGACCGCATCTCCCATATTCAGGATTCGGAGCTGCCCTTGTCCGAGCGCACCCTGCACCCCGCTAATCCCTTTGATTCCGACGATCTGGAAGGAGACAAGCTGCACGAGGAATGCGGCGTCTTCGGCATCCTCGGCGTCGCGGACGCGGCGAACTTCGTGGCCCTAGGGCTGCACGCCCTGCAACACCGCGGCCAGGAGGCGGGCGGTATCGTCTCCTACGACCCCGACGAGGGCTTCAACTCGGCCCGTCGCTTCGGCTACGTCCGCGACAACTTCACCAACGCCACCCTGATGAGGACGCTGCCCGGCGCGCTGGCCATCGGCCACGTGCGCTACTCGACCAGCGGCAAGAAGGGTGCGGTGATCCGCGACGTGCAGCCGTTCTTCGGCGAGTTCGCCATGGGCGGCGCCGCGATTGCCCACAACGGCAACCTCACCAACGCCATCCAGCTGCGCCGCGAGCTGATCGAGCGCGGCTCGATCTTCCAGAGCTCGTCGGACAGCGAATGCATCATCCACCTGATGGCGCGTTCCATGGGCCGCACCATCCCCGACCGGATGAAGGAAGCGCTGCGCCAGTGCGAGGGCGCCTTCTCGATCGTCGCGATGACCCGCTCCAAGCTGATCGGCGTGCGGGATCCGATGGGCGTCCGGCCTCTGGTCATGGGCCGCCTGGGCGACGCGATGATCCTCGCCTCCGAGACCTGCGCGCTCGACATCATCGGCGCCGAGTTCATCCGCGAGATCGAACCGGGCGAGATGGTCGTCATCAGCGAGAAGGGCGTCGAGAGCTTCCGCCCGTTCGAGCCGCGCCGTCCGCAGCCCTGCATCTTCGAATACGTCTACTTCAGCCGCCCGGATTCGGTGCTCGGCGGGAAGTCGGTCTACGAGGTGCGCCGCGAGATCGGTCGCCAGCTCGCGCGTGAAGCCCCCGTCGACGCGGACATGGTCTGCCCGGTGCCCGACAGCGGCACTCCCGCGGCCATCGGCTACAGCCAGGAATCCGGCATTCCCTTCGAGATGGGCATCGTCCGCAACCAGTACGTCGGCCGGACCTTCATCGAGCCCACCGAGCAGATCCGCAACATGGGCGTGCGCCTCAAGCTCAACGTGAACCGCGCCCTGATCCGCGGCAAGCGGGTGATCCTGATCGACGATTCCATCGTTCGCGGCACCACGTCGCGCAAGATCCGCGAGATGATCCTCGAGGCCGGCGCCGCCGAGGTGCACTTCCGCATCGCGAGCCCGCCCACCGTGTGGCCGTGCTTCTTCGGCATCGACACACCGGACCGCGAGCAGCTCATCGCCGCGCGCATGTCCGAGACCGAGATCCGCGACTACCTCGGGGTGGATTCTCTGAACTACATCTCGATCGACGGGCTCTACAAAGCTCTGGGCGAGGAGAACGGCCGCGATCCCAAGGCGCCCGCCTATTACGACGCGGTGTTCACCGGCGATTATCCAATCGCTCCGGTCGACATGATCGAGAAGGGCTTCAAGCTCAAACCCGCCGCCGAGTAAGGCGCGCGGACGGGGGCGCGCCGCTTCAGGCGCCCCCTCGCCGATGACGGCGGCTGCTTTCCGCCACCCGTCGTGACGTCGCAGATTCGTGACGTCACGGCCCTCTTTCGCCCTCCGGCGCGCCTGTCTATCTCCCGCGGCGCACCAGCAGACACAGCGAAAGACATGGCCAGAATGGCACAAGACCAATCCAATCCCATCGTGGCGAAATCGGCCACCACCTCCGCCAGCCTCTCGAGCCGCGGCATCGTCCTGCTCGGGGTCTTCGGCAAGGAATCCGCCCCCGGGGCGCTGCTCCGCGTGCCCGGCGGCCGCATCGAGAAGGTCGGCGTCGGCTCGCGCGTCGGCAGCCACCGCGTGGTCGCCATCGACGACAGCCGCGTCGCGCTGTCGCAGGGCGGCCGGGCCGAGTGGCTCAGCCTGCCCGGCTCCCGCTGAGCACGTTGACAAACCGCCCGCGGGCGGCGATGCATCGCCCATGACCGACCAGATCGCCCCCGAGCAGATTGCAATTGTCACCGGTGCCTCGCGTGGACTGGGCTTCGCCCTGGCCGAGGCGCTCGCCCCCCGTTTCCACGTCGTCGCCGTCGCCCGTACCGTGGGCGGGCTCGAGGATCTGGACGACCGGATCAAGGCCCGTGGCGGCGCCGCCACGCTCGCGCCCATGGACATCACCAAGCAGGATGCGATGGCGCAGCTCTGCCGCTCGGTCCATGACCGCTGGGGTGGCGCGGCGCTCTGGCTTCACACCGCCGTGCATGCCGCCCCGCTGGCCCCCGCAAGCCACATGGACGCCGCCGACTGGGAAAAGTCGGTGAAGACCAACCTCACGCCGATGGGCTATCTCGTGCCCTTCATGGCGGCGCTGCTCGGCCCCGAGGGCCGCGCGGTGTTCTTCGAGGACGACCACTCGGGCGCCAAGTTCTACGGCCATTACGGCACCACCAAGGGCGCGCAGATCGCGCTGGCCCGGAGCTGGCAGGCCGAGAGCGTCAAGACCGGCCCGCGGGTCGACATCGTGACGCCCGCGCCGATGAACACCACCACCCGGATGCGGTTCCACCCGGGCGAGGACAAGTCAGTGCTCACCAGCCCCTACGCCGAGGCCGCGCGGCTTCTGGCGGAGCTCGAGCTCGGCTGAACGACGGCGCCTCCTCTCGGGGAGGCGCGCCACATCCTGCCGCCTCTTCGCGGGGAGGCGCGCCAAGCCCCACTGCCGGTGACAAATGCGGCGCCCTGCGGTTGCGCTGACAGTTCCGCAACGCTCTTGGCGGCATCGGTCTCAGCCGCCTTGCCCCGTCCTGCCACATTGCCTATTCAGGCCGAAAGACAGGGGGTTCCATGCGTATTCTGATCACCAATGACGACGGCATCAGCGCCCCCGGGCTGAAGGTGCTCGCGGCCATCGCCGCCGATATCGCTGGCCCCGAGGGCGAGGTCTGGACCGTTGCCCCGGCCTTCGAGCAATCGGGCGTCGCCCATTGCATCAGCTACACCCACCCGATGATGGTCACCGAGATGGGCCCGCGCCGCTGGGCGGCCGAGGGCAGTCCCGCCGATTGCGTGCTCGCGGGCATCCATGACGTCATGTCCGACACGACGCCGGATCTCGTGCTTTCGGGCGTGAACCGCGGCAACAACTCGGCCGAGAACGCGCTCTACTCGGGTACGCTGGGCGGCGCGATGGAGGGCTCGCTGCAGGGCATCCCCAGCATCGCCCTGTCGCAGTTCCTCGGGCCGGAGACCCGCGATCTGCCGACTCCCTTCGAGGCCTCCGCCACCCATGGCGCCGAGGTCATTCGCCGGATCCTCGCGCTGACGCCCGCAAGTGGCGGCGACTACCCGCTGTTCTGGAACGTGAACTTCCCGCCGGTGCCCGCCGCGCGGGTGAAGGGCACGCGGATGGTGCCGCAGGGCAAGCGCCGCGGCACCTGCTTCACCACCGAGCCGCATCTCTCGCCCTCGGGGCGCCGCTTCCTGTGGATCCGTGGCGGCGACCAACGCGTCGCGGCGACGCCGGGCTGCGATTCCGAGGCCAATCTCGACGGCTGGATCTCGGTCACCCCGATGCGCGCGGATCTCACCGCGCACGATGCGCTGGCCGATCTCGGGGATGCCTTCGCATGAGCTTCACGCCGGAAGCCAAGATGCAGTTCCTCTATGCGCTCCGTTCCCACGGTGTGACCGAGACTGCCGTGCTTCAGGCCATGGAGAAGATCGACCGCGGCGCCTTCGTGAAGGGCTACTTCAACGAACGCGCCTACGAGGACATGCCGCTGCCGATTCCCTGCGGCCAGACGATCTCGCAGCCGTCGGTGGTCGCGCTGATGACCCAGGCGCTGCGGCTCACCGGGCGCGAGAAGGTGCTCGAGGTCGGCACCGGCTCGGGCTACCAGGCGGCGATCCTCAGCCTGCTGGCGCGCCGGGTCTACACCGTCGACCGCCACCGCAGGCTGGTGGCCGAGGCCCGCGCGGTCTTCGATGCGCTCGATCTCGTCAATATCACCGCCTTCACCGCCGACGGCAGCCACGGGCTACCGGACCAGGCGCCCTTCGACCGCATTCTCGTGACTGCCGCCGCCGAGGATCCGCCCGGCCCGCTCTTGGCCCAGCTGAGGATTGGCGGTATCATGGTCTTGCCCGTAGGGCAGTCCGACACCGTGCAGCACCTGATCCGCGTCACCCGCACCGATCAGGGCTACGATTATGACGAAATGCGCCCCGTGCGTTTCGTGCCGCTGGTGGAAGGGCTGGCCAAGGACAGCTAGACACGCCGGCACATTTGCCGTGACGTCCCGGGAACAAGGGGCGCATCAGAGGATATCGAGATGGACAGCACATTCCGCCCGCTCCCCCTGCGCCTTGGCGCGCCCATCGCCCTACTGGCGGCGCTCGGCGCCTGCTCGGGGCCGCTCGACTACGACATGCGCGGGCGCATGGGCGGTCCGGTCGACACCAGCCAGGCGGCGCTGACTGCGGTCGAGGACCG
The DNA here is from genome assembly GCF_900102075.1 of Salipiger thiooxidans. Taxonomy (GTDB): domain Bacteria; phylum Pseudomonadota; class Alphaproteobacteria; order Rhodobacterales; family Rhodobacteraceae; genus Salipiger; species Salipiger thiooxidans. The sequence continues at coordinate 151,200 of NZ_FNAV01000011.1, read as the reverse complement.
GCCCGCCGCCGATAGTCGGGGCATCATCTCCTACCCGAATTACCAGGTGGCCGTGGCCCGCCGGGGCGACACGCTGAGCGACGTCGCCACCCGCATCAACCTGCCCGCAGGCGAGCTGGCGCGCTACAACGGCATCCAGCCGGACGACCAGCTGCGCGACGGCGAGATCATCGCCCTGCCCCGGCGCGTGTCCGAGCCCTCGCCCTCCACCGGCGCCGTGGCCACCGGCCCGATCCAGCCCGCGGGACAGGTCGACATCACCACGCTGGCAAGCTCGGCCATCGACCGTGCCCCGGCCTCGCCCGCGCCTGCCGCCTCGACGGGCTCGAGCGGCGTCGAGCCGATCCGCCACCAGGTGACCCGCGGCGAGACCGCCTACACGATCGCACGGCTCTACAACGTGACGCCGCGCTCGCTGGCGGACTGGAACGCGCTCGACAGCAACTTCACCGTGCGCGAAGGCCAGTACCTGCTGATACCGGTGGTCGACAGGACCGCCACCACAAGCCGCCCGGTCACGACCTCGGCCGCTGCGACCACCGCGCCCGGTGCCGGCTCGCCCACGCCGCAGCCGCCGTCCTCGACGCAGCCGCTGCCGCAGAACCAGCCTTCGGTTGCCGAGACCCAGGCCAAGGCCGCCTCCGCGACCGCCGCCGCCCCGGTGGCCGACATCGGCCAGAAGCAGGCCGCCGCGAGCGCCAGCTCGAATGCGCGCATGGCGATGCCGGTCAACGGCGCCATCATCCGCGAGTATTCCAAGGGCAAGAACGACGGCATCGACATCTCGGCCCCGGCCGGTACCCCGGTCAAGGCCGCCGAGAGCGGCACGGTCGCGGCGATCACCACCAACACCGACAATGTGCGTATCGTGGTTGTCCGTCACGCCGACGACGTGCTGTCGATCTACACCCACGTCGACAACCTGACGGTCGAGAAAGGCTCGTCGGTCAGCCGTGGCCAGACCATCGGCAAGGTCCGCTCCGGCGACCCGAGCTTCCTGCACTTCGAGGTGCGCAAGGGCTTCGACAGCGTCGATCCGATGAGCTACCTGCGCTGAGCCCTGGCCTGCGGGTCCGAAGGCATCGCACAGACCGGAAACGGGAAAAGGCGGGGCACATCACCCCGCCTTTCTTCTTTTCCCGCGATCCTGATTCTGGATGGTCCCGACAAGGCCAGGACCACGGCCGACGCGTGGCTCAGATCGCCACGCCCTTGCGGCCCGCGAGGTCGGTGAAGAACTGCCACGCCACCCGGCCCGACCGCGCGCCGCGCGTCGCCTGCCATTCGATAGCCTCGGCCCGCAGCACCTCTTCCTCGACCTCGACCCCGTGCGCCGAACAATAGCCGCGGATCATCTCGAGATACTCGTCCTGCGAGCACGGGTGGAAACCGAGCCAGAGGCCGAAGCGGTCAGACAGCGAGACCTTCTCCTCGACTGCCTCGGACGGGTTGATCGCCGAGCTGCGCTCGTTCTCGATCATGTCCCGCGGCATCAGGTGACGCCGGTTCGAGGTCGCGTAGAACAGGACGTTGTCAGGGCGCCCCTCGATGCCGCCGTCCAGCACCGCCTTGAGGCTCTTGTAATGCTGGTCGTCGTGGCTGAACGACAGGTCGTCGCAGAACAGCACGAAGCGCCGGTCGGACGCCCGCAGCAGGTTCAGCAGCCGCGCCACGGAGCCGAGATCCTCGCGCTGCAGCTCCACCAGCTTCAGGTCCTGCCCCCGGGCCCGCACCTCGGCACAGACCGCCTTCACGAGGCTCGACTTGCCCATGCCGCGCGCGCCCCAGAGCAGCGCGTTGTTCGCCGCGAGGCCACGGGCGAACTGCTCCGTGTTGGCCAGCAGCGTGTCGCGGGTGCGGTCGATGCCCACCAGCAGCGGCAGCGGCACCCGGTTCACCTTGGCCACCGGCTCGAGCCGGTCCGGGTCGACGTGCCAGACAAAGGCCTCGGCAGCGTCGAAATCAGGTGCGGCGAGCGGCGCCGGAGCCATACGCTCCAGCGCCGCCGCGATCCGTTCAAGTTGGTCTTCGGTCACGTCTTTTCCTTGCCCTCGCCGTCCTCTGCGGCGTCTTCTTCATCTTCGTCGAACCACAGACCCTGTGCCCGCAGCTCCTTCTCGCGCTTCCTCTCGACCATGCGGACGAGGAAGATCGAGATCTCGTAGAGCCCGTAGACCACCGTGAACAGGATGACCTGCGTGGTCACGTCCGGCGGCGTCACCAGCGCGGCCAGCACAAGGATTGCCACGACCGCATACTTGCGCACGCTGCCGAGACCGGCGGCCGACACCAGACCGGCCTTGCCCATCAGGGTCAGCAGCACCGGCAGCTGGAAGCAGAGCCCGAAGGCGATGATGAACTTCAGCGTGATGTCGAGGCTCTCGTTCACCTTGCCGAAGAAGGTGATGCGGATGCCTTCCGTGGTCTCGGGCACCATCGCGGGCTCGGCTGCGGGCACGCCCGCCACGCCGTCGCTCACCCGGTCGGCCGCGGTCGAGAGCAGGTTGGCAAAAATCGACGACACGTCCGCGAAGCCCAAGAAGAAGGCCATCGCCAGCGGCGTCACCACGAAATGCGCAAAGCTCGCGCCCAGCAGGAACATGACCGGCGAGGCGACAAGGAACGGCAGGAACGCGCCCTTCTCGGACTTGTAGAGCCCCGGCGCCACGAAGCGCCAGAGCTGGTAGGAGATCACCGGGAAGGCCAGCCCGAAGCCGAACACCATCGAGATGCGGAACAGCGTGAACAGGTATTCCTGGGGGCTGGTGTACTGCATCGTGGGCGACGGATCGCCAAGATTGCGCAGCGTTTCCTCGATCGGTCCCAGCAGGAACTGCAGGATCGGCTCGGCCACGGTGAAGGCGAGACAGATCCCGATGATGAACGCGATCACCGAGCGGATGAGCCGCGTGCGCAGCTCCGCCAGGTGCTCGATCAGCGGCGCCGAGCTGTCTTCGATCTCGTCATGGTCTGCGTGGCTCATGCCTCACCGTCTTTCTTGAGCGCCGCTTCCATCTCCTCGGCCTTGGCGGCGGCTTCCTCGGCGCGCTTCATGGCGGCCTCGGCATCGCGCCGCTGCCGGTCGGCGGCAGTCCGCGCCGCACTGGCCTCGATGCGCTTCTTGGCCTCCTCACGCTCGGGATCGAGCGCGGCGGGGTCTTCCTTGAGCGACGTGGTCTTCTTCGCGGGCGCGGGGTCGGTCATGGTGCGCGCCGCGTCCCGAACCCCGTCCATCGCCGAGCCCAGCGGGTTCGTCGCGGTCTTGAAGGTCTTGGCCACGTCCCGCACTCCGCTCTCGTCGGCGGCATCGTTCATGGCGCGGGTGAACTCGCGGGCCATCCCGCGCGCCTTGCCCATGAACCGTCCGACATTGCGGAAGAGCACGGGCAGGTCCTTCGGCCCGACCACGATCAGCGCCACGATTCCGATGACCAGCAGCTCGGACCATCCCAGATCCAGCATGTGGGCTTACACCTTGTCTTTTTCGGTCTCGGCCGGGGTGACGTCCTTGGCGCTGTCCGCCTTTTCGTCCTCGAGCTCCTTCTGGCCGTCGTTCACGCCCTTCTTGAAGGCGGTGATGCCCTTGCCGACCTCGCCCATGAGGTTGGAAATCTTGCCGCGGCCGAACAGCACCAGAACAACGATGGCGATGAGAAGAAGGCCGGGAAGGCCGATGTTGTTGAGCATGTCTCTAGTCTCCTGTCGCGGGCCACCTGCTCCGGCGCCCGTGCATCAATTCTGTCCGATCTCTAGAACGGCGCTTGCGCCACAGGAAGCGGGAAAGCCCACCGCGCCCGCATCGCCACACGGAATTCGCCGCGCTCTTTGACAAAAACCTGTCAGTTGTTCAAACTCATCGCTCCCCGACGCACCCAGCCCCAGCCCGACGAATCGCATGAAGAAGACCGACCGCCTCTATGCCCTGATGACCCGCCTCAAGGATGGCGGCGTGCACACCGCCGAGGCGCTGGCTGCCGAGCTCGGCGTCTCGCAGCGGACGATCTACCGCGACATGGACACGCTCGCCGCCTCGGGCATCGCCATCGAGGGCACCCGCGGCCGCGGATACGCCGCCCGCGCCAGCCTCACCCTGCCGCCGCTGAACCTGACCGAGACCGAGCTCGAGGTGCTGCACCTCGGCCTCGCTGCGGTGGGCGCCGGCGCCGGCGACCTGCCGGAACTGGCCGAGGCGGCGCGCTCGCTGTCGCGCAAGATCGACGCGCTCCTGCCCGAGGACGGCACCGCAGAGCCCGGCAGCTTCGGCTTCGCCGCCTACCCGTTCCACGAGGCCGCGCAGGGCTTCCGCCACATGCCGGCGGTGCGCGCCGCCATCCGCGCCCGCCAGAAGCTCCGCGTCACCCTGCGCGACACGCCCGCGCCACAGGACCTGCGGCCGCTCGCGCTGGATTACTGGGGCCGGATCTGGACCTGCACCGCCTGGAATGAGACCCAAGGCGACTTCACCACGCTCCGCCTCGACCGCATCACCGCCCTCGCCCCGCTGCCCGGCCTCTTCGTGGACGAACCCGGAAAGCGCCTGGGCGACTACACCGCCACCCGGACCTGAGCCCGCACCCGGCCACATCCCCCCTCGGACCTTCCCCCCCTGGCGATCCCGCCAGCGCCCTCTCCCGCATCCCGGCCCCTCACCCCTCGCAACCCCGCTCCTTCATCTTGCCAGATAAACTCCGGGGGTGAGGCGCGGCACGCGCCGAGGGGGCAGCGCCCCCTCTCGCCCCTCCAACAAAGCCCGACGCCAAACACGAAAAGACCCCCGAAGCATACGCCCCGGGGGTCCCGCAGTCTGTTCTCGATCATTCCGCCGGTCGGACCATCACCCGGTCAAACAAGCGAACGGACAGGACCGATCACTCGGCCTTCATCGCCTCGACCGAGATCTCGACCTCGACCTCGTCGCTCACGTAGGGCGCGAACATGCCGAGATCGTAGTCCGAACGCACCAGCGTGGTGGTGGCGTGGAAGCCGAGCCACGGCTTGCCTTCCATCGGGTGCTCGCCGGCCTTGGTCAGGACGGTGTCGAGCACCACTTCCTTGGTCACGCCGTTCAGCGTCAGGTCGCCGGTGATCAGCGCGGTGTCGTCGCCGGTCACTTCGATGCCGGTCGAGGTGAAGGTCACCAACTCGCTGTCATCGGTGGCGCCGAAGAAATCGTCGCTCATGAAGTGCTCGAAGCGGGCTTCCCAGCCGGTCAGCATCGAGCGTACCGGGAAGGAGACCTCGACGGAGGACGCGGCCGGATCTTCGGCGTCGAACGAGATATCGCCCGTGAAGCCCGAGAACATGCCGTAGCCGGTCGAGAAACCGAGGTGGTTGTAGGAGAAGACGATCTGGCTGTGGCTGCTGTCGAGCGTGTAGCTCTCGGGGGCTGCGACTGCGGCGAGGGGAGTGGCCGCGATCAGGCCGGCGAGAAGAAGCGATTTCATGTCGGGCTCCGTCAGGATGAAAAGGGGTCGTTCGGGCAGGATCCCAGTGAGCCTGCCGATGACGGATAGATGGCGGTTTGCTGCGCTGCCGCAACTGCCGCTCCCCCCACAGAAACTGTTCGAAAACGAACACTTGTCTTGCAGATTTCCGCGCAGCCGGGCGTCCGGGTCGGCGTCGCTCCGCGCGCAGGCAGGTCGGACTGCAGCGCCCGGCGATCAGCGTGGAGACCGAGAGTCCCGCCCGCATGAGCCCCGCCTCCTCCGTCCGAGGCGCGGGCCGGAGTCCCATCGCCACCATGACGAGCCCCGCGCCCCGGCGGAAGCGGTCATCAGCACCCCCCCAGCCACAGCGCCCCCGCGGCCGACCCATTGGCAGGCCAGTCTGGTGGATCTCTGCGGCGCCAATCATCGCTCGGCTCCTGTCGCGGCACGGGCGTTCTGCCCTTGATCTTCTGCCGCGAGCCTCGGCATCAATCCCGCCGGGTATGCTGCGACATGCGGCGGACTTCCGGGCAAGGCCCCGCCCCCGCAGACACCGCACCAAAGGCCCGGCCCGACGCGGCCGTTCGCGCTTGATCCTGCCGCTCATCGGTGTATATGGGCGCATCCCTTCGCGTGAACGTTTCAACCGCGCAGTCTCTCGTGGGCAGGTGCGGAGGGTGAGCCTGTCCTATGAAATGCGCCCAGACAGAAATGGAGCTCACATGCCGCTTTACGAGCATGTTTTCATCGCGCGTCAGGACCTGTCCAACGCGCAGGCCGAAGGCCTCGTCGAACATTTCGGCACCGTCCTCTCCGACAACGGCGGCAAGATCGTCGATTCCGAGTACTGGGGCGTGAAGACCATGGCCTACAAGATCAACAAGAACCGCAAGGGCCACTACGCCTTCCTGCGCACCGATGCGCCCGCCGCAGCCGTGCAGGAAATGGAGCGCCTGATGCGCCTGCATGACGACGTGATGCGCGTCCTGACCATCAAGGTCGAAGAGCACGCCGAAGGTCCGTCGGTCCAGATGCAGAAGCGCGACGAGCGCGAAGGCCGCCGCGAGCGCCGCAACTAATCACCTGAAGAAGAGGAGTTAAACCATGGCTGCAAAACCGTTTTTCCGCCGCCGCAAGGTCTGCCCCTTCTCGGGCGACAATGCACCTGCCATCGACTACAAGGACACGAAGCTGCTGCAGCGCTACATCTCGGAGCGTGGCAAGATCGTTCCGTCGCGCATCACCGCAGTGTCCGCGAAGAAGCAGCGTGAGCTGGCCCGCGCCATCAAGCGCGCCCGCTTCCTCGCCCTTCTCCCCTACGTCGTGAAATAAGGAGACAGGCACATGCAAGTCATTCTTCTTGAGCGCGTGGCCAAGCTCGGCCAGATGGGCGATGTCGTCGACGTCAAGGCCGGCTACGCCCGCAACTACCTGCTCCTGCAGGGCAAGGCGCTGACCGCCTCGAAAGAGAACATCGCCCAGTTCGAAGCGCAGAAAGCTCAGCTCGAGGCCCGTAACCTCGAGACCAAGCAGGAAGCCGAAGCCCTCGCCGACAAGCTCGACGGACAGCAGTTCGTCGTGATTCGCTCGGCATCGGATGGCGGCAACCTCTACGGCTCCGTCACCACCCGTGACGCCGCCGATGTCGCGACCGCCGAAGGCTTCTCGATCGACCGCAAGCAGGTCATCATCCGCCAGCCGATCAAGGAACTGGGTCTGCACGACGTCGAGGTGCACCTGCACCCCGAAGTGATGTGCGTGGTCACGATCAACGTCGCCCGCTCGCCGGAAGAGGCAGAGCTGCAGGCGTCGGGCAAGTCGATCCAGGAACTCGCTGCCGAGGAAGAGGCCCAGGCCGAATTCGAGATCTCCGAGCTGTTCGACGATCTCGGCGCAGCCGGTTCCGACGATGCCGACATCGTCGACACCCCGGAAGGCGACGACGGCGCGAACTGATCCCAGGGATCTTGATCGCGGCGGTCACGCCAATGCCAAAAAAGAGACCGCGCCGGCAAACCCGGCGCGGTTTTTTTATGCACCCACTCCCGTTTTGCGAGACTTACAGCAAAAAATAGAATCGCGTACGGTTTGTTTCGGCAATTATTCGCTCCTGAATGTGCCGAATGTTCTCTTTCCTGATCGAACTCCGTCACCAAAAAACTAAGAATTAAACAGGATTACATCTAAAACTTGCTCCCCGTCGTGACAGCGTGCACCTCCCCCCGGTCCGACACCGGACGCGGTTTCCGGGCAGCAAGTAGAAAGGGCAGAAAAAGACGTGACGTTGGAACAACGCATCGCAGCACGAGTTCGCCAGCATAGGCAAGCCGCAGGGCTCACCCAGTCGGAACTGGCGAACAAGATCGGGGCACACACCCAGCAGATCTATCGGTACGAGACAGGCGGCGGGCGGATCCCCGCGACCCATCTGTGCGAGATCGCCCGTGTGCTTGCGCTACCGCTCGAGGCATTCTTTGACGAACAGACTGATATCGGCACCGACGACGAACTTCTCCTGCGCGACACGCGCACCGTCGCCATGCTGCTCCGCTCGCTCTCTGCAGAGCGCCGCAGCGCCATCATCGACCTGTTGAGGGCCATGGCCGCGGAGTGACCGCCCGCCGCCTCTGAGCCAAGCAAAAAGGCCGCCCCTTGGGGCGGCCTTTTCGTATTCTGGCGGGCGATCCGGAAGACCGCCCGGTGATCCCGGGATCACTCCTCGTCGAGCGCCTCGACGGCGGTCTGGAGCTCGTCCTTAGAAACTTCCTTCTCGGACACCTTGGCCTGAGCCGCGATGTGATCGATAACCTTGTCCTCGAAGATCGGCGCGCGCAGCTGCTGCTGCATCTGGGCGTTCTGGCGCACGAAGTCGAAGAAGGCGCGTTCCTGGCCCGGGTACTGGCGGGCCTGGCTCATGATCGCCTGGGTCATCTCGGCGTCGGTCACCTCGACCTCTGCCTTCTGGCCGATCTCGGCGAGCAGCAGGCCAAGGCGCACGCGGCGCTCGGCGAGCTTGCTGTGCTCTTCGGTCGGCTCGATGGCGCCGTGGTCGTGGCCGTGATCTTCCGGGTGCTCTTCGTGGTAGAGCTGGTGGGCGATCTGCTTGGCCTCGGCGTCGACGAGGGTCGGCGGCAGCTCGAAGCTGACCAGCGCGTCGAGCTTGTCGAGCAGGTCACGCTTCATCACCTGGCGCGCGGCACCGGCGAATTCCGCCTCGAGGCGCTCGCGGATCTGGCCCTTGAGCGACTCCAGGTCCTCGGCGCCGAACTTCTTGGCGAGCTCGTCGTCGACCTCGGCCTCGACGGGCTCTTTCACGGCCTTGACGGTCACATCGAAGACGGCCGCCTTGCCGGCGAGGTGCTCGGCACCGTATTCCTCGGGGAAGGTGACCTCGACGGCTTTCTCTTCCTCGGCCTTCACGCCCACGAGCTGCTCTTCGAAGCCCGGGATGAAGGAGTCGGAGCCCAGCACCAGCGGGTAATCCTCGGCGGCGCCGCCGTCGAAGGGCTCACCGTCGACCTTGCCGACGAAGTCGATCACGACCTGGTCGCCATCCTTGGCCTTGGTGCCTTTCTTGCGGTCCTTGAAGTCCTGCGCGGTCTTGGCGAGCGAGGCCAGAGCCTCGTCCACCGACGCGTCGTCGGCCTTGACCACGAGCTTCTCGATCTCGACGCCCGAGAGGTCGACCTCCGGCACGTCCGGGAGCTTCTCGTAGGACATCTCGACGTTCACGTCGTCGCCTTCTTTCCAGTCCTCGTTGGTCATCTTGACCTCGGGCTGGAGCGCGGGACGGTCGCCGCTCTCTTCGAAGTGCTTCGACATCGCCGCGTCGATCTCTTCCTGCATGGACTCGCCGAGCAGACGCTCGCCGAACTGCTTCTTGAGCAGCGGCATTGGCACCTTGCCCTTGCGGAAGCCCTTCATTTCGATCTCGGGCTGCGCTTCCTTGAGCTTTGCGTTGACCTTGGCGTCCAGTTCCTCGGCGGTGAGGATGAGCTCATAGGCGCGCTTCAGACCTTCATTCAGCGTCTCGGTGACCTGCATGTCATCTTCCTTGGTTCTTGCGCGGCCCCGTCTCTCAGCGCCGCCTGTACTCTGTCGAATTTGCGGTCTTCTATGCGTCCGCGCCCTTGCGCGCAAGGCGGATTTGCGTGCCGCGCTGCGGCATCTCCATGGCTCGGCACGGGACCGCGAAACAACCGCTTGCCAGCCGCCCGGTGCTGAAGTAATCAGACCGCCGATGCGGGTGTAGCTCAATGGTAGAGCAGGAGCTTCCCAAGCTTAAGACGAGGGTTCGATTCCCTTCACCCGCTCCACGCCCCCCGGCCTTTCCGACACACGGCAGCCGCAGCACGCTGACCCTTGCCAAGCGCGCCCTGCCCGGTCACAGATCGGGGCAGCCATGACCTTCCGTTTCGTACACAGTTCCGACCTTCACCTCGGCCGCCGCTTCGCGAACATTCCCGAGCCGGCCGACGGCAACATCCGTGGCCGCCTGATGGAGGCCCGCCACGCGGCGCTCCTGCGCCTCGCCGAGGCCGCGCGGCAGAGTGGCGCGCAGCATATCCTGCTGGCGGGCGACAGCTTCGACACCGCCACGCCCTCGCCCACGCTGATCCGGCAGACGCTGGGCGCCATCGCCGAGGACGAGACGCTCACCTGGTGGCTGCTGCCCGGCAACCACGACAACCTGCGCGATGCCGAGCCGCTCTGGGACACGCTCCGCCGCGATGCACCCGCCAACCTGCACGCGCTGACCGAGCCCGCGCCGGTGGCGCTGGCGCCCGGTGCCACGCTGCTGCCCGCGCCCGTGGCCTTCCGCGCCTCGGGGAGCGATCCGACCGCCACGCTGGCGCAGACCGAGACGCCCGAGGGGTCGCTCCGCATCGCGCTGGCCCACGGCGGCATCACCGATTTCACCGAGAGCGGCGGCGCCATCGCGCCGGACCGGGACCGCAGCGCGCGGCTCGACTACCTCGCGCTTGGCGACTGGCACGGTCGGATGACGGTCTCGCCGCGCACCCACTACCCCGGCACGCCCGAGCAGGACCGTTTCAAGCACGGGCGACGCGGCGTCTGTCTCTGCGTCGCCATTGATGGCACCGGCGCCGAGCCGCAGGTGACCGAGGTCGAGACCGGCAGCTTCCTCTGGACCGAAACGCCGCTGGTGCTGCACCCGCGGCAGGACGCCGCCGGGGCGCTTGCCGCGCTGCTGCCTCCGACCGGGCGCCGCGACATCCTGCTGCGCGTCGCCGCCGAGGGCTGGGCCGGGCTCGCCGACCAGCTGGCGCTGCGCCGTGCCGCCGAGCGTCACGGCCCCGAGTTCGCTCATTTCGAGCTGCGCACCGACGCGCTCGGCACCCAGATCGAGGCCGCCGATCTCGACGAGATTGACCACGGCGGCGCGCTGCGCCTCGCCGCCAACACGCTCAGGGCCGAGACCACCGACGAGACGCTGCCGCAGGCCGACCGGCAGGTGGCGGCGGACGCGCTGGCGCGGCTCTACGCCTATGTGAACGAGGGCGAGGCATGAGGCTCCGCAGCATCCGGCTCGAGAACGTCCGGCGCTTCACCAGCCCGGTGCTGATCGAGGGCATCACCGACGGGCTCAACGTGCTGAGCGAGCCCAACGAATCCGGCAAGTCGACGCTCTTCGACGCGATCCAGGCGCTGTTCTTCATCCCGCACGGCTCGAAGAACCGCGAGATCGCCTCGCTGCGCCCCCACGCCGGCGGCGCCCCCGAGGTGGCCGTCGAGATCGAGACCGACGCCGGGCGCTTCACCGTCGCCAAGCGCTGGTTCTCCAAACCCGAGGCGACCGTGCATCAGGGGTCCCGGCTGGTCGCGCAATCGGACGAGGCCGAGGCGTGGCTCGCGGACCTGCTCGGTGGCGCCGAGGGCGGGCCTTCGGGTCTGATCTGGGTGCGGCAGGGGCTGACCCATCTTGGCGCCGCGACGCCCAAGGAAGAGAAAGCGGCGCTCGAGGCGCGGCGCGATCTCATGTCGTCGATCGGCGAAGAGGTCGAGGCGATGACCGGCGGGCGGCGCATGGACGCAGCGCTCGACCGCTGCCGTGAAGAGCTCGCCCGCTACGCCACCGGCAAGAGCCGCCGTCCGCAAAAAGGTGGACCGTGGTTCGCCGCGCAGGAACGGTTCCAGACGCTCGACGGCCAGCGCGCGACGCTTGGCGCGACCGCGGACGCGCTGCACGAGGCGCTCGCCGCCCGCAAGCGCTGCCGCCGCGAGCTGGCAGAGCTGGAAGACCCCGACGCCACGCGCGCCCGCGCCGACCGGCTGGAAGCGGCGCGCGCCGCCCTCGTCACCGCCGAGCGCCATGCCGAGGAGCTGGACACCGAGGCGCGGCGGCTCGAGACCGCGCAACTCACGCTGTCCACCGCCCGCGACCGTCTCGACCGCTTCCGCTCCGCAGCAGCCGAGCGCGACGAGGCCGCGGCAGAGGAACGCGCGACCTCCGAGGCCGCCGCGGCCGCCCGCGCCGCACAGGACGCGGCGCAACAGGCACGCGATGCGGCCGAAAGCGGGGCGCAGGCGGCGCAGGCCGCACTGGAAAAGGCCGACGCCGCCCATCGCCGCGCCGTGCGGGCGCAAGCCGCCCGCGACGGCGCCGCGCGGCGCGACGATCTGGTGCAGCGCATCGCCGCCGCCGAGGCCGCGCGCAAGGAGATGGAAGAAGCGGCTGCCGCTGCTCGGCGCGGCCCGGATGCCGCCGCCATGCGCCGGCTCGAGGCTCTGGTCTCGGCCCATGGCGCCGCCGTTGCCGCCCGCGACATCTCGGCGCCCCGGGTCACTGCCCGCTACCTGCCCGGTGCCGAGGGCCGCATCCGCCACGACGGGCAGGCGCTCGGGGACGGCACACCCCTTCCCCTTTCCGGCGCCGCGCGGCTCGAGATCGACGGCATCGGCACGCTCGACATCCACCCGGGCGAGACCGGCACCGCCGCCGATACCGTCGCGAAAAGCGAGACGGCGCTGCGCGAGGCGCTCGCCCAGCTTGGCGCCGAGACCCCCGACGCCGCCCGCGACGCGGCGGAGGCCCGGGCGCTGGCGGACCGCAAACAGGGCGAGGCGCAGGCTGTGTTCCGCAGCCTTGCGCCCGAGGGCATCGATCCGCTGCGCGAGGCGCTGGCACTGATCCCCGAGGACGAGGCCGCCGAAGATGCGGGCGACGCCGACCGGACCCGCGCGGCGCTTCGCGAGGCGCAGGATACTGCGCAACAGGCCCGCGCCGGGCGCGACCACGCCGCCGAGGCTCTGGCCGAGGCGCGGCTCGAGGCGGTCCGCCTGACCACGGCACTCACCAGTGCAGGCGACCGCCAGAAACGCGCGACCGAGGTGCTCGCCCGGTTCGGCGCCGAGGACGAAACGGCGCTTAACGAGGCGCTGCAACGCGCCACCACCGCCTGTGCCGCCGCCGAGGCCCGGCTTGCGGAAAAGTCCCGCGCCGCGCCAGATCTGGCTTCGGCAAAGGCCGCCATGCAACGCGCCGAGTCGGTGGACCGCCGCGCCCGCGACGACCTCGCCCGGCTGAAACCGCAGCTTGCGACGCTGGACGAGCGCATTGCCCGCAGCGCCGGCGAGGCGGTCGAGGAACGGCTGGCGGAAACCGAACAGGCGCTCGACGCCGCCCGCGCCGATCTTGCCCGGATCGAACACGAGGTGGCGGTGCTCACCCGGCTCGAGGCGGCGCTGGAAAGCGCCCGCAGTGACGCCCGCGAGCGCTACTTCACCCCGGTCGCCGCCGAGCTGCGCCCGCTCCTGCAACTGCTCTGGCCCGAGGCCGAGCTCACCTGGGGCGAGGAGACGCTGCTGCCCGAGGCGCTGGTCCGCGACGGCACGCACGAGCCTGTCGACATCCTCTCGGGCGGCACGCAGGAACAGCTCGCGCTGCTGGTGCGGCTGGCCTTCGCGCGGATGCTGTCCGCGGCCGGGCGCCCCGCGCCTGTGATCCTCGACGACGCGCTGGTCTTCACCGACGACGACCGCATCGAGCGCATGTTCGACGCGCTGACCCGGCAGGCCGGAGATCTCCAGATACTGGTGCTGACCTGTCGCCAGCGGGCCTTCCGCGAACTGGGTGGCACGGCCCTGCAACTGGCGGCGCCCGACGGGTCCTGAGACCCACACGGTCAGGCGCGGGAGCAGGATCGTTTCAGTAGCGCTTGCCGCGAATGAACTGCGACAGCATCCCGTTCCTGGCGGGCAGGAAACAGCAGGCAAGGACGAAGCGGAACGGGTCGATGACCATCATGGCGAGGATCCCTCACGTGGCGCTGGCACAGCACGGCGCCACCGCGGCCCCGGCTTGGCGCGGACCGTAGGATCGCGAAGAATCGATTCCGTGACGATTCGCAGACAGTTCTGCGAAACGGGCCGGAACGATGTCCGGCCCGGTGCAGTCAGAGGTAATCGGCCCGCTGCAGACCGTATTTCGCCATCTTCTCGTTGAGCGTCCGGCGCGGCAGGCAGAGCTCGTCCATCACCGCCGAGATCGACCCCTTGTGGCGCCGCATGGTGTTGTCGATGAGCATGCGCTCGAAGGCCTCGACGTATTCCTTGAGCGGCTTGCCCTCGGTGGTCATCACCGGCTGCATGTCCTCGTGGTCGTTCATCAGCAGCGACGCGATGGTGCCCTGCCCGCGCCGCGATTGCAGCACCGCGCGCTCGGCGAGGTTGATGAGCTGACGGACGTTGCCCGGCCACGGCGCCTGCAGAAGCTGCGCCGCCTCCTGCGCCGAGACCTTGGGCGCGTCGCAGCCGTACTCGTCGGCGAACTGGTCCGAGAGCTGGGTGAAGAGCCGCAGGATGTCCTCGCCGCGCGCGCGCAACGGCGGCACTGTGATCTTCAGCGCCGCGAGGCGGTAGTAGAGATCCGGACGCAGCGCGCTCTCGCAGGTGCGGCCCTCGTCCTGCAGGTTGCAGATGGCGACGATGCGGGTCTCGGGCGGGGTGCCCTGGTCGTTGATCACAGACAGAAGTCGCGCCTGCGCGCTGTCGGTCAGGCTCTCGATGTCCTCGAGCACCAGCGTGCCGCCGCGCGCCTCTTCCATCGCCGGAAGCCGGGTGTCCTCGGGCTGCATCGGGCCGAAGAGACGCTGCATCAGCGCGTCCTCGTCCATCGCCGCGCAGGAGAGCAGCACGAACTTCTTGCCGGCGCGCGACCCAACAGCGTGCAGCGCGTGCGCGATCAGCGTCTTGCCGGTGCCGGTCTCGCCCTCGATGAGCACGTGCCCGTCGGCCTGCCCCAGGTCGAGCACGTCCTCGCGCAGGCGCTCCATCGCCGGGCTCTGGCCGATCAGCTTGGACATGATCTGGCTGCCGTCCGACAGTTCCTTGCGCAGGGCGCGGTTGTCGAGCGTCAGGCGGCGGGCGTTGGTGGCCTTCTTCGCCAGCTCCGACATCCGGTCGGGGTTGAAGGGCTTCTCGAGGAAGTCATAGGCCCCGATGCGCATCGCCTCGACCGCCATCGGCACGTCGCCGTGGCCGGTGATCATGATGACCGGCAGCGCGCTGTCGTTGCCCATGAGCTTCTTCAGGAACTGGATGCCGTCCATGCCCGGCATCTTGATGTCCGAGATCACGATCCCCGGGTAGTCCGCCCCGAGCGCGCCGAGCGCCTCTTCGGCGCTGGCATAGGTCTCGGTGTCGTAGCCCGACAGCGCCAGCCACTGGCTGATGGACTGGCGCATGTCCTTTTCATCGTCGACGATGGCGATCTTCATGGCTTTTGTCATTCTCGTCTTTCGCCCTTGTTCTGCCTTCGGTGCGGTCGGAGTGGTCATTCCGCCGCCTGGTGCGTTTCATTCAAGATAGGAAGCTGCATCTCGAAAACAGCCCCGCCGTCGGATCCGTTCCGCGCCGTCAGGCGCCCGCCGAGATCCGCAACGATGCCCGAGCTGATCGCGAGCCCCAGCCCGGTGCCGTCGCCGGGCTGCTTGGTGGTGTAGAACGGCTCGAACAGCGCATCGAGATCCTCGATGCCGTGGCCGTTGTCGCGCACGCTCAGGACCGCGGTCTCGCCGCTGGCGAGGATGATCTCGATCTCGGGGTGCGCCTCGGATTTGGTGGCGTCGATGGCGTTGCGCAGCAGGTTCACCAGAACCTGCTCGATGCGCATCCGGTCGCCCATCACCCGGACCGGCACGTCTGGCAGGATCTTGGCGATGCGCACGCGCCGCGCCTTGAGCTGAGGCTCCATCATCGACAGCGACGAGGCCAGCGCCTCGCCCATGTCCACGGGCGAGAGCTGCGACTGGCCCTTTCGGGCATAGGACTTGAGCTGGCGGGTGATGGCGCCCATGCGCTCGATCAGGTCGTCGATGCGGTGGAAGGCGGTCATCGCCTCTTCGGGCCGGTTGCGGCGCAGCAAAAGCCGCGCGCCGGCGAGATAGGTCTTCATCGCGGCCAGCGGCTGGTTCAGCTCATGGCTCACCGCCGCCGACATCTCGCCAAGCGCCGCGAGCTTGGAGCTCTGCTCGAGCGTCTGCTCTGCGCTGGCGAGGTCCTTCTGCACCTTCTCGCGCTCCGCGATCTCGCGCTGGAGCCGTGCGTTCAGGCGCCGCAGCTCGGCGGATTCCCGCTGGAACAGGGCCATGCGCAGCGCCGTCTTGCGGCTGAGCGCGTAGAAGGCCAGCGCCGCGAGCAGCGCGAAGCCCATGATCTCGAGCGCCAGCACCGCGTTCACCTTCTCGCGCACCGAGGCGTAGGTGGTGAAGGTCGCCATGGTCCAGCCTCGGAATGGGATGCGCCCGTCGACCTGCATCACCGCCTCGCCGCGCACGTAGGCGTCCGGGGGCAGCGCCGTCCAGTCGGCGGTGGCCTTGATGGCGCGCTCGATGGCGCTTTCCGGCGACTGTCGCTCAAGCGCCTCGTCCATGGTCCGACCACGCCAGCGCGGCTCGGTCGCAAGTACGATGGTGCCCTCGGAATCGAGCACCGCCACCGCGTCGGTGATCCCGACCCAGGCGCGTTCGAACTTGGCGAGGTCGACCTCGACCACGATGACGCCGATCACCGTGTTCTGGCTCTCGACCCGCCGCGAGTAGGTGAAGGAATACCCCCCCGCCTCGCGCGCCTGCGTGGTGAAGACCGTCGTGTTCGAGCGCAGCGCATTCACGAAATAGGGCGCACCTCGGTGCTGTTCGCCAAGGCGGTTGCGGTCGGTCGCGGCGACAGTGCGACCGTCGCGGTCGAGCAGCATCAGCGAGGCCGCGCCGATCTCGTCCACGTAGGAAATGAGCCGCTGCGACGACTGGCTGAAATCGCCCGAATTCAGCGCCCCGATCAGCGCCGGGTCGCGGGCCAGCAGCTGCGGCACGATGGCGTTGCGCCTGAGCTCTGACAGGATGTTGCCCGAATAGAGCGCCAGCCGCAGCTCGGCCCGGTTTCGGGTGGATTCGGTGAAGCGGTCGGTGAGCAGACGGTTGGTGGTCCAGACCGTCGCCACGGCAAGCAGCACGAGGATACCCAGCGCCAGCCGTACGCGCCAGCCGAGCGGGCCGCTGCGCCTCACGCGCGGCAATCTTTCCGAGGTCGGTTCCGACATGCGGCGCAGACTACGCCTGCGCGCTCAGGCGCTCAAGTCAAGCCTCCGCCAGCGCGGCGGTCAGATGGGCGAAAAGGCGCGCACCGTCCTCGTTGCCCTGCGCGGGATCGCAGGCCCGCTCGGGGTGCGGCATCATGCCAAGCACACGGCGGTTCGACGACAGGATGCCCGCGATGTCGCGATCCGAGCCGTTGGGGTTGTCGGTATAGCGGAACGCGACGCGGCCCTCGGCCTCGAGCATGTCGAGCGTCTCGGCATCGGCGGTGAAGTTGCCGTCGTGATGCGCGATCGGGATGCGGATCGTCTCGCCGGCCTCGTAGCCGCGGGTGAAGATCGACTGGCTCTCGGCGACCGACAGGCCGATGGTGCGGCAGATGTACTTCAGACCGCCGTTGCGCAGCAGCGCGCCGGGCAGGATCTTGGTTTCGGTCAGCACCTGGAAGCCGTTGCAGATCCCCAGCGCGTAACCGCCGCGCTCGACGTGGGCCTTCACCTCGCGGCAGATCGGCGAGTTGGCGGCGATGGCCCCGCAGCGCAGGTAGTCGCCAAAGGAGAAGCCGCCGGGGATGCCGACGATGTCGATGTCGGAGGGCAGCGCGGTGTCCTTGTGCCAGACCATCTGGACGTCGAGACCCGCCTTGCGGAATCCTTCGGCAAGATCACGGTCGCAGTTCGACCCGGGGAAGACGATGACGGCGGCTTTCATGGGGAACTCCCTCGGCAGGCTCAGGGCTGATTGCGCACCGCATAACGACTTTTGCGACGCAGCGCAATCGGCCCCTGCCTGCTCCTGCCGGCGGCATCGGTGGATGCCGCCTTGCGGGGTTTTCGGTCGGATTGCACCGAGTGTTTTGTCGCTGTGGCGGGCCGTTTTCGACCGTGGGGCCTGGGCTCGTTTACGCTGTGCGGTCGTATTTCACGCCGGGGTCCCGGTCACGACTGGAAATCGGTGATCACCGCCACGCCCGGCGGCGTGGGTCCGTTGAAGGCCGCAAGCTCGGCGCTGGCCCCGCTCAGGCCGATTTCGCGCGCGATCAACGGCGAGAGGTCGACCTTGTTGCGGGTGATCAGCCCCAGCAGCGACGGGTAGCGATGCGCCGGCATGCCCCGCGTGCCGTAAAGCGCGAGGTTGCCCATGTAGACGGCGGACATGTCGACGTCCATGTGGGCGGTGTGACCCACCGGCATCCCCACCTGCACGTGCCGTCCCAGCGGGCGCAGGCAGCGCAGCGAGGCGTTGACGGTAATCGGAATGCCAAGCGCCTCGATGCTGACATGCGGGCCGCCGCCGGTGATTTCGCGGATCTGCGCCGCCGCGTCGCCCTCGCTGGCGTTGACCGCCGCGTCGACGCCGAGTCCCAGCGCATGGTCGAGTTTTTCCTGCACCACGTCGACCACCACCACATGCGCCCCGAGCGCGCGGCCGAGCAGCGCCGCCGAGAGCCCGACGCCGCCGGTGCCATGCACCGCGAGCCACTCGCCGCCCTGCAAAGCCGCGCGCCCGGTGAGCGCGTGCCACGCGGTGGTGACCCGGCAGCCGAGCCCCGCCGCCAGCGTCGGCGACATGCCCTCGGGGAGCCGTGCGAGGTTGAAGTCCCGCGGCACCGCCACGTATTCGGCGAAGGCTCCGGGCTCGATGAAGCCGGGCAGGCGCTGGTCCGAGCATACCGTCTGCTGGCCGGCGCGGCAGCTCGGGCACGTGCCGCAGGAGAGGATGAAGGGCGCGACCACCACGTCGCCGCGCTGCCATTGCGACCGGGGCCCCGCTTCGATCACCTCGCCGCAGTATTCGTGGCCGGGGATCTGGCCGGGCTTCACCCGCGGATGCTCGCCGGTCCAGCCGTGCCAGTCCGAGCGGCAGACGCCGCAGGCGAGGACCCGCAGCACCACCCCATCCTCGGGGCAGAGCGGCTCGGCCACCTCCTCCAGCGACAGATCCTCGTTATAGGCCCGCAGAACCGCAGCACGCATGTGAACTCTCCTCCCGTTGTTCGGGAGGAGGACACGTCATTCTGCATGGAAGATCAAGCGACAAGCGCCAGGTCCGCAGGTTGGTCAGAAATCCGCCCAGCCGTCGTCGGTGCCGGTCGCCGCCAACGCGGGCCGGGGCTGGGCCGGAGCATCCCAGGCGTCGGGCGCGGGGCGTGCTTGCTCGGGCGCCTTTCGCGTCTCGGCGGTCTTCTTGATGGAACACGGAGCACCGTTTGCACCTTCGAAGACCTCGAGCGTCTCGGACAGACGCTGCGCCTCGGTGTTGAGGCTCTGGCCCGCCGCATTCAGCTCTTCGACCACCGCGGCGTTGTGCTGGGTCATGCCCTCGAGCTGCTGCACGCTGCCGTTGATTTCGCTCAGCCCGTCGGTCTGGGTCCGCACCGACCCGGCGATCTCGGAGATCAGCTTGCCCAGCGAATCCACCTGCTCGAGCACCTGCCCCAGCGAGGCGCCGGTCTGCTGCACCAGATTGCTGCCCTCGCGGACCTCGTCGTTGGAGGCGCGGATCAGTGTCTTGATCTCTTGCGCCGCCTCTGCCGCGGTCTGGGCGAGGCTGCGCACCTCGGAGGCCACCACCGCGAAGCCGCGGCCCGCCTCGCCGGCACGCGCCGCCTCGACGCCCGCGTTGAGCGCGAGCAGGTTGGTCTGGAACGCAATGTCGTCGATGGCGGTGATGATGTTGTTGATCTTGGACGAGGCATCCTCGATCCGCGCGATCGCCTCGATGGCCCGGCCCAGCACGGCTTCGCTCTCGGACGAGAGCCGCCGGCTGTTGGTCGCGAGACGGTCGGCCTCTTCCGCGTTGGTGGCGATCTCTGCACCGGCGCCCGCCAGCGCATCCAGGGCCGCGGCGGATTTCTCGAGCGTCGCCGCCTGCTCCTCGACCCGGCGGGCGAGATCGTCCGAGGTCGAGCCGATCTCGGAGGCCGCGCCCCGCACCCCGAAGGCGACGGTCTCGACCTCGGCCATCGCCTGCGCGAGGCTTTCGACGCCGATGTTGAAATCCGCCCGCAGCTCTTCGTAGTCGGGCGGCATTTCGGCGCTTTCGCCAATGCGGGCTCCGAGGTCGCGGTTCGCCAGCCGCTCGAGCCCCTCGCGCAGCGCTGCCACCGCGCGTTCCTGCGCCAGCCGCCGGCGCTCGAGCTCGGCGTCCTGTTCGTGGGCGCGCGCGAGCTTGGTGCGGAACTCCTCCACCACGCGGGCGGTATCGCCGATCTCGTCTCCGCGCGACTGGTGGGGCACGTCGCTTTCGAGATCGCCATCGGACATGTGCCCGAGCCGGGCCGTGACCTGCCACAGCGGTCCGAGGTTGCGCGACAGCAGGAAGATCAGCGCCAAGATGCCAAGTGCCAAGAACGCCAGCGACAGCCCCACCCCGACCAGCCGGTCGCGCGCGACCTGCGCGTCGATCACCGAGCGGTCGACGCCCACGTAAAGAATGCCGATGACCTCGCCGCTGGGGGAAACGACGGGCTCGTAGACTGTGAAGTAGGGCTTGCCGAGGATCACCGCCTCGCCCCGGAACGTCTCTTTCCGCAGCATCGAGGCGTGCACCGGGTTCTGCTTGCCGAGCCAGGTGCCGACCGCGCGGCTGCCGTCGGGCTTGATGATGTTGGTGGTGAGCCGGATGAAATCCCCCTCGGCCGCGTCCCAGCCGAAAAGCGTCGCCGTCTCGCCCGAGATCCGCCCCACGCGATCGATCACCGCATGGCCATCAATCTCGGGCAGGGCCGCCCATCGCAGCTCGTCGATCTGACCGTCGGGCGACATCTCGACCTCGATCCCGTCGTAGACCGACGAGAACTGATCGACCAGGATCCGCAGCGAAGTGTCCTGCCGCGCCTGCGCAGCAGCGATCATCGAGCGCTGGGTCTGAAAATCGAAGGTGGCGAACATCGCGCCACTGCAGACCAGCAGCAAAAGCGCAAGGCTCAGCGCGAGCCGAGCCTTGAGGGAGAATTTGGGAAGTTTCATGGGCGGACACCGTCCCGTTGCATGGCAGACGGGAGGTTCCTAACCCCAAAAGTCTAAACAGAGACTGAAACCAGCCCCGATCAGATCAATTCGATGCTGTAACTCTCGATCACCGTGTTGGCGAGCAGCTGCTCGCACATCTCGGTGACGGTCGCCTCGGTGGTCCCCTCGGCGAGTTCGATCTCGATCACCTTGCCCTGACGCACGCCACCGACGCCGTCGAAGCCCAGCCCGTGCAGCGCGTGGCGCACCGCCTCGCCCTGCGGATCGAGCACGCCGTCCTTCAGCATCACATGCACACGTGCCATCATGGCGACCACTCCGTTCCCTTCGAAAGGCCAGCGCCTTTCATCTTTCCACAAATCCTGATGTCACGCCCTGACGGGCGCGACACTGTCTCAGTTGATGAGCTTCGGCTTGGCCATGTGGGTGGCCTGCTTCGGCATCACCCCAAGGCGCTGCGCCACCTCGGTATAGGCGTCGGTGAGCGAGCCGAGGTCGCGCCGGAACACGTCCTTGTCGAGCTTCTTGCCCGTCTCGATGTCCCACAGGCGCATCGAATCCGGCGAGATCTCGTCGGCCACGATCAGGCGCTGGTAGTCGCCATCATAAACCCGGCCGA
The DNA here is from genome assembly GCF_900102075.1 of Salipiger thiooxidans. GTDB lineage: Bacteria > Pseudomonadota > Alphaproteobacteria > Rhodobacterales > Rhodobacteraceae > Salipiger > Salipiger thiooxidans. Next base: position 129,623 of record NZ_FNAV01000011.1, on the reverse strand, counting down.
TCTCGATCTTGAAGTCGACGAGGCGGATGCCCACGCCGTACATCAGGCCCGACAGGTAGTCGTTGACCCGCAGCGCGAGACTCAGAACGTCGTCCATGTCCTGCTGGCTGGCCCAGCCGAACGCGGCGATGTGCTCTTCGGTGACCAGCGGGTCGCCCAGCTTGTCGTCCTTGTAGCAGTATTCCACGATCGGGCGCGGCAGCGGCGTGCCTTCCTCGAGCCCGAGGCGCTTGGCAAGCGAACCGGCGGCGAAGTTGCGCACGATGATCTCGAGGGGGATGATCTCGCAGGCGCGAACCAGCTGCTCGCGCATGTTGAGGCGCTTGAGGAAGTGGGTCGGCACGCCGATGTTGTTCAGCCCGGTCATGAAGAACTCGGACAGGCGGTTGTTCAGCACGCCCTTGCCCTCGATCACGTCCTTTTTCTGGGCGTTGAAGGCGGTCGCGTCGTCCTTGAAATACTGCACGATGGTCCCGGGCTCCGGGCCTTCGTAGAGAATTTTCGCCTTGCCTTCGTAGATCTTCTTGCGGCGTGCCATGGCAATCCTTTCAGAGGGGCGCGCAGAGGGGACCCCTGCGTCCTGCGAGGCCCTATAAATCAAGCCCACGCGCGTCGCAAGCGGACGGTTGGGGTTGCGCGGCCCCAAGGGAGTGAATATCTTTTCAAACGAGCGATTGAACGCGGGGGGAGCCGTATCCATGACCACTTTCGACGAGCGTGAAAAGGCGTTTGAAAACAAGTTCGCCCATGATGCGGAGATGAGTTTCCGTGCCGAGGCCCGCTGCAACAAGCTGCTGGGTCTGTGGGCTGCCGACCTGCTCGGCAAATCCGGTACCGAGGCCGACGACTACGCCCGCGACGTGATCAAGGCCGATTTCGCCGAAGCCGGGCACGAGGACGTGGTGCGCAAGGTCGCCGACGATCTCGCTGGCAAGGCCGACGCCGACGCCATCCGCGCCAAGCGCGCGGAACTTCTCGTCGAGGCCAAGGGCCAGATCCTGCTCGAGGGCTGAGGCCCTTTCACCGTCCCACCGGCCCACCGGCCCCGGTTCAGGGATGTTCTAACGGCCCCACCTGCATGATGCGTCTGGCGTCACGGCTTTTGCCGGGCACAGCCCGAGAGCATGCGACACGCCACAAGCGAAACACCGGCGGCCGTCCGGCGGGGGCAGAGGCCCTACCGGGCGGCCGCCGGACGACCTCTTGCGAGGCCAAGGCTCGGCGCGGTCGGGACCACCGCGCTTCGCCCCCGGCGATCGACGTGAGATCGATGGTGGCAGTGACATGTGCCGGAGCGGTCGCAACCTCCGCGCCGGCCTTCAGAGGTTTCGTGCAGAAAGCGGTGCCGAACTCCGGCACCCGGCGGGCGAAATGATGGCAAGTCGTTCCAATTGAACAAACCGACGCGACCGCCCTGCCCTTACCGCGCGATCACGATATCCGCCCGCAACCCGCCGAGGCTGTCGCTCTGCCCCAGCCGTAGCACCCCGCCATGCGCCCGCGCGATGTCGGCGGCGATGGCAAGCCCCAGCCCCACGCCGGTGCCCTTGTCCTGGTTGCGCGCCGGATCGAGCCGAACGAAGGGCCGGAGCGCATCCTCGCGCCGCTCGGGCGCGATCCCGGGCCCGTCATCCTCGACCCGCAGGCGCAGGCTCTTCTCGGTCAGAGCGACTGACACCTCGCATCGGGTGCCGTAGCGGACGGCGTTGCCGATCAGGTTCTCGAGCGCCCGCCGCATCGCCGCGGGCCGCAGCGTCACCTCGCCCGCCCCCTCGGCGGACGCGACCGTCACGTCCTTGCCGGCGCGCCGCGCGTCCGCAACGATGCCCTCGACCAGCTCGATCGGGTCCGTGGGCTCGGCTTCGCCGCCCTGGGTGTCGCCGCGCGCGAAGTCGAGGAAGGCGTCGATGAGCCGCTGCATGTCCTCGACATCGCGCTCGAGCGGCTCGCGCTCGTCATCCTCGAGCATCGAGAGCCCCAGCTTCAGCCGGGTGATCGGGGTCCGCAGGTCGTGGCTCACCCCCGAGAGCATCATGGTGCGCTGCTCGATCTGCCGCTCGATGCGGTTGCGCATGTCGAGAAAGGCGCTGCCCGCCGCCCGCACCTCGACCGCGCCCGCCGGCGCGTAGGGCTCGTGACGACCGCGCCCGAAGGCCTCGGCCGCCCGCGCCAGCTCGGTGATCGGGCGCAGCTGGTTGCGCAGGTAGAGGAAGGCGATGACCGTCATCAGCACGCCGAAGACCATCATGTTCACGAAGAGCTGGTGCGCATTGGTCGGCGAGGCCCGGCGCCGCGAGAAACGCACCTGCGTGAGAGTTTCGCCGTCACGCAGGTAGAGTATGACGTAGTCGTCGTCGGGCAGCAGGATGCGTTCGGTGCCCGACACGAACCGCTCGAGCGTGCGTGTCACCACGAGCCCGGAGAAGTCGTACCACCGCCGCTCGTTCTCGGCCGGCAGCGCGGATTCTGGCACGGTGATCAGCTCCAGCGCGAGCGGCTCGGCCAGCGCCGGCTGCGCCACCGCCAGTTCGATCTCTCGTGCGAGCTCCCGGCTCATCTGGCTGGAGACATCCTCGAAATGCCGCTGGACGAAGACCACCGACACCACGAGCTGCAGCGTCACCACCGGCAGCAACAGGATCAACGCCGCCCGGCCGTAAAGCCCGCGGGGCATATAGTGTTTGAGCCAATGGAAGGACATGCGCTACCTCAGGATGTGAGCACAGCCAGAAAGCCCCGAAAGATGCAGGACCCGCAACCCGATTTTCAGCCCCGCCCCGGTGTGCCCGAAGAGCTCGGCCCCGGGCTGCGCCGGGTGCTGGCGCCCAACCCCTCGGCGATGACCTTCCGCGGCACCAACAGCTACCTCGTGGGCACGCGCGGCATCGCGGTGATCGATCCGGGCCCCGACGACCCCTCCCATCTCGAGGCGCTTCTCTCGGCGCTGCGCCCCGGCGAGCACGTGAGCCATATCCTTGTGACCCATGCCCATCGCGACCACTCGCCCCTCGCCCGCGCGCTGTCGGAGGCGACTGGCGCGCCGGTGATGGCCTTTGGCGACGCCGGATCGGGACGCTCCGAGCTGATGGAGCGGCTCGCGACCTCGGGCATGGTCGGCGGCGGCGAAGGCGTCGACGCGGGCTTTGCGCCCGACCGGTCGCTCGCCGACGGCGCGGTGATCGAGGGCGACGGCTGGCAGCTCGAGGCGCTGCACACGCCCGGCCATTTCGGCAACCACATGGCCTTCGCGCTGGGGGACGTGCTGTTCTCGGGCGATCTGGTGATGGGCTGGGCCACCTCGCTGGTCTCGCCCCCCGACGGCGACCTCACCGCCTTCATGTCCTCGCTCGCCCGGCTGGCCTCGCGGCGCTGGCAGGTGTTCCACCCGGGCCACGGCGCGCCGGTGGAGACTCCCGCTGAACGGCTCGAGACCCTCGCCTCGCACCGCCGCATGCGCGAGGCGCAGATCCTCGCTGCACTGGAGGACGGCGCCTCTGATGCCGCGGGGCTGGCCGCCCGTATCTACACCGATACGCCCCCACAACTTCAGTCTGCCGCAGCCCGCAATGTACTCGCTCACCTGATCGACCTCGCCCGCCGCGATCTGGTGACGTGGCGGCAAGGCACTTCAGAAACGTCCGTTTTTTCATTGGCTTAGAAGGAATTTCGGAAAAGCTGAAAAAATGTGACAAATGGCTCTGGACAAGGTTCGAAGCCTGTTGCTATACGCCCCACATGTTCCGGCGTAGCTCAGCGGTAGAGCAGTTGACTGTTAATCAATTGGTCGTAGGTTCGATCCCTACCGCCGGAGCCAAAATATCCTGAGAGACTGATCTCCAAGGATTTTCTCCGTATACATTCGGAGAATTATTGGCGTGACACATATCCTGTCCCACCGCGTGGCACAAACGCTGGCACAGGAGTCGCAGACTTGCGTTTCACGACCGCATCCCAACCGCATCTCGAATACCGCCCGAGCGGGTTCCATTGGCGTCGTCGCTGGCCCCAGGCCCTACGGGCCTGGGGTCCGGAGGTCTCTCCAAAAAAAAATGTCACTGCTCCTCTCGCTTCGATCCCATGTCCTCCCCGACGCGAAGGCCTTGGCTCAGAAACTCACCCTTCTGAGTGACATTGCCTTCGCCGGTGTGACGGAGAGGACGATGGCGATAGCGCCGGACATCATGGAGAGGCTCCTGGACGGGCTCAGCCGGTTTCTCATCGACGTGGCCGAGACCGCGCGCGAGGTCGCCCCCGTACGCACCCCGGAGGTGGCCGCCTATGAGTTGCAGTGTTCCGACGCCGCGATTGCGACCGTCCGTGATGCAATCCGGCTTCGGGATCGGGACATGGCTCGGGATCCACTCCGGCAAGTGGCCGACCGCCTCGGAATCCCGCTCGACGAGACAGACCCGGACTGGCAGAGGCTGGCCTACCGAGCCTTGCGGGTCATCCTTGATGCGAACGAAGAGAACTTCCGCCGGGATCACGGGGCCTACTCGACACCGACGGCCGTGTTCTCCCGGGCATTGACCAGCCAGATAGCTACACGCTCCATCTCTCAGCCCTATTCAGCGCCATCCCTTACGCAGAACGATCACCTCCCGCTCCAGTGTATCCTGCTGCGCCCGTCGCGCCTGTTCCATCGTATCCCGTGTTGGCGCCCGACCCCGCCGGGGGCGCCGCGGCACGGCCGATCGAAAAAGAAACGCCAAAAGACGTCGCTCCGGAGATCTCAGTGGCGCCGGTTCAGGAAATCTGCAAAACACACGACACCTCCCCCGGCCCAACGATCCTGGACACGGCCGAGGTTTATATCGAGAAGCGCTCGCGGGGCTACAGAACCTTCAAGTTCAATGAAAACCCGAACCCGAAGGGGGGCGAGAGCTGGGCAAAGAACTCGGCGGCGAATGTCCGATCAACGGCACGATTGATGGAGCGCATCCTTGGGGCCAAGTCCCTGAATGATGTCGTGCACGAGGAGCTCACTGCTGCTTTCACACTCATGCAGCGCATTCCACGAAACTACCAGGCCAAGACCGACAAGCGGTCCCCGCAGGTGGCTGCCGATGAGGCCGACGAACAAGAACGGCGGAACGAGGAGATTACCCGGGCCAGAATGACGAGAAAAGGCGAGAGCCCCGGCAAAATCGAGATCACTATCCTGCGCGAGAGGCTGCCGCGGCTCAAGGCAGCGACGATCTACCGGCACATGCAGGATTTCCAGCGTGTCTTCAAGTTCGCCGTACGTCAGGGTGAAGCCCGGGAAAACATGATGGCGGATCACATCTGGGAGTCCGCCGAAGTTGAGCGCCGCATGCTCCTTGAGGATGATACGGAGCGGCAGACGTGGTGCGGTCACCTTGGCAAGCTGTTCCGAACGCCAATCTTCCAAGACAAGCTCAAAGATTCCGGAGATCCCATGTTCTGGGGACCGCTGATCGCCCTTCACATGGGTCTCCGCAGCGAGGAGGTCTTGCAGCTGCATACGGATGATATCCAGGTCATTGACGAGATCCCCTGCATCGTCCTCAAGCAAGGCCCTGGGCAAAGCCTGAAGAGCATGGCCGCGCGAAGGACCGTGCCGATCCATCGCAACTTGCTCAAGCTTGGCCTGATGCAGCTCGTCGAAGACCGCCGGCGCGCCGAAGAGCCGCGTCTCTTCCCGTGGCTGGAGCGGAGCGCCAACAAGAAGACCTTTACGGAAACGTTCTCGAAGCGCTTTACCCGCTATCGCAAAGACCACGAATGCTATGATCCGCAGCGAGATTTCCATTCCTTCCGGACCACATTCAACCATCTCCTGATCGAACTCGAGTGCCAGGACAGCCACCGGAAGTACCTGATGGGGCATGTGGAACGTGATGTGAACATCACCAACTACAACCCGCATGGTTTCGCCAAGAAGACCTTGCAAAAATGGGTCAACATGATCGAGATCGACATCTCAATGATCCGGAAACCCTTTGGCGACATGCCTCTTGCTGACGTCACCAACCTGGCGGATCGCCGGGTGTCCGCATGACTTGAGGGCTGAGAGGACGCGCCCCACGAAATACAAACAAACACCGACCGACCCACCCCGTGCCAGAAGGGTGGATCGGCTTGGCTGTGAGGAGCGGATCAGACCTGCAGGCGCAGGTTAACGATTCTCTCCGCCTTGATCCGCGCGTCCGCGACCTCGAGCATGCATTGCAGCCGCCGGAGGCTCTGCAGCATGGAAGAAGCGGCCTCCCCACGCGCCGTCAGCTCCCGCCGTTTCTCCACCGATCCGACCGCTCCGTGATCCGGATCGTTGTGGCCATGGAATACCTGCGTGATCATTGTCGTCTCCGCGTCGAGTTCCGCCTCGAGAATGCGTATGATCGGATCGAGATTCTTACCCGCCTCGGTGCCGATCCATTTATGGCCGGAGAGCATCGCGAGGTCCCGTAGGAAAGATGCCCGCTCCATGGCACCAGAAAAGACATCGAGATGCCTCAGACCGTCGCTGATCTGCCGGGTTTCCAGCAGGATGTTCGCGAAGAGATCCTCTACCGGCATTTGAATGTAGCATTTGAACATGACCACTCCTTGGGTTTTCCGGCGGCGCACCATGCGACCGCCTTTCAAGGCGCCGGCGCGTACGCCGGCGGAGAGGTCAGGCCGCGTCCCGGCCCGCATCGTCTGTGTGCTCCGAGACGGTTTGTGTATGCTCTCTTTCGATTTCGGCGAGCAGGTCACCAAGCGCGTCGGCAAGGAGGCACAGACCGTTGACCGCCGGATCGTCCGGAGAAAGATCACAGAAATATGGCGCGTCTGTGGAGTCGGGATCACTGCCGACTTGCAGGCAAAACAAATCGTGCAGCCATCGCAGTTCGCGCCAGCAATAGCAGTCCATGCGATTGGCGCGCCGCAAGCGGGCGGTCAAGCTCACGCAACGACACTGCGCGCCGACGCCGCCGAGCAGTCCTGCCCCATGAACGAGGTCCTGGTAATTCCGGGTGACGAACCCTTCGGCGGCTCGCATCGCGGCTTTGCTGCGCGCCGCATTTGATGTTGGGGACATCTCAAATTCCTTTTCTTTGCGCGGACAGTCGTGCCCGCATCAAGCGTCCTTTCTCTCCTTTCTTGGACAGGGTTTCGGGTCGGCGTTCCCAGTAGCAGCCAGAGGAATTCCAATGGCCGACCCTTTGTTTCATCGTGCGCTGGCCGGATGAGACCGGCGCGCCCTCAGCGAGAGGGGCGCGTCGGTTTCTGCAGGCAGCATCTTGCAGGCTTTCATTGTTCGCTGCCGCGCGGCGTTACGCATTCTTGGGCATTCATCACCCTGATTGCATCAACAACCGCCCGGGCCATTCTGATGTCGACCTTGATTGCTTGAAGTTGAGGTTAGGCCCCTTGCCCGGAAGAATGCCAGCGCTTGCAGGCATTCATGCGCTGAGAGACGCCGTGCGAATACGAACGCGGTCGGGTAGCGCGCATACCATCGGTCTGGAGCTGGATGGTGACCCATGGTGGCGAGAGCATCGAGCGCGGTTTCGCGCAATGGTCCGCAGTCAAAATAGTACTCGGCTTCTTCAATCCCGGGATCAAATCCGAACGTCTGATCGCCAAGATCCAGGATGCCTGAAACGAGCGTGAATGGTTTAAGATCGGAGTGCACATATTCGCACCATGCCCATGCCTTGCCGAGATCAGTGGCGAGGCGGGTCTTGTCTCCAGTGAATGGCGCAGATCTGCCAGTCATGACATCCTCCCGATAATTGGGCGTTCCCGGTAGCAGCCAGAGGAATTTCAATGGTCGCCCTTTGTTTCGTCATGAGCTGGCCGGATGAGACCGGCGCGCCGACAACGAGAGGGGCGCGTCGGTCTCCAACGGCCTTGCCCTACGCATTTACTCGTGGGTTCAGCAGTCTCTGTCTGTTCTTATCCGGTCCGCCTCCGGGATCGACCGGGAAGTCGGACAGGCCGACCGATGCGACCGGTCACGCCACGGGGCTTCGGAATCGCGGGCTTTTTCTTCTTCTTGGCGATTTTGGCTGCTTCTCTGGCATTGCCATCTGTATCGGCGATCATCCCTCTTGCGGATTGCCAGAGGCGCTGCGCCGAAGTGCCGATGCACTCGGTCGCGTAGGCGTCTCCCGCCCTGTCGGTGGCATGCCCGAGATGGGTTCTGATGATCTGGGCGGCACGAGCCGGATCATGACGACGCAGGTAGTCTGCCGCGAGCGTGCGCAGATCATGCGACGGAACGCCGATCAGCGACTTCGTAAGTTCAGACGGGAGATCGCGGTAGGGCGTCTCAGCGGAGAGAGACAGCCAGTTGTGGCCGGTGAGTTCCAGATATCGGTGGACGACCAGTCGGTCTGGCCTGCCGCCGAGAATCCAGCGATCGAGCAGCGCGCAGACCTCCGGCCACAGTCGGCCAGATTCGGTCTCATGACCGGTCTTTTCCTGCATCCAGGTCGCACGCCACACACCGTCCGGATCCCGCACAAGTTCATGACCGAAGCGCCACCGCACGACATCACCCTTGCGCGGCGGCTTGTTCATCAGCACGAGAGAGAGGACCGCCGCTTGCAGTTTGCGCCGACCAGCGGCGCTGTGCGATGGAAGCAGGCGGTTCTTTTCGATCGCATCGCCGGCTCGGTCCACGACGTAGGAGAACCCGCCGCGCTCCATCAGCTTGGCGATGCGCACCTCCTTGTTCTTGCACTCAAGATCCGCCCGGTCACGCAGGTCTTTCGACACACATCGCATCGCGTCCAGACTGTCTCGGTTTTCTCCCCCAGCCCGACCGAGAGCGATCAGGCCATCAAGGTAGTTCGGGGCCGTCACCGTCTTTATGCGCCTGTCGGCATCGGGATGGTTCAGAAATGCGTCCTCCAGGTCCATCGCCGTGATGAAGCCGAAATCCGCCGTCGCCCGCCCCTCCGACACGGCTTCTACACATCGATCTACACTCGCTATGTAGCGCTGGCGGCTGGACTCCTTGATCTTGGCTTTCTGCAGTGCATTCAGATGTTCTCTCCACCGGTCAGGCCATTGTTGACCTTCCTCCCGGAGCGGCGACTCGGCTGTCTTGGGCGGGGGGCGCCGACGCGCATACCATTCGTCGCTGACCTCGACCGCTTCCGCCGTGCAAACATGCGGCGCATGGCGCGAAAGCGCGCGCAGGAGTGTCCGGAATGTGGATTCGGATTGCGCCGCCTCGCGGAAGCACTGCGCCGGCGGCATCGAGATCGAAACGCGGTGTTTGTGCACGGAGGCGAACAACCTGCCGACCACGGCGGCAGCCCCGGGCTCGAGATCATGCCGGTCCTCCAGCAGGAGGCGCCGGATCGCCGTGGGTGCAGGGGCGAGATGCTCTTCGATGGTCTTCCGTGTCATTTGATCCTCCCCTTGAGACGCTTGAAGATGTCCGGATGATGGGCGAGGAGCGCCTCACGCACGGCCGCAGCCGCGGCTTCGCCCGAGTCCTTCGCGTAGTGGGCGCGGGCGACAGCCTCGGTGTTGGCAAGCACCGAGGCCACGCTGGCGAAATTGCCGGGATCGACGGCCAGCATCAGCGTGCCGGTCGCGTGACGGCACTGGTGCGGGGTCAGGCCGAGGCCGAGATGGCGATCTCCGAGGTCCCACAGCTCTCCAATAGCTGCACCCGACATGGCGCCTGTCGGAAGTCGCAGGCCGGCCTTGCGCAGGCGCGGCATAGCTTTCCCTGGGAAGAGGTATGGCGATCTCTCGAGAGCCCGGAGCTTTGCCAGACGGGGCCGGTGGACCATCTGCCAATCCCACAGGATCTCTGCATCGCGGCCGACCACCTCCACGGTAAGCGCGTTGCGGTTCTTGACCTCACCCGCAACGAACCGGATTTCGGCAAATGCGCGATCCTCAATCCAGTGCACGTTGCGTGGGCATTTATCCGCTCCAGAAATGCGGGAAGTGAACAGGTTTCCCGGCCGCAGAGGCCGCGACACCTGGATCGCGTACGCGGCCGCGACCGCAAAGAGCCTCAGCGCTCGTTCTTCACCATCGGTGGTCGTCGCCTCGGCAAGTGCCTGTCTGGCAACGGCGTGGAGGCGAGACGGGGCATGCACGTAGGTTGCGGCCAGATGCGGATTCTTGCGGAGCCTGTCACAGACAGCCGTCGCCTCGGCGGTCATCTCGTCCGGCGGCAGGATGTAATCCTCGTAAACAAGCTTGATTACATTGAGCAGCGCGACCTTCTCCGGATCCTGAAGACCATGCCGTGCCAATGTCATAAGGTTCGTGAAGCGCGACCACAGGGTCGAGCTTTCATCCGCATCCTTGAGCGTGTCGGACGCGGCACAACGCGTGATCTGGGATTTGCACGCCGCCTCCAAAGCCTCGGCCATGAAGAGCGCATCGAGCGTCGAGAGCTCGTCGAAGTCCATGGACGGCAACACCTGTTCGCGCAGCAACCACGTGATGGCCTGCCGATATCCCGCTGTGGCCGTTTTCGCGTTCTTCGGTGAACGGCCCCGCTGGCGTTTCCGTTCGGCAACCTCTTTGTCGATGTCGACCGCCGGGCGCCCTGCGGCGATTTGCTCCTTCGCCCAAGACTTCAGGCTGCACGGGAGAACCATGGCCCGCTCGAATACCCGCTCGGCGTCGGCGCGGAATACCTCCGGCAGGTCCTTCCAGAGAATCCGGCGCGCCCGATGTAGTCCCGGCGAAGGCGGCGTGACGAGATTGCAGGACGGGAGAAGCTCGGTGATTTCCGGCCAAAGATTGTGCCCGTTTCGAAGGCGTTCGATCAGGTTCGGGATCTTGCGCAAGGATTTCCGGACTCCCGTCGTCGCTTCTCCCCAGACACGATCGAATTCCGACTGGTCGAGTTCATCGAACGGCACAAGGCATCGCGCGCGCAAGGTCAGAAGGGGCTTGTGAAACGAAGTCGGCAGAGGGTCGCCCCGATCTGCAAACCCTTCATGGGCCCTCACGAGGTCGATCACTTTCGTATAGGTCGCACGGTCCTCCTGCGCGGGCTGCGCACAGCCACGGGCGGCCCAGAAACGCTCGATCAGGGCGCGAAGGCGCGCATTCCCTCGACGCCGCGCAGCATCGAGATCCGCCGCTCGCGACACCATTCCGTACGGCGCGGGCGCCACGTTCGTTTCGAAGTAAACCGGGTCGGCTGATATCAGATGGAGTTCTTCGTCGGCATAACTCATGCGCGCGGGCACCTTCTTCAATTCCAGGACCGCGTATCGGTCTTCGCCGGCCTCCTCGGCCCATGAAAGGAGGGCGGACATCGAGGCGCTCGATTTCGAGGCGTGCGTAGAATTTTGGCTTGTATGATAGGTCATGTGTTCTCCTGAGCTTGAGCCGCTTCGGCAGCGCCCTCGATGTGAGGGGCGCCGCCGAAGCGCTCAGGAGATCGGGCCCGAAAGCCCGGTTCGCACAGCTTGTCGCAATTTTCCTTCGGCTCGCACGAAGGACCCCAAGCATAACGCCGATTTATGCTTGGGGTCCGATGTGCAACGAGCCGGGATTGTTCCATTGAGACGCAGAAACCGATGGTCACACTGTGCGACGGCGTCAGACATGATCGAAGAAATCCTCCGGCAGGTCGATGTCGAGTTCGGCCATCAGCCAGTCGCGGGCATCCGCACGGTTCATCCGGACGCTTCCAAAGACCGATCGTGTCGGCAAACCGGCATCGATCCAACGCTCGACCGTCTTGATGCAGACGTTCAGTCGACCGGCGAGGTGGCGTTTGCTCATGAGCGGCTGCCGATAGTGGTCCATCCGGGCACCGCGCGGAAAGGTCCCGTTCTCGAGCGCCCAGACATCCTGCCATTCGATACGATGGTGGCCATTGAGGATGATACTGGGGAGGTCGCCGTCACTGATGTAGCGCCGAACAGTCTCCGGCCGCAGCTGCCAGTGATCGGCAACTTCTTTGACTTTCAACATTTCCTGCCTCCTTTGCTATTGTTGCCAGAGGCAATTAGTCGCGACTTCCCACGCTCTGAAATGTAAATCCAAAATTTTTGGAAACTGCCACGAACGGAGCGATGGCGTCGCTCGACATCTACCGTCGGCGCAGGGAACAAAGAAGCGACATTGGATGAACCATGCAGGGTATCAACCACGTGAGCCCGGCGCCTGCAGTCCAAGGAAATCTCGTAATACCGCGGGGTTTTTGCGTCAAAATGCGGGGAAATCTCGTCATCCCGGGGGGAAATTGCGTCACAACGCGGGATTTTTGCGTCATACTGCTACGCAACGGCTTGATTTAATGACGTGAATTCACCCCTGAATCAAGAGAATCTTGAATCCCCCTGAAAGAGCCTTGATGCTTTGCTCAACCTCTCTTGTGCACGCTTCAAGCAATCGGGTGTCGAAAGATTTGTCGTCGGTGAAGAAAAATCGCTTCTGGCTTTTTCTGTCCGTTCGAGACGACCCATTTACTGCCTGAGCGAGAGAGCAATTCACGCAAACGGACAGATAAAGTCTTCGCGGCGCGCAGCTGAGATGAATTCAGTCCCAAGCGTTCTGGCCAGGTCGCTCACCTTCGGTCACCTTGCGTGGCCCATGAAAGCGCAATGCGCCGTGAAGGCGCATTGCAACCACTGGGGGCTTGTCCCCTGACTTCGGCGCCGGAGTCTATCGGGGTCGGAAAACGGAGCCGTGCGGCGCGCAGCACGATGATGTTTTTCGACCTCGACCAGTCTGAATGCGGCAAGGCGACATGTCCGTCTATCCATACCTGTTCTCACCCTGACACACCGGAGCAACGCCTCACTCGCATTACATTAAACCCCGTATGGCACAGTGGAAGTTACCAGAGGCGCCAATAAGTCTCCTCGGAGTCCAACGAAATGATCGGTGTCGTTACGACTCCAGTGTTCGTGATATCAGGTCGCCCAGGGCAGACCGCCGAATGCGGCCTACTTTGGGGCTCCATCCGGCTACCAACCCAGTGGCGACAAGATCGGGCCCGATGGTGACCAGGTCACAGCCGGTCTGTTCGCGCATAAGATCGTCGAAGGTCTGGTAATCCTCACCCTCGCCGAGTTCGAGCAGCAGAAGGGCCTGGCCCAGAAACCCCTTGGAGATGGGATCCGGAAAGCGCTGGGAGACGCGCCATTCCCTGGCCACCTCGATAGGATCGTTCGCCTTGGACATCTTGCGGATGAGTTCGATCGTTTCCGACGGAATGCCGCCGGCGGCCGAAAGAATCGCCTCCCACGTTGCCGGCTTGTCGAGTTCCAGCTCCTCGATCATATGCAGATGCACCCGGATCATTTCCGCGCCCCAGGCCGAGAGGAACTGTGCCTGATCCGAGCGACGGTTGGCCAGCTCCCGCGAGGCCGAGTCGGCCGCGTCGAGGATGATCACGGGACGGACATGTCCGCTGATGACGCGCGGCTGACGCTCGAGCCAAGACACCTCTTCGATGGCGTCCTTCGCACTGCCCGGTGTGTGCACGACGATCGTCATCCTGCCGGCGCCGACCTGGGCCTTGTCGATGCGGGCCCGCAGGTCCTTGCGATTGTCGACCAGGTGGACGGGAATGTCGGTGTTCGGCGCGCCCGGCAGGCGGGCCGTTTCCGATATGGCCTTCAGTGCCCGACCGACCTTGGACAAACCAAGCGGCTCGAGGCCGCAGACCAGCTGAACGGGCGGCGACTCCCGGTGAACGATGCGCTCGATCTGCAGGTCGGTGAGCGGGCTATAGGGCAGGTCTTGCTGTGCGTGGAGGTGGCCACCGGTCGCGTAGCGCCGCCGGTGCACGGACCGGTCGTAGGCGACCGTGGGATCCTTCTCCTCGATCTCGCCGAGGGCATGGTAGATGTCGTCGATCGAGCCCAGCATCGCGGCAACCTGCCGCGTGCGCAGGAGGTAGGTGTAGCGGCTGGTCTGCGGGATCGGCACCCGGCCGAGCACGCCGAGATCGAAGAGTTCCTCCAACAGTGCCTCGAAGGCGGCCTGCGAGGGCTGTTCCGCGGTCCGGGGCCAGAACGCCGCTGCCTCGTCGAGGAGCTCAGCCGGGGTGAAGCCGGACACCAGGGACTTGTGCTCGAACCCTTCGGCGTTGAGCCGCGCGAGCGTGTAGGCGACGAGCGCGTAGCGCGGATCGAGATCCAGCGTCAGGTGAAACTTCTCCCGGATGCGGGTCTCGATCTGGTGATAGCCCCGGTGGGTGAAGAGATCGCCCGTGGGGATCGTCCAGAGCGGGCCGTCATCCGACAGGCGGTAAGCCTTCCCGCTGCCTTGGCCGTGCATGGAGGCGAGAAGCCCCTTGGCGTATTCCTGGACGAGCGAGGGATAGTAGTTGGCCCAGGCGAGGATCTCCTCGACCGCCTCCATGGACTGGAAACGGAACCCCGCGGCCCGCATCGGCTTGACGACCAGGTCATGCGCGGCGCGCTTGTCGTCCTCCGTGCGGTTCAGGGGCCCGATGCAGATCGGCTGGCCGAGATGGGCGAGCGGCGAGTTGGGCTGTCGGTGCATCCGCTGGACGTTGTGAAGGCCGGCGAAGACCACCTTGAAAGCCCGCCCGGTGTCTTCCATCAGTTCCTTGAGGCGGCTGAGCTCGGGATAATCGGCCTTGGTGTCTGCGGCCATGAAATGGTCGGTCTCGTCGAACATGCACACGACCTGCGCCTCGGGCCTGGTCGAGAACCAGCCCTTGATGTCGCGGCAGATGCTGTCGGCATCGCGGCTTGCCGGCTTGACCACGTTGTGCGGCACCAGCATCGCGTTGAGGTGCGACCAGATTTCGGACGTCTTTTCCGCGTTGCCGAGGGGTTTCACCTCGCGCCGCACCACGATGCGGCTTTCCTCCGGCGCATGCCGCGTCTTGGCCACGTGGTTCAGGAGTGCCGATTTGCCCAGCTGGCGCCCGCCGTAAACGAGGCAGCCATCGGCGGTTTTCGACATTATGTAGCGGATCTCCTCCTCCCGGCCGAAGAACATCTCCGGCGGGATCTGGCCGGCATCCGTGGTGTAGGGTTCGACGCGCCCGTAGGGCAGGCCGCACTCGAAGAACGTGCGCGCCCGGGTGTCGCGCCGGGTCGCGGCAAAAGCGACCAGAGCCTCGTCGATCAGCAGTGCCGGAGTGGCGGTGGCGCGCAGGCGCTCGGCGAACTCGTGGCGCCGGGCAGCATCGGCGACGCCGGCCACGAGCAGGATGGTGGGCATGTCGCCGGCCGCCTTGAGGGCCGCCTCGGGCAGAATGTCCGGGCCGATCATCAGCAGGCGGTAGCCGGCCGCGGCCTTGGAGCCGAAGACCGGTGGCAGGAACCAGCCATCGGTCCGGATCGTGCCGGTCATCCTCGCCTGCCAGGCCTTGGTGCGTCCGATCTGCTTGCTGTCGTGAAGCTTCACGTTCTCGAAGCCGATCTCTTCGAAGAAGGCCCGGATGTCGTTGATGGCCGGCTTGCGCGACACCATGGCGTGCATGATGTCGCGGTAGAGCGAGATAAATTCCAGGCCAGCCTTGCGACGGTCCTCGTCGATGGCGAGCGGCCCCTCACCCTTGAGTGCGGCCTGGAACTGGGCCGGGGCGGCCGGCCAGCCGGCCGAAGCGGCATAGGTGATGAACTCGGGGGTGAAATGCTTGATGAGACCCTCGAGCTCGGTCTCGAAGGTCGCCGCGGAGCGGCCGTCGCGCAGCTGCGCGATCCGGTCCTCGATCGCCTCGATCGTCAGGTCGTCGAGGGCGCCTGTGAGCATGTCCGCCTCGTCGACGTTCCGGTCGTTTCGGTATTGCCCGATCCGGGCGACCTGGTCGTCGCGGATGTTCGACTCGATCGTGCCGGAGATGTCGTCGAGCTCGACGGCATGGACCGGGATGTCGGCCAGATCGTGGATCTCCGACCCGGAGCCGACCGCAGCGAGGCGCTCGAGCGCAATCTGGCACCAGTTGAGGCGCCGCGTGATTTCGTCCTGGTGGTTGTAATCGACCTTTGCCAGCGTCTTGAGGCGACGTTCGCGCCGCTCGATCTCCGCTTGCCATGTTTCGGCGAACACCGACATCTCGCGCCGGATGTCCG
Source organism: Salipiger thiooxidans (assembly GCF_900102075.1). Lineage (GTDB taxonomy): Bacteria > Pseudomonadota > Alphaproteobacteria > Rhodobacterales > Rhodobacteraceae > Salipiger > Salipiger thiooxidans. The sequence goes on along the minus strand of NZ_FNAV01000011.1, from coordinate 113,616 downwards.
CGTCCGCATCGATCGAGAAGCGCGCGGCGAGGCGCATGGCGGTGTCGAAGGCGGCCTCGTGCCTGGCGCGGTCCACCGCCTCCGCGGGACCGGGGATGCCCTCCGTCAGGGCCTCCCGGAAGGCATCGAAGCGCAGGCCGGGCGCGTTGATCGCATCGCGCGTGGCGGCGGGAAGCAGGTCGCGCTCGGCCGTGATCGCCTCCTCCAGTGTGGCGAAGGAGCCGGAGTCGGACCCTTCGATGGCCCGGATGGCTTCGCGGGCCTGCAGGGCGATCCATCCTGCAAGGGCGCGCCCCACCGGATCGCCGTCGTTCCCGGCCTCGGCTTCGAGGGCGCCGGCCGCCTTTTCGAGGCGGGTCTGTAGGTTGCCGATCGTCGCGCGCAGCTTCGCGTCGGATTTCTGCCCCTGGCTGCCCTCGCGTTCCGCGGCCTTCAGCCAGCTGTCGAGAAGCCCGAGCGGCTCGTCGAACTGGCGATGAAGATACTCGATCCCCTTGGGATGAAGCCGGGACGCGTTGCGACCGGCTTCGGCCGCGAATTCGACGGAATGCGCCTCGATGTCGGAGTGGGAATCCAGCTGGTCGATGGCCTGGCGCGCCAGCTCCGGAGCCTCCGGGGCGTTCTTCTCGATGGCCGTCCGGGCCGCGCCGATCAGTCCCTGGTCCGAGACCACATGATGCATGAACATGGTCGCGAAGTGCCAGCGGGAGGTCTTCTGCGAGTAGGTTTCGCACCAGTCCGACAGCTGGGTCGCCAGCCGCTTCTTGAGCGGGACGCGCTGCGCGCCGGAAATCCGCGCCAATTCGTCCGGGTCGGGCGGGAAGTCATAATCGAGCGCGGCGATGGACTCGGCGGCCGGCAGAAGGTGCTGGCCGAGGCTGCCCCGGCAGAGCTCGGGAAGCACGCTGCGAAGACCCGAGGAGGCCTCGAGGATGGTGGGCCGGATGAGCGCCCCGAGCAGCATGACCGAGCCGCTCTCCCCGGGCTTCTCCGAAAGCGCCCGGTTTGCGATGGAAAGAAAGCGCTGGGTGTCGAGGCCGTATTCCCGGTGGGGTGCGCGGGAGCCGGCAGCAGTGCGCAGGACGGAGGCCTCGATCGGCCAGGCATGGCCGCCTGCCTCGAAGACTTCGGCGGAATCGGCCGCCACCCCGATGAGGTTGCGCGCGATGAGATCGACGAGGGTTTCCTCGGGAACCGGCGCAGGGGATGTGGTGGCGCGGGTGCCATCGGAGCGGGGAGCACCATCCGTCTCCGCGGCCGCAGGGATGGGTGCCGCCTCTTCGAGAGGGAGGCCGTCTTCGCCGGGACCGGACTCCTCTGCCGGATCCTCCGGTGACTTCTCGTGCGCGCCCTCGTCAGCCGCGTCCGTGGACGGCTCGGAAGGCGCAGGGGCGGCGGACTCATCCTCCCCGTTCAGGGTGTCCGCGACGTCAGCGTCCTCGCTCTCCGTGGTCTCTTCGGATGCCTGCGTATTCTCGGGAGCCGGTGCGACGGATTCGAACGCGTCGGTCACCGCCGCTTCGGAGGGTTCCGCCCCGGCCCCGCTCTCGTCGGCGCCCGCCTCGGTTTCCTCGTCCGGTTCCTCGTCGGCCTCCTCTTCGAGACCGTCCGTGTCGCCGCGGAACATGTCGCGCGCGGCGTGATGGGAGGCTTCCTCCTCGGCGAAATCTTCGATGATGAGCTCGCGAATGTCCTCGGGAAGATCGTCCTCCCTCTCGATCGCTCCGGCGATGATCTTCTCGATCATATCTGCGTAGCTGTCGCGTGCCTCGGTGTCGGCCTCGAGCCGAGCCTTCGTGTCGCGCGCTTCGGGGACGAGTTTTTCCAGCGCGTCGTAATCCTCTTCCTCGTGCGCCCTGGCGATCTTCTCCCTGGCTTGCTTGGCCCGCTCTTCCGTCTCCGGAAGCCTGTCCTGCAGGTCAACGAAGCGCTCGAGGATGCCCGCAGAGCGCAGTCGTCCGAGAAGCTGCAAGCCGGCCTTTGGGACGGTGCTGCCGTCGATGGTGAATCCTGCGCTCCTGTAGGATTTCAGCAGGACTTCGGTGATGATGCCCGCATGGTGGTGCGCATGTTGCGCGCCGATCTCCGCCAGGCGGGCGAGGCGGGAAAAATCCTCTGTCGGCGAGGTGAGATCGAGCATCCCGGCAAGGACTTGCATCGTGGTCGTGAGGTGTTCGTGGTAGGTTAATGACCGTGCCCGAGGATAGTCGGTATGGATCTCGATCAGGTCATCGGCATGAGCGCGCCAGTCGGTGATCTCGTCGAGATCGTCGAGAAGATCGTTCACAGAGGCGATTTCATCCTCCGGCACGAGAACTGAATAGGCCGCCTGGGTAAGCGCCACCGTGTCCATTTCCTCGAGCTTGCGGTAGTAGGCTTGGATTGCGTATTCGCAGAAGGCGCCGATCGCGACCTCGGGGTCGGGATCGGGCATGCCGAGTTCGTGCGCCCGGTGGTGAAGGTGTTCGTTGGATCTCAGCCGGAGCTTCATCAGCGGAAGCTTCATGAGGACCTTTCCGATCCTGTCGCGTGAACTGCTCCGTCCGCGAACCTTCCCCTTGAGGCGCGCAGTGCCGACCTCCACCTCGAGCGCCGGCATCGCCCAGGGGGCGTTCTCGCAGGCGTCGAGAATGGCGCCATAGACGCCGACGGGGTCCTTGGGGTCGGTGTCGAGCTCCATGTAGTCGATGATCGTCCGCAGGTCGCGCACCGAAAAATGCGCGGCACTGGCAAAACGCTCCGCGGCATCAGGGCAGATCTTTCGCAGCGGAAAGGCTCCGAAGATCGCCGGTGGCTCCCATTCCTCCATGTTCCAGGCCATCATCTGCGTGATGGCTGCTGGCGTGCCGGAGAACTTGGGGGGTCCGGAGGCCGGGCCTCCGAGGGTCGGGATTGCCGTGGCAGGCTTCGCGTCATCGAGCGTCATGAGGGTCTTTCTGTCTTTCTCAGGCATTCCATTGCGGGTCTATCCGGACGCCGGCGTCGATAAGGATCGCCTCTATCCAGGCAAGAGCAGGCCTTCGATCGAATTCCGGCCAGTATCTCTGGTTGGAATAGTCATTGAGGCATCGCGTGCAGCTCGTCGCGCAGTCGGGATTCTCGCAGGCGAGCAGCGTCCGAGCCGAGAGCAGGAGATCCCGCGCCAGGAAGCCATCTTCCTGCGTCAGGCGGGTGGCATACCCGGCCCCGCCGGATACCGAGTCGTAGAGCACCACGACAAGGTATCCGTCGAGACGCTGCACGAGGGCGCGAAGGTCGCGCGGGTCTGTTTCGAGCAGTTCCGCCGCGCCGAGACGCATCGCTTCCTGAAGCGTTCGGTCGAGTCCCGACCCAGGAGCGATCGCGGAGCCGTCCGGGGCCCGCGGGACAGCCTCGAAAAGGATACCGCGCACGTCGGTCTCGAAGACATGCGCGAGATCTATGGGGTACACAGGCTGCGCGGGGTCGAAACGACAGGGCTGGCCGCTGCGCGGATTCTCGTGCGGCTCGATCCGGGAGGGCTGTTGCCAGGCATGCTCGGGACCGTGGCCGCGGACCGGAACGGCATGCTCGCAGTTGCGGCACCATGCGAATCCGCCGCGATGCCGGCCGCGGTTCACGGTGATGATGCGCCCGAGTTCGTGGTCCGGGCGGTTCGACCCGGGTGCATGGAAGGTGAGGATGCCGGGGAGATCCGTCGGCTGGTATTTGATCCTCGGGGCCTCTGTCAGCAGCAGCGCCTCGTCCGAAACCGTCGGACGCAGGCGGCTGGCGCCGGGATCACGGCCCTGCCCGTCGGAGACGGAGGTGAGAAACCCGTGCGGCCGGATGAAGGCGCGTGTGGCATTGATCCTGCTGAAGGCGGATCCGCATTGCTGGCATTCGGGTTCCGGGTCCATGCCTTGCGGAGTGACCTGCGGAGATCGGCAGAACTCGCAGATCCGGTAACGGGCCCGTTCGATGAAGGCGTCGTCTCCGGTGAACTTGGATCGCTTGGAGATGCCGGCGCTGGTCCAGACACGCCCGCCGGCGACGACCTCGGCCCCGGGCGCATATTCGGAAATGCCGATGGAGCCGTCCCGGTCGAGCTCGAGTATGGTGTTGTCGGCGGTCTGGCCGGCAGTGTTCAGGACTTCCAGGGATACCGAATGGACCGGGAAGGAATAGGTGGGAATGACTGCGCGCCGGGAGAGCTGGTCGATGAGGAACTGGTTCATGTAGAGCCGTTGCTGGGTGCGCAGAACGCCCAGGGAGCGGTCGATTTTCTGGAACTGGTCGGCTGCCGTCCTGTCGAGCGCGGCGCGGCGCTCCTCAAGGTCGTCGATGGCTTCCTGCATCAGGCCCCACCGGCCCCAGATGGCATCGGCGAAGGCCCTGATGCGGCGACGCAGCGTTTCGGACAGGCCCGGCGCATCGAGCGCGATCGTCCGATTCTCCGCCGGCAAGCGCCGACCGAGGTTGGCGGCCTCTTCGATGTGTGATCCGGCATTGGAGAGCCAATCTTCGAAGTCGGCATCGAAAGCCGCACGCTCAGCCTCTGTGAGCGCCTCTGCGAACACATCACGCAGCCGTGGAGATCCGGGCCTCTGGTATTGCGCGAGTCGGTGCTCGAGAAAGCGCGCGAGCAGCATCGAGAGCTGGTGGCGCTGAAAGAACCCGGCATTGTCGAGGCTCAGGTAGGGGATGATCGGCTGCGCGGCGAGATACTCCGTGAATTTCTCGTAGACGGCGCGGTCGTAGCGCCCGGAGCGCGCGGTGGTCAGGACGATCGGGGCAACCTGGGCGCGCCGCCCTGCCCGACCGGCCCGCTGCTGGTAGTTGGCGATCGAGGGCGGGACATTCTTGCAAAGGACCGCCTCGAGGTCGCCGAGATCGACGCCCATCTCCATCGTCGTCGTGCAGGAAAGCAGGTTGACCTCGCCGGCCTTGAAGTCCTCTTCGATATCCGTGCGAACCTCGCCCGCGATCGCGGCCGTGTGCTCGCGGGCGATGCCCATTAGGGGATGTTCGTTGTAGCGTGCGACGTAGTGGTTGCGCCGCGCGAGATCGGCACGTTCGTCCGGCGTGATCTCGCGAAGCCTGCCGTCGCAATACATGGCCTGGCAAACGCCGGCCGTGTCGAACTGGGTGCGGCTTCCGCAGGTCAGGCACTGGTAGAGGCTGACCTCGGATCCGGGCACGACGATGAGGGACCGGTCGAGCTTCAGTCCTCGGCCAACTCCGTGCTTTGCCGTCATCGAGCGCGGGTTCTCGATCGCCTTCCAGAACTGCGTCAGCGCGTCGCGCGCCTGGTTGTCGTCGATCGTCGTGCCGCTTGCGGCGGCCATTTTACCCAGGAGCGCGGTGAAACGGTTCGCCCGGCCCGCCGCCGGGACGAGGACCAGCGGAAGGTTGGTGTTAGGATTGCGCTCGCGCGTGACGCAGCGGTTTTTCTGGGCAGCGATACGTGTCCAGATCGACTCGTCGACGAGATCGATCATGCCGGATTCCTTCTCGGCGATCGCGCGATGTTCCCGGATCATCTTCAGGATGTAACGCACGAAGGGCTCGGCGTAATCCTGGAGCGCCGCGGGCAGCACTTTCCGAACGGCATGCACGGGCCGTTCGATCTGGGCGTAGTCTATCCCGACCAGGCCGAAGCCCTCGAGGCTCAGGCGCCCACGCCCGAAGACGGTGATCTCGGCTGCCATGAGCGCCTTGAGACGGAGCAACTCGTTGGGCCCGGTCTCGAGTTCGGGCACCACGCCGGGCCGGTAGAGACGAAGCCCGTCCCGGCGCAGCTCGCGGGCGACCGCCCCGACGAGGTTGTCGATGTCCGCCCGCCCACCATCGGCGATCGCCCGCAGGATGGCACTGCGCAGCGCCTGTTCCCGGGAGGTGCGCTCGAAGAAGGGGGCAAAGAAGGCCGCGTCCTGGCGGTTGTCGGAGAAGACGAGCAGGTTGCGACCACCCATGGGCGGGCTGGTGCCGGCTTCCTTCCCAGGCAGGGCCTCGAGCAGGGTCTGCGACGCGACGGCAGCAATCGCCTCGTCGCCGGGCCGGACGGTCGTCACCGGCTCGAGATAGCGGGTCGAGCGGTGCCCGCAGGCGGCACAGCGCGCCATGTAGCGAGACCCGTCGTCAGGATCCTCTTCGAGGCGGACATCCTCGAGGGAGACCGATCCGGCGTCGTCCGGATCCATCGGTTGGCCCGTGAGGGGATCGATGCCGATGATCTGGCCCTGGTCCGAGGAATCGGTTTCGTGGTCTTCCTCGACCGCAATGCCGCCGGGAACGAGGCGGAGAAGGCGCCGGCTTCCGGACCCGGGAAGAGGATCGAGGCCCGCCGGGCCCTCCCACGCCTCGAGATAGGGCTCGCCGCAGTTCCGGCAGACGAAAAGTTCGTAGGCGGGTCGTCCATCGCCGTCATGTTCGGCGCCGATGACGATCCCGGCAAGGTTTTTTGGACCATCGGCACGAAGCGAGACACCGGTGCGGTCGGGCGCGCGCGAGATCAGGTGATAGCGCGCCGGCAGGAGCGGGAAGACCGTGGACTCCTGGCTCACCGCGAGAACCCCGATCGAGATCAGCCCGACGAGGGCCGGAATGGCGTCCTCGCCGGCATTCGGAAAGACCTCGCGCGCCAGTGTGCCGATCGGCATGGCCCCGCTTTCCAACTGATGGGCAATGGCATGGATTTCCTCGAATCCGGAAAGGCGCTCGATCAGGGCGTCCCCGATCGAGGGGGCGTCCTCGAGGGCAAGTTCGGGCAGGTCGAGAAGATCGGCCTCGAAGTTCCAGTCCTCGACGGTGAGCGGAGTGCCGTTCTGTTCCGCCTCGCCGGCGGCTGCGGCGAGAGCCCCGGCCTGCGCCCAGCGCGCCGCGTCGAGGCCGCTCCCGGACGGCGTCCGCGCAAGGCTCGGATGAGCCTTCCTCTGCGAGGTGATGACCGCGGCCTCACCGGCGAAGGGCTCGCCGAAAAGGCGTGACGCGAAGCCTGCGAGTTCCGTCTTGCGGCCGGGATCGAGCGAGGCGGATGTGCCGACACAGCGGACATGCTCGTCCGGGATTCCGAGATGCGCCTTGAGGCGGCGCAGAAGGAAGGCCACCTCGATCGCTTGGGCGCCCGCGTAGGTGTGGATCTCGTCCAGAACGATCCAGCGCAGGTCCGCGCCCGCCAGTAGTTGGCGGTTCGTTGGCAGGAGCAAGATATGCTCGAGCATGGCGTAGTTCGTGATCAGAATGTGTGGCGGCGTGGCACGCATTTCGGCCCGCGAGAGAAGCCAGTTCCCGGGGACGTCCGCATCCTCGCCGAAGGCCTCGACGAAACTCGGGGTCGAGCGGAGGCGGGTGACCTCCTCCTCCCGGGTGGCGCGGGACTTGACCTGACCCGTGTAGCGACCGAGCGTGATCCCCGGGTCGCCGAGGTCGCGAAACAGCAGCTGGGAAATCCGGCCCAGCTGGTCGTTCGCCAGGGCATTGAGCGGGTAGACGAGGATCGCGCGCACACCCGGCCTCGAAAGGTCGCCCTGGGCGAGGATGTCATCGACGAGCGGGTAGAGAAAGCTCTCGGTCTTGCCCGACCCGGTGCCGGTCGCGACGAGGTAGTTTTCCTCGCGGCGGAGGGCTTCGGCCTGATGGGCGTGAAGGGGCCTGGTCCAGACGGACGGAGCATTCTCCGCGAAGGCCGACCATTCCGGCGCCAGCCGGCCGCGCGCATGCAGCTCGGCGAGGCTCTCCCCCTTCTCGAAGTCCGGAAGGGTCTCGACATAGGGACCCTTGACGAAGTTCAACGCGCCGATGCTCCGGCGGAGCTGCTCGGCAAGTTCCGGTGCGCGGATCTCGTTGATGGGCGACGAGGTCGCCACGAAACGGGCCATCGTCTGGTTGAGATGATCGCGGAACTGGTTGGGGTCGAGGTTGGTCATGCGGAGACGTCCTGTTCGATGGCGCGTGTCCAGAGCGCGCGGAAATAGACGAAGAACTCGACCCCTGCCCGAAGGATGAGAGTCAGGACCTGGCCGACCTCGTGCCGCGACAGGCCCGTCCGGAACTCGATGTCGTCGATGAAGGCCGCGGCGCGGCGCGCCGCGCAGGCGCGCGCAAAGCGCTCGATCAGTGCCGCGAAGCGCGCGGGACGAGGGTCGCCGCCGCCGCCCTGGTCGAAGGAGCGAAGCAGGTCGAGTTCGGCGACATGGGTATCGCACAGGAGGCGCGCCGTGCTGGCCTGCGTCCCCTGCCCCTTGAGGATGCGCAGGTCTGTCTCGTTCAGCCTGAAACGCAGAATCCTGAACGCGTGCTGGAGGGCGGCGGCATCGAGACCCGGGGGGATGGCGTCGTCCGATCCCAGGCGCTCCAGCCAGTCCGCCGCCGGTGTGTCGCCATGGACCGATGGTGCGGCTGCGGGCGCCGGGATGTCCTTCATGCGGTCGAGCGGGGAGAGGCCCGAGCTCTCGGGCAATCCGGCATAGGCGTGCAGCGGCGCCTCGAAGAGCCAGGGCGCCACGCCGGCGAGGTCGTGCCGTGGCGGCTCGCCATCCTGGCGGGAGACGCCCAGGACCGACTTCACCGGGCTCAGCATCCCGGACCGGGCAAAGGGCGCGAAGGCGGCCTCGTAGGCGGGCGCGATCGCCGCCGACAGCTGGCCACCCAAAGCGTCGGGCTCCGGGTCGGAAAGAAACCGGGCAAGCTGCAGCAGGTCCCGAAGGGCCGGGTCATTCATCTCCCCCGGCAGGCCCAGCGCGACGGGCGCGCCGGTCGCATCCCGGAGCGGGGTGAAATCCTCCTCGCCACCGGTGCGGACGAGGAGCATCGCACGAGCGGGTCCACGATGCCGCCGCTTGTCGATCGTGACGGCGATGCGGCCTGCCTCCATCTCGTTGTCGACGCGGACGCCGTCGAGCGGCGCGTTCGGCGCGGGGTGGCGCCCGAAGGTGTGGTCGCCCTCCCGGGCGTGCCCTTGCGTGTCCTCGATGCGCAGACGCAGCGCGTCGAGCGGCCGGGTCGGCGCAAAGACGAGGCGAAGAGCGTCGTCGCTCTTGTCGACGGACATGGCAGCGGGATCGTCGAGGCGCCGGATCCGCGCGAGAAGATCGACGCGTCCTTCAGCGCGCCGGAGGGCAATCCGGTCATCGCCGCCCTCCTGCATCTCGAGCTCCGACGCGCCGATCTCGAGACTCTGACGCTGCAGAAACGGCCTGCGTTTCTCCTTTCCCAGGACCAGAAGGGCGGCGTCGCGGTCGGGAGACCTCAGAAGCAGCGTGTCGTGCCGGTTCTCATGGCCAAGGGTGAGCGTTGCGCCGCGAGGAACGTAGTGCCGCTCCCCCGTGGCAATGCGACAGTGCCAGAGCTTCTCGCTGCGCGCGGCGAGCCGAAACTCCCTCGTGTCACCCTCTCGCCGCAGGGCGAGGATCGGCGCCTCCATGTCGGAGCGCGGATCGACGGAGACTGTCCGGGGCCCCACGGTGAGCCCTGCCGATCTTGCCGGATCGAAAGTCGCGGGCAGCGGCGCGTCTTCGAGATCGCCCTGGGGCGCGGCAATGCCCGGCCAAATCCAGCAGGTGGTGGACAGTTCCGCGCGCGCCTCGAGGTCTCCGGCTGCGCCCGGAGCGAGAACCTCGAAGAGGACCGGGCGGGGATCGGCCGCCACATCAAGTCCGAAATCGGCGAATGGCAGTGTCGCGAGACCGTCGGCACCGACCCGGATGGAGACGAACCGCGTCTCGCCTTCATGCCGGGCCCTGACGATCCGGCCCTGGCCGCCGATCTCGGGGTCGATCCGAAGCACGAGACCGCCGTCGCAGGAGAAGAGCGCATGGCTGCCGTCGCGTCCAAGGGCGGTTCCGTCGATCCAGAGGGCGGCGTCCGTGGGCGTGTGAAGCGTGAGGTCGGACCTGTCCTCGAAGCGGAGCGTCTCGCCCGTCTCGACCCATGCGACGAAGATCCCGGGATCTGCGGAAAGGATCGCGTCGCCGAAGCTGGCGCAGCGGAAGGGCGACCGCGACAGGGCGACCAGGTGCAGGGCGGCAATGTCGGCCGCATCCTCGGACCGGGTCACCCGGGTCAGGAATGCACCGCTGTCGGCATCGAAAAGGAGAACCTCACCGGGCGCGGGCGCGAATGGGACATCCTGATGGATATTGCCGGCGCTCCAGGCCACCTTGCCGGGCCAGGGTGGAGCAATCCGCAAGCGCTGTGACCCGGACATCTGGGTCGGAAAGAGTCCCGTCTTAATGCGCTGGGTCATGCGGGATGCCTCGGCCTCAAGGGCGAGATGGCCTCCGGTCCAGAAGACCCTGGGCGGGCCCACGAGGTCGGCCCGGGTGCGACCAAATAGCCGTGCGGCGACGTCATACGCCTCGAACAGCCGTTTCTCTGCCTCGCCCTGCGGATCGATACCGCGGCGCCATGCCTCGAACCGCCGCGCACAATAGGCCGATCGATCAAAGTCGATCGCGGCATGAAGGCGCGTCAGGGTGGGACAGCGATCCCGCACCGCTCGGCGCTGCCAGGCCCGTGCGGCGGGCGTGTCCTCGATGGCTGGAGGGCCGACATGCAGGGCAGCGCCCACGAACGCCCGCGCAAGATCCGGATGTTGGGAATGCGCCGGCCCCAGCGGGGCGAAGAAGAGATCCGTGGGTTCGTTGCCGGACACCGGAAGCCCGAGGTGGCGCGCAGCGCGCCGGAAGCGGGATTTGAGGTCGTTCCTCGAGGAGGTTTCGGAAAAGTCCTCACGGACGAAATCGCTGATATGAGCGTAGACGTCCCGCGTCGAGATCCCGTAGCGCGCGGCGAGAGGATAGAGGACGGCCCACACGCCGAGGGCGGGCGCGCGGGTTAGGAGCCGCCAGAGAGGTTGTGCGCTAACAACGGAGATCGCAGTTTCCCGCATTGCCGTGCCCAGCCGGACATCGGCGATGAACGGGGTCGAGCCAGCCCCCGTCCAAGCGGAGACGATGGCGTTTTCGATATCGCTGAGACCAGGGTGTTCAGATATTGGGGTTGGAATCTCGACACCTCATACATGGCATTACTGTGCGAAGCAGGAAACTATGAAAGATCCTCAACGATAATCACTGCATAACCAATTTTTCCAAATCGGATCAAAATGATTCCGATAGCCATTCATTTTTGTGACACTCCTCAAGTATCTATGCGGCAGGCCAGAAATTGAAGGAAGACGGATTATGCGGCCTCATGGCTCGATACGCAAACGGCGGAGGAACCCCTGCTCCGGGACCCTGTCATAGACATCGAAGCTCGGCTGCGCCTTCGGTTGCCATACCCGGCCGAACTCCACGGAACATGATAGCGGCGTTGCTGGAAAGACAGACAGATCGACATCGTGCCCATGCTGGTTCTGGATCTCGTCAAAGGTGCGACGCGCGATCTCCCGGAACCGCCTGAGGTCGTCCTTGTGCCGGATGATGCCCGCGCGATGAACATCGCTGCTGATCTCCCAGATTGAGACGTCGGCTCCGAGCGCTTTCACCACGGCATCATCGTCGACTTCGTTGGTAATGGAGAGCTTCAGAGCAACCTTCTTCCCGCCCTGTTCCCCGCGGTGTAGCGCGAACTGGACCTCCTCGCGGTCTTCAGGCCAAGACCACTGCACGGGTTCGCGTTGTAGTTCGAAGACGTCGGCATCCGAGATGTCGGAGAGCAGGCGCCCCAGCTCCATCAGGAGGGGGATCGGGGCGAGGCCGAAAACCGAAAGATGGCGGATGTCACCGCCCTCAAACCGGCCAAGCACCTTGCTTGCGAAATCCGTCCGAAGCACGTCCGGCTGCACCTGCCAATAGGTCGGGTCCGTATCCTTGTAATGCATCCCCTTGACCTTGATCTCGATGGGCCTGGCCTCCGCCGGTGTGCGATGCGGCAGGATGGCTGTCACGCAATCATCGAAAGGAACGGCGGTTTCGTTCGGGCCGATCGGCGCGCTGAACTGGAGAATGTGAGAGCGGCGGTTCGGTCCGGCCGACAGCACCATGTCAACCCATGCCTCATGATCCCGCTTCATCTGTCGTAGGCGCTCAGGCGGATATCCGCCCTGACTGTCGACCCTTAGCGAACGGCCCATACCGGTCACTCGACCTTCCTCAGGAATGCTGCGTCTGCAGCCCCCTTAGCCGCCATTCGCTGCACCGGCAGGATCGGATGCCTTGTGGCCTCACAGATCGCGGAACTTTGAGGGGAGTCGCTCCAGTCGCGCCAATGACCGCATCGCAAATGTCCACATAAGCGCCCGTCTGGTCCGTCGTTCAAAAACAACAAAAACAACAAAAAAGTTGACCGCGCGCGAAACTTTGTTATTTTTTAGGCAAAGCTAACGGAGTTCACATGATAGAATCGTTAAAGTTCGAGACGCAGAGCTTCTTTGCGCCTGACGGTACGGAAATGGTGATCGTCCGGCGCAAAGATTGGGACGCCGTTTGCTCTCTTGCTGACACCGCTGTGGCCAAGCTCGAGGAGAAAGCAATGAATATCCCTGACGACGTCAAGCAATATCTGAAGCAGGGTCGCAACCCCGTTGCTGCGTGGCGGCTCCATATAGGCCTGACCCAGGCAGAGCTTGCAGACAAGGTCGGCTTAACACAGGCGGCAATTGCCCGAATCGAATCCGGGCCGACTGGTACCGGTCGCGACGATACATTGACTCGTATCGCCAAGGCACTTGGAGCGCCGCTCGCGCACATCAATCCACCGACTGAGACGCAGGCCGAGCGGATCCGCAAGGCCGTAGCCAACAGCGCCGACGCGAAGACTGAGCGCCTGCTCCAGCGTGCCAATTCTCGCCGCTAAGACAATTCGGCCCATTCCGGCCATTCATTCCATGCTTTGATGCAGCAGTGCGGCTTCCCCAGACCGGACTTTGATCAAAGGTGCAGCAACTCGTTTGAAGCGATGTGCTGGTTCAGTTGGGTCGTGCATCATCCAACGCACCGACCGGCGATATTTTGGCGCCGATCCACAGCACTTCTTGCACCAAGAGGTCAATATCTTCGTCCTGTGTGCGGTGGTTACATATTGCGACGCGCAGGCAGTGTCGGCCGCGGATCGTGGTATCGGTAATGACCGCGATACCGCTTTCCTGAATACGCAGCATGATTTCGGTGTTGTGGGCGCGTAACTCAGCTTCGTCCAAGCCGCCGGGCACGTGGCGGAAACAGACGACGGTGGTCGAGGTCGGTGCCATCAACTCCAATTCAGGTGCGGCATCAATCAGCGCCGTGAGGTGAAGGGCCTGCGCAATGTTGCGGTCGAGGATGTGCCCGAAGGTCTCCACCCCGTGATGCCGCAGCATCATCCAGACCTTGAGCGCGCGGAAGCCGCGCGTCGTTTCAAGGCCGTAATCGTGCAGGAACTCGGCCGCTGCCAGACCACGGGTCGCCACCTGAAGGTACTCTGCGTTCTCTGCAAAGGTCGCGCGGTGCACTTTCTGGTCGCGCAGCAAGGCGCATCCGACGTCGAAGGGCGCGTGGAGACCCTTGTGCAAGTCCAGGGCAAGCGAGTCCGCCCTTTCGATACCCGCAACCAGGTGCCGGTTCGATGCCGCGATCGAGAACATCGCTCCGATACAGCCATCCACATGCAGCCAGATACCCTGTTCGCGGCACAGGTCCGCGATCTCGGGCAGTGGGTCGATGGAGCCTGTGTTGGTCGTGCCGGCCGTGGCGATCACGCAGGCGGGGCGGACACCTTGGCTGCGGTCGGCCTGAATTGCGGCGCGCAGCGCATCAAGGTCCATGCGAAACGCGTCGTCCGTCGCAATTCGCGTCAGCGCGGTGCAACCCACTCCCAAAAGGTTCATCGCCTTCATGTGACAGGAATGTACCTGGTCCGAGGCATAGAACCGCAGCGGCGCGCCAATATCGGCGACACTTTGAGCATGCAGATCCACGCCGGCCATCGCATTTCGGGCCGCTGTCAGCCCCACGATGTTTGCCATCGATCCACCGTTGACCAGCGTGCCGCTCGCGCCCTCGGGAAAGCCCATCATCTGACGCAGCCAGTCCGTGACCTGACGGTCCACCTGATTGGCGCCGGTATCGCCCCCGCCAAGATTCGAGCCGTCGATGGCGGCAAGAAAGTCCGCCAGCGCGCCCGTCAGGCAGCCCGCCCCCATGTACCATGCCCAAAAACGGGGGTGAATGTTGCCCATGGCATGGGGGTACAGCTTGTTTTTCACATCGGCATAGACCGCTTCCAAAGGGGCGGGATCTGTCGGCGGCGGGCCATGAAACTCTGCCTTCATCGCATCCGACATGGGTTGCCAGACCGGTTTGTCGCGCAGGCCCTGCAGGCGCGAGATGGCATCGTCCACCATGAGATGCGCCAACCTGCGCATGTCGTCCCAGTCGGCCGGATCGAGGCTGTCTTCCATATCGATCCTCGTATCGTGAGCCATGGCTTGCTCTCCGTTCCGTTGGAAACCGGACCTGCCTGCCCTGGCAAGTCCAGTTTCGACGTCTTTCAGTCAGGGTCGGGCCGCACGACCACGGTTGCGCCGATCGACAGGATGTCATCGCCCGGCATGCCGACGCTGCGCGCATGTTCCCTCAAGGCGTCCTCGTCGACCGCCTCGTAGATACATGCCGTCCCGAGCCGTCCGTCGCGCTCCTTGATCACGTAGGACCGGATCCAGCGCACCTTGTCCGGCATATCTTCGTTGCCGATGCGGGCCGAGATTTCGGCGGTCTTTTCAAGCTCGCCCTGATCGGCCCAGGCACTGGGGCGGCGTATCATGTAGAGGCCCATGGGTCTTCTCCATGGGGTGGTGCACCATCTATTCGGCCGCCATCCGGTAGCCGGGCGTCGAGTCCGACAGGGCGCGTTCGTCGTCGTCCATGTCTTCTGGAATGTCGGCAAAGAGCGGGGTCGACAGATAGCGCTCTCCGGTGTCGGGCAGCATGGCGAGGATCACCGCGCCCTTTTCCGCCCGTTCCGCAACCTGCATGGCAATGGCGAAACTGGAGCCGCCGGAGATCCCGGTCAGGATACCTTCTTGCGCCGCGAGCTTCTTGGCCCAGGCAACACCGTCGGCACCGGCGACCGGAATCAGCTCGTCATAGCCGCCATTGTCCAGCACTTCTTGCAGCACCAGCGGGATGAAATCGGGTGTCCAGCCCTGGATCGGATGCGGCTCAAAGGCGGGATGACTGCTTGCGGGCGCGCCGCCTTCGCCGCGATCTTGTGCGACACCGCTGGCGATCATTGCGGCATTTGCCGGCTCGCTCAGGATGATCTTGGTTTGGGGACGTTCCTTGCAAAGAGCACGGGCCAACCCGGCGACCGTGCCACCTGTACCAAAGCCGGTTACGACGTAATCCAGCCTGTCGTCTTTGAAATCGTTGATGATTTCTCGTGCCGTGGTCGCCTCGTGGATGTCGGCGTTGGCGTCGGTCTCAAACTGGCGGGCGAGGAACCATCCGTGCTTCTCAGCCAGTTCGGCGGCCTTGCGGTACATGCCGGTGCCTTTCTCGGCGCGCGGCGTCAGCACCACCTTTGCGCCCAGCATCCGCATCAGCCGCCGCCGCTCGACCGAGAAACTGTCAGCCATCGTCACGACCAGGGGATAGCCTTTCTGGGCGCAGACCATGGCCAGCCCGATCCCGGTATTGCCGCTGGTCGCCTCGACCACGGTCTGGCCCGGTTTCAGCGTGCCGTCACGCTCTGCCGCCTCGATGATGTTCAGCGCCAGCCGGTCCTTGACCGACGCCGCCGGGTTGAAGAACTCGGCCTTGACGTAGAGCTTGACACCCTCCGGCGCGAGATTGTTGATGCGGATCACGGGGGTATCCCCGACAGTGTCGAGCACGGACCCAAACAGGCGTCCTCTCCCTTGCGTTGTGCGGATGTTCTTGGCGGTCATGGCAACCTCCCTTTGTTCGGTCATTCGATTCCAATTTCTCCATCTTGGACCTGTTTCATCCTGAAGCGCTTGATGCCGATCTGAAGATTTCATGAAGAAACGCGGAAACTGGGTTATGCTGTGCCATGGCTTGGCTTTTCGATGATCACCGGCTCGACCCGGACCTGTTCGAACTCACCCACAAGGGTGACATTGTGCATGCCGAGCCTCAGGTGCTGTCGCTCATCATTCTCTTGATCCGAAATCGCGACCGGATGGTCGGCAAGGACGAGATTGCCAGACATGTCTGGCCCGGTCGCGTCGCGTCAGACGCAAGCATCGCCAGCCGAATCCGGTCGGCGCGACAGGCGCTCGGCGATGATGGCGGCGCGCAGGCCGTCATCCGCACGATCCACGGCAAGGGGTTCCGGTTCGTGGCCGAAGTCACGGAAAGCAGCCCGGCCCAGCCCGTCCATGACGTGCCTTTGCCATGTGAGAGCGGCGCCGACATGTCCCGTCCCTCGGTTGCGGTGCTGCCCTTCCGCCCCCTCGGCGCGTCGCCGGAGGTCACGATTCTGGCGGAGGCGATCCCGCATGAGATCATACAAGGGCTGTCGCGCCTGCGCTGGTTGGCGGTGATCGCGCGCGGATCGTCGTTTCGGTTCCGTGAAGGCCGGGGCGATCTGGATCTGGTCGGAACGGCCTTGGGCGCCGGCTATGTCATGACGGGTCTGATCGAAAGCCTGGCGGGCACGGTCGCCGTGGTCATCGAGCTGGCCGATGCCAGCCGCGGAGAGGTGATCTGGGCCGACCGGCTGACCGCGCCGATGGACGGGATCGAGGATTTGCGCCAGCGGGTCGTCGCCCAGGTTGTGACCGCGCTCGACATGCACGTGCCGCAGAACGAGGTGCGCCTGGCGTCGCAAACCGGGTCAGACCGTCTGGATGCCTGGAAGACCTTTCACCTCGGGCTGACCCAACTTTACCGCTTCACGCCCGACGCCAATCAGATCGCCAAGAGGCATTTCGAGCGCGCAGTCGAGCTTGACCCACGATTTGCACGGGCCCATGCCGGGCTGTCGTTCACGCGCTTCATCGACGCATTTCTGAATCTCGGGCCCGATGGCCAAGAGGCCGCGACGGCCGCAAGGCGCCATGCCGAGCGGGGCATGGAACTGGATCCGATGGATCCGTTTACCCACTACACGATGGGACGATCCTTCTGGCTGTCCGATCAACCCGAGATCGCCAAGGGGTGGTTCGACCGGGCGATCGAACTCAATCCCAACTACGCGCAGGGCTATTACGCCAGTGCCTTCACGGCGCTCATGACCGGCGACATCAACACCGTCCACCTCGGGCTCGATGACGCCCTCCTGCTCAGCCCGCTGGATCCGCTGCTATACGGAATCCACGGCGTACGTGCGCAGGCGTTGATCCAGGTCGGCGATATGCGGGCGGCTGCCCGGCTGGGCGACCGCGCCGCCTCCACGCCCGGGGCGCATTACCTCATCTCGATGGTGGCGGCGGTGGCGAACGGGCTGGACGGTCGCCACCAACAGGCCAACCGCTGGCGGCAGGACGCTCGTCGGCGCAAACCGGATGCCTCGGCCTCCCAGTACTTTGCGGCCTTCCCAATCCGCAACCAGGAGGCGCGACGCCGGATCGCGGCGGAGTTGAAGCGACAGGGATTCTGATCGACAACACCGATGGCGGTGACATTGAAGAAGATGCTCATCCTGCGGAGTGCCGAAGAGCCATGCTTTGAGCATTGTGCCGACGGCCGCAGCTGTCCGGTTGCCCGGTACCCGTCGTTCACGGGCGCAACAGAAGCCTGAGAGCGCAAAGCGTTGAATGACCGCTCTCGCCTCAACGAGCTTGTTATCGAACGCTTGTAGCGAAGGTCGGCTTCCCGCCCGTCGTGGCGATGCCAGGCTCGTGCGTGGCTCAGGGAACTGGAGCCGGTCCTCCGGCGCTTGATTCTTGAATTGACGGTATCTGACCGAAACTTTGTGGAATCTCACAACAACCGCTCCCGCCGCACAACGTCGGCTACCTGTGTCAATTTGAACTTGGGTTAAGTCACCGAACAGAGCGAAACGCAGCTTGTACCAACATTCTCAAGCTGGAGTATGCCGAGTGAAGTCCCCTAGCTGCTTTCAGCCCACTGTTCATCCATGAAAGCTTTCAACTCCGCCTCGCTCAGTGTCGCCTCAGTTGATATCGCTCGCGCACGTAGCTGCACTGACGCAATGCGCTCCACCAGGTTGCTTGGCCGGCCGACTGGTTGGTCATCAGATTGTGTCGGCTTCTGCATTAGCTTACTCTCCTGAGACCTAAGACCCGAGGGCAACCCTATCAGAACTTTGCTGACGATCAAATTTCTGGGGTGTTTGAAAGCTGGTACTTTCGCCGGGTCCCAAAGGCCGGAGAAGTGCGCTTAACGCAAAGGCGCGAAGCGCTGCGATAGTTGATGTCTCCGCGCTTCGCGCCTTTGCTATCCCAGCCTTCGTCGTAGCAAGCGTCAGCCCACTCAAAGCGCGTGTCATCTGTCTTGAAAAGCCCTGATGGGTTTCTACGCCCACGTGTGTCGGGTAGCTCTGCCTATGCGTGATGATTTACGTGTCGATCAGCAGCATAGCCCGTGATGTTGTAGAAGTCGCCGCCGGGTGCTTGCTGCCCCTCTACGTGGTCCGAGTAGGCGATTATCATCTCGCGGGCTTTGCTCGACAGCGGCAGGGTGCGCGGTTCAAGCTCGCGGGTCTCGGGGTCCATCGGCAGGGGCGTTGCCAGAATGCGGGCGAGGCGATCCGAGAATGCGGCGAGGGCGCTTTCGTCGGGCCGAACGCGGGATTGCAGGCGGGTGCCGATGGTGCTGGGCGGCTCGCACATCAGGAAGCGTGGCAGGAAGCCTGTATCCGCCGCCTTGCTATCGGCCATGAAGTCGCGGGCAACGCCGGGCTGCACCATGAGATGCATGGCCGGCCGCCGCCCGTAGAGCGTAAATGAGCCTTCCCCGGCGCGGGTGCGTCGGATCGGGTTGCCCTGCCAGAGGTCATTGAGCGCGGCCAGCGTCTTTTGGCGGTTATCGCTGCTCATCGCGAAGCCGCCCAGGAACTGCCCCCCTTCATCCGAGAAAATGCCAAGCGTGGGCATCCCCTCGGCATATTTCCGGGTCAGCCCTTCATATGTCGGTTCCGTCACGGTGCGGTCGGGCGACGGCGGCGCGGCGGGTTCCTTACCCAGAGCGTGCAGATCGGCCTCGGCTGCGGAGCGCTTCTCGCCTTTGCCCTTGCGAGCTTCAGCAAGGATAAGGATACGGTCGCGCTCGCCCTTCCAGAGAGCATGAGCGTTTTCCCATGAGCTCATGTCGTCGCGGAGTTCCCTGGCCTGCTCTTTCTCGAAGGTGCGAAGTGCCGCCATCAGCGGCGCATCGCCGGACGATTTGCGCTCGCCAGATTTGGCGATGGTCATGGCGTAGAGCGACAAGGGGCGAGTTCCGCCCAGCGTCTCCACATCGCAGAAGCCCTGTACCGCCAGAGATGCTACGGACAGGGCCGATGCGGCTGGTATCGCGACAGGGGCGAGGGTTTGCCCCTGCACCGCCTGCACGGCGTCCCTGAGCGGCCCCAGCGCCTCCACGGGATACGGTTCGCCTTGCGGGATTTCGCGCAGCAGCGGTTGTGGCTCCTCGGCCTTGAACGGGATCAGTTCGGGCGCGTTCATGCTCGCTCCCCTTTCATGATAATGTCGTTCCAGTCTCTGCCATCCGGTGCAGGCAGCAGGGACACGGCCCAGCCATGCGCGTGCGCCCGTTCGGCCAGCGCAGTGGCAGCGGCCCGGCCTGCGTCGTCGCCGTCCGGGGCGATGGTCAGGCGTCCCGGCAGATCCGGCAGGCGCAGGCCGCGAACGCCAGAGGTCGAAAGCCCGGCCCAGACCGTCGCAGGGGCGCGCAGCAGGCCACAGGCGAGGCTGAGCGCGGTCTCGATGCCCTCGGCCACCACAAGCGGGCCTCGCGCCTCTGAGACGCAGACTGCGCCGCCCTGCGTCTTGCCTAGCGCTAGCTTCGCGGTGCCTTCAGGGACGGCGGCCTTGCCGGTGCCGTCCGGGCGCAGGTAGGTGCGATGCACTGCAAAGCGGTCGCAGCCGTTAACGCGGGCGATCATCGCCGGGTAGCGGCGGGCGGTCGGGCCGTGCCAGCACTCGGGGTGAAAGCGCAGGGTATCGGGCAGGGCACCGGGAGATGCAGTTCCGATTTGCGGAGATAGTTCGCCATATGTTTGGTCTCGAACGTATCGACGTCATCAACGGTGACACGCCGATTCCGAGGAGGCAGGAGATCGTCAATCGCTTCCAGAAGCATCTCAAGTCCGATGCCGGCTTTGACATGCTCATTCTTGGCCCGAAGGCAGCCGGCACCGGCCTAACGCTGACGGCAGCCACGCACGTCATTCACCTCCCACGCTGGTAGGATCTCGCAGTTGAAGAACAGTGCAATGACCGGGCTCACCGCATAGGACACCCTTGCTGATATTCCGCGGGAATGCCCCACCCTTCATCCGCTCACCTCGCAACATGAGAAACTTCGAAAGAGGAAGATTACCAAAGGGTCCCGAATAACTGCTTCTGATAAGTTCGTAGACGTCACTTGCCATCGAATTTCTCCATGCTTCGCTGACAGGAGATCGGTCTTTTTTCAATCATCAAAAACTGTCGTCATACTGATCGACGGAGTGCAACGCGCGGCTCAGCCCCTCGCGACCAACCTGTGATTGCGAGACGATGACCATCGGCCAAGCTCCTTCCCGATTGAAGGATGCCTGGAGATCCCAAATCATCTCGGGGTCAAACCAACCTCTCGTGACATTGCTGCGCAATGCACTGACGGTCAACGGATCGTCAGAGAGCCAAGGCGCTTGAGCGCTTCATTGTCGGCTGGCCAGTTCCTGGTCTTGTAGGCCGGGGGGTGTAGGTTGGCTCATGGAACCCAGCTACCACACTGGGTTCACAAGATGAATCGCTCACGCGATTTGTGCAACAGAGCCGTCCAGATCCGTACCATGGCCACAGGCGCTCTTGGCCCCCCTGCGCTTTAGGACAGGATGGTTGGTGGTCCGGCCTACATGAGCGACCTAGTTAAGACATCAGCTCAAAGTGACGGAGGGCGAATGGCTGAACGTAAGCCGACCGAAGCAGGTCGTGATGCCGTCATCACTCATGGCATCGTCACCGACAACCCGGAAGCACTGCTACGTGGCACCGGTTGGCGCGCTGTATGGGCGGTCTGCCGCGAGGGCGGGCTGCGGC
Organism: Salipiger thiooxidans; assembly: GCF_900102075.1. Lineage (GTDB taxonomy): Bacteria > Pseudomonadota > Alphaproteobacteria > Rhodobacterales > Rhodobacteraceae > Salipiger > Salipiger thiooxidans. The sequence goes on along the minus strand of NZ_FNAV01000011.1, from coordinate 92,501 downwards.
TGTGGAGCGATGATGCCTTCGGGCTGGCCGGGAACGTGGCCTTCCGCGTGATCATGGCCATCTTTCCCTTCCTGATCTTCACGTCCTCGCTGACAGCCTTCATCGGGACTGACGGCATGGCGGAAGATCTGATCTCGTTCCTCATCGCCATCGTGCCGGAGGCGCTGATCGAGCCGATCGTTTCGGAAGTCCGCCAGGTGATGACCGTCCAGCGCGGTGGCGTCCTGTCACTGGGTGTTCTCCTGACCATCTGGTTCGCGCTTGGCGGTGTCGATGGCATCCGCGTGGGCCTCAATCGCGCCTACGGAATTCGCGAGACCCGCCCGTGGTACGTCCTCTACCCCTTGATGGCCCTGATGGTCGTGATCGCCAGCCTGGTCCTGGTGCTGGTAGGCTATCTGCTTGTCCTCGCCCCGCGGGCCGGCTCGTGGCTGCACATCCTGTTCCCCGACTTCGATCCGGCCTCCGTGACGGTCAGCCTCGTGCGCTATCCGGCGGCCGCGCTCATCCTCATCGCATCCCTGTTTCTGGCCCATGTCCTCCTGCCGGCGCGCCGCACGCGCTTTTCCTCGACCTATCCCGGGGTCCTCTTCACGGTCGTCTCGTGGATCGCGCTGACCGCCGCCTTCTCGTTCTACCTCGGACACTTTGCCGCCTACGCCAGCTACTACGGAGGCCTCGCTGGCATCATTGCGGCGCTTTATTTTATGTACCTGGCTGCCCTGGTTCTCATCTTTGGCGGAGAGCTCAACCGCGCGATACGTATCCGCCGCTTGTCGCGGGCGATGCGCGGACCAGACTAGGAGCCGATCAGTCTTGACGCGTTGGCAGGAGCGGCCCGATCCTGCGGCCCGTGACCACTGCAGATCGACACCAAGCTTCGACATCGAGGCCCAGAGAGCCGACATCCGCCGCGTCATGGATGAACTGCAGCGATGCGCAGGCAGCGGACATCTGGCATGGTGACCAGGGTCAGGATGCGTTGATGTCTATGACGCCGCGTGATTCACAGCTCCGAAACGGAGCGGTGACATGAGCGATCTCTTCTGGCTGATCGACACGCAGCTGGCACATTTGGCCCCCTTCTTTCCCAAGTCACATGGGAAGCCCCGGGTTGACGACAAGCGGATGCTGAGCGGGATTATCTTGATCAACCGCAATGGCGTGCGCTGGCGCGACGCTCCTGCTGCTTATGGCCCTCACAAAACGCTTTACAGCGGATGGAAGCGTTGGAGCGAAAAGGACATCTTCGCGCGGATGATTGCCGGACTGGTGACCGAAGGGGCCGAGAGCTTCCCCCAGGCGATGCCGCCCTCGAACAGCGACAGCATGGCCCCCTCGTCCGCGCGGCCCCGGTCCTCCAGCGAAAGCAGGACGACGTGATCGGGCACCATGGGCACCGCGAGCCCCGCGATGGTCTCCTGCAGCTGCGCGATCACCGAAGGCGCCGCGAAGAGATAAACATACCAGCTCCGGACGGCGCAGGTCGCGGCGGTGGTGTCGATCCGCGCGGTGGCGGCGGCGATGTCATTGGCCGAGGTTCTGTGCAGGTTGATCCTGACCCCGCGCACCCCCAGCCCGTGCAGCCGGTCGAGCTCCGCCGCGCCCTCGGACCCATCGAGTTGCACGGCGCCGCGCCGAGCTCTGCCATGGCCTCGAGCATCAGGCCGTTGTCGGCGCCGAACACGCTCACCCGGACAACGACGACCCGGGAAATGCCGCAATCGCGCATCATCTGGCGGGCGGCATCGGCGCGGATGATTCCGGGCATGCAGGACCGGGCAGAGGCCATGTCTGAGCCGGGATAGACCACCTGGATATGGCTGCCCGCCGCCCTGTCGGCGGGTCGTTCAAGGTCGCGCCGAAACCTCTCAAGTGTTTGGGAGATTCGCGTCTATCGGCGCGCGGGATACCAACCCAAACGGCGAATTTCCCCGAAGAGTGACCTCGGACAGGGTCTTTCCGACGTTTCCACAGGGTGCGTGGCAGCCACTCGGAACCGGGGTGTCAGGCGCGCAACGGGCACGGATCGCAGGTCATCCGACCCGTCATCCCCCCGGCCCGAGCCGGTCGATCATCGCGCCGGCATCCATCGCCGGGATTGCGCCGGGCGTGCGGCCGCGGGGGCTCAGGAGGCGGGTGTCGATGAAGGCCTCGGCGATCTCCGCGGGCACCGTGCGCAGAAGCGCGGCCGCGGCCAGCAGAAGCGCCGTGCGCTCGACGAAGGCGCGCGCCTCGGCCTCTTCGGGCAGGCCCGGCCAGCGGGTCTGATGTTCGCTCAGCGCCGAGGCGAAACGCCCGCTCGCGGCAGAGGCGGCGCTGAATTCGGCCATCAGCACCTCGCGCGCCGCGGGATCGCGGGTCAGCGTCCGCAGCACATCGAGGCAGATGACATTGCCCGAGCCCTCCCAGATGCCGTTAAGCGGCGCCTCGCGGTAGAGCATCGGCAGCGGCCCGTCCTCGACGTACCCCGCGCCGCCGAGGATCTCCATCGCCTCGCAGACGACCACGGGGCAGAGCTTGTTTGAGAGGTACTTCGCCAGCGCCACGCCAATGCGGGCGAAGGCGCGGTCGGCCTCGCCCGTGCCGTCGAAGGCCCCCGCCACCCGCAGCCCGAGCGCGAGACTGCCCTCGAGATCCAGCGCGAGGTCGGCCAGCACCGTGCGCATCAGCGGCTGGTCGATCAGCCTTCGCTGAAAGGCCGAGCGGTGGCTCACCCAGTGACGCGCCTCGGCCAGCGCCGCGCGCATCAGCCCCGCCGGCGCCATCGCCGTGTCGAGCCGGGTGTGGTGGATCATCTCGATGATCGTGCGCACGCCCTCGCCCGGTGCCCCGAGCGGCCATGCCAGCGCGCGCTCGTACTCGATCTCGGACGAGCCGTTGGAGCGGTTGCCGAGCTTGTCCTTCAGCCGCGCGATGCGGATGCCGTTGCGGCCACCCTCGAGCCAGCGCGGCACGAGAAAGCAGCTCAACCCCTCCGGCCCCTGCGCCAGCGTGAGGAAGCCGTCCGACATCGGCGCAGAACAGAACCACTTGTGACCGGTGAGCCGCCAGACGTCGCCGTCGGGTTCGGCGATGGTGGCGTTGCTGCGCACGTCCGACCCGCCCTGCTTCTCGGTCAGCGCCATGCCGAGCGTCGCGCCGGCTTTCTGCGACAGCTCGCGCACCGAGGGGTCGTAGTGCCGCGACATCAATGCCTTGCGCCAGCGCTGCGCGACCGCGCCATGCTGGTCCGAAAGCGCCGCGATCCCGGCGTAGGTCATGGTCAGCGGGCAGCAATGGCCGGGCTCCACCTGGCTTGCCAGATAGACCATCGCCGCGTGGGCGAGGTGCCCACCGCCCTGCCCTTCCCACGGCAGCGCGTGGTAGCCGGCCGAGACCGAGAGCTCCATGAAAAGGTGATAGGCCGGGTGGAAGCGCAGCTCGTCGAGCCTCCGCCCGCCCCGGTCGTAGCCCTGCAGCTCGGGCGGGTTGCGGTTGGCGTCGCGGGCAGCCCACCGCATTTCCTCGCGCCCGAGCGCCAGCCCGTAGGCGGCCAGCTCGGCGCTGCGCGCAGCATCCAGCCCGGCAAGAGCGTCCTGCAACGACCGGTCGCCGCCCACGAGGTCCAGATCACCGCGGCCGGGCGGCTGGTTCTCGACCCGGTGGGTGCCCAGCTCGGCTTCTCCCTCGATCGCTGCCATGGCGCGTCCTCCCTCGTGCCGGGAGAAATGTAGCAGCGCGGGCCGCCACCGGGCAAACGCGCCGGGGTCCACGCCGCACGCGATCACACGGGGACGTTTCTTTGCGCGACGGGCACACGATGCTATAGTGGTGCCGCTACGGACTGTTCTCTGGGGGAGGAGATCATGCAGACCGAACTGGAAACGCGGCGTCGCGTCCTGCACGTGACCTACGAGCGTTACCTCGCCGCCGATGCCGCATGGCAAGCCGCGCTGAGCGAGATGAGGCGCTGGTTCCCGGCCAGCTCACGGCCCTATCGCGTGGCCATAGGAGACCCGGGCTCACCGATCCGCGCGCTGTACGAGTCGCGCTCCCGTGCCCTTGCCCAGCTCGAGACCGCGCGGGTGAAGTTCGAGACCGCGAAGCGCCGGCTGGCGGCGCGGAGGGAAAGGACCACGGTGCACATCCTGCTGCACTGAGGTCCAGTAACCTTCTGAAAACATATGGCCGCGGCGCGCTCAGTCCCGCGAGGGCAGACGGTTGCGCCCGACGAACTGGCGCAGCGCGAAGCGCGAGCGCACCGAGCGGATGCCCGGAATCCGGGTCAGCCGATGCTGCAGGAAGCGCTCGAAGGCGTGCAGGTCCTCGACCACCACACGCAGCAGGAAATCCTGGCTGCCGGTCATCAGGAAGCCCTGCACCACCTCCTCGAAATCCATCACCCGCCGTTCGAAGAGCTCGAGGCTGTCGGCCTCCTGCCGCTCGAGTTCGATCGAGACGAAGGCGGTGATCGGATAACCCGCCCTCTCGTGGTCGATCTCGGCGCCATAGCGGGCGATGAGCCCCGACTCCTCCATGCTGGCGATGCGCTTGCGGCAGGGCGTGGCCGAAAGCCCCACCTGCTCGGCCAGCTCCACCACGGGAATCCGGCCGCGGCTTTGCAGGACGTCGAGAATCTTGCGGTCGATGCGATCCATGGCGGAATCCTCTCCTCCGAGGGCCATTTGGCAGAGATTATCGCTCCGGATGGCGTTTGCGCAAAGCGTATTCGATCACAAACGCTCCGGCACCCGCAGTAGACTTGGCGCAACCACGTCGCGGGAGGAGCGGCGTGGGTGGCGGGCCGCTGCCCTGTGGGGAGCAAGGGGCGCGGCTTCGCCGTACCGTCGCTGCCGGCCAGAGGGCCGTGCGGTGGCGGCGCAGGCAGGCAATGCGAGCACGAGGAGGATGCCGTGCACATCGAGAAGATCACGACTGGAACCCATGAAGAGGTGCTGTTCTGCACCGACGAGCGCAGCGGGCTGCGCGCCATCATCGCGGTGCATGACACCACGCTCGGCCCGGCGCTGGGGGGCTGCCGTTACTGGCGCTACGACGGGGTCGAGGATGCGCTGGCGGATGCCATGCGGCTCTCGGCGGGCATGACCGCCAAGGCGGCGCTGGCCGGTGTGCCCTTCGGCGGCGGCAAGGCGGTGATCATGGCCGATCCGCAGCACGAGAAAACGCCCGCCATGATGCGCGCCTTCGGGCGCTTCATCGAGACCCTGAACGGGCGCTACATCACCGGCGAGGACGTGGGCGTGTCGCCCGCGGACATGGCGCATGTGGCCGAGGAGACCACCCACGTGGCGGGCCTCACCACCGGGCGCTTCGCCAGCGGCGATCCCTCGCCGATCACCGCCGAGGGCGTCTTCCGCTGCATGAAGCTTGCCGCGGCGCAGGTGTTCGGAAGCGACAGCCTGCGCGGCCGGATCGTGGCGCTGCAAGGGCTCGGGCATGTGGGGCTGTCGCTCGCAGGCAAGATGCGCGCGGATGGCGCGCAGGTCGTGGCGGCGGACATGAACCCCAAGGCGGTCGATGCGGCCCGCGATCTCGGCGTGCAGATCGTCGCGCCGGACCGCATCCTGACGCAGGAGGCCGACATCCTCGCGCCCTGCGCGCTGGGGGGCGTGATCGACCACGACAGCATTGCCGGGCTCAGGGTCCGCATGATCTGCGGCGCGGCGAACAACCAGCTCGCGACGCCCGATTGCGCGCAGGAGCTGCACCGCCGCGGCATCCTCTACTGCCCGGATTACGTGGTGAACGCCGGCGGGCTGATCAACATCGCCCGCGAGGCGCTGCAGATCGGCGATGCGGACTGGGCCTCGGACAAGCTCGAGGCGGCAGTGGCCAATTTCGGCGAGTTGATCGCCTGGGCTGCCAAGGACCGCCGCCCGCCGCTCGAGGAAGCCGACGCCATGGTGCAGAAGATCCTGCAGGACGGCTGGCGCCAGAGCCACGCGATGTGATCGGGGGATGGTCGCCGGGGGGCCTGTGGGGACGCCCTCGACGACACTTCAGCAAAAGCCGGCGCGGAGGTGCGTGGCATCCCCGGGTCGTCACAGGGGTGTCTTTGAAATCCCTTTGAACGTCAGACCTTAGGGGGCAGTCCAAGCCGCCCGCCCCACGTTCAATGCGCCTCTCCAAGGCGCCAGTCTGCCGCCTCCAAGGACGCACCCCCAACGAAACCTCATGGACCGGGCCGCCTGCCACCACCGGGCGGCCCGGTCGGGACGCGCTCGCGGAGAGGTGCCGCGACGTCCCATCGCTTGTCCGAGACTTAGCCCTCGGGAACCGTGAGCATCTCGCTCAGCGCCGCGACCGCCAGGTCGAGCCACGTGATGCCGAGCTCGTCCAGAAACCGCGCCTCCATCCGGGTGAGCGGCCCCGGCATGACCGCGACATGGCCCTCGGCCGAGCGCTTGCCGATCTGGCGCGCGAAGGTGCGCAGCATCTGGTCATCGCAGCGGCAGCCGAGGAACAGCAGCGGACGCCCGGTGCAGCGGCGCTGCACCTCCTCGGGGATCGGGCGCTGGATGTCGATCTCGGTCAGACCCTCGACGTAATCGCTGTCGGAGATCAGGAAGGACGCCCCCGGCCGCGCCAACCCGTGCGGCTTGTGGAGCAGCGTCTTCCAGTCGGCGCTGGCCTCACCGACCTCGGTGCCGGCGCAGTCGTAGGCGCGGGTAAAGATGTCGATCCACTCGCCGTTGCGGCTCCCGCCCTGCACGAGCCCCCAGTCCTTGACCCGCTCGAAGGCGCGCAGCAGCCCGTCGTCGTACCACGTGTCCGCCACCATCGGCGGGCGCACACGGGCGAGCCAGTCGTGCACCGGGTTGGCGAAGGCCGCGGCGAGCGCGAACTCGCGCTCGCGCATGCCGACGATGCTGGCGCGGTCGACGAAATCCACGGCGTAGATGTAGAACTGCTGCAGGAACACGCCGATGTCGCGGACGTAGCCGACGCCGCCCTTTCGGACCACGGTCTCGCAGATCTCCTTGCCGGCCATGGTGCCGTCGTTCTTGATGTTCTTGTTCGAGATCACCTTGTCGCCGGGCATGTAGGCCGGGTCGCGGTAGACCTCGATCTCTCGGTCGTCGGTGGACATCAGGCGCCCTCCTTCAGCTGGGCGAGCCGCGCGGCGGCGGTCTCGCGGATGATGTCTTCGGGAACGTCGAGCAGCGCCGCCACGTCCTCAGTCCCGCCCTGCTCGGCCACGGTGTGGCGCACCCGCATGTCGTCGTCGGCAACGAAGAGCTCCGGGCGCCGCAGCGCCACCTCGCGCCGGACCAGCGGATCGGGATCGGCGCGGAAACGGTCGAGCCAGTCGGGCCCGATGCGCCGCGCCACGATGCGCCGGATCTCGGGGTCGGCATCGCCGAGCATCACCGCCAGCATCCCCGGCTCTGCCCGCCGCGCCACGATCGAGCGGACGTAGCTGTCCTCGTCGCGGGTCATCGGCAGCAGCTGGTCCCGCGGCAGCCGGTGGGCCACGGCGATGCGCACCCGGCGATCAGGGTCGCGGATCTTGCGCTCGGCGTGCCTCGGCGGCAGGCGCAGCACCGCCATCCCCAGCTCCTGCAGCGCCGCCACCACCGACCAGCTCTGGTGGCCGCCGCTGTAGAGCAGCACCTTGCGGCCCTCGACGCGGCGGCGGAACGGCTCGAGATCGGCCCGGATCGCGGCTTCCTCCCCGGCGATCAGCGACTCGCAGCGGTCGAGAAGCGCGGGATCCGTGCCCTGCGACACCATCAGGCGCCACATCTGGCGCAGGCTGTCGGAGGTGTCAGAGATGCCGTAGAACGAGCCCTCGAAATAGGGGAGGCCGTAGCGCTCCTCGAGCTTGCGGGCGACGTTGATGAGCGCCTTTGAGCAGAGCATCATGGTCACCTTGGCACGGTGCATCATGGCGACCTGCCTGTAGCGGGCGTCGGCGGCGAGCGAGCCGAGGATGCGGATGCCCAGCCTGTCGAGCAGCGGCTTCAGCTGCCAGAGCTCACCGCTGAGGTTGTAGTCGCCGACGATGTTAATGTCGTAGGGGGTCAGCTCCGCGGGCTCGACGGTGCCGATGACGTGGTCGAGCATCGCCTCGCCCGCGAGCTTGTTGCCGAGGTTCTTCGAGCCCACGTAGCCCGGCGCGTTCACCGGGATGCAGGGTGTGCCGAACCTGGCGGTGGCGGCCTTGCAGACCGCGTCGATGTCGACGCCGATGAGCGCGGGCACGCAGGTGGAATAGACGAAGACCGCCGGCGGATCCTCGGCCTCGATCACCTCGCGGATGGCGCGGAAGAGATTCTTCTCGCCGTAGCTCATGACGATGTCGATCTCGGTCATGTCGGTGGTGAAGCCGGTGCGATAGCGCTGGAAGCCCGACGAGGCCGCGCCCTGGTTGTCCCAGCCATTGCCCTCGCAGGCCAGCGGCGCGTGCACGAGGTGGGCGACGTCGACGATCGGCTGCAGCGCGATCTTGGCGCCGTCGAAGGCGCAACCCCCGGCGGCGGCGCCCGGCGTCAGCGGCCTGGCGCAGCCCTTCTTGCGCTGCTGTTCGCTCTTCGAGACGTTGGTCCCGCAGGCAGGCTCATCGAAGACATCGGCGATCTTGTTCTTCAGTGCGTCGGCCATGGCGGGATCCCTGTGTTTCAAGGGGATCAAGCAATCATCGTGCCAACTCCGGAAGCCGCCTGTTTTCAGCCACTTGGCACGGGTGCCCAAAGGCCGCCGGCTTGTCGCGGTCCCGACAATGAGGTATCCTGGCCCTAGCGCGGGGCGTGCAGAAGCCCGTATCTAATTCTCGCATTCGCATATATGTTTTCTCCTGTCTAAGGGAGGAGACACCAGATGATCAGGAGATACGCGCTTGCCGCTATGCTGGCGGTTGCGCCGCTAATGGCCATGGCAGACGGCAAGACCCATCACGTGGCGATCCACGTCGACCAGAACGACCCGCACACGCTCAACATGGCGTTGAACAACGCCCAGAACCTGGCCGCCTACTACGAGGAACAGGGCGACGAGGTGGTGATCGAGATGGTGGCCTATGGACCCGGTCTGCACATGCTGGTCGACGGCAAGAGCCCGGTGAAGGACCGGATCGAGACCATGTCGCTCGAGCTCCCGATCACCTTCTCGGCCTGCGCCAACACCATCGCGGGGATAGAGAAGAGGACCGGCGAGACGGTGACGCTGCTGGACGAGGCCGAGGTGGTGCCCTCGGGCGTCGTGCGTCTGATCGAGCTGCAGGAAGAGGGCTACGCCTACATCCGGCCCTGAGGCGCGCCCGCCGCGGCCCGCCATCATGGCGCCGGACCGGCCGAAGTGGTGCGCGGCCAACGCGCCAAACGCCGAACCGGCTGCCGTGTCCCGCGCCGAACGACCCAAGTGCCGAACCGACCACGGACTTCGCTGGCCCATGGTCCAGATGCAAAGCCGGTCGCGACCCCACGCGACCCGCCATCCAACGGTCGCACCCGGCTGCGGTGTCCCGCGGCCATGGACACGAACTCACCGGCTACGGCCCTTGCTGGCCCAACGCCCAAATTAAAAAACCGGCCGCGGTGTCCCCGCGGCCGGTGTCGTCTCTGCCCTGCCCGGCTCAGCGGGTCAGGTCGTAGCTGTAGTCGGTCTCGCCCGGGATGATGGTGTCGTCGTCGAGCTTGTCGAACACCGTATCCAGACGCTTCACCAGCACGTTCAGAGCGCCCTGGTAGCCCATGGTCGGGAAACGGTGGTGGTGGTGGCGGTCGAAGATCGGGAACATCAGACGGATCAGCGGCGTGCCGGTGTCACGCTCGAGATGCTTGCCCTAGCTGTTGCCGATCAGCATGTCGCAGGGCTCGGTGTTGAGCAGCGCCCGCATGCAGGTGGTGCTGACCGCGATCATCTTCGGATTGTAGAGCGCCTTGGTGTTGGCGAGGCCGTCCACCATGTTGTTGAGCCCGCCGACCACCGCCGCGTCCTCGGTCATCGACGACGACACGCAGGAGCTCGGCTCCTTGAAGTGCCGCGAGAGGTGCGAGCGATAATAGGCGACGCAGCCCTGCGAGCCGTGCACGAAGGGCATGGTGGCCTCGTAGCCCTGGCTTGCGAACACCGCACCGAGCGGCTGGCAGGCCTTGGCGGGGTTCACCGTGAGCGCCTCGCGGGCGAGGTTCTTCTCGCGGTATTCTCAAGACTTTGTCCAGTCGCCGATCTCCTGCACATCTCGTCGGGATGGCAGTATTCGGACTTCACTTTCTTGTTGGCCAGCATGTCCTTGTATTCGGGTTGCTGGAAGAGCGGTGCGTGATCGAGCACCTTGTCTGCCGACTGAGACATGGCTGCAATCCTTCTCTTGGCCGTCCGCATTCCGAGACGCGCCGGTGATGTGAGGAAGACATTGGCCCGCCGGAGGACACGGGAGCAGGCGCCCCCGGCGGCAGGGGGCACTCGGCGGCGATGGCCGGCCCGGTCTCGGGCTTGTCCCATGGCGCGTCGTACATCCCCCGGACGGGGTTGTTGATCGCAAGGTCCATGTCGCGGGCGAAGATGGCGAAGCCGTCATAACCGTGATACGGGCCCGAGTAGTCCCAGCTGTGCATCTGGCGGAACGGAATGCCCATCTTCTGCACCGGGTACTTTTCCTTGATGCCGGACCCGACGAGGTCGGGGCGGATCTTCTCGATGAACTTCTCCAGCTCGTAGCCGGCGACGTCGTCGTAGATCAGCGTGCCATCCTTCACGTAGTGGCCGGTCCGCTTGTAGTCGTCATTGTGACCAAACTCGTAACCGGTGCCGGCGATGACCATGCCGAAGTCATCGTAGGCGGTCACCACGTGACGAGGGCGCAGGCCGCCGACGTAGAGCATCACCGACTTGCCCTCGAGCCGGGGGCGGTAGCCGACCTTCAGCACGTCCTCGAGTTCGAGATCCTCTACCGAACCCATCTCGGCGGCCATGTGGACGACGGTGTCCTGGGCCTTGGAGTTCAGGATCAGACGGGTGGAGTCGGCCTTGGGGCGTAGCCGACGATCAGGATCTTCTGGCCAAGCTCGACGAGAGCGGCGAGCGTGTTCTGCGAGGTGGTCGACTTTCCGATCCCCCCCTTGCCGCAAAAGGCGATCTGACGAAGTTCGCTCATAGCGTGTTCCTTTGGTCTGTTGGGTCGTTTCAATCACACGAGGGTGAGACGGCTCATGACCGCGCTCAGGAATACCTGAGCAGGAAGCGTGCCAAGCATGGGAAACCCCTAAAATCACAACTTTTTCGATGTTTTGACGGCAGTTTTCGGATTGGCGCAAAGGCGACAAAACCCGACAATCGCCATTGCGCACTGTCCGACAGTCGAACTCGCGCCCTGCCCGGCCCTGTCGCACGCGCCCCTTGGACCATCGCATTCGAGGTGGCATATAATTTGAATTGCAAATCAAATTATATCACCCTATCTCGCGATCATGACCCAGGACACCCGCCCTCCCCGATTCCGTTTCGGACTGCGCTTCGCGATGCTCGCCCGTGCCTGGCGCCGGACGCTCGACGCGCATCTCGCGCAGGCTGGCCTCACCGACGCCACATGGGTGCCGCTGGTGCACCTGTCGATCTCGGGCGACGGCATCTCGCAGAAGACGCTGGCGCATCTCGTCGGCGTCGACGGATCAAGCCTCGTCCGGGTCATCGACATTCTCAGCCGCGAGGGGCTCGTCGAACGCCGCCCCGACGCAAACGACGGCCGCGCGCGGCTCATCCACCTCACGGCGCAGGGCAAGCGCCGCGTCGCCAAGATCCAGGCAGAGCTCGAGACCGCCGAGGCCGAGATGCTGTGCGACATCGGAGACGACGAGATCGAGACGATGCTCGACGGGCTAGAGCGCATCGAGGCACGGGTGAAGCGCATGCAGGCCGGCACCGAACGGGAGACCCACGCATGAGCGCGCAACCGCCGTCCTTCCCCCCCCGCAGGCTCGACGCCGCCCGGCACCTGCTCTCCCCCGACCACCTGCTGGGGAGCTTCGCGCTGGGACGTCAGCCGCATCTGCGCAACTCTCTCCTCGCCGGGCTGCAGGCCGGGCTTACGGTGGTGATCGCGCTGCCGCTCTTCTACCTCTCGCCCTACGCGCATCTGGTGGGCTTTGCCGCGCTGGGCGCGCTGGTGGCGCTCTTCGGCCGCTTCGAGCCGCGCGCCGGACGTAGCCGCAAGGTCCTGCTGGCGGCGCTCTGCCAGATCGCGGCGGTCCTCTTCATGTCCGCGGTAAGCTGGTTCGGCGCCGGGGTCATGCTGCAGCTCTTGCTGCTCGCGCTGGCCTGCGGGGTGTTCTTCTTCATCACCGTGACCGGGAGCTTCGGCCCTCCGGGCGCGCTGATCTTCGTCTTCGCCGCGGGCGCCGCGCAGCATCCGGTGACCGGCGGCATCGAGGTGTTCGAGCGTTCGGCCGCGACGGCCGTCGTGGCGCTGCTGGCCTGGACGATCTGCCTCGCGACCGAGAAGCTCCGTCACCTGCCGACGCCCGAGCGCCCGATGCCCGCCGAGCCGCCCCGCCCGCTCGGCCACCGGCTCATCGCCTCGGCCCGCATCGTGGTGGGCGCAGGCATCGCGCTTTTCGCCAGCCACTCCTTCGGCGCCGACCACCCGATCTGGGCCGCCATGGGTGCGCTCGCCGTGCTGCAGGGGCCGCAGCTTCACATCAACATGCACCGCGCACTGCAACGGATGGCGGGCGCGGTGCTGGGCGCGATGCTGGCCTGGCTGATCCTCGTGCAGGACCCGTCGGTCTGGGCGATCATTGCCGCCATCTTCCTGCTGCAGCTGCTGACCGAGCTGGTGATCGGCGCGAACTACGGGCTCGGCCAGATCTTCGTGACGCCGATGGCGCTGCTGATGAGCCACCTCGCCGCGCCCGGATCCGCCGGGGCCGAGATGGCGCCCGAGCGCGTGCTCGACACGCTTCTGGGCGCCAGCGTGGGGATCGTCGTGGCGGTGCTGCTCTCGACCCTCGACGACCGCCACCACGTCGCGACCCATCTCGCCAAGCGCTGACAGCCGGGCGCCGGCCAAAAGAAAAGGACCCCGTGGCAGGACGCTGCCACGGGGCCCTTCTGCTTCCCGGAAGGCCGGTCTTACTCGAAGACGCCGCAGGCGATCCGCCCACCCGCGTCGCCCGAGGGCTGGCTCTCGTAGTCGTCGGCGCCCGAGTGCACGACGAAGGCCGCGCCGTCATCGTCCATCAGGAACTCCTCGACCGAGAAGTCAGGCTTGAAGGCCTCGACCATCAGCACACCATCCTCACCCACGTGGGCGTTGGGCAGGTCGCCCGGATGGGGGCCGTTCTCGGCCATGATGCCGTGCTCGGCATCTCCCGCGATGTGGCCACCGGCCGAGCTGAAGTCGTCGGCCGAGCAATCGCCGGTCTCGTGCATGTGGATGCCGTGGACGCCCTCGGGGATGTCCGTCAGGTCGACCGTGACATGCGCGGTGCCCGAGGCGGTGTCCTCGACGGTGACGGTGCCGATCGAGTTGCCCTCGGCATCGTTGACCGTTGCGGTCGCGGTGGCGGCAAGGGCCGGGCCCGCCATCAGGGCGGCGACGGTGCTGAGAAGGGCGAGACGTTTCATCATGAGGTCCTCCGTGTTCGTGTCACGTGATCGTATCACATGGGCCAACCGCCCGCCCGCGGCGCGAGTTCCTCAAACTTCTCGTGACCACCGCCGGGCCGGGCCCCGGACCTGCCCGCAATGGCCGCTCCTGACAGGCTCCGGGCCGGAAAAGAAAAACGCCCCCGCAGTGACCTGCGAGGGCGTCTGAACTGGTCGGGACCGGCAGGCGCCCGTCCCTGTCGTCCGATCACTCGGCGGCAACGGCCTGCTTGAGGTAGGACAGCAGGGTCTCGGGCGAGGACTCGCCGTAGGGATCGTCCGGGCAGTTGTCCATCAGGCCGGGCTCTTCGAACCATGCCTCGATCACGCCGTTGTTGACGATGGCCGCATAGCGCCAGGAGCGCGGGCCGAAGCCGAGGTTGTCCTTGTTCACCAGCATGCCCATGCGGCGGGTGAATTCGCCCGAGCCATCGGGGATGACCTTGACGTTCTTGATGCCCTGGGCCTTGGCCCACTGGTTCATCACAAAGCTGTCGTTGACCGACAGGCAGTAGATCTCGTCGATGCCGTTGGCCTTGAACTCTTCGAAGTTGTTCTCGAAGCCCGGCAGCTGGTAGGTCGAGCAGGTCGGCGTGAAGGCGCCCGGCAGCGAGAACAGGATCACGCGCTTGCCTGCGAAATAGTCGGCAGTGGTCATGTCCTGCCAGCGGAACGGGTTCGGGCCCTCGATGGATTCGTCGCGCACGCGGGTGCGGAAGGTGACATCGGGCAGCTTGGCGTTGGTTTTCATGGCTTCACTCCTGTCGAAAACACGATCTGTCTCTGTGCATCCGGCGCGGGGCCGGACTCTCCTCCCGAAGCGTGTGCAAGGCGGGTCGACCGTCGAACCCGGGAGGTACGGAACTGGTGAAGCAAGCTCCGTGCCAGCCCGCCCTCCCCGACGGAAAGCCATGCAGCACGAGGCGCTTGTCGGCCGTCATGGCGGAATTGTCGAGTCCCGGACGGGACTTTTCCCGACATCAATCTTCCCCGCAGCGGGCACCTGCCGAGGGCGGCGGCAATTGCACGATTTCCACCGCTTGCGGAAACCCGCCTGCCGCCGGTTCGAGCCGCGCGATCATCGCGGGCGTCGCCAGCATCGTGCCGTCGTCGGCGATCATCAGCACAGAATCGACGCCCATGTCGGCGGCGACCTGCGGCCACTCGCTGCGGCCCGCAACCGAGAGCGCCGTGGCCGCCGCATCGGCGCGGCTGCCGTCGGTATCCAGCACCGAGACCGAGACGATCTCCTGCACCGGCCAGCCGCTGCGCGGGTCGATGATATGGGCAAAGCGCGCCCCCTCATGTTGGAAGAAGCGCTCGTAATTGCCCGAGGTGTAGAGCACCTCGCCCGGAGCCAGGGAGATCGCGCCCACCGCGCCCCAGACGAAGGGATCGCGGATCGCGACGCGCCACGCCCGGTCACCGTGGCTGCCGATGACGTTGACGTCGCCGCCGGCGTTAAGCACCGCGTCGCCAATGCCGCGCGCTTGCAGGAGCGCGCCCGCGAGGTCCAGCGCCGCGCCCTTGGCGTAGCCGCCGAGGTCGAGCTGCACCGCCGGGTTCACCGAGCCGACCGTGCGCCGTCGAAGCGCAGATCGCTCATCCGAGGCGCGCGGGCCGTGAGCGCCGCGACGGCGGCGGCATCGGGCATTTCGCCCTCGGGCGGGCTGTCCTCGTGGAAGCCCCAGAGCGCCACCAGCGCGCCGATGGCGGGATCGAAGCGACCGCCGCTCTGGCAGGAGAGCGCGACGCCCTCACGCAGCAGATCGGCGAGGCGGGCATCGGTGCGGAACGCCCCGCCCTCGGCGATCGCGGCATTGAGCTTGCCAAGGTCTCCCGCCTCCCACGCGTGCCAGTCGCAGTGCAGGGTCTGGAACAGCGCGCCCACCTCGGCGGTCGCCTCGCGGGCGGCACTGTCCCTTACGCAGTGGATCACCAGCTCCACCAGCGTGCCGAAGACATAGAGGGTCTCGTGATGGTCCGGCTTGGGCTGCGCCGCGCGGCCTGTGCCGTAATAGAGCAGCACGATGCCGAGCCCGCCCACGATCACTGTCAGGGTCTGGATGAGCGCGCGGTCGTCATCGCAGCGGGCCTCCCGCATCGTGGGGCCTGATTCCGCCGGAATGATGCAGTCGGGCTCCATGCACACGGACAGGCACTGCGGCATGTCGTGATCCGGCTCGCATTCGGTGCAGGTGGCGGCGTTGATGTAGTACAAGCCCTTGCGCGGGACGACGGCAGCGGTCGGGCAGACCGGCTCGCAATCGCCGCAGGAGGTGCAGAGGTCGGCAACGATGGACATGGCCATGGGGAGGTTCCTTTCTTCGCTTCTGTCATGCGCCCGCAGGCGCGGAGGGGTTCAGTCGTCTTGACGGTCGCGAGCTCAGCCCGGCCGCACCTTCACGGCCCCGTCCAGCACCTGGCACTGGCAGGCGAGCCGGTCGTTGTGGCCGGCGAGGTTTTCCTTCAGCACCCGCGGCTCGAGCGCCGAAGGCTCGGACAGGTTCTCGGCCCCCTCGAGCACGCGGGTCAGGCAGGTGCCGCAATCGCCTTTGCGGCAGCCGTAGGTGATGCCGGCGCCGATCTTCTCGGAGATCTCGATGATCCGGGTGCCGGCGGGCACGTTCACCGTCAGATCGACGTCGGTGAAGGTAAGCTGTGACTTCGCCATGGCGGCCTCCTGATCCTCGCGCCCCCGGAGCGCGGAGGCTTTCCCGGGGATCAGCAAGGACCGTGCCAGGCACGATGTCTCGCGCAGGTAGCCCGATCCGGTGGTGACGGGCCCAGGCGCCAAGACGCGCGAGGCCCCTGTCGGACATTTTGTCGGCACCCCGACAACCGGCCTGCTGGCGCCGACATCCGCCGGCCCGGGACAGAGGCGGCAAGCCAGCGCCACAGCCCCAACGGCCCCGGAAGATCCGCGCGAAAAGCCTCCGCGAGACGCGGACCGCACGCCCCCCCCCGAGACCGCCTGGCACGGTGCTTGCTCCGACAACAGCCAAGGACGCCGACGTCCCGGGGGGCACCAGACGCAGCCCCGGGGCAGGCCCTCTCCCGAAGCCTGACGGAGACCCGCATGCAAGAGGTCTTCATGATCCTGCACGGCACGGCGCTGGTGAACACGTGGTGCTGGTGAAGGTCCTCGGCCTCTGCCCGTTCATGGGCGTGTCGCGCAAAATCGACGCGGCGGTGGGCATGGGGCTTGCCACCACCTTCGTACTGACGCTGGCCTCGCTGGCAAACTGGGTGGTCGGGACCCTGATCCTGATCCCGCTCGACCTCGGCTTCCTGCGCATCCTGAGCTTCATCCTGGTGGTCGCCGCCATCGTGCAGTTCACCGAGGTCGTCATGCGCAAGCTCGCGCCGGGGCTCTACCGGGCGCTCGGCATCTATCTGCCGCTCATCACCACCAACTGCGCGGTGCTGGGGGTGGCGCTGCTGAACATCCAGGAGCGCCACGGCTTCGCGCAGAGCCTGCTATACGGCTTCGGCTCGGCGCTGGGGTTCACCGTGGTCCTCGTGATCTTCGCCGGCATGCGCGAGCGGCTGGCGCAACTGTCGGTGCCCGCGCCCTTTGCCGGACCGCCCATCGCCTTCATCTCGGCCGGCCTGCTGTCCATGGCGTTCATGGGTTTCGCGGGCCTCGTTCCGAACTGATCCAGCGAGACCAGACACAGATGATTGCCGCCGCCGCCTCCATGTCCGCCCTCGGGCTTGGTCTCGGGCTCCTGCTCGGGGCCGCCGCCAAGAAGTTCCACGTCGAGACGCCGCCGGTGATCGACGAGATGAAAATGACCCTGCCCGGCACCAACTGCGGCCAGTGCGGCTATCCCGGCTGCCGGGGCGCCGCCGAGGCCATTGCCGGGGGCACGACGCTCTGCCCGCCGGGGGGCCGCGACGTGGCGCTGCAGCAGTACATCGGCGCCCCGGCCGAACCGCTCGTCTCGCGCGATGACCGCGTGCTCAAGGGCCAGCTCATCGCCCGCTCGCGCGGGCCGATCTCGGCCAACCCGCACGCGCCGACCTCGGGCACGGTGATCGCCGTCGGGCATTTTCCCGCGCCCCACCCCTCGGGGCTGCCTGTGCCCACCATCACCATTCGCGCCGACGGCAAGGACGAATGGGCCCCGCGCCTGCCGCGGCTGCGCCCCGAGGACGCCGATCCCGCGGAGATCGCCGCCCGCGTCGCGGAGGCGGGCATCGTCGGCATAGGCGGTGCCACGTTTCCCACGGCGGTCAAGCTGAACCTGCGCGACCGCTACGCCCTGCACACGCTCATCATCAACGCCGCGGAATGCGAGCCCTACCTCACCTGCGACGACCGCCTCTTGCGCGAGAGCGCCGAGGAGGTTGCGGATGGCGCGGGCATCATGGCCCGCGCGCTTGGCGTCGACCGGATCATCGTCGCCATCGAAAGCAACAAGCCCGAGGCCGCCGCCGCCATGCGCCGTCACAACATCGGCATGGGCTACCCGCTCGAGGTCCGCATGGTGCCGGCGCAATATCCGATGCACGCCGCTCATCGACACCTACATCCGCCCCCGCATATTCGGCCGCAGCCGCTCGGGCAAGCCGCTGTCGCTGGGAGAGACGCCATGAGCGCCGCGCCCCACACCCCGCGCCAGCCGCTCGCCGCGCGGCTGAAAGGCGCCGCCGCCAACCCCGGTGTGCTGCTCGCGGCGTTTTCGCTGGCGACCGCGCTGATCCTCGCCGGGTCGGACGAGCTGACCAGCGGCGCCATCGCGACCCGCGCCACCGAGGACCTCTACGCGTCGCTGTCGCAGGTGGAGCCCGACGGGCTGCACGACAACGACCTCACCACCGACACGCGGGTGATCGCCGATGCCGAGGAAGGCGAGGTGCCGGTCTATCTCGTCACCGCAGGCGGCACCCCCACCGCCGTGGCCTTCGGGCTCACCGGCTACGGCGGCCCGATCCGGGTGCTGATCGGCATTGCCCCCGATGGCATGCTGCTGGGCGTCCGGGTGCTGTCCCATGCCGAGACGCCGGGGCTCGGCGACAAGATCGAGCCTGCCAAGAGCGACTGGATCGAGGGTTTCACCGGACATTCGCTGACCGATCCCTCCCCCTAGGGCTGGAAGGTGCGCAAGGACGGCGGCGTCTTCGACCAGTTCTCGGGCGCCAGCATCACCCCGCGCGCCGTCGTGGGCACCGTGCACCGCGGGCTCGCGTTCTTCGCGCGCAACCGCGACGCGCTGCTGGCAGCACAGGAGGCTGGCTGATGTCCGACACCTACGCCAGGATCGCCCGCGACGGGCTCTGGGACAACAACGTGGTCTTCGGCCAGATGCTGGCGCTCTGCCCGCTGCTGGCGGTGACCGGGACCGCCACCAACGGGCTCGGCATGGGGCTCGCGACCACGGCGGTGCTGGTGGCTTCAGGGCTGGCGGTGTCGCTGCTGCGCGGCGCCATCCTGCCCGAGATCCGCATTCCCGCCTTCGTGCTGGTGATCGCCTGCATCGTAACCGTGGTCGACATGGCGCTCAACGCCTGGAGCCACGACCTGCACCAGGTGCTTGGCCTCTTCATCCCGCTCATCGTCACCAACTGCGCCATCCTGGGACGCGCCGAGGCCTTCGCCTCGCGCAACAGGCCGCTGGCCTCGGCCTTCGACGGGCTGATGATGGGCTTGGGCTTCACCGCGGCACTTGTGGTGCTGGGCGCGGCGCGAGAGATCCTCGACTCGGGCACGCTCTTTGCCAATGCCGCGGTGCTGCTGGGCGAGAGCTTTAGCTTCCTCGAGATCACCGTGATCCCCGACTACCAGGGCTTCCTGCTGCTGATCCTGCCGCCCGGCGGCTTCATCGTGCTGGGCGTCCTTCTGGCGCTGAAGGCGCTGGCCGACCAGCGCGTCCGCACCGAGGACGCGCGGCGGGACGCTCCGCAGGGCCGGGTGTTCACCGCCGTGGGCGTGCAGAGGCCGCCCGCCCCCACGCCAGCCCCCGAAGGAGAGACGTCATGAATGTCGGCATCGCCTACGCCAGGCCCACCGCGCAGATCTGGCGCAGCCTCACCATCGCCGAGGGCGCGCCCGTGCGGCGGGGCTCACCGATGCCAGCGGCTGGTGCCCCTGCGATGCCGGCGGCGCCTCGCGACCGCGCGAAGGCGCGGCGATCATCGGGGATGCGCGCCGCGATGCTCTGCGCACCGTCGAAGGGGCCCTGCGCACGGTCCGCGACGCGGTCTGAGGATCAGCGCCCGGCGAGGCCGTCGCGCAGCACGCCCAGCACCGTCTCGCGCGGAGCGTCGGACGAGACGAAGGCCTCGCCGATGCCGCGGGCAAGGATGAAGCGAATGGCCCCGTCGACCACCTTCTTGTCCTGCCCCATGAGCTCGTAGAGCGCCTCGGCCGAGGGCAGTTCTCCGGGAATGTCGGCCAGATCCGCCTTCATCCCCATCTCGCGCAGGTGCACGCGCAGACGGGACGGATCCTCCTGCGGGCAGAGCCCGAGCCGCGACGACAGCTCGAAGGCCAGCGCGCAGCCGATGGCGACGCCCTCGCCGTGCAGCAGCCGGTCGGAATATCCGGTGGCCGCCTCGAGCGCGTGGCAGAAGGTGTGGCCGAGGTTGAGCAGTGCCCGGTCGCCCTGCTCGGTCTCGTCGCGCACCACGATCCCGGCCTTCATCTCGACCGAGCGGGTGACCGCGTGGGTCAGCGCCGCGGGATCGCGGGATTCCACCGCACCGGCGTTGTCCTCGAGCCACTCGAAGAACGCCGCATCGCCGAGCAGACCGTATTTCACCACCTCGCCGTAGCCCGCGAGGAAATCGCGGTCGGTGAGGCTCTGGAGAACGTCGATGTCGGCCAGCACCAGCGAGGGCTGGTGAAAGGCGCCGATCAGGTTCTTGCCGGCGGGCGAATTGATGCCGGTCTTGCCGCCGACCGAGCTGTCGACCTGCGCCAGCAGCGATGTCGGGATCTGCACGAAGCGCACGCCCCGGCGCAGCACCGCCGCCGCGAAGCCCACGAGGTCGCCGATGACGCCGCCGCCGAGCGCGATCACCACGTCGCGGCGCTCGACCTTCTGGGCCAGAAGCCACTCGACCACGCGCTCGAGCTCGCGCCAGCATTTCGTCGCCTCGCCCGGCGTCAGGGTCAGCGCCGCCGAGCCGATGCCCTCGGCCTCGAGCGCCTGCGTCAGCGTCGCCAGATGCGCCTCGGCGACGGTCTCGTCGCTGACGATCACCAAGCGCGGGCGCTTCAGCAGCGGCGCGATCTCGGCACCGGCACGGGCCAGCAGCCCCTCTCCGATGCGCACGTCATAGGCGCGCTCGCCGAGCGCCACGTGAACCGTCCCGGTCATTCCCCGTCTCCCTCCGTCAATACGTCCGGGCGCGTCTTCAGCGCCTCGATCACCCGCTGCGCCATCGCATCCACCGACTTGCCCTGTTCCGAGGACACGGTGAGGTCGGACAGCGCGTAGATCGGCACCCGCTTGCAGTAGATCTCACGCAGCGTGGCATGGGGATCGGCGGTACGCAGCAGAGGACGCGTGTCCTTGTGCTTCACCCGGTTCCACAGCACCGGCAGCGCCGCATCCAGCCAGACCGCGACGCCGCGCTTGGTGATCATGCGGCGGTTTTCCTCGCGCATGTAGGCACCGCCGCCAGTGGACAGCACCGAGGGCCGGCCATCGAGCAGCCGTGCGATCACCTGACTTTCCCTTTCGCGAAAGAACGGCTCGCCATCGCGCGAGAAGATCTCGGCGATGGTCATGTTCGCGGCCAGTTCGATCTCGGCATCCGAATCGCGAAACGGCACACGCAGGGCGTGCGCCAAGGCCTTGCCGACCGCCGTTTTGCCCGCGCCCATCATGCCCACGAGGACCACGGTCTTTTTCAGCTTGAGTGCCTGCACCCTTGTATCTCGGCCATCCATCGCCAATTCTGACTTTCGAGGCCGTGAATGACGTGAGTTTGCCGAAAAGGCTAGGTATAAGTTCTGAAAAAGACACGAGGCAGGACCAGCAAGCATAATGGGACGTATCATCAAATGGCTGTTCATCCTTCTGATCCTCTGCGGGATCGGACTGGTGGGCTATGCCTATGTCGGACCGTTCTTCGGGGCGGATTTTTCGCCGCCGCAGACGGAGATTCGCCAGCCTGTGGAGCTCGATGCGGACTGAGCCCCTCCTCCTGACGCTGTTCATTGCCGCCGCGGGCCCTCTCGCGGCGCAATCCCCCATGTCGGCCATCGACTGGCTCAACGACGACGGGACGGCGAATGCGCCTGCGGTGATGCAGCCGCAGCAGCCAGGCGCGACGCCGATGTTCGGGCTGCCGCAATCGAACGGCCGCTTGCCGCCGCTCAGGCTCGACGAGCCGCCGGTGGCGAGCTCCGTCACCAGCCCCGAGGTCGAGGTGCAGCAGCTGGGCCAGCCCTCGCCAGAATCGGCGGGGCTCCTACCCATGTCGGTCACCGGCCTGCCGCCCAGCCTCTGGCGCGCCAGCGAGGCGTCGGTGCTGGTGCCGCTTCTCCATGACGTCGATCCGGCGGTGCCGGCGCTGTCGGCGCTGCTCTTCACGCTGCTGCTGGCCGAGGCCGACGCACCCCGCGGCTCGGGCGACGGCGCCCCGCTGCTGGCGGCGCGGCTCGACCGGCTGCTGTCGGAAGGCGCGGTCGATCCCGGCCTCGCGCTGGTGGACCGCGCGGACGGCAGCTCGGATCCCGAGCTCTTTGCCCGCTGGTTCGACCTGTCGCTGCTCTCCGGCGACGACGAGGCCGCCTGCCGCGCGCTGCAGGACAAGCCCGAGCTGTCGAGCGATCTGGCCACGCGGATCTACTGCGACGCCCGCGTCGGCGACTGGGACCACGCCGCCACGGTGCTGGGCACCGCCCGCGCGCTGGGGCAGCTCAACGACCGCGATTCCGAGCTGCTGACCAGGTTCCTCGAGCCCTCGCTCGCCGATGGCGCCGATCCGGTGCCGCCGCCGGCGCAACCCACGCCGCTGCAGTTCCGCCTGTTCGAGGCGGTGGGCGAGACGCTTCCCACCCAGCCGCTGCCGCGCGAATTCGCCGCCGCCGATCTTTCGGGGCGCAGCGGCTGGCGGGCGCAGCTCCTGGCCGCCGAACGGCTGGCGCAGCGCGGCGCGCTGTCACCCAACCGCCTGCTCGGGCTCTATTCCGACCGCGATGCCGCGGCCTCGGGCGGGGTCTGGGACCGGGTCGACGCGATCCAGGACCTCGAGACGGCGCTGGAAAGCGACCGCCCCGACCTGGTGGAGCCCGCGCTGGTGCGCGCCTGGTCGCAGATGCGCAGCGCGGGGCTTCTGGTGCCGCTGGCCGAACTCTTCGGCGAAGAGCTGGGCCAGCTGAAGCTCGAGGGTCGCGCCGCGACACTCGCCACGCGCGCGGCCCTGCTCTCTGCCGGCTATGAGGCTGCCGCGGCGCGGGTCACCACCAGCACCGGGCGCCTTGCGACCGCTGCCGCCGTGGCGCGGGGCACCGCCCCCGATCCGCTGCCCGAGGCCGCGCTCGATGCTGCCGTCGCCCGCGCGTGGCAGGATCCTACCCCGCCCGCCGAGCTTGCGCGCATGTTGCAGCAGGGCCGGCTGGGCGAGGCCATCCTGCGCGCGATGCAGCTTTTCGGCTCGGGCGCCGACGGCAACCACGAGGATCTGACCGAGGCGCTCGCCACCCTGCGCAGTGTCGGGCTCGAGGACACGGCGCGCCGGGCGGCGCTCCAGTTGCTGATCCTCGAGGATGAAGGCGCGTTACGATGAACGCCGCACATTGGATCGGCGGGTTTCTCGAGGCGCAGGCCGCCGAACGCGGCGCCGCCGACAACACCACCGCCGCCTATGCCCGCGATCTCGCGGACTTCACCCGCTGGCTCACGGCCCGGGGCGCCGGGCTCGACACCGCGCAGCGCGCCGATGTCGAGGATTACCTCGTGACCTGCGAGGCCGAGGGGCTGGCGATCTCGACCCGCGCCCGGCGGCTGTCGTCGATCAAGCAGCTCTACCGCTTTGCCTTCGAGGAAGGCCTGCGCAGCGACAACCCGGCGGTGCAGATCTCGGGCCCCGGCAAGCCCAAGCGCCTGCCCAAGACGCTCTCGATCGAAGAGGTCGACCGACTGATCGAGGCCGCCGCCTCGCAGGGCCGGACCGAGGACGACCGTCTGCGCAACGCCTGCCTGATGCAGCTTCTCTATGCCACCGGCATGCGGGTGACCGAGCTGGTGACCCTGCCGGTCTCGGCGGCGCGCGGCGACCCGCGCATGCTGCTGATCCGCGGCAAGGGCGGCAAGGAGCGGATGGTGCCGCTCTCGCCCCCTGCCCGCGTGGCGCTTGCGACCTGGCTCAGCCGACGCGACGAGCAGGAAGCGGTGGCCCATGCCGCGGGCAAGCCGGCTTCGGTGCATCTCTTCCCATCGCGGGGAAAGGCCGGGCACCTGACCCGCCACGCCTTCTACCTGCTGATCAAGGAGATCGCCGTCAGCGCCGGCGTCTCGCCCGGGAAAGTGACCCCGCACACCCTGCGCCACGCCTTCGCCACGCACCTGCTGCAGAACGGCGCCGACCTGCGGGCGATCCAGACCTTCCTCGGCCACGCCGATGTCGCCACGACCGAGATCTACACCCACGTGCTCGAGGAACGGCTCAAGGAACTGGTGCTGGATCACCACCCTCTGGCCCGCGGCTGACCGGGCGGCGACACAAGCACCGCCCTCTTGAACACGGCCATCCGCGCCCCCATAACCCCTAAGAACCACAGGAAAACACGAGCCCCATGGACGCCTCCACCGTCGCCGCCTCTTCGACCGACACGACTCTCTGGATCACCGCAGGGGCCATCCTGGTCCTGATCCTGCTGTCGGCCTTCTTCTCCGGATCGGAGACGGCCCTGACCGCCGCCTCGCGCGGCAAGCTCAGGGCGGCGCAGGACAGGGGCTCGAAGGGCGCCGAACTGGCGCTCTCGATCACCGAGGACAACGAGCGGCTGATCGGCTCGGTGCTGCTCGGCAACAACCTCGTCAACATCCTCGCCACCTCGCTCGCGACGGCGCTCTTCACCTCGCTCTTCGGCGACAGCGGCGTGGCGCTGGCCACGCTCATCATGACGCTGCTCGTGCTGATCTTCGCCGAGGTGCTGCCCAAGACCTACGCGATCACCAACCCCGAGCTTGCCGCCAGCCGCGTGGCGCCGCTGATCCGGGTGGTGATCCTCGTCTTCTCGCCGGTGGTCGCCGCGATCCGCGCCTTCGTGCGCATCGTGCTGCGCGTCTTCGGGGTGAAGACCGACCCCGACAGCCAGATCCTTGCGGTGCGCGAGGAAATCGCCGGCGCGCTGCAGCTCGGCCACTCGGAGGGTGTCGTCGAGAAGGAAGACCGCGACCGTATCCTCGGTGCGCTCGACTTGGCCGAGCGCACCGTCGAGGAGGTCATGCTGCACCGCTCGAACATCGAGATGATCGACGCCGAGAGCGACCCGCGCACGATCCTCAAGCAATGTCTCGAGAGCAACTACACCCGCCTGCCGATCTACAAGGGCGACCCCGAGAACATCATCGGCGTGGCTCATGCCAAGGACCTGATGCGCGCGATGTACGAGACCATCGACCAAGCCGGTGACCGGGCTGCCGAGGCGCTCGAGGTATTCCGCATCACCGACGTGATGATGAAGCCCTACTTCGTGCCCGACACCACCACGCTCGCCGACCAGATGCGCAACTTCCTCCGCAAGCACACGCACTTCGCGCTGGTGGTGGACGAATACGGATCGCTTGAGGGGCTGCTGACGCTCGAGGACATCCTCGAGGAAATCGTGGGCGAGATCACCGACGAGCACGACCCCGACGCCGAACATCAGGTGAAGGCGGGCGAGGACGGCTGGTTCTGGCTAGACGGCGCGATGACGATCCGTGACCTCAACCGGGCGACCGACTGGTCGCTGCCCGACGACGAAGCCAACACCATCGCCGGTCTGGTACTTCACGAGGCGCAGATGATTCCGACCCCGGGCCAGCGCTTCAGCTTCCACGGCTTCCGTTTCGAGGTCATGGAACGCGAGAACAACCGGATCACTCGGCTGCGCGTGCGGCCGCTGGATCACGTAGAGGCCTGACCGGCTCTTCCTCGGCGCGCGACGGGTCGATGGGCACCTCTGCCCGCAGCACGAAGCCACCCGTCTCGCGGCCCTGGATCAGCGTGCCGCCGACCTGCGCCGCCGCCGCCTCCATCAGCCGCGCCCCGAGCGCCGTCGAGGACAGCGCATCGCTCTCGTCGGCGCAGGTGCGCTCGGCGCCATTGTCGGCACAGACCAGCGCCATGCGATTTTCCCCGATGCGGGTCAGCACAAAGCGGATGGTCATGGTCTGGCCCGGGCCGGGCCTGGCGTATTTCGCGGAATTGGCGGCGAACTCGTTGGCGACGATGCCGAGCGAGGACGCGACGCGGCTGTCCACTTCGATGGGGTCGGCCTCGACCTCGACCCGCGTGCCGGCAGGGGCATGGCGCTGCAGCAGCAGTGCCACCCGCTCGAGGTAATTGTCGAGCCGGACGTGGTGCATCTTCGAGGTCATGTTGAGCTCGGCGTGCAGTGATGCGATGGCATCGACCCGGCGGCCGATGGCGTCTAGTGCCTCGCGCGCCTCGGCGCTCTGGGTGCGGGCCTTGTAGAGCCGCACCGTCGAGGCCACCGTCTGCAGCGAGTTCTTGACCCGGTGGTCGATCTCCTCGCGCAGCACTTCCTTGTTCTTCAGGGTGCGCTCGAGGTCGAGCTGGCGCATCACCTGCCCCGCCATCACCGTCAGCAGCTTGCGCTGGGCCGCGGTCAGCTTGCGCGGGCGGCGGTCGAGCACGCAGAGCGAGCCGATGCGGTGCCCGGTGCGGGTCACCAGCGGCGCGCCCGCATAGAAGCGCATGTCGGCGAGCAGCCCGCAGCACAGCGGGTTGTCGGCGCTGCGCAGGTCGAGCAGAGTGTCCTCGATCTCGAGAATATCGTCCTCGAGAATGGCGTGCGAGCAGATCGACTGCCCGAGCGGGGTCTCGGCGGGCTCGAAGCCATGCCGCGCGCGGAACCATTGCCGGTTCTCGTCCACGAGGCTGATCAGCGCCACGGGCATGTCGAGCATCTCGGCCAGCAGGTCCACGACCTCGTCGAACGCGGGGTCAGGCGCGCTGTCGAGCACGTCGAAACTGCGCAGCTCGGCGAGCCGGTCCCGTTCGTTCTCAGACTTTTGCGCTAGCACCATCGCATGACATCCCACTTCGTGTTCCAGAAGTGGCACTGTAAGCCGCACCAGAGCGCGGTCAACTGTCGGAAACCGGTCGGCCGCAATTGTGATCACACGAAATTGTTTCAGCCGGAGCGACCTCGCGGTAAACGTGCGTCATGTAACCTTCACTTTCGATTAACGAAAAAATTCCGCCGATGGCGCAAACATCGTCTATAAGCCGATCCATGGGAGGAATCGCTGTTCTGATTCCCGCTGCCGGCGCCAGCCGCCGGATGCGCGGGACCGACAAGCTTCTGATGGATATCGGAGGCATGTGCTTGCTGCGTCGCCAGGCCGAGGCGGCACTTGCCGCCGCGGATCACGTCGCCATCACCATTCCCGGCCACCAGCACCCGCGCGCCAAGGCGCTGGCGGGGCTGCCGGTCCAGATCGTCGAGGTGCCGGATTCGGATCTCGGCATGTCGTCGTCGATCCGCCGCGGCGTGGGCTTCCTGCCGCGCGATCTCGATGGGGTCATGATCCTGCCCGCCGACATGCCCGAGATTACCACCGCCGACATCACCGAGGTCATCCGGGCCTTCCGCAACGTACCCCGCCCGACCATCCAGCAGGCGGTCACGGCGGACGGAACCCCCGGCCACCCGGTGCTGTTCCCGGCCGATTGCTTCCCGGCGCTGCAGGCGCTGAGCGGCGACATGGGCGCGAAGGCGGTGCTGAAGGCCAACATCCACCGCGTCCGGCAGGTGCCGCTCGCGGGGCAGAGGGCGCTGGTCGATCTCGACACCCCCGAGGCCTGGGCCGAATGGCAGGCCGCCCAGCAGGCGGCTGAGTAGCGCTGACAGCAGAGTGAAGACCGGGTCGCGCCCGGCCTCCTTCCGGTTCGGGCCCCTCAGGCTCTGGTGACCAGGATCGCGCGGAAATCGTTGACGTTGGTGCCGGTGGGACCGGGCACGAAAAGCGTGCCCGCCCGCTCGAAGGCGCCCCAGGCGTCGTTGCGCGAGAGCATCGTCATCGCGTCCTCGCCCCCTGCCCGCAGCACTGCCGCCACCGTGCCGTCGGCGAAGGCGCCGGCGTTGTCCTCGGTGCCGTCGATGCCGTCGGTGTCCGCCGAGAGCGCGTGGATGCCCTCAATCCCGTCGATGGCATGGGCAAAGGCCAGCAGGAACTCAGTGTTGCGCCCGCCGCGGCCGCCGTCCCCGCGCAGGGTCACCGTGGTCTCCCCGCCCGAGAGCAGCACCACCGGCGCCGCGAAGGGCCGCCCGCGTGCCGCGATCTCGCGGGCGATTGCGGCATGCACCAGCCCCACGTCGCGGGCCTCTCCCTCGACGCTGTCGGACAGGATCGCCGCCGGGATGCCCGCCGCTTCCGCCTTCTGCGCCGCCGCCTCGAGCGACAGCCGGGCCGAGGCGACCACGTGCACCTCGTTGCGGACAAAGACCGGATCGTCGGGCATCGGGGCGGCCGAGGCCTCGCTGCGGATGTGGTCGAGCACCTTGTCCGGCAGCTTGATGCCCCAGGCGTCGATCAGCCCGAGCGCCGCAGCCGCGTCCACATGGTCGGGCACGGTCGGCCCCGAGGCCACCTGCGCCGGGTCGTCGCCGGGCACGTCCGAGACGATGAGGCTCACCACCCTGGCAGGCGCGCAGGCTGCGGCCAGCCGCCCGCCCTTGATCCGGCTCGCGTGCTTGCGGATCGCGTTCATCACCCCGATCGGCGCGCCGGAGCCCAGCAGCGCGCGGTTCAGCGCCTGCTCGTCCTCGAGCGTCAGCCCCTCGGGCGGGGCCGGCAGCAACGCCGAGCCGCCGCCGCAGACCAGCGCCACCACGAGATCGTCCTCGGTCAGCCCCGAGACCGCCTCGAAGAGCGCCGCCGAGGCCTCGAGCCCCGCCGCGTCGGGCACCGGGTGCGATGCTTCCATCACGCGGCAATGCGTGCAGGGCGCGGCGTAGCCGTAGCGGGTGACCACAACGCCCTCGACCGGTTCGCCCCAGAGCGTCTCGAAGGCGGCGGCGAGCTGCGCCGCCCCCTTGCCGAGGCCTATGACCACCGTGCGCCCCTTCGGCTTCTCGGGCAGCGCCTTGCGCAGTGCCTGCTCGGGGTCCGCCGCGGCCACCGCCGCCTCGAACAGCCCGGTGAGGAATGCCTGTTGATCCTGCATCATCTGCTCTCCCATGTTCTGTCTGCCGCGCGCGCGCCCCGTGGCGCCGCGGCCCTGTCGCGCTCAGCTGCCGTCGAGTCGCCGAAGGTCGTAGCCGTACCACTCGAGGATCTCACGTGCCGCGGTCAGCCGCTCTCCCGGGCGGCCGGTGCGGTCCATGATCCAGACTCGCGCGCCGCCCGGATCGCCCACCGCGGCGGTGCGGTTGTCGGCGTCGAGCCAGTGGATCCACAGCGTCTGCCCGCCAACCGCATAGCGCCCGGGTCCGGTCTCGGCCAGCGGCATGTTCACACCGTCGAGCGACATCGCCCCGTCCGAGAACCGCAGCCGCGCGCCGGGGGTCAGCCCCGCGCCCTGCACCACCACCCAGTCGCCGCCGAGCCGCCCCTGCGTGACATCGGCCTGGCTTGCCACCGGGGCGGCCGGATTGCGCAGAGGAATCGGGGCCTGCGGCAGCTCGGGCGCTGCAGCACAGCCGCAGAGCACGAGCGCGAGCGCCAGCCGCCTCATGCGCGCCCCGTGCTGATGTCGTTGAAGAATTTCGCGCTCATGCCGCCTCACCCGTGGTTGCGGTCAGACTGCGCCAGCGCCTCTCCGGGTGCAAGGCCCCGTGCCGGGCACCGTTGCGCGGATCGCAAGCTTAACGGGCGGGTAAGGCATTTGCGGCAGCATGTCCGGTCAGGAGGAGCCATGATCACCCTGCAGCCCCAGTCGCCACTGCCTGTTTCGCCCCATCCCGGCGCCCCCGGCCGTTTCGGCCGCCGCAAGAGCAGCGCTCGCACCGAGGACACACCATCCGGTTTCGTCGAGATGAGGGTCGTCTCACCGCATTTCGCGCGGGTCTTCCAGCAGCAGGCGGCAGAGTCACTCCGCCCGCGCCCCTGAGGCCGTCTCAGCCGCGGAAGCCCGTCGCCACCACGAACTTCTCGGAGGAATCCGCCCGGCTCGACGGCGGCTTCACGTTGTACACCTTGTCGAAGCGCTGCTTGAGCAGGCTCTGAAGCCCCTGCTCTGCACCGCCCGCCAGCACCTTGGCAACGAAGGTCCCGCCCTCTTCCAGCACGTCGAAGGCCAGCTCCGCCGCCGCCTCGCAGAGCGAGATGATGCGCAGGTGGTCGGTCTGCTTGTGCCCCGAGGAGGACGCCGCCATGTCCGACATCACCACGTCGGCGCGGCCGCCCAGCCATTCCTTGACCTTGTCGTCAGCGCCCATTTCGAGAAAATCGAGCTGGTAGATATCGGCGCCGGGCACGGGCAGAACCTCCTGCAGGTCAACGCCCAGCACGAAGCCCTGCGGCTTGTTCTTCTTCTCGCCCAGCGAATTGACCCGCGGCACCGCCACCTGGCACCAGCCCCCCGGCGCGCAGCCAAGGTCGACCACGCGGGCACCGGGCTTCAGGAACCCGAAGCGCTCGTCGAGTTCGAGGATCTTGAACGCCGCGCGGCCGCGGAAGCCCTCGTCCTTCGCGCGCTTCACATAGGGGTCGTTCAGCTGACGTTGCAGCCAGCGCGTCGAGGACAGCGTGCGTCCGCGCGCCGTCTTCACCTTCACCTTCAGGTCGCGTTGCCCGCGCCCCGACGTGTTCTTTCCCGTGGGCTTCTTCGCCATGGCCTCGTGCCGTCCTGCTGCCGTCGTGCTTCAGATCACGGGTACATGCCCCCGACGCGGCGATAGTGCAAGTTTTCTCAGCCCGCGTCCAAGGTCTCGCGCGCCTCCCTGAGCAGCCGGGCGGCCTCCGAATTCTGAATCTTGGCGATGTCGTCCTGGTATTTCAGGATGGCGCCCAGGGTGTCCGAGATCAGCTCGGGCGACAGGTCCACCACGTCGAGCGCCAGCAGGCACTTGGCCCAGTCGATGGTCTCGGCGACACCGGGCTTCTTGAAGATGTCCTCGGTGCGCAGCGCCTGCACGAAGGCCACGATCTCGCGGCTCAGCCGGTCCGCAATGCCGGGCTCGCGGCTGTGCAGGATCTCGACCTCGCGCTGGAAATCCGGGTAGTCGACCCAGTGATAGAGACAGCGCCGCTTCAGCGCGTCATGCACCTCGCGCGTGCGGTTCGAGGTCAGCACCACGATCGGCGGCTCGGGCGCCTTGATGGTGCCGAGCTCGGGGATGGTGACCTGGAAATCCGACAGCGCCTCCAGCAGGAATGCCTCGAACGGCTCGTCGGTGCGGTCGAGCTCGT
The DNA here is from genome assembly GCF_900102075.1 of Salipiger thiooxidans. Classification (GTDB taxonomy): domain Bacteria; phylum Pseudomonadota; class Alphaproteobacteria; order Rhodobacterales; family Rhodobacteraceae; genus Salipiger; species Salipiger thiooxidans. The sequence goes on along the minus strand of NZ_FNAV01000011.1, from coordinate 61,362 downwards.
CGATCAGCAGCACGGGCGCGCCGTTCTCGTCCGGCCGCATCGCCTGAAGCAGCGGGCGCTCGACCAGGTAGTCAGGCCCGAAGAGCTCTTTTTGCAGCGCCGTGCGGTCGGCCCCGCCCTGTGCCTCGGCGGTGCGTATGGCGATCATCTGGGCCGGAAAGTTCCACTCGTAGACCGCGGAGGCCGCGTCGAGCCCCTCGTAGCATTGCAGCCGGATCAGCCGTCTGCCAAGCGACGCCGCCAGCGCCTTGGCGATCTCTGTCTTGCCGACGCCGGCCTCGCCCTCGAGGAACAGCGGCCGGCCAAGGCGCAACGACAGGAAGACCACGGTGGCCAGCGCCCGCCCGCAGACATAGCCCGTATCGGACAACATGGACTGCACCGCATCGATGGTCTGGGGGTTCTGCATGTGACGGCCTCCTCCTGCCCTAGGGCTTGCCCGGCTCCGCAGCTCCGGTCAATACCCACTTGGTCGCAATACCTTGGCGCATCCTTCCTGCAACGCTCCCCATCCTACGGGGGGTCCCCCGCAGATCGACGGCTCTAAACCGAGATGCGATGGTTTTGGCGCAAGGCAAGGCCACGGAGGACCACCCTCCGCAAGCGGCGGCAGACCGGGCAGGCCCATGGGTCACCAGAACAGCAACGGGACCGCAGAGGTGCCGCGATGCGCGTAACAGCGGAGACATGCGTCAGAAACGAGGGCGCGTTCCTGCTGGAATGGATGGCCTACAACCGCTTCCTCGGCGTCACCGGCGTCCTGATCTGCTCCAACGATTGCAGCGGCCGCACCGATGTGCTGCCGGACGTGCTTGCGCCCTTGAGGCGTGGCGCAACTTCCCAACCCCGCGTCGGGCCGCAACGACCAGATGGAGGCGCTGAGAGATGCACAGAAACAAGAGCTTGTGACCCGCGCCAACTGGATCTGGGAGGCGGACGTGGACGAGTTCCTCAACATCCACGCGGGCGATGGCGCGCTCGCGGCGCTGGTCGACGCCTGCGGCGCCCCTCAGGCCATTTTGCTGAGCGACCAGGTCTTCGCCAATGACGGCGTGCAGAGCTTCGAGGACCGCCCCGTCATCGGGCAGTTCATCCACTCGCACAACCCGGACCTCTGGTGCGCCGGGCCAGGGATCGAGGGCAAGACGCTGGTGCGAAATGATTTTTCTCGACACCCCTACGGCGCTCAGCGGCAGTTCTTCCGCGAAGGGCTGGCGCGCAGGGCACTGCCGCGCGCACGCGCCAGATCCACAGGCGTCCCGCTGCCGGTGCCTGGCGTCACGCCACGCTGAACCACAACGCGTTGCGCTTGCTCGTGAGCTATCTCGTCAAAAGTGACCGGGCCGACGTGAACCGCGCGGGCCGCGTCTTCGACGCCCACCACCGCCGCGCGCGCTATGACCCTGCCTGGAAAGACCTCACGATCCGGCGCTACGTGCCTGCGCTGAGGCAGAACCTCGCGGAAATGAAGGCGGGACAGCTCGGGGCGCTGCGTGCCGATGTCGCGGCGAAACATGACAGAAAAATTAAGGGAATCAACAAGATGGAAGAGTCTATTCTCCTTGGACAACATCTCCTGATGCTGCCCTCCCTGCCGCCCAGAGAGCGTGAGCTGAAGGACGAGCCAGGGCTCGCACCGTGTGCTATCGGAGGATCTGTCTCGGCCTGTCGACGACCGTAGACCCCACTGACTCGCCCATGACCTCGCCTGCGGCATCCCCCATGTCGTGGCGCTGTCGAATGACTGCGACGACGGCACTGATGCGCCGCTCGACCGGGTCGAGCAGTTGGGCCACGTCAGCCGCCGGCGCAACCGCCGTCGCCACAGGCCGAGCGGATGCTGTGCGGGCGCGCGCGGGGCGACGCATCGTGACCGGGTAGCCGGGCGTTAACCAAGTGCGCCCAAATTGCGCCACATCGGCACCCAATCATTCCCCCCTTTCTGCACAATTCCGCCCCATGCACCGGGCATTGTTTCGATCAACCACAGAGCATCCGCAGAACGCGACGGCGCGAGAATGGCAAACGCAAGACGGCAGAAATGTCAGGAACGGCAGAACGGCGGGCAACACATGCAGGGGCAGCTTGATCTTTCATCGGTCGATCTCACCGGGGTTCGCCGGGGTCAGTGGATTGCCGCGATCTCAAAGATCGGCGAGTCCGAGGGCTTTGCGGAACCGCTCGGCAAACGTCATCACGCGGTGTTCGTGGAGCGCGGCGACACGCTTCTGGTGAGCTTCGAGACCCTGCCGGGCATCGAGGCGCTTTCCGACAACGCGACCCCGCTCGGCTGGAACATGGCGACGGCCAAAGGCTGGTCCTCGCTGGTGCTGGTCTCGTCGCGCGACACGTGGTTCCGCGACGAGCTGATCTACGGCTTCTTCGACCAGCTTCAGGACGACGGTTTCTTCGACGATTTCGAGACCGTGGTGTTCTACGGCGCTGGTCCCTGCGGCTATGCTGCCGCCGCCTATTCCGTCGCGGCGCCGGGCGCGCGGGTGGTGATGCTGCAGCCACAGGCGACGCTGGACCCGCGAGTGACCGAATGGGACGGGCGCTTCCCAGAGGTGCGGCGGCTCGATTTCACCTCGCGCTATGGCTACGCGCCCGACATGCTGGACGCCGCGCACCGCGGCTGGGTGCTCTACGATCCGCGCGAACGGCTCGATGCGATGCATTCGGCGCTCTTCGTGCGCCGCAACGTGAGTCGCTTCCGCCTGCCCTTCATGGGCGACGCGTTGCAGGGTGACCTGCTCGACCTCGACCTGATCGCGCCGATTCTGAGCGCCGCCGCCTCGGACCAGCTCGACGGACTGAGCTTTGCCCGGATGATGCGTCGGCGCCGCGATCACGCGCCCTACCTGCGCAAGCTGCTCGCCCGGCTCGAGACCACGGGCCGGCTGCGGCTGGCGCAGGCGCTGTGCGAGAATGTCACCGCGCGGCTCGACGCGCCGCGCTTCCGCCGCAGGCTCGAGGCGATCCGCACCAGCCGCAGCCGGGCCAGCGCCTGAGGCCCCTCAGTCGGCGATGGACCGCAGCACCCGCACCCGCGCCGGCGGCACCGACGCCACCTCGACGCCGGTGAAGACGTGCAGCGTGTTCATGGCGCGGTCGATCACCGCGTGGTCGCTGACCCATCCCCCCATGCCCAGATAGGTGCGCAGAAGCGGCGGGATCAGCTTCATGGCGGCCCGCGCGTCGGCGCCTTCGGAGGGGAATCGCACCCGTTCGGGCGCCTTCTCGCCGACCCGCCAGCGCTCGGGCGCCATGTGGCGGGCGCGCAGATGTGCGAAGGCGGCGGCATATGGCGCAGGATCGGTGCCCTTGAAGCTGGCGCAGCCGAACATCAGCCCCGCGCCGCCCCCGTCCACCAGCCCCGCGATCGCGCCCCAGGCGAGGCGCAGCACGTCCGGATCGGTGAGCCCGGGCCGGATGCAGAAGCGCCCGAGCTCGAGCATCGGCTCGGCAAATGTCTCGAGCCGGGACAGGTCGTAATACTGGGCGGAATAGCTCTCACCGATGCCGCGGCCGTCATCGAGCCAGAGGTAACGGAAGCAGGCCACCAGCCGCCGCTGCGAATCGTCTTCGATCAGCACGTGGCGGCAGCGCCGGTCGAGCGCGTCGACATCCGCCGGCCCGTCCTCGCCTAAGAAGGCCAGCCCGCGCAACGCCTGCGCCGCCGCGAGATCGTCACCGCCTGCGGCAAGGCGGACGCGGTAGCGCCCGCGCCGCAACAGCGTGCCGTCCTTCTCCCCCGCGGCACCGATGCTCTGACGGGGGATCATCGCGGCGCCCTACTGGTCCGTGAACTGGCTGAGGCTGATGCCGCCGATGTTGCCGAACAGCCTGCGGATGAAGCTGAGCTCACCGTCGGAGGTGCGGGTGATGCGCCGGGTCAGCGGCACCACGTTGCCATCCTCAAGCCCATAGCGGGTGATATTGTCGACCACACCCGCGTTGTCGAAGGTGATTGCGAGAATCTCGCGGTCCACCACCTCGGGGGCCCGCCACGCGAAGCTGCGCATCTGGGTCTCGATGTAGTAGAAGCCGCTCTCGTTCAGCACGCCAGAGGCGCTGGGAACCCCGATCACGTCCTCGACGGTGGAGCGGGTGTCGATGCCGGGGACGATCTGCTGGAGATCCTCTTCCGAAGGCGCGTAGCCGTGCAGGTCGTACTGCGCCGAGCAGGCGCTCAGCCCAAGTGCGAGGGCCGCTGCCACCAACGCATGTCTTCCGGATATCGCCATTGGCTGCGTTCCTGCCTCTTGTCTTGTCCCTTGCGGGTTTCTATCCCCGATTACATAACCAAGCCAAGCCGTTCAAGCAGAGGAAGGGCCCGCCGATGAGCAGATCGGGTTCCGCACCGGAAAGACTGCGCGTTGCTGCGCTTCGCAACAACACGCCGACCACCTTCGATATCCGCCCCGATGACGAGGCGCGCGCCGCGCTGGCCTCGGAACTGGGGCTGCTGGGGCTGCGCAAGCTGCGCCTCGCCGGCGAGATTCGCCCCGAGGGGCGCGGCTCGTGGCGACTGGTGGCGACACTGGGCGCCACGGTGACGCAGCCCTGCGTGGTCACTCTCGCCCCCGTCACCACCCGCATCGACGAGGAGATCGAGCGTCTCTGGCGCCCCGACGAGGACCTCTCCGTCGCCGGTGAGGGCTCGGAGATCGAGGTCCCCGACGACGATGCCGACCCGGTGCCCGACGTCATCGACCTTCGCGAGGTGATCTCCGAGGCGCTGTCTCTGGCGCTGCCGCTCTATCCCCACGCCGAAGGCGCCGCGGAAGCCTCGGGCGCGCTGGCCGCCGAGGTCGAAGCGGAGGCCGCGGCCGATGCCGAAGAACGCCCGAATCCCTTTGCGGCGTTGGCCGGACTGAAGGAGAAGCTGGACCAGGACGGCGGCGATGACGACGGGGAAGCGGACGATGACAGGGACGTGACGGATAAGCCCTGACAGCCCGGCGCGAGACGGCGAAATAACGCTTGCGGTTTTGCAATAAAGTCCTATTTTCGCGCCTTCATCGGAATTCCGGGTTGCCATGTCCTCTTGCTTGCGACTAAGAGGCCGGGCACGCCCGAACGGAACCGGGCAACGAATTGCCCTTCACGCGAAAGATCGAGGTTGAGACATGGCCGTCCAACAGAACAAAGTATCCAAATCGCGCCGCAACAACCGCCGGGCGCATGACGCTCTCGTTGCCGGCAACCCGAACGAGTGCACCAACTGCGGCGAGCTCAAGCGCCCGCACCACGTGTGCCCCTCGTGCGGCCACTACGCAGATAAAGAGATCGTCGCCATGGCCGACGAGATCGAACTGGACGAAGACGCAGCGTAAACCGCTCAAGGCCCGCGCCGCATGAACTCCTCTCGGGACAATTCAAAGGCTGGCGGGCCGCTCGTGCTATCCATCGACGCCATGGGCGGCGACCGCGGGCCGGCAACCATCGTTGCCGGCCTCGCTGCCTTTGCACGACGGAACCGCGAAGCCCGCTTCATCGTCCACGGACCCGCCGACGAGCTGGGTCCGCTGATCGAGAAGCGCAAGCTCACCAAGCGTTGCGAGATCCGCGACGCTCGCGGTGTCGTGTCGATGCAGGACAAGCCGAGCCACGTGATGCGCAACGGGCAGGACACCTCGATGTGGTCCGCGCTCGATTCGGTGCGCAACGGCGAGGCCACGGTTGCGGTCTCCTGCGGCAACACCGGCGCGCTGATGCTGCTGTCGATGGTGCGGCTGCGCAAGCTGCCCGGGGTCAACCGCCCCGCCATCGCCGTGCTCTGGCCGTCGAAGAACCCGCAGGGGTTCAACGTCATGCTCGACGTCGGCGCCGACATCCGCGCCGATGCCCAGGACCTGCTGAAATACGCACTGATGGGGGCGTCCTACGCCCGCAACGGCCTCTCGCTCGAGCGTCCGCGCGTCGGACTGCTCAACGTCGGGACCGAGGAACACAAGGGCCGCGCCGAGCTGAAGCAGGCGCATGAGCTCATCGCCGCCTCGGCCGAGAGCAACAATTTCGAATTCATCGGATTCGCCGAAGGCGGCGACATCCCCGGCGACCGCTGCGACGTGATCGTCACCGACGGATTCACCGGCAACATCGCGCTGAAGACCGGCGAGGGCACCGCCTCGCTCATCGGCCAGTTCCTGCGCGAGGCCTTCGCCTATTCGCCGCTGTCGCGCGTCGCCGCCCTTCTGGCCCTGACCTCGCTCAAGCGGCTTCAGGCACGGATCGACCCGCGCCGCAAGAACGGCGGCGTGTTCCTCGGCCTCAATGGCACGGTGGTGAAGAGCCACGGCGCCGCGGATGCGACAGGTGTGGCAGCCGCCGTCGAACTGGCCTACGATCTTGCGCAATCGGGCTTTGGCGACCGACTCGCCGCCCGCATCGCCTCGGCGGCCACCGCCGCGGAAGAAAGTGCCCCGCAGCCGGGCACCGAGCAGAAGAAAGACGGAACGAATCCATGACCATACGGGCGCAGGTGGCCGGGGTCGGGCACTATCTGCCCGAGCGCGTCGTCCCCAACTCCGAGTTCGAGAAAACCCTCGACACCTCTGACGAGTGGATCAGGACCCGCTCCGGCATCGAACGGCGTCACTTCGCCGCCGAAGGACAGACGACCTCCGAGCTCGCGACCCGCGCGGCGCTTGCCGCGCTCGAGGACGCAGGGCTTGCCGCGTCGGATCTCGACGCGCTGATCGTCGCCACCTCCACCCCCGACCTGACCTTCCCGTCGGCCGCGACCATGGTGCAGGCCCGGCTTGGCATGGACCAGGGCTTCGCCTTCGACGTACAGGCGGTCTGCGCCGGCTTCGTCTACGCGCTGACCAATGCCAACGCGCTCATCGTGTCGGGCGCCGCGCGCCGGGTCATGGTGATCGGGGCCGAGACCTTCTCGCGCATCCTCGACTGGAACGACCGCTCGACCTGCGTGCTCTTCGGAGACGGCGCCGGCGCGCTGATCCTCGAGGCCGGCACCGGCGAGGGCACCTCGGACGACCGTGGCGTGCTCTCGGTCGACCTCCATTCCGACGGCCGCTATCGCGACCTGCTCTACGTCGACGGCGGCGTCAGCACCAACTCCATCGGGCACCTGCGGATGGAGGGCAAGGAGGTCTTCCGCCACGCGGTCGGCAAGCTTGCCGCCACCGCCGAGGCCGCGATGGAGAAGGCCGGGCTCACCGGGGCGGACATCGACTGGATCGTCCCGCACCAGGCCAACATCCGCATCATCCAGGGCACCGCGAAGAAGCTTGGCCTGCCCATGGAAAAGGTCATCGTGACCGTCCAGGACCACGGCAACACCTCTGCCGCCTCGATTCCCATGGCGCTCTCCGTCGGCAAGGCCGAGGGCAAGATCCGCCGTGGCGAGCTGGTTGTGACCGAGGCGATCGGCGGTGGCCTGGCATGGGGCGCGGTCGTCCTGCGCTGGTGAGCCGCTTTTTCCCGGCGAATCCGCGCTTTGTGGCACTCTCTGCAAGTGCCTGATATTGACTCGTAAAATCCCGGGGCCCATGCTGGCCCTCAAACCGGGAGGGACGGGTATGAGCGAAAAGACTCTGACACGTATGGATCTTAGCGAAGCTGTCTTCCGCGAGGTGGGGCTGTCGCGCAATGAAAGCGCCGAGCTGGTCGAGACGGTGCTGCAGCACATGTCCGACGCTCTGGTCGAGGGCGAGCAGGTCAAGATCTCGTCCTTCGGGACCTTCTCGGTCCGCGACAAGGCGGCCCGCGTCGGCCGCAACCCGAAGACCGGCGAAGAGGTCCCGATCCAGCCGCGCCGCGTGCTGACCTTCCGCCCGTCGCACCAGATGAAAGAGCGCGTCGCCGCCGGCAACAAGGGATAAGGTCCCATGAACAAGTCCCGCGATGCCTTCCGCACCATCAGCGAGGTTGCGGAGCTGCTGGACACCCCTGCCCACGTCCTGAGGTTCTGGGAAAGCAAGTTCACGCAGGTCAAGCCGGTCAAGCGCGCCGGCGGGCGCCGGTACTACCGGCCCGGCGATATCGGCTTGCTGGCCGGGATCAAGAAGCTGCTGCACGAGGACGGCATGACCATCAAGGGCGTGCAGAAGATCCTGCGCGAGCAGGGCGTGCGCCACGTGGCCTCGCTGACCCCGCTGCCCACCGACGCGCCGGGGGCCGAGGAAATCATCGAGGACGCGCCCTACATCGAAGCCGAGCCCGAGACCGGCACCGTCCTGCCCTTCGCCCCCATCCCGCCCGCCGCGCCTCCTGAGGCTCCTGTGCCCGAGGCGACTGAGGTCGAGGCTGTCGAGGCTGTCGAGGCTGTCGAGGCTGTCGAGGCTGTCGAGGCTGTCGAGGCTGTCGAGGCTGTCGAGGCTGTCGAGGCTGTCGAGGCTGAAGCAACCTCGGAGGCCCCGGAGCTGCAAGACACATTCGGAGCCATGGCGGAAATGCCCGCCCTCCAACACCTCTCGGCGCCTGAAGATCCGGCCCCTGCGGCCGCAACCGCGGCCTCCGCCGAGGCCGACGCACCCGAAATTGCTGTCGCACCTGACCGCCAGATCGACCTCTTCGGCCGTGTGATCGTCGAGGACCATGACGACGACGACACGCCGCTCATCGAGATGGACCATCCCCTGCCCGGCTTCCTCAACCAGTCGCTCGAAGAGCGCGCCCGCGACGCGGCGCCAGTTGAAAATGTGCCCGAGCCGGCCACGCTCGCCGAGGCGGACACGCTGTCCGGGTCGGACGCCCTGCCCGAGTCTGAGGAGATCGCCGCAGCGCCCGCCTCTGAACCGCTCGACGCCATCGAACCGATTGATCACGCTGAGGAAGACCGGACCGTCGAAGACAAACGCGTCGCCGAAACCGCTCTCGCCGACGACGAGTTCCCCGACGACTCAGTCACAGCGCCAACCCCCGGCTCGGACCTCTCCACCTCAGCTCCGGACCAGCCCCTCACCGACGAGGCCGCCGTGTCGGTCTTCTCCGTCCCTGTGCCGGGCGAGACCGACGTCGCAGTGCCCGAAACCTTCGCCGCCGGGACCGAAGACATACCCGAGGCCGTGCCCGACTCTCCGGACGATCTCGAATCGCCCGACGAGGCAGATCTCGCCATGGACGAACACGCCCCGGCCCCAGCGCGCGCGATCCCCGAGATCCCCGCACCCGAGGACATGCCCGCGCCGGAGCCCGGCCCGCTCTCCTATATTGCCCGGATCGACGTGCTCGACCGCGGCCTCGCGGGGGCGCTCGTGCCCTATCTGACTACTCTGCACGACCGGCTCGGCAACAACGGAAGGGGTGCGCGCCGCTGACTGCGGCCCGCCCCGATTTTTCGTGCAGATTGGGCTTGCCCCCACCGGGAAAACCGGTATGAAGCCCCTCACAAGTCGGGCTATAGCGCAGCCTGGTAGCGCGTCCGTCTGGGGGACGGAAGGTCGCAGGTTCGAGTCCTGCTAGCCCGACCATTTACTCTCGCTACCTCCAAAAGCCATCGTGTCGGAATGGACACCGATCGCCCGACAGGGCGGTCTCGTCGGGTTCGTTTTTTGGCTCCCCTTCCGCCGTCGCGCTTGCTAAGGACGTCTGATGCAAGGGAGACAGGGATGACAGGGGTCCTCGCAAGCCAGCAAATCGAAGCACTTATCGAGCAGGGTGCCATCGCGCCCGGCGCGCCGCTGGCCGATGGACAGGTGCAGCCCGCCAGCCTCGATCTGCGACTCGGCACCGAGGCCATCCGGGTGCGGGCCTCGTTCCTCGCGGGCGGCGGGCGGAGCGTCGCCGAACGGCTCGAGGAGTTCGAGATGCATCGCGTCGATCTCACCCAGGGCGCCGTCCTCGAGAAAGGCTGCGTCTACGTGGTGCCCCTGCTCGAGCGCCTTGCCCTGCCTGCCGACCTGAGCGCCGCGGCCAATGCCAAAAGCTCGACCGGCCGGCTCGACCTCCTGACCCGGACCATCACAGATGGCGGCACCGAGTTCGACCGCGTGGCACAGGGTTACGCCGGGCCGCTCTATGCCGAGATCTGCCCGCGCAGCTTCTCCGTGCTGGCGCGCACCGGCATGCGGCTGAACCAGATCCGCTTCCGTCGCGGCCAGTCGGTGCTGAGCGACGAGGCGCTCGCAGCGTTGCACGCCACCGAAACGCTTGTGACCGGCGGTCCCGCGGTGATTGGCCAGGGGCTCGGCTTCTCGGTCGACCTTCGGCCCGGGCATGGGCGGCTCGTGGGCTGGCGCGCCAAGCCGCACACCGGGGTGATTGATCTCGACCTGATCGGGCACTACGACGCCAAGGATTTCTGGGATCCGCTCCACAGCGACCGCGGGCAGCTGATCCTCGACCCCGACGCCTTTTACATCCTCGTGAGCCGCGAGGCGGTGCATATCCCGCCCGCCTATGCCGCCGAGATGGCGCCCTACATTGCGATGGTGGGCGAATTCCGGGTGCACTACGCGGGCTTCTTCGATCCGGGCTTCGGCCACGCAGGCGCCGGGGGCACCGGCTCGCGCGGGGTGCTCGAGGTGCGCTGCCACGAGGCGCCCTTTGTGCTGGAGCACGGGCAGGTGGTCGGCCGCTTGGTCTACGAGCGCATGGACGAGCTGCCGCAGCAGCTTTACGGTGCGGGCATCGCGTCGAACTACCAGGGCCAGGGGCTAAAGCTTTCGAAGCACTTCCGGACCTGAGGCGGGCGGTGGAGCCGGGCTTGGTGCGTCCGGACTCCGATTCGAGTAACGTTGGATTCGGCCTCCTGACAGAAATGGCTCAGACCGGAAACGCTCCGGGACTGCGGCCCACCGGTTGCTCTGATCGCCAACGGCTGAGCGGGCGCCCGCTCATGGATCGCGTCCCGGCCACACGGCCCTAAGATGCAAATGACGCGTCGCGACGCAGGACATCGCCGGTGTCCTGCATAGCGACGCCCAACTGGCGCACCGCCACTCTAACCTCATGCACCACTGTGCCGTTGAGGTGCGTCGCCACGTCAATCACGTGGATCACCAGACCGCGCCCGTCCGCTGTCCGGACCCCAACCTCACGCCACCAGCGACAGCACCACGCGGTTGCATCCGGCGCGCTCGGCCTCCAGCAGAGCGGCGCGAGCCCGAAGCGCAGCCGGCTCCAGCGTGACGTCTCCGCGCCGTGCGCAGGCGGCACCGGCGGAGATCGAGACCTCGGAGAGGTCGCCCCCCAGATCCCCCGTTGCGCCGGCCTTCTGCCGCAGCCGCTCGGCCCGGTCCTTGAGCGTCTCAGGCGTGAGCGCGTAGGAGAGCAGCAGGAAGCGGCCATCGTCCCAGCGGATCAGCAACTCCTCGGAGCCCGAGTCCAGGTAGAGCGCGCCGCTGATACGGCGCAGCAGGCGCTCGGCGGTCTCGGTCCCTTTACGGGCCACCAGCTCCTCCCAATGGTCGACGCCGATCATGATCATCGCGACCGAGGCCGTGGGGCCATAGCACTGCATGTAGAGCGTTCCCATTTCCCGACCGTAGAGCCGCGTGAGCCCGTCGCGGTGCAGCGCCTCGACGAGGAAGCGGTTGCGGGTCTTGCGGCGCACCCGGTGCTGTTCGGCCTTCATCGCGAGATAGAGCACCATGATGAAGACGAAGATCGACGAGATCACCAGCAGCACGAACATGCTGAGCGTGTAGAAGGCGGGCGGGACCAGTTTCAGCACCAGCGCCTCTCCCGCGAGCCAGCCGCACCATGCGGCGAGTGTCAGGCGCGAGGCCTGCCCGACCTGCGAGCCGCTGATCAACGCCCGCATCATCGGGCGCCTCGCGAAGCGCGCGGAGCAGGCGGTGCCAAGCGCAAGGAACATCAGGCAGGTCGGCAGGGACATGGCGCCGAACAGCGCCGGCTGCGCGAAGAGATAACCCATGAGCGCGGTGAACGGCAGCATCATCGACAGGAGCGACAGCACGAAGGGCGCGTGACGCAGGCGGCCGAAGGTCATCTGACCGACGGCGAGCAGGATGAAGGAGACGCCGGTATTCATGCCCATCTCGCCCGAACCGATGCGGATCCCCTGCTCGTGCAGGGCGCGCGCCACGAACGCGGTGACGACGACGAGGGACCAGAGCGTCGCCTCGGCCCGGGTGACCGCGCGCAGCGGGTGCTGGAGCAGCACCGCGCAGAGGCTCAGCAGCGCAGCAATCACCGTCGGCACCGAGAAGACGCTCTCGCCGTAGGGCGCGTAGAAATGCGGGATGGCGTAGACGTGCCCCTCGATCGCCATGAGGCAGAGCATTACCACCAGGCTGAGGCTCGCCCAGCGGACCCAGATCATGCTGCGCAGGCCCGGAAAGGCCGCCACGCTCTGGTCCCTGTCCCGTCGCCCCTGGCCCGAAGCCATCCCTCTTGCTCTGCCTTGCATGGTCCTGCCTCCTTGGCCGTTCCCAGGGACCGGCAGAAACGCCGGTCGGTCAGGGACGGTCGAGGCAGGGTAGGCGAGGAAGCTTGCTGCAATGTTAACTTTAAGAATTTGAAGTGCTTGGCGGCTTCCCCCGCCGCGCCCCGCAGCGCCGGCCCGCCATCAAGCAGGGCGACGCGGTCACGCAAACACCATGCGAGGCCCCGGGGTTCCCATGCCTGTTGCAACCGGCCGGGCGCCGCCGAGAGCACATCAACTCACGGCGGTGACCCGCTGATTGTGAACGGCTTTCCCGACCCACGGCGGAACGAACCGACGTCGCGGAGGTTCTCATCCCCAGCAAGGCCAGCGCCTTCGCACCAAGTGGCAATAGAAAAGGAAAACGCCATGAAACTCGCGAAACCCATTCTGCTCTCGACCGCCATCGCAGGCATCCTCGCATCCCCCGCCGCCGCCGCGCTGAGCGCTACCGCCACCACCGAACTCAACCTGCGCTCCGGCCCGGGGCCGGAGTACCAGATCGAGGGCGTCATTCCCGGCGATGCCGAGGTCGAGGTGACCGGCTGTCTCGAAGAGGCCGAATGGTGCGAAGTGACCCACGAGGGCGTCTCGGGCTGGGCCTATTCCGCCTACCTGACCACGCCGGTCGAGGATGAGCCCGTGGTGCTGTACCAGCGCCCCGCGGAAGTCCAGATCGACACCGTGACCTACGACAAAACCGAGGGTCAGGGCGTTGCCGCGGGCCTAGGGGCCGGCTGGGGCGCTGCGATCGGCTCGCTCGCCATCGGTGGCCCCGCCGCCATCGCCGCCGGTGCCCTGATCGGCGCCGCAACCGGTGCCGCCGCGCAGGTCGAGCAGGAGACGGTGACCTACATCCAGACCAACCCGGTGGAGCCGGTCTATCTGGACGGCGAGGTGGCCGTGGGTGCGGGCATCCCCGAGCAGGTCGAATTGTACACCGTGCCGGACAGCGACTACACCTACGTGAACGTCAACCGTCAGCCCGTGGTGGTCGACCCGGAGAACCGCCGCATCGTGCAGGTCATCCGCTGATCGCAGGCCTTAAGGTCTGAACCGTGGCAGGGGTCCCGTCCGGGCTCCCTGCCCGACTGCGTGCAGACAGCGTTCAGTCCCAGACTCAGTCCTCGAAGAGCTCGCTCTGACCGGGCGCTTCGTCCTCGCCATCCTCCTCGGGTTCGCTGACGCCGAGGGCCACGGCGCCGGGCGGCGGGCGGTTGTCCAGCAGGCCTGCAGAGCGGAGTTCCTTGAGCCCCGGCAGGTCGCGGGCGCTTTCCAGCCCGAACTGGTCGAGGAAATCCTGCGTCACCACGAAGGTGACCGGCCGCCCCGGCGTCATCTTGCGGCGCCCGAAGCGGATCCACTCCATCTCGAGCAGCTGATCCACCGTCCCGCGCGAGACGCTGACGCCGCGGATCTCTTCGATCTCGGCGCGTGTCACCGGCTGGTGGTAGGCGATGATCGCGAGGGTTTCGATGGCCGCGCGCGAGAGCTTGCGGGTCTCGACCGTCTCCTTCTGCATCAGGAATCCGAGGTCGGGCGCCGTGCGGATCGCCCAGGCATCGCCCACGCGCACCACGCGCACGCCGCGCCCCTCGTATCGGGTCCGCAGCAGCATCAGCGCCTCGGCCGGGTCGCTGCCATGGGGCATCCGTGCCTCGAGCTCGCGCACCGTAACCGGCTCGGCCGAGGCGAAGAGCACGGCCTCGACCATGCGCTCCTGCTCGCCCATGGGCGGCGCCTCGAAGAGGCTGTCGCGGGGCGGGCGCTCGGCGGCCGCCTCGGGCGTCCCGGCGGCCGTCCCGGTCTCCGGGTCGGGAACATCTGCGCCGGCCCCCGGCGTGCCTGTCCCGGCTGCGCCGGCCTCCGTCGTCCCGGCCTCGGCCGTGCTGGTCCCGCTCTCCGGAGCGCCGGCTTCGGCCGCGTTCGTCACGTTTTCGGAGGCGCCGGTCTCGTCAGTCTCGGTCATGCCGTGTCTCCCGTTTGCGCAGCTGGATCGGCGCGAAGCTCTCGGATTGGCGGATCTCGGCGTGGCCTTCCTTGACCAGCTCCAGCGAGGCCGCGAAGGTCGCCGCCGTGGCGGACCGCCACTTCACCGGGTCCGCGTCCCAGCCGTCGGGCAGCCACGACGCGATGTCGGTCCACTGCCCGGCGAAGCCGATGAGCCCGCGCATGCGGTCCAGCGCCTGTTCCATGGTGTAGACGCTCTCGCGGTCCATGACGAAGGGCCGGAACTCGTCGCGGGTGCGGATCCGCGCGTAGCCCTGCATCAGGTCGAGAAGCGTCGCGGAATACTGCACCCGGCGCACGCGCTCGACGCCCTCAGGCAGCCCGCGGGCGAAGAAGTCACGCCCCAGCCGGTCTCGCGCCATCAGACGCGCCGCCGCGTCGCGCATCGCCTGCAGCCGTTCAAGCTGGAAGGCGAGGTGCGCCGCCAGTTCCTCGCCCGAGGGGCCGTCCTCGGTGGGATCAGGCGGCAGCAGCAGCCGCGATTTCAGGAACGCGAGCCAGGCGGCCATCACCAGGTAATCGGCGGCAAGCTCGATGCGCAGCTCCTTGGCCTTCTCGACGAAGGCGAGGTACTGCCGCGCGAGTTCGAGCACCGAGATCTTGCGCAGGTCCACCTTCTGGGTGCGCGAGAGCGTCAGAAGAAGGTCGAGCGGGCCTTCGAAGCCGTCCACGTCGACAATGAGCGCCTCGGCGGCAAGGCGCTCGGCGACGCTGAGCGCCTCCACATTGCTGTCCGTATTGTCGCTCATGATCAGGGGCGTCCGGCCAGAAGGGCCTCACGTTCGGCCCTGAGGGCCTCGATGTCAACATCGGCAGGGGCGGTGCGCGCGGCCAGCGCCGCCTCGGCCCGGGCCTGCGCCGCATCGCTCATCTCGCCCGCCTCGTGCATGAGCTCCACCATCTCGGGCATCTCGCCGTTGCAGTGCAGCACGCAGTCGCAGCCGGCCGCGATCGAGCCCCGCGCCCGATCGGCGATGGTGCCCGACAGCGCCTCCATCGAGATGTCGTCGGTCATCAGGAAGCCGGTGAAGCCGATGTCCTGGCGGATCAGGCGGATCATCGCGGGGTCCACGGTCGCGGGCTGCTCGTTCAGCCCCTCGTAGACGAGATGCGCGGTCATCCCCAGTGGCAGGTCATGGAACGGGCGGAAGGCCTCGAAATCGACACGGTCGAGCTCTTCGCGGGGGGCGGAGACGCGCGGCAGGTCGAGATGGCTGTCGAGCTGCGCCAGACCGTGGCCGGGCAGGTGCTTGATGACCGGCAGCACGCCGCCCTGCATCAGCCCCTGCGCCACCGCGAGACCGATCTCGGAGACCCGGTCCGGGGTCTCGCCATAGCAGCGGTTGCGCAGGAAGGCATGGGTTTCAGCCCGCGCCACGTCGAGCATGGGCGCGCAGTTGCCGTCGATGCCGTAGCTGCGCAGCTCGAGCGCGGTGATCTGGAAGCGCAGGCGCATGGCCTCGACGGCGGCCTCGCCGAACAGCGCCACGTCGTCGAGCGGCGGCAGCCAGTCGGTGGCCAGCGGCGCGCGCAGGCGCTGCACCCGGCCGCCCTCCTGGTCGATGAAGACCGGCGCGTCGCGGCCCACGGTGTCGCGCAGCTCGGCGTTGAGCGCGCGGATCTGCTCCGGCGTGTCGAGGTTGCGCGCGAAGAGAATGAAGCCAAACGGTTTGGCATCGGCAAAAAAGTCCTTCTCGCCCGCGGTCAGCCGCAGGCCCTGCGGCGCCAGGATCGCCGCTCCGAAATGTTGGCTCACCGCGTGGTCACCGGGATGCAGTCGGCGTTCTCGGCGACGAAGGCCGCGCAGAAGCGGCGGGCGGCGGAGAGGTCCTCGAAGCCCGCGGCGCGCAGGCGGTAGAACACCCGCCCGCCCGAGGTGGCGCGTTCGATCACCCGGTCCTTGCCGGCCATGAACTCGCCGAAGCGGGTCGAGAAACGCTCCCATTCGGAGCGCGCGGTCTCGGGACTGTCATAGGCGCCGAGCTGCGCCAGCCGTGTGCCGGCGGGCAGGGTCGAGGGGTCGACCTCGTTGGTCACCTCGCTGGTCTCTTCTTCTCCGGCAAGCGTGGCGGCGGCGGCGTTTTCGGTGGTCAGCGCCGTCGGGCGCTGCAGCGGCCGCAGCGAGCGCACGAGCGCGCCCGGAGGCGCCGCGCGCAGGGCTGCGAGCTGTTCGGCGGCGCTGGGTTCATCGGCCTCGGCACGGTCGGAGACCGAGGTCAGCACCTCGGGGTCGCCGTCCTGCTCCATCTCGGTGAAGGGCACCGTGTCGGCGGCGATCTGGTTGGCGAGCGCCTCGATGGGGTCGAGCCCCTCCTGCTCGGCGAGCATGGCAGCTTCGGCCGCGGCGTCGCCCAGCACCTCGTCGATGTCCTCGGCCTCGCCCTCGGCAAGCATCTCGGGTTCTTCCTCAATGACGGGTTCGGGCACGGGGGCCAGCAGTGCGGCCAGTTCCTCGGCGGGCAGGTCGTCGTCGGTCAGCCCCGCCTGCACCGGCGCCAGCATGAGCCGGTCGGGCACCGGCGTCGCGGTGCCGGTGCCGGCCACGTCGTTGACCGCAAGCCCCTGGTGATCGGCGAGCGTGCCGCCCGGATCCTCGGGCGCAACGCGCATCGGGCCTTCCATGGCCTGCACCACCGGAATGCCGGTCACGTCGCGGACGAGGAGCTTGTAGCCCCAGATCCCGACGCCCACCACCAGCGCAAGCGATACCGCCGCACCGGCCCAGTTGGCGACATTCGCGACCCGGCGACCCGCCGGCTCCCGCACATCGGCAGGGCCGTCATAGGTGAAATCTGCCATTCTTGCCTCGCTGCCCCGCGGCGTTCACGCGCCACGGCAATCTGCTCTGCCCGTCATCCCCGGGGCGGCGCGGCGTTCTGGCTCAGCGCATTTCTTCCGCCGGGGTTACGCCCAAGATACCAAGACCCGCGGAAATGACAACCGCGACGGATCGGGCGAGAGCGATTTTGCGCTGGCTGGTTTCGGCATCGTCCTGCAGGAAGCGCAGGCCCGGCTCGTCGTGGCCGCGGTTCCACAGACCGTGCAGCTCCGAGGCCAGTTCGTTGAGCCAGATCGCGACCTTGTGCGGCTCGTGACCCTTGGCGGCGATCTCGACGAGACGCGGCCATTCGGCCACCTTCTTCATCAGCCCCAGCTCGGCCTCGTGGTCGAGCGCGGTCAGATCCGCCCTGGCGAGCGCCGCGTCCGAGATGTCGATCCCCTGCTCCACCGCCTTGCGCATGACCGAACAGATCCGGGCGTGCGCGTATTGCACGTAGAACACCGGGTTCTCCTTGGACTGCTCGACAGCCTTGGCAAAGTCGAAGTCGAGCGAGGCGTCGTTCTTGCGCGTCAGCATGACGAAGCGGGTCACGTCGGGGCCGACTTCCTCGACCACGTCGCGCAGGGTCACGAAGGTCCCTGCCCGCTTGGACATTTTGAAGGGCTCGCCGTTCTTGAAGAGCTTCACCAGCTGGATGAGCTTGATGTCGAGCGGCGTCTTGCCGTCCGAGAGCGCCGAGACCGCCGCCTTCATCCGCTTGACGTAGCCGCCGTGGTCGGCGCCGAAGACGTCGATCAGCTGGTCGAAGCCGCGGCTCACCTTGTCGAAGTGATAGGCGATGTCCGGGGCGAAATAGGTCCAGGCGCCGTCCGACTTCTTGATCGGGCGGTCGACGTCGTCGCCGTGCTCGGTCGACTTGAAGAGGGTCTGCTCGCGCGGCTCCCAGTCCTCGGGGGTCTTGCCCTTCGGCGGCTCGAGCACGCCGCGGTAGATCAGGCCCTTGGCATCAAGGCTCTCGATCGCAGCCTCGATCTTGCCGGTGCCGTAGAGCGATTTCTCCGAGAAGAAATGGTCCATCTCGACGCCGAGCAGCTTCAGGTCCTCGCGGATCAGCTTCATCATCTCGTCGGTGGCGAAGTTGCGGATCTCCTCGAGCCAGACCTCTTCGGGCTGGTCGACGTATTGCTCACCGACCCGCGCGGCGAGCATCTCGCCCACCGGGATCAGGTAATCGCCGGGATAGGTGCCATCGGCGAACTCGACCTCGTGGCCAAGCGCCTCAAGGTAGCGGAGGTAGACCGAGCGTGCGAGCACGTCGACCTGAGCGCCGCCGTCGTTGATGTAGTATTCACGGGTGACGTCGTAGCCGGCGAAATCCAGCAGGCTTGCCAGCGCATCGCCGAAGACCGCGCCGCGGGTGTGGCCCACGTGCAGCGGCCCGGTCGGGTTGGCCGAGACGTATTCCACGTTGATCCGGGCGCCCTGCCCCATGTCGGAGCGGCCGAAATCGGTGCCCTGCGCCAGCACCGCGCCGGGCAGCGCCTGCCAGACCGAGGGCGCGAGCCGCAGGTTGAGGAAGCCGGGGCCTGCCACCTCGGCGGCCACGATGCGGTCGTCGGCGCCGATCTTCGCCGCCAGCGCCTCGGCGATGTCGCGCGGCCTGGCCTTGGCGGGCTTGGCCAGCACCATCGCGGCGTTGGTCGCCATGTCGCCGTGCAGCGGGTCTCGCGGGGGCTCCACCGTCACGGGGGCGGTGTTGAGCCCTTCGGGCAGGATGCCCTCGGCCTGCAGCGCCTCGATCGCCTGCAGGACAAGCGCGCGAATGTCGGTGAAGAGGTTCATTGTCAGCGTCTCCATACGGTCGCGCCTCCTGTATCACTTCGGCGGACGGGGTCAAATGGGGAGCGTGGCACGGGCGGAGACGATGCAGTGGGGGCTCTGCCCCCGCCTTCGGCTCCCCCGGGATATTTGGGGCCACTGGAGGACAGGGGCTTGGTCGTCTGGCGCCGAGCGTCCAGGGTCGAGGTGGAGCGCGGCCGCCTCGCGAAGAGCCCACGATAACCGGGCGGACAGGGCTCGGTCGCGGGGACGGGGCACCTGGACTGAGCGCGGTAACGAAGCATTAAGGTTGATACGGGATGGTGGCGGCACGGTACAGGCGGGGACGCCGATGACCGTGCCAGTGGAAGCAGAGGCTTCTCGCGGCCCGTTCCCGGCAAGGGACGGGCCGCATCCGTGTGTGGCGGCGTGTCGGGCAGCTCTCCTGGCGGCCGTGCTGGTCAGGCAGGAGGGGCGTCCCCGCCGCCCCGCAAGGCGGGCCGCAGGTCATCTGCCCGCAGCGGTGGCGCCCTTCAGCGTGTCGTTGCCGTTCTCGTCGCGGCGGTCCTCCTTGCGCTCTTCGCGCTTGGGAGCGAGGAACAGCAGCCGCGTGTCCTCGGTCTCCTTCACCTTGTCCTCGGGGCCGAGCAGGCGCAGGGTGCCGCCCGGACCGAGGTCGGCGACCGGAACGCCCTCCGGGTTACGCTCGCGCCAGTGCTCGGGCGTGAACTCGGCGGAGAGCTTTGTGACGCGGAACTCCCAGCCTTCTGCGAGCCGCGCATTGGCCTCGAAATAGGTCTCGTCCGCGGCGATCTTCTGACCGCCCAGCGTCGCGGGCAGCGCGTGGCGGGCCGAGGCCTGGCGCATGCGCTTGAGCTGAAACACGTGCTCGCGGCCGAATTCCGGCGCGAGGTCGGTGGCCACCAGCGTGTTGTAGGCGTCGTTGTCGGTCGCCGCGATGACCTTGTCGTAGGTGACGAAGTCGAGCTTGTGCTCGGCGGCCTCGGACAGGATGTCGCCCCAGAACGTGTCGAGCCCCGCCTCGCGTGCCAGCCGCAGATGGGCGTGGTTGGGATCGCTCACCAGCACCGGCAGATCGAGCTTGCGCAGCGCCAGCCCCAGCGCCGTGGCCCATCGCGAGCCGCCCACGATCATCACCCCCGGCGTCTCGGTGGCGCGCTGGCCCAGCAGCCGCGCCAGCGGCGTCAGGGTGAAGCCGTGCAGCACGACGGTTGCCGCCACCAGCGCGAAGGCCAGCATCGCGATGCGGTCGCCATCCGCCACGCCGAGCGCCGCGAGACGCTCGCCGAAGAGTCCCGCAACCGCCACCAGCACCACGCCCCGCGGGCCGGTGAAGGCCACCAGCAGCCGCTCGCGCCACGGGATATTCGAGAAGGCCAGCGCCACCAGCACCGGCAGCGGCCGGGCGATCAGGATCACCGAGACCACGAAGAGCAGCGTGGTCCAGTTCATGGCGAGCAGCGTCGAGCGGTCCATGTTCGCCGCCATCAGGATGAACACCCCCGAGACCAGCAGGATCGTGGCGTGCTCCTTGAAGCGACGGAGTTCGGCGTAGCTCGGCAGGTCGGCGTTGGCGATCCAAAGCCCCATGACGGTGACCGCGAGCAACCCGCTCTCGTGCAGGATCGAATCCGACACGGCGAAGACCGCGAGCAGCAACACAAAGAGCACCGGGACCTTCATGTATTCCGGCACCAGCGCGTTGCGGAAGGCCCGGGCGAGCCCCCAGCCGCCCGCCGCGCCAAGCGCCACCGCCATCGCGATGCCGACCACCATGTCGGTGATCGCCGCGCCCACCGAGGTGGCGTCGCGCAGCACCACGACCACCTCAAAGGCCAGCACCGCCGCCAGCGCGCCGACCGGGTCGTTGACGATGGCCTCCCATTGCAGCAGCGCCGCCGGGCGCCGCTTGAGCCGCGCCTGCCGCAGCAGCGGCGCGATCACCGTGGGTCCGGTGACGATCATGATGCCGCCGAACACCGCGGAGCTTTCCCACGACAGCCCCGCCGCCCAGTGCAGCGCGGCGCTCGAGGCGAGCCAGCCGAGCGGCCCGCCGATCAGCACCAGCCGCCGGACACCGGTGGCCGCGTCGCTCAGCGACTGGAAGTTGAGCGTGAGCCCGCCCTCGAAGAGGATGATCGCCACGGCAATGGCCAGCATCGGCTGCATCAGGTCGCCGAACTCGCGCGAGGGATCGAGCAGGCCGAGCCCCGGCCCCACCACCAGCCCCGCCGCAAGCATCAGCACGATCGCCGGCATCCGCAGGCGCCAGGCCAGCCATTGCGAGCCCACGCCCAGCACGCCCACCAGCGCAAATCCCAGCACCGGGTCGAGCCCCGAGGTTTCAGCCACAGCCATTCGCGTCCTTCCGTTCCTGTCCCCTGCCCCGCAAGGCAACCCGCCGGGCCGGGTTCCGTTCCCGGGCCCGGCGGTCTTGTTGGCGGTCCTGATCAGGAAATGTCACGCGGAGGCGCCCTGTCCAGCCCCGATGCAGCGCACCGGGGTATCGCGGGACATCGCGGGGCCAAAGCGGGCCGGCGCGTCAGTGCACGTCGTGCAGGATATCGACGCCCATCAGCCTGGCGTGGGATTGCAGCGCGAAGCGGTCGGTCATGCCGGCGATGTAGTCACAGACCAGCCGCGCCAGCTGCGCCTCGTCCTCGACCGCCTCGATCTCCTGCCGCCAGCGCTGCGGCAGCAGCGAGGGGTCCTGCATGTAGATCGGGAACAGGTCGGTCACCACCTGCGTCACCTTGGTGCGGATCTCCATCACCGAGGGCGCGCGGTACATGCGGGTGAAGAGGAACTGGCGGATCTCCTTCAGCTTGATCCACATGTCGTCGGAAAACGCGATGACCGGCCGCCCGAGATGGCGGATCGCCTCGGCACTCTCGGGGGCCGCCGCGTCGAGCCGGGCCCGGCTGGTGTCGATCACGTCCGAGACCATGTAGCCGAAGACCCGGCGCAGCGCCTCGTGGCGGCGGCGGTAGGGGTCGAGCGACGGATAGATGCGGTCGACCTCGGCATAGGCGGGACCGATCAGCGCAAGCTCGGCGATCTCGTCCTCGGTGAAGAGCCCGGCCCGGAGCCCGTCCTGCAGATCGTGGTTGTTGTAGGCCACGTCGTCGGACAGCGCCGCCACCTGCGCCTCGCCGCTGGCGTGGGTATGCAGCTCGAGATCGTGGACGGCATTGTAGGCGGCCAGCGTCACCGGCAGGGTCTCGCCCTCGGCCAGCGGAAGCAGCGGCCCGTTGTGCTTGGCGATGCCCTCGAGCGTGTCCCAGGTCAGGTTCAACCCGTTGAACTCGGCGTAGTGGCGCTCGAGCGAGGTGACGATGTGCAGCGCCTGCGCGTTGTGGTCGAAGCCGCCGTAGGGCGCCATAAGTTCGTGCAGCGCGTCCTCGCCGGTGTGGCCGAAGGGCGTGTGGCCGAGGTCATGGGCCAGCGCCACCGCCTCGGTCAGGTCGGTGTTCAGCCCCAGCGCGTTGGCCATGGTCCGCGCCACCTGCGCCACCTCGATGCTGTGGGTCAGCCGGGTGCGGTAGAAATCGCCCTCGTGCTCGACGAAGACCTGGGTCTTGTGCTTGAGTCGGCGGAACGCCGAGGAATGGATGATACGGTCCCGGTCGCGCTGGAAGCAGGAGCGGAAGGCGCTCTCTTCCTCGATCACGCGCCGTCCGCGCGCGGCTGCCGGATCGCAAGCGTAGATCGCCATGCGCTGTCGCCTTTCGTCTGCGCGGGCCGGATCGTGTTGCCCGGTTGCCGCCTGTCCTTGGCTTCCCTATATTATGCGGACGCAGCAAGATAAACCTTTGCGAGTCCCAAGATGAATCTGCCCCCCAAAGTCACCGACCGTGCCTTCGCCCGCCTCTCCGAGATCGGCGCCGGCGCACAGGGCAAGGCCCTGCGCGTGGCCGTCGAGGGCGGCGGCTGCTCCGGTTTCCAGTACGACATCAAGCTCGACGAGCCCGCCGACGACGATCTCGTCCTCGAGGCTTCGGGCGAGCGCGTGGTGATCGACGAGATCTCCCTGCCGTTCCTCGCCAACGCGACCATCGACTTCACCGAAGAGCTGATCGGCGCGCGGTTCACCATCGAGAACCCGAACGCATCCAGCTCCTGCGGCTGCGGCACCAGCTTCTCGATGTGAGATCACGCCTCCGGGCCTTCCGGACATGAAGAACGGGGCGCAACTCTGCGCCCCGTTTTGTTTTTCCCGACAGATTGCGCGCCGTGACCGGCCCCGCCCAGGGCACGGCCGGTCATGGCGTGCGGCGCGGGATCACGGCAGGCTCACCGCCTCCGGGGAGGCCTTGCGCAGCGCCTCGGGCGCGAAAAGCTCGAGCATTGCGGCCGTGTCGACCGCCTCGCCGCGCACCACGCCCTGCGCGAGGATCCAGTCGGCCTCGCGCACCAGAAGCTCGGCAAGCCCCTCGTCGAGCTTCAGCCCGATGTCCACGTCCTGCCACATCTGCGCCAGCGCCTCGGGCGTCATCGCGCCCTGCATCGACCTGGCGACGGCGGCCATCGCGGCCTCGGGGTCGGCCTGCACATCCGCGTCCGCCTTGGCGAGCGCCGCCATGAAGGCGTCGAGCGTGGCGGATTTCTCGCCGGTCATCTCGGGCGTGGCTGCGAGAATGTAATGCACGTCGTAGCCCGGTACCCGCAGTTCTGCGTAGCTGTCGCCCAGCGTCGTTTTCGCGGCACCGTAGAAGGTTGGGAACGGCACGATGGCGTCGAGATCGCCGCGCGCCAGCGCCGGCACCAGGTCGGGCGGCGCGGCGCCCACGACCTCGGCCTCGATCCCCGCACCTGAGAGGATCTCGTCGAGGTAGAAGTTCACGTTGGTGCCGATGGTGGTGCCGATGCGCTTGCCCGCCAGGTCGGACGGGCCCGCCACCTCGCCCGAGGCGGTGTTGACGATCACCCGGCTGCCGGTGAAGCGCGCGAGGTCGCCCACCACGGCGAAGTCCTGTCCGGTGAGCGCGCCCACGGCGGCGGGGAACTCGGCCATGAAGGTCACGTCGACCTGCCCGCCGATCATCGCCTCAAAGCCCTCGCGGCCGGTCGGGAAGGACACGAACTCGATGTCGAGCCCGGCGTCTTCGAAATAGCCCTTCTCGATGGCGATATCGACCTGCGGGGTCTGCGGGTTCGGGGTCCAGGCGAAGGTGAGGCTCTCGGCGGTTGCCAGAGCGGGAACAAGCAGCGCGGCACTCAGCGCGGTGGAAGTCAGAAGTTTCATGTGTGCGTCTCCTTCAGTGAGCAGGCTCTGGGAGCGGTTCGGTGGTCGGGCGCAGAAGGCCCAGGATGTCTTCGCGGATCTCCAGCAGGTCCGAACCGGAGCGGCTCAGCGCGCGCGGGCGCGGCTGGGTCATGGCGTAGTGGCGGATCAGGCGGCCGGGCGCCTGGCTCATGACGCGGACGTCGTCGGCCAGCAGCAGCGCCTCGTCCACGTCGTGGGTGACGAAGAGTACCGTCGCGCGATGCTTGCGCCAGACGTTGAGCAGCAGCTCGTGCATGACGATCCGCGTCTGCGCGTCGAGCGCGCCGAAGGGTTCGTCCATGAGCAGCACCTTGGCGCCGGTGGCGAAGGTGCGCGCGATGGCCACCCGCTGCTTCATGCCGCCAGACAACTGCTGCGGGTACTTCTCCGCATGGGGCCCCAGCCCGACCTCGTCGAGTGCTGCGCGGGCGCGGTCGATCTCCTCGCGCTTCGAGAAGCCGAACTGCTTGAGCCCGAAGCGGATGTTGCCGAGCGCGGTGAACCACGGGAAGAGCGCGTATTGCTGGAAGATCACCCCCACGTCCGGAGACGGCCCCCGGATCTGCGCGCCATCAAGCGTAATGCGCCCCTCGGCTGGTTGAACAAAACCCGCTATCGCGTTCATAAGGGTAGATTTTCCGCAGCCGGATGGACCGATAAGCGCGGTGAAGGTGCCCGGCTCGAGCACGAGGTTCGTCCGGTCGAGCGCGGTAACCGCGCTGTCGCGGGTGCCGAAGCGGATGACGACGTCCTCAACCTCGACACGTCCCTTGTCCATCTCCATCAGCCCTGCTCCCAATGCACGAGTTTGCGGCCGATGCGATGCACCACCAGGTCGGCGACCGCGCCGAGAATGCCGAGAATGATCAGCAACGAGAACATGCGGTCGGTGCGGATGTATTGCCGCGCCTCCTGCAGC
The DNA here is from genome assembly GCF_900102075.1 of Salipiger thiooxidans. Classification (GTDB taxonomy): domain Bacteria; phylum Pseudomonadota; class Alphaproteobacteria; order Rhodobacterales; family Rhodobacteraceae; genus Salipiger; species Salipiger thiooxidans. Next base: position 36,185 of record NZ_FNAV01000011.1, on the reverse strand, counting down.
CGGAAGCCGAGGCCCGAGGACGCCCCGGAAAGCTCGGCCGCAACGAGGCTCAGGAAGGCCAGCGCGACGCCGAGCCGGATGCCCGCGAAGATATGCGGGGCCGCGGCAGGCAGCACCACGGTCAGGAACTCGCGCAGCCGCGAGGCGCCCAGAGAGCGCGCCGCGCGCAAGTAGGTCTCGGGCACGTATTGCATGCCGTGATGGGTGTTGAACCAGACGGTCAGGAACACCGTGTAGGAGACCACGAAATACTTCGAGCCCTCGCCGATGCCGAACCAGACGATCGCCACCGGCACCAGCGCGATGGCCGGGATCGGGCGAAGCAGGTTCAGGAACGGGTTCAGCAGCGTGCGCACCAGCGGCACCCGCCCGGTGAGCAGGCCCATGGTGACGCCCAGCGTCGCGCCGATGGCAAAGCCCACGCCGGCGCGGCCCAGCGAGACGCCGAGATCCTTCTGCAACGTGCCGTTCTGCCACATCTCGACAGTGGCGGACCACACCGACCACGGCGCCGGGAAGATCGCCTCGGAAACCACCCCGGAGGCGCCGACGACGCTCCAGAGCGCGAGGATGAAGAGGAAAGAGACCATCGGCAGCCCCACCGCGGTGCCCGCAGCGGAGAGCTGCGCGAACCGGGCGACGGGCGGCTTGGGCCGGGTTATCTTGTCGTGCTGCTCGGTCACAGCCATGGCACCTGGCTCTCGGAGTAGCGATGGGCGCGGAAGCAGGTGTTGTGGCTTCCCCGGATGAACTGGTTCAGCGGCGCGGGATACTCGGCGAAATCGGGGATCACGTATTCCCAGACCACCTCGCCCATGGGCGTGACCTCGAAGAGCCTGCCGAAGCCGCTCTCGCAGATGAGCGTATTGCCGTTAACAAGCCGTTGAGCGCTGCCCATGAAGGGCGAAAAGAAGCTGGGCGCGTTGGGATCGGTGTAGTCCCAAGTGGTCTCCATGGTCTTCGGGTCGAACTGGATGGCCCGGCTGTAGGGGTTGGATGAACCCACCCGCAAGTTGCCGTTGTCGAAGACGAGGATGGAGCCGTCGTCCATCTCGACCGGCGTGTGCTGCTGGGCCACCACGTCGGGGCCGGCGTGCCAGACGATGCGCCCCGAGGCCCTGTCGACCGCGATCACCCCCGAGGTGGTGCGCAGGCTCATCAGGATCAGCCCGTCGCGGGTTACCGAAAGACCGTTGATCATCGGCCAGTGGCGGCGGTCGAAGATCGGGTGGATCGGCAGGTCGGCGGGATCGATGTGGTCCCAGATCCGCCATTCCCAGACGGTTTCGCCCTTGCGGTTCACCTCGCGCACGATGTCGGACTGCACGATGCCGTCCGCCCCGTCCTTGCGCGGATCGCCCCCCGTCACCCGCGCCGCCTTGTCGGCGGGCAGCTCGGCCGCGACGGTGTAGAGCAGGTTGCCGCCCGGCAGCCATTGCGCATCGTGGTGATGATAGATGTCCTCGTGGCGCCAGACGATCTCGCCCGAGGGCGTTGCCTCGTAGAAGTCACCGCCATGCCAGAGGTCCCACGCGGGATAGAGATCGGCCGATGTCGCATGGCTGCCATTGTAGCCCAGATTGCCGTTCGACAGGATCACCGCGTCGCGGCCCGGCCGCACCGGCATGGTCCATTGATGCGCGGTGCGGCCCTCGATGTCGATCATGTCGACCACCCCGCCCCCGGTCTGGCGTGCAAAAAGCGTGTAACCTCCGGCGCTTCGGGCGCGATCCAGTGCGGTCAGGCCAAGTCTCCGTCTTGCAAGAGTAATTTGCGAGGTCATCGCATTCTCCCGTAGTATGCTTGCAGAATCGGGCATCGTCGGTCCTTTCGATGTCGCAAAAACGTTTTAACAAACCGATTACTCCGAATCGGGATCGTTAAAACGATTTAACGTAATTTTCGGCGCCTTTTTCTTGCCACGCGAGAAAAACAGGCGCATTCGCACCAGTAAAGCGCAAGAAACCGGCACCGGGGTCATGAACAAGCAGATCGAAGCAACCCGCCGTCGAGTCACGGTGAAGGACGTCGCCAGGGTGGCGGGCGTTTCTGCGGGCACGGTCTCGAACGCCATCAGCGGCAAGCGCAAGGTCGATCACGAGACGCGGGCACGGATCGACAAGGCGATCAAGGAGCTGGGCTATGTCCCGAACCTCGCCGCGCGGGGGATGCGGACGGGCCGCGCCAACACCATCGCGATCTTCTCGTCAATGCCCACCGCGGTCGCCGCGGGCTCGGCGCGACTGGGCTTCCTGATGGAGGTCGCGGCCTCGGCGGCGGTGGCGGCGCTCGAGCGCAACGTGGCGCTGGTGCTGGTGCCGCCCATCGAGCACCCCGAGACCGCGCTCGGCACCATCCCCTTCGACGGCGCCATCGTCGTCGAGCCCGAGGTCGACGACCCGTACTGGAAGGTGCTGCGCGACCGCGGCGTGCCTGTGGTCATCATCGGCCCGCCCCCCGAGGCGCCCGCCCCCGCGGTGCGCGTCGACCATGCCACCATCGCGACAATGCTGATCGGGCACCTGCTCGACTGTGGAGCCCGCGAGATCCCCCTGATCGTCGGCCGCAGCCAGCGCCAGTCGAACCGCGTGTTCCGCGAAACCTACGAGGCACGCATGGCGGCCGAGGGACTGCCGGCGCGGGTGATCGAGGTCTCAGAGGCCGAAGGCGAGCTCGGCGCCGAAGCGGCGCTTCTGGCCGAGCTCGACGCGGGCCGGAGCATGGACGGCGTGCTGGCGCCCATCGACTCGATGGCCGCGGGCGCCATGGCGGCGCTGCATGCGCGCGGGCTGCGGGTGCCGCAGGACGTGCGGGTGGCGACGCGTTATGACGGCTTCCGCGCGCGCAGCCAGACCCCTGCACTGACCGCGCTCAACCTGCGTCTCGACGAGATGGCGCAGCTTGCCACGACGGCGCTGCTGGACCAGCTCGAAGGGATGTCCGAGCCCGTCTACCTCGACGCGCCCGCGCCCGAGCTGGTGGTGCGCGGCTCGACCGTGCCGCGCGACTGATCCGGAACTGGTCCGTTACGCCGCGGCGGAGGCGTAGTCGCGGATCCGCTCGACCATGGCGCGTAGCCCGTTCGAGCGCTGCGAGGACAGGTGCTCGTTCAGCCCCAACCGCCCGAGCTCTGCCCGGGCATCGAGTTTCGTGACCTCAGCGACCGGCACGCCGTCATAGAGCCGGTGCAGAACCGCGATCAGCCCGCGCACGATCATCGCGTCGCTGTCGCCCTGGAAGTGGAACAGCCCGTCCTCGATCTGCGGGTGCAGCCAGACCTGGCTGGCGCAGCCCTCGACCTTTGTTGCGGGCACCTTCAGCGCCTCGGGCAGCGGCTCCATCGCCTTGCCCATTTCGATCACCATGCGGTAGCGGTCCTCCCAGTCCTCGAGAAACTCGAAGTCCTCGACCACCTCTTCGAATGCCGCCTGTGCCATCTTTGTCTCCTAGTTTGGGACCAGAGGTAGGCGGCGCGGGCGCAAAGGTCCAGCCCCGGAACGGGGTGCTTTTCAAGGCTGGCACAATACGATAACTGCAAGAGCAATGCAGGCAGAGGGCAGTGGCGCAATGTTCAAATCTCTATCGTTCGTGATCGTCGCCGGCGTCGTGCTGACGGGCTGCAGCGGCGTGCGCGAGTCGAATCTGAACCCGTTCAACTGGTTCGGCCAGAGCCAGCCGGTTCCGGTCAACACTCAGGCAACCGGCGCGGCCAACCCCCTCATCCCCGCCAAGCGCAATTCCATCGTGTGGGGCGACAACGAAGAGACCTATGCCGGCGCGCCGGTCGAGACCATCTCGGCGCTCTCCATCGAGCGGCGCCCGGGCGGTGCCATCATCCTCGTGACCGGGACCGCCAATCGTGCGGGTCCGTTCGAGGTGCGCCTCGTGCCCGACGAGACCGCGACCGACGGCGACACGCTGGCCTATCGCCTGCTCGCGCTGCAATCTGCCGGGCCGGTTTCGGTCCGTCCCGACGCGCGCGAGGTCAAGGCCGCGCTCTGGCTGACCGAGCAGCAGCTCGGCGGCATTCGTGAAGTGCAGGTCAGCGGCCGCAGCAACGCGCTGGTCAGCCGCCGCTAGGCCCGGCCCTCCGGGGGCCAGGCCCCCGGGATCAGAGTTCGATCACCTCGACGTCGCGGCCCTTGACCGTCAGCGCCAGCTTGCCGTCGCAAAGCCGCAGCGCATCCTCTCCGAAGACTTCGCGGCGCCAGCCGGTCAGCGCCTTCACGTCGCGCATGCCCGCGGCGATGGCGTCGAGATCCGCCGCCGGCGCAATCAGCCGCGCCGCCACGCCCGAGGCTTCGGTCCGGGCCTTCAGCAGCACCCGCAGAAGATCCGCCAGCGCCGGGTTCACCTGCAGCTGGTCACGGTCGTTCTCGGCCTTGGGCAGCTGGTCCTTGGGGCACTCGACGCCCGCGGCCACGGCGGCAAGGATGCCGTCCGCGATCGGGCCCTTGCGGGCTTCGCGCAGCAGCAGGCGCGAGCGACCGAGGTCTTCCATGGTGACGGGCTTGGTCGAGGCCAGCTCGGTCAGCGCGTCGTCCTTGAACACCCGGTTGCGCGGGATGTTGCGGGACTGGGCGTATTCCTCGCGGAAGGCCGCCAGCGCCTGCACGATGGCGAGGAAACGCGGGCTCGACGAACGCGTCTTGACCCGCTGCCAGGCATCCTCGGGACGGGTGATGTAGGTCTCGGGGTCGGTGAGCACGGCCAGTTCCTCGGCGACCCAGCGGGCGCGGCCGGTGCGCTCGAGCTCGGCGGCGAGGTATTCGTAGATCACCCGCAGGTGCGTCACGTCCGCCAGCGCGTATTTCTTCTGCGCCTCGGTCAGCGGCCGCCGCGACCAGTCGGTGAAGCGCGAGCTCTTGTCGAGCGCCTGCTTGGCGATGCGCTTGACCAGCGTCTCGTAGCCGACCTGCTCGCCGAAGCCGCAGACCATCGCCGCGACCTGCGTGTCGAACAGCGGATCGGGGATCACGCCGTGGTCGATGAAGAAGATTTCGAGATCCTGCCGCGCCGCGTGGAAGACCTTGACCACCGCGGTGTTGCGGAACAATTCGAGCAGCGGCTCGAGGTCCAGTCCGTCCACCAGCGGGTCCACCAGCACCGCGTTTTCGTCGCCCTTGCCCGGAAACGCCAATTGGATGAGGCAGAGTTTCGAGTAGTAGGTCCGCTCGCGCAGGAACTCGGTGTCGACGGTGACATAGGGCGCTTTGGCAGCCGCTTGGCAGAACGCGGCAAGGTCTTCCGTCGTGGTGATGGTCTTCATTTGGGCTCCGGCCGGTCGTACTGTTTGTTGGTTTGCCCTCCTACACCCGCGCGGCGGCGAGAGCAAAGCCACCCTGAACAAAAGCCCGCCACCTGCGGCAGCCTTGCCGGTTTCGGGGGCGACGCCATTACGAACGGTGATGGCCTCCCACCCAAACATTCATTTCCGCAATAGTCCGGGCGCAGCTATATCAGCCTCACCCTTTCAACCCGCTTCGGACGGAGGTTCCGGACATGACGATTCTCGACATCACCCCGGCGCAGGTGCGCCGGGCAGACCGCCCGCGTGCCCAAGGACTTGGTGCCTGGGCCATCGCAATCGCCCTCGTGGTGCTTCTCGGAATTCCGGCGCTGATGGCCCCGGACTCGACGCTCGACGAGGCCAACTGGCGGGGCAACAGCGCCCCCGCCGTGGCTGCCACCGCGATCAGTCGCGAGTGAGGCGCAGCATCTCGCGGTTGCCTTCGGCAAAGCGCCGGAGCACCGCGGGGTAAAGCCGGTGTTCCTGCTCGAGCACCCGCGCGGCAAGCGCGTCGGGCGTGTCGCCGGGCAGCACCCGCACGGTGGCCTGACCCAGGATCGGCCCATCGTCGAGCTCGGGCGTCACCTCGTGCACGGTGCAGCCGTGCTCGCGGTCGCCCGCCTCGAGCGCCCGTGCATGGGTGTGCAGCCCGCGATACTTGGGCAGCAGAGAGGGGTGGATGTTGAGCATCCTCCCCTGCCAGTTTTCCACGAAGCCCGCGGTGAGGACGCGCATGAAGCCCGCCAGGCACAGGATGTCCGGCGCGGCCTTCACCAGCTCGGCCTGCAGAGCCTCCTCAAAGGCCTCGCGGTCGCCCTTGAACGGCCGGTGATCGATCACCGCCGTGGGGACGCCGCGCGCGCGCGCCTTCTCCAGCCCTCCGGCATCGGCGCTGTTGGCCAGCACCAGCACCGGGCGCGCCGGGTGGTCGCCGGTCATGCTGTCGACCAGCGAGACCATGTTGGACCCGCCGCCGGAAATGAAGATGGCGACGCGCTTCAAAGCAGCGCGCCCTCGTAGGCCATGCCCGGGGTGTCGGTGACGCTGCCCAGCGTGCAGACCGTCTCGCCCTCTTCGCGCAGCAGCGCGGTGAGCGCCTCGGCCCGGTCGGCGCTGACCGCGAGGATCATGCCGATGCCGCAGTTGAAGGTCTTGAGCATCTCGGCCTGCGACATGCCGCCGGTCTCGGCCATCCACTTGAACACCGGGGGAAGATCCCACGCGTTCAGGTCGATGGCGGCGCCGGTGCCTTCGGGCAGGACGCGCGGCAGGTTCTCGGTCAGGCCGCCGCCGGTGATGTGCGCCAGCGCATGAACACCGCCCGCGCGGACCGCGGCCAGCGCCTGCTTCACGTAAAGCCGCGTCGGGGTCAGCAGCACCTCGCCGAGCGAGCCCTCGGCCCAGGGGCAATCCGCCTCCCAGCCAAGGCCCGAGACCTCGACCAGCTTCCGCACGAGGCTGTAGCCGTTGGAATGCACGCCGTCCGAGGCAAGCCCGATGAGCACGTCTCCGACCGCGACGCCGGCGGGCAGCTCGGTGCCGCGCTCCATGGCGCCCACGGCAAAGCCCGCGAGGTCGAAATCGCCCGCCGGGTACATGCCCGGCATCTCGGCGGTCTCGCCACCGATCAGCGCGCAGCCCGAGCGCACGCAGCCCTCGGCGATGCCCTCGATGACGCGCGCGGCGCTGTCGGTGTCGAGCTTGCCGGTGGCGAAGTAGTCGAGGAAGAACAGCGGCTCAGCGCCCTGGCACACGAGGTCGTTCACGCACATCGCCACGAGGTCGATGCCGACGCCGTCCACGTGGCCGGTGTCGATGGCGATGCGCAGCTTGGTGCCGACGCCGTCGGTGGCCGCGACGAGCACCGGATCGGTGTAGCCCGCCCCCTTGAGATCGAAGAGCGCGCCGAAGCCGCCCAGGCCCGACACGGTGCCGGGCCGGTTGGTCCGCTTGGCTGCCGGTTTGATCCGGTCCACCAGCGCGTTGCCCGCGTCGATGTCCACACCCGCGTCTGCGTAGGTGATGCCGTTCTTGCCGTCGCTCATGCCGCCCTCCGGAATGTTTGCGCGCGGCTTTAGCGCATGGGCGCCGGGAAGGAAAGCGCCAAGCACTTGCCGCGGGGCCCGAGACGGCAGGGATTGCCCCGGCGCGCGGCCCGGCGCAGGGTGCCCGAAACGACGACAGGACCAAGGAGGACCGTCATGGCGCACGGATACGAGTCGGGGCGGCTGAACCTGCCCTTCACCGGCATCTGCACCTTCGCCAAGAAGCCCTATGTCGAGGACTGGACCCGGATCGAGGCCGACGCGGCCATCCTGGGCGCTCCCTTCGACGCCGGCACCCAGTGGCGGGCGGGCGCGCGCTTCGGCCCGCGCTCGGTGCGCGAGGCCTCGACGCTGTTCTCCTTCGGCCACGCCGGTGCCTACGACCACGAGGACGACGCCACCTATCTCGGTGAGGACGTGCGCATCGTCGACATGGGCGACGCGGACATCGTGCACACCGACACGCTGGCCAGCCATGCCAACATCCGCGAGGGCGTGCGGGCGGCGCTGGACGCGGGCGCGCTGCCGGTGGTGATCGGTGGCGACCACTCCATCAACATCCCCTGCATCGAGGCCTTCGAGGGCCACGCGCCCTTCCATGTCCTGCAGATCGACGCCCATCTCGATTTCGTCGACGAGCGCCACGGCGTCACCCGCGGCCATGGCAACCCGATGCGCCGCGCCGCCGAGAAGGATCATGTGAGCGGCCTGACCCAGGTGGGCATCCGCAACGTCTCGTCCACCGCCAGGGAGGGCTACGACGCCGCGCGCGCCATGGGCTCGGACATCCTGTCGGTGCGGCAGGCGCGCAGGCTCGGGGCCGCGGGCGTGGCCGAGCGCATCCCCGCCGGGGCGCCGGTCTACATCACCATCGACATCGACGGCTTCTGCCCCTCGATCGCGCCGGGCACCGGCACGCCCTCGCACGGCGGCTTCCTCTATTACGAGGTGCTCGAGATCCTGCAGATCGTGGCGCGCGAGCACCGGGTGGTGGGCATCGACCTTGTCGAGGTGGCCCCCGACTACGATCCCACCGGCTCGACCGCGATTCTCGCCGCACAGGTGCTGATGAACCTGCTCGGCTTCGTGTTCCATGCCCGCGCCTCGGGCAGCGCGGATACGATTTAGCACCCGGCGCGGGGAAGGCGCGGCATCCGGAGCGCAATTAACGGAAAGGTTGCAGATCCGGTGTAGCTTTCCCTTGCACGAGGCGGGGCGGGCACGGGAAGCTGTTCGACAGAGCAGCATATCATGAGAGCCAAAGGCCCATGTCCCTTCCCCTTGCCGGCGTCACGATCGTCGATTTCAGCCGGATTCTCTCCGGTCCCTATGCCACCATGATCCTCGCGGATCTCGGTGCCTCGGTCATCAAGATCGAGCGTCCCGGCCGCGGCGACGGCGCCCGCGCGCTGCCACCGCTGAAGGACGGCAAGAGCGGCTATTTCGCCGCGGTGAACCGGGGCAAGCGCTCGATCGCGCTCGACCTCGAGAATGCCGAGGATCAGGCGCTGCTACGCCGCATCCTCGCCCGCGCCGACGTGCTGGTCGAGAACTTCCGCCCCGGCGTGATGGACCGCCACGGGCTTGGCTGGGAGGCGCTGCATGCCGAGCTCCCGGCGCTGGTCTATGCCTCGGTCAGCGGCTACGGCCAGACCGGCCCGGACGCGCGGCGCCCCGCCTATGACGCGGTGGCGCAGGCCCGCGCAGGCTTCATGGCGCTGACCGGCGATCCCGGCAGGCCCCAGCGCGCCGGCAGCTCCATCGCCGATCTCGCCGGCGGCATGTTCCTTGCCCACGGCATCCTCGCGGCGCTCTACGACCGGGTGCGCACCGGGCGCGGGCGGCGGGTGGACGTGGCGCTCCTTGACGCGCAGTTGGCCCTCATGGAGCAGGCGGTGGCGCAGACCGCCATCGGCCCCGCCCCGCAGGCCAACGGCACCCGGCACCCGAGCCTCGCCCCCTGCGAGGCGGTGGCGGCCTCGGACGGCGCCTTCGTGCTGGCCGCCGGCAGCGACGCCCAGTTCGAGCGCCTGTGCCTCACGCTGCAACTGCCGCTCTCGGACGATCCGCGCTTCGCCAGCAACGCGGCACGGCTGAGCCATGCCCGGCTGCTGAAGCGGCTGATCGAGGCCGCGACGCTGGAGCACCCGCGCTCGCACTGGCTGGCCAAGCTCACCGCCGCCGGCATCCCCTGCGCGCCGATTCAGAGCATGGATCAGGTGATGAAGGACCCGCAGCTGATGGCGCGCAACATGATCGTCGAGGTGCTCGACCGCTACGGACGCGCCACCTTCAAGGCCGCGGGCAACCCGATCAAGATGTCGGGGATGGAGGACCGCCCTGCCCGTCCCGCCGCGCCCGAACTCGACGGCAACCGCGGCGATATCCTGCGCTGGCTCGAGAGCTGAGCCGCTCTCCGCCTGCCTCGCAGGCATCCTGACGCCCGTCTGCACCGGACCGGCCCAGAACACCATTTCGTCGGTTGCACCCCGCGCGCCCCCGTGCTTCCTGCGAAACGGAAACCCGGAGACCATCCTATGCTGCGCCGCCTCTATGACTGGACCATGTCGCTGGCCGACCACCCCAAGGCCCTCTGGGCGCTCGCCGCGGTGGCCTTCATCGAGGCGTCGATCTTCCCGATTCCGCCGGATGTGCTGATGATCCCGATGGTGCTCGCGGCGCCGCGCCGGGCCTGGCTGATCGCGCTGGTGGCGACGGTGGCCTCGGTGATCGGCGGGCTCGCAGGCTACGTCATCGGACACTTCTTCTTCGAAGGCCTCGGACGCCCGATCCTCGAGGCGCTCGGCAAGGGTGACGAGATCGAGGCCTTCAACGCGCGCTTCAACGGCGTGGGCTTCTGGGCGGTGCTCATCGCCGGCGTCACGCCCTTTCCCTTCAAGGTCATCACGATCATGTCAGGCTGGACGGCGATGCCGCTCGGCACCTTCGTGGTGACCGCCATCATCGCGCGATCGCTGCGCTTTTTCGTGGTGGCAGGGCTGCTCTGGGCCTTCGGAGCCCCCATCCGCGACTTCATCGAAAAGCGGCTGGGGCTTGTCTTCACACTCTTTGTGCTCATTCTTTTGGGCGGCTTCTACCTAGTGAGGTTCCTTTGAGACTGACCCGGACTTTCCTGATCCTGCTCGCTGCCGCCGGCTCCGTGGCGCTGCTGCTCGGTGCCTTCGGGTTCCAGGTCCTCGGAGGGCTCACCCCCTGCAAGCTCTGCATCTGGCAGCGCTGGCCGCATGCGGCGGCGGTGGTGATCGCGGGCGCCGCGATCGCGACCCGCAGCGCCTTCCTGCCGTGGCTGGGTGCCATCGCCGCGCTGACCTCGGGCGCCATCGGCGTATACCACACCGGCGTCGAGCGCGCCTGGTGGCCGGGCCCGACCTCGTGCACCTCCTCCGCGCCGGTGACCGGTATCAGCGCCGACGATCTGCTGAACCAGATCATGAGCGCCGAGATCCACCGCTGCGACGAGGTGATCTGGCAACTCATGGGCCTCTCGATGGCCAGCTGGAACGCCATCGCCAGCGTCGTGCTCGCCGCGATCTGGGTCGCCGCAGCGCGCAAGAGCCACGGCTGACCCCTGCCCCTGACGCCCCTCTGCCGGCGCCAAACGGGCGCCGAAATCGCGCGTGACAGCGCCGGGACCCTCTGGCATCAGAAACGCCATGAACAATCGTCTCGCCATCTGGATCGGGCTGCTGGTCCTTGCCGCCATCGCCCTCGACATCTGGGTCTACGGCGCTGAGCATCTCGTCTTCCTGGGGCGCAAGTTCTTCACATTGCTGGATTGGCTCGCCTTCTGGCGATAACGCCGGCCTGCGCCAAACGGCGCGGTTGACTTACCGTCATCAAACTGATGACGTGCAGCCAATTCCCGGTTTCCGTACAGCGAGGAGATATCCATGACCGTCAAAGTCGCCATCAACGGCTTCGGGCGCATCGGCCGGAACGTGCTGCGCGCCATCATCGAGTCGGGCCGCACCGACATCGAGGTGATCGCCATCAACGACCTCGGCCCGGTCGAGACCAACGCCCACCTGCTGCAGTTCGACAGCGTGCACGGCCGCTTCCCGCAGGAAGTCACAGTCTCGGGCGACACCATCGACGTGGGCCGCGGCCCGATCAAGGTTTCCGCCGAGCGCAACCCCGGCGACCTGCCCTGGGGCGACGTCGACGTGGTGATGGAATGCACCGGCATTTTCACTGCTCGCGAGAAGGCCGCCATGCACCTTGCCAACGGCGCAAGCCGCGTGCTCGTCTCGGCCCCGGCCTCGGGTGCCGACAAGACCATCGTCTTCGGGGTGAACGACAGCACGCTCACCAAGGATGACATCGTGGTGTCGAACGCGTCCTGCACCACCAACTGCCTGTCGCCGGTCGCCAAGGTCCTCAACGATTCCATCGGCATCGAGAAGGGCTTCATGACCACGATCCACAGCTACACCGGCGACCAGCCGACGCTGGACACGATGCACAAGGATCTCTACCGCGCCCGCGCGGCCGCGATGTCGATGATCCCGACCTCGACCGGCGCCGCCAAGGCCGTGGGCCTCGTGCTGCCCGAGCTGAACGGCAAGCTCGACGGCGTCGCGATCCGCGTGCCGACGCCGAACGTCTCGGTCGTCGACCTGGTGTTCGAAGCCAAGCGCTCGACCACCGTGGACGAGATAAACGATGCCATCCGCACCGCCGCGAACGGCCCGCTGAAGGGCATCCTCGGCTACACGGACAAGAGCAATGTCTCGATCGACTTCAACCACGATCCGCATTCGTCGATCTTCCACACCGACCAGACCAAGGTCATGGACGGCACCATGGTGCGCATCCTGACCTGGTACGACAACGAGTGGGGCTTCTCGAACCGCATGTCCGACACTGCGGTCGCCATGGGCAAGCTGATCTGATCCGGACCCGCCGGTCGATCCGTCGGATGGGCCGAAGCTCGGTCCCACTGACGATCTGACCAGCACCTGAAAGACCTCCCGAGGGCGGGGCCGGAGACGGCCTCGCCCTCGTCACGTTTCAGGCGACCGGCACCGGCCCGCCGCGAAACCACATGACACGCGGCGGCTGTGGCGCTCAGTCGTCCCGCATCATGTCGCGCGCGGACTGGTAACCCTGGCGGGCACCGGCCTCGGCGCTGCGGGCGGCCTTGTGGGACGGCAGCATCTGCTGCGTCACCGGTGTCGGCGGCGGGAAGACGCGCTGCTCCCGCGTCCCCGCCGCCTGCGGGGCCACGCTGCCGCCGCGCGGCCCCTGTCCGAGGTCCGCCCGGCGCAGAGGCCAGGCCCCGATCGTGCGGATATCCATCCAGACATCTCCTGTTTCTGCGTGGAATTAACCTTAACCGAAATTGGTAAAGAACATCTTGCCGCCCGCCAGGCCGGCAAGGCGCGCCGCCTGCGCCATGCAAAAACTGCACATCGGAAATCGGTTTTCGGAAGTTGTGCTGCAGCGCAGCATGACTAAGTTAGCGCCAACATCAATCGAAGGGGGGAGACACGGAGAATGACCATGACCTGCTTCTACGAGACGCTGAAATCCCGCTTCGTCGCCCGCGCCAAGTACCGCCGCACCCTGCACGAACTGAGCCGGCTGCCGCTCGACACGGCGCTCGACCTCGACATCTACCCCGGCGACATCCGCCGGATCGCCGCGGAAGCCGTCTACGGCGCCGCCCGGGCCTGAGACCCGGCACCACTCACACATCCATCCGAAGGACCGAGACAATGACCGTTCTGAACAGCATCTACCGCCGCTACGCCTACCGCCGCGCCCTGCACACCCTGATGTCGCTGCCGCCGCGCACCCGACTCGACTGCGACATCCAGGGCAAGGAAGCCGAACTGGCCCACCGCGCCGTCTACGGCCGCTGAGCCGCGGCCGGCACGCTCAGCCGAAGCGTGCCTTGAGGGCCTCGTGCACCGGCGGCGTGACGAAATTGCTCACGTCGCCGCCCAGCCGGGCGATCTCCTTCACCAGCTTCGATGCAATCGCCTGGTGACGGGCCTCGGCCATGAGGAAGACCGTCTCGACACTGTCGTCGAGCACCCGGTTCATCCCGACCATCTGGAATTCGTACTCGAAATCCGCCACCGCGCGCAGCCCGCGCACGATGATCTGCGCGCCCACGTCATGGGCGCAATCGATCAGCAGGTTCTCGAAGGGATGCGGCACGATCTCGGTGCCGGTCTGTTCCGAGAGCTCGCGACATTCCGCCTCGATCATCGCCACGCGATCTTCCAGCGGGAATAGCGGGCCCTTGTCGCGGTTTATCGCGACGCCGATCACGAGACGGTCCACCAGGGCGGCGGCGCGCCGGATGATGTCGATATGACCCAGGGTGATCGGGTCGAAAGTGCCGGGATACAAGCCGATGCGCATACGGAAGCCCCTCATCTACCGTTTTGCCGCACGCAACAATATTGCGTTGATGAATGCAACCCCCGATGCAAAAAGAACATAAGGGCGACCGGTGGCCGGTCGCCCTTTCGTTGCCCCATTAGAGGGCAAAGTCGGCAATGTCCGCAAGGCGCGGAGAGTGCGCCCGCCTGACCCGAGCCGCGCGCGGGCGCCGCTCAGAATCCCATGATCATACCCTGAAGGGCTTCCTTCTCCATCGAGAGCTCGGAGATCTGCGCCGCGACCACGTCGCCGATCGAGATCATACCGACCATCACGCCGTCCTCGATCACCGGCAGGTGACGGAAACGGCCCTTGGTCATCCGGGCGAGCACCACGTTGCTGTCGTCGTCGCGCGAGCAGGTCTTGAGATCTCTGGTCATCAGCGCATCGACGCGCCAGGCCAGGACGTCGGGGCCGTCGGTGCCGAGAACCCGCACGATGTCGCGCTCGGACAGGATGCCAAGCGGCGTCTGGCCGTCCTCCGAAACCACCACGCCCCCGATCCGGCGCTCGGCCAGGACCTTTGCAGCCGCCGCGACGGTCGCATCCGGGGTCACGGTGACGACGCCGTCGTCCGCCTTGTCCTTGAGAATCTGTTGAACCTGCATACCGCTCTCCTCCAATCGCTCAAATGCACGTGCAGAAAGCGTCCGCCCCATGCGACAATCTGTCAAGTCAGACCTTCGAGTCTCGCAAGCTCGCGCCGGATTCCCCGTGCCAGTGCCTCGGCAAAGGTGTTGAGCCTGCCGACGCGGCGGTCATCGGCGTGGCGCACAAGGTAGAAACTGCGGATCAGCTCGACCTTCGCCGGCAGGATCCGGGTCAGCCCAGAGGCTGCGGGCAGCGCGAAATCATGCACGATTCCGACGCCCGCGCCCTGCCGCAGCCAGTGGAACTGCACCGAGACCGAATTCGAGGCCAGCCCAACCCGGTCGAGCCCGAGATCGGCGAGGTAGTCGAGTTCCTTGTCGAAGATCATGTCGGGGATGTATCCGACAATGCGGTGCCCCTTCAGGTCGGCGCGGCTGCGGATCGGCGGGTGCCGCTCGAGGTAGTCCTCGGAGGCGGCGAGGTGCAGCTTGTAGTCGGCGAGCTTCTGCACGACCAGCCGCCCGGCGGTGGGCGCCGAGACCCCGATCGCCAGGTCCGCCTCGCGCCGCGACAGGTTCACGATGCGCGGCAGGGCGACGATCTGGATCTCGAGATCCGGATTCTGCGCCCCGATCTCGGCGCAGACCTGCGGCAGCAGGAAGTTGGCGCAGCCGTCCGGCGCGCCGATGCGGATCTGCCCCGACATGCCCTCGCCCGCGCCACGCACCGCCTGCGCGCCCAGCCCCAGCGCCTGCTCTGCCTCCTCGGCGTGGCGCAGCAGCCGCGTGCCCGCCTCGGTCAGCGCGTAGCCCTGCGGGCTCTTGGCAAACAGCGTCTGGCCGAGCGTCTCCTCGAGCCGCGCCACCCGGCGACCCACCGTGGCCGGGTCCATCCGCAGCACCCGTCCAGCCGAAGACAGACTGTCGCCACGCCCCACGGCAAGGAAGATCCGCATGTCGTCCCAGTTCTCGCGCATCCCGTCACCTTTGCAATATTGCAAAACCCTTTTGCCCGATTACCTCTATCGCCTGCATTTCCGCAAGACTAAGGTGGCGCCAAATCCGAATGACAGGAGGAGCGATCATGAAAGAACTGACGCATTTCATCAACGGCGAGCACGTGAAGGGCACCTCGGGCCGCTTCACCGAAGTCTTCAACCCCGCCACGGGCGAAGCCATCGCCAAGGTGCCGCTCGCGACGCTCGAAGAGCTGAACGACGCCGTGGCCAAGGCGGCCGAGGCACAGATTGGCTGGGCCAAGACCAACCCGCAGCGTCGCGCCCGCGTGATGATGAAGTTCGGTGCCCTGATCAACGAGCACATGGACGAGCTGGCAGAACTGGTCAGCCTCGAGCACGGCAAGACCCTGCCCGACGCCAAGGGCGACGTGCAGCGCGGCCTCGAGTTCGTCGAGGTCTGCATGGGCGCGCCGGCGATGCTCAAGGGCGAGTTCATGGACAACGGCGGCCCGGGCATCGACCTCTACTCCATGCGCCAGCCGCTCGGCGTGGTTGCGGGCATCACGCCCTTCAACTTCCCCGCCATGATCCCGCTGTGGAAGATGGCCGGCGCCCTGGCCTGCGGCAACGCGATGATCCTCAAGCCCTCCGAGCGCGTGCCTTCGACCGCGCTGCGTCTCGCCGAGCTGCTGATCGAAGCGGGCCTGCCCGCGGGCGTCCTGCAGGTGGTCAACGGTGACAAGGACGTCGTCGACGGCATCCTCGACCACGAGGACATCCCGGCGGTGGCCTTCGTGGGGTCCACCCCGATCGCCCAGTACATCTACGGCCGTGCCTGCTCGAACGGCAAGCGCGCCCAGTGCTTCGGCGGCGCCAAGAACCACATGATCATCATGCCCGACGCGGACATCGACAAGGCCGCCGACGCGCTGGTCGGTGCCGGCTTCGGCGCTGCAGGCGAACGCTGCATGGCGATCTCGGTCGCGGTTCCGGTCGGTCAGAAGACCGCTGACGCGCTGATCGAGAAACTGGTTCCCCGCATCGAAGCGCTCAAGGTCGGCCCCTACACCGGCGGCAATGACGTGGACTACGGCCCGGTCATCACCCAGGCGTCCAAGGATCGCATCAACGGGCTCATCGCCTCGGGTGTGGAACAGGGCGCGAACCTTGTGGTCGACGGCCGCGACTTCGAGCTGCAGGGCTACGAGGACGGCTTCTTCGTGGGCCCGTCGATGTTCGACAACGTCACCAAGGACATGGACATCTACAAGGAAGAGATCTTCGGCCCGGTCCTGTGCCAGGTGCGCACCGAGTCCTACGACGAGGCGCTCGACCTGATCATGAAGAACGACTACGGCAACGGCACGTCGATCTTCACCGCCGACGGCGACACCGCGCGCGACTTCGCGCACCGTGTGAACGTGGGCATGGTCGGCATCAACTTCCCGATCCCGGTGCCGCTGAGCTACTTCACCTTCGGCGGCTGGAAGAAGTCCGGCTTCGGCGACCTCAACCAGTACGGCCCCGACGCCTTCCGCTTCTACACCAAGACCAAGACCGTCACGGCGCGCTGGTTCTCGGGCATCAAGGAAGGCGGCGAGTTCAACTTCAAGGCCATGGACTGATCCACGGCCTGACCTGAACGACGCTTCGACGCCCCGGAATCGCAAGGTTCCGGGGCGTTTTCCTTTCGGGCAAGGGGACGGCACGCAACGCCGAAACCGGCATGCAGAGGCGATGCCCGCTTTCCGGGGCGCGAGACGAACACCGTGTCCGGAACACTTCGTCCCGTCGCGGGTTTACCTAGCGTAAGGCCTGAGACGGCGCGATACGCGACCCCGAACACATTGCATTGTATGATACTTTAGACAGTCTCGGGCACCGATCCGGGCCACGCGACCACGGGGGACATTGGCGCGCCGGATCCGGGCAACGCAATTTGAGTCGAGTTCTTCATGTCTGTCACATTCCAGATCCTGCCGGGGCACGGCATCGTCTATGTCCGCTACGAAGGCTTTTCGCGTCTCGATGACACCATGCGCGCTTTCGACGATTACGCGCGGCACCCGCAGAGCCACCCCGGCCAGAAACACCTCGTCGACCTCTCGAACGTCACCGGCATCGAGTCCGATTTCGTCGGTCTGATGAAGCTGCAGGCCAAGAAAGCCGACATCTTCCTCGGCACCGGCGAGCAGACCCTGATCGTCTACTACGCGCCTTCGAAGCTCTCCTACGAGATGGCGAAATTCATCGTCCGCTCATGGGAGGGCATCGGCGCCGTGGTGTCGCTTGTGCAGCAATGCGAGGAACAGGCGCTCACGCTGCTGGGCCTTCCCCATCAGAGCTTCGCCGAGTTGCTCGCGGACACCGACTGACGGGCCCAGAGCCGCCGGATGGCCTCTGGAAAGAGGTGTCATCATACCTTCCGCTTGACGGTCGCGACCGCAATTCTCAGCCCTGAGTTCATTCACCCATGGATCGCCTGTAGATTTCCATTGCCGGCAATCGGCATGTCTTTTGTGTTCGCGCATCGTGCCTGTCCGACCCAGGTATCTTGAGAAGCGCAACCTCGCCTGCCTCGAGCTTTCCGGCGACATAACCCCTGCGGACGACCTCTCGTCCCTCGGGACGGGCAGCGCCCCGCCGCGGCTGCGCAGCGACACGATGGTGCTCATCGATCTGGCGGGTACCCGCAGAGTCGTCGCGGGGGTAGCCGAAACCGTGGCCGCTGTCGCCATGCACGCGCCGCTCGACCTCGGCTTCCGCGCCACGCGCATGTTCGACCAGACGGCGAACGCCCGTCCCAGGGACATCGCCGTCCGCCGCACCGAGGCCGCGGTGCTGGCCCACCTGCGCCAGCCCGGGACCAGCCTCCGCACCGTCCTCTTCACTGCGGTCTGAGCGCGGCCCTTGCCCGAAGCCCCGCGCTCTGCTTTGCTCGGACCGGGAACGGGGGAGAAGACGATGGACGCACCGGCCTTCAGCCTTGGCATCGAAGAGGAATACCTGCTCGTCGACCGCGACACGCTGGCGCTGACAGAGGCGCCGAAGGCGCTGCTCGCCGCCTGTTTCGCAGAGCTCGAGGATCAGGTCAGCCCGGAATACCTGCAGTGCCAGATCGAGATCGGCACCCGCCCCTGTCCCGACATCGCCACCGCCCGCGACGACCTCCGCCGCCTGCGCGAAGCGGTGTCGCGCCATGCCGCGGATTTCAACCTCACGCCCATCTCCGCCTCGTGCCACCCGCTGGCGCATTGGCGCCAGCAGCACCACACCGACAAGGAGCGCTACAACGACCTGCGCCGCGATCTCGGCGGCGTGGTGCAGCGCATGCTGATCTGCGGCATGCACGTGCACGTGGGCACCGAGGACGACCAGCTGCGCGCCGACCTGATGCGGCAGGCCGGCTATTTCCTGCCCCACCTGCTGGCGCTCTCGACCTCGTCGCCGTTCTGGCAGGGCATCGACACGGGGCTCGCGAGCTACCGGATCTCGGTCTTCGACAACCTGCCCCGCACCGGACTGCCGCCGCATTTCTCCAACTGGCAGGATTACGAGCGCTCGGTGCAGGCGCTGGTGGATCTCGGCGTGATCGAGGACAGCAGCAAGATCTGGTGGGACCTGCGCCCCTCGTCGCGCTTTCCCACGCTCGAGACCCGGATCATGGACGTGCAGCCCCGGCTCGAGGACGCGCTGATGCTGGCAGCGCTCACCCAGTGCATCCTGCGCATGCTCTGGCGCATGCGCCGCCGCAATTTGCGCTGGCGGATCTACGAGAACTTCCTCATCGGAGAAAACCGCTGGCGGGCACAACGCTACGGCGTGACCGAGGGGCTGATCGACTTCGGCGCCCAGAAGATCGTGCCCTGCGCGCAGCTCTTCGACGAGCTCATCGCCCTCATCGAGGAGGACGCGCAGGCGCTCGGCTGCCTCGCCGAGATCGAGCGCGCACGGCTGGTGGTGGCCGAGGGCAACAGTTCCTCCCGCCAGCGGGTCGCCGCCGAGACCGGCGGCGGCACCGATGAGGGCCGGATGCGCGCCGTGGTCCAGCACCTGATCGACGAGTTCCACGAGGGGCTCTGACCCCGCCCTTGCGCCCCGTGACCGGGCAAGGCACAAGGGCCCCGTCCCGCCGCGCCCCGGAGGCCCCATGAAGACCTGCATCGCCACGTCCGACTATTTCGTCCAGGGCGAGACCTTCATCAACCGCCACATCGCCCACATCTTCGGCGGCGACACCTGCGTGCTGGCGGGGCGCTTCAACGGCAACGACCCGCTGGGCAAGCCGCTGTTCGAGCGCCGCGCGCCGCTCAGCCTGGCCGACCGCCTGCGCGCGCCTTTCGCCATGGGCTGGAACGCCGCGCTGACCGGCACCGGCCGGTTGCCCTTCGGCGACGCCAAAGCCCGGCTGCGCGACTGGCTGCAGGCGCAGGAGGTCGAGGTCGTGCTTGCGGAATTCGGCACGCAGGCGCTGGTGGTGGCCGGGCTCGCACGCGAGATGGGCCTGCCCTGCTTCAGCTATTTCCGCGGCACCGACGCCAGCTTCGCGCTGCGCAAGAGGCAGACCGTGCGCGCCTACCGGCACATGATGCCGATGCTCGACGGGGTGTTCTCGGTCTCGCAATTCCTGCTGGGCAACCTCGCCGCCCACGGTGTCACCCATGGCAACGCCCATGTGGTGCCCTCGGGTGTCGACATCCGCCGCTTCACCCCTGGCGAGAAGGTGCCGGGCAGCTTCCTTGCCGTCGGGCGCATGGTCGAGAAGAAGGCCCCGCAGGTGACGCTGCGCGCCTTCGCCGAGGCCGCCAGGGGCCGCGAGGCGCATCTCACCTTCATCGGCGACGGGCCGCTGCTCGAGCCCTGCAAGGGCATGGCCGCCGAGCTGGGCGTGGCGGATCAGGTGACCTTCACCGGCGCCCTGCCCCATGACGAGGTGCGCGCGCATCTCACCCGCACCGAGACCTTCCTGCAGCACTCGGTCACCGCGAAGAACGGCAACACCGAGGGCCTGCCCACCGCCATCCAGGAGGCGCTGGCCTGCGGCTGCATCACCCTGTCGACGTGGCACGCCGGCATCCCCGAGGCGGTCGAGGACGGGGTGAACGGGCTTCTGGTCGAGGAATGGGACGAGCGCGGCTTCGCCGAGCGCATCGGCGTGATCCTCGACATGGAGGACCGCAGCGCCATGACCCGTGCCGCCCGCGACACGGCGGTGGCGAAGTTCGACAATGCCGTGCTTCTGGAGAAGGTCGAGCAGGTGATCCGCGACACCGTGGCCGCGCGCCGCTAGGCCCGGACGTGCCGGCACGGCCCGCGCAGGGCGCCTGCGCGAGGCGGACGCGTTACGTCCGCGCCGCCGCGATCGGCACGAGGTGGTTGTCCCACGACGCCTCGGCCAGTGCCAGCGGCCTGGCGCCCTCGGGCCCGATCAGCAGCACCCCGCCCAGCCCGTCGCTGGCCATGTAGCCGCCCGCGTGCGGCGCCAGCCCGCAGACATCCGCCCGCGAGATCGCGCCGAGAAACTCTCCGCTGTCCGAGAAGCGGTGGATGCGGCCGCCGCGCGGCGAAGTGATGGCGATCTCGCTGCCGTCGCCCGAGAAGGCGACCGAGCCCGCGTAGCCGTCCATCGCCAGCTCGTCGCTCAGCGGCGCCTCGCAGATCACCAGCTCCTCGCCCATGCGGTGCAGCGCCAGAAGCGGCGGCGCGTAGCTTTCCTCGCCCTCCCACTGCATCGCGAAACCCACCAGCCCGTCTGGGCGCAGCGCGAGGTGGCGGATCGAGTTCTGGTAGAAATCAGGCAGGTCGCGCAGTTCCAGCAGCGTCCCGTCCAGCGTCGTGTAGACGAGGTTCGGCCGCATCGTGTCGGTGTTGAGCTTCGCGCGGTCCCACTTGTCGGTCTGGATGCCGCCGTTGGCGATCACCAGCGTCTCGTGGTCGGGCATCACCCGCAGGTCATGCGGGCCAACCCCGTGGCTCGCGAATTCTCCGATGCGCGAATAGTTGGCCTCGGTGTCCCAGATGCCGATGAAGCCCTCGCTGTCCTCGACCCTCTGCTCGACGGTGTAGAGCAGCTTGCCGTCCGGCGAGAAGGTGCCGTGGCCGTTGAACTGGCGGTCCGCGGGCGGCGTCAGCCGGTGCAGCACCTCGCCGTCACGGCAGTCGATGACCAGCGCGTAGGTGCCGGGCCGGCGGGCGAAACCAACGGCCTCCGCCCGGGTCGGGTGGGCGCTGGCGGCGTGGCCGCGGGCGGGCAGCGGGACGCTGAAGGCGGTGGAGCCGTCTTCGCGCAGCCCGGCCAGCATGTAGCTGCCATCGGGCAGCTTCGCGGCGGCGAGATAGGTCGGATCGCCCACCGCCGCCCAGCCCACGGCCGGGGTCGCGGAGGCGGCGAGGAGGCTTGCCAGGAAGGCGCGGCGGGTGGTCATAGGATCAGTCTCCGTCCTGCGAGTTGAAGCCCGCGGTCAGGCCCAGCGGCACGCCGAGCTCCTGTTCGATGTAGCCGCTCAGGGCGCGCACATTCTGCTGCACGATCTCGACGCGCAGCCGCGCCGACGGGTCCTCGATGTCCTGCAGCGACGGGTCCGAAACCTTCTCGGCCGCGTCCCTGAGGCGCTGCATCGCGGCCTCGGTCTGTGGCATCTCGCCGTCCGAGAGCGCCATCGCCATTTCCTCGGCGGCCTCGGCGTAGAGCAACACGTTGCGCAGCGACCGCCCGGACCGCCATGCCTCGGCCCGGGTCGGGCGCGGCCGTTCGAAGGTGCCAAGCGGGCGGCCGAGACGGCTGTCGGCGGTGAACTCGAGGCTCGAGAGCACCTGCGTGTAAAGCGCAGTCATCGCCTCCTGCTCGGAGAGGAAGGCCGAGTTGCCCTCGGCGCCCGCCGAGCGCAGCACCGCCGAGTAGCCGTCGCGCCAGCCCGCCTCAAGCGCCTGCGCCTGCGAGGCGAGATCGGCGGTCGCGGTCTGCACCAGCGTGCAGGCATAGCTGCCGGGGGCATAGTCGTCGAAATCCGCGTCGTAGAGCATCTGCTCGAGCGCGAAGAGCCCGCGCGCGGCGATCGAGACATCGGCAAAGGCTGTGGGATCGGTGCCGACCTCTTCCTCGGACGAGATCAGCCGGCGCAGCGTCTTGGGCGTGAAGCCCCGCGCGTCGGGCCAGAACGACACCGAGAGCGCGCCGGTCTCGGACGGGCCCATGCGGACGTCGCCGATCTCGGTCCAGGCGTCGAAGGCAGCGTTCCAGGGCGCGCGCAGCGCGTCGGGCGAACAGTCCGCCTCTGCGGTCACCGCAAGCGCGTCGGCGGCGGTGGAGAAGCCCGCGAAGCCGGGCAGGATGTGATCGGTCAGCGCCTCTTCGATGCCGGCCATCGCGGGGCTGGCGGCAAGACAAGCACAAAGCATGAGGGAATATCGCATTCAGAGACTTTCCAGGTAGCGGATCAGCGCGGCACGGTCGGGGGGCGGCATGTCGACCACCGCATCGCGGTGGGGCTCGGCCTCGCCGCCGTGCCAGAGAACGGCTTCGAGAAGCGACCGCGCGCGGCCATCGTGCAGGAACGTGGTATGCCCCGACACCTGTCCGGTCAAGCCGATGCCCCAGAGCGGCGGGGTCTTCCACTCGCGGCCCGTGGCGCGGCCCTCGGGGCGGTGATCGGCAAGCCCCTCGCCCATGTCGTGCAGCAGCAGGTCGGAATAGGGCCAGATCAGCTGAAAGCTCTGCTCGGGCTGGTCCTCGAGCCGGGCGGTGACGAATTTCGGCGTGTGGCAGGCCGGGCAGCCGGTGTCGTAGAACACCTGCTTGCCGCGCAGCACCTCCGGGTCGCCGGGGTCGCGGCGGGCAGGCACACCGAGGTTCTCGGTGTAGTAGACCACCGCGTCGAAGGCCTCGGCGCTGATCTCGACGCCGTTCGCATCGCCGCCGTGGGGCGCGTCGCGGCAGGTGGTCTGCGCCGCGGTGCAATCGCCCCAGAGCGCGGTCTGCAGCGGCGTGGCAATGCCGATGTCGCCCGAGAAGGCGGCGGCGCTCTGGTCGCGCACCGTGGCCTCGCCGCCCTTCCAGCCGAAGCGGCCCAGCATCGGGGCGTCGTGACCGGCGGACCAGACCAGCGCGGGCCGGCCCGAGATGCCGTCGCCGTCGAGGTCGTCGGGGTCGGCGCCGGCAAGGATGTCGGCCGCGGGGATCGCCTCGAGCAGGCCGAGGCCGATCATCTGCGGCGCGACGCGCGGGCTCAGCATCGCGTCAGGAGCCAGAGGGCCGTAGCCGAGGGCGGCGGCGGCATAGCTGGGCGCGCGCAGCTGTGCCACCTCGCCACCCGAGAGCGGCACCGCGATTTCGTCATAGGCGATCTCGAGCCGGTATTCGGCGCGCTGGCCGACGGTGGCGAAATCCTGAAGCTGGCCGCCATAGACCGGGTCCGGCGCGGTGGCGATCCAGCCCTCGATCCGCGGCACGTCAGCGCCGGGATCGGCGGGCACCGAGACCCGCAGGAACATCGACACGGCGGTGTCCCCCGGCCCGTCGGGCGCGTGCCCTCGACCGTCGCGGATGTGGCAGGACTGGCAACTGCGGGCGTTGTAGAGCGGCCCCAGCCCGTCCGAGGCGCGGGTCGAGGACGGCGACGAGGTCCAGAGCTTCTGGAACAGCGCGTCGCCAAGGGTGAACTCCATGCGCCGCGCCTCGGGCAGGTTCCCCGAAGGCTGCGCGAAGGCCTGCGCGTCACGCCGGGCGCGCACGGTGGCGGCGCCGCCGGGCCGGGTCTCGAAAGGCTCGGACGCCGAGAAATCGCGGGTGTGCGCGGTCACCCGGGCTATGCGGGCGCGCTCGTCATCGGTGCGGGGAATGATCCTGAGATGTGGATCGCCGAGCCCCGGCGCTGTGTCCCCGGGCTCGGCGGCAGTGGCCGCGCTGCTCAGCAGCAGCGCGGCGCAGAGTGTGATCTCACTCGGCCTCGTCCATCGGCGAGGCGTTGAGCAGCGCATAGCGTTCCTCTCCAAGTTTGGCGTAGAGGTCGAGCTGGGTCTCGAGGAAGTCGATATGGCCTTCCTCATCGGTCATCAGTTCCTCGAAGAGGTTCTTGGTGACGTAGTCGCCGACGGACTCGCAGTATTCGCGCGCTTCCTTGTAGAGCGTGCGGGCCTCGTGCTCGGCGGCGAGATCGGCCTCGAGGGTCTCCTTCGGAGTCTCGCCGATGCGCAGCGGATCGAGCTTCTGCAGGTTGGGGTGGCCCCCCAGGAAGATGATCCGGGTGATCAGCTTGTCGGCATGGTGCATCTCCTCGATGCTTTCCTCACGGCTCTTCTTCGCCATGTGCCCAAGCCCCCAGTCCTCCTGGAGCCGGTAGTGCAGCCAGTACTGGCTCACCGCGGTCAGTTCCGACCGGAGAGCCTTGTTGAGATATTCGATGACTTTATCGTCGCCCTTCATTGCGCTGGTCCTGTGTTAGTCCACGGCGTCTAAGTCCGCGAAGTTCCATGGGTACTTCGAGATTGTCGTTCGCGCGCATCGTTTGCAAGAAAAACGGCATGCAGCCTCCGCAATCTGCCGATTTTCCAAGAGCATGGTAGATTTTCCCGGGGGTGATGATCGTCTGCTCATCAGACGCCCGCATCCAGTCGATTGCCGCATGAATGTCGCGGTCTGTGATACCCTGGCAATGGCAGACGATCATCGGTGGTCCCCTTACTGGAAGACGGCGTCGGGGTTGTCGAGGCTGTCAGAGCCTTCGAACGCGACGCCGGAGAGGTCGAGCGCGCCGACGATGCGCTCGACGGTGCGGGTCTGGTCGATCAGGCCGTTCACGCCGCCCATGATCAGCTCCTCGCCCTTCTCGTCACCGATGGCCAGCATCTGGTCATAGGCGAAACCGCCCTCGGCTGCCTCCTTGATGGCGCCGAGCGCCGTCATCGTGGTGTCGAGCTTGGTCTTCATCTCGTCGTCGAGCGCCAAATCGGTGGCGGCGACGAGCTCCGACAGCGACGCTCCCTCGACGGTCGAGCCGTCGACGCGGGTGTAGGAGCCCAGGTAGACGTTCTGGATGCCCTTGCCGTCGTAGAAGTGCGAGTTGTGGGTGTTGTCCGAGAAACAGTCGTGCTCTTCCTCGGGGTCGTTGAGCATCAGGCCGAGGCGCATCCGCTCGCCGGCCTGCTCGCCGTAGGAGAGCGAGCCCATGCCGGTGAGCATGGCGGTGATGCCGGCGTTCTCGTCCTCGAGCACCGCGCCGCGGGCCTCGCCGTCCGCGCCCCAGGCGGCGACCATCTCCTCGAGATCCGAAACCAGCAGCGTGGTCGCGGCCTTGAGATAGTCGGCCCGGCGGTCGCAGTTGCCGCCGGTGCAGTCGTCGCCGGTGGCATAGTCGGTGTAGGGACGCTCACCCGCGCCCGGCTCGGTGCCGTTCAGGTCCTGTCCCCAGAGCAGGAACTCGATGGCGTGATAGCCGCGCGCCACGTTGGTCTCGATGCCGTCGGCCTCGTTCAGCGTGTCGGCGATCAGCTCGGGCGTGATCTCGGAGGCATCGACCTCCTGCCCGGCGATGGTCGCCTGCGGGGTGGCGATGATGTTGAGCGCCGCGTACTCGTTCTCGTCGGTCGGTCCCTCGTACTCCTCGGAGACGTAGTCGATGAGCCCCTCGTCCAGCGGCCAGGCGTTCACCTTGCCTTCCCAGTCGTCGACGATCGGGTTGCCGAAGCGGAAGACCTCGGTCTGCTGGTAGGGGTTGCGCGACACCAGCCATGCCTCGCGGGCGGCGGCGAGCGTCTCTTCCGAGGGTTCGGCAATCAGCGCCTCGACGGCCTCCTGCAGCGCCTTCGCGGTCGACAGGCTGTCCTCGTAGCCCGCGAGCGCAATGTCGGCATAGGTCTCGAGCACCGAGGCCTTGTCGGGCGCGCCGGCCGCATCGGTCGCGGAAAAGGCCGGGGCCGCGAGCAGCATCGCAAGTGCGGTGGAAGTGGCAAATTTCATGGTCTGTCCTCGTTGGCGTGTCTTTTTGTCTTGGCTGGCAGACGATGGACTCACTTGGTCAGAATGAGCTTCCCGGCCTTGGTGATCCGCAGGATGTAGATCTGGCCGTCGAGTTCGATCTCGGCGATATTCCCGTTTGCGGTGAGTTCGCGGGCCACGTGGCGCGGCAGGGCGGGCGTCGACGCGTCGGCGCTGAAACGGCTCTCCATCATCGTGCTGCCTCGCGGGCCTCGAGACGATCCAGCAGGGCCTCGACGCTGATCTCGACCGGCCAGAGGCCTCCGAACACCATCGAAACGAGATCCTTGTCGTCGCGACGCGGGCCTTCGGTCACCGCGTGGCTTCTCTCCATAGCCATATGTCAGCCTCCATCATCTTTCCGGGCGGGCGCTGCATGGTGTGGCGCCGGCCGATGGGTGAAAACTGAGCAAAATGATCGGGAAAGTCAACCTGACAAATTCAGTCGCCTTTAAGAACGGCAGAATTTTCCCCGAGCAAGCGGTGGCAGGCCCGGAGATGCGGAAGATGCAGGCAGGAAATCGACATGGCTGGCCGGAGTCGTGCCCTGAATAGGGGGTCGGGGCCGGCGGTTATCCCGCCAACCCCGCCTTGCGGCTTTTGCGCGTCAGTATTGTCCGCCCGGCCTAACGTGAGTCACTGTCACGATCCTTGGCGCTGGTGAGCGCGAAGATAAGGACTGCGACGACCGTGAGTGCGGCCAATCCTGCGATGAAGATATCACTGGGCATGGCGGCCTCCTGTCGATGTTCACGATCTAAACGGGTATGATCAGGTACGGGTTCCGGAACATTCCCGAGAGCTCGGCAGTTTATTGCTCAAATGCCACACATCCTCCGGAGGTTCTCCATGCTCCAAAGCCTTTCCGACATGCTCAGCTGGCGGGTGCGCACCGCCGACAAGACCGCGGCCCTCTCCGACATCCTCTTCGATCCCGACAATCGGCAGATGACCTATCTTTCGCTGCGCCCGGGCGGGGTCTCCGGGCGTCAGGTGCTGGCCTCGGCGTCGCGGCTCGGGAAGACGGACCCGCATGCGCGCGAGGTCGAGCTGCGGATCACGCCGGAAGAACTCGAGACCGCGCCGAGCTGGGGCGGCGACGCCGACGAGCTCTCGGCCCTTCTCACCGCGCTGCCGCCGCTCGTCGTGGGGCCCTTCGGAGCCACCCACGCGCCGCTCGCCATGGCGGCCTTCGCCAGCGAAGGCGGAGAGGACGAGGCCGACATGCCCCCCGATCCGCGCGCCGAAGAGGCGCTCGACCGCTACACCCGCCTGACCCGCTGGCTGGGACGCGAGGTCTTCGCACGCGACGCCGAGCTCGGCACGCTGTCGGACATCCTCGCCGATCCGGTCGAGAACCGGCTGGCCTATTTCATCGTCGACAACGGCAAGTTCTTCGGCCACGAGCAGCGAGCCCTGCCCGTCTCGGCGCTGGCGCACCGCGCCCCGGTGGCCAAGGGCGGACATATCGTGCTCGACGTGACGGCGGCGGAGTTCGAGACCGCCCCGCACCCGGACGCGCTGCCCGCCTAGGGAAGACCCGGCGGGGGCGTCAGCTCCAGAGCGGTTCCTGCTGCGCCTCCGCCTCGGCTTCGGCCGCAACCAGCTGCGGCGTGCTGACCCTGCCCGCCTTGGCCGCGGCGACCAGCGAGCGGAACAGCCGGCGATGGGCACGCCGGTAGATCAGATGCTCTGGATGCCACTGCACCCCCAGCGCGAAGGGATCGGTGACACGCTCGATGGCCTGCACCATGCCGCCGTCGTCGCGCGCAGCCACCCGGAGCCCCTCTCCCAGCACATTTACCGACTGGCTGTGCAGCGCATTCACATAGAGACAGTTTGCCCGCGCCGAACGCGACAGCAGCGTGTCCTCGCCGATCTCGACCCGCTTGCGCGGCAGGATGGTGCGGATATGGCGCGAGTCGTAGACCTCGTAGGCGTCCTGGTGCAGCGTGCCACCCAGGACCACGTTCAGCATCTGCGAGCCCCGGCAGATCCCGAGGATCGGCAGCCGCCGCTCGAAGGCGCCGCGCAGCACGTCCGATTCCATCGTGTCCCGTGCCGGGTCGAGCCGCACCCCAAGCCGCAGCTCGCCGCCGTAGAGCGTGGGCGCGATGTCGTCGCCGCCACCGATCACCACGCCGTCCACCTTGTCGAGATCGACCCTCCGGTATCCGGTCTGCCAGCGCAAAGCCCGCCCACCGGCGAGCCAGACCGCCAGCGCCATCAGCGGAAACACCCGCCAGCCCGAGCGGCGCGAGACGGTGACGCCAATGACCGGCCTCAAAGCCCCGCCTCCTGCAGGATGTGCTTCACCCGCCCCGCCCAGTCGGACCGCAACGTGGTGAGCGAGGCGCGATGGTCCCGCCACGCCGCCTTCAGCCGCGCCATCAGCGCCGGGTTCTCCGAGACCCGCTCGACCAGCACCCAGCGGTTCCATTCCTTCGCGAGCGACCAGCCGGGCTCGTCGATGCGGCAGTCGGGCAGCCGCAGGTGATAGGTCGGCCGGGCCGAGATCTGTTCCATGTCCATCACCCGCGCGACGCGGGAATGGTCGATTTCGGCGAAGATGCAGAGCATGTCGAGCCCGTGGTTCCGCGAGGGCGCGTGCTCGAGATAGGTGTTGATGAGGTTGCGCATGTCGGCGGGCGCGTCCGGCGCTGCCAGCCGGTCGACCAGCGCGCGCGGATAGGGATCGACCCAGGGCAGCAGCCGCCGCGCCAGGTCGATGCCCGCGATGCGGCGCAGGTGATCCTCGATCAGCGCGTAGGCGGTCAGTACCGGCGCGACGTCGGCAAAGTCGAGCGACACCGCCTCGGGATTGAAATGCGTGCCGAAGCCCAGCAGCACCCCGCTCGAGGTGCCGGTGGCACCCGCGTTCCCCAGCGACACCAGCGCCTTGTCGAGCGCCTCGATCTGGCCGACCTCGATGGGGTCGCTCACCACCTCCACGGGGACGACGCTGCGCGCCAGCTCACGGAGCTGCGCGCCAAAGCCGTCGCGGTCGAGCTTCTGCAAGGGGCGGCTGTCGAGGTAGCACTCGAAATCGCCGAGATCGCTGCCGCTCACCACCCAGTGGCCGGGCTCGTCCTCGCTCGCCGCGCCGTTCAGGTCGCGCGCCAGCAGCCGCGCCGCCCGTTCCTCGGTGATCCCCGAGAATTCGATCTCCACACCTACGTGACGCGGCGTGCCGCGGGAGGTCAGCGGACGCGGCAGCGGGGCCGCATCGGGGAGATCAGAAGTCTGGGACATCCGGCACCTTGGTTGGCAGGGTTTCGTCCGGCTCGAAATCCTTGAGCGAGAACGCCACCTGGACGCGGTAGCGATCGCCCTCGCGGCCCTGGATCAGGTCGCCGCCGAGCTGGGTCGCGAAGGCCTGGATCAAGCGCGAACCGAGGCCCTTGGGCTCGATCCGGATCGCCGGATCGACGGTCTCGGGCGTGGCGTCGCTGTTGCTGATTTCGAGCACGGCGCGCCCGTCGCCCTCGTGCTCGAAGCGCACCGAGACATCCGCCTGGTTCTGGCCTGCGGCAGGCGAGGCGTATTTCATCGCGTTGGTCAGCGCCTCGGCGGTCAGCAACGACAGCGGCACCGCCTGGTCGGGCACCGCCTCGACATGGGCAAGCTCGGTCCGCACCCGGACGGGACGGTCGTTGACCTCGGTCATCTGGGTCATCTGCGCCACCAGCTCCTCGAGCAGGACGCCGGAATTGACGTGGCCGAGATCCTCGGTCTGGTAGAGGTTGCGATGGATAGTGGCGAGGCTGCGGATCCGGTCCTGCAGACGGTGCAGCACCAGCCGGGTCTCGGCCTCGCTGGCCTGCCGGATCTGCATGTTCATGATCGAGGAGATGAGCTGGAGGTTGTTCTTAACCCGGTGGTGGACTTCTTTCAGCAGGATGGTCTTCTCGCGCAGCGCGTTCTCCTGCTGCGCCTCATCGCGCAGGATGGCGTCGGCCATGTCGAGGAAGTCATTCTCCATCTCCGCCACCTCGGCCGGGACCGCAAGGTCGGTGTGGTGGTCGGGAATGCGGCGGGTGCGGGCAAAGCTGCGCATCCGGCGGGACAGGCGCTTGATGTGGCGGATCACCAGACGGTTCACCGCGAGGAAGGCCACGATCACCGACGCGGCCCACATCAGGAGCGGCAGCGCCTTTGCGACGCCGCTCACCGTCAGACCCTGCGCCTCGACGTTGTCGTGGCTCCAGATCCCGAGCGCATGCACCATGCCCGGCACCAGCGGGGCCGCGGCGTAGACACGGGTTTCCCCGTCCTTGCTGCGCGCGGCAAAGCTCTGCGAGCGCGCGCCCACGAGGCTTGCGAGATCGAGGTCCGCCGGCAGCATGCCGTCGACCGAGTCGAGCCCCCCGCGCGAGGACAGGATCTCGCCATGCTCGTTGATCGTCACGATGTCCTGGAAGGGTGCCGCCTTCTGGCCGTCGCCCGGTCCCTGGGTGCGTGGCAGAAGTGCCGAAGGCACCGAAAGCAGCACGTGGCCGGCAAGTTCGCCGCCAAGGAAGAAGGGCTCGGCCACCACGATCACCGAGCGGTGGCTCAGCGGCCCGTTGGGGTTCAGCCACGCGGCGGCGCCCGGGTGTTCGACCAGCGATTGGACGCGCGGGAAATTCGCGATGTCGAGCTCGCTCCCCGCCGAGGAACAGGGCATCCGGCCATCGGCCGTCACGAAGGTCGCAAAGGAATAGCCAGGCGAGGCCGCGAGATAGGAGGCGAGCCGCGCCGAGCAGATCTCCGGGTCCGCGCGCACGACGAGCTCCTGACCGACGGTCGCGCCGAGGGCCTGCGCGCCACCCTGGGCGCGCAGAATGGTTTCACGTTCTCCGAGTGCCGCGGCCTCGGTGAGGGCCACGAGAGACAGCTGCGAGCGCAGCCGGGTCTCCTGCTGCAGTTTGGCGGTCTGGAAGTAGGCCACCACGCCGATCGGAACGAGCGCCAGCGTCAGGAACAGGATCATTCGCGCCGCAAGCCCCATGGGCCGCAGTCGCAGGCCGGCCTTGTCGTTCATTATTCCCCGCTCGCTTCCGTCCTGTTTCCCGGCCGCTCCCGGCGTCGCGCAATCAGCGCGCCGCCGGACGTGCTCCGGTCACCACCGCCATCGTGGCCTGGTCCGTCATCTCCAGACCCTCGTGTTCATCGAGGTTCAGGAGCTCGGTCAGCCTTGCACGCGCCCGGTTGACCCGGCTTTTGATCGTGCCCACGGCCACACCGCATGTCTCTGCGGCATCTTCATAGGAGAAGCCCTGCGCGCCGACAAGGATCAGCGCCTCGCGCTGTTCGTCGGTGAGCTTGACGAAGGCACGCCGGAAATCCGCGAGCTGAAGCCGACCGTCGTGGGCCGGCTTCTCGGAGAGGCTTTCGGTGAAGATGCCCTCGGAATCGGACACCTCGCGCCCCGCCTTCCTGCGGTTCGAATAATAGGTGTTGCGCAGTATGGTGAAGAGCCATGCCCGCATGTTGGTCCCGGCCTCGAAGGTCGAGATCTTTGACCACGCCTTGACCAGCGTGTCCTGAACCATGTCATCGGCGACCGCGCCGTTGCGCGTCAACGACAACGCAAAGGCGCGCAGCGCCGGGAGGTGATCGACGAGTTCGTCGCGTGGATCGCCGCTCATTGGGCCTCCCCGCCGGAAGACGGTTCTTCCTGAGAGCGCAACTGCGCGATGAGATCAAGGAAACGGTCCGGCACTTTTTCGTCCAGCATGTCCTGATACACCCGCCGCAGGTTCTCGTCGATGACCTCGGTCTCTTTGTCTTTTCTCCGCGTATGACCCATGTTGTCCTTGCTCTTTTAACTGCCGCGCCCGTGCATTATTTTCCACTCATGCCGGAACCAATGCAGCGATGCAGCGTTTGGTTCCCGAAAAAAATCGAAAAAAGGACGATCGATATGACAAAGGGTGACCTGAGTCAGGCCATCGGAGCAGCGCTTCCCTACCTGCGCCGTTACGCGCGTGCGCTGACCGGAAGTCAGACGACAGGCGACAACTACGCCGCCGCCACACTCGAAGCGATCCTTGCCGACCGCAGCAGCGCCGAAATGGCCAGCTCGCCGAAGGTCGGAATGTTCCGGGTCTTCCACGGCATCTGGGCCACCACCGGCGCCCCCATGGCCGACGAGACCAGCGGTGCACTTGCCAAGGCGCAGGACCGACTGGCCAAGCTGACCGCCAACAGCCGCGAGGCCCTGCTGCTGCACACCATCGAGGAGTTCTCGCTCGACGAGGTCGCCGAGATCATGCAGATCGACCGCTCCGAGGCACAGCAACTGGTGACCCTCGCCCGTCAGGAAATGGCGGATGCGGTGTCCGGTCGCGTGCTCATCATCGAGGACGAGGCGATCATCGCCATGGACCTCGAGAGCATCGTCGCCGATCTCGGGCACCGGGTCACCGGCGTTGCCCGTACCCGCAGCGCCGCGGTCGACCTCGCCGGCAAGGAAACCCCCGATCTCGTGCTCGCGGACATCCAGCTCGCCGACAACTCGTCGGGCATCGACGCGGTGAACGATATCCTGAAGTCGCTGGGCAACCGCCCGGTCATCTTCATCACCGCCTTCCCCGAGCGCCTGCTCACCGGCGAGCGTCCGGAACCGGCCTTCCTGATCTCCAAGCCCTACTCCGAGGATCAGGTCCGCTCGGCGGTCAGCCAGGCGATGTTCTTCTCGTCCACCGAGACACTGAAGGCCTGATCTACCCGTTTTCATCCAGATCGTCTCTGCCAAAGGAAAAGCCGCGGCCCGCAAGGACCGCGGCTTTTTCATGTCTGTCGTGCCGTTCTCTGCGGTGCCGCGGTGCCGATGTCGTGGCACCGCGGCGGAGAACCGTCGGGTCAGGCCTTGCGTACGAGACGCATGATCAGGGTGACCACGAAGAGCACCAGGAAGATGAAGAACAGCACCTGCGCGATGCCTGCGGATGCCGAGGCAATGCCCCCGAAGCCGAAGACGGCGGCCACAACGGCGACGACGAAGAACAGAAGAGCCCAGTACAGCATGACGATTTCCTCCTTGATCAAGCTGTGTTTCAGTAGATATGGAGCGGCTCGCACTCAACTTTAGCACGAAACGCCCGAGTTAGGTAGAGAGGGGGCGTCAGACCGTGGCGCGCGACGAGCGCGGACCGGCGATGAGCCAGATGATGAAGCCGAGAACCGGCAGGATGAGCACGAGAAGGGTCCAGAGCACCTTGGATCCGGTGCTGGCGCCCGAGCTCAGGATCGAGACGATGGCCCAGATGTCGAGAATGAGGACGATAAAGCCCCCGATACCGGCGAATTCCATGACAAAGACTCCTTTGCGTTTTTCCGTTGCGGACGGCACAACCCGGTCGTGCGGCGGCGAGAAGCCTCCGCCGGGGGTCGCTGCCCCGGGGCCGATATGTCCTGATTTTGACGTCTGCGGGCATCGCCTGCCCCCGTTCGTTCTGCCCATTCAACGCCGGGTCTCGGAAAAAGGTTCCAAAGGGGTTGAAATCACGATTTCACCGGCCCCCGGCCGCCGCGCCGCCCGCAAGCTCTTAGAATATAAGAGTTCCCATTTTCCGCCCGCTCGACGAGGGTTGGGACAACGCTGCATCAGCACCCACGGCCACCTCAACCCTCCGGCCGAAGGTCAGGCGCCGCCCAATCTCCCGGGCGGCGCCCTTTTTGTTTCCGGATGGCGTTCGTATTTGCGGACTGGTCCCTGAAGGCCGTTCAGCCCGGTGACGGGTTGAGGCTGTTAAGGTTGAGCATCGCCAGCGATGGAGCTTCGCCGGATGCCTCGGTGCGCGACTGTGCGCGTTCATCCGTTCTGATCAGACCTCAAGGATGGACGGCACCGGCCAGCCCCCCCCAGGGCGCCTCTTCCCGAGAACGCAGACCGTACGGCCAGATCGGGCTGCCTCGTTTGTACACCATCAAACCGGTGGACGCGGATCCGCAAGGGGGGTCTTCGCAGCCCCTGCCCCGAGAGCACGTTCGCTGCGACGCGCCATGGGCCCGCTCCACCCAGAGGAGAAGCGTCAGGAGAACTTTCTCATCACGCCGCATTGCCGCCGACTCACGGTGACGTGAGGTCACGCCCCACGGCATACATCGGCATACCGCATCGTTTTGTCGCACCCGCGCAGGTGGGCGGTACGGACGCGCGGGGCGGGAACCCCTTTACAGGCGGTTAAAGCGAGCCGCTTGAATACATGGAAAATTTCGCCCTGAAGTTGAAGAAATTTACATAAATTCACACGCTAACGAAAATACTTTACACAAAAAACGTGGCTTTACAGATACTTATTTCATTCTTTTCGAACGCAGGTATTATTCTCGCAGGGACAGGAAATGCTGCATCGCGGCACTCGAGGAATTGAGATCTGAGGGAGGATCGCATGAAAGACGACGTTCAAACCACCGCCGCCGGGACCTACCCGCCGTCATCCGACTTTGTCTCCGGCGCGCATGTCGACGCGGAGCGGTACGAGGAGATGTATGCGCGCTCGATTTCGGACCCGGACGGGTTCTGGGCGGAGCAGGCGCAGCGGCTCGACTGGATGGCCCGGCCCACCCGCATCAAGGACACCTGCTTCGATTTCGGCAAGGTCTCGATCAAGTGGTACGAGGACGGCGTGCTCAACGTCGCCTACAACTGCATCGACCGCCACCTGAAGACCCGCGCCAACCAGACCGCGATCATCTTCGAGCCCGACAACCCCGAGGACCCCGCCCGCCACATCACCTATGCCGAGCTCTACGACAAGGTGAACCGCATGGCCAACGTCCTGCTCAGCCAGGGCGTCATGCGCGGCGACCGCGTCGTCATCTACCTGCCGATGATCCCCGAGGCGGCCTACGCCATGCTCGCCTGCGCCCGCATCGGCGCCATCCATTCCATCGTCTTCGCCGGCTTCTCGCCCGACGCGCTTGCCAACCGCATCAACGACTGCGGCGCCAAGATCGTCATCACCGCCGACACCGCGCCCCGCGGCGGCCGCCGCACCGCGCTCAAGTCCAACACCGACGCCGCCCTCCTGCACTGCTCGGACAAGGTCCGCTGCCTCGTGGTCAAGCATACCGGAGACCAGACCACCTGGATCCAGGGCCGGGACGTCGACCTCAACTACCTGATGGAACACGCGGCCCCCGACTGCCCGCCGCGGCCGATGAATGCCGAGGACCCGCTGTTCATCCTGTATACCTCGGGCTCGACCGGCAAGCCCAAGGGGGTTGTGCACGCAAGTGGTGGATATCTGGTTTACGCCGCCATGACCCAGGAGATCACCTTCGACTACCACGAGGGCGACGTCTACTGGTGCACCGCGGACGTGGGCTGGGTCACCGGCCACAGCTACATCGTCTACGGACCCCTCGCCAACGGCGCCACCACGCTGATGTTCGAGGGCGTGCCGACCTGGCCCGACGCCAGCCGCTTCTGGCAGGTCTGCGAGAAGCACAAGGTCAACCAGTTCTACACCGCCCCGACGGCGCTGCGGGCGCTGATGGGCCAGGGTGACGATTTCGTAACCGGTTGCGACCTATCCTCGCTGAAGCTGCTCGGCACCGTGGGCGAACCCATCAACCCGGAGGCGTGGAACTGGTACAACGACAAGATCGGTCAGGGCCGCTGCCCGATCGTGGACACCTGGTGGCAGACCGAAACCGGCGGCCACCTGATGACACCGCTGCCCGGCGCCCATGCCGCCAAGCCCGGCTCGGCGATGAAGCCGTTCTTCGGGGTCAAGCCGGTGGTGCTGGAACCCACCAGCGGCGAGGTGGTCGAGGATCGCCCGACCGAGGGCGTGCTGGCCATCGCCGACAGCTGGCCGGGGCAGATGCGCACGGTCTGGGGTGATCACGAGCGCTTCGAGCAGACCTATTTCCAGCAATACAAGGGCTACTACTTCTCCGGCGACGGCTGCCGGGTGGACG
>NZ_FNAV01000040.1 GCF_900102075.1 Salipiger thiooxidans | reverse complement strand
AAACGTCGCCATGTACCTGCGCGCACCAGACGCCTGATCCGTTCTATAAACGTTCTTCAAGATGTCCAAATATGCACGCTCGGGCCTGTGGGGCCATTTTCTGCGCAGGCTGGCGTTTCTCAAGATAAGTCTGCATGGCCGTCACAGGTGATACTTGCGCGCAATTTCCAGCGCTTCAGCCTGTTCGGTACCGATGTATTCCTTGGTGCTTTCAATGCTGGCATGGCCGAGCAGGAGCTGGGCGGCGCGCAGGTTGCCGGTCTGCTGGTAGATGTGGGTGGGGAAGGTCCGGCGCAGCGAATGCAAGCCGTAGAGGCTGGGATCGAGGCGGGCCTTTTCCAGCCAGGAGCGGAACAGCCGCCAAAGCTGGCTTTCGCTGAGGTGGGTGTCGGCCCACCGTGCCCCCTGCCCCGTGAACAGCCAGCCGTGCAGCGGCTTTTCAGAGTCGGCAAGATAAGCCCTCAGACTGTCGCGCGTCCCGGAGGACAGGCGCGCCTGGACCGGACGCGCATTGCGCGTCTCGGTTTTCTTTTGTCGGATTTCGACGATTTCGCGCACCCCTGCCAGGGTGGCCACATCCGAGAGCCGCAGGCGTACCAGATCCGAGCCCCGGAAACTGGTATCGAGGGCGGTGTTGAACAGCGCCAGATCACGTAAGGCTTTTTCCTGGCGCAGGATCATCCGGATCAGGGATACCTGGTCGGGCATCAGCGGAGGTTTTTTACCGACCACGCGGCCTTTATTCCAAGCGGTCTCGGTAGCAGCTTTCACGGACAAATCCTTGCGAGGTTATAGCACTATAATACCTATAAACCTTGCATGATAGAAGTAAGATGTTGCGCGATACTGCACTTTCCCCATGTTTTGTTGGGTTTTTGGTTTGGGTACTCATGCAAGCTTTTATCATAAAGCTCGCATGACGACGCTTTTACGACACAGCCAATAGGTCGAAAAAGTCGCTTTGCTTGGCGCTAATCTCGCCGAGGATGCGCTCCTTGGTTCGAGGGCTACGGAACATTTGGTAATGCGCTACAGCCTTTTGCTGGCTACAGGCGGCGGCCACTCTGCGGATAGCCTCTTCAACAAGCTCGTGTGCTTCATCGCCAGTTGGAAGCTGCGCTTGCTGTGATTTGACGTGTAGCAACTTGCAGGCGAAGAGCACATACCAATGGCCATAAACTAGGTATTGATGCTCATGCCCGGTTTCTGGTGATGTCGCGAACTCGGCTTGATACTTGTTCCGTAGCTCTTCGATGATTTCGTAGATCTGGTAGAGCCGGATCAACTCATCGATACTTTGTCGGCTTCCGAAAATGTGATGGAAACGTGAGTCAAAAATTGAATCCGACTCTGTCTTTGCTTTGTCTGGCTCGCGTAGCTCAAATGAAAGAATTATCTGGCCAAGTTTCAGGGCGTCGATTCTCTTCTCTTCTGGTTTGTCTGAATGCATGTTTCTCTTCCGCTCGAAGAAATAGCCGCATTCCTTAAAGGCCAGCTCCAGTTTCTTCAGCGTCGTATGATTTGACATCAGGTCGCGGCTCTGAATTCGTGCCTGACTGTTGGTCGCAACCGCCACCCTTTCCGCGATGTCAGCTCGATCTGTCGCGTACATACGAACCATTAAGACAACATCGGAAAGCGCCGCCGGATTTGTCCGCGCAGCTTCAACAAGCGAATGTGACGTTTGCGCACCGTTAACTATCTGGAAGTCCTTGAAAACCAACTTGGGGTTGGTGTGCCCCTTGTTGTAAGAAAAGCTCTTGCAAGTGATCGTCACTCCATTATTCAGATACCAAAAAAGGTAGCTATCGCCAGAAGTTGCCGTCGAAATAATGTCCTGATTGTAGCCGCCTTTCGCCCCCAGAAAAACGCGCAGGTTGTCATCGAACAAGTGCCGTTTGATCGTTTCTCCGTCATCAGCAGTGATCAAGTCCACAAATGACTGAGCATCCACCGATGCAATCACTCCCCGCACATCACCATCGGAGCGCTCTAGAATTTCTTTGCTTATGACCTGAAGTTGACCGTCTTCCGCATCGCGTCCCTCAATGGCCATGGCCTGAACAACATCGTGTCCACTGTAGAACTCGAATGCGACTTCCGAATGTGATGCCTTGACGCTCTCAGCGATTCCCTGTGCAGAGGTCGAAAATCCTGCGCCGTTTGAGCAGAATATCACCTTGTAACGGCAAATCTTTCCCTTGTCGTGCAGCTCCCAAATACGACGAACTGCCTCCTGTAGTTGAAAATTTCCACTGCCCGCGAGACTATCCGACTTGTCGAACAGCTCATTCAAAAACAAGCCAATCTTCAGTACTTCCGCGTCATTAATAGTCTTGTGGCAAGTGCCATGGCTTTCTCGGTACTTGGATTGGAAAAGAAAGACCTCTGCGCTACTTTCACCTTCGACGATGTGGATAGCGTCCACGCCCTTGTCGTCCGGGCCATCTGTAATGATCTCTTGCAACTGGTCTTCATGACCAGGGAAAACCTGATCAATGACGATTGCTAGGAAACCTACCGTCCTTCTTTGAAACTTATGTCGATCGCATGCTTTCGTGACACGAGCATCAATTATGTCCCAGTCCATCTTCGAAATTGGTTTCATGATCTGATCCCTATGTCCTTAACCTGCCCACACACAAACCCACATTTGTTCATTTATGGGTCACGATGGGTTTTGCCTGATGGGTATCCGACAATGGTGCCGGTCGCCGGATCAACAATTTTCTCAATGTCTTCTTGCAGGCCTTGCGTTCGGATCATTGCAAAAATACGAATTTCTGCGTTCGGGCAGACAGCCCGAAGGAGTTCCGCGCAAGCAAAGCTTGTCCGCCCCATGGTCAGAACGTCATCCACGACGGTGATCTTGTTCGGCACGAAGAACGGTCTCTCTACCTCGATGCTTTCCAGGTGAATAGGGACAAGTGGTCTTTCCGCCGCCGGTGAATTTGACGAACGCGGTATAGCCCTCGTTCTTTTCAGATAGGTTTGTACATCTTGGCCGAACCCGTGCTCGTGCAACACATCGCAGATCACCTTGGCAGGCCAAAGCGCCCCATCGGGGAGCGGCGCCGAGCGCGGTACCGGCACCAAGGTGACATCAGGCCCGAGAAAAGGCCTCAGAGCGTCCGCCTTCGAGTCTTGCAAGTGCGGAACGGCCGAGGCGATGACATTGACCCGGCCAGCCTTGATCGCGCCACAGGCTTTTCGGGAGGTTACAGACAGCTCCGAGCTACCGCGTGGGGAGTAGTTGGCGAAGGTGCCATACTCATAGCTCGAAGGCACGAACGCCCCCAGCAGTGTAGTTCGGAATATCGAGCAAGATATCGGGCAGGTCTTCACGGCGCAGGATTTGTGCTCCGTACTCGATGAGCTGCTTCGGCCAAGTTAGGTTCGGATTGGTTGCGACGTTCTCAAGCAGGTAGAGATCGCGGCCAAGCCGGATAGCTTCCCATCCCTGGTGGCGGGTCCCGCTCTTCTCGCTTGCTTCGATCACGATGGTAGCATCGCAGATGAGCGCCATCGTCCGGTTGCGGCGCGGGAAATTCTCGCTCTTGCCTGGATAACCTTCGGGAAACTGGGAAATCGCTAGGTGATCACGCTTGATTTCTTCAAGGAGACCGGCATTCGTGGCTGGGTACGCCTTGGATAAGGGGGTACCCAGCACCGCAATAGTGCGCCCGCCCTCTTCTATCGCCGTTCTGTGCGCCACTGTGTCGATGCCTTCGGCTAGGCCGCTGACGACAATAATACCCTGCTGCACCAAGGCACGAGCAACAGCCTGTGCTCTTTTGATGCCGTCCGGGGTAGCTTTTCTTGAGCCGACAATCGCCACGCGCGCGCCTTCGGTCAAAAGCGCGGTATCACCCGCCGTGTACAACACGTCTGGTGCGTTCTTTTCTTCGACCGGGCCGAATGGCCCAAGGGCGTCTCTCGTTCTCAGCTCTGCATGCATTCTCATCATGCGGTGACGTTTCTTGCGCCGCCGCCCTCCCCTTTGTTTTTAAGCCACAAATCCCGCCTGCGCAATATTTCGCACAAAACCACATTTGTGCTTTTGTTCATTTGCGGGTTATGCCCGCATCCTCTTCCAATTCTTGCGTGCGCAGTTCAATGAAGGCTTGGAGTTCACCTACCATTTTCCGATCCGTCGCACTGCACGCCGTTTTGAATCGCGTGTGCAGGCTCGCCGGAAGATCCAGGCTCAGACGCTTGGTCGGCTCATCCGGCGTGGTCTTCGCGACCGGCTTGTCTGCCCGTGTTGTGTCATGCCCTGCCCCGCCACGTTCAAACGCGAGGATTTGGTCATCCGTTGGCTGCTGCTTCGGCTTCGGAGCCGCCGAAAATGTCTTCTTCGACATACCGCTCAATCTCTTTCGTTAGTTGGTTGATCTCGCGGGCCGCATTGCTATCGCCAGCCCACTCGAAAATCGTTTGCCCCATGGTCATACCTTCAGCGAAGGCCACCCGTTGCTCGATCTCACTTGCTAGGATTGGCAAACCCGCCTCGGCAGCCATGTTGCGAATATCTCGCCCTATGACAGTTTTCCCTATTT
Source organism: Salipiger thiooxidans (assembly GCF_900102075.1). Lineage (GTDB taxonomy): Bacteria > Pseudomonadota > Alphaproteobacteria > Rhodobacterales > Rhodobacteraceae > Salipiger > Salipiger thiooxidans. The sequence goes on along the minus strand of NZ_FNAV01000040.1, from coordinate 9,937 downwards.
TGCGGGAAACCACAAACCCACATTTGAGGGATGGCTTGAATTCCTGCGCTTCTTTGACTTGACGCACTGTCAGGTCAGATGCCCACGTCGAGAGACCGGACGGTTCGATAGGCAACGCCACAAAGTCCGATGCAACGATACAAGATCGGGCAATCTCTTCCGCGTGCGGCGGGCCGTCAATGATGGTGTGAGTATAGTCTTGGGCAAGCTTTAGCGCGTCCCGCGCCATGTTGGCCCGTGCCATGCTGACAACCTGGAAGGGCGCATCTTCGCGCAGGCTTGCCCATGTTGTGGCCGAGCCTTGCTTGTCAGCGTCGATCAGAAGCACCCGGTGGCCTTGGCGTGCCAGACAGCCCGCCACGTTCACCGATAGGGTGGTTTTGCCGACACCGCCTTTTTGGTTCAGGAAAGATATGATCATGAGTCCACCTCACCACATTAGTGGGAAAACGTAAAGCCACAAACCCACATTTGTGCGTTTTAATTCTTGTATGCGCCTCGCTTATTGCAGAAGGCCAGAAAGTGCTTATCGGCATCCTTCACGTCGATAGCCTTGTCATGCACCCATGACCGCCACTCGTTTTCCAGCACGTAGACGTCCCACCCGGGCGCAAGACGCCGCGCCTCGTCATGTGTGTTTGGTTTTCTGAACCGCAGCGCCAGGAAGGAAGGGGCGACCACCGCCTCAGCCCCCTTGGGGCGAAAGACAACATTATCGTTTTCGATGCTCATGGTGTAGTCGGGGAGATGGTCGTGCACCGCGTCATCCTCGATGATCTTCGAAATCAACCGCCTGAATTCTTTCGTGGTTGAGCCTGACCCGCACTTGTCGCGCAAGAGTTCGAGCCCACACTTCCACTTTGGTTGTGCGCCGCAATGCTTACGGGCCAGTTCATAGAGCCGCCGTTCAAGCGGTTTTCGGAGGAAAAAGTACTGCTTGTTCAATGTCAGAACATGATTGTTCTCGATGGCATCAAACACCCAATCCGACAGTGTGATCTCGACATCCTGCATCCGACCGTCACGTGTCTCCCGAACGATTTCCGCTGACTCGATCAGGCCGAACACCTTAAAATACTCCTTGCCACCTTGGCGGATATTCGTCTCGATCTGCGTGCCTTGCAGCCGCCGCAGCGCATCCTTCAAGAGCTGGTAGCCTTGGCCCGAGGTCTGACGGTTCGTCGCGACCAGCAAATCATGAGCCTTGAACCGCATCGACCGGTTGACTTTGCGGCCTTCATTGAGTGCAGCCATGCACTGGCTGATACAGTAGATCAGCACGTCACGGTCATGGACTGTGGCCAGCCCGTAGCGTGACGGTGAAACCTCAATCGAATTATCACCATTCTGGTAGCGTCGCGGCTTCATGTCCGGCTTGGTCGAGAGGGTAAATACTGGATGTTCCATCGAGGCCATGTCGCCCTTCGGCACCGCGTCCACAATGTCGCAAACGAACAGGTCTTTTTGCGGATGCCGATCAGGAAGGAGCGGGGAGCGTGCATTCGTCATTTCACACACCCTCTGCTCAGCTCACGATTCGTCATTTCACACACCATAGCTCACTATCGTCATTTCACACACCGATCGTCAAGAGTCGTCATTTCACACACCAACAGCCTGTGGATAACTTTTCTAAGATATCGTCATTTCACACACCCAGATTCGTCATTTCACACACCAAACTTCGTCATTTCACACACCGACCTTCTAGAAAACATTATTTTTTTCAAGGTGTTATTAGCCATTTTGGAAGGTGTAACTCTATTATAACTCTATTTAACTCCCTCAAAACGCGAAGCCTTTAACAGAATTCCAACGCCCAACTTTCAATTCAGAGGATTCTGATCGAACCGTCCACGGTAAGTTTTACTCTTGAAATACACATTCTGCTTGGCCTTGAGCGGGTTGCGGTTACCCACCAACAGCAGCAGATCATCTGCCTTCATGCCCGTGATCTGCTCAGCCGTCATGAGCTTCTGACGCTGCTCCGAGTAGGAAAAATCACGGCCCTCGTGCGGGGCTTTGCCCTCTCGAATTTGCTGAGAATAGACAGTGCTTTCCCCGAGGTGGCGCGCTGCCCATTCGGCGGTTTCGATATCGTTGAGGTTGAATACACGCTTGGTGATGCAAGAGCCAAAGATCGACCGGGCATCGTTTGGGCCATAGGCCTTTTCGACCTGACCAGTATCCTGGGTAACGAACAGCGCTTCGACACCGGCTCCTGCGGCGACGTTGGCAATGTTCATGATCTGCTCCATGCGGCCCATCCGCACGAATTCATCGAGAACCAGCAGGATCGGGGCCTTGACCTTGCGCCGCCCGTCCTGGCGCACGACCGTGCCCAGGACAAGGTTGATGAACAGGCGCATGAAGATCGCTTGCTTGTCCACCTGGTCGAGCGGCACCGCGATGAAGAGATCGACCCGATCATCGAGAAGATCATCCATGCGGAAGCTGGACCCGGCCAGGAAGTGGCGCATGTTGTCGGACTGCATCCATTCGAAGGCTTTTGAGACCGCTGTCTGAATCGACCCTCGTTCTCTGTCACCTGCGCGCAAAATTGTTGCGGCGGTCTGGGCGGGGCGGTGGCCGACAAGGTCGCCATTCTCAGACCAAGCCTCAAGCGTCCCGTCGAGGCTTGCGGACAGAAGCAGATCGGCGACGGCGATCAGATTGCGCCGGTTGGGTTCTTCCTGGGTCACGATCACTTCTATCGCCGCCGCGACCAGCTGGCGAGCCATTTCCGAAAAATGCGCGCCGTCGCCTTGTTCCGGTTTGACCAGACCGTCTGCAACGAGGGCCACGTCGCGCGCCAGCTCATGGGACCGGATGTAGTCGAGCGGGTTGAACCGGTCCTGTCCGTCCTCGACGAGGCCGAAGGGGTTGAGGACAGCGACCTTGCGTCCGAGCTCTTCGCGGTGGCGGCGCGTGACGGCGAAATTCTCGCCCTTGATGTCCAGGACTACGACCGGCCCCTGGTGATCGAGGATCGCCGGGATTACGGCACTGACGCCCTTGCCACCGCGTGTGCCGGAGACGACGAGGTGATGCCCGCCGCGCCATCCCTTCGCATCGTTCTTGACGTAGCGCAGGAGCTTGCCCTTGTGCAGGGCGAGGGGCAGGCCGGTCTTGTTGCGTACAAGCTGGGCAATATCGCGCGGGTCCATCCATCCCGCTTGCCACGGGCCTGTGCGCGATTTGCGGTTGCGGCCAATGCGCGGATTGAAGATCGCCATCAGCGGGGTGCTGACAGCGACAGCCACTCCGAAGGCCCCAAGCGCGAAGGAGATCGCCATGGCCTGTTTCTGCGGATCAGAATACCGCGCCAGCCCCTTGAGTCCTTCCCAAATGGCACGGGGGAGGGGCCAGCCTGCGCCCGTCCATGCCTGGATAGTCGCCAGTATGTCGCTGAGCGGGCCTCTGAGGGGCGTCAGGGCTGTGAGGGCGGCAGCGCACAGGCAGAGCCATGCAAGGAGCTTCAGCGGTGTCCTGTGGCGCTCTGCGGCGGTTCCGAGGGTGTCGAGGATGGTGGCCACGGCGATGATCGGGAAGGCATAGGTGGTCACCGGGTAGATCGCGACCGCTTGCGGAGCGAGGATGAGGGCGGCAGCGGCCAGGATCACAGCACCCATCATGATCACCCAGTGGCGGGCTTCCAGAACAAGGTTCATGACCGGTCCTCTTGCACGTCAGGAAACAGAATCTGCCAGAGCCCCCGGTCGCGGTCCCGCTGGGTGAGGCGCTCTGGCAGGTCGCGCCGCACCAACTCTAAGAGCTCGGGGCTCTGAAGAGCAGGTTCGGCGCTCAAACGGTCGAAGACCAAAGTGCCCAGAAGCCATTTGATGCGGTCTTCGTCTTTTTTCTGAGAGAGACGCCGCCGGGCATCAAGCGCTGCGATCTGAGCGTCGAGCTGGGCTTTCTTCTCGGCCAGTTCTTTAATCCGGGCGTCGGTTGGGCGGCTTTGGGACATGGGGCAACCTCGGGCATAATGGCGGCGAATGTAGTGGCGGATTGATAGGTTGAAAAGAATTAAATGCGCGCTTATACATTGTCTTCGACAACGTGCGCGTCCTCATGGGGGTAAACCCCCGCGCCGGACGGCTTCCCCCCAAGGCGGCGATGCCGCCTAAACGAGGGTTTCACCCTCGCGCTCCCGACCAGCGCAACCAGGCGCTGGACCCTGTTTTGAAGAGAGGCGTCCCAAGCGTGGCGATCTACCATCTCAGTGCAAAAGTGATCAGCCGGGCAGGGGGCCGTTCATCTGTCGCAGCCGCCGCCTACCGGACGGCTGGGCGGCTGCGGGATGAGCGGCAGGGGTTGGAGCATGACTACAGCCGCAAGGGCGGGGTCGTGCATTCAGAGATAATGGCCCCCGAGAACGCCCCCGACTGGATGTGCGATCGCGACCAGCTCTGGAATGCGGTCGAGGCGGTCGAGAAGCGGCGCGATGCCCAGCTTGCCCGCGAGATCGAAGTGGCTCTTCCCCGCGAGCTCGATCGCGGGGAGCGCCTGGAACTGTTGCGTGGTTTTGTTCAGCGCGAATTTGTCAATCGCGGCATGATCGCGGATGTGGCCATTCACGAGGGCAAAGCCCGTGATGGCCACGGTCAGCCCCATGCACATGTCATGCTCACCATGCGCGAGCTGACCGGCGAGGGGTTCGGGAAGAAGGACCGCAGCTGGAATGCGCCGGACCTGCTGATGGGCTGGCGCGAAGCCTGGGCGCGGGACGCAAACACGGCCCTTGAGCGGGCAGGGCGGTCGGAGCGGATCGACCACCGGTCCCTTGATGTTCAGCGCACTGAGGCCGAGCAACAGGTCGAGCGGGCGCGCGGGGGCGGGCAGGAAGAGCTGGCGCTTGAGCACGAGAAGAAGGTGGTCGAGCTCAGCCGGGAGCCCGAGCCGAAAATCGGCCCATCGGCCAATGCCCAGGAGAAACGCGGGATCGTCACGGAGCGCGGTGAGGCTTTCCGCGCGGCTCAGGCGCGCAATGCACAGCGCCAAGAGTTGGGCTGGCGTCAGTTGGAATTGCGGCTTGAGCTGATGGAGCGGGGGCGCGCCTTCATTGCCACCGCGCGCGAGCGGCTGGATCAGCTTTGGGGCCGCGCCGAGGCGGCGATGTCACGGATCAAGGAGAGAGTTATGGGCGAGGTCGAGAGGCCGCAGGCGGGTGCAGAGCGGGGCGATATGGATGCGCGTCGGGCGGCAGTGTTGGGGCGCGAGGTTGATCGACCCGAGGTGCAAGCGCCGGATGTCGGGCGGGAGCGCGCCCCTTCCGACGATCCTATTCGGGAGCGTCTGAACGCCATCCTTGGGCGTGGGCGTGATATCGGGCAGGAACGTGATGCCGCCGCCGTCGAGCGGGACATCGTCGCCCGTGATGGCGAGGGCCGTGACCAAGGGCGGCGGGATGACATTCTCGGGCGCGGGCGTGATACTGCGCCCGAGCGCGGGCAGGGCCGCGATCGCGACAGAGACAGAGAACGGTGAAAGACGTTTGCGGAGGGGTGGCCAAGATGAAGAAATGGCGCGTTGTTCTAGACGCCGCGAAGGCCCCGACCTGCGGTGACTGGGTTGCCGTGAGCGGGCTTTGCCCAGGTGAGGAAGAAACCGCACGGTTCCTCTTTTTGGACGGGACGGAGGCAGATGGGTTCACGTTCCTCGATGCCCCACAGGAGCAGGTTGGCGACTCTCTTAGTGGCGAGCAGATTCCGTGGCTGCACTTTCCAGACTGCATGGAGATCGTCGGAGTGGAACGTCAGGAATGGCGACCGCCGAGCTGGCCGCACGACAAGACGTTGTGGCGTCTGACCCTGGTAAGCCTGCCGTCGAATGTCGAATTCGAGAAACGGCTTTTGGTTGGTCAAGAAAGCAGGCGTGGTGTCCTCAGCCGGTTAGGGCTGAGATAGGGCAGGCACTTGGGTGTTGCGCGTCCCAAGGCCTATTTGCAGCGCGGCAGACTCAGGAGGTTATTCGGTTCGGCTCCATCCGCTTCGGTTTTCAGGTACTTCTTTCCATTCCTCGTAGCGATGATGACCCAGACCGAGTTGCCATTGACGCTGGTCCAGAAGCGCCAAGTGCCATCTTCGATACCTTTGATGGCAACATCGAGCTTAATGCACCAAGGACCACCACTCTTGGAACCAGTGGCTCCGCCGATGCTGTCAATACGCCGGTCAGAGTCCGCACCGTCTGGAATAATACAGGTGATCTGATGATCCTGTGGCATGGGATAAAATCCTTCTTTTTATGACATTCAAGGATGCCAGGTTGAAACGGACCCGCAGAGGTAGATGCTATCTGCGAGCCCTGATGTCGTAGGGTCATAGGCTTAGCAATCAGGGAGATTGTCCAAGTTGTTGCTCGACGACTTATCGGCGGTTGAGCGAAGGTATTTGCCGCTCGTTCCGTTCACCACGGTGATGTCGACACGAGACGTACCAGGCTGCTGGACGTAGTAGGTGTGCGTGCCGTTTTCGATATCGCGGATCGCGTCAGCCTTCAGCCGTGGGGACCATGCCTCGCCCGATTTGCAAAGCTTGGTGATGTCGCTGTCCTTGTCTTTTCCTGATGCTGTTACTTTTCTGTCGGCCATCCGAGGCACTCCTTGATAATAAAAAGTTCAGTATGGCTTGTGCCATCCCTGTTTGGAGAGGTGCCGGGTATCATCCGGCACCCCAATGTTTCAGAGTCATTTTTTGTTCGGACGCTGCGTGAGCGCAGAAGCCGCCGCTGTCTTTGCCGCCGGGCTGGACTTTGGATTTCTGAGCACTTTTGATGCTGCTGATGCAGCCTTCGCGCTCGTTACTTCGCTGTTCGATTTTGCCATGTTGTTCACCTCCTTCCTTTCCTCTTGTCTCTGGACTTTGCTGAAATGGTCGATTCGCTCTTGACCAAAAATCCAGTACGTTATAGTTTTTATGACGAAAACGTAGGATCTTTCGCCAAAGAAAAAGGCCAGATGGCCCAGTAAAATATCCTACGATATCGTCATAATATAGGAGTTATAGGCGTAGTGTCAACTGCCGATGAAACTGATGGTATTTTTGCTGTCCGATTGCGTAACGCGCGCGAGCAACGGGAGCTTAACCAGACAGAACTTGCGAAGTTAACTGGCCTGCAACCTGCTGCTATTGGTCACTTTGAAGCGAACCGCCGGAAGCCGTCCTTTGCTAACATTCGCGCGCTGGCCAAAGCACTTGAGGTGTCATCCGATTACCTCTTGGGCAGGGCAGACACCATCAAGGGGGCTACGACAGCATTCAGGAATGAAGAGAGCCTGAATCATGCTGATCGTGAAAGCATTCAACTGATGATCGACACACTTGCAAGGCGGCGGGAGGATCGCGAGAAGTGAGTAAGTTCAGACTCAAGATGTCTCGATTGAAAGGCGAACAAGTCGCAAGCCAGTTTGGATTTGAGGCGCTTCCTGTTGATCCTTTCAAGATAGCAAAAGATGAGAGCATCGTAGTTGAGGCAAAGAAGCCTGACCGTGAAGGTATGAGTGGCTGTATTGTTTTTAACGATGATGGTGTTGGCATTATATACGCTACGCACATTCGCAGTGAGGGCTTTCGGCGCTTCACCGTAGCGCATGAACTTGGACATTACTTTCTTGAAGGACATCCAGAAGAGATACTGAAAACTGCCCCGGTTCATTTTTCCAAGGCGGGTTTCACGCAGGGGCACAGTTCCATTGAGATAGAAGCTGATCATTTTGCATCAGGATTGCTTATGCCTACGCGACTTACACGCGAAGCCCTTTATGGTGCGCCGGTTGGTCTTGAAGGAATTCAGCACTTGGCAGGGGAAGCTGAAACGTCGCTTACATCGGCAGCAATTCGAGCTGCCGAGTGCGCGCCATATCCTATGGCTGTTGTTGTGAGCCAAGGCGATCAGATTGCTTACGGATTTATGTCAGAAAGCTTCAAGCGACTGGATCGCCTGCGTTTTCTTAGGAAGGGGGATCCCCTTCCCTACACTGCGACTCGAAGTTTCAATTCCGAGGAAGAAAACATCTCAAGTCGGAAGTCCATCTGTGGTTCAACGCGCCTGGCCGAATGGTTTGGTGGAGAGAAGACGATTGCGCTTGAGGAAGAGATCGTAGGTCTGGGCAGTTATGGCTATACGTTGACAGTCCTATCGAGTGACTTGCTTGCCGGTGATCCAGATGAATTTGAGGATGAGGAAGAAAAGCTTGTAGCAAGCTGGACGCCTAGATTTGCGTATGGCCGGTAGTTTTGATTTTCGCCGAATAAATCAGCTGCATTTTGCAGAAATAAAGTAGCTATAGAAATCCGGTGATCCCGGCGATGCGCCGGTCTCGCTTTGAGCGATAGACATGCCAGGGGATCGACGGGCTGACGCCCGCTCACCCCAACCCTGACAGTTTCCAAATCCTCTTGATCCGCCTGCCATCCTGGCAGGTCCGAGAAAACCGGCAAGCGCCGCCTGTGGCGTCGGTTCCGGTCGAGAATTCCGGTTCCTCCCACGCGCAGGCGCGCGGTTCCCTCCCAAATTCACGCCCTCCACCCGGTTGTCACGGCCCCGCCAGGCCGCAGGACGGGCTTTGCCCTTACCTGCTCTGCCCTTCGGAATGCATGGGCATTCCAAAGATCAGAACAGGAAGGCCCGCCCATTGGCGGAAAGGGGAAGAGACCCGGACCGCGTCACGCGAAGGAGGGTCACAAATGACCGCAGAGAAGTTTGACGTTTATTCCCATGTTACCAACCAGATCATCGCGCAGATCGAGACGGGAACGCCGCCCTGGCGCAAGCCGTGGACCGGTAGCGGTGCATCGGTCAGCTTGCCGGAACGGTTCAACGGCGAAGCCTATCGGGGCATCAACATCCTGATGCTTTGGGCCACGGCGATGGCCAAGGATTATAGCTCAGCTCGCTGGATGACGTTCAATCAGGCCAAGCAGCTTGGGGGCCATGTCCGCAAGGGTGAGAAATCCGCCACGGTCGTGAAATACGGCACTGTCGAGCGCGAGGACGAGAACGGCGAAGATCGTCAGATCCCCTATGCCAAGGCCTACCGCGTGTTCAACGCTGATCAGATCGAGGGCTTGCCCGCTGAATTCTACATCCTGCCCGATCCGCCCCGTGATCTTGGCACCGTGGCCGACCCCGCGTTGGAGGCATTCTTTGCCGCGAGCGGCGCGCAGATCGACGTGACCGAGGAGCCGCGCGCCTATTACAATATCAAGACTGATCGCATCCACATGCCGCCGATTGGCACGTTTCACAGGGCCGCAGGATATTACGGCACCTTGGCGCATGAGCTGACCCACTGGACAGGGGCGACAAAGCGGCTTGACCGCTTGGGCCGGTTTAATGACCGCAAGGCCTACGCGTTCGAGGAGCTGGTCGCGGAGATTGGCAACTGCATGCTTTGCGCGCAGATCGGGGTAGAGCCCGAATTCGACCAGAGCGCGGCCTATGTCGAAGGATGGCTTGAGGCGATGAAGGAAGACAGCCGCGCGATATTCCGCGCCGCTTCTGAGGCGCAGAAGGCCGTGGACTACATCATGGAGGGCACCGCGCAGACAGATAGGATGGCCGCCGAGTAACAGCCCGCACCCGCGAAATGATCGAGGCCCCCGTCAGCAGGCGGGGGCCTTTTTGTGTTTTGACGTGATCGTGGGTGTGGGCGGTTTCAGGGTGACCTGTCGGCGGGCAACCTGAAGGCCACCCGCCGACAGGCCCGGCGCTTCGCGCGAACGCCCCAAAGGGGCGAGGACCAAGAACAGCACGTGATCAAGAAAAGTTACGTTATGCGAAAAATTATTGGTTTCTTAACTGAAACACGTTACATGTCATGACAGGCTTAGCCTACGTGTAACGACCTGCAAACATAATCATCTCGGCTTGCAATCATCGCGATTTTGGGCCCGGATTACTTGCGTTTATCCGGGGCGGTGAACCCGCATTA
>NZ_FNAV01000012.1 GCF_900102075.1 Salipiger thiooxidans | reverse complement strand
GTTTCGGAGCCCCTCTCCTCCTCCCTGGGGCGTTCGATACGCGGCGGGATCTCTCCTCCTCCCTGATCCCGCCGCAACCCATTCGGGGCCATGCCCCACCGTCACGATGACCCACTCCTCCCTCGGGTCGTTCGTAATCGCGACGGGACCTCCTCCTCCCTGGTCCCGTCGCGCGCGAGTTTCGGACCCGCGGGTCCATCCGGTTTCTGGAGCCCTCCTCCTCCCAGGGCGTCCGGAAAATTGACGGCGGTGCCCTCTCCTCCTCCCTGGGCGCCGCCGTTTTGCTGTCCGGCCCCCGCCATCCGATACCTCTCCCCATCGTCCGGCCCGCCGCGCGCGTGAATTCGGGGCCGCAATCCGGCCCGCATGCCTCCGGGGCTTCCCCTTCTGCCCCGGTTTCGCTATCCCGGGCGCGACTGCAGGAGACTTGTCGATGGCCATGGAAAAGACGTTTGACGCTGGCGCCGCCGAAGCGCGGATCTACGAGGCGTGGGAGAAGGCAGGCGCCTTCAAGGCCGGGGCCAACGCCTCGCGCCCGGAAACCTTCAGCATCATGATCCCGCCGCCGAACGTGACCGGCAGCCTGCACATGGGCCACGCCTTCAACAACACGCTGCAGGACATCCTGATCCGCTGGCACCGCATGCGCGGCTACGACACGCTCTGGCAGCCCGGTCAGGACCACGCCGGCATCGCGACCCAGATGGTCGTCGAGCGTGAACTCGCCAAGGACCCGTCCAACGCGACCCGCCGCGAGATGGGCCGCGAGGCCTTCACCGCGAAGATCTGGGAGTGGAAGCAGCAGTCCGGCGGCACCATCATCAACCAGCTCAAGCGCCTCGGCGCCTCCTGCGACTGGTCGCGCAACGCCTTCACCATGTCCGGGGCCGAGAGCGCGCCCGCGGGCGAGGACGGCAACTTCCACGACGCCGTCATCAAGGTCTTCGTGGACATGTACGAAAAGGGCCTGATCTACCGCGGCAAGCGGCTGGTCAACTGGGACCCGCATTTCGAGACGGCAATCTCGGATCTCGAGGTCGAGAACCTCGAGGTCGCGGGCCACATGTGGCACTTCAAGTACCCGCTGGCCGGCGGCGCGACCTACACCTACGTCGAGAAGGACGAGGACGGCAACGTGCTCTTCAAGGAAGAGCGCGACTACATCTCGATCGCCACCACCCGCCCCGAGACCATGCTCGGCGACGGCGCCGTGGCCGTGCACCCCAGCGACGAGCGTTACGCGCCCATCGTCGGCAAGCTCTGCGAGATCCCCGTGGGTCCGAAGGAGCACCGCCGCCTGATCCCGATCATCACCGACGAATACCCCGACCCGACCTTCGGCTCGGGCGCGGTGAAGATCACCGGCGCGCATGACTTCAACGACTACCAGGTCGCCAAGCGCGGCGGCATCCCGATGTACCGCCTGATGGACACCCGCGGCGCCATGCGCTCGGACGGCGTGCCCTATGCCGAGGCCGCGGCCATCGCGCAGAAGGTCGCGCAGGGCAAGCAGACCCTGACCGAGCACGAGGCCGACGCGCTGAACCTCGTCCCCGACCACCTGCGCGGGCTCGACCGGTTCGAGGCCCGCGACGCCGTGGTCGCCGAGATCACCGCCGAGGGTCTCGCGGTGATGACCGAGGTCACCGACCCGCGCCTCGGCGCGGCGGCCGCCAAGGCGCCCGTCGCCCCCGAAGAGGGCGGCGAGGCCCGCGACGAGGCCGAGCAATGGGTGCCGCTGGTCGAGTCGAAGCCGATCATGCAGCCCTTCGGCGACCGCTCGAAGGTGGTCATCGAGCCGATGCTCACCGACCAGTGGTTCGTCGACACCGCCAAGATCGTGGGGCCGGCGCTTGATGCCGTGCGCGACGGCCGTGTCACCATCCTGCCCGAGAGCGGCGAGAAGACCTACTACCACTGGCTCGAAAACATCGAGCCCTGGTGCATCTCGCGCCAGCTGTGGTGGGGACACCAGATCCCCGTCTGGCACACGCCCGGCTTCGGCGACGAGTGGCGCTCGTTCTGCGCCGCGACCGAGGAAGAGGCGCTGCGCAAGATGCACGACTTCTTCGGCAAGGATGCCGAGTTCCTGATGGTCGAGGACGCCGCCGCCGCCGAGGACATGCTCGCGGACCTGCTGTCCCAGGGCACGGACTACACCGGCGTCGACCAGCGCCGCCGCGCGCAGGCGATCCCGGTCTTCCGCGACCCCGACGTGCTGGACACGTGGTTCTCGTCCGGGCTCTGGCCGATCGGCACGCTGGGCTGGCCCGAGAAAACCCGGGAGCTCGAGAAGTACTTCCCCACCGACGTGCTGGTGACCGGGCAGGACATCCTGTTCTTCTGGGTCGCGCGCATGATGATGATGCAGCTGGCCGTGGTGGACGAGATCCCGTTCCACACCGTCTACCTGCATGGCCTCGTGCGGGACGCCAAGGGCAAGAAGATGTCCAAGTCGCTCGGCAACGTGGTCGATCCGCTCGAGATCATCGACGAGTACGGCGCCGACGCGCTGCGCTTCACCAACGCCGCCATGGCCTCGCTCGGCGGCGTGCTGAAGCTCGACATGCAGCGCATCGCCGGCTACCGCAACTTCGGCACCAAGCTCTGGAACGCCGCCCGCTTCGCCGAGATGAACGGCGCCGTGGGTCTTGGCGGCGGCGTCCCCGCCCCGCAGGCCACGGTCAACAGGTGGATCCTCGGCGAGACCGCCCGCGTGCGCGAGGCGGTGGATGCGGCGATGGCCGAGTACCGTTTCAACGACGCGGCACAGGCGCTCTATGCCTTCGTCTGGGGCGTGGTCTGCGACTGGTACGTCGAGTTCTCGAAGCCCCTGCTGCAGGGCGAAGACGCCGCCGCCAAGGCCGAGACGCAGGCCACCATGTCCTGGGTCATCGACCAGTGCCTGATCCTGCTGCACCCGATCATGCCCTTCATCACCGAAGAGCTCTGGGCCACGCTGGGCACGCGCTCGAAGATGCTGGTGCACGGCGACTGGCCGACCTACACCACGACCGAGTTGCTGGACTCTGCCGCCGACGCCGAGATGCGTTGGGCGATCTCGCTGATCGAGGGTGTGCGCTCGGCACGGGCGCAGATGGGCGTGCCGGTGGGGCTTTACGTCCCGGTGCTGGTGACCGAGATCGATGCCGCCGGCGAGGCCGCATGGGCCAACAACGAGGCGCTGATCATGCGGCTGGCCCGGCTCGAGAGCCTGACCCGCGTGGACAGCTTCCCCAAGGGCTGCGTCACCGTTCCCGTGGGCGGCGCCACCTTCGGCCTGCCGCTGGCGGACATCATCGACGTCGAGGCCGAGAAAGCGCGTCTCGAGAAGGGCATCGCCAAGCTCGGCAAGGAGCTCGGCGGCCTGCGTGGCCGCCTGAAGAACCCCAAGTTCGTCGAGAGCGCGCCCGAGGAAGTCGTGGAAGAGACCCGCGAGAACCTCGCCGCCCGCGAAGAGGAAGAAGCCAAGCTCAAGGACGCGCTGGGGCGTCTGCAGGAGATCGGCTGAGCCTGACACACAGGTCGCCCGGGCGGGAGCGTCCGGGCCCTGCTGCTGCCCTGCCTGAGGGCAGGCGTTCCAGGGACAGACCAAGGGCGGCGCCTCGCGAGGGGCGCCGCCCTTTTCGTTGTCAGGCGTCCGTGGCCCGGGATGACAGCGCGTGGCCCTCGCGGCCAGCCTGCGGGCCGGGATGACAGCGCGGGGCCTTCGCTGCTAGCCTGCAGGCCGAGAGCCAACCAAAGGGCGCTGCCATGACCTCCCCTCTCGGGCGCATCGTGATCTACACCAGGAAAACCGAGGAGATGGCCGCGTTCTACTGCCGTCATTTCGGCTTCACCGCGGTGCGGGCCGAAGGCGACCGCATCCTCGAACTGGTCCCGCGCAGCGCGGGCGCCGCGATCCTCCTGCATCCCGCCTCCGCCGGGCAAAAGGCCGGGCAATCTCTGGTCAAGCTGGTGTTCGATGTTGAGGACGTGGCTGCGTTCTGCGAGACAGCCGCCGCCGACGGGCTGACCTTCGGCACGCTCCATCAGGCTCACGGCTACGTCTTCGCCAATGCCAGGGATCCGTCGGGCAACTCGGTGCAGGTGTCGAGCCGGGCCTTCGCGCCGCGCTAGGACCGCCTCAGCCGCGCCAGAAGCGCATGGTGAAGAGGGTGAAGACGATCATCACCTCGAGCCGCCCGGTCAGCATGGCGAAGGCCAGCATCCACTTCGCGGTGTCGTTGATGGTGGCGAAGTTGCCGGCGGGCCCGATGATGTCGCCCAGCCCCGGGCCCACGTTGGCCAGCGCCGTCGCCGCGCCCGAGATCGAGGTGGTGAAGTCGAGACCCGTCATCCCGAGCCCCACCGACAACACCCCCAGCGACACCACGAAGAAGGCGAAGAAGGCCAGCACCGAGGACATGGTCTCGTCATCCACCGGCCGGCCCTGAAAGCGCGGGATGAAGACGCCGTGCGGCGCCCGGATCCGGCGAAGCTGCACCCGGATCGAGGCGAACAGGATCTGGTAGCGGAAGATCTTCACCGAGCAGGCGGTCGAGCCCGCGCAGCCTCCGATCAGGCCGATGAAGAAGAACATCGTGATGATGAACGAGCCCCAGCCCATGTAGTCGACCGAGGCATATCCTGTCCCCGAGATGATCGAGGTGATGTTGAACAGCGCCTCGCGCACCGCCTGCTCGGGGTGGTGCGGGAAGATCGACACCAGCGTCACCGCCATCACCAGCACGAGCGTGCCGATGGTGGCGAAGAACACCAGCACCTGGCTGTCGCGCCAGAGCGCCGTGTGGTGGCCGTTGAGCATTTGCACATAGCGTACGAAGGGCAGCGCCGCGGCGACCATGAAGAACGACGCCACGTATTCCGCCGGCCCCGAGAAGGTGGCGAAGCTGGCGTCGTAATTGGCGAACCCGCCGGTCGAGATCGTGGTGAGCGCGTGCACCGACGCGTCGAAGGCGTTCATGCCGCAGAAGATGTAGGCCAGGGCGCAGGCCAGCGTCAGCGCCACGTAGATGGTCGAGATCGACGAGGCGATCTCGGTGGCGCGGGGCAGGATCTTGCCCATGGTCTCGAAGGCCTCGGAGCGGAACACCTGCATCCCCCCCACCCGCAGTTCTGGCAGGAACACCATGGCCACCACGATGATGCCGATGCCGCCCAGCCACTGCAGGATGCCGCGCCACAGCAGCAGCCCCTTGGGCAGGGTGTCGAGTCCGACGAAGACGGTGGAGCCGGTGGTGGTGAGCCCGGACATGGCCTCGAAATAGGCGTCGGTGAAGCTCGCCTCGGTGGCGCCCCAGATGAAGGGCATGCCGCCGAAGACCGGCAGCACCGCCCAGACGCCCACGGTGAGCAGGAAGGTCTGCTGGATCGAGAGCCCCGCGCGCACCGCATTGGCGCAGGACAGCGACACCAGCCCCCCCGCGAGCAAGGTGACCAGCCCGGTCTGCAGGAAGACGTGCCACTCGCCCCGCCCTTCGGCGATATCCACGAGCATCGGCAGGAACATGGTGGCACCGAGCGTGGCGACCAGAAGGCCGATCACATAGGCGACAGGGCGGATATCGAACATGGGGCAGCGTTGGCCCGCCCCGCCGCGGCTGTCAAGCCGGAGCACCGCCCGTGGTTCAGGCGGTCAGAAGATCGCGAAAGACGTGTGGCAGGATGTCGTCGCGGGTCAGCCCCATGGTTGCAAGCTGCGCATCGCTCTTCATCTCGAGCGTGATGATCTCGCCCATCCGGGCGCGCCGCAGGCCGTAGGGGTTCAGCCCCATCCCGAGCCCGGCGAAATAGATGTCGATCTTTTGCTTCAGGGACGTTCGCCCCATGCCGATCTGGACGTTGTTGGTCGTGCTCATTCGGAAACCTCCGGTCATTGCGGTTTCCTCCCAGCCTCAAGGATAGGGCAAAACCTAAAACAATCCTGAACCGGGCGATCACGATTTGCTGCATTGCAGCAATGTGTATGAAAAATGCGCCGCCCGAAGGGGCGGCGCAGGGTAATTCAGCGCGTCTTGCGGTGTCAGCCGACGTGGAACAGCGTCGAGAACAGCTTCGGATCGAGGCTGTCATCGGCAAATGTGGTGCCCTCGGTCAGAACCGACACCGCATCGTGCGAGTGCAGGCTCTCCTGGTGGCTGGCCAGCACGCGGAAGTCGCCGATCCGCGGGTCTGCCTGAAGTTGCTCAGCAAAGAGCCGGGCCGCGTCCTCGACGAAAATCGGGTTGGCGGCGTTGAGCTCGGCGAAGGCCTGCTCGTCCTCGCGCTTGACCATGACCTGCGTCTCGGTCGGCACGGCCTTTCGGCAGAGCCCGATCAGGTCCTCGAACCACAGGCAGTCGCCCTCGTTCGCCAGCACCGCCGAGACGCGGGCCACCGAGCGCTGCGAATGCGGCGTGGCGAGCTGGCCGCGGGTGCGGCGCGCGTGCTCGGACAGCTCGAGCGAGCACGGGCAGGTCGAGCTGTAGACGTAGTCGAGGTGCAGGATCTTGCGGCGGACCCCATCGAGTTCGACCAGCTCGAGCGCGATGTCGTAATACTGGTAGCCCGACAGGCCCGAGCGCAGGCTGTCGCGCCGCACCGGGAAGGACAGGCGCATCATGATCCGGGCATCGAAGCTCTCGAGATCCGATTTGTAGTCGTCGAGCGCCGCCTCGATCACCTCGAACGAGAAGGTCTTCTCGGCGTGGGCATAGAAGCTGCGCATGATGCGCGACATGTTGATGCCCTTCTTGTCCGCCTCGAGGCTGACCGTGCCGGTGACCGAGGTCTCGAGCGTGAGCTCGCCATGGTCGCGGGTGCGGTAGTGAATCGGCAGACGGAAGTTCGAGATCCCGACGTGCTGGATCAGGCGATTCTCGCCCTTGATGAGCGAGGACGGCCCGTTCTGAAGGTCAGGCAGGGTTTCACGATAAGCTTCGTCCGCACGGAAGGCGGTCGGGTAGACCCGGGAGAGATCAGGATATGGCACACCACCGTCGCGCAGGGCGGCAATGCCGGGATCCAGCGCGTCGATCTCGTAGTCCAGCGCCTTTTCTGCAAAGCTGCGAAGCACTTCGAGCGCCTTCGCCGCCTCTTCCTTGCTGGGTTTGCGGTCGATTTCGGGGGTAAACACGTTCATTTCAGCCATCCTTCGGGCCTAGTCCTTGACACCGATGAGATAGGGTACGAACAAACGTTTTTCCAACATTTTCTTCCGGAAGTTGTAAGTCGCCCGCATCTTTTTGCGAAATTGTCTCAGACCGCCGAGAGCGCCCCGAGAATGTCCGCCACGAGGTCCTCGGTCGCCTCGATCCCCACCGACAGGCGGATCATCCCGTCCGAGATTCCGAGCGAGGCCCGTTGCTCGGGCTTGAGCCGCTGGTGCGTGGTCGTCGCCGGGTGCGTGGCGATGGATTTCGCGTCCCCGAGGTTGTTCGAGATCAGCACGATTTCGAGCGCGTTGCAGAAGGCGAAGGCCGCCTCCTTGCCGCCCTCGATCACGAAGGAGACCATCGTGCCCCCTGCCCCGCCGAGCTGGCGCTGCGCCAGATCGTATTGCGGATGGGTGGGCAGGCCCGGGTAGCTCACCGCGGTGACCTTGGGATGCTCGCTCACCGCCTCGGCGATGGCGCGGGCCGAGGATGCCTGCGCGCGCACCCGCAGGTCCATGGTCTCGAGACCCTTGAGCATGATCCAGGCGGTGAAGGGGCTCATGGCCGCGCCAGTGTGCTTGAGGTAGGGCTCGACCGTGCCGCGGATGAACTCGCGGCTGCCGAGGATCACCCCGCCAAGCGCCCGGCCCTGGCCGTCGATGTGCTTGGTGGCCGAGTAGACCACCACGTCGGCGCCCTGCTCGATGGCGCGCGAGAACACCGGGGTCGAGAACACGTTGTCCACGATCACCACGGCACCGGCCGCATGGGCGAGCGTCGCGACGGCCTCGATGTCGACCATCTCGAGCGACGGGTTGGCCATGCTCTCGAAGAACACCGCGCGGGCGCCGGGGGCCAGCGCCTCTTCCCACTGGGCGCGGTCGGCGCCGTCGACGAAGACCACCTCGACGCCGAAGCGCGGCAGGATGGTCTCGAGGATGTAGAGACACGAGCCGAAGAGCGCGCGGGCCGCGACCACCCGGTCACCGGCCTTGAGGCACGAACTCAGCGCACCGTTGACCGCCGCCATGCCAGAGGCGGTGGCAAAGGCGTCCTCGGCACCCTCAAGCAGCGCGATGCGCTTCTCGAACATCGCCACGGTCGGGTTGCCGTAGCGGGCATAGATGTACTCGTCGGGCCCCGCCTGGATGAACCGCGCCTCGGCCTGCTCGGCGCTGTCGTAGGCAAAGCCCTGGGTGAGAAAGATCGCTTCGCTCAGTTCGCCCCACTGGCTGCGCTGGGTGCCGCCGTGAACCGCCTGCGTGCGTTTGCCCTTGGTCGTCATCGTCTCGTTCCTCTGTGCGGCGCCCCTCGCCGCAAATTGAAAAAGCCCCGAACGCGGTCAAGCGAAAGGGGCTTTCGGCTGACCTCTTTAGCGGAATGTTTAACGTGGCCCGCAATCCGGTAACAAAGCGCCACGCAGCGGCCATTACGCCGCGAAGCCCCTCACGTCAAGCTGGGGGTGCGGGCGGCGGCCGCGCATTCAAGCGTCCGTTACAGCTTTGCGGCCATAACACGCCGGTGGCCGCGCACCGGCTGTTGTCTTTCCACCGTGCAGCAGCCCATCATGTGGTGGATTGCGACGACTTTGGTTTCAACGGGACGATCATGGACGGATTCCTCTTCCAGGCCTCGGTGTATCTGGCGGCTGCGGTGATCGCGGTGCCGATCGCCGCGCGACTCGGTCTCGGCTCGGTGCTGGGCTACCTGCTGGCGGGGATCATGATCGGCCCGGTGCTGCACCTCGTCGCCGCCACCGAGGACCTGCGCCACTTCGCCGAGTTCGGGGTGGTGATGATGCTCTTCATCATCGGGCTCGAGCTTGAGCCGAGGGCGCTGTGGGACATGCGCCACCGGCTGGTGGGGCTGGGCGGGTCGCAGATCCTGCTGACCACGCTGGCGGTGATGGCCGCGGCCATGGCGCTGGGGCTCGGCTGGAAACCGGCGCTGGCCTCGGGGATGATCTTCGCGCTCTCATCCACCGCGATCGTGCTGCAGAGCCTCAGCGAGAAGGGGCTGATGCAGTCCTCGGGGGGCAGGTCCGCCTTCTCGGTGCTGCTGACGCAGGACATCGCGGTGATCCCAATGCTGATCGTGCTGCCGCTGCTCGCCGGCGAGGCGGTGATGACGCTCTCGCCCGACGGCTCGATCCAGCGCCCCGAGACCGAGCTCGACGGCCACCACGGCCTGTCGCTGGTCGACGGGCTGCCCGGCTGGGGCGTGGCGCTGGTCACGCTGGCGGCGGTGGCGCTGATCATCGTGGCGGGCATCTACGGCGCCCGGCCGCTGTTCCGGCACATCAACTCCGCCCGCCTGCCCGAGATGTTCACCGCCGTGGCCCTGCTGATCGTCGCGGGCATCGCCTTCCTGATGGAGCTCGTCGGCCTCTCGCCCGCGCTCGGCACCTTCCTCGCGGGCGTGGTGCTTGCCAACTCCGAGTTCCGACACCAGCTCGAGTCGGACATCGAGCCCTTCAAGGGCTTGCTGCTGGGGCTCTTCTTCATCACCGTGGGCGCGGGCGTGGACCTCGGCGCCTTCATGCGCGAGCCGCTGACACTCCTCGGGCTGGCGCTGGGGATGATGCTGCTCAAGGGCGCGATCCTCTTCGGCCTCGCGCATGTGTTCCGCCTCAAGCCGCGCAGCCGCTGGCTGTTCGCGCTGTCGCTGGCGCAGGCCGGGGAATTCGGCTTCGTGCTGATCTCCTTCTCGCTGAACCTCAACATCTTCAGCGAGGAAATGGGCCAGCGCCTGCTGCTCGTGGTCGCGCTGTCGATGCTGATCACGCCGCTGCTCTTCATCCTCTTCGACTGGCTCTCCACCCGGGTCGAGGAAACCCGCGACGCCCAGCCCGCCGCCGACAAGGTCGAGGCCGAGGGCCCGATCATCATCGCGGGCATCGGGCGCTTCGGGCAGATCGTCAACCGGCTGGTGCAGAGCTCGGGCTTCCGCACCGTGGTGATCGACCACGACATGAAGACCATCGAGCTGATGCGGCGCTTCGGCTACCGCGGCTTCTTCGGCGACCCCACCCGGCCCGAGCTGCTGCACGCGGCGGGGATCAAGGATGCCAAGGTGATCGTGGCGGCGCTCGACGACCCCAAGGCCACCACCAAGCTGGTGCGCTTCGCCCGCCGGATGCGCGACGACGTCTTCATCGTAGCGCGGGCGCATGACCGCACCCACGTCTACGAGCTCTACCAGGCGGGCGCCGACAAGATCGTACGCGAGATGTTCGACAGCTCGCTGCGCGCCGGTCGCTACGTGCTGGAGGAGGTCGGGATGACCGACTACGAGGCCGCCATCGCCGAGGAGACCTTCTACCGCCACGACCGCACCACAGTGCAGGAACTGGCGAAGCTCTGGGATCCGAACATGCCGTCTTCCGAGAACGAGGCCTACATCACGCGCGCCCGCGAGCTCGAGAAGGAGCTCGAGACCGCGCTCTACACCGCCCTCTCGGAAAAGCGCGACGACGTGGCCTGAGCCCCTGCGCGGCCCCGCCCGGATGGACGGATGGGCTTGCGGCCGGGCCGACGAACGGGCCCGAGGTCATACGTGGGACGCTTGAAGCCCGGAGACTGAAGCCTGTGGACCGGGCACCGGGCAACTGTCTGCCTTGGCCCCGGCGTGGGCAACCGGCCCGTGCCCGCAGCCCCGGGGCGGACAGTCGGAGCCTGCCCCGGCCCCGACCACGCGGACAAGAAAAAAGCGGACCCCGGGGCCCGCTTCCTTCGATCTTCGATGCCGTGCCGGTGAGTCGGCTCAGGCGGCGCGCAGGCCGAGAACCTCGTCCACCTGGCGTGCGGCGGCAACCTCGTCGCCGCCGCTGACGGCCGCGACTTCGCGGGTCAGACGCTCGAGCGCGGCCTCGTAGAGCTGACGCTCGGAATAGCTCTGCTCGCGCTGGTCGTCGGCGCGGTGCAGGTCGCGCACGACCTCGGCGATGGCGATCAGGTCGCCAGAATTGATCTTCTGTTCATATTCCTGCGCGCGGCGGGACCACATGGCGCGCTTCACCTTGGCCTTGCCCTTGAGGGTCTTCATGGCCTGGCTCACGACGTCCGGCGAGCTCAGCGAGCGCATGCCGATTTCGCTGGCCTTGTGGGTCGGAACCCGCAGGGTCATCTTGTCCTTCTCGAAGGAGATCACAAACAGTTCCAGCTTGATGCCGGCAATTTCCTGCTCTTCGATCAACACGATCTGACCCACGCCATGAGCGGGATAGACCACGTAGTCGTTCGGGCGGAATTCGTTCTTCTTGGTCTTGGTCGTCATATGCAACAGAGTCCTCAGCAGCCAAACCACACCACACAGCGACAGAAAAGACGGACGGATATGCGGTGCATTCCGTTCGCCTGGAACCGACTGGTATTCGATTATGTCATCGGGCGCAGGTATCCCTTGCCCCGTGTGTGTGGCCTTGTCATGTGTGTTATACACTTTACCACATTTGCGCCTCGTTTCCCAGAATCTTGGCGGAAACAGGGAAACCCGGGAAATTCAACAAGTTGCCTCTACGTGTTAACGCAAACGCAACCAATTTCCCGACGAATGCGCGAATCGGTTCTCAGCCGCCCTCGCCGGGCGCCTCGGAGAAGTACTTGTCGAGCTTGCCGGGTTCGCCGTCGCGGTCCTCGTATCCGGGCATCGGCTCTTTCTTCGAGATGATGACCGGCCACATTTCGGCGTACTTGCGGTTGAACTCGACCCACTTGTCCATGTCCGGCTCGGTATCGGGCCGGATCGCGTCTGCGGGGCACTCGGGCTCGCAGACACCGCAGTCGATGCACTCGTCGGGATGGATGACGAGCGTGTTCTCGCCCTCGTAGAAACAGTCGACCGGGCACACTTCGACACAGTCGGTGTACTTGCAGGCGATGCAGTTCTCAGTGACCACGTAAGTCATGGCAGTCCATCCGTCAGGGTCTTGCGATATCCGGCCTAGCTAGACCACGGCGCGCGATCATTCAAGCACATCCCGCTGCTTGTCGAGCGCGCGGCGGTCACGTTTCGTCGGACGCCCCCCGCCCTCGTAGCGCGGGGTGGCGGCCATCGGGGCCTCGTCGGTGCCACGGGGCCGCGGCGGATCGAGGTCCTCGTAGAGCGTCTGCGCCTCCGGCGCGGGGCCGCGCCGCTCCCCCAGCGCCACGACACGGATGACCCGTACGTCGCGTCCCTGGGCGAAGGTGAGCACGTCCCCGGGGCCGACGGCGAAGGCGGGCTTCGCCACCGACGTCCCGTTCACCCGCAGCCCCGAGGCAACGACCTTGGCCGCCAGGCTCCGCGTCTTGAAGAAGCGGGCCTGCCAGAGCCACTTGTCGATGCGCAGCTTTGCGGGACCGCCCGTCACTTACGACTTGCTCTTGAACCCCATGAGGGCCGCTGCGAAGGGGTTGTCGGGATCGATCTTCTGCTCTTTGCGGGGGCGCGACTCGTAGGTCTTGGGACCCTTGTCGCCGCGATCGCCCTGCGGCTTGCCGCCCTTGCCCTTTTTGCCGCCGCCGCCCTTGCCCTTGGGCGCACCGCCCTTTCCACGGGCGCCGCGCTGGCCGTCGCGCTCACCGCGCTCGCCACCACGGGCTCCGCCGCCGTCACGCTCGCGGCCGCCTTCGCGACGCGGGCCGCGGTTGCGGTTGCCGCCCCAGGTGAAGGTGTAGAAGACCTCGATCTCCGGACCGGCCAGAGCCTCGTCCGGTGCCGAGCCCGGCAGGATCTCTTCTTCGGGGGTCTCGGCGATGCCGTCGTCGACAGCGACCGCTTCGGGGTCCTCGTCGACCGGGGCGATGCCCTCGTCGGCGATGGTCTCGGTGCCCGGCACCTCGTCCGCAGCCACCGGCGTCTCGGCCGGATCGGCCATCGCGGCGGGCGTCGCCTCTTCTTCGCGCGCAGCGTCGAAGACGGGCTCGTCGGCGCCCGGCTCACCCGTGGGCTCGGAGGTCTCGGTCACCACCTCGTCGGCGGCGCGCACCTTGTTGCGCTCGGCCTTCTCGGCACGGTAGCCCAGCCCGCCCATGAGGTCGGCGAACTGCTCGAGCGTCATGCCGGTGATCGACAGCATGTCCGGGTTGGCCTCGAAGCCGCCACGGCTGTCCTGTGCGCGCAGCAGGTCGGCGAGACGCTCGAGCATGTCGATGCGGATCGAGCGCTCGCCCGCCGGACGGTAGCCGGCCAGCGTGTAATGCTGCATCGGCACGTCACGGATGTTCGGAACGGTCACCAGACCCGGTGGCGGGGCCTCGGGGAAGCTGTCGAGATCGTTCGCCAGCGACCACAGCACCAGGCGCAGACGGGTCGGCGCGGGCTTCAGCAGCAGCGGCATGAAGATCGTGTACTGGCCGAAGCGCATGCCGTGCTTGCGCAGGGCGCCGCGGGCTTCCTGGTCAAGCTGCTTGACCTCGTCCGCCACTGCGTTGCGGGGGATGATCCCCATGTTCTCGACCATGCGGAACGCGAAGCCGCGCGCCAGGCCGTTCAGCGTCTCGTCGCGCTGCAGGTTCAGCAGCGGTTCGAACAGCGCCGCGATCTTGCGGTCGATGAAGTGCTGTAGACGGCGCTCGACCTTCTGGATCACGTCGGGACCCGCGATGTCGTCGACGAACGCCACCACGCGCGGTTTCATCGGATCGTCGCCCTTGGCGAGCTTGCCCACCGCCTGATCGCCCCACATGAGGCCACCTTGCTCGGTGAAATCGATCTCGGTATCGGGCGCGTTGTAGAACCGGTCCGCCCGCAGGTGGAAATGCGGCGCCAGCGCCTGCAACGACGCCTGTTTCAGCGTCTTGGCTTCCTGCCCGGTGGCATTCTGATCCTGACGGAACCGGAATCCCTCGAGTCGACCGACGAATTCGCCTTCGACGGTCACTTCACCCTTGTCGTTCACCTCGGCCAAGAGGGCCTCCTTCTGCTTCAACCGGCGAAGCAGCACTGAGGTCCGCCGGTCAACAAATCTTTGAGTCAGCCGCTCATGCAAAGCGTCGGACAGTGCGTCTTCTACAGCGCGGGTCGCCTCGCGCCAATGGCTTTCGTCATCGACCCACGAACGGCGCTGAGCCACGTAGGTCCATGTGCGGATATACGCCAACCGTTTCGACAGGGTATCAATATCACCGTCGGTCCGGTCGATCCGCTTCACCTGCCGGGCCATGAAGTCCCTCGGGATCTCGCCGCGCTCGTGCAGGTGCTGGAAGATAACCTGCAAGAGGCCTGCATGTTCCGCGTGACTGATTCCCCGGAAATCGGGGATCCGGCACACGTCCCACAAGAGCTGCACCGAGCGCGGGTCCGAGGCACGGGCCATGATCTCGGCCTCGTTGCCCAGCGACTTCAGCACCTGCAGGTCGTCGGCCTCGCGCGCCTTCATCAGCCATTCGTTGTTCGGGCTCTTCTCAAGCGACTCGATCAGCGTCCGGATCGAGCCGAAGCGCAAAGCCGGGTTGCGCCAGTTGAGCTTTCGCAGCGGCGTGAAGCTGTGGGAGGTGATCGCCTCGACCCAGTCGTCGGGGATCTGGCCCGCGTCGCCGGTGGTCCCGAAGGTGCCCGGCTTCATCCCGCGCCCGGCCCGGCCGGCGATCTGCGCCAGCTCGTTGGGCTGCAGCTCGCGCATGCGGCGGCCGTCGAACTTGGTCAGCGATGAAAAGGCCACGTGGTCGATGTCGAGGTTGAGCCCCATGCCGATGGCATCGGTCGCCACGAGGTAGTCGACCTCGCCGTTCTGGTAGAGATCCACCTGCGCGTTGCGGGTCCGGGGGCTGAGCGCGCCCATGACCACCGCGGCCCCGCCCTTGGTGCGGCGGATGAGCTCGGCGATGGCGTAGACGTTGTCGACCGAGAACCCGACGATGGCCGAGCGCGCCGGCATCCGGCTGATCTTCTTCGAGCCCAGGTAGGACAGCTGGCTCATGCGCTCGCGCCGGATGAACTCGCAGCCCTTCACCAGCGCCGCGATCGGGCCGCGCATGGTGTCGGAGCCGAGGAACAGCGTCTCGTGCAGCCCGCGCATCCGCAGCAGCCGGTCGGTGAAGACGTGGCCGCGCTCGGGATCGGCGCAGAGCTGGATCTCGTCGATGGCGACGAAATCGCAGCCCATGCCCTCGGGCATGGCCTCGACGGTACAGACCCAGTACTGGGCCCGCGCCGGAACGATGCGCTCCTCGCCGGTGACCAGCGCCACCACCGAGGGACCGCGCGCCGCGACGATCTTGTCATAGACCTCGCGCGCCAGCAGCCGCAGCGGCAGGCCGATCATGCCGGTACGATGACCGAGCATCCGTTCGATGGCGTAGTGGGTCTTGCCTGTGTTGGTCGGGCCGAGAACGGCCGCGATCCGTGCGCTCTGGGGCATGTTGCCGCCCTGTTCTTTCTGTCAGGCGTTCAGATGGAGATGCCCTGGACCTTGCCAGCGAGACGCTCGAGCGCCCCGGTCACCTCTTCATCGAACGGTCGAAGCTCCAGTACCTTCGCATAGGCCTCGTACGCAAGCGCATCGTTGCCAAGCTGGTCGTGGATCGCGGCGACACCGCGCAGGGCCCCGAAATGCACCGGGTTCAGCGCCAGAACATGCTCGAGCGCGTCCATCGCCGGGCCGAACATCTCGACCTGGTAATAGGCGAGCGCCAGCGCGTGCCAGCCCTCGGCGAATTGCGGCGCATGATCGGTGAGCGCGGTGAGATGGCCGATGGCGGCATCGGTCTCGTTGACCTCGAGCGCGTCGCGGCCCCGCTTCAGCAGCAGGTCCATCGCGGCCGAGCCGGATTTGGACCACTCCATGTAAAGGGCCTTTTCCAGCCGCTCGGCCTGCGCGGCGGACTCGGACGCGGCGAGTTCCTCGAGAAGCTCACCGGCACGATCCTGCGCAAGCGCGGTGTCGGGTAAGGAAAACATGACTGTGGCCGCGAATGCCGCCACGATACATTTGCGAAAGGGTCGACGCATGCTCATAGCTTCCAAGTGTAACCCGAGTCTGCTGGAAAGCCAGCACAGGATTTCGTGAAGGAAGGAACACTATGAGCGAAGTTGTCAGCAAGGCCGTGGAGGCCCTGAACGCAAAGCTGGACGGAGAGGGATTCGACGGCGTGGCCAAGTTCGTCATTGAAGACGAGGGCAGCATCATCGTGGACGAGAACGGCGCCCGTGCGGGTGACGACGATGCCGACGTGACGCTCAGCGCCGACACCGACACCTTCCAGCAGATCATCGAGGGCGACCTGAACCCGACCGCGGCCTTCATGTCGGGCCGGCTCTCGATCGACGGGGACATGGGCGCCGCGATGCGCCTGGGTGGAGTGCTTTCGTAACATGCTTCTGGACGCGCCCTTCTACGCCGAGCTCGCCGAAGGCCCCGAGGGCGCGCGCGCCTACTGGATCGGCACGCAGGACAACCTGCGTGTCCGTATCGCCCACTACCCCGGCCCCGGGGATGCACAGGGCACCGTCCTGATGTTCCCCGGCCGCACCGAATATTGCGAGAAATACGGCCGCGTCGCCGCCGATTTCGCCGAGCGCGGCTTTCACACGCTGACCATCGACTGGCGCGGCCAGGGGCTGGCGGACCGCATGCACGAGGACCCGCGCGCCGGGCACGTGAACCTGTTCCAGGACTACCAGTATGACGTCTCGGCCATGCTCGACGCGGTCGACCTGCTCGAGCTGCCACAGCCGCTGTTCCTTGCGGCGCATTCCATGGGCGGCTGTATCGGCCTGCGCGCGCTGGTCGAGGGCCTGCCCGTGGCCGCTGCGGGCTTCACCGGCCCGATGTGGGGCATCCGCCTTGCCGCCGCCCTGCGCCCCGCCGCCTGGGCGCTTGGCTGGGGCAGCGCGCGGGTCGGGCTCGACCATATCTATGCGCCCTCCACCGGCCCCGACAGCTATGTCGCCACCGGGCTCTACGAGGGCAACCTGCTGACCACCGACCGCGGCGGCTGGACCTACATGCAGCGCCAGGTGACCGAGATCCCCGAGCTGCAGCTTGGCGGGCCGTCGCTGCGCTGGCTGCACCAGGCGCTGGCGGAATGCCTGGCGCTCGCCCGCCTGCCCGCCCCCGACCTGCCCGCCATCGCCTTCGTCGGCAGCAACGAGCGCATCGTCGACGTGCCCCGCATCGTCGCCCGCATGACCGCCTGGCCCGGCGGACGGCTCGAGAGGGTGCAGGGCGGCGAGCACGAGGTGCTGATGGAGGACGCGGTGACCCGCGGCCGCATCCTCAGCCAGATGGCGCAGGTCTTCGAGGACGCCGCCCGCAGTGCGGACGCCGCCGCCCGCTCGGCCTGAGCTTTCCCGCCCGGCGCGCCGCGCTAGCTTCGGCTGCATGGGCGACGTTCTGACCTTCACCGACAGGGGCATCTACTGCCCGGCAGGGGATTTCCACATCGACCCCTGGCGCCCGGTGGCGCGCGCGCTCATCACCCACGGCCATTCCGACCACGCCCGCCCCGGCCATGGCGCCTATCTCGCCACCGATGCCGCCACCCCGGTGATCCGCCACCGGCTGGGCGAGATCGCCATCGACACCATCCGCTTCGGCGAGACCCGGCGCATCGGAAGTGCCACGGTCAGCTTCCACCCCGCCGGCCACATCCCCGGCTCGGCGCAGGTCCGGGTCGAGGTCGGCGGCGAGGTCTGGGTGGTCTCGGGCGACTACAAGCTCGCCCCCGACGGGCTCTGCGAGACCTTCGAGCCGGTGCGCTGCCACGCCTTCATCACCGAGTGCACCTTCGGGCTTCCGGTCTTCAAGTGGCGCCCGCAGCGCGAGGTCGCCGCCGACATCAACCGCTGGTGGGCCGCCAACGCCGCCGAGTGCCGGGCCTCGATCCTCGGCGCCTATTCGCTGGGCAAGGCGCAGCGGCTGCTGGCGCTGCTCGATCCGGCGACCGGTCCGATCCTCACCCATGGCGCGGTCGAGAACACCAACGCGGTGCTGCGGGCCCAGGGCTACGCGCTGCCCGACACCACCCACGTGACGCCCGAGCTCGACCTCAAGGCCCATCCCGGCGCCATGGTCATCGCCCCGCCCTCGGCGCTCGGCTCGAACTGGGCGCGGCGCTTCGGCCCCGCCCGCACCGCCGTCGCCTCGGGCTGGATGCGGCTGCGCGGGGTGCGCAGGCGGCGCGGCGCCGATCGGGGCTTCGTGCTCTCGGATCACGCCGACTGGGACGAGTTGCACACAGCCATCCGCGAGACCGGCGCCGAGAGGATCTTCGCCACCCACGGCTACACCGAGATCTTCGCCCGCTGGCTGGTCACGCAAGGCTTCGACGCACAGGTTGTCCCGACCGAGTTCGGCACCGCCGAGGACGACGCCGAGGACGCCGCATGAAGGCCTTCGCCGAGCTTTTCACCGCCATCGACCAGAGCACAAAGACCACGGTGAAGACCGCGGCGCTGGCCGAGTATTTCCGCACCGCGCCCGAGCCCGACCGGCTCTGGACCGTGGCCCTGTTCTCCGGCCGCCGCCCCAAGCGCGCGGTGACCACGACACAGCTTCGGGAATGGGCGGCAGAGCGCGCCGGCGTGCCGCTCTGGCTGCTCGAGGAATGCTACCCCATCGTGGGCGATCTCGCCGAGACCATCGCGCTTCTGCTGCCGCCGCCCGGGCGCGGCAGGGACCGCACGCTCACCGCCATGCTCGAGGCGCTCTCGGACCTGCCGAACCGCGACCTCGAGGCCCGTAAGGCCTTCATTCTCGAGGCGTGGGACGGGCTCGACGAGACCGAGCGCTTCCTCTTCAACAAGCTGATCACCGGCGGTTTCCGCATCGGCGTCAGCCGCAAGCTGATGACCCGCGCGCTGGCGCAGGCCACCGGGCAGGACGAACCGGCGATGGCGCTGCGGCTGATGGGCGACTGGACCCCGCAGGGCACCACGTGGGACCGGCTGGTGGCGGCCGACACGCCCGAGGCCGACGACAGCCGCCCCTACCCGTTCTACCTCGCCTACCAGATCGACGCCGGCCCCGAGACGCTGGGCGCTCCCCGCGACTGGCTGGCCGAGTGGAAATGGGACGGCATCCGCGGCCAGCTCATCCTGCGCGGCGGCAGCCACCACGTCTGGTCGCGCGGCGAGGAGCTGATGACCGACCGCTTCCCCGAGCTCGCCCGCGCTCTCGACTTCCTGCCGCCGGGCCATGTCTTCGACGGCGAGCTGGTGACCTGGGACGGCACCCGGCCGCTGCCCTTCAACACGCTCCAGCAGCGCATCGGGCGCAAGACGGTGCCCAAGAAGCTGCTGCGCGAGGCGCCGGTGGTGATGCTGGCCTACGACCTGCTCGAGGCCGATGGTCTCGACATCCGCGACCGGCCGCTCTCCGAGCGCCGCGCGCGACTGGATGCGCTGCTCGAGGGGCTGCCCGCCGACGCCCCCGTGCTGCCCTCGCCCCGCGTGGCCTTCGACAACTGGCAGGCGCTGGCCGAGACCCGCGCCACCGCCCGCGAGCGGCGCGCCGAGGGGCTGATGCTGAAACGCCTCGACGCGCCCTACCTCGCCGGGCGCAAGAAGGGCGACTGGTGGAAGTGGAAGCTTGACCCGCTCAGCGTCGACGCGGTGATGATCTACGCCCAGCAGGGCCATGGACGACGCGCGAACCTCTTCACCGACTTCACCTTCGCGGCGTGGGACGGCAACGAGCTCGTGCCCTTCACCAAGGCCTATTCCGGCCTCACCGACGCCGAGTTCAACGAGATCACCAGCTGGGTGCGCCGCAACACGCTGCAGCGTTTCGGCCCGGTGCGGCAGGTGCGGCCCGAGCTGGTCTTCGAAATCGCCTTCGAGGGCATCCAGCCGAGCCCCCGCCACAAGTCCGGCCTCGCCCTGCGCTTCCCCCGCATGGCCCGCTGGCGCCGCGACAAGCCCGCGCAGGAGGCCAACACGCTGACCGACCTGCGCGACCTGCTCGCCGCGTGGGGGTGACGGCCCAAGAGACACCCTCAAGGGCAACCTGCCGCCATCCGCCGCGAGGGCAACGGGCACAAGGAGAACGCGCCCGCCACCATGACACCGAACACAGCAAAGACGCGCCATTGCGGCGCGCCTTCCGGTCGGGTCGTCAGCCGCAGGAGGCCTCGAGGCCGACCATGCCGCCGCCGATCCCGGTCACCGTGAGGGTGCAGGCGGCGTCGCCCGCCTTGACCTCGACCGAGGCGCCGGGCTCGACGGTCTGGGTCTGCACCCCGTTCACCGCGATCCGCGCTGAGCTGCCGTCGGATGCCACGCCCGACACGAAGACCCGCAGCTTGCCGTCCGCCAGCACCGCCACCGCGCCAGGGCGGGTGCCGTTCTCGGGCGCTGCCGTCTCGCCCCCGGCCTCGCCGCCGCCTGCGGCCCCTGCGCCCTCTGCCCCGGCCTCGGCGGCATCGCCCTCGGCCCCTGCGGCATCGCCCCCGGCCCCGGCGGCATCGCCCTCGGCCCCTGGGGTCTCTGCCCCGGCCTCCGGCGCGCTGCCGCAATCCGAGCCCAGCGTGACCTTGCCGTCACTCAGCCCCAGGACCGAGACCGAACAGCTGCCCTCGCCCTGCGGCACCCGCGCCGTGCCGCCCGAGCCCAGCTCGGCCGTGGTGCCGTTCACCACCAGCCGCACCGCGCCGCCCTGCCCGTCGAGCCGAGCGACGAAGGCCCGAACCGCGCCATCGGCGAACATCGCGGTCTGCCCCACCGCCAGCGGCTCGGTCACCGTCATGCCGCCCGCGGCCTCGCCTGCGCCGCTGCCCCCGGCCTTGGCTGCCACCGCCGCGGCGGCCATCTGCGCCGCCTCCTGCATCCCGCCCGAAAGCTCCGACAGCGCCGAGCGCAGCGTGTCCGCCTGGGTTTTGGCGCTGTCCGACATCGCCTCCATGCGCGAGGCCATCTCGGCCTTCATCGCCTCCATGCGCTCGCCCAGCCTGGCGGCGAGATCGTCGC
Organism: Salipiger thiooxidans; assembly: GCF_900102075.1. Taxonomy (GTDB): domain Bacteria; phylum Pseudomonadota; class Alphaproteobacteria; order Rhodobacterales; family Rhodobacteraceae; genus Salipiger; species Salipiger thiooxidans. The sequence continues at coordinate 169,272 of NZ_FNAV01000012.1, read as the reverse complement.
TGCCCGAGGACTCGGCGAGACGAGCCTCCAGCGCGCCGATCCGCTCGGACAGCGCCGCGAGCGCCTCCTGCTGGGTCGATGCGGCCTGCTGGGCGGCCTCCCGGCCCGGCGCCAGCGCGTCGGCCACCGCCTCGTTGATGCGGCTCCCACTGGTGGCACTGCCGATGGCGATGCCGCCGATGAATCCCAGGATGATCCCGCCTGCTCCGAATAGAAATGGTGCATGTGACATTGTTCAATTCCCCTCCGACCATTGAAAAAATGCTGGCACCGTCCCCTCCCAGGCGGGCCCTTCCCCGAGCTTAGCCAATTCCCGCGAGCGATCCACGGCTTTCCCGGTCGGCGGTGGCGATACTTCCGTCGTAACTGCCCGGACCCCGCCCGATGCGGCCCGATGTGCCCCGAAACAGGCGATTCCGGTGCCAGAGGTTGCCATGCCCCCACCCCGAGCCCTATGTCATTGGGACATTCGCCTGTGAGGACCCCATGACGACCGCCTTTCCCCGTTCCCTCCCCGTCTTCGACGCAAACGCCTCGGCCAAGGGCCGCGATCTCGGCGACCTGCCGGAGTGGGACCTGAGCGATCTCTACACCGCCCCCGACGCGCCCGAGCTGAAGCGCGACCTCGACTGGCTCGAGGACGCCTGCGCCCGGTTCGCGGCCGACTACGAGAGCCAGCTCGCCGGGCTCGACGCCGCGGGCTTCCTCGAGATGGTGCAACGCCACGAGAAGATCGAGACCGTGGGCGGGCGGCTCATGTCCTACGCCGGGCTGCGCTACTACCAGGCGACCACCGACGCCGAGCGCGCCAAGTTCCTCTCGGACCTGCAGGAGAAGGTGACGATCTACACCACGCCGCTGGTGTTCTTCACCCTCGAACTCAACACCATCGAGGATGACGCCTACGCCGCGCTCTTCACCGCCAGCGACGAGCTCGCCCGCTACAAGCCCGCCTTCGACCGCATCCGCGCGATGAAGCCCTACCAGCTCTCCGACGAGCTCGAGCGCTTCCTGCACGACATGGGCGTGGTCGGCGACGCGTGGATGAAGCTTTTCGACGAGACCATTGCCGGGCTCAGCTTCACCATCGACGGCGAGGAGCTACCGATCGAGAGCACCCTCACCCTGCTGACCGAGCAGGACCGCTCCAAGCGGGAGGCCGCGGCGCACGAGCTGGCCCGTGTCTTCGGCGAGAACATCCGCACCTTCGCCCGGGTCCACAACACCCAGGCCAAGGAAAAGGAGATCATGGACCGCTGGCGCGGCATGCCGTCGGCCCAGATGGGCCGGCACCTCAGCAACGACGTCGAGCCCGAGGTGGTCGAGGCGCTGCGCGACGCGGTGGTCGCCGCCTACCCGCGGCTGTCGCACCGCTACTACGAGCTCAAGCGCAAGTGGCTGGGTCTCGACGTCATGCAGGTCTGGGACCGCAACGCGCCGCTGCCGATGGAGAGCGACCGCATCGTCGGCTGGGACGAGGCGCGCAAGACCGTGACCGACGCCTATGCAGGCTTTGACCCGCGCATGGCCGAGATCGCCGAGCCGTTCTTCACCAAGGGCTGGATCGACGCCGCGGTGAAACCCGGCAAGGCGCCGGGCGCCTTCGCTCACCCGACGGTGACCGAGGTCCACCCCTACGTGATGCTGAACTACCTCGGCAAACCGCGCGACGTGATGACCCTCGCCCACGAGCTCGGCCACGGCGTGCACCAGGTGCTGGCGGCGGGCCAGGGCGAGATGCTGGCCTCGACGCCGCTGACCCTGGCCGAGACGGCGTCGGTCTTCGGCGAGATGCTGACCTTCCGCGCCATGCTCGACACCGCCAAGGACCAGAAGGAGCGCAAGGTCATGCTCGCCGGCAAGGTCGAGGACATGATCAACACGGTGGTGCGCCAGATCGCCTTCTACGACTTCGAGTGCAAGCTGCACGAGGCGCGTCGCGGCGGCGAGCTGACCCCGGACGACATCAACGCGCTGTGGATGTCGGTGCAGGCCGAGAGCCTCGGGCCGGCCTTCGAGTACATGCCGGGCTACGAGACGTTCTGGGCCTACATCCCGCATTTCGTGCACTCGCCCTTCTACGTCTACGCCTATGCCTTCGGCGACGGCCTCGTGAACGCGCTATACGCGGTCTACCAGGAAAGCCCGGAAGGCTTCGAGGACAAGTATTTCGACATGCTCAAGGCGGGCGGCTCGAAACACCACAAGGCGCTGCTCGCGCCCTTCGGCCTCGACGCGTCCGATCCCACATTCTGGGACAAGGGCCTGTCGATGATCGAGGGCTTCATCGACGAGCTGGAGGCGATGGAAGAGTGACGGAAGAGGATCTCGTCGGCGCGGTCAGGACAATCCTGGCCGCTCCGAAATGGCCCGGGATCGCGAAATACAACTTTTCCGTCGTGCATTGGCGCGAAGGCCCGAGACAGCACTTCGTATCGACTGGCTGGATCGCATCGGTCCTGGAAAACCCTGCATCCCTTGACAGTAGCAGCCAAACAGCCAGTTCAGCGGCGCGAGCAAGCCTCGAGCTCGGTCTGACCGAGCTCGACTATTCGAAGCTGAAGCTCGGCGCGCCGGGGTTCGATGCGGCTTTGCGCGCTTATGCCCTGAGCACTGCAGGATATTTTGGCGAAACGCCCCAGACGAGCATCGACCGGGTCGAAGGGTATCTTGCCGAGAAAGGCGAACAATTCGCATTCTGGGTGCATCAGAGCGATTACCGTTATCTCTCTGGTGATGCCCGGCTGTCTTAGAGGTCTTTTTTGGAGTCCAATCCGTGGCGGCGCCTGCCCCGATTCCTTGACAGACAGACCGGCCGACCCGACATGAGCTTCCCGTCGCACGTTCGCGTGGACGAAACCGAGGCAGACGAGAGATGAAACTCCCAGGGGCGTCCTCCAAGGGTCGCTCGTTCAGAACCAGACTGCGCCGCATGCTCGTGCATGTCCGGCGGCGGGTTCCGCCGGGCCTGCGGCTGGTCCTGGGGCTGCTGCTGATCTGCGGCGGCATCCTCGGCTTCCTGCCGATCCTCGGATTCTGGATGATCCCGCTGGGCTTCGCGGTGGCGATGCTGGACCTCGTGCCACTCTACCGCGCCGGCCTGCGCCGCGCCGGCATCGGCGCGGGCTCGCGACCCCTTCCCGAGGAAGAAACCGACGAGCCGCACCCGCCCTCCGAAAACCGGTGATTCCGCGGCGGGTCAAGGATGGCCGCAGGCCACCGCGCGCCCCGCGCGGCGCGCACAGTGCGTCCTTGAGGCGGCGGGGAATCGCCCCCGACCATCGGAAAGGCGCGCTGAGGGCAGACCTGCCCCTCAGCCGCCTCTCGGCAACTCGCGCCATCCCCAACCACACCCTGCCAAACCAACCCGTATCACACCAACACCCGCCACGGGAGCCAACCCGAGGACACGGCCACAGGCCGGGGACGAGACGACCTGCGCGGGCGCGCCTCGCGCCCGCACCGCCAGATCGGGGCACGCGATCACGTCACGCCATCCGGGGCGTCACTTGAGCTGGGAATCCTTCGAGCCGCGCCGGTTGATGCCCGAGCGCGCGCGGTAGGTGCCGTCGTGCTCCTGCTGGCAGTCGATGCAGAGCTTCACCCCGGGAATGGCGAGCCGCCGCTTCTCGGGGATCTCCTCGCCGCACTCGGCGCATTCCATGAGGCTCTCGCCCACCGGCGCCTTGCGCGCCCGCATGCGTTCGAGCTCGTCCGAGATCGACGCCTCGATCTGTTCGTTCACCGCTCCGTCGCGGCTCCAGCCTCCGGCCATGGCGCACCTCCTGACGGACCAGATTACGCCCCCGCGCCCGCGCTGACCAGTACCGATGCGCCCGCCCGCACGCAGCGCCGCGCCCATGCCACCCACGCCGCACCACCGATCCCGCCCATTGACCCGGCGCCATCCGTGCTATCTTGGCTGGAAAGGACCCGCCGCCATGCATCGCAGACAGTTCGCCCTCGCCACGCTTCTCCTCCCCCTGATCGCCTCGCGCATCGCGGCGGCGCCGCTGGCCGCCGCCCAGCCCTTCACCTTCGACAACATCGACGGCGGCACGCTGTCGCTGGACCAGTGGCGGGGCCGCCCGGTGCTGGTGGTCAACACCGCCTCGCGCTGCGGTTTCACCCCGCAGTACGACGGGCTGCAGGAGCTCTACGACCGCTACCGCGAGCGCGGGCTCGTGGTGCTCGCCGTGCCCTCGAACGACTTCCGCCAGGAGCTCGGCAGCAAGGCCGAGGTCAAGGAGTTCTGCGAGCTGACCTTCGGGCTCGACATCCCGATGACCACGATCACCCGGGTGCGCGGCGACGCGGCGCATCCGCTCTATCTCTGGCTCGCCGAGCAGGGGTTCGAGCCCTCGTGGAACTTCAACAAGGCACTGATCGGACCCGACGGCACATTCGTCGCCGACTGGGGCGCGACCACGCGGCCGATGTCCGAGGCCATCGTCTCGGAAATCGAGCCGCTGCTCGACTGAACCCCGGGCGCTTCCCGCGCGGGCCACCCCGGCAAATCACCCGGCACGTCCCGGCCCCCCGCCAGGCAAGGGCCCCGTCCAGCCCCGCATCAGGTCCCTACCGGCGCGCCTTGCGCCAGCCCGCGGCTTCTGCTTCCGCCCCGGAGCAGAACCAGCGCTCGCCCTTCGAGAGGCTGATGCGGGTGTCGTCGTAATACTGCTGCCCGGGCACGTGGTAGATGCGTTTGCCATCGCGCGAAACGTTGCCCTTGATCACGCAGCCCGCCGGAGCACTGGCGGCATTGGCCTGCGCGGCGCCGGCACGTGCCGCCGCCCGGAACGCCGCCGGCGACTGCACGCCCGCGCCGTGCAGCCCGCGCTCCTGCACCGCCGCGCCCTTCTCGTCGAGGTCGTAGTCCATGCCGTAGCGCCGGTAGGCGAAGGCCAGCCCGTCGCGCACCAACGCCCGGCCCACGTCCTCGCCATCGATCACGCAGGTCGCCACCACCCGGCCGTAGCGGTCGGTGTCGCGCTGTTCGCAGCGGGCGACGCGGCCCTCGTAGCGGACCCGGACCTCGTCCGAGACCCAGGCCCCGCAGGCCCACATCGGCACGCCGTCGCCGCCGCACATCTGCTCGGCCTCGGGGGCGTCGATGCCATGCAGCCGCACCCGCGTGCCGCCGACGTCGAAAGTGTCGCCATCGACCACGTGCACCGACCCCGACGGGCCGGCCAGCAGCGGCTGGGCCGCGGTGAGGGCCAGGAAAAACAGGGCAATACGGATCATGGTGCCGGAGTCCTCGATAACTCCGGCGCGGTCTAGGGGATCCGTTAAGAAAGGTTAACAGCCTATCGCAGGGCCACGCGCAACCCGTCCCGGCGCACGTTCAGTTCCGCCCCGCGAGCGCCAGTTCCATGTCGTGCACCGTGACCAGCAGCGCGGTCTCGTCGGTGCGCACCAGCCCCTCGGCCGAGCGCTGGGTGTCGACGATGGTCAGCATCACCACGAAGAGGAAGCCCGACAGCACGAAGGTTCGCCACGTAAGGTCGCGGCCGTTGCTGCCGTTGCGGTTGCCGAGCAGGAACAGCGACATCAGCGCCGCCGCCAGCAACATGCTCAGCACCACGTCCGAGACCGGATTCGACAGGTGCTCGACCCGGTAGAGATGGGCGTCGAGCGCGTCGTTCATCGCCCCCGCGACGAATCCCTTCAGCGGCGCGGGCATCGGGTCGGCGGTGGCCTCCAGCGTCAGCGGCCAGAGCTTCTCCTGCGCTGTCAGCGTCTCCTTGAGGAAGGCGCGGGCCTGCTCGGTGGTGGCAAGGCTGCCGTCCATCGGCAGAATGCGGCTGCGGCCATAGTCGAGCAGCGCCTTCTGCAGCTCGGTCCGGGCGGGCTCGGCGACGTAATCGGCGCGCAGGAAGGCGGTGCCGATGGCCGCGGCCTCGCCCACCACCGCCGCCTTCCGGGCCTGCGCGAGGTTCAGGGCATTGCCGAAGCTGAACGCCAGCAGCAGACCCAGGAGCGCGAGGATGGCACCGAGCGTGGTCTCGCCCACCACGTGCTCGATCTTGTTGTCTGCCGCCAGCAACCTCCGGCGCCGGTGGGCGCCGGTGCGGAAGCCGATCACCGCCGCCGCGGGCAGCGACAGGAACAGCAGCAGGGCGACCTCCGGCAGCGACAGCGCAGGCATGGCGATCTGGTTGTAGAGAGAGACGGGGTCCACAACGTCCATTCCGAGAATCCGAGTGAAGACAAGCGCATGTTGCCGGATGATACGTCGGATTGCGGACAAGGCTACAAGGATTGCGACAGCCCGCACCGTAATCTTGCGTGCGGGCAATCGCGCCACGGTGGCCCTGCCGTTGGGCGACGCGCTGGCAGGAGCCGGGCGCCGCCTCTGGACCACGCGCCCGCTGGCTTACTGGCGACACGCCATTGGGTACCCTGGCGCGGACGTCACGGCGACACGCCGGCGGCGACCAGGGCGCGGGCTCCGAAGGGTGGCACAGCCCAAGAGCAGCCCCCGCTCCGTCACCCGCGCCCGGTCACCGGCGCAGCCCGCGTGCCCTGCTCAGATCTCGAGCGTGCCCAACACCGCGTTCTGCGGCAGGCGGGCGATCTCCATGCCGCGCTCGGTGCGGCGGAGGTTGTAGCCGTAGCCGCGCATCCGGAACCGCCATTCGGTTTCGGAAAGCGACTTGTCACGCTCGCTCAGCAGGAAGCTGCGGATCTCGGTCAGGTCTTCGGCGGGCTTGGTCTCGGGATACATGTCACGCTCCAATCGTCTCCTCGCATGCCGGGAAGGCTGCGGGCCAATTGGGGCGAAACTGCGCTCAGGACGGGGATTTTTGTGGGACGGGAAACACTGCGTTTCCCCACTTCACCCCTGCGGCGGCGGCGCGGCGGTGGCGATGCGGCGCTTCAGCACCGCCTCGCGCCAGGTGATGAAAAGCACCGAGCCCATGATCACGGCGCCGCCTGCCATCACCCAGACGTCCGCCGGTTCGCCGAAGAACACCGCGCCGAGGAGCACCGCCCAGATCAGCTGCAGGAAGGTCACCGGCTGGGTGACGGTCACCGGCGCCGCCGCGAAGGCCAGCGTCATGGCGTAATGCCCGCCGGTCGCGAAGCAGGCAACGCCCACGAGGATGCCGAAATCCGTCAGCGAGGGTGTAACCCAGACCGCCAGCGCGAAGGGCAAGAGCCCCAGCGTCACCGACACCGACAGGAGCGCCACGACCACCGCCGCCGGCAGCTCGGCCGAGACGATCTTGGCCACGAGGTAGGAGACCGAGAACAGCGCCGCCGTCGCCAGCATGGCGAAATGGCCGGGGTCGAGCTCGCGGAAGCCCGGGCGCAGGATCAGCAGCGCGCCGGCAAAGGCCGCGGCGATGGCCATCATGCGGCGGATGGCGAGGCGCTCGCCAAGGACGAAGACCGCGAGGATGGTGATGTAGACCGGCGCCAGGTAGTTCATCGCCGTGACCTCGGCCAGCGGGATGCGGGTCATCGCGAAGAACCAGCAGATCACGCCCACGGTCTGCGCCGCTCCGCGCACCGCCGTCAGGCCCCAGAGCCGCGGCGTCATCTGCAGCCCGCGCAGATCGCGCCACGCCGGCAACAGCAGAACGAGGCCCAGCAGGTAGCGCAGGAAGGCGGATTCCGCCGCCGGAACGCGACCGCCCAGCATCTTCACGAGCGCGGTCACCGCAACGAAGCAAAGCCCCGTCACGACCATCCAGAGAACACCCCTGACAGGGGATTGAGCGTCGCGTGTCATGGCGAGGACCATTAGCCTGCCAACGAAGGGGTGCAAGCGGGAACCGCGCGGCACGGGGATGTGGCGGGCGGTCAGCGGGAACCGTCAGGCACGCGCGTTTTGGCGCGGGGCTTGCGTGAGCCGCGCGGCACGGGATTTGGCGGGCGGCCTGCGGCAACCCTGCTGCACGCGCGTTCTGGCGGAGGTCTCTCCCCGGATCACTGCCCCGAGGCCAGCCGCGCCGCCAGTGCCAGCATCACCGCCCCGATGCCGAGGTCGAGCACCCGCCACGCCGCCGGGCGCGCGAAAACCGGCGCCAGCAGCCTCGCCGCATAGGCCAGCGTGAAGAAGAACAGCACCGAGGCCGCCATCGCGCCCAGCGCAAAGCCGGTGCGGTCCTCGTACTGGGCCGAGACCGCACCCAGCAGCATCACCGTGTCGAGGTAGACATGCGGGTTGAGCCATGTCAGCGCGAGGCAGGTCAGCACCGCGGCGCGCAGGCTGCCGGCGGCGGCCCCGGCCCGAAGCGCGCCCTCGCCCAGCCATGCCGCGCGCCAGCTGCGCAGGCCGTACCAGAGCAGGAAGGCGGCGCCGACCCAGCGCATCGCGGTCTCGAGCCACGGCAGCGCGCCGGTGAGCGCGCCGAAGCCCGCGACCCCCGCCGCGATCAGCACCGCGTCCGAGGCGGCGCAGATCGCCGCCACCGGGAAGACATGCGCCCGCACGATGCCCTGCCGCAGCACGAAGGCGTTCTGCGCGCCGATCGCCACGATCAGCGACATCCCCAGTGAAAAGCCCGCCAGTGCCGCCTGCATGTGTCTCTCTCCTGCCCTTGCACTCGTGGTGCCGGCGGAGGTAGCAGCCGGCTTCAGATCAGGCTAGTTAAACGATCTGTATCTGGATAAGTTCTGCTAATGTCACACGACCCCGCCCAGCTGGCCGCGCTCGACGCGGTGCTGCGTCTCGGCAGCTTCGACGCCGCCGCCGGTGCGCTGCATGTCACGCCCTCGGCGATCTCGCAGCGGATCAAGGCGCTCGAAGACCGCGTCGGCACCGCGCTGGTGCTGCGCGGCGCCCCCTGCACCGCCACCCCCGCCGGTGCGCGGCTGGCGCGGCACGCCTCGGACATCGCGCTGCTGGATGCGGCGTTGGCGCGGGATCTGCTGCTGCCCGCCGCCCCGGCACGGCTGCGGCTGGCGGTGAATGCCGACAGCCTTTCGACGTGGTTCCTGCCGGCGCTGGCCGGGCAGGACCTGCTCTTCGACATCGCGCTCGACGACGAGACCCACTCCGCCGACTGGCTGCGGCGGGGCGAGGTCTCGGCTGCGATCACCGCCCATGGCCGCGCCGTACAGGGCTGTGACGTCCATCCGCTGGGACGGCTGCGCTACGTCGCGACCTGTGCGCCGTCCTTCCATCGCCGCTTTTTCGCCGAGGGCGTCACCGCCGCCGCCCTCACCCGCGCGCCGATGCTGCAGTTCAACGCCAAGGACCGGATGCAGCACGACTGGCTGCGCGAGGTCACCGGCGAGAACCTGTTGCCGCCGGTCCACCGCCTGCCCTCGTCGCAGGGCTTCGTCGAGGCTGCGCGGCTGGGGCTCGGCTGGGGGCTGAACCCCAAGCCGCTGGTGGTGAAGGCGATTGCCAAGGGTCTGCTGGTGCCGCTGATGCCCACCGCGCCGCGCGACGTGGCGCTTTACTGGCAGGTGAACCGGCTGGTGGCAGGGGCGCTTTCGGGGCTCACCGCCTCGGTGCGGCGGACCGCTGCGGCGGCGCTGATCCCCGACTGACGCAGGCCGGGCGGCTCAGCCGATGCTGCGCGCCAGCACCCGGCTGATGGTGGTGAAGCTCTCGCCGCTTTCCGCCGCCCAGCGGTCGAAGGCCTCCTGCACCGGCACCATGGCCTTGCGCGAGCCCGGGGCCTTGTCGATCACCCCCTCGGCCACGAGGCGGGCGACCACGTCGCGGCTCAGCAGGAAGCCGTCCTTGCCCATGCCGCGCAGCAGGTAGGCGCCGGTGTTGCCACCGAGCCGCGCGCCCTCGCGCTTGAGCCAGTCGAGCAGGCCGATGAAATCGCCCGCCGGCCAGTCCCCAACCCGCCGCCCGAAGCTGCCCGAGGCGGCGGCGGTCTCGCGGATGAAGACGGCGTTGTCGCGGATGGCGGCGATCTTGGGACCCGAGCGGATCACCCGCCGGTCGCCCAGCAGCGCGTCGAACCAGTCGTCCGACATCATCGCGCAGCGCCCGGTGTCGAAGCCGTGGAAGGCCTCTTCGATGCCGGGCCACTTGCTTTCGACCACGGTCCAGCTGATGCCTGCCTGGAAGATGCCGCGCGCCATGCCCGCGAGCCAGCGGTCGTCGGGGATGGCGGCGATCTCGTCGGCAGAGCGGGGCACCGGGGCATCGCCCAGCACCGCCTCGCGGCTGCCCTTGCGGTCGATGGCGATGGCGAGGATCTCTTCGAAACGGCGCATGGGGCTCTCCGCGTACGGCTCGGGCGAAGACTGCCGGAGGAGCGGCGCGAGGTAAAGAACACATTGTGAACCGTGGCCTCGCGACAGGCCGCCCCGGCGCGGCGACGCCCCCGGCCAAAGGGGCCTTCAGGGAAATTCCGGCGGCGCGGTTGCCGCCCGCCCCCGCTGGGCCTAACACTTGGCCAAACGGCGCGGGTCCCGGGCCCGCGCAGCGAGAGGACGAGAGAGAGAGCATGAAAGACGCAAGCCCCCAGACCATCTATCTCAAGGATTACACCCCCTTCGGCTGGCAGGTGGCCGACGTGCACCTCACGGTGGCGCTGTCGCCCGACGCGACCCGCGTCCGCTCGCGCATCCGCTTCGAGCCCAACCCGGACGCCCCCGCGCAGCGCTTCTTCCTGCATGGCGAGGACCTGCGGCTGATCCGGGCCAGCATCGACGGCACCGAGGTCACGCCGGTGCTGACCGCCGAGGGGCTCGAATGCGACGTGCCCGAGGGCGGCTTCCTGTGGGAGAGCGAGGTCGAGATCGCCCCCGCCGCCAACACCGCGCTCGAGGGGCTCTACATGTCGAACGGCATGTACTGCACGCAATGCGAGGCCGAGGGCTTCCGCAAGATCACCTACTACCCCGACCGCCCCGACGTGATGTCGGTCTTCACCGTGCGCATCGAGGGCGACGAGCCCGTCAAGCTGTCGAACGGCAACCCGGTGGCGCAGGGCGAGGGCTGGGCCGAGTGGCACGATCCGTGGCCCAAGCCCGCCTATCTCTTCGCGCTGGTGGCGGGCGAGCTGCTGAACCACCCGGGCAGCTTCACCACCATGTCCGGCCGCGAGGTCGAGCTGAACATCTACGTGCGCCCCGGCGACGAGGGCAAATGCGCCTTCGGCATGCAGGCGCTGAAGGATTCCATGCGCTGGGACGAAGAGGTCTACGGCCGGGAATACGATCTCGACATCTTCAATATCGTGGCCGTCGACGACTTCAACATGGGCGCGATGGAGAACAAGGGGCTCAACGTCTTCAACAGCTCCTGCGTTCTGGCGTCGCCCGAGACCTCGACCGACGCCAATTTCGAGCGCATCGAGGCGATCATCGCACACGAGTATTTCCACAACTGGACCGGCAACCGCATCACCTGCCGCGACTGGTTCCAGCTCTGCCTGAAGGAAGGGCTGACGGTGTTCCGCGACAGCCAGTTCACCTCGGACATGCGCTCGGCCGAGGTGAAGCGGATCTCGGACGTGATCGACCTGCGCGCCCGCCAGTTCCCCGAGGACCAGGGTCCGCTGTCGCACCCGGTGCGGCCCGAGAGCTTCCAGGAGATCAACAACTTCTACACCGCCACGGTCTACGAGAAGGGCGCCGAGGTGATCGGGATGCTGCGCCGTCTGGTCGGGGCCGAGGCCTATGGCAAGGCGCTCGACCTCTATTTCGAACGGCACGACGGTCAGGCCTGCACCATCGAGGACTGGCTGAAGGTCTTCGAGGATTCCACCGGCCGCGATCTCACCCAGTTCAAGCGCTGGTACTCGCAGTCGGGCACGCCGCATCTCAAGGTCAGCGACGACTACACCGATGGCACCTACACGCTGACCTTCACGCAGGAGACGCCCCCCACCCCCGGCCAGCCCGAGAAGGCGCCGCAGGTGCTGCCGATCGCCGTGGGCCTGCTGAACCCCAATGGCGACGAGGTGGTCCCGACAACCATGCTCGAGATGACCGAGGCCACCCAGAGCTTCACCTTCGAGGGGCTGAACGCGAAGCCCGTACCGTCGATCCTGCGCGGCTTCTCGGCGCCGGTGGTGCTGATGCGCGAAAGCACGGCCGAGGAAAAGAGCTTCCTGCTGGCCCATGACACCGACGCCTTCAACCGCTGGGAAGCGAGCCGCGATCTGGCCCGGGCCTGTCTCCTGGCGATGATCACCGAGGGCGCGGGGCCGGATCTGGCATGGATCGACGCGCTTGAGCAGGTGCTGCGCGACACGACGCTCGACCCGGCGTTCCGGGCGCTGATGCTGGCGCTGCCGACGCAGGCGGAGCTGGCGCAGATGCTGCACGCCCGTGGTGTGACCCCGGATCCCGACGCGATCTATGCCGCCACCGAGACCCTGCGCGACGCCATGGCGACGCGCTGGTCGGCGCTGCTGCCCGAGCTGATGGCCGAGGCGCAGGTCGATGCCCCCTACGCGCCCGACGCCGAACAGTCCGGCAAGCGCACGCTCGGCAACGCGGTGCTGTCGCTGCAGACCCGGCTCGATGGCGGCAAGGCGGCGCAGGCGCAGTACGACGCCGCCGACAACATGACCATGCAGCTGAGCGCGCTCTCCTGCCTGATCACCGCCGGGGCCGAGGATGCCGCCCTTGCCGCCTTCGAGGCGCAGTGGAAGGACGACCGGCTGGTGATGGACAAGTGGTTCGCGCTGCAGGTCGCCGCCACCGCACCGGAAAAGGCCGTCGCCCGTGCCGCCGCGCTCACCGAGCGGGCCGATTTCGACTGGAAGAACCCCAATCGCTTCCGCGCGGTGATGGGCTCTCTGGCGATGAACCACGCGGGTTTCCACGCCAGGGACGGCAGCGGCTACCGGTTCCTTGCCGACTGGCTCATCAAGCTCGACGAGAAGAACCCGCAGACCACCGCCCGCATGTGCTCGGTCTTCCAGACGTGGAAGCGCTACGACGCCGACCGGCAGGCGCTGATGAAGGCCGCGCTCGAGCGCATCGCCGCCCGGCCCGGCCTGTCGCGGGACGTGACCGAGATGGTCACCCGCCTGCTGGGCTGAACCCGGCACCAAAGAAAAACGCCGGGGGCTGGGCCCCCGGCGCTCCGTGAGTGGCGTCCGGTATCGTCTTGCAGACCGGGCCTGAGGGCGCCCGGCGGAACCTCAGCCCCGGCTCATTCGAACCGGCTGTAGGCCCCGGCGGGCGCACGGTGGTCGTGGCCCGAGGTGGCGATCACAGGCTCGGCCGAGTGGTCGACCGGGCGCAGGATGGTGCCGTTCTCGCTCAGCGCAATGACCATGTCCGACTGCGGCAGCTCGGCCGAGGCCATGACGGCGGGCGCGCCCCAGGCGTCGGGCCGGGCAACCGGCTTCAGCGAGCGCGGCAGGCCGGCGCAATAGGGCTGCGCGCGGGTCCATGCGATCATATCCTCGCGCTTGGTGCGGCTGTGGAACGGGCCCCAGTCGGCGGCCACGCCGCGCATGTTGCGGCTCACCACGCGGTCACGCGACACGGTCTTGGCCATGATGCGCAGCCCGCAGGCAAGGTTCAGGCGCGGATCCTTGAGCGCGTCGCCGCTGCCCGCCTGGCAGCCGTAGAGCCGCGCGGTCGAGGGCAGGATCTGCAGCAGCCCGTACCAGAGCCCGCCGCCGCCCACCGCGGTGGGGCGATAGGTGCTCTCGTGTTTGGCCAGCGCCGAGACCAGCCCAAGCCAGAACGCCTCGCGGTCCTCGCGGCCGGCGCTCGGGTAGGCCGGGCACCAGGTCGCGATGTCGTCGGGAACGATCTCGGGCAGCCGGCTCGCCGGCCCGCGCAGCGCCGAGAGCGCCGCGAGCGACCAGGTGTTGCGCCCGCCCTTGGTGCCCCAGCGGGCTTCGGGGATGGTCGTCCGGCGGGCGAGCGGGCGCACCGAGGAAGACACCGCGTGCACCGACTCGGTCGGGGGAAGCGGAAACGGAAGCGGGTCCGAATGTGCAGCGCTTGCGATCAGCAGCGCCGCCAGTATGGAAAACAGACGTGGCAGCATGGCTGAACCCATGCCATACGGGCGCTTTCCGGTAAAGTTTTCTGCGCCTGCGAAATCGGCCGACCCGGGAACCTCTCCGCAGGAACCTGCGTTAACCCATTGGGACTCAATAAGGCGAGCCCCCTGCGGCCATGGGCGGATTGCCGCCGCTTGTTCGCGAGCCCGCCCTCAAGGTGCCCGAATCCACGGTCAGTTTCGTGGCCATGATCAACTCCGACAAGCCCTCCACCGTACGTCCGTCCGTACTTCCATCGGTACTTCCGGCCGTCCGCGCGCTCTCTGCGCAGCTGGCCGGATGGCGTGCCCGCCCCCGCTCGGCCGCCCGTCCCCAGCCCCGCCCCGTCCCCGCCGACGAGGAGCTTCCCGAGGCCTGTCGCGATGGCCGTCACCCCCGGCAGATCGACATCCCCTTCCGCGACAGCCCGCCCGAGTCCGCCGAGCGCGGGAGGCTGCGCACGCAGGGCCGCTTCCTCGCCCGGCAGGACGACTGGGAGACGCTGGCCCGCGGCCTGCGCGAGGCCGACATCGATCGCGCCGCCACCTTGGGCGGCACCCCGGTGGCGCGGCTGCTGGCCGAGGGCGCGCATTCCGACGCGGTGGAAAGCGCGCTGGCCGCGGCCGGGCGCAACGATCCCACCGCCGCCCGCGCCAGCCTCTTCGCCCTGCGCGACGCCATCGACCACGTCGAGCGCGACCCGTGGCTGGCGCTGGTGCCGGCGCTGGCGCATCTCGCGGTGGCGCGCGGCTGGGCCGGACGCCCCGGCGCCCCCGTGCCCGGCGCCCTGCGCCGCGACGCCCGCGCCCAGCATCTCGAGGCGGCACAGCGGCTGGTGGCGCGCTTCGATCCGCTGGAATGCGACTCGCCCGCGCTTGCCGCCGTGCGCTGCGCCCTGCTCGAGCTCGAGCCCCGCCCCGAGGCGCGGGTGATCGACGATTACGAGGACCTCATCGACCTCGACCCGGCCTGCCCCGACCACATGCGCGCGCTGGGGCGCGACCTGCGGCCCTCGCGCTTCGGCAACTGGGACCGACTCGACCACGAGGCGCGCCGCACCGCCGGGCGCACCGCCGACCTCTGGGGCAGCGGCGCCTACGCCTGGGTCTGGTTCGACGCGCTGGCCAGCGGCGAGGCCGGCGCCTTCGCGGCGGTCGACGGCGAGCTTTTCGCCGAGGCGCTGCACGACATCCTCGCGCGCCGCCCCGACCAGCACATGGCCAACCAGCTCGCCGCCTTCTGCGGCCTCTCGCTTTCGGGCGCCGCGGCGCCGCGCTCGGCGCAGGCGCGCATCGCCGGCTGCTTCGGCTGGATCGTCCACAACCACCTGCGCGAGATCCACCCCGACCTCTGGGCCCGCGCCCGGCCCATCCCCGGCAGCGTTGACGCCGGCGAGCGCCTGCGCCGCGGCAAGTCGCGCGCGCTCTCGGCGCTGGCGGAGCATTTCGCCCATCAGTTGCGCCTTGGACGGCAGGTCCGCTTCTCCGAGGCGGGGATCGCCCTCACCCCCACGCCCTGTTCCTCCTGCACCCTTGCCCCCTGTTCCGCTCTGGCGTATCCCCGTCGCGATCAGCGAGACGAGGATACGCCATGCTTGACCTGAGCTACGAGGCCCCCAAACCCAAGGTCATTGCCGGGGCCAAACACGACTGGGAACTGGTGATCGGGATGGAGATCCATGCCCAGGTCTCGTCCCAGGCCAAGCTGTTTTCCGGCGCCTCGACCCGGTTCGGCGCCGAGCCGAACTCCAACGTGTCCTTCGTGGACGCGGCCATGCCCGGCATGCTGCCGGTCATCAACGAGTACTGCGTCGAGCAGGCGGTGCGCACCGGGCTGGGCCTGAAGGCGCAGATCAACCTGAAATCCGCATTCGACCGCAAGAACTACTTCTACCCGGACCTTCCACAGGGCTACCAGATCAGCCAGCTCTATCACCCGATCGTGGGCGAGGGCGAGGTGCTGGTGGACATGGAGCCAGGCATCGCGCGGCTGGTGCGCATCGAGCGCATCCACATCGAGCAGGACGCCGGCAAGTCGATCCACGACATGGATCCGAACATGTCCTTCGTCGATCTCAACCGCACCGGCGTGGCGCTGATGGAGATCGTCTCGCGCCCCGACATCCGCGGCCCCGAAGAGGCCGCCGCCTATGTCGGCAAGCTGCGCCAGATCCTGCGCTATCTCGGCACCTGCGACGGCAACATGCAGAACGGCAACCTGCGCGCCGACGTGAACGTCTCGGTCTGCCTGCCCGGCGCCTACGAGCGCTACCAGGAGACGCAGGACTTCGGCCATCTCGGCACCCGCTGCGAGATCAAGAACATGAACTCGATGCGCTTCATCCAGCAGGCCATCGACTACGAGGCGAAGCGCCAGATCGCCATCCTCGAGGCCGGCGGCTCCATCGACCAGGAAACCCGTCTCTACGATCCGGACAAGGGCGAGACGCGCTCGATGCGCTCCAAGGAAGAGGCGCACGACTACCGCTACTTCCCCGACCCCGACCTGCTGCCGCTCGAGATCGAGCAGGCTTGGGTGGACGACATCGCCGCCTCCCTGCCCGAGCTGCCCGACGCCAAGAAGGCGCGCTTCGTCACCGAGTTCGGCCTGTCGGAATACGACGCGGGCGTGCTGACCGCCGAAGTGGCGAACGCCGCCTATTTCGAGCAGGTCGCGGGCGATGCGGGCGACGGCAAGCTGGCCGCCAACTGGGTCATCAACGAGCTCTTCGGCCGCCTCAAGAAGGAAGACCACTCGATCGAGGACAGCCCGGTCACGCCGACGCAGCTCGCGGGCATCATCCGCCTGATCACCTCGGACGCCATCTCGGGCAAGATCGCCAAGGACCTGTTCGAGATCGTCTACACCGAGGGTGGCGACCCCGAGAAGATCGTCGAAGAGCGCGGCATGAAGCAGGTGACCGACACCGGCGCCATCGAGACCGCGGTGGACGAGATCATCGCCGCCAACCCGGCGCAGGTCGAGAAGGCCAAGCAGAACCCCAAGCTCGCGGGCTGGTTCGTGGGCCAGGTGATGAAGGCCACCGGCGGCAAGGCCAACCCCAAGGCCGTGAACGAGATCGTCGCCGCCCGCCTCGGCCTCTGAGCCTCCCGATCCATTATCCCAACAAAACACCGCCCGGGCCCCACAGCCCGGGCGTTTCCCATTCCAGCCCCGACCTCAAACCTCCCGCACCTCCCCACCCCAGGCACAGCCCCTCTCTTTCATCTTGGCCAGCAAACTCCGGGGGTGAGGCGCGCACGCACCGCGGGGGGCAGCGCCCCCGCCCAAACCGACCCGTCCGCGCGCCCCTCGCGATCCCCAACACCAGGGCAGCCCCTCCCCTTCATCTTGCCAGATAAACTCCGGGGGTGAGGCGCACCGCGCCGAGGGGGCAGCGCCCCCTGCTAACCTCCCAACACACACTCCCCCCGATCCACGCCCCGAAACCACACCACAAACCCCACCCTTCATCTTGCCAGACAAACTCCGGGGGAGTCCCGCAGGGACGGGGGCAGCGCCCCCTGCACCGCCCGCCACGGGCGCAACGTCAGGCGCTCAGCCCAGACGATACATGTAGGTGGTGGCGTCCCGCCGGTCGCTGCCCTCGGGGGCGAGGGCGAAGCCGGGGATCTCGCCCGCCACCTCGAAGCCGAGGCTGGCATAGAGGAGCTGCGCCGCGTCGCCGCTGCGGGTGTCGAGGGTGACGAGGCTGCGCCCTTCCACGGTAG
This sequence comes from Salipiger thiooxidans, assembly GCF_900102075.1. Lineage (GTDB taxonomy): Bacteria > Pseudomonadota > Alphaproteobacteria > Rhodobacterales > Rhodobacteraceae > Salipiger > Salipiger thiooxidans. Next base: position 151,604 of record NZ_FNAV01000012.1, on the reverse strand, counting down.
CGCGGGCGAGGAGTGCGGACATCAGGGCCCGCGCGTGGCCGCGGCGGCGGTGGGCGGGGGCGACGAGCATCTTCGAGACCTCGGCGCGGTGAACCTGGTTCGGCATCATCTCGAGCGCCAGCTGCACGGTGCCCACCAGCACCCCGCCCTCGAAGGCAGCCCAGAGCACCCGGCCCCCCCGGCGCAGCGAGGGAAACACGCTCGCGGTCCAGAACGCCTCGGCCTCGGCCTGGGTGAAGGGCATCACGAAGCCCACGCTGGCGCCGTCTTCGACACAGTTGCGCAAGAGCGCGCCCAGCTCGGCGGCAAGCGCCTCGGCCTCGTCCGGGCCCAGCTCGCGGATCACGAGGCTCATGGCGTCACCAGCACGAGCATGTAGCGTGCGCCCTCGTCCGGCGGGGTCTCGAAGCAGGAGCCGCCGCTCAGCCGGTAGCGCAGCGCGTCGCCGGGCCTCAGATCGTGCAGCTGCCCCTCCAGCGTGACCTGAAGCCGCCCCGAGAGCAGCACCAGGTGATGCTCGAGCCCCGGCACCGGCGCGGCGTCGTAGGCGATGCGGGTGGCGGGGTCGAGCCGGCACTCCAGCACCTCCGCCGCGAGTGCCGCGCTGCCGGGCGAGACCACCCGGCGGGTGAAGCCCGCGTCCTGCCAGACCGCCTGCGCGTCCCGGGGTACCAGCGGCGTGACGCTTTCCTCGACCATCGCCAGCAGCCGCGACATGGTGAGCCCGTAGGCGGTACAGAGCTTGCCCAGCACCTCGGCGGTGGGGCTGACCTCGGCCTTTTCCAGCCGCGACAGCGCCGCGCGGCTGACGCCGCTGGCCGACGCGAGCTGGTCGAGGGTCAGGCCTCGCTCGGCGCGCAACTGCGCAAGACGGCGCGACAGGCGGGAGGTGAGGGTGTCGGACATGGGGCCTCAACGCATATCGGGAATTATTCCCGGATTCGAGATATGCGCCTTGAACGCCCACCATGCAAGGGTTTTCGCCCCTCCCCGGCCGGGGGCCCGGCAAACGCGCGGCGACGCCGCGTGCGATTTTTCCCGCCGAGGTGGTCCGAGCCCTTTGACACCCGCGCCCGCTCTAGTTAGGCTGCCGGAAAGTTTAACACTAAACTAGTTGGGGAGGAATCGCATGGCCGCCCGAAAAGCCGCTGCCAAGCCGAACGTCTCGCCCGAGGAGCTCAAGCAATACTACCGTGATATGCTGCTCATCCGCCGCTTCGAAGAGAAGGCGGGTCAGCTCTACGGTATGGGGCTCATCGGAGGCTTTTGTCACCTTTACATCGGCCAGGAGGCCGTCGTCGTCGGGCTCGAAGCCGCGGCGGAAGAGGGCGACAAGCGCATCACCTCTTATCGCGACCACGGCCACATGCTGGCCTGCGGCATGGACCCCAACGGCGTCATGGCCGAGCTCACGGGCCGCGAAGGCGGTTACTCGAAGGGCAAGGGCGGCTCGATGCACATGTTCAGCCGCGAGAAGCACTTCTACGGCGGTCACGGCATCGTCGGCGCGCAGGTGCCGCTGGGCGCGGGTCTCGCCTTCGCCGACAACTACCTCGAGAACAAGCGCGTGACCTTCACGTATTTCGGGGACGGCGCCGCCAACCAGGGCCAGGTCTACGAGACCTTCAACATGGCCGCCCTCTGGAAGCTGCCGGTGGTGTTCGTGATCGAGAACAACCAGTACGCCATGGGCACCTCGCAGAAGCGCTCGACCTCGACCGACGACATCCACACCCGCGGCGCGCCCTTCGGCATCCAGGGCGAGATCGTCGACGGCATGGACGTGCTGGCGGTGAAGGAAGCGGGCGATAAGGCCGTCGCGCACTGCCGCGCGGGCAAGGGCCCCTACATCCTCGAGATCAAGACCTACCGCTACCGCGGTCACTCCATGTCGGACCCGGCCAAGTACCGGACCCGCGAGGAGGTGCAGAAGATGCGCGAAGAGCGCGACTGCATCCAGAACGTCCGTGACCTGCTGCTTCAGGGCAAGCACGCCACCGAGGACGACCTCAAGGCGATCGACAAGGAAATCAAGGACATCGTGAACGCCTCGGCCGAGTTCGCCAAGGAGAGCCCGGAACCTGCGCTCGACGAGCTCTGGACCGACATCTACTCCGACGACGTGCCCCAGGGCGACGCGATCGAGGCCTGAGGCAGGAGAGACGAAGCAATGGCAACGCAAATTCTGATGCCCGCCCTGTCCCCCACCATGGAAGAGGGCACACTGGCGAAATGGCTGGTGAAAGAGGGCGACACCGTGTCCTCGGGTGACATCCTGGCCGAGATCGAAACCGACAAGGCGACGATGGAATTCGAAGCCGTCGACGAGGGCATCGTCGGCAAGATCCTCGTGGCCGAAGGCTCCGAGGGCGTGAAGGTCAACACGCCCATCGCGGTGATGGTCGAGGAAGGCGAAAGCGTCGACGACGCCGAGTCCCCTGCCCCGTCCGGCGACAGCGCCCCGGCGCAAGAAACCCCGGCTGCTCCGGTCGAGGCGGCCCCCGCCTCGGCTCCGGCCACCCCCAAGGCCAAGGCGGTCGAGCCCGACTGGCCCGAGGGCACCGAGATGAAGACCCAGACCGTGCGCGAGGCGCTGCGGGATGCCATGGCCGAGGAGATGCGCTCGGACGCCAACGTCTTCGTCATGGGCGAGGAAGTGGCCGAGTACCAGGGCGCCTACAAGGTGACCCAGGGCCTGCTGGACGAGTTCGGCTCGAAGCGCGTCATCGACACGCCGATCACCGAACACGGCTTCGCCGGCATCGGCGTGGGCGCGGCCTTCGGCGGCCTGAAGCCGATCGTCGAGTTCATGACCTTCAACTTCGCCATGCAGGCGATCGACCAGATCATCAACTCGGCGGCCAAGACGCTCTACATGTCCGGCGGCCAGATGGGTTGCCCGATGGTGTTCCGCGGCCCCAACGGCGCCGCCGCCCGCGTGGGTGCGCAGCACAGTCAGGATTACGCGGCATGGTACGCGATGATCCCGGGCCTCAAGGTGGCGATGCCCTACTCGGCAGCGGACGCCAAGGGCCTGCTCAAGTCGGCGATCCGTGATCCGAACCCGGTGATCTTCCTCGAGAACGAAATCCTCTACGGCCGCTCCTTCGAGGTGCCGGCGCTGGACGACTTCACCGTGCCCTTCGGCAAGGCCAAGATCTGGCGCGAGGGCAAGGACGTCACCATCGTCAGCTTCGGCATCGGCATGCAGTACGCGCTGGAAGCCGCCGAGAAGCTGGCCGACGAGGGCATCGACGCCGAGGTCATCGACCTGCGCACCCTGCGCCCGCTCGATTACGGCACCGTCATCGAGTCGGTGAAGAAGACCAACCGCTGCGTGACCGTGGAAGAGGGTTTCCCGGTGGGGGCCATCGGCAACCACCTCTCGGCCTACATCATGCAGAACGCCTTCGATTACCTCGATGCCCCGGTGATCAACTGCACCGGCAAGGACGTTCCGATGCCCTATGCCGCGAACCTCGAGAAGCACGCGCTGGTGACCACCGCCGAGGTGATCGAGGCAGTCAAGCAAGTCACCTATCGGTAAGGGAGCGAGACCAATGCCCACCGAAATCCTGATGCCCGCCCTGTCTCCGACCATGGAAGAGGGCACGCTGGCCAAGTGGCTGGTGAAAGAGGGTGACACCGTGTCCTCGGGCGACATCCTCGCCGAGATCGAGACCGACAAGGCCACGATGGAGTTCGAGGCCGTCGACGAGGGCACCATCGGCAAGATCCTCATCTCCGAGGGCTCAGAGGGGGTGAAGGTCAACACCCCCATCGCGGTGCTCCTCGAAGAGGGCGAGTCGGCCTCCGACATCTCTGACACCTCCTCGTCCGCACCGGAGGCGCCGAAGGCGTCCGAGCCGGCCGCCGAGGCGGCCCCCGAAGGGGGCTCCGAGAAGGCCGCCCCCGCCGCGGCGCCCGCCGCACCGCAGGGCGCCGATGGCAAGCGCATCTTCGCCACCCCGCTGGCGCGCCGCATCGCCGCCGACAAGGGGCTGGACCTCGCGGCGATCAAGGGCTCGGGCCCGCATGGCCGCATCGTCAAGGCAGACGTCGAAGGGGCTTCCGCGGCCCCTGCGGCGAAACCCGCGGCAGCCGCCGCCGAGGCCCCCGCGGCCAAGCCCGCCGCCGCCGCGATGCCCGCGGGCCCCGGCGCCGAGCAGGTCATGAAGATGTACGAGGGGCGCGACTACGAAGAGGTCAAGCTCGACGGCATGCGCAAGACCGTGGCTGCCCGCCTCACCGAGGCCAAGCAGACCATCCCGCATTTCTACCTGCGCCGCGACATCAAGCTCGACGCGCTGCTCAAGTTCCGCTCGCAGCTGAACAAGCAGCTCGAGGGCCGCGGCGTGAAGCTCTCGGTCAACGACTTCATCATCAAGGCCTGCGCGCTGGCGCTGCAGTCGGTGCCGGACGCGAACGCGGTCTGGGCCGGCGACCGGATGCTCAAGCTCAAGCCCTCGGACGTGGCGGTCGCCGTGGCGGTGGACGGCGGGCTCTTCACCCCGGTGCTCAAGGACGCCGAGATGAAGTCGCTCTCCGCCCTCTCGGCAGAGATGAAGGACCTCGCGGGCCGGGCCCGGAACCGCAAGCTCGCGCCGCATGAATACGTCGGCGGCAGCTTCGCGATCTCCAACCTCGGCATGTTCGGCATCGACAACTTCGACGCGGTGATCAACCCGCCGCACGGCGCCATCCTCGCCGTGGGTGCGGGCGTCAAGAAGCCAGTCGTCGGTGCCGATGGCGAGCTGACCGTGGCCACGGTGATGTCGGTGACGCTCTCGGTCGACCACCGGGTCATCGACGGCGCGCTCGGGGCCGAGCTGCTGCAGGCCATCGTCGAGAACCTCGAGAACCCCATGGTGATGCTCGCCTGACCCTGTCTGTCAGGACCGCATCGTCTGAGACGCCCGCCGCCCACCGGCGGGCGTTTCCTTTATCCGCCACTCATGTTTTCGCGGAATGGCACCCTTGCAAAGAGCATGGCTTGTGCCGCGCCCTCCCTCTCCGTTAGCGTAGGACATGCTGCAACGCGGCAGGATTTCCCACGTCTGCCGCGTTCCGAGTCCCCTGCAATTCCGGAGCTGATCCATGGTCTACACCGACCGCCAGGCCCGCCTGACGATCCTGTCCCTCGCGCTTGGCGCCTTCGCCATCGGGGTGACGGAGTTTGCCGCCATGGGCCTGCTGCCCTACTACGCGGCCGATCTCGGCGTGGGCGAACCCACCGCCAGCCACGCGGTGAGCGCCTATGCCATCGGCGTGGTGGTGGGTGCCCCGGTGCTCGCGGTGCTGGGCAGCTTCCTGCCGCGCAAGCTCCTGCTGGTGCTGCTGATGACCTTCTTCATGCTCGCCAACCTGCTGAGCTCCATGGCCACCTCGATCGAGACACTGGTGATCTCGCGCGTGCTCTCGGGGCTGCCGCACGGGGCCTTCCTCGGCATCGGCATGCTCTTCGCCGCCGAGATGATGCCCGCGGGCCGCAAGGCCGCGGGGGTCGCGCAGGTGCTGATGGGGCTGACCGTCGCCAACATCATCGGCGTGCCGGCAGCGGGCGCGATCGGGCAGGCCTTCGGCTGGCGCTGGTGCTTCGTACTGGTGGCGGTGATCGCGGCCGGCTCGGCGCTGATGATCGCCCGCGTTGCGCCGCAGCCACAGGACGGCCCCGCGCCGAACCCGCTGGGCGAGCTCTCGGCGCTGGCCAACCGCGCGGTCTGGCTGACCCTGCTGGTGGGCGCGATCGGCTTCGGCGGCGTCTTCGCGGTCTACTCGTTTTTCTCCGCCGCCCTGATCAACGCGGCGGGCGCCCCGGAATGGGTGATCCCCTTCGCGCTCTCGGGCTTCGGCATCGGCGCCACGCTCGGCAACTACTGGGCCGGACGCCTTGCCAACTGGTCGCATTTCGGCGGCACGCTTGTGCTGCTCGTTGGCATGGTCGCGGTGACGCTGGTCTACGCGCTGGTGATGGGCGACTGGATCGCCATGAGCCTCACGGTGATGGCGCTCGGGCTGACCGCGGGCCTCGTGATCCCGCTGCAGATGCGCCTGATGGATGTGGCCGGCGACGGCCAGACCCTTGCCGCCGCGCTGAACCACGCCGCCTTCAACGCCGCCAACGCCCTGGGGCCATGGCTGGCGGGGATGGCGCTTGCGGCAGGCTACGGCTGGAGCGCCACCGGCTACGTCGGTGCGGCGCTGTCGGCGGCCGGCATCGTGGCGCTGGCGCTGGCATGGCTCGACGGCCGCCCGCGCCGCACCCTGCGGCCCGCGCAGGCCTGAGCTTCCGCGGCCCGCACGCCCCGGACCCCGAAACGAAAAAACGCCGGGCGCGTCTCGCGCCCGGCGTTTTCATGTCCGGTCTCCGGTGCGCCCGTCAGGACGAGCAGTTACAACCGGTGAGCTTCTGATCCATGCTGCGCGAGGGCTGGTCGCAGCCCGCATCGCCGACGATCTTGGCGGGCACGCCCGCGACGGTCTTGCAGGGCGGCACCTCTTCCAGCACCACCGAGCCCGCCGCGATCCGCGAGCCGTTGCCGATGCGGATATTGCCGAGCACCTTGGCCCCGGCCCCGATCAGCACGCCGTCGCCGATCTTGGGGTGACGGTCCTCGTCCTCCTTGCCGGTGCCGCCGAGCGTAACCGAGTGCAGGATCGACACGTCGTTGCCGACCACCGCGGTCTCGCCGATCACGATGGAGTGGGCGTGGTCGATCATGATCCCCTGCCCGATCTTCGCGGCCGGGTGGATGTCGACGCCGAAAAGCTCGGAGGCCCGCATCTGGAAGAAGAACGCGAGATCCTTGCGCCCCTGCCCCCAGAGCCAATGCGCCACGCGCTGGCTCTGCACCGCCTGGAAGCCCTTGAAGTAGAGCAGCGGCTGCAGGAAGCGGTGGCAGGCCGGATCGCGCTCGAACGTCGCGCGGATGTCGGCGCGCGCGGCGCGGGCCAGCGATGGGTCCGAGGAATAGGCCTCGTCGCAGATCTCGCGCAGGATCTGCTCGGACATCTCGCCGTTGGAGAGCTTCATCGAGATCCGGAAGGCCAGGGCCCCCTCGATCGTGGCGTGGTGCAGCACCGATACGTGCACCATGCCGCCCAGCAGAGGCTCGGCGGCGACGGCATCTTCAGCCTCGCGGGTGATACGATCCCATACGGGGTCAAACTCTGCGATCCGGGCGCGGGTTTCGGGCATTGGTTCCCTCCGTTCGATCCGCTTCTTATAGCAGATAGGCCGTGGGGCTTGAAACGCAAAACCGTGATGCGGTGAATGACGGAACCGAGGGGATCCGCGCCACTGCAGGCGGCGGCCGGGATCGTGGCCGGGGCCGCCGCTTGTCGTTAGCGGCGTCAGGCCGGGCGGCTTTCGCCCGCCGCATCCCCGCCCGGCATCATCTCGGGCGCCGAGAACCGCAGCGGGCCGAGCCGCCCCTCGCGGCGGAGCCGTTTGCGCAGGCGCCAGATCCGCAGCGCCTCGAGCACGAGGATCAGCGCCTCGGCATAGTCCGGATCGTCGGGGCGCCGCTCGGGCGCCACGCCGCGCGCCAGCGCCGCCGCCATGAGCGTGCCGTTGCCCCAGTCCGCGTGCGCCTTGCCGGTGCGCTGGCGGTAGCGGTCGGCGGCGTCCGCCTGCATTACCAGATCCCGCGCGGCGCGCCAGCGCTGGCCCCGCGGCACCGTCAGCAGCGCGCTGGCGGCGGTGATCAGGTCGGTGTGCAGCACCGGCCTCATGCGACCAGTTCCAGCCGGGCAAAGGGCCCTGGTCCGTAACGCGCCGAGATCTGCGCGACCTCGATGGCAAAGACGCCGCTCAGCCCGTCCTGTGCCGGGGTGTAGTTCCACGACGGCTGCGAGACCTGCGCCTCGCGCAGCACGCTGCCATCCTGCACCACGCGCACCGCATAGCTTTCGAGCTCCTCGCCCAGCGGCACCTCCGCCAGGTCCCAGTCGTCGCCGTCGATGCGGGTGCGCCGCACCCAGCTGACTGCGAGCCCCGATCCCAGCGGCGCGGCGCGCAGATGCGCCGGGCGGTAGGGCCGCAACCCGTTGCCGTCGAAGGCGTGAACCTCGTGCACGTAGCTCGGGTCGTCGTAGCCGCGCCGGGCCGGGCCGATGCGGTAGTGCCGCTGCTGGCGCCGCAGCGCCGCTGCCAGCGCGATCTGCTGCGGAGTGCCGTCGAGCGCCACCAGCCACGAGCCGGGCGGCCAGACCGTGGGCATCAGCCCGTCGCTGCCGAACTGACCGCGCAGCCGGTGACCGAGCAGCCACGTGCGGTCGCTCAGCATCTGAGCGTCGCGGAACTGCAGGATCTCCCAGTTGCCGGGGCTGCCGTCACCGATGGCCACGAGGTTGCCGCCCGAGAGCAGCGTCGCATCGTCGATCGACTGCAGCGCCCCCGAGAGCATCCGCACCTGAAGCGCGGCCCCCTGATCCACGAGCCCCGCCGGGGCGGCGTAAAGCGCCGTCTCGGTGACCCCGATGGCGGCCCGCGCGGCGATGATCTCGTTGAGCACGTAGCCCTCGTCCGAGCCCGCGTCGTAGACCGCCACCGTGCCCGGCCAGGGATCGGCGGTCAGCGCCAGATGTGGCGCGTGCTCGGTCTCATCGCCGGTCATCAGCGGCAGGTCGAGGAACAGCGGCAGCACCTCGACCGCGGGCACGAAGCCGCGCAGGGTCGGGCTGTCGTCGGGGAAGTCCGAGGGCAGGTAGATGTCGGGCTCGATGCGCACCGCGTCGACGATCTGCTGCGTGCCGATCTCGACGCTGTCGATGCGCGCCAGCACCCGCCCGGCCTTCGAGGGCAGCGACACCACGTCGCCCGCGGCGATGTCCATGCGCGAGGGCGGCAGGGCAAAGCGCAGCGACTCGCGCGCGACCCGCCCCTCGGCCAGCCAGCGCTCGACCGTGAGCCGCCCCTCGCGCCGGGTCAGCGACATCAGAAGCTCGGTCTCGGCAACCGCATGGGTGCTCTCATCGGGAAGCACGGTCTCTTCGGCGGCGATGCCGTGGTCGCCATCGGCCTCGACGAAGCGCAACCGCACCCGACCCGCCATCTCGGCTTCGCTGGCGCGGATGCGCACGAGATCGCCGTCCAGCTCGTCGGACACGGCAAGCCGCTCGGGGTCGATCTCGACCGCCCCGCGCCCGACCCGTGGCAGGAACACCAGCCGCCCGTCGCGCTCGATGGCGTCGAAACCATGGGCGAGCATCAAGGGCTGCAGCGCCCGGCGCGCATCGCCGGTCTGGTCGACCACGTAGCCCCGCACCCAGCCGTGCAGTGCACTGACGTCGTGATGGCGCAGCCCGGCCTTCCGGCAGATCTCGTCCACCACCGAGGCGAGCGTGCGCGACGACACCCGCCCGTTGAGCCAGTGCCCGCGCCGGTAGTTGTCGCCGTCCGCCCAGAGCTCGGTCAGCCCCGGGAACCATGGGTACGGCCGAGCGTCCCACGCCCAGACATAGGCGTGGTCCATGTCGAGCATCGGGGCGCCGTATTCCTCGGACACCGGGTTGTTGGCCGGGTCGCGCCAGAAGCTGTGCATCACCCGCAGGTACTGGCGCTGGATGACCTCGTCGCGCAGCCCGTTCGAATAGCGCGGCAACCGGCTTTCCGAGCTCTTGGGGTCGAGGAACTTGTTCGGTTGGTTGGTGCCCTTGTCGAGCGCCGCGCAGCCCAGCTCGGTGAAGCGGATCGGTTTCGAGGCGGGCTGCCAGGCGGTGGGGATCTCCGAGCGCACGCCGCCCACCCGCTCGTGGTGGGCGTTCTGCCACCAGTTGCGGATGTCCTTGTAGCGCCAGACCCATGGCTCGCCGTGGACGCCGTCGGTGATCGGCTCGCGGCGTTGCGCGGCGCGGGATTCCGGCGTCGGGTAGTACCAGTCGTAGCCCTCGCCCCCGGCGACGTTCGAGGCGAGGTACTCGGGGTTGTAGATTGTCCCCCAGCCCGCATCCGCGTGGTCTTCGCCATCGCGCCAGTCCGAGAGCGGCATGTAGTTGTCGATGCCGATAAAGTCGATCTCGGGGTCGGCCCAGAGCGGGTCGAGGTGGAAATACAGGTCGCCCGAACCGTCCTGCGGGTGGTAGCCGAAATACTCCGACCAGTCGGCGGCGTAGCTGAGCTTCACGTCCGGCCCGAGCAGCGCGCGGCACTCCGCCGCCAGCGCCCGCAGCGCGTCCACCGCCGGGAAGCCCGCGTCCGAGCGGATCTGCGTCAGCGCCCGCATCTCGGAGCCGATGCAGAAGGCCTCGACCCCGCCCGCCGCCGCACAGAGCGCCGCCTGGTGAAGGATGAAGCGGCGATAGGACCACTCGTCGGGGCCGGAATAGGAGACGGTGCCGTCGCCCACGGTGAAATCCGCCGCCGAGGCGGTGCCGATGAAGGCTGCGACCTCGGCCGCCGCCGCCGCACTGCCATCGCTCGAGCCGTCGCGCCCCGGCGCCACGTCAAGCGTGATCCGGCCGCGCCACGGCAGCGCCGGCTGATCCGCCTCGCCGGTCCAGGGGTTGGGCCTGCCGTTGCCCGCCATCTGGTCCATCAGGATGAACGGGTAGTAGAGCACCTCCATCCCCTGCTCGGCCATGCGCCGGATCGCCATCACCACCGAGGCATCCGAGGGCGTGCCGCCGTAGACCGGGCGGTTGTCCTGCCGGGGCACCAGCAGAGCCTCGTCTCGCGTCAGGTCCGAGACCCGCCACGCCATGCCGTTCTTCGCCTCGAACTCGTTCTGCTCGATCTTGGGGCGGATGGTGCAGGACCCGCAGCGCAGATCGTCACCGAACCAGCTCACCACCAGCGACACCGCGCGGCAGCCCGGCATCTCGTCGGTGAGCTGCTTGAGCGAGGTGTTGAAATCCGGCTGCTCCGAGGGCGTGTTGACGTTGACCACCCCCGAGGACCCCTGCCCGTACTTCAGGTACACCGGTTCGGTCGCCAGCGAGTATTCCCCGGTGCCCGGGATCATCGCGACGCCGCTGATGGCGTGGGGCACGTCCTCGGGGTCTTCCTGCACCGGCCGGGTGACCTCGAAGCTGAACTGCGGCACGCGGTTGCCGAAAGGTTCGAGCGCGAGATCCTCGAACACCACGTAGGCGGTGCCGCGATAGGCGGGCACCATGCCCACGCCCTCGATCGCCTCCATCTGCGGGTCGGGCAGCTGGTCCATGGAGCCGGTATAGACGCGCATGTTCAGATCGCTGACCGGCACCTCGGCGCCATCCGCCCAGACCCGGTTCACGCCGCTGATCTCGCCCTCGCAAAGCGCCACCGCAAGGCTCAGAGAATAGCTGTAGCTCTTCACAGTGGGCCCCGAGGGCGTGCCCTTGCCGCCGCCACCCGCCTTCTTTGTACGCACCCGCTCGGTGAACTCGGTCGACCAGATCACGTGCCCGCCGATGCGCATCCGCCCGTAGACCTGCGCAATCGCCGCCCCCTCGCCCGAGGCGCTGAGCCGGAACCGTTCGACCTTGCCGGTCTCGATGGTTTCCGAGCCCTGCCCCATCAGCCGCTGGTCGAGCGCGCGCCCGAAGCTGGCACCGATGAAGCGGCCCACAGCGGTCATCGACAGGCCAAGGATCGAGCCGCCGAAAGCGCTGCCGACCGCAGCCCCCACGGCCGAGAAAAGGATCGTCGCCATCAGGTCTTCTCCGTTGGAATGGCAAAGCGCGCCGCGATGCGGCGGCGCCATGGCAGGCTGAGCGGGCTCTCGATCACGCCGTGTCCGGTGTAGGCGTGGATGAAGCTCGCCGCGGCCCCGGTGCGGGCCTGCAGCCCGAGATGCTTGGCGACGGCGCCCTCGCGCATGCGGAAGAGCAGAACGTCGCCAGGGGCCTCGTCGCCCGGGGGCTTGCGGTGCAGGTGGCGCAGCCCCACCCGCAGCAGGGCCTCGTCGCCCTGCGGCTCGGACCAGTCCATGGTGTAGGGCGGCACCACCTCGGGCTCGGGGCCGATGAGTTCGCGCCAGACCCCGCGCAAGAGGCCGAGGCAATCGCAGCCCGCGCCCCGCACCGAGGCCTGGTGCACGTAGGGTGTGCCGATCCAGCCCCGCGCTGCCGTCACCACCTCGGGCCTAGCCATTGCGGCGGCTCCCGCCACTGGTCTTCTTGGCGGCAGTGGGATGCACGATCATCCAGTCCTCCTCGGGGATGTCCGGAAAGCCCTGGAAATTCAGCGCGTTGTTGAACTTGAGCCGGCAGGTCTCGAAGCGCTTGTCGCAACCGGCCTGGATCCGCAGCACGTCGCCCGGCACCACCGCGGCGCCCAGCGGCTCCCACAGCTCGATGAGCCGCTCGCCGTTCCAGAGCCGGTCGCGCTTGATGTGGCCCGTGAGACCCGCGGCCGCGCCGCTCACCACCACCAGCCGACCGCGCTGGAACCAGCCCTCCTCGAACCCCACCAGCGGGCCGAAGCCGAACGAGCGGTTTTCGCTGGCGCTCAGCACCGCGCCCTCGTGGAAATAGCCCGGCTCGGTGAGGTCGGCGCGGCACATGGCATCGCCCAGCACCGCCGAGCAGGGCCGCTGGTAGGCGCGCCCGATGGGCCGGTTGAGCATCTCGGTGAGCCCGCGCAGCTCGGCGTGAAAGGCGCCACCCGCCCGCCGGATCTGGCCGATGGTGCCGCGGAACAGCATCTTGCGCTGCGACACCTCCTGCCAGTTGACCAGCCACGACACCACCTCTGCGCCGTCAAAGCGCCCGGCCTCGATATCCGCGTCCGAGAGCGCGTCGTCGCGCAGCGCGCCCATGGCCTCGGTGTTGTCGACCGCGAGCCCGGTCGCCTGCTGCAACGCCTTGGCGCTGAGCCCGGTGTCTGCGCGGAACACCAGCCCGTCGAAAGACAGGTCCCGGTCATGGTCGGTGAAGCCCAGCCGCAGCCCGTCGGTCCGGGTCACCCCCCAGCAGCGCGACACCGTGGTGAGCCCGGTCGCGAGGTGGTCGTGAAGCTCCGCGATGCCCATCAGACCCGCACCTCCACCACCGGCACGTCGGGCGCCTGCCCCGCCTGGAAGCTCGCGACGCTGACGTTGATGCCCGGCGTGTCGAAACGCACCGGCACGTCGAACTCGTAGCCCGCCGAGATCTCGACCCCGGTCATCGGCGCGTCGGCGAAGGTGATGATCCCGGTGGTCAGGTCGAGCTCGAAATGCACGCCCTCGCGCATCTCGACGTCCTGCACCGCGGCCACCACCGTGCCCGCCACCGGCTTCGAAATCGGCCGCGCGTAGGAGGCCGTGCCGGAGCGGTAGACCTTGACCAGCTGGAAGGCCCGCGTGGCACCGTCGCCCCGCGCGATCACCTGGTCGGTGGGCAAGATCGTCCCGCTCGGCTTGCATGAACGGTAGTCGGCCCAGTCCTTCCAGCGGAAGCCGTAGAGCTGACCGCGGCGGGCTTCGTAGAATGCCAGCAGCTTCTCGATGTCATCGAGGCTGCGCAGCCCCAGCCCCGCGTCGTAGCGCCGGCGCGAATGGGCCCAGGGGCTGTTGCGCTCCTCGTAGCCGCTGGTCAGCTCCACCACGTCGGTGCGACGCTCGGGACCGCCGAGCGCGCCGAAGCTGAGGTCCGCCGGAAATCTCACCTCGTGAAAGCTCATCTGTCATACCTCACCTGTTGCGCGCACTCTGCCCCAGCGCCCGGCTCATCTTGGCCGCGATCTGGGACTGGCTGCGCTGGAAGCCCTGCACGTCGGGCGTGCTGATGTTCATGACGACCTGCACCGGCTGGCCGCTGCCCTGCGCCCGCACCCCGAGCCTGCCGTCGGCCCCACGCGTGAGAGGCATGATCGCCTCGGGGCCCGCCTCGCCCATCAGGCCGGTGCCGCCGCGCATCGGAAAGCTCACCGGCCCCGACACCACGCCGCCGTTGGCGAAGGGCATCACCTTGCCCTGCGTGAACGCGCCGCCCCTGGCGAAGAGCGACAGCCCCCCGAACATGCCCGCAAGCGAGCCTGCCAGCATACCGCCCACGTGCTGCGTCACCGGCTGCACCGCCGCCTTGTAGGCCGCGTCGATCATCGAGCGCGCCACCACGTCCAGCGCCTCGGACAGCTTCATGCCGTCCAGCACGACCCCGTCTATGGCCCGGCCCAGCCCCTTGCTCAGCGAGCTTTCCAGCCGCGTCACGTTGCGCCCGGTGGCCGAGAAGGTCTGGTGGATGCGCTTCATCTCGGCGTCGAACTGCGCCGCCATGCCCGCCGCCGAGCCAAGGCTTGTCTCCAGCGCCGCGATCTCCGTATCGAGATCGTCGAGCCTCTCGAATTCGCTCATTAAACCTCTCCTTTCACCTCATCCGGGAAGGCCGCGATCAGCTCCTCGAGCCGGGACCGTCCCATCGGCACCTCGCCGCTGTCCTCGCCCAGCATCAGCCGCAGCTCGGCGGGCGTGAGCGCCCAGAATTCGTCCGGCCGGAGCCCCAACCCGCGGAGCCCCGCGCGCAGCAGCTTCGGCCAGTCGAAGCCCTGCATCAGCTCTCCTCCGGCAGCATGAAGGCGCGCGCCAGAAGCTCGGCCGCCGCCCGCGCCGCCGCCATCGGGCCGCCGGCGATCTCGGCCGAGAGCAGGTCCTTCGCGGTGCCGCGCCAGCCACCGCCGCGCAGCCCCGCCACGATCAGCGCCAGCACATCGCGGGTGCTGCAACGGCCCTCCTCGAAGCGGCGGACCAGTTCGACCAGCGAGCCCTCCTCGAGCCCCGCCTCGAGCTCGGCCAGCGCCCCCAGCGTCAGCCGCATCAGGTGGCGCTCGCCGTCGATCTGCAGCGCCACCTCTCCCCGCCACGGATTGGCCATCAGGTCACCGGAACCGGCACGAACTGCAGCGCCCCGGCCGAGGCCAAGGACACCTCGTAGGTGGCCTCGCCGTCGTGCGACCCCGCGTACTCGATCGAGGTCACCTGGAACGGTCCCGCGACGGTGCCGAAATCGGGGATGATGACCTGGAAATCGGGGGTTTCGCCGTCGAAGAAGATCTGCCGGGCACGCTCGTCCGTCCCCGCATCCTTGAACACCCCCGAGCCGCTTATGCTGGCCGACTTGACGCCCGCACCGGCCAGCAGCTCGCGCCACCCGCCCTGGCTCTCA
This sequence comes from Salipiger thiooxidans, assembly GCF_900102075.1. Classification (GTDB taxonomy): domain Bacteria; phylum Pseudomonadota; class Alphaproteobacteria; order Rhodobacterales; family Rhodobacteraceae; genus Salipiger; species Salipiger thiooxidans. The sequence goes on along the minus strand of NZ_FNAV01000012.1, from coordinate 136,535 downwards.
AGCGTCGTCACGTCGACGCTCTCGGCATTGAAGCTCACCCGCGTGGCGCGCAGCCCCGCCATGGTCTCGAACTGACCGTCGCCGGTCAGGTCCACCTTGATCAGAAGATCCTTGCCGTTCTGGGCACCCATCTCGTTCTCTCCTTGAATGAAGGGATCAGTCGTCTTCGACGCGGGCGCGGAAGGTCATGTCGATCCGCCGCAGCCCGCCGCTCTCGCGCTTCGCCCGCGCCTTGAGGAAGCGCAGGCTCACCAGCCGCCCGCGCTGCAGCGCCAGCGGCGCGTCGTTCAGCGCGTCGCAGGCTGCGGCGGCGACGGTCTTGGCGCTCTGGAACCCCGCCGCATCGCTCACCACGGCAACCGTCAGGTCGTGCCAGGCGCCGGCTCCGCTGACGTCCGAAGCGTCGCGCGCGGTCTCGGCACCCAGCGTGATGTAGAGCCCCGGCAGCGCGCCGGGCGGCAGCGCATCGTAGATGTCGCTGCCCACAAGCGCAGCCACGCCGCCATCGCCCGAGAGCTGCTGGAACACCGCGGCCTGAAGCGCCGCCGACATCGCGTAGCTCATGCCGCCACCTCCTCGCGGGTCTCGCAGGTCAGATACATGCCACCCGGCTCGCGCTCGGTCACCGCGAGAACGCGGAAGATGCGGGCGCCATGGCGCAGCCGCTGGCCGGGCACAGGCCGCTCGGGCGCGCCCTGCGGCGCCCCCCGCAGCGTGATGCGGAACATGCCGACCGCAACCGGCCCGGCCTCGCCCAGCGCCTCGCGCCCGCTGCGTGGCCGGATCTCGCCCCAGAGCGTGCCGAGCAGCGTCCAGGTCTCGGCCAGCCCTCCCGCACCGTCGGACACCGTCTGCGGCGCCTCCAGCAGCAGGCGGCGGTTCAGGACCGGCGCGCTCATGCGCCGAAGCCCACGCGCAGCGGGCGGTAGCGCGCGATAAGCGCGGTCACGCCGAACGGCATGCAGCCCTGTCCGAGCGAGGTCTCGTCGCGGTATTCGTAGTAATGTGCCGCCAGCAACAGCACCGCCTGCGCAAGATCGGCGGGTACCTCGTCGAAGCTCTCGGCGAAGCCCGCAGTGAAGCGGATCTCGACCTTGCCGCCATCCCGGATCTGCGGCAGCGCCGCGCTCATCGGGCGCAACACCGGCGCATGGGCATCGGCCTCGAGCCGGTAGCGCGAGGCCTCGAGCTCCTCGGCGATCCCGTTGCGGTCGGACAGGAAGATCTGCGCCACATCGGTGACCGGCGCCAGCGGAAACAACGCGCCGTCCGGGTCGCGCCAGCGGTGCAGCGTCCAGATGAAATTGCGCCGGATCAGCGCCTTGCCGGTGCGTCCCTCGATCGCCGCCAGCGCCGCCCGCAGGAAGGATGACAGCACCTCGTCCTGCACGTCTCCTTCGGCAAACCCGCTGCCGAGCCGAAGATGGCGACGCAGCGCGGCAACCGGAAGCGCCGCTTCGGGCACCTGATTTTCTTCCATCAACATCATGATCTCTCTCCGCAATCCTCTGCCGGTCGGATCGGCCTGGGGCCAGGGCGGGCGCGCGCCGCACACGTTGCTCGGACGGAGGGGAGCAGCTGGACAACGCAATCAGTTCCGGCACGCGCCCCACGAGGGCGGATCATCTCCGCCCCCATGTCCGTGTCAGGCTCAGGCCGTGGCGCAGCGCAGCAGCTTGATCGCCGCGAAGTCGCTCACGTCGCCGCCGACCCGCTTGGTGGCATAGAACAGCACGTGCGGCTTGGCGCTGAACGGGTCGCGCAGGACGCGCAGGTCCGGGCGCTCGGCGATGGTGTAGCCGGCGGCGAAATCACCGAAGGCGATGGCATCCGCGTCGGCGCCGATGTCCGGCATGTCCTCGGCGATCAGCACCGGATAGCCCAGCAGGCGGGCGGGCTGCGCCGCGGCGATGCCGTCGGACCAGAGATGCCGACCGTCCGCGTCCTTGAGCTTGCGCAGCGCACCCGCGGTCTTCGAGTTCATCACGAAGCACGCCTTGGCGCGGTACTCGGCGCCCAGCGCATAGACAAGGTCGATGATCGCGTCGCCGTCGCCGAGCCCGCCGGAGGTGCCGCTCGGCACGTAGCCGATGTTGCCCCAGGTCCAGATCTCGTTGTCGACGGTGTCGTGGGTCAGGAACCCCATGGGCTTGTCGACGCCGTCACCGTTGACGAAGGCCGCGGCCTCGGCGCGCGAAAACTTGTCGGCGATGCGCCCCGCGAGCCAGGTCTCGATGTCGAAGGCACTGTCGTCCAGCAGGCGCTGGCTCGCCTTCGGCATGGCCGAGAGCTCGTGCAGCTTGATCGAGATCCGGTCGATGGTGGGGGTGCCGGTCTCGGACGAGGTCGACGACTCGTCCGCCCAGCCGGCGCCGGTCTCGCCCTGGTCGATCAGCACGTCGTAGGAGGTCGCCTCGACCGTCACGACGCTGGCGATGGCCCGGATCGAGGCGGTGCTGTCGAGCACCGACTTCACCGTCTCCGAGGTCACCGGATCGACGAGATAGCCGCCATCGCCGGCAACCGCGGTCGACAGCGCCTTGCCCTCGAGCACGAGGCCGCGCAGCCCGTCGTCGTCGCCGGTGCGCAGATAGGCGTCGAAGGCCTTCTGGTGCGGCGCAATGGTCTCGGCCGTGGTGGCCAGCGCGGGGCGCGCGCGGTGGGTGGTCATCTTGGCGTCAAGCATGGTCAGTCGCTCTTCCTGTTTTTGAAGCTTCAGCTGGAAATCGGCCTGCAAGGCCCTGATATCCCCGACGAGTCCCGCAACCGCGGCGCTCACCCGGGCGACCGGGGACACGTCTTCCCCGGTCCGAGAAACAGTCTCGGAGTTGGTCATGATCTCGATCCCGTTCGTGAATGGCGCGCGTCAGCCGCCCGCCAGGTCCAGGCGCGCGCCCTCCAGCGCCTGCGCCAACTCGCGCATGATGGCCTCTTCCGGGGTCTCCCCCTTGGCCGCCACCCGCGCACTGGGCAGCATCGGGAAGGTCACCAGCGACACCTCCCAAAGCTCCAGTTCCTTGAGGAGCCTGCGCCCCTTCTCGTCCTTCGCCGCCTTCAGCGTGCGATACCCGATCGACAGCCCGTCGATGGCACCCGCCGCGATCAGCGCCGCAGCCTCCCGGCCCTTCTCGATGGTCTCGAGAAGACGCCCGCGGACCCAGAGCCCGCGGCCGTCGGCGCGGACCTCGTCCCAGACGCCGATGGGCTGGGCGGGGTCGTGCTGCCAGAGCATCTTCACCGCCCGCCCCTCGGCCGCCAGCCGCTGCAGCGAGGCGTCGTAGGCGCCGGTCGTCACGATGTCGCCGCCCTGATCGCAGGCCCCGAAGAGCGAGGCATACCCCTCGATCCGCGTGCCCTCGGTCACCGTCACCTCCGCGTCGAAACGGCAGAACTTGTGCTCCAGATCCATAACAGTCCCTTTCCCGAAACCCGTCACGGGGTCACCGCCATCACGCCCTGAAACGCCTGTGCGAGAATGACCCCGGCGACGCCGTAGGCCGCCAGCCAGAGCCGCTTCTCGAGCCGCTCCAGCACCACTTCCAGCCGGTCGAGCCGCGCGTTCAGCGCCTCCACCTGCAACCGGCTCACCCGCTCATGCGCCTCCAGCTTCAGCGCCGGCGCACAGGCGAAAGGCTCGTACTCCAGCCGCCGGTCACTCACCGTCTTCACCCTGCGGCAGGTCCGGCAGGCCGAGCATGCGGCGCTTCTCGGCAGCGGTCAGGAAATCGGCCTGCGCCACCCGCGCCCACTGTGCGTCACGCTCAGCCGAGAGCGCCGGCACCTGGTCAAGGTCGGGCTTCAGCTCGACCTCCTCGCCCAGATGCGCCGAAAGCCAGCGCCCCACCGCAGCCGTCACCCGCGTCGCCAGCGGCAGCACGGTCAGGCGATAGAACGCCCGGTGCGCCTCCTGGTAGTTGGCGAAGGTCGCCTCGCCGGGGATGCCCAGCAGCATCGGCGGCACCCCGAAAGCCACCGCGATCTCGCGCGCCGCGGCCTCCTTGGTTTGCTGGAACTCCATGTCGGAAGGCGAGAAGCCCATCGGTTTCCAGTCGAGCCCACCCTCCAGCAGCATCGGCCGCCCGGCATTGCGCGCCCCCTGGTGCAGGCTCTCCATCTCGTCGCGCAGCCGCTCGAACTGGTCGTTGCTCATCGAGCCCTGCCCGTCGCCGCCGGTCCAGACGATGGCGCCCGAGGGCCGCGCGGCGTTGTCCAGCAGCCCCTTCGACCAGCGCGACGCGCTGTTGTGCACGTCGACCGCCTGTGCCGCTGCCTGGATCGGGGAAAGGCCATAGTGATCGTCCTGCGGATGGAAGGCCCGCACATGGCAGACCGGCGACACCGGCCCCGTCGCGTCAAAGCGGTGACGGCGGCCGTCCACGAGGTAGTCGTAGGCCACCGGCCAGCCGTCCGCCCCGGGGATCACCCGCATCCGGTCCGAGCGCAGCACGTGCAGCTCGGTCGGCAGTCCTGCCCCTGCCCCCACCGCCTCGACATAGGCATCGCCCGCGAGCAGCAAGTGGCCGTAGAGCGCCTCGAAGAGTTCCGCCTTGCCCTGCGCCGTGTTGGGCTCGTGGATCAGCGAAAGCATCGGGTGCTGCCCGTAGCGCTGGCCCTCGTCCTGCAGCACCAGCGGCAGCGCGGCGGCGGCCTCGGCGATCAGCTTCACCGCGCGGAACCCCACCGGGTTGCCGGCAAAACCCAAGCGCGTCAGTGAGCCGGTGTCCCGCGCGGTCCAGGTCACCCGGCCCGCATTGGCATAGGCCACCAGCGGCCCGGTGGCCGAGGCCTTCTCCTCCAGCTCCGGTGCCGCGTCACGGCCCTTTCGCAGAAAATCGAGTACCATCGCCTGATGCTCCTTCATCCGTTCCCGCCGGGCCGCACCGACCCGCATCGCGTTGAGGATGAACCCTAGGAACAGAAGATTAAGCCACTCTGCCCGCACCGTTCGGGGATCGCGCAACGCTTGCGACGTGGCCTCGAAAGGCAGCTATGCGCTGAACGCTCTAGCTCGCCCAGCCTTCTCCGGGTTAGGCTCCGCCACCAAATCGAGCCCCTCCCCTTCACTGCCCGGAACTGCCCGAATGACCACGACGAAGACGACCATCGACCTGCGCCCCCTGCTTGCCAAAGACGCCGAGGTCGCGGCCGAGATCTTCGTCGACGCGGTGATGAACGGGACAACGAACCACTGTTCCGAGGAAGAGCGCCGCGCCTGGGCCGGACCCCGCCCCGACCCGGAACGCTGGCGCGACCGGATCGGCGGGTCGGTCGGCCTGATGGCCGAGCGCAATGGCGTGCCCGTGGGGCTGATGACGCTGGTGGCACCCGATCACATCGACCTGGCCTTCGTGCGCCCCTCCGCCGCCGGCAGCGGTGTCGGCACCGCGCTGCTCGAGTCGCTGACGATGATCGCAAGGGCCAGCGGCGCCACCAAGCTCACCGCCGATGTCAGCAAGGCCGCCCGCCCGTTCTTCGAGCGCAACGGCTTCGAGCTGGTGCGCGAACAGAGCGTCGTCCGCCGCGGCGTGGCGCTGAGGAACTACGTCATGCGCAAGCCGCTCTGACGCGGCACGGCACGAGGCCCCCGCAACCGGCGAAGACCCCGTTCTTGATTCAGATCACCCGCAGCTGCGGCCGCTTCCAGCTGTCCATCGGCGCCACGACCAGCTCGGTCAGTGCCCAGACCAGCGCGTCCACCCGGTCGGGCGAGCCCTGCCCCTGGTAGCCCGCCGAAGTCATCAGCCCCATCTGCTCCTCGAGCCCGGCAAGCCCCGCCGCGTGGCCGATCCGGCCCTGCTCGTAAAGCGCCGCGACGGGCTCTGCCCGCGCCGCCTTGCCGCGCGTGGCGTGGACCCTGCGCAGGGGCACCTGCGGCGAGACCTGCCGCAGCACGGTCTCGACCATCGCGCCGCCCTGGTTGACCTCGGCCACGACCCGGTCCGCCTGCCAGCGCTCGTAGGCCGCCGCCGCCGCCTGCGCCCAGCCGGTGGGTGACACGCCCTGCACCGAGGCATCCTCGAGCACCCAGGCCCGCCACGCCTGCGGCGGTCCCTCGCAGACCACGCCCGCCACCACGATACCGCAGGCGTCCGAGGCCTTGCCGTCGCCCGCGGGCGGATCCACCGCGACCACGATCCGGTCGAACGTCGCCGGCGGGGCCAGCGCCTGCGCCCGATCGAGCGTCTCGCCGGTCCAGAGCGCGCCGTCCACGTCCGTCACGAGGAGGCCGTCCAGCTCCTGCCGCGCCAGCCGCGAATTGCCGTAGCGCGCCCGCACCTCCTCGAGGAAGCTCTCGGCGAGGTTGGCGCGGTTGGCCTCGGTCTTCGCCCGGGTTACCACGGTTGACGGCAGGTCCAGCAGCTCCTTCAGGATGCCCACGTTGCGCGGGGTCGTGGTGACGCAGACCTGCGGGTGCTCCCCGAGCCGCAGCGCGAACTGCAGCATGTCCCAGGTCTCGCGCGCCTTCTTCCATTTCGCCAGTTCGTCGACCCAGGCCGCATCGAACTGCGGGCCGCGCAGCCCCTCGGGATCGTGGGCCGAGAACACCATGGCCTCGGCTCCGTTGGGCCACACGAGACAGCGCCGCGTTGCCTGCCACTCGGGCCGGCGGTCGGGCGGCGAACAGTTCATGATGCCGCTCTCGCCGAACACCATCACCTCGCGCACCTGGTCCATGGTCTCGCCGATCAGCGCCACGCGCTTGCAGCGCCCCGGCGACAGCGGCATCGCGCCCTCGACGCAGGCGCGCACCCATTCGGCCCCGGCCCGGGTCTTGCCCGCGCCACGACCGCCCATGATGACCCACGAGCGCCAGTCTCCCCCGGGTGGCAGCTGGTGCTCCATCGCCCAGAACTCGAAGAGAAAGGGGAGTGCCAGGCACTCCCCCTCGGTCAGCTCATTCAGGAAGTCGTCCCGCACCGCAGCACCGGCGGAGGCGAGCCATGCGGCACCCGATCTCATCGCGTGCGCGTTCGAGATCGAGAGCCCAGTCCCCGGCGAGTCCTTTCTGTTTTCGTCTGACATTGGCGATCTGAGCCTCCGTTTCATGCGACGCGCGCATCCAGTAGCGCACGTCGCTCATCAGCTTGCCCGTCTCCGTCTTCGAAACTCCCTCCCCGTCCTCGATCTGCGCCTTGAGGCGTCTGATTTCCTCGCCGAGTTCCTTGAGAACGCCGACGATCTCGTCACGCTCGTCTTCGAGACGCGACATTTCCTCTTCGAGGTGGATGAGGATCATGCTCGATACCTTTCTTGCCTGTAGGTTCTCCGCCCGAGGCAGCGGGGCCGATCAGGGGCCTTTTTTGTTGTCGTACCTCCGGGTGCCTGTTCCCGGGGGCCGTCCGCCCGATCTGTCCAGCATGAGGAAAGGCTACGCCCTGCAGCCCTTCAAGTCAAATCCGAGCACCGAACGCATGCTTCATAAACGACTGTTAATAAATACGAAAATCTCGTTTCCACCGTGCGTTCCCGACATGTTCCCGGCACAAAAAAGGGCGCGGCACCCATCGGTGTCGCGCCCTGCGGACGGGCCCTGGGGCCCGTCCATTTCCCTGCGTCCGCTCAGCTGATGCGGTTGAGCAGCTCACCCACGGAGGCTTTGGCGTCGCCGTAGAACATGCGGGTGTTGTCCTTGTAGAACAGCGGGTTCTCGATGCCCGAGTAGCCCGTGCCCTGGCCGCGCTTGGAGACGAAGACCTGCTTGGCCTTCCACACCTCGAGAACCGGCATCCCCGCGATCGGCGAGTTCGGGTCCTCCTGTGCGGCGGGGTTCACGATGTCGTTCGAGCCGATCACGATGACCACGTCCGTTTCCGGGAAGTCCTCGTTGATCTCGTCCATCTCGAGCACGATGTCGTAGGGCACCTTGGCCTCGGCCAGCAGCACGTTCATGTGCCCCGGCAGACGGCCCGCCACGGGGTGGATCGCGAAACGCACTTCCTTGCCCTTGGCCCGCAGGCGCCGGGTCAGTTCGGCCACGTTCTGCTGCGCCTGCGCCACCGCCATGCCGTAGCCCGGCACGATGATGATGCTGTCCGCATCCTCGAGCGCACCGGCCACGCCGTCGGCGTCGATGGCGATCTGCTCGCCCTCGACCTCCATCGCGGGGCCTCCCGTGCTGCCGAAGCCGCCGAGGATCACCGAGACGAAGGACCGGTTCATCGCCTTGCACATGATGTAGGACAGGATCGCACCGGAGGAGCCCACCAGCGCGCCGACCACGATCAGCAGGTCGTTGCCGAGGCTGAAGCCGATGGCCGCCGCCGCCCAGCCCGAGTAGCTGTTCAGCATCGACACCACCACCGGCATGTCGGCGCCGCCGATGCCCATGATCAGGTGGTAGCCGATGAACAGCGCGCAGACCGTCATCAGGAACAGCGGGAAGAAGCCGCCGGTGCCCATGTACCAGAACAGCGCCAGCACCGAGATCGCCGCGGCGCTCGCGTTCAGGATGTGCCCGCCCGGCAGCTTCTCGGCCTTCGAGGTCACCTTGCCCGCGAGCTTGCCGTAGGCGATCACCGAGCCGGTGAAGGTCACCGCCCCGATGAAGACACCGAGGAACAGCTCGACCGACAGGATCGACAGCTCGACCGAGGTCTTGTGGGCGACGAGCTCGGCGAAGGTGCCGTGCGGGTCATGACCGCTCGTCACCGCCTTCATGGTGAAATGCGCGTTGTAGCCCACGAAGACCGCCGCCAGACCGACGAGCGAGTGCATCGCCGCGACCAGCTGCGGCATCTCGGTCATCTCGACCTTCTTGGCCACGTACATGCCGATGATGCCGCCCGCCGCGATCAGGATGATCGACAGCAGCCACAGGCCCGTTCCAGGGCCGATGAGCGTCGCGAACACCGCCAGCGCCATGCCGAAGATGCCGTACCACACCGCCCGCTTGGCGCTTTCCTGCCCCGAGAGGCCGCCGAGCGAGAGGATGAAGAGGACCGCTGCGACCACATAGGCCGCGGTGGTGAATCCGAATTCCATGGTTCTTTCCCCTCCTTACGACTTCTGGAACATGGCGAGCATGCGCCGCGTCACCATGAAGCCGCCGAAGATGTTGATTCCCGCCATGAACACCGACAGCGCGGCGAGGATGATCACCAGCCACGAGCCCGAGCCGATCTGCATCAGCGCGCCGAGGATGATGATCGACGAGATCGCGTTGGTGACGGCCATCAGCGGGGTGTGCAGCGAATGGCTGACGTTCCAGATCACCTGGAAGCCCACGAAGACCGACAGCACGAAGACGATGAAGTGCTGCATGAAGCTCGCGGGTGCCACGAGGCCCACCGCCAGCAGCAGCACGCCGCCCACGCCCAGCAGGGTGACCTGCTGTTTGGTCTGCGCCTTGAAGGCCGCGACCTCGGCCGCGCGCTTCTCTTCCGGCGTCAGCTCGGGCGCCTTCTCCTTGGGCTTCTGCGCCGCGATCGCCTTGGTCTTGGGCGGCGGCGGCGGGAAGGTGATCTCGCCCTGGTAGGCCACGGTGGCGCCGCGGATCACGTCGTCTTCCATGTTGTGCACGACCTGCCCGTCGGTCTTGCCGGGCGTCAGGTCGGTCATCATGTGACGGATGTTGGTGGCGTAGAGCGTCGACGACTGGGTCGCCATGCGCGACGGGAAGTCGGTGTAGCCGACGATGGTCACGCCGTTCTCGGTCACGACCTTCTCGTCCTTGACCGTGCCCTCGACGTTGCCGCCACGCTCGGCGGCGAGGTCGACGATCACCGAGCCCGGCTTCATCGCCGCGACCATGTCCGCGAGCCACAGCTTCGGCGCTTCGCGGTTGGGGATCAGCGCCGTGGTGATGACGATGTCCACCTCGGGCGCGAGCTCGCGGAACTTGGCAAGCTGGGCCTCACGGAATTCGGGCGAGGACACCGCGGCGTAACCGCCGGTGGCCGCACCATCCACCTGCTCTTCCTCGAAGTCGAGGTAGACGAACTCCGCCCCCATCGACTCGACCTGCTCAGCCACTTCGGGCCGCACGTCGAAGGCATAGGTGATGGCGCCGAGCGAGGTCGAGGTGCCGATCGCGGCAAGACCCGCGACGCCCGCGCCCACCACCAGCACCTTGGCCGGCGGCACCTTGCCCGCGGCGGTCACCTGGCCGGTGAAGAAGCGGCCGAAGTTGTTGCCCGCCTCGATCACCGCGCGGTAGCCCGCGATGTTTGCCATCGACGACAGTGCGTCCATCTTCTGCGCGCGGCTGATCCGCGGCACCATTTCCATGGCGATGACGTTGGCGCCCTTCGCCTTCGCCAGCTCCAGCCCCTCGGTGTTGCCGCCCGGGTTGAAGAAGGTGATGAGGGTCTTCTCGGGCGTCAGCCGCTCGAGCTCTTCCGTCGTGGGGATGCGCACCTTGGCGATGACGTCCGCCTGCGCCCAGAGCGCCTCGGCCCCGTCCACCACGGTCACGCCCGCCTCTTCGTAGACGCTGTCGGCAAACCCGGCCTTCACGCCGGCGCCGGCCTCCACGAGGCAGTCGTACCCCAGTTTCTGGAGAGCCTTGGCCGAATCCGGAGTCATCGCGACCCGGTTCTCGCCCTCGGCAATCTCCTTTGGCGTTCCTATCTTCACGTTTGTAGCCCCCCTTGGTCCTTTTGAGCCATTGATCAGTTACGTTACGGCACACGCCGGCTGACACCGGGTCTAGCGTCCGGACCCGGTGCTCACAATCGCATCGCGCCGGTTAATCACAACCCGTGGCGAAATTAAAGCCATCTTCTCGTTTGTTGCGCATACTTCGCATACTGCGCAAGAAACTTTCGGCGCAACATCTTCTCTTCCTTCTCGACAAAGCGCTTCTCCACAACCCAGACAAAGATCGGAAGCAGCACGAGCGAGGGAACGGCATCCCAATATAGGATCAGCCCCAGCAGGATCATCGCATCGCCAACGTAGATGGGGTTCCGTGACAGCTTGAACACGCTTCCCGTCACCAGCTGAGAGGCCTCTTCATTCGGCATCACCGTGGTCCGCGCCCGGCGCATCTCCGCCACCGCCAGCGCGATGAACAGAAGCCCGCCGCCCACCAGCAAACCGCCCAGCAGATCGGCCCAGACCGTACCGAAGCTCAGCCCCATCGGGTGGTAACGGCCTTGCCACCACGCGACCAGAAGCATGCCGGCCAGCCAGGCCTTGGGAAGGTCGATCAGTTTGCGCATGGCGAAGGGTCGTGCTCCCGCAGGTTGCAACAGGTGTCACGACAGCAAGGGGCAAAGCGCCGGCGCGGTCAAGAGAGCCGCGCCCGCCCGGGACACGACGCCGCGTCCCCGATGGCCCCCGCGCGACGCGCGGGCCGGTGGCTCACTCCCACTCCATCTCCTCGAAGACCCGGCCCGCGTTCTTGGTTGCCAGCTCCTCGAAGGTGTCGAGCCGCGACCATCGCGACTGGTCCACGTAGAAGGCCCCGGCCAGGTCCCCGCCCGCGTCGATGTGCTCGCCGATCTTGGCCCGGATGTCCTTGAGGTAGTCCGAGGTGTAGCGGGTCACCTGCGCCATGTTCGTCGGGTGCCCGTGGCCGGGGATCACGTAGGTCGCGCCGAGACCGGTGAACGGTCCGTCGAAGGTCTCGATCCAGCAGCTCGTGCAGGTCTCGGCGAAGATCGGCGGCATGCGCTCGTGAAAGGCGATGTCGCCCGCGATCACGATCCCCCATTGCGGGATCCACACCTGCGTGTCGCCCGGATCGTGGGCGGGGCCGAGGTGCAGCACCTCGACCGTCACGTCGCCCATCTCGATGACCTCGCGGTCCGAGAACGACCGGTTCGGCACCGCCACCCGCGTGCCCTCGGCCTTGTCCCGGTTGTAGCCCTGCATGCCCTGCAGGATGAAATCGCCGTCCTTCTCGAAGACCGCGATGGCGTCCTCGTGGGCAAGGATGTCGACGCCCTGATCCGCCCAGTAGGAATTCCCGAGCATGGCGTGCCCCTGCCCGTTTTCGTTGATCACCAGCTTCACCGGCTGGTCGGTGACCGCGCGGATCTCGTCATGCAGCGCCGCCGCCAGCCGGGCCGAGGCGCCGCCGTTGATCACGATCACCCCGTCGCCGGTCTCGATGAAGCTCAGGTTGTTGTTATGGCCGCTGTTCTCGTAGGTCGGAGGCGCGGTGGCGCCGATGGCACTCCAGACATGCGGGATGACCTCGACCGGCTTGTCGTAAAGCTCGGACTGCGGGTACTGATCCGCAATATCCTCGTGCCCGACCGCCGGCCCCGCCGCCAGCACCGCCGCAATCGTCGCCTGTTTCCACATCCCTGTCCCTCCCTCGACAGCATCCGCCCACACATTCACACCCATGAATTCATCTGTCCAGCACGAAGCGTCCGCTTGCCTGCGACGCGAAAGCGCGGCAGGTTCTGCCGGAAGGAAAGGGTCGGCATGCTCGAAGGAAAACACGCGCTCGTCACCGGCGGAGGCACCGGCATCGGTCTCGCCATCGCGCGCGCGCTCGCCGGTGCCGGCGCTGCCGTCACCATCACCGGTCGCCGGGCCGAGGTCCTGAACGCCGCCGGCGACCTGCTGCACCCGCAAGCGATGGATGTCTCGGACGAGGACTCGGTCCGCGAAGGCTTCGCCAAGGCCGTGGCCGCCCGTGGCCCGGTGCAGGTGCTGATCGCCAACGCGGGCCTCGCCGAGCAGGCCAACATGCCGGACATCAGCCTCGAGACCTGGCGCCGGACCATGGACGTGAACCTCGACGGCGCCTTCCTGACCATTCGCGAGGCGCTGCCGCCGATGCTGGCCAGCGGCTGGGGCCGGGTCATCGCCATCTCCTCGATCGCCGGGGTGAAGGGCATGAAGCGCTGTGCCCCCTACGTGGCGGCGAAGCACGGGATGGTGGGGCTCATCCGCGCCCTCTCGGCCGATTACGCAGGTCAGCCGCTGACCTTCAACGCGCTCTGCCCGGGCTATGTCGAGACCGAGGTGGCAGAGCGCAACATCGAGCGCGTCATGGCGCGCGAGGGCCTGACGCGCGGCGAGGCCACGCGCTTCGTGCACTCGGCAAACCCGCACGGCCGCCTGATCCCGCCGCATTCCATCGCCCAGGCGGCGCTCTGGCTCTGCGGCCCGGGGTCCGAGAACATCAGCGGCCAGGCCATCCAGATCGCCGGAGGAGAGTTTTGACAGATTTCGCCTGGACCCGTGACCAGTTCCACATCCCGCTCGGGCTCATCTACCTCGACGGCAATTCGCTCGGGCCGCTGCCCAAGAGCACGCCGGCGCGGCTCGAGCGCATGCTCTCCGAGGAATGGGGCGAGCACCTGATCTCGGGCTGGAACGCCTGCGGCTGGATGGGCATGCCCCGGCGGCTGGGCGACCGGCTCGGACGGCTGATCGGCGCCGAGGAAGGCCACGTGGTGGTGGGCGACACGCTCTCGATCAAGGTTTTCCAGGCGCTGGCCGCGGCGCTCGACATCGTGCCCGAACGCAAGGTGATCCTGTCGGACCGGGGCAACTTTCCCTCGGATCTCTACATGGCCGAGGGGCTGATAAGGATGCTCGGCAACCGCCACGAGTTGCGCCTCGTCGCCCCGCACGAGCTCGAGGACGCGATCACCGACGAGGTGGGCGTGCTGCTGGTCACCGAGGTCGACTACCGCACGGGACGGCGCCACGACCTCAAGGCGCTGACCCGCAAGGCCCATGACATGGGCGCAGTGGTGGTCTGGGACCTCGCGCATTCCGTTGGCGCCCTGCCGGTGGACGTGGCCGCGGGCGGCGCCGATTTCGCCGTGGGCTGCACCTACAAGTACATCAACGCGGGCCCCGGCGCGCCCGCCTTCATCTACGTCTCGCCCGAGCACGCGGATCACTGCGACCCCGCGCTCGCCGGCTGGCTCGGCCACGCCCGGCCGTTTTCCTTCGAGCAGCACTACGAGCCCGGCGAGGGCATCGAGCGCATGCGCGTCGGCACCCCCCCGGTGCTGCAGATGGCAGCGCTGGATGCGGCGCTCGACATCTGGGACAAGGTCGACATGGGCAAGCTGCGCCAGCGCTCGCTGGCGCTGACCGGGCTGATGATCGAGGAGGTCGAGACCCACTGCCCCGGCCTCAAGCTCGCCACCCCGCGCGAGAACGGCGCCCGCGGCAGCCAGGTGTCGTTCCGCTCCGAACACGGCTACGCCATCATGCAGGCTCTGATCGACCTCGGCGTGGTGGGCGATTTCCGCGCCCCCGACATCCTGCGCTTCGGCATCACCCCGCTCTACATCGGCGAGGACGAGATCCGCGAAGCGGTCGAGGTGCTCGCCCGCGTGCTGCGCGGCGCGCTGTGGGATCATCCGAAATATCACCGCCGCAAGCCTGTGACCTGAGCCCTGCGGCAAGGTCGGGCGGCCTCCTGCGGGGATATTTGGGGCCAGAGGAAGACAGCGCGCGGCACGTCGATACCGGCCTCAGCGACGGTTTCGCGCGGGGCTCCGGCACCTTCCAGACCGCGCGGGTCAGGGAACGTGTCGTCAGGCCGGCCACGGGCGCGGAGCCGGCGGGCCGCAGGCCCGGAAAGGCGACATGACCTGCGCGCCGAAGGCGCACCGCGAGGTCACGCCGCGTGAAGATCAGGCCCGCAGACCGCGGCCAAGCAGACGGGCCAGCAGCCGCAGCCGCTCGGGATAGGCGTCATAGGGCGCGACCTTGGTGCCCTTGGCGGCGGCGAGCATGGTGCCCGCCAGCTCGCGCGGTGGCCCCTCCAGCCGCAGCCGGCCCGCATTCGCCTCGCGCGACAGCCAGTCCGCGTAGAGCGCCGCCAGCCGCCCCTCGCCCTCCACGAAGATGTCACCGCAAAGAGCCGCGGTCCGGTCGAGCAGTTCCTCGCCATGCGCCGCGCGCAGCACCGCGTCGGGGATCGCCGCCGCGTGACAGGCGAAGGCGCGCTCCAGCACCTCCTCGGGCGCGCCGGCCCCTGCCAGCGCCGCCTCAACCGCGTTGCCGAGCCGCGCGTAGTAGAGCCCGACCAGCGCCCGCAGGATCGCCTCCTTGCCGGCAAAATGCAGGTAGAGCGCCGGGCGCGACATGCCTGCCGCCTTCGCGATATCCTCCATCGAGGTGCGCCGGAACCCGTAGGCGGCGAACTGTCCGAAGGCGGCCTCGAGAATCGCCTCGGCTTTCGGATCGATGTGCTGCTGGGCCTCTTGCATGGAGAATGCTCTGACAAATCAGCCGAATTTTGTCAATTGACGAAGTGACACTATCAGCTCAATCTGTCAGAAACCGATCGGCAAGGAGGACGATGCCATGCCCGGCACGATCTCAGCTCAATCTGTCAGAAACCGATCGGCAAGGAGGACGATGCCATGCCCGGCACGATCACCGTCAACGGAACCTCGCATGACGTCGACCTTCCCGACGACGTCCCGCTGCTCTGGGTGCTGCGCGATGCGCTGAACCTCACCGGCACCAAGTACGGCTGCGGCGTCTCTGCCTGTGGCGCCTGCACCGTCCATATCGACGGCGAGCCGGTGCGCTCGTGCCAGGTGACGCTCTCCGATGTCTGGGGCGAGGTCACCACCATCGAAGGCCACGGCACCCCCGAGAGCCTCTCTCGCCTGCAACAGGCCTGGGTCGCGCACCAGGTCGCGCAATGCGGCTACTGCCAGTCGGGCCAGATCATGCAAGCCGCCGCCCTGCTCGCCGAGATCCCGCAGCCCAGCGACGACCAGATCGACGCCGCCATGTCGGGCAACCTCTGTCGCTGCGGCACCTACCCCCGCATCCGCGCCGCCATCCGGTCGGCCGCGGGCATGGAGAGCTGATCTATGGCAAGCCTCGGCAAGATCGCCCGCCGCACCTTCCTCTTCGGCTCCGCCGCCATCGCCGGCGGCGTCGCGCTCGGCGTCTGGTACCTCGGCAGCCCCGCCGCCAACCCGCTGAAGCCGGCGGAGGGCGAAACCACGCTCAACCCCTTCGTGCTGATCGATAGCGCGGGCGTCACCATCATCGCCCCGCGCGCCGAGATGGGACAGGGCACCCAAAGCACCTGGGCCGCGCTCGTCGCCGAGGAGATGGACCTCGCCTGGGACCAGGTCCGCGTGCTGCACGGCCCGCCCGCCACCGCCTATTACAACACCGCCATGATGGGCGAGAGCGCCCCGGGCCCCGCCTATGGCAAGAGCGCCTTCCAGCACGCGGTGGGCGAGGCCATGGGCACGCTCGGCAAGCCGCTCGAGATGCAGGTCACCGGCGGCTCCACCGCCATGAAGGACGGGTACGAGCGCATGCGCGCCACCGGTGCCGCCGCCCGCGAGATGCTCAAGGGCGCCGCCGCGAACCGGCTCGGAATCGACGCCGCCCTCCTCCGCACCGAGGCCGGCACCGTGATCGCCCCCGACGGCACCGCGCTGCCCTACACCGAACTCGCCGCCGAGGCCGCAGCCATCACCCCGCGCGAGGTGCAGCTGCGCGATCCCTCCCAGTGGACGCTGCTCGGCCGCCCGCTGCCCCGGCTCGACACCGTCGCCAAGTCCACCGGCACCGCACAGTATAGCATCGACGTCCGGCCCGAGGGGCTCAGGTTCGCGGCGCTGCGCATGTCGCCGCGCCGGGGCACGATGCTGGGTTATGACGACAGCACCGCGCGGACCATGGCGGGGGTCGAGAAGATCGTCGACCTCGGCGACGGCGTCGCGGTCATCGCCAGCAACACGTGGCTCGCCCAGCAGGCGGTCGCGGCCATCAAGATCGACTGGGGCCCCGCCCCCCACGCCGAGACCACCGACGCGATCATGGCGCAGATCGAGGCCGCCTTCGCGCTCGACCCCGACAGCACCTTACTCGACCGCGGCGACGCCGACCGCCTGCCCGAGGGCGCCACCGAGATCACCGCCGAGTACCGCGTGCCCTTCCTCGCCCATGCCGCCATGGAGCCGCCCAACGCCACCGCTCACATCACCGCCGAGGGGCTCGAGCTCTGGTCCGGCAACCAGATCCCCGCCTTCACCCGGCGGTCCTGCGCCGATGCGGCCGGGCTCTCCGACGACCGGGTCACAGTGCACACCACGCTGATGGGCGGCGGCTTCGGACGGCGCGGCGAGCTCGATTTCTCGGTCCTCGCCACCCGCGTCGCCATGGCCCTGCCCGGCACGCCGGTGATGACCACGTGGTCGCGCGAAGAGGACATGACCCACGACTTCTACCGCCCCGCCGCCATTGCCCGGATGCGCGGCGCGGTGAAGGACGGCACCACCGCGCTCTTCGACGCCGCCGTGGCCGGGCCCTCGACCGCGCGGCAGGCGCTGCACCGCTGGATGGGCTTCGCGCCGCCGGGGCCCGACAAGGTCCATGTCGAGGGGCTCTGGAACCAGCCCTACGCCATCGCCAATCACCGCGCCCGTGGCCACGTCGCGCCCGACCTGAACGTGCCGGTGGGCTTCTGGCGCTCGGTCGGCAACAGCTACAACGGCTTCTTCCACGAGAGCTTCATGGACGAGCTCGCCCACGCGGCCGGCGCCGACCCGCTCGAATTCCGCCTCTCGCTCGCCCGCGAGGCCTGGGCCCCGGCGGCAGCAGTGCTCGAGGCGGTGCGCGAGATGTCCGGCTGGCGTGCGAAGCCCGAGGGCACCGGGCGCGGCGTCGCCATGTGCTTCAGCTTCGGCACCCCGGTGGCCTGCGTCGTCGAGGTGGCCGGGGAGGACGAGAAGATCCGCCTCACCCGCGCATGGATGGCCGCCGACGTGGGCGTGGCGCTGGATCCCGGCATCATCGACCAACAACTCGTGGGCGGGCTGGTCTACGGGCTCTCGGCGGCGATGATGGGCGAGATCACCTTCGCCGACGGCGCGGTGGAGCAGCAGAACTTCTACGACTACGACGCGCTGCGCCTGAGCCAGATGCCCCTGGTCGAGACCCGCATCCTGCAGACCCAGCGCCACATCAGCGGCATCGGCGAGCCCGGCACGCCCCCTGCCGCCCCGGCCCTGGCCAACGCGATCTTCGACCTGACCGGCGAGCGGCACCGCACCTTGCCGCTCAACCGGGCGGTGGATTTCCGGATCTGAACGGCCGTTTGGCCCCTGCCAGAGACGAACCGCCCCCCGGCACGGATCTCCGCAGGGGGCGCTTTGGAACGGTTTGCCTGATGTCAGCGCTCTACCCGGTCGCCCTCAGTCAGTGCAGTGGCGGTCAGGCGCAACACCTGCAGACCCAGGAAAACCAGCGCAACCTTGCCACAGAGGCGAAGCGCGACCGGAACCACTGCCCCAGGTCACCCCGGCATCCTTCAAGACCGCCGAATGCGCCTCAACCGGCGACCACGGCCGTCAGGGCCAGGCACCCCGCCACCAGACCGCGCTATCTCTGCCGAAAACCACGTCCCAGCCATCGCCCGGCCCCGCCCGGCCAGGCGCGGCAAGATCAGGCCGAGATCCGCTGCGGCGCCCGTCGCCGCGCCGCCGCGAACTCGCGAACCGCGGTGCCGAAGGCCTCGAAGAGCGGCCGCGACACCGGGTCGTTGGCCGCGTCCCACTCCGGGTGCCACTGCACCGACATGGTGAACCCGGGCGCGCCCTTCACGTAGAGCGCCTCGGGCGTGCCGTCCGGCGCGAAACCCTCGATCTCGATGCGGGCTCCGGGGCGCTTGATCCCCTGCCCGTGCAGCGTGTTGGTCATCACCTCGGGCGCACCGAAGAGCCGGTGGAAACAACCGCCCTCCGCCAGCGAGACCTTGTGGCGCAGCGCGAACTTCTCCTCCAGCGTGCCGTCGGGCGGCATGCGGTGGTTCATCCGTCCGGGAAGATCGCGGATCTCGGGATAGAGCGTGCCGCCCATGGCCACGTTCACCTCCTGGAACCCGCGGCAGATGCCGAGGAACGGCTGCCCGCGCTCGACGCACTGCCGCACCAGCGGCAACACGATGGCATCGCGGGCACGGTCGAAGGCGCCATGCGCCTCGGTCGGCTCCTCGCCGTATTCCTCGGGGTGCACGTTGGGCCGTCCGCCGGTCAGGAGGAAGCCGTCGCAGACCTCCATCAACTCGTCGACAGTGACGAATCGTGGGTCGGCCGCGATCAGGAGAGGCAGGCACCCGGACACGCAGGCCACGGCCTCGGTATTCATCTCGCCCCCGGCATGGGCGGGATAGCTGTCGTTCAACAGGTGCTGGTTGCCGATGATGCCGACGACTGGGCGGGTCATGAAAGCCTCTTCTCGCTTGCTGCTGCACTGCAAGATAGTGCAGCAGCAAGCTTTTCGAAAGGTTGCTCAGACCGCGGCGACCAGCCCCGCTGCCTCGACGCCCGCTTTCGCGGCAGCCGCGTCGTTGTCCGAGCTGTCGCCGGTCACACCCAGCGCCCCGAGCACCCGGCCCTTGGAATCCTTGACAAGAACGCCGCCCGGCACCGGGATCAGCGAGCCACCGAAGGCGCCGTTGGCGGCGGCGATGAAATAGGCCTGTGACTCAGCGCGCGCCATCTGTGCGCTGCCCGGAATCCCCAGCATGATCGACCCGTAGGCCTTGCCGTGGGCGATCTGGAACCGGCCCGGGCTCGCCCCGTCCTGGCGTTCGAAGGCGATGACGTTGCCGCCCGCGTCCAGCACCACCACCGACAGCGGGTTCATGTCCATTTCCTTGCCCTTCTCGAGGGTCTTGCGGATCATCACCCGCGCGCGGCTCAGCGTCAGTCCAGCCATGTCATCTCTCCTTGTCTCGTCCACTCCGGGGGCATGCCGCAACAGCGCCCCCCGCGTTCCATCGGCGGCACCCCGGAACAGCCGGACCGCCGCGCTCTTCATCTTGCCCGGCAAACTCCGGGGGTGAATGCGGCGCAGCCGCAGAGGGGGCAGAGCCCCCACCCGGCGCCTGCCGCAAGGCAGGCGCCGGGCGACGCGGGCGCAGCCCGCGGCGCAATCCCTCAACCGGCCCTCAACCGGCCTGCAGCCAGCCCTCAGCCGGCCTTCAGCTCCAGCCGGCGACGGTGCAGGACCGGCTCGGTGTAACCCGACGGTTGCACCCGTCCCTCGAACACCAGATCGCAAGCTGCCTTGAAGGCCAAGCCGTCATAGCCCGGAGCCATCGGCACGTAGGCCGTGTCGCCCGCGTTCTGGCGGTCCACCACCTCGGCCATGCGCTTCATCACCGACATCACCTCGTCCTGCGAGACCACGCCGTGGTGCAGCCAGTTGGCCAGGTGCTGCGACGAGATCCGGCAGGTGGCGCGGTCCTCCATCAGGCCCACGTCATGGATGTCCGGCACCTTCGAGCAGCCGACGCCCTGGTCGACCCAGCGCACCACGTAACCAAGGATGCCCTGCGCATTGTTCTCGATCTCCTCGCGGATCTCGTCCTCGGACCAGTTCGCGCCCTGCGCCACCGGGATGGTCAGCAGATCCTCGAGCGTGCCGCGCGGACCGGCCTCGGCGATCTCGGCCTGGCGCGCCAGCACATCCACCGCGTGGTAGTGCAGCGCGTGCAGCGTGGCCGCGGTCGGCGACGGCACCCAGGCGCAGTTTGCGCCGGCCTTCGGATGGCCGATCTTGGCCTTCAGCATGTCCGCCATCAGGTCCGGCATCGCCCACATGCCCTTGCCGATCTGCGCCTTGCCGCGCAGGCCGCAGGCGAGGCCGATGTCGACGTTGCGGTCCTCGTAGGAGGCAATCCAGGCGGTGTTCTTGATGTCGCCCTTGCGCAACATCGCGCCCGCTTCCATCGAGGTGTGCATCTCGTCGCCGGTGCGGTCGAGGAAGCCGGTGTTGATGAAGGCCACCCGGTGCTTCGCGGCACGGATGCATTCCTTGAGGTTCACGCTGGTGCGGCGCTCCTCATCCATGATGCCGAGCTTCACCGTGTATTGCGGCAGCCCCAGCGCCTCTTCGACGAAGCTGAAGATCGCGTCGGCGAAGCCCACTTCCTCGGGGCCGTGCATCTTGGGCTTCACCACGTAGACCGAGCCCTCGACCGAGTTGCGAGCCCCGTCCGACTTCGCAAGGTCGTGCTTGGCGATGAGCGTGGTCACCATCGCGTCCATCAGCCCCTCGAAGATCTCCGAGCCGTCCTCGAGCAGGATCGCGGGGTTGGTCATCAGGTGGCCGACGTTGCGCACCAGCATCATCGAGCGGCCCTTGAGCACCAGCTCCGAGCCGTCCGGCGCGGTGTAGACGCGGTCGGCGTGCAGGCTGCGGGTGACGGTCTTGCCGCCCTTCTCGAAACTGTCCTCGAGATCGCCCTTCATCAGGCCGAGCCAGTTGCCATAGGCCAGCGCCTTGTCCTCGGCATCGACGCAGGCGACCGAATCCTCGCAATCCATGATGGCCGAGACCGCGGCTTCCATCAGCACGTCTGCAAGCCCGGCCGGATCGGTCTTGCCGATGAAGTGGTCGCGGTCGATGACCAGCTCGACGTGCAGGCCGTTGTTGCGCAGCAGGATCGCCTCGGGCGCCTCGGCCGAGCCGCGGTAGCCGGCGAATTGCGACGGGCTCAGCAGCGGCTTGCCGGCGACGCGCAGGGTCCCGCCCTCGACCGTGTAGCCGTCGGCGCCGGCATGGCTGCCGCCGTTGACCGGGAAGGTCTCGTCGAGGAAGGCCTTGGCCCTGGCGACGACCTCGCCGGCGCGGCCCATGTCGAAGCCGCCCTTCGGCGGCAGCGAGCCCATGGCGTCGGTGCCGTAGAAGGCGTCGTAGAGCGAGCCCCAGCGCGCGTTGGCCGCGTTCAGCGCGTAGCGGGCATTGGTGATCGGCACCACCAGCTGCGGGCCGGGCACGGCGGCGAACTCGGGATCGGTGTTCCGGGTCTCGATGACGAAATCATCGCCCTCGGGGACGATGTAGCCGATCTCCTCGAGGAAGGCGCGGTAGGCGGCGGCGTCATGCGGCTCGCCCTTGCGCTCGAGATGCCAGGCGTCGATCTGCGACTGGATGCGGTCGCGCGTCTCGAGCAGCGCCGCGTTGCGCGGGCCGAACTCGTGCGCCAGCTGTGACAGCTTCTCCCAGAAGGTCTCGGGCGTCACGCCACTGCCGGGAAGCGCCTTTTCCTCGATGAAATCGAACAGGACGGGGTCAATCTGAAGACCGTTTCGGGTGATGCGGTCGCTCATGGCGGGCCTCCCTCTGGGTATTGGAGCGGAATCGAAGTTTCCTGACCTGTAGGCATGTTTCCGATCGGAAACAAGTGCGGTCAGGATAATTGACCAATTCCGCCAGCAGACCCGCAGCCCGGACCGGGACTCTGCCGCGTCAGGCCGCGTCGCGATCCGCCTGCTGCCGCGCCCAGAGCTGCGCGTAGCGCCCCTCGCGCGCCAGCAGCGCCTCGTGAGTGCCCTCCTCGACGACCAGCCCTTTCTCGAGCACCACGATGCGGTCCGCATCGGCAATGGTCGAGAGCCGGTGCGCGATCGTGATCACCGTGCGGCCCTCGCCCGCGCGCTTCAGCGCGGTCTGGATCTCGGCCTCGGTCTCGGTGTCGAGCGCCGAGGTCGCCTCGTCGAGCAGCAGGATCGGAGGGTTCTTGAGCAGGGTCCGGGCGATGCCCACGCGCTGCTTCTCGCCGCCCGAGAGCTTCAGCCCGCGCTCCCCCACCTGGGTGTCATAGCCCTCCGGCAGGCTCCGGATGAAGTCGTGGATCTGCGCGGCCCGCGCGGCGGCCACGATCTCGTCCTCGGTGGCGCCGTCGCGGCCGTAGCCGATGTTGTAGCGGATGGTGTCGTTGAACAGCACCGTGTCCTGCGGCACCACGCCGATGGCCGCGTGCAGGCTCTCCTGCGTGACCTCGCGCAGATCCTGCCCGTCGATGCGGATCGCGCCGCCCTGCACATCGTAGAAGCGGAAGAGCAGCCGCCCGATGGTCGACTTGCCCGAGCCCGACGGCCCCACGAGGGCCACGTTCTGGCCCGCCCCGACGGTCAGCGACACGCCCTTGAGGATCGGCCGCGCCGCCTCGTAGCCGAAGCGCACGTCGTCGAACTGCACCACCCCGCCCCGGACCGCGATGGCGGGCGCGCCGGGACGGTCGGTAACCTCCTCGGGCTGGTCGAGCAGGTCGAACATCTGGCCCATGTCGACGAGGCTCTGCCGGATCTCGCGGTAGACCGTGCCGAGGAAGTTCAGCGGCATGGTGATCTGGATCATGTAGGCGTTGACCATGACGAAATCGCCCACGGTGAGATCGCCCCGCTGCACGCCCAGCGCCGCCATCACCATGACGATCACGAGCCCGGCGGTGATCAGGAGAGACTGGCCGAAGTTGAGGAAGGCGAGCGAGGTCGTGGTCTTCACCGCCGCCGCCTCGTAGCCGCGCATGGCGGCGTCGTAGCGGCTGGCCTCGCGGTCCTCGGCGCCGAAATACTTGACGGTCTCGAAGTTCAGCAGGCTGTCGATGGCCTTCTGGTTGGCGTCGGTGTCCTGCTCGTTCATCGTCCGGCGCAGCCGCACGCGCCATTCGGTGACCTTGAAGGTGAACCAGACATAGAGCGCGATGGTCAGCACCACGACCGCGAGGTAGGACACGTCGAAGAGCACGTAGAGCACGCCCGCGATCAGCGCGAGCTCGACGATCAGCGGGCCCACGCTGAACAGCAGGAAGCGCAGCAGGAACTCGACGCCCTTGACGCCGCGCTCGATGATCCGCGACAGCCCGCCGGTCTTGCGGGTGATGTGGTAGCGCAGGCTGAGCCGGTGGATGTGGGTGAAGGTCTCGAGCGCCAGACGCCGCAGGGCGCGCTGGCCGACGCGGGCGAAGACGGCATCGCGGAGTTGCTGGAAGCCCACGGTCATCAGACGCGCCACGCCATAGGCCACGGTCAGCCCCACCGCGCCCAGCATCAGGTCCGAGACCTCGCCCGAGAGCTCGTCCACCGCGTCCTTGTAGAGGATCGGCGTGCCCACGGCGATGAGCTTGGCACAGAGCAGGAAGAGCAGCGCGATCACCACCCGGCGCTTCACCCAGGCCTGCCCGTCGGGCCAGAGATAGGGGCCGACGCGGCGGATGGTGCGCCAGCCCGAGCGGCGTTCGCTGGTGGCGATCTCGGTGGTGGTCTCGGGCGGCATCCTGGCGTCCTCGGCGGTGGCTGCCCCGACGCTTACCCCGAGCGGCGGCCGGTTGCCAGCGATGGCGGGAGGTCGGGGGATGGTGCGGGGTTCGGGACGCGGTGGTGTGGTCATGCATTGCGCGGCGTGCGGGGAGGAGGCTGTGTGGGTCCGGGCCGTTTGAGGCTGGCACGGATTTGCGACGTTCGGGGCGTGGCGCGAGGGTGCCCTCCGACCTCGCGGCGAATGGCGGCGGCTTGCCCCCGGGGCCCAACCCCTGGTGCGCGATCACAGCCGATAACCGCGCACGAGGACACCGGGGTGATGTCGGATCGCTGCGCCGGTGGCGCGGGAGGAAGGGGCGCTGCCCCTCTTGGCGCTGCGCGCCAATTCACCCCGGAGTTTATCTGGCAAGATGAAGGGCGGACCGTGGTTCCGGGGCGGCCGGGGTCAGTCCGGCATGTCGAAGACCTGTCCCGGGTAGATCAGGTCGGGATTGCGGATCTGGCCGCGGTTGGCCTCGAAGAGCTTCACATAGGCCGTGCCCTCGCCGTAACGGTCGCGGGCCAGTGCCCAGAGCGTGTGGCCGGGCTGGACGGTGACCACGCGGAGCGGCGCGCCCGCGTCCACCGCCTCGCCGGCGGCGGCGAGCTTGGCCGGGTCCTCGCGCAGGAACGGGCTTTCGGCGCGGGAAGCGACCGTGCCCTGCGCGTCGATCTCGTCGACCCGCAGCGTGTAGGTGCCGGTCTCGATCGCCGGAAGCTCGGCCTGCCAGCGCCCGGTCCCGGGCACGTCGGCACGGGCGACGGGGCGGTTGTCGAGGTAGATGCGCAGTTCCGAAGACGCGGTGCCGCGGCCCGAGAGGGTGACCTCGCCGCTGTCGCCGTAGGTGATGGCGTCGATCGCGACCTGGTCCGGCATCGCGGGCGCTGCGGGCTGCATGACCTCGACGCCCTCGGCGGTCGAGAGCAGCACCGCGGGGGCCTGAGTGTTGTCCGAGGGGTCATCGGGGGGCTCGGTTGCAGCCGCTGCGGGCCCGGCGGTCTGGGGCGTGGTGCCGGTGGCTTGGGCCGCGGTGTCGGGGGCGACCGCGTCGTCGAGGCTCGGGAGTGCTGTCGGCGCCTCGGCGGAGGCCCCGGGGGAGTCCGTTTCTGGCTTGGCCAGGGCCAGGGCCTTCGCCGTCTCGGCGCCGGCGGGCGGTGCGAGGATCACCTCGTCGTCGGAGACGACCTCCTGTCCGTCCATGGTCATGCGCAGGCGCAGCACCCGCGGCGTGGCCGAGGGCGGCACGTCCAGGAAGAGCGCGAAGCGGCCGGAACGGTCGACAGAGGCGGCAGGCTGCAGTTCGCCGTCGAGCAGCACCGATATCTCGGCGCCGGGCGCGGCGCTGCCCGCGACCAGCGTCTGGCCGCCGGGATCGGTGCGCACCAGGTCGAAGCGCGGCGCCGCGGGCGCGGCGACGGCCCCGGTCCCGGGCGCAGGGTCGGAGGCGGCGGGCGCCGCGGGGGCGGCCTCCGCCACCGGCTGAGCGGCATCGGGAAGCGCGGGCGCCTCGGTCATCGCCTCGGGGGCGTCGTCGGAGAGGACGGGTGCGTCGGCGGGCGCATCGCTCGCGACGCTGGCCTGAGCCGGGGCGGGCTCGGGCACGACCTCGGGCGAAGGCTGTGACACGGGGTCCGCCCCGGGGCCGATGATGTCGCCCAGATACAGTATCGCGGTGAGCGCAACCACGCCCAAGATCAGCCAGCCCAGTGCCCGTGTCGTCATTTTCTGCCTTGTGTCCCCGGCGTGCCGCGATGCGGCACGGTTGAGAACGTATAACAATCCCGTTATCACCGGTCAAAACGGCAATTTGACCGAGTCTTCATCATGATCCCCAAGTCCGTCTGTGTCTATTGCGGCTCCCGCCCGGGTCGCGACGCTGCCTATTCCGATGCCGCCGAGGCGCTCGGTACCGCCATCGCCTCGGAGAACTGGCGCCTCGTCTACGGTGCCGGCGACGTCGGGCTGATGGGCATCGTCGCCCGCGCGGCGCAGGCGGCGGGGGGAGAAACCTTCGGGGTGATCCCCACCCACCTGCTGACGCGCGAGGTCGGCAAGACCGACCTGACCCACCTCGTGGTCACCGAGACCATGCACGAGCGCAAGAAGGTGATGGTGATGAACGCCGACGCCATCGTGGTGCTGCCCGGTGGCGCCGGCAGCCTCGACGAGTTCTTCGAGGTGCTGACGTGGCGCCAGCTGGGGCTGCACGACAAGCCCATCGTGCTGCTCGACAGCGAGGGGTTCTGGGGACCGCTCAAGGCGCTGCTGCACCACGTGGTGGACGAGGAGTTCGCCGACCGCTCGCTGCTCGACTACGTGCAGAGCGCCGAGACCGCCCAGGGCGCGGTCGAGATCCTGCGCCGGGCGCTCTGCTAGGGCCGCGCCCGAACAGGAAAACTCTTTCGTGACAGATGGAACCGCGGCGCCGGCCCGAGGGCGACGCCGCGGACAAGGATCACCTCAGTCGGTGGGAAGCAGCGTGCTGCCCACAAGCTCCTGGCTGAACGGCACCGGGTGCGGGTCGCGCCCGAGCCGTGCGCGGTAGACCGGCAGGCTCTCGGTGACGCGCATCACGTAGTTGCGGGTCTCGTTGAAGGGGATCATCTCGATCCAGTCGACCACGTCGATGTCGCCGCTGCGCGGGTCGCCGAACTGCTCCATCCAGCGGATCGGCCGCCCCGGCCCGGCGTTGTAGCCCGCCGCCATCATCACCGCGTTGCCGTTGAAGCGCCGCGCGAGGCTCGCGAGATAGGCCGAGCCGAGCCGCGCATTGTAGGCCGGATCCGCGGTCAGCCCGTCATGGGAATAGGCGATGTCGAGCCAGCCCGAGACCTCCTTGGCGGTGCCCGGCATCAGCTGCATCAGGCCGCGCGCACCGGCATGCGACACGACCTCGGGGTCGAATTCGGATTCGCGGCGGGCGATGGAGAGGACCAGCTCCTTGGGCACCGGGAACTCGGTTTTCAAGATATCGGGGTGCAGCGCGTAGTAGGGCCCGGGCAGCTCGATGCCGTATTGCGCCGCGCGCTTGCCGACCATGACCTGCACATGCGGGCGGCCGAGCTCGGCCAGCATCTCGCCAAGCTGGCCGATCTGCTGACGGTCGAGCCCCTCGGCGAGGTGGGTCAGGAAGCGTTCGCCCAGCGACAGCTCGCCCGAGGCCAGCAGCAGCACCGCCGCCTGGTAGACGCTCGATTGGGTGAAGGGCGCCTCGCGCCAGTCTGGGAAGTTCTCGGTGCCGGCGAGCTTGGGATCGGGGCCCGTGCCCGCCTTCTCGGCAGCGAGCAGCCCGTAGAACGAGGTCTGCCAGCGCGCGCCTTCGCGGTAGGCCTGCTGCGCGGCCTCCTTGTCGCCGAGCGCCTCCAGCGCCCGCCCGGTCCAGTAGCCGGCGCGGCCGCGCGAGATCGGGGATTCGACCGCCTCGCCATGGCTGCGGAAATGGTTCAACGCCACCTGCGGCTGGTCGAGGAAGCGCAGCGCGATGTAGCCGGAAAGCCATTCGAGCGCGGCGAAATCCGACCCCTCGGTCATCTGGTGAGTGGAGGCCACGCGATAGGCCTCGCGGTACTTGCCCTCGAGCATCAATTCGTGGGCAAGGCTGTCGCGGCGCCCGGCCCAGGCCCAGGGCTCGCCGAGGCTCTCGGCATTCTTCGAGCGTTCGAGCAGCAGCGCGATGGCGTCGGCGTCGCGGCCCTTGCGGACGCGCCAGAGGTAGCGCTCGTAGGCGAGGCCCGGATCGTCGGCCAGCGTCTCGGGCACCGCCTCGATCAGGCGGTCGACGCCGGGCACCGAGTCGCGCAACCCGATGCGGGCCTCCGCGAGCTTCTGCCAGCCATCGCTGACCAGCGGCATGACAGCGCGGGCGTTGGCCTCCCACCCCTGCCAGAGCGCCATGTCGAGCCGCGCCTGGTGGTGCGGCTTCAGCAGGTCACCCCATTGCGTCAGAAAGGCGCTGCGCTCCTCGGAGGACAGCGCCAGCGTGCGCCATGCCAGCACCACCTCGGCCTCGGCGGCGCCGCGCTCGCCCTCGGCGGCATAGGCACGGGCCAGTGCCAGCGCACCGGCACCGGTCTGCGGGCGGTAGCCCTCGAAAAAGGTCTTCACGATGGCATTGTCGCGGGATTCCGAGATCGCGATTTCGGATTTCTCGCGCAGGTAATCCATGCCCGGCCAGTCCGGGTTGCGCTCGAGGAAGTCCATCACCTGCGCCGCGTTGCCGCGGCTGGCGCGCAGGTAGTTCCAGAGGATGACGTCGAGCGCGGGCTGTCCGTCGCCGCGCGAATCGATCAGCGCGGCCGCCCAGTTGCCCTCGCGCATGGCCTGCATGGCCTGTGCGAGGGGGCGGTCCTGCTGGGCCGCCGCGGGAAAGGTCGTGAGGATGAGGAAGATGAGGGCCCAGAGGCGCGACATGAGCTTGCAATTTCCGGCTTGAAAAGGAATAGACGCGCTTCAGAGGATATCCCGGCGGCGGTTGGCTTCCAACTCACAATCCCTTCAGGCCGGACCTCTTGTCACGACGATAAACGGATAAAGGAGCGTGTTATGTTGAAAGGTTCGATGCCTGCCCTGGTCACGCCGTTCAAGGACGGTGCAGTGGATTTCGACACGCTCAAACGTCTCGTCGAGTGGCACGTGGCCGAAGGCAGCCACGGGCTCGTGCCGGTGGGCACGACCGGCGAGAGCCCGACGCTCACCCACAAGGAGCACGAGGCGGTCATCGCCTGCGTGGTCGAGGCCGTGGCCGGGCGCATCCCGGTGATCGCGGGCGCCGGGTCGAACAACACCGACGAGGCGATGCGCTTCGTGCAGTTCGCCAAGACCGTGGGCGCCGATGCGGCGCTGGTGGTGACGCCCTATTACAACAAGCCGACGCAGGCCGGGCTCTACGCGCATTTCAAGGCGCTGCACGACTGCGCCGAGATCCCGATCGTGATCTACAACATCCCCGGCCGTTCGGCGGTGGACATGTCGCCCGCCACCATGGGCGAGCTCGCGAAGCTGCCGCGCATCATCGGCGTCAAGGACGCCACCGGTGACCTTGCGCGGGTTTGCGCCCAGCGCATCACCTGCGGCCCGGACTTCATCCAGCTCTCGGGCGAGGACGCCACCGCGCACGGCTTCAACGCCCAGGGCGGTATCGGCTGCATCTCGGTGACCGCGAACGTGGCGCCGAAGCTCTGCTCGGAACTGCAGGAAGCGACGCTCGCCGGCGATTATGGCAAGGCGCTGACGATCCAGGACCGGCTGATGCCGCTGCACCAGGCGATCTTCGCCGAGCCCGGCGTCTGCGGCGCGAAATACGCCATGGCGCGCCTTGGCCTCTGCGAGGAAGAGATGCGCCTGCCGCTGCTGCCCGTGACCGAGCCGGTGCGGGCCCGGCTCGACGACGCGCTGCGCCACGCCGGGCTGCTGAACTGAGCACAGACCTGCGGATGCGGCGCGTTTTCGGGCGCGCCGCATCCTGAGATTGGCAGGCGGTTTTCCGGTCGCTGCCGGTCGGCGTGTTGATCCGGTTCGGGGTCCAGTCCCGGCGGCGCTGCGAGGGGACCGAGGTGGCGACAGAGGGGGCGCTGCCCCCGTCCGCTGACGCGGACTCCCCCGGAGTTTATTTGGCAAGATGAAGGAGGGGCGCGGGAGACCGGGTCCCTCTTTTTCGTTTCCGGACGGCGGGTGGTGAGGTCGTTTCCGGACGAGGATGGGTGGGGTTGCGTCCCGGGATGGGAGCGGCACACTGGCCCGCGTGTCAGAGGGAGGGCCGGCGTGGGTTTTCGGAACGCATTTTGGGTGGCGCTGGCGGTGGTGTTCGCCGGTGCCGGGGTCGCGGCGGCGGCCGAGGAGGACGAGGCGGCGCTGCTCGCGTTGCTCGCGGGCGACGACGCGGTGGCGCTGGCGCCGGCGCTCGTGGCGGAGGTGCCGCGCGAGACCTTGCAGCAGGTGCTGGCGGGGCTGCGCGACCAGATCGGCGCGGTCGAGGACATCGTGGCCACGGGCGAGGATTACCAGGTCGAGACCGCGAGCCATCTGGTGCGGGCCCGGATCGCCCTCGATGGCGAGGGGCGCGTGGCGGTGCTCTGGTTCGACGCACCCGAGCCGCGGGTGGGCGGGCTTGCCGAGGCCGAGGCGCTGCTGGCGGGGCTCGGGCGCAAGACCGCGTGGCTGGCGCTGCGCGACGGCGAGGTGCTGGCGGCGCGGGAGAGTGACGTGCCGCTGGCGGTTGGTTCGGCCTTCAAGATCGGCGTGCTCTCGGTGCTGGCCGAGGACATCGCCGCCGGGCGGCGCGACTGGGCCGATGTGGTGCGGCTGGCGCCCCGGCACCGCTCGCTGCCCACCGGGCGCATGCAGGACTTTCCCGAAGGCGCGCCCGTCACCCTGCACAGCGTTGCGCTGGCGATGATCGCCGAGAGCGACAACACCGCCACCGACCTGCTGATCGACACGCTGGGCGCGGCGCGGGTGGCGGCGCGGCTGGAGATCGCGCCGGAGGACTTTCTCTCCACCCGAGCCTTCTTCGGGCTGAAGGCCGATGCCGCGCTGCGCGAGGCGTGGCTTGCCGCCCCGGTGGCCGAGCGCCCTGCCCTTGCCGCGCGCGCGGCCGAGCAGCTTCCGGCGCCCGCGCAGGTGGGCGGGCCCTTCGTGCCGGGGGTGGAGTGGACACTGCCGCTTGACCGGCTCTGCGCGCTGGGGGCGCCGCTCGCGGAGCTGCCGCTGATGCAGGTGAACCCGGGCCCGGTGACGCCCGACCCGGCGCTCTGGCAGCGCATCGCCTACAAGGGCGGCTCCGAGCCGGGCGTGCTCAACTTCACGGCGCTGATGCGCGATGTGCGCGGGCGGGACTGGTGCGTGGCGCTGACCGTCAACGACGGGGCCGAGATTCCCTTGTCCGAAGCGGTGGCCGATTTCGGCGCCTTCCTGCGTGCACTCACGGCATTGCCATGAGCCATGGGTTTCCAAGCCGCGCCGTTGCAGGTAGAGCGGGGCGGAGGCAGGACAGGACAGGGACAGAGCCATGCGGACAGTGGCCTGGGTGGCGCTGGTCACCTTTCTGATCGACCAGGCCAGCAAGTGGCTGGTGGTGCACGTGATGGAGCTTGACCGCAAGCTCGCCATCGACGTGTGGCCGCCGTTCCTGAACTTCCGCATGGCGTGGAACAACGGCATCAACTTCGGCCTCTTCGGCGGCGGCGACAACACCCGCTGGGTGCTGATCTCGGTGGCGCTCGGCATCGTGCTCTTCGTGCTGCTCTGGCTGCGCCGCGATCCGCCGGGGCCGGCGGCGCTGGTGGCGGGCGGGCTGCTCGTCGGAGGCGCGCTCGGCAACGTGGTCGACCGGCTGCTTTATGGCGCCGTGGCGGACTTTCTCAACATGTCCTGCTGCGGTCTCGACAACCCCTTCGCCTTCAACGTCGCCGATATCGCGATCTTTGCCGGCGCCGTGGGTCTGGTGCTGTTGCCAGGCCGGCAAACCGGCGCGAAAGCGGGGAAAAAGGGCTCGTGACGCCGCGCGGTTCATGGGTTAAAGCAGGAACGAGCAAGAACCGGAGAATGGCAATGAAGCTGTCGCACTGTGTGCTGATGATGGGGCTGATCGGGCTGGCGGGCTGTTCTTCGCTCGGGCGCGACGTCGGGCTGCACCGTCTGAAGACCAACAGCGGCACGCCCAACGAATTCGCCATCGTTCCCAACAAGCCCCTGCAGCAGCCCGAGAGCTACAACGCCCTGCCGTCGCCCACGCCGGGCAGCGCCAACCGCACCGACCAGACGCCGAAGGCCGACGCGGTCGCGGCCCTTGGCGGCAACCCCGCGCGGGTCAACGCCGGCGGCACACCCTCGGGCGGCGACGCGGCGCTGGTCAACCGCGCCACCCGCTACGGCACCGAGCCCGGCATCCGCACCCGGCTGGCCTCGGACGATCTCGAGTACCGCAAGCGCAAGTCGCTGTTCTCGTTCAAGCTCTTCCCCGAGGACGAGTACAACAAGGCCTACGAGGAGCAATCGCTCGACAGCCGCTCCGCGCTTGACGCCTACCGCCGCGCCGGCGCGCAGACGCCCTCGGCACCGCCGGAAGGCTGGGAAGAGTAACGCCTCCCCCACCCCGGCACGCGGGATCCACGGGCCGATGCCGCCGCTTCACGATCGCGCAAGCCCCGCTTGCACCCTTTCCGCATGCGGATAGGTTGATCGGCGCGTCCGGGGTCCGGACGGCTCAAGAACCGGGGAAAGGTGCCCATGAAGAAGCTCGCCGCGGCCGCCGCCGCCGCCCTCTGCCTTGCCGCGCCACCCGCGCCCGCGCAGGATTCGCCCGCCACGCCGGAAACGGGTGACCAGGTCTCGACCTTCACCCTCGACAACGGTCTCGAGGTCGTGGTGGTCGAGGATCACCGGGCCCCGGTCGTGGTCCACATGGTCTGGTACAAGGCAGGATCGGCGGACGAGACCGCAGGCCATTCCGGCGTCGCGCATTTCCTCGAACACCTGCTCTTCAAGGGCACCAAGACGCTCGAACCCGGCGAGTTCTCGCGGGTGGTCGCAGAGAACGGCGGCACCGACAACGCCTTCACCTCCTACGACCAGACCGCCTATTACCAGCGCGTCGCCGCCGACCGGCTCGGGCTGATGATGGAGATGGAAGCGGACCGGATGGTCAACCTCGACCTGTCGGAAGAGGACATCCTGACCGAGCGCGACGTCATCATCGAAGAGCGCAACATGCGCACCGAGAACGACCCGTCAGCGCTGATGCGCGAGCAGATGGGGGCGGCGCAGTACCTCAACCACCGCTACGGCGTGCCGATCATCGGCTGGCGGCACGAGATGGAGACGCTGGGTCTTGAAGATGCCAACGCCTTTTACCACCGCAATTACGCGCCCAACAACGCCATCGTCATCGTGGCGGGCGACGTGACCCCGGACGAGGTCCGGCAGCTGGCCGAGGAACACTACGGTCCGCTTGCCGCCAACCCCGAGGTCGGTGCCCCGCGCGAACGCCCGCAGGAACCGCCGCAGAGCGCCGAACGCCGGCTGGTCTTCAAGGACGCCCGCGTCGCGCAGCCCTACGTCATGCGCACCTACCTCGCCCCCGAGCGTGACCCCGGCGCGCAGCGCGAGGCCGCGGCGCTGGTGCTGCTCGACAAGATCCTCGGCGGCGGCCAGACCTCGGTGCTGAACCGCAAGCTGCAGTTCGAGACCCGCAAGGCGCTCTATACCGGGACCTTCTACGACGCGAGTTCCTACGACGACACCACCTTCGGGCTGGTCGTCGTGCCCGCCAAGGGCATGTCGCTGGAAGATGCCGAGGCGGCGCTCGACGGGGCGCTGGCAGAGTTCCTCGACGAGGGCGTCGACCCGGCGCAGCTCGAGCGGATCAAGTTCCGCCTGCGCGCCGAGCGCATCTACCAGCGCGACGACGTGGGCTCGCTGGCGCGGCGCTACGGCAATGCCCTGACCACCGGGCTCACCATCGAGGACGTGCGCGCGTGGCCCGAGGTGCTGCAATCCATCACCGCGGACGAGATCGT
Organism: Salipiger thiooxidans; assembly: GCF_900102075.1. Taxonomy (GTDB): domain Bacteria; phylum Pseudomonadota; class Alphaproteobacteria; order Rhodobacterales; family Rhodobacteraceae; genus Salipiger; species Salipiger thiooxidans. Next base: position 103,026 of record NZ_FNAV01000012.1, on the reverse strand, counting down.
CGAGGCCGCGCGCAAGGTCTTTGACCGCAAGCAGTCGGTCACCGGCTACCTGATGCCCGTGGACGGGCCCGCTCCGGCCGGGGAGATCAGCCAATGAAACCGCTTCTCGCATTTGTCTTCAGCCTCTTCCTCGCCACGCCGGTGCTGGCCGAGATCGACATCCAGCAGGTCGAGACGCCGCTCGGCTTCAAGGCCTGGCTGGTCGAGGAACCCTCGATCCCCTTCACCTCGCTGCAGATCCGCTTCCGCGGCGGCACGTCGCTCGACGCGCCCGGCAAGCGCGGCGCCACCAACCTCATGGTCGGGCTGCTCGAGGAAGGCGCGGGCGAACTCGACGCCCGCGGCTTTGCAGAGGCGCGCGAGCAGCTCGCCGCCAGCTTCGACTACGATGCCAGCGCCGATGCGGTTTCGGTCTCGGCCCGCTTCCTGTCCGAGAACCGCGACGCGGCGGTGGAGCTGCTGCGCGAGAGCCTCGTGAACCCGCGCTTCGATCAGGACGCCATCGACCGGGTGCGCGAACAGGTGCTCTCGGGCATCCGCAGCGACGCCATGGACCCCGACGCCATCGCCAGCGCCACCTTCGACGCCATGGTCTTCGGCGACCACCCCTACGGCTCGGATCCGCAGGGCACCGAGCAGAGCGTCACCGCGCTCGACCGAGACGACATGATCGCCGCCCATGACGCCACCATGACCCGCGACCGGGTCTACATCGCCGCCGCGGGCGACATCACCCCCGAGGAGCTTTCCGCGCTGATCGACCGGCTGCTGGGCGACCTGCCCGAGACCGGCCCCGCCCTGCCCCCGGACGTGGCCGCCGAGACCACCGCCGGCACCACCGTCGTGCCCTTCGACACGCCGCAGTCGGTGGCGGTCTTCGGGCACGAGGGGCTGGCCATCGACGATCCCGACTTCTTCGCCGCCTACGTGATGAACACCATCCTCGGCGGCGGCAGCTTCGAGTCCCGGCTGATGAACGAGGTGCGCGAGAAGCGCGGGCTCACCTACGGCGTCTATTCCTATCTCGCCGGCATGGACCATGCCGAGCTGCTGATGGGCCGCGTCGCCTCGGCCAACGACCGCATCGCCGAGGCGATCTCGGTGATCCGCGACGAATGGGCGAAGATGGCGTCCGAGGGCGTGACCGAGCAGGAACTCGAGCAGACCAAGACCTACCTCACCGGCGCCTACCCGCTGCGCTTCGACGGCAACGGCACCATCGCGCGGATCCTCGTGGGGATGCAGATGGACGGACTTCCCGCCGACTACATCGCCAGCCGCAACGATCGCATCGAGGCGGTGACGCAGGACGACGTGAAGCGGGTCGCGGCACGGGTCCTGCGCCCGGACGCGCTGCGCTTCGTGGTGGTGGGCCAGCCCGAGGGGCTGGAGGAGCCGCAGGTCCAGTAACCGCTGCCGCAGGGCATCGCAGGGATCACGGGGGGCCGGGGCGAAAGCTCCGGCCTCTTGCGGTTCGGGCGTCTGATTTCGTCTGCATTTCAGGGACTTGGCATCCGTCGATGCCCGCCCCGGCGGCGGCCCGGGCGGGCTCACCTACCTTGGCAAGACCGTCTTTGCCCCCCGCGAAGCCGGCATCGCGTGGATGCGGGCGCCGGCGGAATGGCACGGCAAACTTGGCTGGGTCCTCGCGCTTCTGGTGCCGGGCCACATCGCCATGGCCGTGGGCTGGCACCATCTCGTCAAGCGCGACGTCGTGCTGAGCCGGAGGACGGGCTGAGCCCTTTCCATCCCGGATCAACGCAAAAGGGCCGGAGCATCGCTCCGGCCCTTCTCTGTTTCCGGAAACGGCCCGCTGCCTCAGTGGCGGAAGTGGCGCATTCCGGTGAAGACCATCGCGAGGCCCGCCTCGTCGGCCGCCGCGATCACCTCGTTGTCACGCATCGAGCCGCCCGGCTGGATCACCGTGGTGGCGCCCGCCGCAGCCGCTTCGAGCAGCCCGTCAGCGAAGGGGAAGAACGCGTCCGACGCCACGGCCGAGCCCTTGGTCAGCGCCTCGGGCAGGCCCAGTGCCTCGGCCATGCGCTCGGATTTCTTGGCGGCAATCAGCGCCGAGTCGACGCGGCTCATCTGGCCCGCGCCCACGCCCACGGTGGCGCCGTCCTTGACGTAGACGATGGCGTTGGACTTCACGTGCTTGGCGACCTTCCACGCGAAGAGCAGGTCGCGCAGTTCGTCCTCGGTCGGCTGCTTCTTGGTCACCACCTTCAGGTCGTCGAGGGTGATCAGGCCGTTGTCCTTGTCCTGCACGAGAAAGCCGCCCGACACCTGGCGATAGGCCAGCCCCGGCTCGGCGGTGTTGGCAAGGCCCGAGGTCGTCAGCAGGCGCAGGTTCTTCTTCTTCGCGAAGACCTCCTTGGCGGCGTCATCGGCACCCGGCGCGATGACCACCTCGGTGAAGATCTCGGTGATCGCCTCGGCGGTCTCCATGTCGAGCTTCATGTTCAGCGCCACAATGCCGCCGAAGGCCGAGGTGCGGTCGCAGTCGAAGGCCTTCTGGTAGGCTTCCCTGAGCGTCGCGCCACGGGCCACGCCGCAGGGGTTGGCGTGCTTGATGATCGCGCAGGCCGGGCCATCCGAAGGCAGGAACTCCGAGACCAGCTCGAAGGCGGCGTCGGTGTCGTTGATGTTGTTGTAGCTCAGCTCCTTGCCCTGATGCTGCACGGCGCTGGCGACGCCCGGACGGTCCGAGCCGTCGCGGTAGAAGGCGGCCTTCTGGTGCGGGTTCTCGCCGTAGCGCAGGGTCTGGGCGATCTCGCCGGCGAAGGCACGGCGACGCGGCGCCTCATCGCCCAGCGCGCCCGCCATCCAGGTCGAGACGGCGGCGTCGTAGGCGCCGGTGCGGGCGTAGGCGGTCAGCGCCAGCTTCTGGCGGAACGCGTAGGAGGTGGCGCCGTCATTGGCGTCGAGCTCGGCCAGCAGCGGCGCGTAGTCGGCGATGTCGGTCACCACGTTGACGAAGGCGTGGTTCTTGGCTGCGGCGCGGATCATCGCGGGGCCACCGATGTCGATGTTCTCGATGCAGGTCTCGTAGTCGGCGCCCTTGGCGACGGTTTCCTCGAACGGGTAGAGGTTCACCACCAGCAGGTCGATCTCGGGGATCGCGTGGCCCTGCATCGAGGCCATGTGGTCGGCGTTGTCACGCAGCGCCAGCAGGCCGCCGTGGATGCGCGGGTGCAGGGTCTTGACCCGGCCGTCCATCATCTCGGGGAACTCGGTGACCTCGGCCACGTCCTTGACCGCGATGCCCTCGTCGCGCAGCGCCTTGGCGGAACCGCCGGTGGAGAGAATCTCGATTCCCCGTTCGGACAGCGCCCGGCCGAGGTCGATGAGGCCGGTCTTGTCGGATACGGAAATCAGTGCGCGGGCGACTTTGTGCAGGTCAGGCATACGGTTCGGGTCCCCAGGTGGATCAATGCGTCGGCTCCGTCTCGTCCGTGACAAGGTCTCGCACCGCGATTGCGGTGTCCTGTGCCTTGGCAAGGGACCAGCGGATGCGCGTCGCATACTCCATCGCGCGCCCGGATAAAACGACCTGTTTGGCGGCACGGGGCCGCAATCTGCCTTTTTCGAGGTAAACCGAGGGCTCGACCGTCAGTTGCGGGGTGCCATCGGGGCGGAACACCCAGACCTCGCCCGAGCGCAGCACCAGCGACACTGCGCTGCCGCCCATGTCGAGCCGCGCATCCACGTCCGGGTGCAGGTGGAAGCGGATCTGCCACGGAAAGCCCGCCAGCCGCGCCGCGTCCATGCGCCGGTCGAAGCTGGCCTTGTCGGCTTCGTCAAGCGTCACCAGCATGTCCTCGCCGCTCAGGCTGCGGCCGTCGTAGGCGAGATCGAGCACCCGTGCGTGGGTCAGCCCGTGGGTCCGGCGGTAGCCGTCGTGGCCACCTTCGAAGCGGGTCCCGCCCTCGGTCTGGGCCATCTGCACCGGCACCAGCGCGGGCGCGTCCTCGAGATACTCGCGCTCCATGCCGCCGATCCGCACCGGAGTGGCGAGCCGGGCGCTGGAATAGCCGTCGAGGCAAAGCGTCGAATGGCTGGGCGTGGCCCGGCCGGCCCGCCGCCAGTCCTCGCCGAAGACCGCGCCCGAACCACAGCTCACGATGACCGGGCGGCGCCCGGAGGTGAGCTCGAAGGCCAGCGTCGAGGCATGGGCATCGCCCGAGGCCCGCCCCCTGGGCGGTGCCGCGGCATCGATGATGACGCTGGTGCGCGCCGCCGCGAGCCGCGCGTAGCCCATGGCAAGTCCGACCGGCGGACGCCGCTTGGCACCGGAGGCGGCGAGCGCCATGTCGAGCCGCCCGTCGAGCCCCCTGCCCCCGCCCTGGAACCGCGCCAGCCCACCATCGGCGTGGCGCAGGGCCCGCAGCGTCGGCGCGATGCGCCCGATCGCCGCCACATGCGCCTCGTCGGGGGCCTTGTCCTCGGCCTCGAGCGCCGCACGGGCCCATGTCAGCAGGGTGAAGACCTCGAGCAGTTCCTCGGGATTGCGGGTGGGGATGCCGCCCTCGGCATCGACCTGCGCCGCGCAGTCCCGTGCCAGCGCCCGGCGCGCGGGCTCGACCTGCGGGCCCATGCCCTCGAGCGAGAGCCCGGCGTAGAGCAGCCCGGTCAGCGCCTCGAAACGCGGCAGCCCCGGGGCGGCGCCCTGCCAGCGGCGGCTCAGGAACACCGCCTGCGCCGCGAGCGCCCGGTGGAACCGCGCCGAGGCGTCACCCTCGACGCCGCGCAGCAGGAAGAGCGCGTGGTGGATGCAGCGGATCAGCCGGCGGCCCGCCGCCTCCGGGGTCCAGCCGTCGCCCTTGCCGGTGCCATAGCGGTCGATCCAGCCCCAGAGCCAGCGCTGCGCAACCTGCCGCGCGCGGGCGTCGCCGACGGCGGCGAGATCGTCGAGCCAGCGGAAGCCCTGGATCTCTTCCGCCCAGGCGCTGTCGGGGGGATCGAGATCCCAGATCATCGCGTCGGGGGCTTCGACCAGGTGCCCCGCGAACATCAGGTTGCCGGCGCAGAGCTGAAGGCCGCGCGCGTAGCTGCCGGTGCTGCGGGGTTCGGGCTGCGAGACCAGCGCGCCGGTGGTCCGGGCGCGGGCCGCAAGACGCGCGTGCAGACGGTTCAGGAACCGCGTCAGCGCGGCGGACCAGCCTCCGTTCTCCGACATGCCTCGTCTTGCCTCTCACCCGTCCGCTGTTGGCGCGGTTCTCCGTCGGGAAGAGCCTAGCGAATCAGTGATTCCGAGTCACCCTGGAACGGCGCGGCTCAGCCGGCTTTCCGCAGGTGTGCCATATAGAACCCGTCCATGCCGCCGCGCTCTGCCCAGAAATCGGGCCGCAGCCGCAGCCCGCCCTCGGCGCTGCGCCAGCGGTCCTCGATGCCCGGCGCATCGGCCGGGAGAACCTCGAGCCCGGGATGGCGGGCAAGCGCCTCCTCGACATGGCATTCGCCCTCGTCGGGGATCAGCGAACAGGTGCAGAAGACCAACCGCCCGCCGGGCCGCAGCAGCCGCAGGGCGTGGTCGAACATCGCCTCCTGCAGGCCGATGAGCTCGGTGATGCCCTCGCCGTGCCTGGCGTGGGGCAGGTCCGGGTGGCGGCGGATGGTGCCGGTGGCTGAACAGGGCGCGTCGAGCAGGATGGCGTCGTAGCTGCCCTCGTGCTCCATGGCGTCGCCGGTGACGGTCGCGGCCGAAAGCCCGGTGCGGGCAAGGTTCTCGGTGACCCGCGCCATGCGGGTCTCGGAGAGGTCGAGCGCGGTGACCTTCGCGCCGGCCGCAGCCAGCTGCATGGTCTTGCCGCCCGGGGCCGCGCACATGTCGAGCACCTCGAGCCCGGCCACGTCGCCCAGAAGCCGTGCGGGCAGCGCCGCGGCGGCGTCCTGCACCCACCACGCGCCCTCGTCATAGCCCGGCAGCGCCGAGACCTGCCCCGCATCGAGCAGCCGCACCGATCCGGTGGGCAGCAGCTCGCCTCCGAGCCGTTCGGCCAGCGCCGCGGGGTCGCCCTTGGCGGTGAGATCGAGCGGGGCGCCGGCCAGGTGCGCCGCCTCCATCGCCGCGACGGGCTTGCCGCCCCAGGCGCTGGCCAGCGGGTCGCGCAGCCAGCGCGGCAGGCGCGGGACGCGGAGCTTCGTCCATTGCGCGGGGCCCTCGGCGGCGAGCTTGCGCAGCACCGCGTTCACCATGCCCTTCATGCTGTGCGCCTTGCGGTCGGCGCCCACGAGCTGCACCGCCTCGTTGACCACGCCATGGGCCGCGCCGCCGGTGCAGAGCTCCCACGCGCCGAGCCGCAGCACGTTCTTGACGAAGAGCGGCGGCGCCTTGCGCAGATGCGGCTTCAGGACCCGGTCGCAGCGCTCGAGGTTGCGCAGCACCTCCTGCGCCAGCCGCTGCGCGGCGGCGCGCTCGGCCGGGGCGAGGCTGTCCCAGGCGCCGCCGGACATGGCCTCTGAGAGCAGGCGCCCCTGCCCGAGCACCTGTCCCAGAAGCTGAACGGCCTGGCCGCGGGCGGTCGGAGTGGCGGGCATCGGGCTCTCCCGGGTTGTGTCGATGGGCTGGCGGGGCCTATATCAGGGGGACCCCCGCGAGGAAAGCCGCCATGTCCGACGACCAGATGCCCAAGCCCGACCTTCCCCCCGCCGCCCGGCGCGCGCTGGCCGAGGCCGCCGAGCGCCGACGGCTGGCAGAGGACGCCGAGGCGAAGAGTCCGACGCCGAAGGAATACGGCGGCCGCGACGGGCTCGACCCCGCACGCTACGGCGACTGGGAGAAGAAGGGCCTCGCCATCGACTTCTGAGGGCGGTGGGTCCTGAGGGGAGCAGGCGTCCGAGGAGCGCTTTGTTCCTGAGTGTGGCTGGTTCCGCGCCTGGTCCGCGTGGCGCCCGAGGAATGGCGCGGGTTTTCGTCCTTGATCCGGAATGCGGCGCAGGCTGGTTCAGTCTGAGACGCGGCGCACGTCCTGCGCGGCGCTAGACATGTTTTAGTGGACGCGCGCCGGGTCTGAAATCATGCGCGGCATTCCGAGGTACCTAAGGCATGTGCGGGCCTTGCCCGCCCTTCAGGTGTTGCGCGGGCGCTGCCCGCGCCGGGTGGAGGGGCGCTGCCCCTCTTGGCACGTACCGCGCCAATTCACCCCGGGATATTTCTGGCCAGAGGAAGACCGGAAGAGCGCCTTTGCCACGTCCGTCTGGCTTACCCGGAGCGGCGGTCAGGTGGGCCAGCGAGAGGGCCGGGCCGGGCGGTGAAGGCGGCCAGCGTGAGAGCCGGCCGTCTGGCGCTGGTCGCGGGCCACCCGGTGCCGGCCGTGGCTCAGTCGCCGAGGCCGAGCACGTCGAGCATGTCGTATTCGCCCGGGGCCTTGTCCTGCCCCCAGAGCGCCGCCTTGAGGGCGCCGCGGGCAAAGAGGGTGCGGTCCGAGGCAAGGTGCTTGAGCACGATGCGCTCGCCCGCGGTGGCGAAGATCACCTCGTGCTCGCCCACTACGTCGCCGCCGCGGATGGCGTGGAAGCCGATGTGGCCGCGCTCGCGCTTGCCGGTGATGCCGTCGCGGCCCCGGTCCGAGACTTCGGAGAGCGCCACCCCGCGGCCCTCGGCCGCCGCCTCGCCCAGCATCAGCGCCGTGCCGGACGGCGCGTCGACCTTCTGGTTGTGGTGGGATTCGATGATCTCGATGTCCCAGTCGGCGTCGAGCGCCGCGGCGACCTGTCTGGTGATCCGGGTCAGCAGGTTCACCCCCAGCGACATGTTGCCGGCGCGCACGATCACCGCGTGGCGGGCGGCCACGTGGATCTTCCTCAGGTCGTCGTCGGAGAGCCCGGTGGTGCCGATCACGTGGACGGCGCGCGCCTGGGCGGCAAGCTCGGCGAAGCCCACGGTGGCCGCGGGGCTGGTGAAGTCGATCACCGCCTGTGCCCTGGCAAAGGCCTCGAGCGCATCGTCGGTCACGGTGATGCCCGTCTCGGTGCCGCCCATGCAGAGCCCCAGATCCCGGCCCACCCAGTCGTTGCCCGAGCGCTCGACCGCGCCCACGAGCTTCAGCCGGTCGCTCTTCTGCACCTCGCGCACCAGCATCTGGCCCATGCGGCCCGACGCGCCCGTCACCACGACACCCGGCTTCTCGGTCATCCTGCTCTCCGATCCATCTGTTCCGGCTTTCCTTACCCCGCGTCGGCGCGCTTGGCAAAGGGGCGGGCAAGGACTAAGTGGGGAGACATGGGCAAGAACAGATTCCAAGATGGGCACGGTCCCAGCCAGCGGCAACTTCGGGTCGGCGAACTCATTCGCCGCACCCTTTCGGACGTGCTGACCCGGGGCGACATCCACGACCCCGAACTCAACCGCCTGTCGATCACCGTGGGCGAGGTCGTCGTGTCGCCGGACCTCAAGGTCGCGACCGCCTATGTCGTGCCGCTCGGCGGTGGCGCCTCGGACGAGATGTTCGACCTGCTCAAGCGCAACCGCTCGGAGCTGCGCCGCGCCGTCTCTAAGGGGCTGACGCTGAAATTCGCGCCCGAGCTGCGCTTCAAGCTGGACGAGACCTTCGACCGGCTCGACGAGACCCGCCGCCTGTTCGCACAGGACGCGGTGCGCCGCGACCTGGAAGAGGAGTAAGCGGCGTGCGAGGCTGGCTCGCCGCCGCGGCACTGGCGCTCGCGGCCTTCGCGGCGCTGCCCGCCCGGGCCGTGACCTGCGAGACCTCGGTCTACGAGGGCAACCGCTACACGCTGTGCAAGGTGTTCCCCGCCAAGGAAGAGCTGCGCACCTTCCTCAGCACGCCAGACGGCACGCCCTGGGGCCAGTTCACCGCACTCGACACCGCGCTGCACCAAGAGGGCCGCAAGCTTGCCTTCGCGATGAACGCCGGCATGTACCACGAGGACCGCGCGCCCGTGGGCTACTACGTCGAGCGCGGCCGCGAGCAGATGCGGGTGATCTCGAGCGCCGGGCCCGGCAACTTCGGCCTGCTGCCCAACGGCATCCTCTGCATCCGCGACCGTCGCGCCGACGTGATCGAGACCCGCGCCTTCCTGCGCGACCGGCCCGATTGCCGCTTCGCCACCCAGTCCGGGCCGATGCTGGTGATCGACGGCGAGCTGCACCCGCGCTTCCTGCCCGACAGCACCTCGCGCTACGTGCGCAACGGCGTCGGCACCTCGGCAGACGGCAAGTCGGTGATCTTCGCGATCTCGGAAAACGCGGTGAGCTTCCACGAGTTCGGCTCGATGTTCCGCGACTTCCTGAAGATGCCGCAGGCGCTGTTCCTCGACGGCAACGTCTCGCGGCTCTGGGCGCCGGGGGTGTCGCGCCGCGATCTCGGCCGCACCATGGGCCCGATCGTGGGCGTGGTCGAAGCGGCGGACTGATCCCGCCCGACCGCAGCACCGATGCGCCCGGCTGAGGGCGCCGGCTGCCCCGGCCTGCCCTGCCACGACCGGCCCGCGCGCCTTTTCCTTGCACCCACGCGCCGCCCGTCCTACCTCGAAGGACGGACGATACCGGAGGATCCATGGCCCGCCCCCTCGACACCCTGACCCAAGCCCTTCTCGACGCCGCCAGCAAAGCCGGGGCGGAGTCTGCCGACGCGCTCGCCGTGGAGGGCAGCTCCATCGAGATCGACGTGCGCGGCGGCACGCTGGAACGGGCCGAGCGCTCCGAAGGGGTCGACATCGGGCTGCGGGTCTTCGTGGGACGGCAAAGCGCCATCGTCTCCTCGTCGGACACCCGCGACGAGACGCTGGCGGCGATGGCCGAACGCGCCGTCGCCATGGCCCGGGAGGCGCCCGAGGATCCGCACGCCGGGCTCGCCGATCCGTCGCAGCTTGCCACGCAGTGGGACAGCGCCGCGCTCGAGATGTGTGACCCCGCCGCCGAGCCCTCGCCCGCCGAGCTGCAGGAGGACGCCTCGCGCGCCGAGGCCGCGGCGCTTGCGGTGCAGGGCGTGAGCCAGGTGCAGGCATCGTCCGCGGGCTACGGCCGTCGCGAGGTGCATCTTGCCGCATCCAACGGCTTCTCGGGTGGCTATGCGCGCAGCTCGCGGTCGGTGTCCTGCGTGGCCATCGCCGGCGAGGGGCTGGCGATGGAGCGCGATTACGACGGTGACAGCCGCACCTTCCAGTCCGACCTGCGCGGCGCCGAGGAGATCGGCCGCCGCGCCGCCGAGCGCGCGCTCGAGCGGCTGAACCCGCGCAAGCCCAGGACCGGCGCCTGGCCGGTGCTCTTCGACGAGCGCATCGCCGCCTCGCTGATCGGGCACCTGATGGCCGCCGCCAACGGCGCCTCGGTGGCGCGCGGCGCCTCGTGGCTGCGCGGCGCGCTCGGCGAGGAGGTGCTGCCCAGCGGCCTGTCGCTGGTCGAGGACCCGCACCGGCCGCGGATCTCGGGCAGCCGGCCCTTCGATGCCGAGGGGCTGCCGACCCGGCAGCGCACGCTGGTCGAGAACGGCGTGCTCACGGGCTACACGCTTGACCTCGCCACCGCCCGCAAGCTCGACATGCCCCCCACCGCGAACGCCGCGCGCGGCACCTCTGGCGGGCCGTCGCCGTCGAGCTGGAACCTCGCGCTGACGCAAGGAGACAAGAGCCGCGAGGAGCTGCTCGCCGAGATGGGTACCGGGCTCGTCGTGACCTCGATGATCGGCGCCACCATCAACCCCAATACCGGCGACTACTCGCGCGGGGCGGCGGGGATGTGGGTCGAGAACGGCGTGCCGGTCTACCCGGTCTCGGGCGTGACCATCGCCGGCAACCTGCGCGATTTCCTGCGCCGAATGACCCCCGCCAACGACGCGCGGCCGTGGCTGTCGCGGGTCGTGCCCTCGCTGCTGGTCGAAGGGCTCACGCTTGCAGGAGAGTGATCTCGCCCTCCTGATCCGGGCGGCGCAGACCGCGGCCGAGACCGCCACGCGCTACATCGGCGGCGAGATGAACGTGCGCCACAAGGCGGCGGACGGCAGCCCGGTGACCGACGCGGACATGGCGGTGAACAGCGTGCTGGGCGACATCCTGCGCGGGGCGCGCCCCGACTACGGCTGGCTCAGCGAGGAAAGCGCCGACGACGGCGCCCGGCTCGCCGCCCGCCGGGTCTTCATCGTCGACCCCATCGACGGCACCCGCAGCTTCATCGAGGGCTCCGAAAGCTGGGCGCATTCGCTGGCCGTGGCCGAGGATGGCGAGATCACCGCCGCGGTGGTCTACCTGCCGATGCGCGACCGGCTCTACGACGCGGCGCTGGGTGAGGGCGCGCGACTCAACGGCGAGACCCTTCGCACGAGCCGGGTCGCGACGCTGGAGGACGCCCATGTGCTGGCGACGCGGCCGGCGCTCGATCCCGGGCACTGGCACGAGGCGCCGGACCTGCAGCGCAGCCACCGCCCGTCGATCGCCTACCGGCTGGGGCTGGTGGCCGAGGGGCGTTTCGACGCCATGTTCACCTTCCGCCCGAGCTGGGAGTGGGACATCGCCGCCGGCGCCCTGCTGCTGTCCGAGGCCGGGGCACGGATCACCGACCGTCACGGCGCGCCGCTCCGCTTCAACGCCGCCACGCCGCTGCATCAGGGCATCGTGGCCGCGAACCCGGCGCTGCACGACGACATCCTGCGGCGCCTGCGCCCCCTGCCCTGAGCGCCCCGTCGCAGAACCGCCTCGTGGCCGTGCAAGCCGCCTCGGGCGGCGGCATTGGCGGGACAGGAAACGCTGTCGGCATTCCGTATGGCCTCCCTCGCGGCACCTCCCGACCTCGCGACTTGACGTGGCGGGGGGAGACCGTAGGTTGCGCCCGTCATTATCTGAAAGGTCAGAGCATGGTTCAGCGACTTCATCTCGTCTTCGGCGGCGAGCTGGTGACCCCGGAAAAGAACGTCTTCAAGAACGTCGAAGACCTGCACGTGGTGGGCATCTTCCCCGACTACGCCAGCGCCCATGACGCGTGGAAGGCCGAGGCGCAGCGCACCGTGGACAACGCCCACATGCGCTACTACATCGCCCACCTTCACCGTCTCCGCGACGAGGAGACCGAAGCCTCGACCACCGAGGAACTCGGCTGACACCGTTGTCGCGCAGACCTTTCGCGCTTCAGGCCTACCTCGCCTTTGCCCGAGGCCGCCCCGCGGCGGCCCCGGCCATGCTGCCGCGCCCGGACGGGCCGCTGATCTGGGCCCATGCCGAGCGCCCCGAGACCGCCCGCGCGCTGTCGGCGCTTGCCGCGCGCATGCAGTCGCAGCGCCCCGAGATCTCGGCGCTGCTGACATGGCCCTCGGACGGACCGGACCCTGCGCTCGATCCGCGCGGCTGCCTCGCCCAGCCGCTGCCCCCCGACAGCGCGTCCGACGCCCAGAGCTTCGCCGCCCACTGGCGCCCCGATCTCGCGCTCTGGACCGGCCAGCGCCTGCACCCGGCGCTGCTGTCGCGGCTCTCGGACGCGGGCAGCCGGCTGATGCTGCTCGGCGCCCGCAACGAGCCCTGGCAGACGCCCGCGCCGCTCTGGGTGCCCGACAGTGCCGCGGCGACGCTGGCGCTCTTCGACCGCATCTTCGCCGAGGATGACGCTGCCGTGCGCCGCCTGCGCCGAGCCGGGCTACCCGACCAGCACCTGCGCCGCGCCGGTCCGCTCACCGAGACCACGCCGCCGCTCGATTGCGACCCGGACCTGCACGAGGAGATGGCGCAGCTGCTCTCCGGCCGCCCGGTCTGGCTGGCCGCCCGCGCCCGCGCCGAAGAGGCGCCCGACATCCTGCAGGCCCATCGCCGCGCCACCCGCCTCGCCCACCGGCTGATCCTGCTGCTGGTCCCCGCCACCCGCGAGGACGGTGCCGCCATCGAGGCGCTGGCCCGCGACAGCGACCTGCGCGTCGCGCGCTGGGAAAACGGCGAGATGCCCGACGAGAACTGCCAGGTGCTGCTCACGGAGGATGCCTCCGAGCTCGGGCTCTGGTACCGGCTCGCCCCCGTGGCCTTCCTGGGCGGCTCGCTGCGGCCCGGCCATGGCGGCGAGGACCCGCTCGAAGCGGCGGCCCATGGCGCGGCGCTGCTCTACGGCCCCAACGTCGGCCGCCACCTGTCGTCCTACACGCGGCTGGTCGAGGCCGGTGCCGCCCGCATCGTCCGCGATTTCGACACGCTTGCCACCGCGATCTCGCAGCTCGTCGCCCCCGACCGCGCCGCCGCCATGGCGCATGCGGGCTGGGACGTGGTGAGCCAGGGGGCTGCGCTCACGGACGAGGTCATCGCGCTCGCCTTCGAGTGGCTCGACGGCGGCGGCACCAGCGGGGAGGCGGCCTGATGCGCGCGCCCGGCTTCTGGTTCACGCCTCCCGACCAGCCCGCCCCGCAGGCCCGGCTGCTGGCTCCGCTCGGTGCCCTGACCGCCCGCGCCACCGCCCGGCGCATCGCCCGCCCGGGCGCGCGCGTCGACGTCCCGGTGATCTGCGTCGGCAACATCAACGCGGGCGGCACCGGCAAGACCCCCACCGTGATCGCGCTGACCGAGCGGCTGACGCAGCGCGGGCTGTCGGTGCACGTGGTCTCGCGCGGCTACGGAGGCCGCCTGGAAGGCCCCGTGCGCGTCGATCCCGCCCGCCACGGCCCCGAGGACGTCGGCGACGAGCCGCTGCTGCTGGCGGCCTTCACGACGGTCTGGGTGGCCCGCGACCGCGCCGCCGGGGCGCGCGCCGCCGTCGCGGCCGGCGCCGGGGTCATCCTGCTCGACGACGGGTTCCAGAACCCTGCGCTGCACAAGGACCTGTCGCTGGTGGTGGTCGACGCCGCCAAGGGCTTCGGCAACGGCCGCTGCATGCCCGCAGGCCCGCTGCGCGAGCCGGTGGCCACGGGGCTCGCCCGCGCCGACCTGCTGCTCTCGATCGGACCCGAGCCGGCGCAACGCGCCTTTGCCGAGACATGGAAGGGCAGCATCGCCCTGCCCCACGTCACCGCACGGCTCGAGCCGCTGCAGACCGGCATGGACTGGCAGGACCTGCCGGCGCTCGCCTTCGCGGGCATCGGCCACCCGGAGAAGTTCTTCGCCACGCTGAAATCCCTGGGCGCCGAGCTGCGCGAATGCCGCGCGCTCGACGATCACCAGCCCTTCACCCCGGCACTGCTCACCCGGCTCGAGACCGATGCCGCGCGGCTCGGGGCGCAGCTGGTGACCACCGAGAAGGACGCGGTGCGCCTGCCCGCGGCGTTCCGGCCCAGGGTGCTCACCCTGCCGGTGCGCCTGCAGATCGAGACCCCCGCGCCCCTCGACGCGGCGCTGTCTGCGCTGTTCGGCTGACGTGCCTGACGCCTGAGGCGGTTATTCCGCGGCGAGCGGCTGCTCGCGGTCGCGGTCGCGATGCCCGATGGCCGAGATCTCGGCCACCACGCCGCGCAGGATGCGACGGAAGGCCTGAAAATTGGCGTTGGGGCGAATCTGCGTCTCGTCCATGTAGATCGACCGGTCGATCTCGACCTGCACCGCATGCTGCCCGCGCGACGGCCGGCCGTAGGCCTGCGTCACGTAGGCCCCGGCAAAGGGCGTGTTGCGCACCACGGTGAGCCCCGCCGCGGCGAAGGCGCTCTCGATGCATTCGACGATCTCGGGGGTGGCAGAGGCGCCGAAGCGGTCACCGATCACGATCTCGGGCCGCCGCGCCGAGTTGCGGGCGATTCCGTCCACCGCCTCGTGAGGCATGGAATGGCAGTCGATCAGCACCGCCTCGCCGAATTGCGCCAGAGACCGGTCGAGCAGCGCCCTGAGCTGGGTGTGATAGGGATGCCAGTAGCGCGAGATCCGGCGCTCGGCCTCGGCCAGCGGCAGCTTGCCGCGGTAGATCGCGCGGCCGTTCGACACCACCCGCGGCACCACGCCCAGCCCGCTGGCCACGCGCGGATTGTGCCCGGTGCGGCGCACGCCCTCGATCAGCGCGGGGTCGAGCTCGTCCGGGGCCCGATTCAGGTCGATGAAGGCGCGCGGCGCCCCGGCCCGCAACAGCGGTGCCCCGAATTGCGGCGCGCAGTCGAAGAGCCGGTCGACGAAGGCGTCCTCGGAAGAGCGGATGGACTGTTCGTCGAGAATCGTGCCGCGCAGGAAGCTCCAGGGGTAGTCGCGTCCGGAATGCGGCGAGGCAAAGACCGCGCAGGACGTGGGGGCATCCGGCAGGTCGAGATGATATGCGACTTTGGGCATTCCGTCTCCTTCCGGATCACTCTAGCCCGATTTCCACCGCTGCAAAAAGACTGTTTTGCAAGAGGTTCGGAAAGATCGGCAGGATGCAGGATTTCTCTCCCGAAAGCCCTTGCCACGGTCTCCGACTCCTTTTATAGAGCCCTCCACCGGCGCGGTTCTCCCCGCGCCCCGTTACTTTCCGGGGCATGATGAGAGCATAAGCGCAGGCCATGAATGGGCGGTTAGCTCAGCGGTAGAGCACTACGTTGACATCGTAGGGGCCACTGGTTCGATCCCAGTACCGCCCACCATGACCTTCACCGGCTTCGCGGAAGCGAAGCCAGACTTCAACGGCTGGCGCTCGCGCGCCGCGATAAGAGGAGAGACCCAAATGAAGGTCGCAAACTCGCTCCGCTCGCTCAAACAGCGCCACCGCGACTGCCGCGTCGTGCGCCGGAAGGGCCGCGTCTACGTGATCAACAAGACCCAGCGTCGTTTCAAAGCTCGTCAGGGCTGAAACTGCTGAGGATCGTCTCCGGGCGATCTCACGAGACGAACAAGGGCCACCCTCGCGGGTGGCCTTTCTGTTTTCCCAGGGCCCGGGTTTCCCGGGCTTTGTTTTTTTCGGACTAGGCGGACCGGGCCGTGCCGCCGCCCTGCCCGGGCTCTTGTTTTCCAGATGGCGCGTGCAGGGCTCGCATCCCCGGTTGGCGCGCGCCGGACACCGAACCCGAGGTTCACCGGCACTCGCTGGCTTTCCGGATTCCGTCGCGGACCTTCCCGCTCCCTTGCTTCGAGCCCACGCTCGCCAAGCACTGGCCCCGAGCTCCACGGGCTCCGGCTCTCCCTGCGAGAGCAGTCGGGGCTCCGGCCAACGGACCTCCGCCTCTCCCTCTCGCCTCCCCCCGCAGCGCCACGCCTTCCCTCAGCCCGTCGCCTCGATCTCCACGCTGTAGCGCAGCGTAGCGCCCGTCGGGGCGCCGTAGTAGCCGCCCTCCACCGGCATCGTTGCTGCCTGCTCCGGCGCGGCGAAGAGCGCCACGTGGCCGTCGCTGACACGGGTGCCGTGGGTCGGGTCGAAGGCGACCCAGCCGCCGGGCAGCCAGACCTCGGGCCAGGCGTGCAGGTGGCGCCTGCCATCGACGCTCTCGGCCCGCGCCTGATAGCCGCTCACGAAGCGCGCAGGCAGGCCCATGAGGCGGCAGCAGGCGATGAAGAGCACCGCGAGGTCCCGGCACGCGCCCTGTGCCCTCAGCAGCGTCTCCTCAGGGCTCTGGGCATAGCCCGTCTCGCGGATGTGCCGGTCGGTGCGGGCAAAGAGCGTCGTGGTCAGCGCATCGAGAAAGCCGGGCGCCCGCCCGCCCCCGGCGGCGACCATCCCCTGCGCGAAACTCCGCACTGCCGCGCCGGGATCGGCCTGCGCAAGGCACGGCGCAAACCCCTCCGGCGCCTCGCGCCACGGCAGCACGACGTCCTGCCCCGCCGTGCCGGGGACCGCCGTCTCGACCTCGAACCGGCTCTCGATGGAGAGGCGCTGCGTGGCGGGCCCGAATTCGACCCGCGTGAGGCAATTGCCGTGGGCGTCGGTCTCTTCGATCAGCGACAGCGGCTCGGGCAGGATCAGCAGCCGCCGCGACAGCACGCGGCCGGTGTCGGCACGCGGGGTCAGCCGCAGCACGTGCGGCGCGAGGCTCACCGGGGCCTCGTAGCGGTAGACGGTCTCGTGACGTATGGAAAATCGCATCGCGGGCTCCTCCTGCCGGGCGCTTCAGCACGCAGCAAAGCACCGCTGTCGGGGGAGTTTCCAGCGCGGAACGCCCTCGGCGGGCGCCGAGGGCGGCAGCCAGCCTTTTCGATGGGCAGCGCCCGTGGGGCTTGAGGGCCGCCGGGCCCGTGGCGGCTCAGAGCCGCGGGACGGCGTCCACGGTGCCCGCCGCAGCGGCGGCACTGGCAAAGGCAGCGATCTTGTCGAGATCCTTCACCCCCGGCGCCGATTCGACGCCCGAGGAGACGTCGACCTGCCGCGCCCCGGTCAGGGCGATGGCCTGCCCGACATTGTCGGGCGTCAGCCCACCGGCAAGCATCCACGGACAGGGCCAGCGCCGCCCGGCGAGCAGCCGCCAGTCGAAGCTCAGCCCGTTGCCGCCCGGAAGCACGGAGCCCTTCGGCGCCTTGGCATCGACCAGCAGCTGGTCGGCCACGCGCGCATACTCCTGCAGCGCCGGGAGATCCTCTTCCGAGGCCACCCCCACCGCCTTCATCACCGGCAGACCGTAGCGGGCGCGCAGCTCGACCACGCGCTCGACGCTCTCGCGCCCGTGCAGCTGAAGCATGTCGAGTGGCACCGTCTCCACGATCTGGTCGAGCAGCGCGTCTTCGGCATCGACCACGAGCGCCACCTTGGCGAGCCCCACCGGCGCCTCGAGCGCCAGCGACCGCGCCTGCCCGAGGCTCACCGCCCGCGGGCTGCGCGGGAAGAACACCAGCCCGATGTAGCGCACACCGGCACCGGCGGCGGCCGCCACCTCTTCGGGCCTTTTGAGCCCACAGATCTTTACCCGGATGTCATCCATGACCACAGGTCCCATCTGGCGCGTTGCCCGGCTCGTGGTCCGGTGCCCGGATCCCCCCAAGGGAGTCCGGACGGGCGCCGGCGCCCTGAAGCAGGATCAGGCGCTCTGGTCGAGGATCGCGAGGACCTCGTCCTTGTCCTTGTCGCGCTCGGCCTGGGTCTTCTTCAGCTCGCGCTCGAGCTTGCGGACCTCGGTCTTGCGCTCGGCGGCGGCGGCGCGGTGCTTGTGCTCGCGCAGCCACTCCCAGACGAAGCCGATCAGCAGGCCGAAGACGATGCCGCCGAAGAACACCAGGAACAGCGGCAGGCTCAGGGTCTGCTGGAAGCTCAGCAACGACGCCAGTTCATCGGGCAGCAGCTGCAGCTCGACCATCGAGCGGTTGGCCATCGCAACGGCGATGAGGACGACCGCGAGGGCGCCCAGAAATGCAAAGCGAATGTAGCGCATGGTCCTGTTCTTACTTTCCGTTCAGCCGGTCGCGCAGCAGCTTGCCCGTCTTGAAGAAGGGCACGTGCTTCTCCTCGACCTCGACCGCGTCGCCCGTCCGGGGGTTACGCCCCATCCTGGCATCGCGCTTCTTGACCGAAAAGGCGCCGAAACCGCGCAGTTCGACCCGGTCGCCCCGGGCCATGGCATTGGTGATCTCTTCGAAGATCGTGTTCACGATCCGCTCCACGTCACGTTGGTAGAGATGCGGGTTCTCCTCCGCGATCTTCTGGATCAATTCCGATCTGATCATCCTCGCACATCCCTCAATGCGTCTCTCCGCGCCTTTTCGTTCTACGACACTCGGCGCCTTCGCGCCAACCGGAAACCCGGCGGCCACCCTGAAAAAGCATTCTGTAGCAGCAGTTTGAAGCCATTTTCCCGCCGAGCGGCCGGTCTGCCGACCACATAGCGCGGTGCTGCGCCGCAGAAAGGCCTCTTCACGTTCGCGCGATTCGCGGGCGTCACGTGCGCGCACGCGTCTCCGGCGCCTCCTGCCCGAAGAGGGTCAGGAAAAGCGTCGTGAAGAAGCCGCCGAAGGCACTTTCGACCGCCGCGACAGCCCCGGGAAGCAGGTCCTCGGTGCCGAACTGGCGCAGCGTCGCCACCACGTCGGCCTCGAAACCCGGAAAGGTCTTGCCGCAGTAGGAGATCACGTCGCGACCGCGAAGCGGCTCGAGGAACCCGAGAAGCCCCATGGGCTCGAGCTCCTGTTCCAGCGGCGCCGCGTAATACCGCTGCCAGGGATCGCCCGGATCGCATGGCGCGAAGCCGTCGAGCGGCAGCCCTGCCACGACCGCGCGCAATTCCTCCTCGCGCTCCCGCGCCACAACCGCGACGATCTACTCCGGAAGGCAGCCGCCGTCGCCGCAGATGAAGACGTTGTGGCACATGCGTTTGAGGGTCGGATCGTCGTGGACGTCTGCCCAGTTCGCCTCGCAGAAGCGCCCCGTCTCCGCCATGTTGACGGGATCGAAGGGCACCACGTCCTCGAGCGATTGCGCGGCGACGGGGGCGGGACAGGCCATGGCCGCGATCAGGGCCGCAAGGCGGAAACCGAAACGATCGGGCATCGGCAAAGGACCTCGTTGAAATCCCTGCCCAGACTGACCGCCGCGGACGCGACCTGTCAAGGATCGCGAGCCCCCGGAACGGCAAGGGCCCCGCCGGATCTCTCCGGCGGGGCCCCCAATTCACAAGCGAAGTCGCTCAGGCTCAGTTGTCGCCCTTGAGCGCTGCGCCGAGGATGTCGCCCAGCGATGCACCCGAGTCGGACGACCCGTACTGCTGCACGGCTTCCTTCTCTTCGGCGATCTCGCGTGCCTTGATCGACAGGCCCAGACGACGGGTCTTGCTGTCGATGTTGGTGACGCGGACGTCGATGTGGTCGCCAACCGAGAACCGCTCGGGGCGCTGCTCGGAGCGGTCACGCGACAGGTCGGAGCGGCGGATGAAGGACTTCATGCCTTCGTATTCCACCTCGATGCCGCCGTCCTCGATCGCCGTGACGTTCACGGTGATGATCGAGCCGCGCTTCACGCCGCCAACGGCTTCCGCGAACTTGTCGCCGCCGAGGGCCTTGATCGAGAGCGAGATACGCTCCTTCTCGGTGTCCACTTCGGTGACCACGGCCTGCACGATGTCGCCCTTGCGGTATTCCTGGATGGCTTCTTCGCCACGCTGGTCCCACGAGAGGTCCGAGAGGTGCACCATGCCGTCGATCTCGCCGTCGAGACCGATGAACAGGCCGAACTCGGTGATGTTCTTGACCTCGCCCTCGACCTGCGTGCCCTCGGGGTGAGTCTCGGAGAAGACCTCCCACGGGTTGCGCATGGTCTGCTTCAGGCCGAGCGACACGCGGCGCTTGGCCGGGTCGATCTCGAGCACCATGACGTCCACTTCCTGCGAGGTGGAGACGATCTTGCCGGGGTGCACGTTCTTCTTGGTCCAGGACATTTCGGACACGTGAACGAGGCCCTCGACGCCCGGCTCCAGCTCCACGAACGCGCCGTAATCGGTGGTGTTCGTGACGCGGCCCTTGTGGACCGACCCCAGCGGGAACTTGACGGCAACCAGATCCCACGGATCTTCCTGCAGCTGCTTCATGCCGAGGCTGATACGGTGGGTGTCCTTGTTGATCTTGATGACCTGGACCTTGACGGTCTCGCCGATCGACAGGATCTCGGACGGGTGGTTCACACGGCGCCATGCCATGTCGGTGACGTGCAGCAGGCCGTCCACGCCGCCCAGGTCGACGAACGCACCGTATTCGGTGATGTTCTTGACCACGCCGTCGACCGTCTGGCCTTCGGTGAGGTTGGCGATGACTTCCGCACGCTGCTCGGCGCGCGATTCCTCGAGGATCGCACGACGCGAGACAACGATGTTGCCACGGCGACGGTCCATCTTGAGGATCTGGAACGGCTGCTTGAGACCCATGAGCGGGCCCGCGTCACGCACGGGGCGGACGTCGACCTGCGAGCCGGGCAGGAAGGCAACGGCGCCGCCGAGATCGACGGTGAAGCCACCCTTGACGCGGCCGAAGATCGCACCTTCGACGCGGGCGTCGTCGGCGTAGGCCTTCTCGAGACGGTCCCATGCCTCTTCACGACGGGCCATCTCGCGCGAGATGACGGCTTCGCCGCGGGCGTTCTCTGCGGAGCGCAGGTACACCTCGACTTCGTCGCCGACGGAGATGTCGGGCGCTTCGCCGGGGTTCGCGAATTCTTTGAGATCGACGCGGCCTTCCATCTTGTAGCCGACGTCGATGATGGCCTGGCCCGCTTCGATCGCGATGACCTTGCCTTTGACAACCGAACCTTCGTCCGGAGTGTCCATTTCGAGGCTTTCATTAAGGAGGGCCTCGAATTCCTCCATGGTTGCGTTAGCCATGTGGCGTCATGTTCCTTTACAATTCGTTTTTTCTGGCCGGGCGGTTGTCTCCGCCGGTCTTGGATGATGTCCGCACTTGCGGCGAACCTTCTGGCCCGTTCAGACATCCGCGTATGACAAAAAGGGCCGGATGAAATCCTGGCCCTGCCCGTTGTCCTGTCCGCGGCGTTGTCGCCTGTCTTGACCGGGCGCGGTATACGCAAAGCGCGCGCCCGGATCAAGCCCCGAACGCCGCGCCCTCGTTCCGACCCGCCGCCCGGCCGCAGCCCCGGATGCCTCCGGCGGGGATATTTGGGGCCATTGGAAACCGGGAGCCCCGCCCATGGGCATCCAATGGCCTGAAATATCCCGGGGGAGTCGCGCATCGCGCGACGGGGGCAGCGCCCCCTTCCTGCCGCCGGCCCCGCGGGCTCAGCAGTAGTTCTCGGGCCCCACCGACTGGTCGCGCGAGTACCGGTCGCCGTGGCACCAGCCGATCGGCAGCACCGTCTCGACCCGGGCCATGTCCTCGGCCGTGAGCTCGGCCTCGGCGCCCGCCACGAGCTCGGCGAAATGCGCGACCGAGCGGGTGCCGGGGATCGAGACCACGTGTCCGCCCTTGTGCAGCCCCCAGGCGATGGCCAGCGCCGCGGCGCTCAGCCCCATCTCGGCGGCGAGCGCCCGGAAGCCCTCGACGATCTTCAGGTTGGCCGAGAGGTTCGGCTCCATCATCCGCGGGTTCGAGGCGAGGAAGGGGTTGGCCGCGATCCGCTCGCGGGTGATCGGCGTGTCGGTCAGCAGCGAGCGCCCCACCGGCGAAAAGGCAACGAGCGCGACGCCCAGCTCCTCGCAGGCCTGCAGCAGCCCCATCTCGGGCAGCCGCGTCGACAGCGAGTATTCCGACTGCACCGCGGCGACGGGATGCACGGCATGGGCCCGGCGCAGCGTCGACGGCGCGATCTCCGAGAAGCCGATGGCCTTGCATTTGCCCTTCTCGACCAGCCGCCCCATGGTGCCCGCCACGTCCTCGACCGGGATCGCCGCCTGGTAGCGGTGCACGTAGAAGAGATCGACGCAATCGGTGCCCAGCCGCGCCAGCGAGCCGTCGAGCTCGTGCTCCATGTGCGCCAGCGAGTTGTCGAAGGCGCGTTGGCCGTCGGCGGTGCGGGTGATCCCCGCCTTGGTGGCGATGTGCACGCCTTCGCGCGCACCGGGATTCGCCGCAAGCCAGGCCCCGATGGTGCGCTCCGAGCGGCCCATGCCGTAGACGTTCGAGGTGTCGATGTGGGTCACCCCGGCGGCGCGGGCGGCATCGAGGATGGCAAAGGAGTTCTCCTCGGTCGTGGGCCCGTAGAAATCCGCGAAGGACATCGCCCCGATGCCGAGGCACGAGACCTGCGTCCCGCCGATGTTGCGCGTTCTCATTGCCCTGCCCTCTCGCTCATGGTGGCGTTGACCGCGGCGATGGCCTGCGCGACGGCGCTCTCGATGTCCATCTCCGAGGTGTCGAGGATCACCGCGTCCTCCGCCGGGCGCAGCGGCGCGTCGGCGCGGGTGCGGTCGCGGTGGTCGCGCTCCTTCGTCTCGGCAAGGACGGTCTCGTAATCGGTCTGGACCCCGTTGCCCTGCAACTCGTCGAAGCGCCGGCGGGCCCGGACCTCGGCGCTGGCGGTGACGAAGAGCTTGGCCTCGGCCTCGGGGCAGATCACCGTGCCGATATCGCGCCCGTCAAGCACCGCGCCGCCCGACCGCCGGGCGTAGGCGCGCTGGAAATCCACCAGTGCTGCGCGGACCTCGGGGATCGCGGCGACCTTGCTCGCGGCCTGCGCCACCTGCGCCGTGCGCAGCCCCTCGGCCTCGAGATCGGCCGCCACCAGCGCCTGCGCCGCCGCCACCGGCTCGGTGCCGGTCAGCATCAGGCGACCCACCGCGCGGTAGAGCAACCCGGTGTCGAGGTGACCGAAGCCGAAATGCGCCGCCAGCCGCTTGCTGATGGTGCCCTTGCCGGCGGCCGCCGGTCCGTCGATGGCGATGGTGAAGCTCATGGGGGCGTGGTCTCCGGTTCGGACAGTGCTCCCCGGCTTATGGCCAGCCCCGCGCCGGGCTGCAAGCCTCGCGGCGCCCAGGCGGTCGTCCCGGCCGAAGACTGCCCGAAAACCGCGTCACCGCGCCTGGCCCTCGCGCGAGATGTCGGCGCCGAGCCCGGTCATCAGGCCTTCGAAGATCGGGAAGGAGGTGGCGATCGGGCCGCCGTCATCCACCCGCATCGGGGAGCGCGTGGCAAGCCCCATCACCAGGAAGGACATGGCGATGCGGTGGTCGAGATGGCTCGCCGTCACCACGCCGCCGGGCACATTGCCGTGGCCAAGACCGTGCACGGTCCACCAGTCCTCGCCTTCGTCGACGGTCACGCCCGCGGCGCGCAGTCCCACGGCCATGGCGTCGATGCGGTCGCTCTCCTTGACGCGCAGTTCCCTGACCCCCGGCATGTGGGTCTTTCCCGTCGCGAAGGCCGCGACCACCGACAGCACCGGGTATTCGTCGATCATGCTCGCCGCGCGCTCGGCCGGCACCTCGATCCCCCTGAGATCCGGCGAGAACCGCGCCCGCAGGTCGGCGACCGGCTCGCCGCCCTCCTCGCGTTCGTTCTCGAAGGCGAGATCCGCGCCCATGTCCTGCAGGGTGAAGAACAGCCCCGCGCGGGTCGGGTTGAGGCCGATGTTGGGCACCAGCACGTCCGAGCCCTCGGTGATCAGCGCGGCGCAGACCGGGAAGGCGGCGGAGCTCGGGTCGCGCGGCACCACGATCACCTGCGGCCGCAGCTCGGGCTGGCCGGTCAGGGTGATGACCCGGCCCTCGGCGGTGGTCTCGGTGCTGACCTGCGCACCGAAGCCCGCCAGCATCCGCTCGGAATGGTCGCGCGTCGCCTCGCGCTCGATCACCACGGTCTCGCCCGGCGCGTTCAGACCCGCCAGAAGCACCGCGGATTTCACCTGCGCCGAGGGCACCGGCGTGGCGTAGCGCACCGGCAGCGGGTCGCGCGCGCCGACGATGGTCATCGGCAGCCGCCCGCCCTCGCGCCCGTAGGCCCGCGCCCCGAACAGCGCCAGCGGATCGGTGACCCGCGCCATCGGGCGCTTGTTGAGGCTCGCATCCCCGGTAAAGGTCGCGGCGATCGGCGTCGTCGCCATGGCGCCCATGATCAGCCGGACCCCGGTCCCCGAGTTGCCGCAGTCGATCACCTGTTCGGGCTCGGCAAAGCCACCGACGCCCACGCCCTGCACGTGCCAGGTGTCGCCGCGCTTCTCGACCTCGGCCCCGAACGCGCGCATCGCCTTAGCGGTGTCCAGCACGTCCTGCCCCTCGAGCAGCCCGGTCACGCGGGTCTCGCCCACCGCCATCGCGCCCAGGATCAGCGACCGGTGCGAGATCGACTTGTCGCCCGGCACATGGGCCTCGCCGCGCAGCCCTTCGGACCGGCGCGCAATCATTGGAATGGGTTCCCCGTGGCTCGACATCTCGCCCCCTCGTGTTATCGCTCACACCGCCCATAGCAGCGCGTCATGCGACCGTCCATCACAACCCCGGCCCTTCATCTTGCCGGGAAAACTCCGGGGGAGTCGCCCGCATGGGCGACGGGGGCAGAGCCCCCTGCCCCGCTCACCGCTTGCGGAAGGTCAGGTAATGCGGCACCCGTCCCTCGCGCAGCGCCTTCTGCTCGTAGCGGGTCGAGATCCAGTCCGACCACGGCTGCCGCCAGTCCTCGGGGCGCTCCGCCAGCCACTCGAACCCGGCCTTCGGCACCTCGACCAGCGTCTGGCGCACGTAGTCGGGAATGTCCGTCGCGACCCGGAACTCGGCGCCCGGCTTCAGCACCCGCGCCAGCGGCCCGAGGTGCTCCTGCGTCACGAAGCGGCGCCGGTGGTGGCGCTTCTTGGGCCAGGGATCGGGATAGAGCAGGAACGCCTTGTCGACGCTGCCCTCGGGCAGCACGTCGAAGAGGTTGCGCACGTCGCCCGGGTAGACCCGTACGTTCTCGACCCCGGCCCGCCGGATCTTGCCCAGCAGCATGGCGACGCCGTTGATGAAGGGCTCGCAGCCGATCACGCCCACATCCGGGTAGGTCGCGGCCTGGTGCACCATGTGCTCGCCGCCGCCGAACCCCACCTCGAGCCAGACCGGCTTGCCGTCAAAGATCGCCCCCGTGTCGAGCGGCAGCCGCTCGGGGTTCTCCTCCCAGTCCACGGCGCCCGGCGAGAGCCGACCGAGGTCCTCGTCGAGATAGGTTTCCTGGGACGCCTTCAGGGTCTTGCCCCGCACGCGGCCGTAGAAATTGCGCCAGGGGGCGTCGGGATGCTTGTTGGACGTTGTCATGGCCCGGGCGTTTAGCGCCAAGTCGGGCGCGGGGCAATCCCGCAGCGGGCAGCCGCCACCGCAAACGCCCCGCAAACGAGAAGGGCGCCGCAAGCCGATCCGGCCCGCGACGCCCCCCTTGTCTCTCCCCCCGGCATCACCGGGGGGGAAATCTGTGTCTCTGGTCCCTCACCCCGACAGCGCCGGAGCGGGGCTCCGTTTCAGACCGCCGCCATCAGCGCGTCGGCGAGGTCGGTACGCTCCCACGAGAAGCCGCCGTCCTCTTCGGGGGCCCGGCCGAAGTGGCCATAGGCCGCGGTGCGGGCGTAGATCGGCTTGTTCAGCTCGAGATGGGTGCGGATGCCGCGCGGCGTCAGGTCCATGACCTTGGGGATCGCCAGTTCGATCGCCGCCGCGTCGACTTCGCCGGTGCCGTGGGTGTCGACGTAGATCGACAGCGGCCGGGCGACGCCGATGGCATAGGACAGCTGCACGGTGCAGCGGTCGGCCATGCCCGAGGCCACGACATTCTTGGCGAGGTAGCGCGCGGCATAGGCGGCCGAGCGGTCGACCTTGGTCGGATCCTTGCCCGAGAACGCACCGCCGCCGTGCGGTGCGGCACCGCCGTAGGTGTCGACGATGATCTTGCGCCCGGTGAGACCCGCGTCGCCGTCGGGCCCGCCGATCACGAAGGCACCGGTCGGGTTCACCCACCACTCGGTGGTGTTGGTGAGCCAGCCGTCCGGCAGAACCTCGCGGATGTAGGGCTCGACGATGGCGCGCACGTCATCCGAGCTCAGGTCCGGGTCGAGATGCTGGTGCGACAGCACCACCGACGACACCGCCACCGGCTTGCCACCTTCGTAGCGCACCGAGAACTGCGATTTCGCATCCGGGCCGAGCACCGGCTCGGCGCCCGACTTGCGGGCCTCGGCGAGGCGCTTGAGCACCGCGTGCGAGTACAGGATCGGAGCCGGCATCAGCTCGGCCGTCTCGTTCGTGGCATAGCCGAACATGATGCCCTGATCGCCGGCGCCCTCGTCGCCGCGTTCGCCGGTCACACCCTGTGCGATGTGGGCCGACTGCTCGTGCAGGAGGTTGGTGATCTCGCAGGTTTCCCAGTGGAACTTGTCCTGCTCGTAGCCGATATCCTTGATGCAGGCGCGCACGATATCGGGCATCGCCTTCATGTATTCGGCCAGCTTGTCTTGATCGGTCAGGCCGACCTCGCCACCGATGACCACGCGGTTGGTGGTGGCGAAGGTCTCGCAGGCAACGCGCGCAAGCGGGTCTTCGGCTAGAAGGGCGTCGAGGACTGCATCGGAAATGCGATCGCAGACCTTGTCAGGGTGACCCTCGGAAACAGACTCCGAGGTGAATGTATAATCTTTTCGGGACATTGTCGCTCCATTAATACCGAGCCATCACGCCAGGAAGCCGTTGTGACGGTAATTTACAATGGACCACCGCTACGTGGTCAGGGGGTCCGCGTCAATCGGAAACGCGACGCGATATGTAAAATGCCCCACATCCGAGGAAAAAGAGAGCAATGAGCATGGGGAGGTCCCCGGTCCGGCTGTAAGGTGTCACCCGCAGCGGCGGCGGCAGCGGCGTGTCGAGGTAACCGGCCTCGCCCAGCGGCACCGAATCCAGCACCCGCCCGGCGCCGTCGATCACCGCAGAGACCCCGGTGTTGGCGGCGCGCAGCATCGGCAGCCCCTGCTCGATGGCCCGGATGCGCGATTGCGAGAGGTGCTGGTACGGGCCCGAGACCTGGCCGAACCACGCGTCATTGGTGATCTGTAGCAGGAAATCCGCCCGGCCCGGCGCGTTGTGCACGTCCTGCGGGAACACCGCCTCGTAGCAGATCAGCGGCAGGGCGCGGCCAAGGCCTTCGCCGAGGTCGATGATCTGCGGCCCCGGCCCGGCAGTGTAGCCGCCCTCGGCGCGCTGCGCGAGCCCGCCCACCCCCACGTGCCGGAACAGCGCCGCGGCGGGCATGTATTCCCCGAACGGCACGAGGTGGTGCTTGTCGTAGACCTGCATCACGTCGGGTCCCTGCCCCGCGAGCACCAGCGAATTGTACCACGCGCCGTCCTCTTCGCGCTGGATGCCCAGCACCACCCGCGCCGGGAAGGCCGCGTCGGTGATGATGCCCAGCGCCTCGTCGGCACTGTCGAGCAGCATCGGCACCGCGGTTTCCGGCCAGATCACCAGATCCGGGCGGCCCAGCCCGTCATGCGAGGGCGCGGCGGTGAAATCGACCTGGCGCTCGAAGAAGATCGGCACGAAGGCGCGGTCCCATTTCTGGTGCTGCGGCGCGTTGGGCTGCACCAGCCGCACGACCGGGCGCCCGGTCAGGTCCTGCAGCGGCGGCACCATGGCCGCCCCGCCCCAGACCAGCGCCACGACCGTGGCAACACCGACGCCGCCCGTAACCCAGGCGCGACGTCCGCCGCGCAGGGCCATGGCGATGAGCGACACCGCCAGCAGGGTGACGAGGTTGAGCCCGTGCGGGCCGATCACCGAAACCCACTGGATCGCATCGACCGGGGCCCAGAGATAGCCGACCATGGCCCAGGGAAAGCCGGTGAGCACGTAGGCCCGCGCCAGCTCCGCCGCGGCCCAGGCGACGGCGAGCGCGAAGAGCCGCGTGCACAGCCCGCGCGCGTGGCCTGCGCCCCAGAAGGCCAGCGCCCAGAACAGCGCGAGCCCGGCGGCAAGGAAGAACAGCGCGAAGGGCGCCATCCAGCCGGTGGTAGCGGCATCGACCTGGAACGGTTCGGTGACCCAGTTCAGCACGAGCGCGAAGTAGCCGAGCCCCACGCCCCAGCCGGCGCCGAAGGCACCGCGCCGGGTGGACGTGATCGAGAACACGAGGACCGCTCCCAGAAGCCCCGCGACGGCGAGCCAAGTCAGCGCCCAGGGCGCCTGCCCCAGACCCATCAGCGCGCCGGCACCGATCCCCGGGAGGATCGGTGCCCAGCGGGGCAAGCGGTCCAGCCACGACGGGCTGGTGTCAGGCACTGCGTACCTCCGTGCCGGTCTCGGTCTTGGCAGCGGCCTCGGGCTTCGCGGCCACGGCGGCAGGCGGCGGCAGCGCCGCCACAGGCTTGGGCGTGGCACCGCCCGCCTGCGTGTGCGGACGCACCCGCAGCCGCTTGATGCGGCGCGGATCGGCATCCACCACCTCGAAGTCGATGCCCGCCGGGTGCGGGATCACCTCGCCGCGCGCGGGCACGTGACCGGCGAGCATGAAGACCAGACCGCCCAGCGTGTCGATCTCCTCCTCGTCGATCTCGTCGTCGTCGGTGAGCGCAAGGCCGGTCTCGCCCTCGAACTCCTCGAGCGGGGTCTTGGCCAGCGCCAGCCAGCTCCCCGACTTCTCGCGGAAGAAGTTGCGGCCCTCGGCGATGTCGTGTTCGTCCTCGATCTCGCCGATGACCTGCTCGATGAGATCCTCGATGGTCACGAGCCCGTCGACGCCGCCGTATTCGTCGATCACCAGCGCCATGTGCCGGCGTTCGGTCTGCATCTTGGTGAGCAGCACGCCGATCGGCATGGAGGGCGGGACGAAGACCAGCGGGCGCAGCATCTTCTTGAGATCGAAGCGCTGGCCGGAGCCGTTGAAGCCGTGGCGAAGCGCGAAATCCTTGAGGTGTGCCATGCCCACGGGCGTGTCGAGCGTGCCGGAATAGACCGGCAGGCGGGTCATGCCGCTTTCGCGAAAGACCTGCACCAGTTCGGGCTTGGTGATGGTGTCTGGCACCGCGACGATGTCCGCCTTGGGAATCGCCACGTCCTCCACCCGCATCCGGCGCAGGTTCATCAGGCTCGGCGGTGGCGCCTGAACCTGTGGCGCAGCTGCGCCGTTCATCCCAGTGCCGGTGTCGGTTGCCGGTCGGAATACATTGAAAACACGGCGGAAAATACCGTCGCCGTGGTTCCCATCTGCCGTCTGCCGCGCGCTTTGCGCTGCCGTAGACGAGCCGTCACTATCGCCCATCGATCCTATCCGTTGGCGGGGCCTCGACCCCAAGTCTCATCAATATGGGTTCGCTACCCCCAGTTTGCCAAGTATTTCCACTTCGAGAGTTTCCATGACCGTGGCGTCTTCGTCACGAATGTGATCGTAACCCAGAAGATGCAATGTTGCGTGAACGATCAGGTGGGTCAGATGAGCGGAAAGCGGCTTGTCCTGTTCCTGGGCCTCGCGCAGGCAGGTTTCCCAGGCGATGGCGATGTCCCCGAGCTCTTCCGGCATCCCCGGCATGCCCGGTTCGGGCAGGTCTTCCGGGTCACGCTCTTCCGAGGGCCAGGACAGGACGTTGGTGGGTGCAGGCTTGTCGCGGAAATCGCCGTTGAGCTTGGCGATGCGGGCGTCGTCGCAGGCGAGGATGGCGATCTCGAACCCGTCGGGGTCGAGGTCGAGCGCGGTCAGCGCGGCGCGGGCGGCGGTTTCGGCGAGCGCCTCGAACCCGGCCTCCTGCCAGCGGTCGTCTTCGAGAAGGGTGTCGGTCAGCATGGGCGGATCCGTCGCAGGGGGGCGCTGCCCCCGTCGCGCCCGGGGGCGCTCCTCCCCCGGAGTTTAGGGGGCAAGATGAAGCTGCGGGGCGCGCCGGGGCCGGCTATAGCGGTCTGCGCGACAGGCGCAAGCCGCCATGGCCCTATGGCCCGGCCCCTGCCCTGGCCGGTGCCCTGCCCGCGGGTCAGCCGCCCTCGGCGTCGCGCTCGTAGGCCTCGATGATCGCGGCCACCAGCGGGTGGCGCACCACGTCCTTGGCGGTGAAGTAGTTGAAGCCGATCTTGTCGATGTCCTTCAGCAGGCGCTCGGCGTCCTGCAGGCCCGAGGGCACACCGCGCGGCAGGTCGACCTGGGTGCGGTCGCCGGTGATCACCATGCGCGAGCCCTCGCCCAGACGGGTGAGGAACATCTTCATCTGCATGGTGGTGGCGTTCTGCGCCTCGTCGAGCACCACGAAGGCGTTCGAGAGCGTACGGCCACGCATGAAGGCGAGCGGCGCGATCTCGACGGTCTTCTCCTCGCGCATCTTGGCGAGCTGCTTGCCGGGCAGGAAGTCGTTCAGCGCGTCGTAGAGCGGCTGCATGTAGGGATCGACCTTTTCCTCCTGCGTGCCGGGCAGGAAGCCCAGCCGCTCGCCCGCCTCGACGGCAGGGCGGCAGAGGATGATCTTGTCGACGGCGCCGGTGATCAGCATGTTCACCCCGACCGCGACGGCGAGGTAGGTCTTGCCGGTGCCCGCAGGGCCGATGCCGAAGCACATCTCGTTCTGGTAGAGCGAGCGCACGTAGGCCTTCTGCGCCTCGGTGCGCGGCTCGATCAGCTTGCGGCGGGTCTTGATCTCGACCTTGCCGCCGTCGAACATCTCGAGCTGGCGGTCCGGGGTCTCGTCCTCGGGCGCGAGGCGGAATTCGCGGTCGATGTCGCCCCGCCCGACCGAGCGCCCCTGTTCGAGCCGCTGGTAGAGCGCCATCAGCACGTCCCGCGCCGCCGCCTGCGATTCCTCGGGTCCGTGGATCGCGAGCTGGTTCCCGCGTCGCAGGATCTGCACGCCGGTTCGGGTCTCGATGTCGGTGAGATTGCGGTCGAATTCACCGCAAAGGTCGATCAATAGACGGTTGTCGGGGAATTCGAGGATGGCTTCGGTGAGAGTGCCTGCGTTCACGCATGTCTCCTGCGCTTGAGTCTCTCTCAATGGTGCCAAGCGCGCCGCCATAGGGCAAGCCCCGAGCGGCCGATCCGGGCAGATCGTACGAAAAACGACCGCGCGGCGGGCAGCTGCGCGGTCGGAAAGGCCCCGGAACGGGGGGCCGGATCAGAGCGGATCGCCGATGACGCCGGTGGCGCCGTTCTTGAAACCGCCGGTGGCGACGGTCGGCGGGGCCACGCCCGAGCAGACCGGCTTGCCGTACTTGTCGAGGCGGCGGGCCAGATAGCCCTCGACGCCGTCGTCGGCGATCCAGTTGTCGCAGCCGTCCGGGTCGACCCAGACGCCCCACTTGATCTGGCTGAGATCCTTACGGTCGATCAGGTTGCGGTCGACGCTCTTGTCGGGGCCGATGGGCGTGTCGCAGGCCGAGACGGTGACGGCGGCGGCGAGCGCGAAGGCGAGTTTCACAAGCTTCATGTCCGTCTCCTCAGCGCACACACAGGATTTCGACGCGGCGGTTCCTGGCCATACCCTCGACCGTGCTGTTGGTCGCCACCGGGTAGGATTCCCCGTAGCCCCGCACGTCGACGATGCGCGCGCCCGCCGAGCGGGCCACCCGGGCCACCGAGTTGGCGCGGTTGTAGCTCAGGCGGCGGTTGTATGCGTCGCTGGCGCGGGCGTCGGTGTGGCCGGTGATGATGAAGCCGAAGGCGGTGGCGTTCCGGAAGAACTCGCGGATGCGCGCCTGCCCCTGCGGGCTGATGGCGTAGCTGTCGGTGGCGAAGTACTGGTCCGAGTTCAGCGTGCCGCAGACGTTGATGTCGTGGCAGACCGGGCGGCCGTCGCGGGTCACCCGGCTTACGGCGTAGCCCTCGGCGCCGTCGTCCATCACCCAGATCTCGCAGCCGTCGGGCGAGATCGAGACGCCCGGGATGTAGCGCTGGCCGCGGATGGTGCGGGTGTTCTGCGTGGAAATGACCGGTTCGCTGACGCCGGCGGTGCCGGCGGCGGCCGGCGACGTGGTCGCGATGGCGGCGATGGCTGCCAGTGCGACCGCCGC
This sequence comes from Salipiger thiooxidans, assembly GCF_900102075.1. Lineage (GTDB taxonomy): Bacteria > Pseudomonadota > Alphaproteobacteria > Rhodobacterales > Rhodobacteraceae > Salipiger > Salipiger thiooxidans. The sequence continues at coordinate 70,861 of NZ_FNAV01000012.1, read as the reverse complement.
AAGGGCGCCGCGGACGGCTTTGGTGATGCGATTCGCCACAGCCTCTGTCCCCTTGTTACTGGTTGAACACCGCACACCCGGTTTTCGGATTCGAGGCGGCACGGTAAACTTACGATAAAACGGGTTTTTAACAGACTAATCCGCCCCGAGAAGCGAAAAACCCTACATATTGTGGCTCATTTCGGGACAAACGGAAGATGTTCGCGGCATTGTCCCGCGGACGGATTCAAAGCCCCGGATGGCGCCGCCCGGCGGGACCTCAGGCCAGCACGCCGCGCAGGGAGTTGGGGCTGCTCTCGACGATGCGGACGCGGCGCAGGTCGCCCCGGGCGAGCCCGTCCGACTCCACGTAGACCGCGTGCAGGTAGTCGGACTTGCCCACCATCTGGCCCGGGCGGCGACCGGCTTTCTCGAAGAGCACGCCGACCTCGCGCCCGATCATGGCGTCCTGCAGCGCGCGCTGCTGGCGCACGAGCAGGGCCTGGAGGCGCTGCAGCCGGTCGTCCTTTTCGGCCTCCGGGACCTGCGGGCGCTCGGCGGCGGGGGTGCCGGGGCGCTCGGAATACTTGAACGAGAAGGCCGAGCCGTATTGCACCGCCTCGACGAGGTCGAGCGTCGCCTGGAAATCCGCTTCGGTCTCTTCCGGGAAGCCCACGATGAAGTCGCCCGAGAGGTGCAGGTCCGGGCGCGCCGCGCGCAGCCGCTCGACAAGCTTGAGGTAGGCCTCGGCGGTGTGGTGGCGGTTCATCCGCTTGAGGATGCGGTCCGACCCCGCCTGCACCGGCAGGTGGAGGTAGGGCATGAGCTTCTCGCAATCGCCGTGGGCGGCGATCAGCGCATCGTCCATGTCGTTGGGGTGCGAGGTGGTGAAGCGGATGCGCTCGAGCCCGTCGATCGCCGCCAGCTCGCGGATCAGGCCGGCGAGGCCGCGGTCATGGCCGTGGTAGGCGTTGACGTTCTGGCCCAGCAGGGTGATCTCGCGCACGCCGCGCTCCACGAGGTCGCGCGCCTCGGTCAGCACCCGGTCCGCCGGACGCGAAACTTCGGCGCCGCGGGTATAGGGCACCACGCAGAAGGCGCAGAACTTGTCGCAGCCCTCCTGCACCGTAAGGAAGGCGGTCGGGCCGCGCTTGGCCTTGGGCCGGGCCTGCAGCCGCTCGAACTTGTCCTCCTCGGGGAAGTCGGTGTCGAGCGCCTTCTCGCCGCTGCGCGCCTTGGCCTCGAGCTCGGGCAGGCGGTGGTAGCTCTGCGGCCCCACCACGAGGTCGACCATCGGCTGGCGGCGCATGATCTCTTCGCCCTCGGCCTGCGCCACGCAGCCCGCCACGCCGATCTTGAGGTCCGGGCGTTCGGCCTTCAGCACCTTGTAGCGGCCGAGCTCTGAATAGACCTTTTCGGCGGCCTTCTCGCGGATGTGGCAGGTGTTGAGAAGGATCATGTCCGCATCGTCGGGGCTGTCGGTCTGCACGTAGCCCTGCCCGCCCATGGCCTCGGCCATCCGCTCGCTGTCGTAGACGTTCATCTGGCACCCGTAGGTCTTGATGAAGAGCTTCTTGGGCTGGGTCATGGCTTGCTCCCGGTGGCGCGGTTCAAGTCGGGGCGGATAGCGCAAAACCGCCCGCGTGAAAAGCCCGCGCGGCCCGGGCCCGTCGTCACCGGCCCCTGCCCCGCGTCCGTCTTTGCCATGAATACCCGCAAACGCCCCGCCCTGACCAGCGCCGCGGAGCCTGCCATCGCGCTTGCATCCCCGGACGATTTCCAGAATCCTCCGCCCCGGACCCGCAGCGAGGCAGAGCATGTTGTACCCCGGCCTCAGCGCCTTTCTGAAGACCGCCCGCAGCATCATGGGCAAGGGCCCGGTGGCGATGGTCTTCTGCGAGGACGAGACCGAGATCGACACCACGCTGCGCCACCACCTGCAGGCGGGCTTCCGCTGCGTGCTGGCCTTCATGCCGCCGCATTTCACGCTGGCCCCCGACCTGCACGACCGCGTCCACCGCATCGACCACGACATGACCGCCGAACGCGCCGTGGCCGACGCCGTCACGCGGGTGAGCGAGGCGGCCCCCGGGCTCTGGATGTTCTACTGCTACAACGCCGAGTACCTGTTCTACCCGTTCTGCGAGACCCGCTCGGTCTCGGAGATGCTGGCCTTCCACGGCGAGGAACGGCGCGACGCGATGCTGACCTATGTCATCGACCTCTACGCCGGCGACCTGCAGCGCCATCCCGACGCGGTGTCGCTGGACGAGGCCTTCCTCGACCGCTCGGGCTATTACGCGCAGGCCCGCAACGATCCCGCCAACCACGATCACCCCAGGGAGCGGCAGCTCGACTTCTTCGGCGGGCTGCGCTGGCGCTACGAGGAACACGTGCCGCCCGAGCGCCGCAAGATCGACCGGATTTCGGTCTTCCGCGCCAAGGCAGGCCTGCGGCTGCGCGACGACCACACCTTCAGTGACGAGGAATACAACACCTACGCCTGCCGCTGGCACAACAACCTGACCGCGGCGCTGGTCTCCTTCCGCACCGCCAAGGCGCTGAAGCGCAACCCGGGCAGCAGCTTCGACATCCACAGCTTCCGGTGGCACAACTCGACGCCCTTCGAGTGGCACTCGCAACAGCTGCTCGACCTCGGGCTGATGGAGCCGGGCCAGTGGTTCTGATGGCGCTGAGCACCCGCGTCCTGACCGCGGACGACGCCCCTGCATGGAAGGGCCTGCGCGTCGAGGCGGTCGAGGCCTACCCCTCGGCCTTCCTCGCCAGCGCCGAGGAGGCCCGCGCCATGCCGCTCGAGACGGTCGCGCAGATGCTGGCGCAGGGCATGACGCTGGGGCTTTTCGAGGCGGCGGAGCTTGTCGGCATGGCGGGGCTGCGCCGCCTGCCCTTCGCCCGCGCCGCGCACCGGGTCGAGATCGGCGGCTTCTACATCCGCCCCCGGCTGCACGGACAGGGCGCCGCCGAGCGGCTGATGCAGGCGATCGTGGATCACGCCATGGCGCTCGGGGTCTGGCAGCTCGAGCTCTGCGTGGCCGAGCAAAATGCCCGCGCCATCCGGTTCTACGAACGGCGGGGCTTCGTGCGGCAGGGGCGGATGCCGAACACGGTGGTGGGCCCCGACGGGCCCGAGACCGACCTGTTCTACACCCGCGACCTGCGCGGCTGAGCTCAGTCGAACTCTTCGGTGACGATGTCCGCCTCGGCCACATCGAGCGATGTCAGCTCGGTCACCATGTCGTCGAGCATGGCGTCGGGGCCGCAAATGTAGCAGGTGTCGCGGCCCGGCGTGACGTAGTCGCGCAGAAGCGCCGCGTCGATCTTCTCGTAGTGCAGCGGGCTCTCGGTCTCTTCGGTGACGATGAAGCGGGTCCTGAGCCCCGGCATCTTCTCGAAATCGTCGCGCAGGATGATGTCGCGCTCGGCCTTGTTCGAGAACACCAGCGTGTTGCCCTCGAGCGTGCCGCGCTCGTGGAGCTTCTTGCGCAGGATCGAGATGAAGGGCGTGACGCCCGCCCCGCCGGCGATGAAGACGCCGTCGCCCTCGTCCTGGATCGCGCCCCAGGGATCCTCGACCAGCACCGCGTCGCCGGGCTGCATCCGACCCAGCCGGGCGGTCATGCCCTCGTGGCCCTCGGCCTCTTCCGAGTACGACTTGATGACGAACTCGAGCGTCTCCTCGCCGGGCAGCGAGGTCATGGTGAACGGGTGGCGGGACTCGCGCCACCCGTCGCGGTCGAGCGCCATGTCCACCGCCTGCCCCGGGGCGAAGTCGAAATCGTCGGGACGGTCGAACACCAGGTGATGGGTGTCGTGGGTCACGGCGGTGATGGATCTGAGCATGAGCTTGCGGGTCATGATGGTGCCTCCTTTTGGCAAGGAAACGACCACGCGCCGAACGCGGTTCCGGGGGCCGGTGCTTTTTGACCGATATCACGGGGACCGTGGGCCGGCGCCTTGGCGGAGGCCGGGCGAACGATGCCGCGCGCTTTGACCGATGTCAGGCAGAGGCAGGACGGATGCCAGAAGGTCAGCCCGGCGCAGAGCGGGCCCTGCGGCTCAGTGACGCTTGCGCAGCCGGATGACCACGTCGACCGACGCGATCTCGGCGCCCGGAGGCGCCTCGGGCAGCCGCGAGATCACCATCTGGTCGGCGGGCGCATCGGTGAGATGGCCGTCGTCTTCCCAGTAGAAATGCGGGTGCTCGTGGATGTTGGTGTCGAAGTAGCTGCGCGAGCCGTCGACGGTGACTTCCTGCATCAGCCCCGCGTCGCAGAAGGCGCGCAGGGTGTTGTAGACGGTCGCCAGAGAAACGCTGTCGCCCTCGTCCTTGGCTGCGGCGAACAGGCTCTCGGCCGTGACGTGCCGGTTGCGGCCGTCACCGACCAGCAGCGCCGCCAGCGCGACGCGTTGACGCGTGGGGCGCAGTCCGACGCGTCCCAGCCACTCCGTGCCTCTCTGAACAGCTTCCGAGGTCATGCCTTATCCGGTTCGTTGTATTCCGCACATATATATAGGGAATCCCCAAGGGAGAATTCAAATGGAAATCCTTGCTCCCCGTGCCATCCGGCGCCCTCGCGGCAGGCTTGCAACGCGCGCTTTCGCGATGATAGAGGGGGCGCAACCTGAAAATCAAGCAACAAGGGGCCTTTTGCAGATGGCCGACTACCCTACCAGCTTCGGCAAGGAAGACCTTTTGAAATGCGCCCGTGGCGAGCTTTTCGGGCCCGGCAACGCGCAGCTTCCGGCGCCGCCCATGCTGATGATGGACCGCATCACCGAGGTGTCGGGGGATGGCGGCCTGCACGGCAAGGGTCACGTGCTGGCGGAATTCGACATCACGCCGGACCTCTGGTTCTTCGACTGCCACTTCCCCGGCAACCCGATCATGCCCGGCTGCCTCGGCCTCGACGGGCTCTGGCAGCTGACCGGCTTCAACCTCGGCTGGCGCGGCTGGCAGGGGCGCGGCTATGCGCTCGGCGTCGGTGAGGTCAAGCTCAAGGGCATGGTCCGTCCCGACCGCAAGATGCTGACCTACAAGGTGGATTTCACCAAGGCCGTGCAGACCCGCCGGCTGACCATGGGCGTTGCCGACGGCATCGTCGAAGCCGACGGCGAGGTGATCTACGAGGTCAAGGACATGAAGGTGGCGCTCAGCGAGAGCTGAGCCCTCCGCCTCCCCTTGCCTGCCAGCAGCGACCGCGCCCGCGCGCGGTCCTGCACGACGGTCCTTCCCGAACGCTTTTCCCGAGACCTGATGCCGGCGACGTCCCCGCCTCGGCTCATGTTGGCGGTGCAGGCCCGCAATGACGCCTCGGGCTCCGTCTCTCGTCGGACGCGCGGAGGCGGCGTTGTTGTGGCCAGCGTCTTCACGCGACAGCTCATCGTGAACGGTCCCCTGATCGCCAACTGAAGGAAAGGCCCGCCTCACACCGGCGAGACGCCGAAATGGCTCAGGATCGGTTCGATGGGGTTGGCGAAGCTCATGCTGATCGCCGCGGCATCGCCGAAGTACAGACCGACGAGCTGATCCTTCGCGTCGAGCACCACCGACCCGGAATCGCCGCCCTGACCGAAGATCCCGACATTGTCCACGATGCCGAGTTGGTCGACGAAAAGCGCGGTGCCATGCCCGGCGTAGGGCATGAGAAAGTCCATCTTGAACATGTAGTGCCCGTCGGTTCTCTGGGTCTGCCAGCCATACTTGCGCACCGGATCCTGCAGCGCGATCCCCGGAGCGGTCCCGTTGATGCTGCCCAGCACGATGACCCCGTCGATCACGTCGCCGACGTTGTCCGGCTCGATCAATGCCGCGTCCATATGGTTCAAACCGGTGCCCGTCAGGTCGATGGTGTGGATCTGGTGGACGGTGCCGATGCAGTCCCGCGCCCCTCCGCCGTCCCGCGCCGAGGGCTGCCAGACGACATCGCCGGGGCGCGCCTGGTTGACCGCCCCCACGACGTGATTGCAGGTCAGGATGAAGCGCTGCCCCGCGGCGTTCTTGACCAGCGCCCCGAGCGTGCCGCTCTCACCGCCCGCACGGCCCTCGCCCAGCGAGTCCCCTCCCTGCGCCGGACGCGCGCGCGGCAGGATGGGCCCGCTCGTGCGCTCGGTGATGTCGAAGGCGCTGAGCCCCAGCACCTCGCGCACCACGCCTGCGAAGCCGTCGAGCTCCTCCTCGAGAAAGATCACCAGACGCGATTCGCCCCCCTCTGCGGTCAGCCCGACCCCGGTCACCTTCGGCGTGCCGCGCCGCCCGTCGAAACTGAAACGGATCTTGTCATAGAGTTCCTGGATAGGTCCGCCGTAGCGCTCGGGGTCGTTCGGCCCCCGCAGCAGGACCTCGCGAAGGATCCGGCGGGCGTCCTCGATCGAAATGGGCATATCAATCTCCCGATCGCGAAATGAAATGGATTTGCTGCAGGATACCGCTCAAAGGGCGATCCACATACCCCATAGGATGTGTTTAATGACATATGACTCATCAAAAGCTGAGTATCCTGCGACAGCGCAGCCCCGCCTGCCCAATCCCGCGCCCAGGCCCTCCCGCCCGGCGCAGCCCGGTTCCCGCGCGGCAGCCGACCTTCTTGCACCTGCCACCCTCCGTGCACTACTAAGGCGCCAACCAATATGAGGAGGCACGCATGCGCCGCGTCGTCGTTACCGGACTGGGCATCGTATCGTCCATCGGCAACAATGCCCAAGAGGTGCTCGCCTCGCTGAAGGCGGGCCGCTCGGGCATCACCGCAAACGAGCAGATGAAGGAACACGGCTTCCGCAGCCAGGTGGCCGGCGCCGTCGACATCGACGTCGCCGCGCATGTGGAGAAGCGCGCCCTGCGCTTCATGGGCCCGGGAGCGGCCTATGCCCACATCGCCATGCAGCAGGCGATCACGGATTCCGGCCTCGAGGAAGGCGACGTCATCAACCCGCGCACCGGCCTGGTCGCGGGCTCCGGCGGTCCCTCCACCTCGGCGCTGCTGACCGCGCACCAGACCGTGCTCAAGACCGGCAGCACCAAGCGCGTGGGCCCGGTCGCTGTGCCCAAGGCGATGTGCTCGACGGTGTCGGCAAATCTCGCCACCGCCTTCCAGATCAAGGGCATCAACTACTCGATCACCTCGGCCTGCTCGACCTCGCTGCACTGCATCGGCAACGCCGCCGAGCAGATCATGATGGGCAAGCAGGACGTGATGTTCGCCGGCGGCGGCGAAGAGCTCGACTGGACGCTCTCCTGCCTCTTCGACGCCATGGGCGCGATGTCCTCGAATTTCAACGACACGCCCGAGAAGGCCAGCCGCGCCTTCGACAAGGACCGTGACGGCTTCGTCATCTCCGGCGGCGGCGGCATCATCGTGCTGGAAGAGCTCGAGCACGCCCGTGCCCGCGGCGCCAGGATATACGCCGAAGTCACCGGCTACGCCGCCACCTCGGACGGCCACAACATGGTCGCCCCCTCCGGCGAGGGCGGCGAGCGCGCCATGCGGCTGGCGCTGTCGACCCTGCCCGAGGACCGCAAGGTCGGCTACATCAACGCGCACGGCACCTCGACCCCGGTCGGCGACGTGGGCGAGATCGAGGCCGTGCGCCGCGTCTTCGGCACCGGCAGCACGCCGCCCGTCAGCTCCACCAAGTCGATGACCGGCCACAGCCAGGGTGCCACCGGCGCGCAGGAGGCGATCTATTGCCTGCTGGCGCTCGAACATGATTTCATCATCCCCTCGATCAACGTCGAGACCCTCGACGAGGCGCTGGATCCGGCCGAGATCGCGACCGCACTGGTCGAGAACGCCGGGCTCGACACGGTGATGACGAATTCCTTCGGCTTCGGCGGGACCAACGGGTCCATGCTGCTGAGCCGCTATCGCGATTAACAAGAAAAACAATGGATAACGAGATATGTCGGAGCTACTGAAGGGCAAGCGCGGGCTGGTCATGGGAGTGGCAAACGACCGCTCCATCGCATGGGGGATCGCGAAGGCCCTGCACGAGGCGGGGGCCGAGCTGGCTTTCACCTACCAGGGCGAGGCCTTCGGCAAGCGACTTGCACCGCTCGCGGCCCAGGTCGGCAGCGACCTGATGGTGGACGTGGACGTCACCGACGATGCCTCGCTCGACGCGGGCTTCGCGATGCTGGCCGAGCGCTGGCCCACCATCGACTTCCTGGTGCACGCCATCGCCTTCTCGGACAAGTCCGAGCTCACCGGGCGGTTCCTCGACACCAGCCGGGCGAACTTCAAGAACTCGCTCGACATCTCCTGCTACAGCTTCATCGAGGTGGCGCGCCGCGCCCACCCGCTGATGGTCGAGAACGGCGGCACGCTGCTCACGCTCACCTATGACGGCAGCACCCGGGTGTTCCCGAACTACAACGTCATGGGCGTGGCCAAGGCGGCGCTGGAATCGGCGACCCGCTACCTCGCCAACGACCTCGGCCCCGAGGGCATCCGGGTCAACGCCATCTCCCCCGGCCCGATGAAGACGCTGGCCGGCGCGGCCATCGGCGGCGCGCGCAAGACCTACAAGTTCACCGAGCAGAACGCCCCGCTGCGCTCGAACGCGACGCTCGAGGCGGTGGGCGGCACCGCGGTGTTCCTGGTCTCGGACGCGGGCGCCTGCACCACCGGCGAGACCATCCGTGTCGATTGCGGCTACCACGTGCTGGGCATGCCGCAATACGAGAACCTCTGAGCCTGCCTTGACGTGCCCGCCCCGGCGGCGCATGTCGCGGGCGAACCGGAAAGGACGGCACGGATGCTGACGGCGATCATCGACTACGAAAGCGGCAACCTGCACTCGGCCGAGAAGGCGTTCCAGCGCATGGCGCAGGAGACGGGTGCCGGCGAGGTCGTGGTGACCACCGACCCCGAGACCGTGGCCGGCGCCGACCGCATCGTGCTGCCCGGCGACGGCGCCTTCCCGTCCTGCGCCGCCGCGCTGTGGCGCTCGGGCTGCTTCCAGGCCATGGTCGAGGCGGTAGAGCGCCGCGGCGTGCCTTTCCTCGGCATCTGCGTCGGCATGCAGCTCCTTGCCCGCAAGGGCCACGAGTATACGGAAACCGACGGGCTCGGCTGGATCGACGGCGAGGTCGAGCGCATCGCGCCCTCGGATCCCGCGATGAAGGTGCCGCACATGGGCTGGAACGACCTCGTGGTCGACCGCCCGCACCCGGTGCTCGACGGCATCGCCACCGGCGATCACGCCTATTTCGTGCACTCCTACCAGATGCGCCTCAGCGACCCGGCGCAGCGCGTGGCCCACGTGGACTACGGCGGCGACGTCACCGCCATCGTGGCCAGGGACAGCGTCGTGGGCCTGCAGTTCCACCCCGAGAAAAGCGCCGCCACCGGCCTGCGCATGATCGCCAACTTCCTGACCTGGCACCCCTGACAGGTCACCGTAGAAGCGAGATCTCGACCGGCGGGGCGCATGGGCACCCTCCCGGGCACGATCTCGTTGAGTGGGTGGTCTTCAGCCGATCCAGGACGCGATCGGATCGGCGAAACCTGACGCCCCATGGCGTTTGTCAGCGCCCCTCACCTCCCCGGCCTCGCCCGATCCCAAACCCGCGCCGCGGCGCCACGACGCCGCCACCGCGTCAACCCTGGCCCGAACCTCACCGAACGCGCCACGCCCGCCCTTCATCTTGCCGGATAAACTCCGGGGGAGTCTCCGCAGGAGACGGGGGCAGCGCCCCCTCCTCCCCGCCACCTGCACGACGTGCGGCCCTGAAAACCCCAGGCGCACCAAGAGCCGCAAGAAAACCTCCCCCCGCGCTCTCCCCCTCAGCGCACCCGCGTCCAGACCTGCCCGCGGCAGATGCCCAGCACACAGCCCTCGACCTTCAGCGAATTGCCCGTGAGCTGCATCCTGGAATTGTAGGTCTTGTCCCGGTCCGGGGCCCAGATCTTGCCGCCGCCGTAGCTGCCGCCGCCCTTGGGCTTCATGCCCCAGATCATCTGCCGCCCGATGTTGGGCGAGCGGATCTCGCTACCGGCGCGGTCGAAGCCCTTGCCGAGCGTGCCGCAGATCTCGCTGCCGCAGGGGGCGATGCTCACCAGCGCGTAATGGCCGTTGTCGTCGCCCTGCGTTTTCCAGACCCCTTCCACCGGATCCGCCAGCGCCGTACCCGCCATCAGCGCCAGTCCGCAGGCCATTGCCGTCACCTTCTTCATCGCTCCTCTCCTCCCGTCGAGCAAATCGACTTGCAGCATGGCACCCGCCCGGGTTTTCGTTCAATATTGACGCCGGGTCCGATAATGTGCGACCCGGCGTCATGAAACGATCAAGAAAACGGCACTGAGCAGACAGCAATGATCCTCTACCCTGCGATCGACCTCAAGGACGGCAAAGCCGTGCGCCTGCTTCGCGGCGACATGGACAAGGCCACCGTGTTCAACGACGACCCCGCCGCCCAGGCGCTGGAGTTCGTGGCCGCCGGCTGTGAGTGGCTCCATCTCGTGGATCTCAACGGCGCCTTCGCCGGCGAGCCGGTCAACGCCGCCGCGGTCGAGGCCATCCTCAAGACCACCAACACCCCCGCCCAGCTCGGCGGCGGCATCCGCGACATGGCCACCATCGAGCGCTGGCTCGACAAGGGGCTGGCGCGGGTGATCCTCGGGACCGTGGCGGTCGAGAACCCCGCCCTCGTGCGCGAGGCCGCGGCCGAGTTCCCCGGCAAGATCGCCGTGGGCATCGACGCCAAGGACGGCCGCGTGGCCACCAAGGGCTGGGCCGAGGTCACCGACGTCGACGCCATCGAGCTCGCGAAGAGCTACGAGGACGCGGGCGTCGCCGCCATCATCTACACCGACATCAACCGCGACGGCGCCATGCAGGGCCCCAACATCGAGGCCACCGCGGCGCTCGCGCGCGCGGTCACCATCCCGGTCATCGCCTCGGGCGGGGTGTCGTCGCTCAAGGACCTCAAGGCGCTGCGCGACTGCGGCACCTCGCTCAACGGCGCGATCTCGGGCCGGGCGCTCTACGATGGCGCCATCGACCTGCGCGAGGCGCTGAAGCTGCTGCGCGACTGAGGCGCCGCCAAGCGCGCCTCAGTCGCGCCTCAGAGCGCAAGGTCGATCGTCACCGGGAAATGGTCCGAGGCGGTCAGCAGGGCCTCGCGGAGCTCCGGAGTGCGCCAGCAGACCGGGTCGTCGAACGGATGCCAGATGCGCCAGTGCGGGCGCGTCGCGGCGAGGTCGGACGAGACCATGATGTAATCGAGCATCGCCTGCAGGTAGCGCCCCTGGGACTTCAGGAAGAACCGCGCGGTGGTGGGCTGCGGCCCGAGCCGGTTGCACAACGCCTGCGCCGCGTGCGGGTCGTGCAGCCGCATCGCCTCGTCCACGGCCCCCTCCCCCAGCACGATCTCGACCGAGCTGCGCCCGAACAGGTGCTCGTACTCGTCGAGTCCCGGGCCGTCGTTGAGATCGCCCATGACGATCACGCTCTCGCCGGCCTGCAGGTGCGTCTCGACCCGCCGCCGCAGCCAGATCGCCTGCGCCAGCTGCTTGCGGCGGTTGGCGATGCCCAGCCGCATCACCTGGTCGCGGTTGTGCGCCCCGTGCGGCGCCTTCGATTTCAGATGCGCCCCGATGAGCCGCAGCACGTGCCCCGTCGCGGTCACCGCCTCGACCTCGAGCGGCGGCTTCGAGAACACCACCCGGTCCTCGGTGGCGTCGATGTCGAGGTCGATGCGGAACACCCCGTCGAATCGCGGCGAGCCGTGGCTGCCGGTCACCTGCCCCAGCGGCGCATGACGGGCGCTCAGGAGCGCCGGATCGTAGAGCAGCGCGATCTCCTGCTGAGTCTCGTTGACGAAGCCGGTCAGCACCCGCCGCGTGCGCAGCTCATAGGCCTCGGCAAAAGCCTCGAGCGCGCGCACGGTCGAGCGCCGCGAGCCCGTGTCCGGGGCCTCGATGATCATCACCGCGTCGGCGTCCATGGCGGTGAAGACGATGCCCAGCGCCTCGGCCTGGTCGCGCCGGGTGATGTCGTGACGGCCCGACCAGCCGCCGTCCGCCAGCAGCCGGCCGGAATCGTCGAAGAGCGCGTCGAACCATTCGATGTTGTAGGTGGCGAGCCGCACCCGCCCGGCCTCAGGCCGCGCGCTGCGCCGAGATCTCTTCCCAGGCGCGGTTGATGTCGATGAGCCGCTTCTCGGACAGCTTCACCGCCTCTGGCGGCACGCCCCGCGCCTGCATCACGTCCGGGTGGCTGTCGCGCACCAGCTGCCGCCAGTGGCTGCGGATCTCGGGCAGCGGCGTCGCCGGATCGACCCCCAGCACGGCGTAGGGATCGGGCACCGCGTCGGGCACGAAGCGGGCGCGGACGGCGCGGTACTCGGCCGCCGGGATCTCGAAGATCTCGGCCACGCGGTCGAGGAAGGCCTCCTCTGCCGGGTGGTAGTGCCCGTCCGCCATGGCGATGTAGAACAGCCCCTCGAGCAGGTCGCAGACCGGCCCCTTGGTGTCGTCGAACATGCGGCGGATGCGGCGGGCGTATTCCTCGAACCCCGCCACGTCCTGCCGTGCAAGGTTGAAGACGCGCGCTGCGGCCTTCTCGTCCTCGGGCGCGATCGAGAAGATCTCGCGGAAGGCGGCGACCTCGTTGCGGGTCACCTGCCCGTCCGCCTTGGCCATCTTGGCGGATAGCGCGATGACGGCGATGGTGAAGGCAACGCTGCGCTCGGGCGGTTGGCGGAGGCGGTCGAACACCGCGCCCAGCCCCTCGCCCTTCGCCAGCGCCGAAAGCGCTTCGGTTATGCGGGTCCAGATCGACATGGGCGGATTCTACGCGGTCCCGCGCGGACTGTCAGCGCGGTTCAGAGAAATTTCTGCATCAGCACAAGATCCATCCAGCGCCCGAATTTCCAGCCGACCTGCGGCAGGCGGGCGGCCTCGCGGAAGCCTATGGCGGCGTGAAACGCAATGCCCGCTGGGTTTTCCGACGACACGCCGGCGAAGAGCGAATGCACGCCCTGCCCCCGCGCGACCTCTTCGATGGCATCCATCAGCGCGCGCCCCGCCCCGCGACCTCTTGCCTCGGGGGAGAGGATGACGGTGTGCTCCTTGGTCCGGGCATAGCCGGGGCCGCCGCGGAACGGGAAGAAGGTGGCGAATCCGAGCAGCGTGCCGGCGTCCTCGGCGACCTGGAAGGCGGGCCCCCGGGCCGCGATGTCGGTGGCGATGCCCTCGGTGGTCCTGAGCTCGGTCGAAAAGGTGATGGCGGTGGTCTCGATCCACGGGTTCCACAGTGCCTCGAGCGCTGCCGCGTCCGACGCGTTGGCCGGACGGACGATCACTGCAGCACGCGCGGGTGGCCCTGCGGCGTGCGCAGCTCGGCCCGCAGGCCGGGCTTGGCACCGGTGGTGAAGCGCACCATCGGCGCGTCGAGCCAAGGCGCCAGCAGCGCCTGCAGCTCGGTGGCCTGCGGGTGGATGACCTCGAGCCCCTCGAGCCGCGTGCCGGAGGCCGATAGGATGGCGCCCGCGGGCACCGGGCTCAGCCACTGGATCAGCGCCGGGAAGACGCCGTCATAGGGCAGGAGCCCGTCCTCGGGCACCGCCATGATCCAGCGCAGCCGCCCGCGCGCCAGCTCCACCGGCCGGCCCGCCATGGGCAGCGCCGCAAGGGCCGCGTCCATGTCGCTCACCCGGCAGATCCACTTGTCGAGCCGCGCCGGCCCGTGGAACCGGTCGAGCCCGAACCAGCGCGGGCCCCCCGGGGGCTCGGCCGAAGGGTCGATGGCGATGGCTTCGAGATAGACGCCGCCCAGCCCGAGAAGCTGGTTGTGGGTGCCGTAGCGCTCATGTGCGCCACCCGGCAGCATCGGCACGCCCGCCGCCGCCTCGGTGTGGGCGACCGCTTCCTCGAGGCTCTCGCCCAGCACCGCGATGTGATCCAGTTGCAGCTTCATCCGCCGCCCGTCTTCAGAAAGGTTCGGGAAACGATAGGCCACGGAAATCGCCAAGAAAATCGAAAAAGAGTGTCAGGGGCCGCGGCTGCCCCCTCGCTCCGTCGATTTTCAGGGGAATGTCGCGCGGCGGCGGCCCGCGCCCCCCGAAAACGCGACAAACTCCCGGTTCGAACGCAGTTGCCAAGGTGCCCGGTGCGCGGTGGCGTCACCGCAGGCCCACCAGACGAACGCATGGGGCGCAGTCCGTGGGGGGCGCCGGCCCCAAGCGTCCGAAACAGAAGGGCGCGGAAGACCTGCCTCCGCGCCCTGTCCGATGTCACACGACGGCCCGATGCGCCGGGCCGCAGGCCCTGCTCAGCTCCGCGCCTTGCGCACGAGCTCGAGAATGTCGCGCGCGGCTTCCGGGATGTTGGTGCCCGGGCCGAAGATCGCCTTCACGCCGGAGTCGTAGAGGAACTTGTAATCCTGTTGCGGGATGACCCCGCCGCAGATCACGATGATGTCCTCGGCGCCCTGCGCCTTCAGCGCCTCGATGAGCTGCGGCGCCAGCGTCTTGTGACCCGCCGCCTGCGACGAGATCCCGACGATGTGCACGTCGTTGTCGATGGCATCCTGCGCGGCCTCGTCCGGGGTCTGGAACAGCGGGCCCACATCCACGTCGAAACCGATGTCGGCAAAGGCCGTCGCGATGACCTTGGCACCGCGGTCGTGACCGTCCTGCCCCATCTTGACCACGAGCATCCGCGGACGGCGGCCTTCCTCCTCGGCGAAGTCCTCGACGGCCTTCTGGATGGCGGCAAAGCCCTCGTCGCCCTCGTAGGCGGCGCCGTAGACCCCCGCCAGCGTCTTCACCTCGGCCCGGTGGCGGCCGAACACCTTTTCCATCGCCATGCTGATCTCTCCGACAGTGGCCCGCGCGCGGGCTGCTTCGACGGCGGCCTCGAGCAGGTTGCCGCCCTCTTTCGCGCGCCGCTCCAGCTCGGCCAGCGCGGCGTCGCAGGCGGCCCCGTCACGGGTCGCGCGGATGGTCTCGAGCGACCTGACCTGGCCCTCGCGGACCTTGGCGTTGTCGATGTCGAGGATGTCGAGCTCGTCTTCCTTCGCGAGGCGGTACTTGTTCACCCCTACGATCACGTCGTCGCCGCGGTCGATGTCGGCCTGACGCTTGGCGGCGGTCTCCTCGATCCGCAGCTTGGGCATGCCGCTGGCCACGGCCTTGGTCATGCCGCCCATCTCGTCCACTTCCTCGATCAGCTTCCACGCCGCCTCGGCGAGGTCGGCGGTCAGCTTCTCGACGTAGTAGGAACCCGCCATCGGGTCGACGACCTTGGTCACGCCGGTCTCTTCCTGCAGGATGAGCTGGGTGTTCCGCGCGATCCGGGCCGAGAACTCGGTCGGCAGCGCGATGGCCTCGTCGAGCGCGTTGGTGTGCAGCGACTGGGTGCCGCCGAGCACTGCGCTCATCGCCTCGTAGGCGGTGCGGATGACGTTGTTGTAGGGGTCCTGCTCGGTCAGCGAGACGCCCGAGGTCTGGCAGTGGGTGCGCAGCATCTTGGAGCGGGCGTCGCGGGCGCCGAGCTCGGTCATGATGCGCGACCACAGCATCCGCGCGGCGCGCAGCTTGGCGATCTCCATGAAGAAGTTCTTGCCGATGGCGAAGAAGAACGACAGCCGGCCGGCGAACTTGTCGATGTCCATGCCGGCGTCCATGGCGGTCTTCACGTATTCCTTGCCGTCCGCCAGCGTGTAGGCGAGCTCCTGCACCAGAGAGGCGCCGGCCTCCTGCATGTGGTAGCCCGAAATCGAGATCGAGTTGAACTTCGGCATCTCGTTCGAGGTGTACTCGATGATGTCGGCGATGATGCGCATCGAGGGTTCGGGCGGATAGATGTAGGTGTTCCGCACCATGAACTCTTTCAGGATGTCGTTCTGGATCGTGCCCGAAAGCAGCGCCCGGTCATGGCCCTGCTCTTCGCCGGTGACGATGAAGTTCGCCAGCACCGGGATCACCGCGCCGTTCATGGTCATCGAGACCGACACCTTGTCCAGCGGGATGCCGCTGAACAGCACCTTCATGTCCTCGACCGAGTCGATGGCGACGCCCGCCTTGCCGACGTCGCCCACCACGCGCGGGTGGTCGCTGTCGTAGCCGCGGTGCGTCGCGAGGTCGAAGGCCACCGAGACACCCTGCTGACCGGCGGCCAGCGCCTTGCGGTAGAAGGCGTTCGATTCCTCGGCGGTGGAGAAGCCCGCGTACTGGCGGATGGTCCAGGGCCGGCCGGCGTACATCGTCGCCTTCACGCCGCGGGTGAAGGGCTCGAAGCCCGGCAGTTCACCGACCTGCGGCAGCCCCTCGACATCGGCGGGGGTGTAGATCGGTTTGACCTCGATCCCCTCGATGGTGGTCCAGGTCAGATCGTCGAGCGGGCGCCCCCGCAGTTCCTTCTCAGCCAGAGTGCGCCAATCGTCCAGTTTGGCCGTCATCGTCCCGTCCTCTCTCCTTTGAAGCCGGCGGCCAGTTCGTGCTGGCCGTCGCGGGCTCCGGGTCCTCTGTCAGTCGTGCCAGCCCGTCCGCCCCGGCACGCAGCCAGAACAAGTCGTCGGCATATCTCTCGCGCAGGTCGGCGGCCTGCACCGGCGTGAAGGGCATCCAGCGCCCCTCTCCGGCAGGCAGCGACGATGCGTCCTCGCCCCGCTCGTCGAGCAGGGCGCGCAGCTCCGGCAGGGAGGGGCCGCGATGCGCCCAGATCCCGCCCGAGGGCAGTGGCGGCGTGAACAGCACGCCGGTGGTCCGTTTCAGCAGCTGGTCGGGCCGCGAGGCGAAACGCTCGAACGGCGTGACCAGCAATTCGGTCCCGGGCAGTGCCGCGGCCACGTCCGCGATCACCTCGCGCCAGCCGCGCCGCTGCGCGATCAGATGGTCGATCAGCCCCGGCTCGGGCAGCGCCATGCCGCGCGCCACGAGGTGGGCCAGCACTGAGGCCCACCACATCTCGGACGAGCGGATCTGCAGCACCGCGCGCTCGACCGAGCCGAAGCCCCGCAAGAGCTGCGCCAGCCGCGGCCCCGCCGCCGGGTAGAGCTTGCGGGCGCGCAGGCAGGCCCGCGGCGTGCCGAGCGTGTTCTCGTCCGAGACCAGAAGCACCGCCAGCCCGCGCCGCGCCGCCGCCTCGGCGGCAAGCCGCACCCGCCCCGCCGCGCGCTCCGCGTCGCCCGGCCGCGCCCCGGGCTCCATCAGCCCGTGGAACAGCCCCTTGCGGGTCCGCCATGGCCCCCAGACCCCGATGCCCTGCCCCGCGAGCTGCGCATCCGCGCCCCGCAGGTAGGTCTGGAACGAGGTCGAGGCGGCGCGATGGGCGCCCAGGTGCAGGATGATGTCCACGGCCGGATTTCCTTGTGCATGCGATCCCCGGCATCATGCGCCCTCCCCGGTGTGAAACCGGTTAAGGGTGGAAAAAATCCCGATAGTCTCTTGGAAACATTGTGCGGTGCGGCACCCCGTGCCTATATCTTGGGGTATGATGCGCTGGATAAAACCCGTCCTCATCGGACTGTTCACCCTGACGGCGGGCCTTGGCGCGGCGCAGGGTGCCGAAACGCCCGCGGCCGAGGCCATCCGACCGGCGGGCGACGCGACGCTCGAAGACTTCCGCTGGACCAGCCGGCCGCTGGTGGTCTTCGCCGACAGTCCGGCCGACCCGCGCTTCGTGCAGCAGATGGAGCTGATCAATGCCCGGCTCGGGGCGCTCGAGGACCGCGACGTGGTGGTGATCACCGACACCGACCCCTCTGCACGTTCGCCGATCCGGCAGGAGCTGCGGCCGCGCGGCTTCATGTTCACGCTGATCTCGAAGGACGGCACGATCCTGCTGCGCAAGCCCGCGCCGTGGGACGTGCGCGAGATCTCGCGGTCCATCGACAAGCTTCCCCTCCGCAAGCAGGAGGTGCGTGACCGGCACTCCGCCGTGCGCCCCCCGATCGACGCCCCCGCCGAGTGACCCGCGCTCAGTCGTAGGAACGCAGCACCCAGACGCGCTTCTGCTCCCACTCGATCAGCGACAGCACCCGCGCCTGCGGGTCGTAGACCGTGACCACCTCGGGGTTCAGCATCGCCTCGTAGAGCGGCACCTCGAGCCGTTCCTCGAGACAGCCCGTCGCCCCCGAGACGCCGGCGTTGACGATCCCCAGCCCGCTGCGCTGCTCGCGACCGATCACCTCGCGCGAGATGTCGTCGGGGCTGAGCCCCACGTTGAAGGCCACCGCCCTGCCCCGCTCCATCAGGAACAGCGCCGCGGTCAGGTCGCTCACCGGGATCACCCCCGGCTTCGGATAGCGCGAATAGAGCGAGTAGAGCGCCGCCGTGCAGCCGAGCCGGTCGCGGAAGTAGAGCGGCTCGCGCAGGTAGAGCGTCTCGGAGAGCTGCGCCCTGAGGCTCTGCTCGGTCTCGAAGAAACACCCCGAAAGCGCCGTGGACAGGGTCAGCGACATCGCCAGCCCCATGGCCCGGGCGCATCGCCCGGACCGCCAGGTCCCAGTCATGACACCCACCTCCGCGGCAATGCCCCCACAGGGACAGCGTCGCCGCCAGAGGTTGCCGCAACCTTCGCAGACTGCGGCAACGCCGTGACGTCTCCGACCAATCGGAGACATCTCCCCCGGATCTGGGGGACACCGTCACGCGGGCGATTGCCTGCGGGGCCGGTATGTCACGGCGCAGGGTCATGGCGCGGGTTACTCGAACTCCATGATCACGTCGTCCACCGCGAGGCTGTCGCCCGGCCCCGCGTTGATCTTCGCGACCACGCCCCGGCGCTCGGCGCGCAGGATGTTCTCCATCTTCATCGCCTCGACGGTGCAGAGCGCCTGGCCCTCCTGCACCTCGTCGCCCTCGGCCACGTTCATCGACACGATGAGACCCGGCATCGGGCAGAGCAGCATCTTCGAGGTGTCCGGCGGCAGCTTCTCGGGCATCAGCCGGGCAAGCTCGGCCTGGCGCGGGGTGCGCACGTGCACCTTGAGATCCGCCCCGCGCGAGCGGATGCGGAACCCGCCCGAGATCTTGCCGACCTTCAGCACCAGCGGCTTGCCGTCCACGGTCATGTGGGCGAGCGTCTGCCCCGGGGTCCAGTCTCCCTCGACCCGCAGGGATGCGCCGTCGGAGAAGGTCACCGTGGCGCCCTGCCGGTCGGCGGCCAGCGTCATGTCGTAGCTCGCACCCTGCAGCGTCACGGTCCACTCGGTGCCGACCTTGCGCTCGTGGTTGTCGAGCGTGCCCGAGATGCGGGCGCGGCGGATTTCTGCGACACGGTTCATCGCGGCACTTGCGGCGGCGATGTCGCGGAGCTTGTCGTCGGACAGCGTCACGCCCTGGAAGCCGTCGGGATATTCCTCGGCGATGAAGGCGGTGGTGATGTTGCCGGTGATGAAGCGCTCGTGGTCCATCACGGCCGCGACGAAGGGCAGGTTGTGGCCGATGCCCTCGACCTCGAAGCTGTCGAGCGCGTTGCGCATCACCTCGATCGCCGCCTCGCGGGTCGGCGCCCACGTGCAGAGCTTGGCGATCATCGGGTCGTAGTACATCGAGATCTCGCCGCCCTCGAAGACGCCGGTGTCGTTGCGCACGATGCCCTCGCCCAGAGCGCCCTCGGCGGGCGGACGGTAGCGGGTCAGGCGGCCGATGGAGGGCAGGAAGCCGCGGTAGGGGTCCTCGGCGTAGAGCCGGTTCTCGATGGCCCAGCCGTTGATGCCAACGTCATCCTGGGTGATGCTCAGCGGCTCGCCGTTGGCGATCCGGATCATCTGCTCGACAAGGTCGATGCCGGTGATCAGCTCGGTGACCGGGTGCTCCACCTGCAGGCGGGTGTTCATCTCGAGGAAGTAGAAGTTCTTCTCGCCGTCGACGATGAATTCGACGGTGCCGGCCGAGGTGTAGCCCACGGCCTTGGCAAGCGCCACGGCCTGCTCGCCCATCGCCTTGCGGGTCTCGGGGTCGAGGAACGGGCTCGGCGCCTCTTCCACCACCTTCTGGTTCCGGCGCTGGATCGAGCACTCGCGCTCGTTCAGCCAGAGGCCGTTGCCATGCGCGTCACAGAGCACCTGGATCTCGATGTGGCGCGGCTGGGTGACGAATTTCTCGATGAAGATCCGGTCGTCGCCGAAGCTCGAGGCGGCCTCGTTCTTGGAGGACTGGAAGCCCTCGCGCGCCTCCTGGTCGTTCCACGCGATGCGCATGCCCTTGCCGCCGCCGCCGGCGGAGGCCTTGATCATCACCGGGTAGCCGATCTCGCCCGAGATCTTCACTGCCTCGTCGGCGTCCTCGATCAGGCCCATGTAGCCGGGCACGGTGTTCACGCCGGCTTCCTGCGCGATCTTCTTCGAGGTGATCTTGTCGCCCATCGCCTCGATGGCGCCCTTGGGCGGGCCCACGAAGGCGACGCCGGCGGCCTCGAGCGCATCGGCGAACCTGGGGTTCTCGGAGAGGAAGCCATAGCCCGGGTGCACCGCCTGCGCGCCGGTGTCCTTGACGGCCTGCATGATCTTGTCGATCACGATGTAGGACTGGTTGGCCTGCGGCGGGCCGATGTGCACCGCCTCGTCGGCCATGGCGACGTGCAGGGCGTGCTTGTCGGCCTCCGAATAGACAGCCACCGTCTTGATGCCCATCTTCTTGGCCGTCTTCATGACCCGGCAGGCGATCTCGCCCCGGTTGGCGATCAGGATCTTGTCGAACATTGTCGTCCCTTTCCTACGAGTTCCCACGGCCGCAGCGCGCCGCGGCGCCTCCGGCCACGAAAAAAGCCACCGGGGCTGAGGGCCCCGATGGCTTCGATGTCTGTTGTGCCACGGCGCGAGGCGCCGCGGAGATCAGTCGATCAGTTGCAGTACTGCGGCGTGACGTCGTCGCAGACCACGCCTGCGGTCGCACCAACGGCTGCACCGACCATGCCGTCACCGCCGACCGCGCGGTCGATGAGATAGCCCGAGCCAGCGCCGATGGCGCCACGGCTGAGGTCCGAGCTTTCGCAAGCTGCGACGGTGAAGAGGCCGAGGATTGCGGCGACGCAGATGGCGGTCTTTGCCATGTTGGAAACTCCCTTTGTTCCGTTCTGGTCGTTGAAACGATCAGAGCATAAACGCCAGATTTCCCGGGGAGGTTCCACCGAAATTCGTCACCGCGCGCAAAAGCGGCGGCGCGGCGCCGAGATTGGGCGGAAAGCCGCGCGGCGACCGTCACACGTCGGGAAGAAGGGGCGGACGGCCGACCAGGGGATAAGTCGGGCCGTCCGCAAGGGGAAGGGTAACGGTGAATGAGGGGCGCCCTGCGAGGGCGCCAATCAACTCGCAACAACCTTACGTTGCACGAATGATCCCCCCCCGCAAAGGCGAATCTGATGCACACGCGCAGATCGGCGCTTTCCCGCCAATCCGCAATCATGGATTGTGCAATCACTCCCAATCCCCGTCCTCCTCAAAGGCCTCGGGGAAGGACGCGCGGGCGGCCTGCTCGTTGATCACGAGCAGCGAGTCGTAGCTCTCCGGATCGAAGGGATCGTCGTAGGGGAGCACCTCGCGGCCGAACAGCCAGGACAGGCGTCCCGCGTCGAGATTGCCGCGTTCGAAGGGCTGGTCGCCGAAGTGTTCCCACAGCGCCGCCATGAAGGCGAGGTCGGCGCGCTTGTCCACGGCCTTGCGGTCGCGATAGCGTTCGCGACGCACGAGCGCAGTGATGCCGCGCGGGTTGGCCCGCCGGATGGTGAACTGGAAATCGGTTCCGGGCAGACGGCCCGGGAAGCCACGGTGTTTCAGCATCGCCCGCCCTCCGAACCGAGGGCCACCGCGCGGGGCGAAAGGGGGGCGGGCCCGCAGGCCCGCCCCACAGTATTACTTGTACTTGCCGGTGTAGACGGGCTCGGTCGTGATGGGCTCGGGGTCGACCACCACGTACTCTTCTTCTTGCTGACCGCCGCAAGCGGCAAGCCCGAACAGACCAAGCATTGCAAGCACTTTGATGCTCTTGGACATCTTTTTCTCCTGTCAGGTTCAACGGAACCGACAAAGCCCTCTGGCCTTGCCTGTCCTCGCTCCGAGGTTTCGATTGCTTGGGTGCAATCGGATTTCAACATAGCCCAAGTTTTGCGGGGACAATATCTGCCTCGCGCTGCAAAGCGGATATGTGACTGCAAAGACGCAGTCTGCCCACCGTATGAGCAAAATCTCCCAAGATGTTGTGCAGGCATCAGAAAGCCTCCCAGATGCAGTTGCCTTCAGCGTGGGAGTAGGCCTCAAAATACTGCCTCACCTCAGGCGCCGGATCGCCGAAGGCGACCGGTTCGGCCATGAGGGAGATCACGATGCGCGATGGCTCGGGGCCGATCGCCGCGAGCCGCGGCAGCGCGAAGGACTCGCATAGATAATCCATGTCGGATGACACCTCTTCGTAAAGTCTCGGCGCCTCCCCCCCGATCTCGGGTGCGAGGAAGCGAAAGCGGTAGACCAGACCGTCGCCGGGCTGGTCCCAAATGACATCCTCGAAGCTGACCGGCATCCCGGAGGGCACCACGACGGGCTCGCCCGCCACCGGCATCGCTGCCGCGGCAACGAGGAGAATCACCGGCAGGTTCAACATCATCTGGACCACCTGAGCCAGCGGGCACGGTTGCCCGGGTCCTCGAGAACGGCGGCGATGCGTCTCGCCGCCAACGCTCCGGGGGCCGCCGCGTCCAGCTGTCCGCCCGCCCGCAGCACGGTGCCCTCTTCGTCGGTCCGCACCGACACGCAGGGCGAGAAGCCGCGAAGGTCGCGCAAGGCACGCCAGACGTCCTGCCGCACCTGGTGGGCCAGCCGGCCCCGGCGCGTCACCGGCGGCAGGCGCGTCTCGACCACGAGGTCAAATCGCGCCGGCCAGCGGCGGGCCAGGATCAGCCCGCCCTCCTCCTCGTGCATATGCCATGCCCCGCGGGCCATTCCCCCTCCCCTGTCCGGATCAGAGCGGAATGTTGTCGTGCTTCTTCCACGGATTCGAGAGCTGCTTGCCCCGCAGCATCGCGAAGGCGCGGCTCACCCGGCGACGGGTCGACCGCGGCTGGATCACCTCGTCGATGAAGCCGCGCTCGGCCGCCACGAAGGGGTTGGCGAAGCGGCCCTCGTAATCGGCGGTGTGCTTGGCGATCTTCTCGGGGTCGCCGAGATCGGCGCGGTGGATGATCTCGGTCGCGCCCTTGGCGCCCATCACCGCGATCTCGGCGGTGGGCCACGCATAGTTCACGTCGCCCCGCAGGTGCTTGGAGCTCATCACGTCATAGGCGCCGCCATAGGCCTTGCGGGTGATGACGGTGACCTTGGGCACCGTCGCCTCGCCATAGGCGAAGAGCAGCTTGGCGCCGTGCTTGATGACGCCGCCGTATTCCTGGCCGGTGCCCGGCAGGAAGCCCGGCACGTCGACAAAGGTCAGCAGCGGGATCTCGAAACAGTCGCAGAAGCGCACGAACCGTGCCGCCTTCTTCGAGCTGTCGATGTCGAGACAGCCCGCCAGCACCATGGGCTGGTTGGCGATCACGCCCACGGTCTGGCCCTCGAGCCGGATGAAGCCGGTGATGATGTTCTTGGCGTGCTCTTCCTGGATCTCGTAGAAGTCGCCCTCGTCCGCGACCTTCAGGATCAGTTCCTTCATGTCGTAGGGCTGGTTGGCGTTCTCGGGGATGATCGTGTCGAGCGAGTCCTCGAGCCGCGCCACGTCATCGAAGAACGGCCGCACCGGCGGCTTCTGGCGGTTGTTGAGCGGCAGGAAGTCGACGAGGCGGCGCACTTCGGCCAGGGCCTCGACGTCGTTCTCGAAGGCGCCGTCGGCGACCGAGCTCTTCCTGGTGTGGGTCGAGGCGCCGCCCAGCTCTTCGGCGGTCACCACCTCGTTGGTCACGGTCTTCACCACGTCGGGGCCGGTGACGAACATGTAGGAGGTGTCCTTCACCATGAAGATGAAGTCGGTCATGGCGGGCGAGTAGACCGCGCCGCCGGCGCAGGGGCCCATGATGACGGAGATCTGCGGAACCACGCCCGAGGCGAGCACGTTGCGCTGGAAGATCTCGGCGTAGCCCGCGAGGCTGTCGACACCCTCCTGGATGCGCGCGCCGCCCGAGTCGTTGAGACCGATCACCGGGGCGCCGTTCTGCATGGCCATGTCCATGATCTTGCAGATTTTCTGCGCGTGGGTGGCCGAGACCGACCCGCCGAGGACGGTAAAATCCTGGCTGAAGACATAGACCATGCGGCCGTTGATGGTGCCCCAGCCGGTGATCACGCCGTCGCCGTACGGACGGTTGTTCTCCATGCCGAAATCGGTGCACCGGTGGGCGACGAACATGTCGTATTCTTCGAAGCTGCCGTCGTCGAGGAGAAGCTCGATCCGCTCGCGCGCGGTCAGCTTGCCCTTGGCGTGCTGCGCGTCGATCCGCTTCTGGCCACCGCCGAGGCGCGCACCTGCGCGCCGGTCTTCCAGTTCGTGCAGAATGTCTTTCATCGCCGTCCCTTTCGTTTGGCGTGACCATACAGAGGCGGCTTTCCCACTCAAGTCAAATTCGGCAAATTTGCAAAGCTTGGAAATGGCATTATGAGCTAATTGCAAAAAAGCAAATAGATCGGGGTCAGGCTTTCCCGAATGGACAAACCGCGCGGGGGACCATACGGCTCTAGCCATGCAAAATGGACCCATGGTTCGCTTTCTGGACCGCTCGACCCCGCCACATATTGTCACGCTGATCCTGCTGGCCGGGCTGTCGGCGCTTGCGATGAACGTGTTCCTGCCGTCTCTGCCCAGGATGACCGAGCATTTCCACACGGAATACCGGGTCATGCAGCTGTCGGTGGCGATCTACCTCGGGGTGAACGCGCTCCTGCAGATCATCATCGGGCCGATCTCGGACAAGTTCGGGCGACGCCCCGTGATTCTCTGGGGCCTGGTGCTGTTCCTCGGGGCGACGCTCGGCTGCATCTTCGCCCCCGACATCGCCACCTTCCTCACCTTCAGGATGTGCCAGGCCGTGGTCGTCACGGCCATGGTGCTGAGCCGTGCGGTGGTCCGGGACATGGTACCGCAGGACCAGGCGGCGTCGATGATCGGCTACGTGACCATGGGCGTCGCAGTCGTGCCGATGGTGGGCCCGGTGTTCGGCGGCATGCTCGACGAGGCCTTCGGCTGGCAGTCGACCTTCTGGCTCCTGTTCATCCTCGGTGCGCTGATCCTGTGGATGAGCTGGCGCGACCTCGGCGAGACCTCGGTGTCGCGCGGGCTGTCGCTGATGCAGCAGTTCCGCGAATACCCCGAGCTCTTCCGCAGCCCGCGCTTCTGGGGCTACGCGCTGACCTGCGCGCTCTCGTCGGGTGCCTTCTTCGCCTATCTCGGCGGCGCGCCCTTCGTGGGCTCCGCGGTGTTCCACCTCTCGCCCGCGGCGCTGGGGTTCTTCTTCGGAGCACCTGCCGTGGGCTACTTCATCGGCAACGGCCTTTCGGGGCGCTACTCGGCGCGGGTCGGCATCAACCGCATGATCCTCTGGGGCTGCGTGCTGAACGCCGCAGGACTCGGCACGGCGCTGATGGTCTTCGCCGCGGGTTTCCAGTCGGAATGGACCTTCTTCGGCTTCATGACCTTCGTCGGCCTCGGCAACGGCATGACCATCCCCAACGCCACCGCCGGCGCGCTGTCGGTGCGGCCGCATCTCGCGGGTACCGCCTCGGGCCTCTCGGGCGCGATCATGATCGGCGGCGGCGCGGCGCTCTCGGCGCTGGCGGGCGCGCTGTTGCAACCCGGCACCGGCGCGTGGCCGCTGCTCTGGCTGATGTTCGCCACCGGCGTCGCCTCGATCGTGTCGATCCTGCTGGTGATCCGCCGCGAGCGCCGCCTCGCCGGGCTTGCCCTCTGAGCCCGGCCCCGTCCGGCCCATCCTGACCTCCGCACACGCGCGCCCTCTGGACGTGGCGCGCGAGATTTGCAAAGAACGTCACCACCCGGCGCTAAGCTGCAAAGCCACCCTGCCCTGCAGGCCGCCCCGCCGGGTGACGGAGGAGGAGACATGCCCACACGCAAGCTTTATGCTGGCGCCAAGCTGCGCGACCTGCGCGGCCGCCTCGGCCTGACGCAGAAGGATTTCGCCGGGAAACTGGGGATCTCGCTGCCCTACCTGAACCAGATGGAGAACAACAACCGCCCGGTCTCGACCACGGTGGTGCTGGCGCTGGCGCAGGAATTCGGCTTCGACGTCACGGAGCTTGGACAGGGCGACAGCGAACGCCTGGTCACCGACATGCGCGAGGCGCTGGCCGACCCGGTGTTCGGCGAGGCCCCTCCGCTGGCCGACCTGCGGCTCACCGCGTCGAACGCCCCGGCGCTGGCCCGCGCCTTCCTCGAACTTCACCGCGCCTACCGGCAGACCCACGAGCGGCTGGCCTCGCTCGACGAGGCGCTGGGGCGCGAGGGTGCGCAGCTCCAGCCCTCGCCGTGGGAAGAGGTGCGCGACTTCTTCCACTACTGCGACAACTACATCGACGCCGTCGACCGCGCTGCCGAGCACTACGCCGGCGGGCTGACCGGCGAAATGCGCACGGGCGTCATTTCGCGGCTGCGCGAGCGCGGCATCCGCGTCGAGTTCGCCCAGACCGGCGCGCTGCGGGTCTTCGATCCCGAGCGCAAGGTGCTCACCCTCTCGAGCCTCGCCCCGCCCGAGACCCAGAGCTTCCAGCTGCTGGTGCAGGTGGCGCTGTTGCGGCAGAACGACCTGCTCGAGGCGACGCTGGACCTTGCGCGGTTCCAGTCCGACGCCGCCCGCGCCATCGCCAAGCTGGGACTTGCCAACTACTTCGCCGGCGCCGCGATGATGCCCTACGGCCGTTTCCTCGCCGCCGCGCAGGAGGCGCGCCACGATCTCGAGCTGCTGGCCTCGCGCTTCGGGGCCTCGATCGAGCAGGTGGCGCACCGGCTCTCGACGCTGCAGCGCCCCGGCGCCAAGGGCATCCCGTTCTTCTTCGCCCGCGTCGACCAGGCGGGCACCATCACCAAGCGCCACTCGGCCACGCGGCTGCAGTTCGCCCGCTTCGGCGGCGCCTGCCCGCTCTGGAACGTGCACCGCGCCTTCGAGACCCCGGGCCGCTTCCTGCGCCAGCTTGCCGAGACCCCCGACGGGGTGCGCTACGTGCTGCTCGCCCGCGACGTCACCAAGCGCGGCGGTCATTTCGGCGCGCCGGTGCGGCGCTATGCCATGGCGCTCGGCTGCGAGGTGCGCCACGCGGGCGCGCTGGTCTATGCCGACGGGCTGGGGCTCGACCGCGACGGCGCCTTCGAGCCCATCGGCATTTCCTGCCGGATCTGCGAGCGCACCGACTGCCACCAGCGCTCGGTGCCGCCGCTCGAGAAGCGGCTCGCCATCCACCCCGAGCGGCGCGAGGTGCTGCCCTACGCGCTGGAGTGAGGCTTCGGGGGGAAGACCTTCGGGAAAAGGAAGGGGGCGCTGCCCCCTCGGCGCGTGCCGCGCCTCACCCCCGGAGTTTATCTGGCAAGATGAAGGGCGGGGGCGGTCCTGGTGGTGTCGCCTGCGCCGCGGAGGATCCTGCCGGTGATGGGGTGGTGCGTGCTGCGCGATGACGGCCTTGTGGCCGGTGGCGCGCGCCCGACACGCTTGCGGCTGCGCGGCTGCGGCGGTAAAGCGGGCGAAACTCTTGCGGACATATTCAGACAGGGGAGCCGCCCGATGTCGATCGACACCGACACCGCCGCCCGCGTGGCGAAGCTCGCCCGGATCCGGGTCGAGGACGACCAGCTTCCGGCGCTGGCACAGGAATTCTCGAACATCCTCGATTTCATCGAGCAGCTGAACGAAGTGGACGTGGAGGGCGTCGAGCCGATGGTCTCGGTCACCCCGATGCGTCTCAAGCGCCGGCAGGACGGCGTGACCGACGGCAACCAGCAGGACAAGATCCTGAGCAATGCCCCCGATGCCCGCGAGGGCTTCTTTGCCGTGCCGAAGGTGGTGGAATGACCGATCTGACCAAGATGAAAGTAGCCGAGGCGCGCGACGCGCTGCGCGCCGGTGACATGACCTCGGTCGAGCTGACCGAAGCCTGCCTCGGCGCCATCGACGCCGCCGACGCGCTCGGGGCCTTCGTGCACAAGACCCCCGAGATCGCCATGGAGCAGGCGAGGGCCGCCGATGCCCGCATCAAGGGCGGCGAGGCGCCGTCGCTCTGCGGCATCCCGATGGGCATCAAGGACCTCTTCTGCACCAGGGGCGTGCCGTCGCAGGCCGCCTCGCGCATCCTCGAGGGCTTCCGGCCCGAGTACGAATCCACCGTCACCGGCAAGCTCTTCGACGCGGGCGCAGTGATGCTCGGCAAGCTCAACATGGACGAGTTCGCCATGGGCTCGTCGAACGAGACCTCGTGCTACGGCAACGCGGTCAACCCGTGGCGCCGCGGCAACGACGACACCGCGCTGACGCCCGGCGGCTCGTCCGGCGGCTCGGCGGCGGCGGTCGCGGCGGATCTCTGCCTTGCCGCCACCGGCACCGACACCGGCGGCTCGATCCGCCAGCCCGCGGCCTTCACCGGCATCACCGGCATCAAGCCGACCTACGGGCGCTGCTCGCGCTGGGGCATCGTGGCCTTCGCCTCGTCGCTCGACCAGGCCGGCCCGATGACCAAGGACGTGCGCGACGCCGCGATCCTGCTGCAGGCGATGTGCGGTCACGATCCCAAGGATTCGACCTCGGCCGAGCTGGCGGTGCCGGATTTCGAGGCCATGCTGACCGGCGACATCCGCGGCAAGACCATCGGCATCCCGCGCGAGTACCACATGGACGGCATGCCCGACGAGATCGAGGCGCTCTGGGCCCGGGGCCGCGACATGCTGGCGGACGCGGGCGCCAGGATCGTCGACATCTCGCTGCCGCACACCAGGTACGCGCTGCCCACCTACTACGTGATCGCGCCGGCCGAGGCCTCGTCGAACCTCGCCCGCTACGACGGCGTGCGCTACGGCCACCGCGCCCGGCTCTCGCAGGGCGAGGGCATCAACGACATGTACGAGAAGACCCGCGCCGAGGGCTTCGGCGCCGAGGTCCAGCGCCGGGTCATGGTCGGCACCTACGTGCTGTCGGCGGGCTTCTACGACGCCTATTACAACCGCGCCCGCAAGGTCCGCACCCTGATCAAGAAGGACTTCGAGGACGCCTTCGCGGCCGGGGTCGACGCCATCCTCACCCCCGCCACCCCCTCGGCCGCCTTCGGGCTGGGCGAGATGCAGGACGCGGATCCGGTGCAGATGTATCTCAACGACGTTTTCACCGTCACGGTGAACCTTGCCGGGCTTCCGGGCGTTAGCGTTCCGGCGGGGCTGGACAAGCAGGGCCTGCCGCTGGGGCTGCAGCTGATCGGGCGGCCCTGGGAAGAGGGCGATCTGCTGAACACCGCCTACGCGCTCGAGCGCGCCGCGGGCTTTGTGGAAAAACCGGCGAAGTGGTGGTAGGAACGCACGGACAGGAAGGGTGACGATATCGACATGAGAACGGTTTTCCTTTGCGGAGTGGCGGCGCTGGCGCTGGCGGGATGTGCATCGAACATGCCCGACAGCGGTGCAGGGGTCGGGTTCCAGGACTACGGCGAGCAGCAGTACCGCTCGCAGCAGGAGGCTCAGAACACCCAGCTGACCGTTCAACCGCCAACCGCGGTCGAGACCAGCACCCTCGACGGCAACAGCCTCGAGACGCAGGCGGCCGCCACCGCCGCGGCGCAGAACTCGGGCGTGGCGCCGCTGCAGGCCTCACCCTCCAATGCCGCGCCGCAGATGGTCACCAACTCCGCCGGGATCTCGAACGAGAACAGCTTCGAGGCGGTCTCGGCCGAGCGCGACATCCAGGACGACGCGGCGCTGATCGCCCAGAACCGGGCGCAGTATCAGGTTGTGACGCCGACGCAGCTGCCGCCGCGCCCGGACAGCAACAGCCCCAATATCGTGGCCTACGCGCTGCAGACCACCAACCCGGTAGGCACACCGCTCTACGAGCGCTCGGGGCGCTATGACGGCAACCGCATCGGGCGCGCCTGCGGGCAGTACAACTCGTCCGACCTCGCGCAGGAAGCCTTCCTCGCGGGCGGCGGCCCGCAGCGGGACCGCAAGGGGCTCGACCCCGATGGCGACGGCTTCGCCTGCGCCTGGGACCCCGCGCCCTTCCGCGCGGCGCGCGGCGGCTGACGCCGCTCTGGCACCCCAGCGACAATTTCGGCCCGCGCCGGCTTGGCGCGGCGCCGGACATGGTCGTGCTGCACTACACCGCCATGGCCGGCGCCGAGGCGGCGCGCGACTGGCTCTGCAACCCCGTCTCCGAAGTCTCGGCCCATTACGTCATCGCGCGTGACGGCACCTGCTGGCAGCTGGTCCGCGAGGACATGCGGGCCTGGCACGCGGGCCTCGGGGCCTGGGGCAGCGTCGAGGAGGTGAATTCGCGCTCCATCGGCATCGAGATTGCCAACACCGGCAAGGAGCCCTTCCCCGAGCCCCAGATGGCGGCGCTCGAGCCGCTGCTCGCGGACATCCTCGGGCGCTGGCAGATCCCGCCCGAGCGGGTGATCGGCCATTCCGACATGGCGCCGGGGCGCAAGATCGACCCCGGCCCGCGGTTCGACTGGGCACGGCTCGCGCGGCGCGGCCTCGCGATCCGCGCCGATGCGGGCGCACCCGGCGATTTCCACACCGACGCCCGAAGCTTCGGCTACCGCTTCACCCCCGACCAGCACGACGCCCTGCTCGCCGCCTTCCGCGACCGGTTCCGGCCCGGCGCCAGCGGCCCGCTCGACCTGACCGACCGCGCCCTGATGGCGGGGCTTGCCCGCGCCTGGCCGGCGGCCTGACGAAAAGACCCGGCGGTCCGCGTGTTCGCGGCCTCGTGCCTGCCTCCGGCGGGGATATTTGGGGCCATTGGAAAACACGCCCCGTCTGAACGCCCCGTCTTCCAGTGGCCATAAATATCCCGGGGGAGTCTGCCGCAGGCAGATGGGGGCAGCGCCCCCTTTACCCCCCGCAAAGTTGCGCTACCGTCGGGCCGGAACACGCAACCGGAGGATTCCCCCATGAAGATCATCTGGCTCGGCCACGGCTCCTTCCGCTTCGAGATCGCGGATCAGGTGCTGCTCATCGACCCCTGGCTCAACGGCAACCCCATGATGCCCGAGGACCGCAAGGCAGAGGCGCTCGAGGGCGCGACGCAGATCCTCATGACCCACGGCCACTTCGACCACAGCTCCGACGTGGTGCAGATCTCGAAGGACACCGGCCTGCCGGTCTCCGGCATCTTCGAACTGATCGGCCTGCTGGAAAGCCAGGGCGCCAACGCTGGCCACGCCTTCAACAAGGGCGGCACCATCGCCTTCGGCGAGGTCAAGATCACCATGGTGCCCGCCTCGCACAGCTCGTCGATGACCGTGGACGACAAGCCCGTCTACACCGGCATGGAGACCGGCTTCATCATCGAGGGCGAGGGCCACACGATCTATTTCTCGGGCGACACCACGATCATGGCCGACATGGCGTGGATCGGCGCCTATCACAAGCCGGACATCGGCATGCTCTCGGCGGGCGGCTATTACACCATGGACATGAAGGCGGCGGCCTGGGCGGCGAAGACCTACTTCGACTTCAAGACCGTGATCCCCATGCACTACCGCACCTTCGACGCGCTCGAGCAATCCGCCGAGGCGCTGGCCGCGGGCCTGCCCGGGGTGAAGGTGATCGAGCCCGAGGTTCTCGAAGCCATCGAGATCTGACGGCGCGGCCCGCGCCCTTCGGCGGCCTATGATGGCGGGAAAACACCGCAGGACACGAGGCAGGCGGGGGGCATGACAGCACCGGCGCGGGCGCAACCGCTCAACGTGATGATCGTCGGACAGGCGGGGCGGCTGCAGTACGAGGCGCTGCTCTTCGCCCTGTCGCTCGCCCACGCGACCCCGCGCGATCAGGTGCGGCTCTTCGTGGCCGAGCCGCAGCCCGGTCCGCTCTGGTCGCAGAACCCGCGCATCCTCGATGCCGAGGTGCGGGAGCTTCTCAGCGCGCACGGCGCCATCTTCCTGCCCTTCGAGAGCCGCCACTTCGGGCAGGCCTATCCCTACGGCAACAAGATCGAGGCGCTTGCCGCCCTGCCCGAGGGCGAGCCCTTCGTGTTCTTCGACACCGACACGCTGGTGCTTGGCGATCTCGCCTCCGTGCCCTTCGATTTCGCCCGGCCCGGCGCCTCGCTCCGCCGCGAGGGCACGTGGCCACAGATCGAGCTTTACGGCCCCGGCTACACCGCGATCTGGACATCGCTCTACGACCGCTTCGGGCTCGATTTCGAAAGCTCCCTCGACACCGGCTGGCCCGAGGAGCACTGGCGCCGCTACCTCTACTTGAACGCGGGCTTCTTCTTCTACGAATGCCCCCGCCGCTTCGGGCAGCGCTTCCTCGACTACGCGCTCGAGATCCGCGACGACCCACCGCCGGAGCTGGTGTGCCAGAGCCTCGACCCGTGGCTCGACCAGATCGCGCTGCCGCTGGTGATCCACGCGTTCGGCGGCGGGCGCGACGCGCTGCCCGAGGGGCTGCTTGATGGCGCGGTCACCTGCCACTACCGCGCGCTGCCGCTGCTCTACGCCCGCGAGGCCGACGCGGTGGTGCAGCGGCTCGAGGAGATTGCCGCGCCGCACCGGGTCCGGCAGGTGCTGAAGCAGTACGTGCCGATCCGGCGCATGGTCTACCAGGGGCGCGGCGCGAAGGCGCGGGCGCTCTTCGATCGCGACGATCTGCCCCGGCGCGAACAGGCGATCCGCAACCGGCTCAAGCGCGAGGGCCTCTGGATGCGCTGAGGCGCCCGCCCCGCGCAGAGCAAGACGGCGGCACCTCGCCGGTGATCCGAAAACGCGTTCCGCGAATCTGTCAGCTCGTGATAGGTTGATATCATCATATTTTCGCCATGCGCATTCGGAGCCCAAAAAAATGACCCACGTGACCGTCCTCGTCGGCACCACCAAGGGCGCCTTCCTGCTCTCCGGCACGCCCGAGGGCGACGGCTGGTCGGTCGCGGGGCCATTCTGCGACGGCTGGCCGATCAACCACATGGGCGGCGACCCGCAGACCGGGCGGATCTGGGCGGTGGGCGGCAACGACTGGTTCGGCGCCGGGGTCTGGCGCAGCGGCGACGGCACGGACTGGACGCTGGCCAAGCTCGCCGACGGGCAGATGGACGACTGGGTGCGCAACGACCCCGACACGGCGAAGCTGCTGGGCGTCACCGCGCAGCCCCCCGCCCCTTTCACCGGGCGGCTCGACGCGCTCTGGTCGGTGCGCCACACGCCCCAGGCGCTGTACGCCGGGTCCAAGCCCGCGCGGCTCTTCCGCAGCACCGATGGCGGCGAGACCTGGGACGAGATGGCCGGGCTCGCCGATCACCCCTCGTCGGACAGCTGGCAGCCCGGGGCGGCGGGGCTCACGCTGCACAGCATCGTCACCGTGCACGACGCGCCCGAGAAGATCTGGGTGGCGATCTCGGCGGCGGGGGTCTTCGCCTCGGAGGACGGCGGCGACACATGGGAGCGCCGCAACCGCCGCTCCAACGCCCCGGCGACGCCGTCGAGCCACCCGGCGTCCGGGGACGGCATCGAGACCGGCCATTGCGTGCACAACCTCCAGCACGCGCCGGGCGACGGCGACATGCTCTACCAGCAGAACCACCACGGCGTCTTCCGCTCGCGCGATGGCGGGCGCAGCTGGGACGAGATCACCGACGGGCTGCCCTCGACCTTCGGCTTTCCCATCGGGGTGCACCCGCGCGACCCCGGGACGATCTGGACGCTGCCGCTGAACGGCGACACCGAGGGCCGCTACCCGCCCGAGGCCAGCGCCGCGGTCTGGCGCTCGCGCGATGGCGGCGAGAGCTGGCACGCCTGCCGCGACGGGCTGCCGCAGCAATCGTGTTTTTTCACCGTGTTGCGGCAGGCCATGGCCACCGACCACGCCGAGCCCGCCGGCGTCTATTTCGGCACCAACACCGGCTCGGTCTTCGCCAGTGCCGACGAGGGCGACAGCTGGCAGGAGATCGCGCGGCACCTGCCGACGGTGCTTTGCGTCGAGGTGCTGGAGCAGGCCTGAGCGGCGCCCGCCTGAGGCGATGCCGCGCGGGCGCTGGCTTCGGGATGGCGCCGTGCCTGGGGCGCTTCGGCGGGGGCTGTGAGGACGCCGGAGCCGTGTGCGCCGGTCGGGCTGCGGTGCGCGCGGCGCGTAGGGTCCACGCGCGCCCTGTCGCCACAACGCCCGCGCCAACGCCTGCTCACGGCCATGCCGCAACACCCAAGCCCCCAGCCGCCCCCCCGCGACCAAGCCGCCTGTTGTGAGCCGGGCCACAATGTCCTAACCCTTTCGGGCAGGGAATCCAGAGGGAGGACTCGATGACTCACGGCTTCGACACGTTGCAGGTTCACGCGGGCGCGCGCCCCGATCCGGCGACCGGCGCACGTCAGACCCCGATCTACCAGACCACCGCCTATGTCTTCCGCGATGCGGATCACGCCGCGGCGCTCTTCAACCTTCAGGAGGTGGGCTACATCTACTCGCGCCTCACCAACCCGACGGTGGCGGCGCTGCAGGAGCGGGTCGCGACGCTCGAGGGCGGTGCCGGGGCGGTCTGCGTCTCTTCCGGCCACGCGGCGCAGATCATGGCGCTGTTCCCGCTGATGGGCCCGGGGCTGAACATCGTCGCCTCGACGCGGCTCTACGGTGGCACGATCACCCAGTTCAGCCAGACCATCAAACGCTTCGGCTGGTCCTGCAGCTTCGTCGATTTCGACGACCCCGCCGCCATCGAGGGCGCCATCGACGAGAACACCCGCGCGATCTTCTGCGAGAGCATCGCCAACCCGGGCGGCTACGTCACCGACCTCGACGCGGTGGCAGCCATCGCCGACCGCGCCGGGCTGCCGCTCATCGTCGACAACACTTCGGCCACGCCCTACCTCTGCCGCCCCATCGAGCATGGCGCGACGCTGGTGGTGCACTCGCTGACCAAGTACATGACCGGCAACGGCACGGTGACCGGCGGCGCGGTGGTGGATTCCGGCAAGTTCGACTGGTCCGCCTCGGGCAAGTTCCCCTCGCTCGCCGATCCCGAGCCCGCCTACCACGGGCTGAAGTTCCACGAGACCTTCGGCGGGCTGGCCTTCACCTTCCATTCCATCGCCGTGGGGCTGCGTGACCTCGGGATGACGATGAACCCGCAGGGCGCCCATTACACGCTGATGGGCATCGAGACCCTGTCGCTGCGGATGCAGAAGCACGTGGAGAACGCGGTGCGCGTGGCCTCGTGGCTCGAGAACCACCCGGCGGTGGCGCAGGTGACCTACGCGGGCCTGCCCTCGTCGCCCTACAACGACCGGGTGGCGCGGATCTGTCCCAACGGCGCGGGCGGGCTGTTCACAGTGGCGCTGAAGGGCGGCTACGAGAGCTGCCTGAAATTCGTCGACGGGCTCGAGATCTTCAGCCACGTCGCCAACCTCGGCGATGCCCGGAGCCTGGTGATCCACTCGGCCTCGACCACGCACCGCCAGCTCTCCGAAGAGCAGCAGATCGCCGCCGGGGCCGCACCGAACGTGGTGCGGATCTCGATCGGGATCGAGGACCCGGACGACCTGATCGCCGACCTCGACCAGGCGCTGAAGAACGCCGGATGACCGGCCGGGCCCGGCGGCAGCGCCGGGCCCTTTGCTTTTCCGGGGATTTGCGGATCCGCGATGACGACGACGCTCAGACCCGTTCGAGCGGCAGGTGCGGCGCGGCCGGCAGCTTGACCGCGATCGCGTCGCCGGGCGTCACCGCCCCGCCACGGGTGACCACCGCCATGATCCCCGCCCGTCGCACCAGACCGCCTTCCGGCGTGCGCATCAGCACCTCCGACAGGAGCCCCGAGCGGAAACCCGAGATCTGCGCGCAGGGGTTGCGCAGGCCGGTCACCTCGACCTCGGCCTCCCCGAGCGCCAGCCGGGTCCCGCGCGGCAGTGCCAGCAGGTCGATGCCGCGGGTCGTCACGTTCTCGCCCATCTCGCCGGGGCCCACGTCGTAGCCCTTGGCATTGAGCTCGTCGAGCAGCTCGGCGGCGAGCAGGTGGACCTGCCGCAGGTTGGGCTGGGTCGGGTCCTGCGCCACCCGCGACCGGTGCTGCACGGTGACGCCGCGATGGGCGTCACCCTCGACCCCCTGCCCCGCGATCAGCACGATCCCGGGGCAGAGCTGCTTCGAGAACCGGTGCGCGGCGTCCCGCGCAACGGCCACGACTTCGGTCACTGGTCGCCTTCGCCGAGCGAGAAGACCATGGTCACCCGCGCCGCCAGCACGGTTTCGCCCGCGGCCACCGGCACCGACTTGTCGCGCGCCTCCATCATCATCATCGGCTCGGGCGCGTAGCCGCCGCCGGATTCGCTGATCGACAGCACCGGCCCAAGCGTCACGCCCGCGGCCTCGGCCAGCACCCGCGCCCGCTGCATGGCGTCGGCCACCGCGTCGCGCCGGGCTTCCTCTTCCACCGGGTCCGGGTCCTGCAGGCCGAAGCTCAGCCCCGAGAGCCGGTTGGCGCCGTCCTCGGTCACCGCGCCCAGTACGTCACCCAGCTGGGCAAGGTCGCGCACCCGCACCGTGAGCCGGTTGCTCGCCTCGTAGCCGGTGATCTCCTGCGCGCGGTCGTCACGGTAGTTGCTCCAGACCGGCTGCAGCCCGAGATCCGAGGTCTGGCGGTCGCGCGCCTCGATGCCCATGCCCTCGAGCCGGTCGAGGATGGCGCCCGCGACGCGTTTGGTCTCGGCCATGGCAGCACCGGCATCGGCATCCTGCGCGGTGACGCCAAGGGTGACCGTGGCCATGTCCGGAACCGCGGCCGCGCGGCCCTCGCCGGTGACGGTGATCTG
The DNA here is from genome assembly GCF_900102075.1 of Salipiger thiooxidans. Taxonomy (GTDB): domain Bacteria; phylum Pseudomonadota; class Alphaproteobacteria; order Rhodobacterales; family Rhodobacteraceae; genus Salipiger; species Salipiger thiooxidans. Next base: position 33,985 of record NZ_FNAV01000012.1, on the reverse strand, counting down.
CGGGCCCTGCTCCTGCGCAATTGCGGCAAGAGGCAGCGCCGCGGCACAGAGGACGGCGAGAACGAAACGACGCATGGAAAATACTCCTTCAAACATGCTCAATCTCAGGTAACATCGAACCTCTAGAAGAGGTCTTCAAGGCCCCGTCCCGCAGGCGCCCACTGGCTCGGCAAAGAGCCGCTACAGCCGGGCATCGGGCGTCATGGGACTCCCACAAGCACTTGAGCAGTGATAGAGATCGGCCATGGTACCGAATTTCGCGCTTTCCCTTTCGTCCGACGGAATCACCCTGCTGCGACGGGCAGTGACCGGGTGGAGCCCGGCGGGAGACGTGGCGCTCGACAGTGCGGATCTCGACGCCGAGCTGACCGCCCTGCGCGCGACCGCAGAACAGCTCTCGCCCGAAGGGGCGCAGGTGCTGCTGATCCTGCCGAACGAGCAGATCCGCTATCTCGACCTCGCCGCGCCGGGCGATCCGGCCCAGCAGGAGGCGGCGGTTCAGGCCGCCCTCGACGGCGCGACCCCCTACGCGGTGGACGAGCTGGTCTGCGACTGGTCCACGGACGGAGAGCGGCTCTTCGCCGCCGCCGTGGCGCGCGAGACGCTGGAAGAGGCGGCGGGCTTCGTGAGCGCCCACGGTTTCGTGCCGGTGGGCTTCACCGCGATGGCCCCCGACGGCGCCTTCACCGGCGCGCCCTTCTTCGGCGCCGCCCCCGGCTGGACCGGCGTCCCCCCCGACCGCCTGCCGCAGCCGGTGCGCATCGTCGCCGCAGCCCCCGTGCTGCCGTGGCGCCGCGGTGCCCAGACGGCCCCGCGCGACGCGGCGCCGGTTGCGCCCGCCCGGCCCGAGGCCGAGGCCGTCCCCGAGGTGTCTGCGGCCCCCGCCAAGCTTGCGCCCACGCCGGACGCCGCAGCGGAGACGCCCGCGCCGGAAACTGTCCCGACGGACCCCAGCGCCGAGCGTCCCGCCCCGGTTTCCGAAACCGCGCCGACGGAACGGGCCACCCGAACACCCGCGACCACCCCCGCAACCCCGCCCACGGAAAACGCCGCGGAGACCGACACCCCGGCCCCCGAGAGCCTCCCGACGGAACGCGCCGCAGCGGCCCCAACACCGCCCGCCGCACCCCACAAGCAGGATGCCGCACCGTCGTCGCCCAGGGACAACGCACCGGAGCCGGCCCTTCCGGGGGACGCCGCCGAACCCGCGCCGCTGCCCGATCCGGACCAGCGGGTGCGCTTCGCACAGGGCGTCTTCGGCCCCGGCGGCAACGCCCGCGCCGATACCACCCCTGCCGAGCCGGGCGAGACGGCCCTCACCCGACCGCTCGTCTCGGCCGCCGCCACCGGCGCCGCGCCGCGCGTCGCCGACCCCGCCGGTGCGCGCCCCGACCCGGCGCCCAGCTTCAGCACCATGCGCGCCACCCGCGACATCCCCGAGGCGCCCGCCGCCCCGGTGCCGCAGGCCGCCGCGCCCGCCGGTGCCCCCGCTCCGAAGCTGCGCCCGTCGCCGCCGCCGGAGCCCGCCGCCGATCCCACGCCCGCCCCGCGCAAGAAACCCGCAGCCCCGAAGCGTGCACGCAACGGCGCCAAGGCCGCCGCCGCCAGCGCCCCCCGGCCCCAGCCCGCACCGCCGCCAGTCCCCCAGCCCGCGCCCGAGACCGCGGCAGAGCCCCGTGACGGCCTGCGCGTCGCCGCCCTGCGCCGCTCGCGCAACGAGGATCCCGGCCCCCCCGTCACCGCCTCCGCGGCCGGCACCGCGGCCATCGACCCGGACGAGGAACGCCGCCGCATGACGGTGTTCGGCGCCCGCCGCGACGAGCAGATCGGCGGCAAGCCGCGCTTCCTCGGGCTGATGCTGACCGTGGTGCTGCTGCTCTTCCTCGCCGCCGTCGCCGCCTGGGCCTCGGTCTTCCTCGAGGACGGCATCTCGCGCTTCTTCCGTCCCGACGAGCCCGCCGCCGCGGCGATCGCCACCTCCGAGGCGCCCGATGACGCGGCGCTCGGCGACGGCGTCGCCATCGCCGACGAGCCGGAAGCCGCCGCCGATGCCGCCGAAACCCTGGCCGACGAAGGGATGGACGTCGCGGCTCTGCTGCCGCCCGACGGGGACGCCGCCCCGGTCCCGACCCAGCCGCTCCCCGCCGAACCCACTGGCCAGAGCCCGAGCGCCGACGAGGCCGCCGCGCGCTACGCCGCCACCGGCATCTGGGAGCGCGCGCCCTCCGCGCCGCACCACCCGCAGACCGATTCCGTCGACGACCTCTACATCGCCTCGGTCGATCCCAAGGTCGGCCAGTACGACGCGGTGGCGCTGCCGCCCGCGGGCACCCTGAACGACGACGTGGCGCTCGAGCCGGTGCGCCTGCCGCCTGGACCGGACGTGCGCTTCGACCTCGACGAGAACGGGCTGGTGCGTGCCACCCCCGAGGGCGCGATCTCGCCCGACGGTATCCGGGTCTTCACCGGCCCGCCGCCGCAGATCCCGCCGCAGCGCAGCCCCGCCGGGCCGGCAGACGAAGCCGCCCCCATCGCCCCCACAGCGCGGCCCGAGGCTCCCGCGTCCGGCGGCGAAGAGACCGGCAGCGAAGAGACCGGCGCGGCCACGAGTGACGCCGCGTCCACCGACACCGCAAGCGCCGAGCCAGGGAACCCGCTCGCCCAGAGCCGCCCGCAGCCCCGTCCCGGCGATCTCGTCGAACAGGCCGAGCGCGCCACGCTGGGCGGCAACTCGTTTGCGGAACTGGCCGGAAAGCGCCCGATCGAACGCCCGGCTGCGATCAGCGAAGCGGCCCAGCAGCAGGCCGAGGCGGCGATGGCAGAGGCCATCGCCCAGCAGGTCGCCGCCACCGTCGATACCCCGCCAGAACCGGAAGCAGAACCCGAAGCCGAGGCAGACGAGATCGTCGCCGAAGTGCCGGTCGGCACACGGCTCGCGGTGGCAAGCTCGATCCAGCCGAAGAACCGGCCGCGCGACATCGACACCATCGTCAAGCGCACCGAATCCGAGCCGGTGCGGACCGCTTCTGCCGCCACAGTGCGCGCCCAGCCCGCCGCGCCGCGGATCCCGCAGAACAGCAGCGTCGCGGGCGCCGCCACGGTCAAGAACCAGATCAACCTGCGCCAGATCAACTTGATCGGCGTCTTCGGCACCCCCTCGAGCCGCCGCGCGCTGGTGCGGCTGTCGAACGGGCGGCTGCAGAACGTGAAGGTGGGCGACCGTCTGGACGGCGGCCGCGTCGCGGCCATCGGCGATACGGAACTCCAGCTCAACAAGAACGGCCGGAACGTGGTGCTGCGGATGCCGAACGGCTGACCGGCCCATCCCTCGGGACGTCCCGTCCCTTCATCTTGCCAGATAAACTCCCGCCGGAGGCGTCCCGACGCCCCCGCCCGCGCGAGATCGGAGAACAGGGCGCCCCCCTCACCACCGCACAGGGCCACCACACGGGCGCGGCCAGTCCCCGTGGCCGATAACATCAGGAAACCTCGCCTGACCGCTCAGGCAGACGCACCAAGCGCCCGAACCAGCCCAACGCCCCACCAATCCGCGGAAACCACAGCCTGCGCCCCGGCCGCGGCCCCCCACCTCAGAACGGGACGTCGGTCTCGGCGTGCACGAACCGGGCCACCACCTTCTTGGTGCCGGCCTTCTCGAAGGCGATCTCGAGCTTGTCGCCCTCGATGCCGATGATCTCGCCGTAGCCGAACTTCTGGTGGAACACCCGCTGGCCCATCTCGAAGGCCGAGACCGCCTGCAGGTCGATGATGGTGTTGCGGCTCTCGCGCGGCTGGCTCACCGGGCGCTGGGTCGAACGCTCCTGCAGGCGCTTCCAGCCCGGAGAGTTGTAGACATTGGCCTCGGCGGCGCGGGTCTCGAGCCCCGAGCCGGTGCCATAGGCCGCCGCGGCACCGTAGCCGCCGCCGTAGAGACCCGGCGGCGTCAGCACCTCGACATGTTCCTCGGGCAGTTCGTCGATGAAGCGCGAGGGCAGCGCCGACTGCCACTGACCGAACACCCGCCGGTTGCCGGCAAAGGAAATTGTGCAAAGCTCTTCGGCCCGGGTGATCCCCACGTAGGCGAGGCGCCGCTCTTCCTCGAGCCCCTTCACCCCGCTCTCGTCCATGCTGCGCTGCGAGGGGAACAGGCCGTCCTCCCAGCCGGGCAGGAACACGGCGGGAAACTCGAGCCCCTTGGCCGCGTGCAGGGTCATGATCGAGACCTTGGCGCCGGCCTCCTCGCTCTCGTTGTCCATGATCAGCGCGACGTGCTCGAGAAACCCCTGCAGGTTCTCGAACTGCTCGAGCGCCTTCACGAGTTCCTTGAGGTTCTCGAGCCGCCCCGGCGCCTCGGGCGTCTTGTCGGCCTGCCACATGGCGGTGTAGCCGCTTTCGTCGAGGATCATCTCGGCAAGCTCCATGTGGGTCACCCGCGGGCGGCCGCGCCGGGTGCCGCCGACCACGAAGGCGGGCTCGTCGTCGATCACGTCGGTCGGATCGTCGCCGTCGATCTCGCCCGGGCGCAGCACCGGCCCGAGCATGGTCTCGCGCCAGCGCGCGAGGTTCTCGCACAGGAGCCGCAGCTGGCCCCCGCCCTTGCCCTTGATGCGCTCTTCCTCGACCGCGATGCGGGCGCCCTCGATGAGGCTCACGCCGAATTCGCGGGCGGTGTGCTGGATCACCTGCTGGGCCTTGTCGCCGAGCCCGCGCTTGGGGGTATTGACGATGCGCTCGAAGGCAAGGTCGTCGTCGGGCGAGACCACCAGCCGGAAATAGGCCATGGCATCGCGGATCTCGAGCCGTTCGTAGAAGCGCGGCCCGCCGATCACCCGGTAGGGCAGCCCGATGGTCAGGAAGCGGTCCTCGAAGGCGCGCATCTGGTGCGAGGCCCGGACGAGGATCGCCATGTCGTCGAGCGAATGCGGCCGGATGCCGCGCGTGCCCTTCTGCAGCGCCTCGATCTCCTCGCCGATCCAGCGCGCCTCTTCCTCGCCGTCCCAGTGGCCGATCAGACGGACCTTCTCGCCGCCATCGGCCGCCGTCCAGAGCTCCTTGCCGAGCCGCCCCTCGTTGCCGCGGATCACGCCGGAGGCGGCGGCGAGGATATGCGCGGTCGAGCGGTAGTTCTGTTCCAGCCGCACCACGTGGGCGCCGGGGAAATCCTTTTCGAAGCGCAGGATGTTGCCGACCTCGGCGCCGCGCCAGCCGTAGATCGACTGGTCGTCGTCGCCGACGCAGCAGATGTTCTTGTGCGCCCCCGCCAGCAGCCGCAGCCACAGGTACTGGGCGACGTTGGTGTCCTGGTACTCGTCCACGAGGATGTAGCGGAACCAGCGCTGGTACTGTTCGAGCACGTCCTGGTGGGTCTGGAAGATCGTCACCATGTGCAGCAGCAGGTCACCGAAATCGCAGGCGTTCAGCTCGCGCAGGCGGGTCTGGTACTGCTCGTAAAGCTCGGTGCCGCGGTTGTTGAACGCCGAGGCCTCGGAGGCGGGCACCTTGGTCGGAACCCAGGCCCGGTTCTTCCAGTGGTCGATCAGCCCCGAGAGCTGGCGGGCAGGCCAGCGCTTCTCGTCGATGTTGTTGGCGGCGATGAGCTGTTTCAGCAGCCGGATCTGGTCGTCGGTGTCGAGGATGGTGAAGTTCGACTTCAGCCCCACCAGCTCGGCATGGCGGCGCAGCAGCTTGACGCAGATCGAGTGGAAGGTGCCGAGCCACGGCATGCCCTCGATCTGCTGCCCGAGCAGGCGGCCCACCCGCTCCTTCATCTCGCGCGCGGCCTTGTTGGTGAAGGTCACCGACAGGATCTCGTTCGGGCGCGCCTTGCCGCTCACCAGCAGGTGCACGATGCGGCTGGTCAGCGCCTTGGTCTTGCCGGTCCCCGCCCCCGCGAGCATCAGCACCGGCCCGTCGAGCCGTTCGACCGCCTCGCGCTGCGCCGGGTTCAGGTCGTCAAGATAAGGCGCGGGGCGCGCCGCCATGGCGCGCGCCGACAGCGAGGCGCCTTCGAAGGCGTCCATGTCATCGAAACTGCTCATGCCGGGAAATCTAGCGCATGCGCGGCGGCGACAAAAGGTGCGTTCCGCATTTGTTCGTAAAATTGACCGCCGCGGGTGAAATTCAGTTCACGTATTATTAACGCAACCGAGGCGTGTGTCCGTGGTACCCTGTTATCATTATCGGAAGGCGCCTCGTGCTCCCCGAAAAATACCTTTTCAAGTGCGGCGGCATGGTCGGTCACGGCCCCGGCCGCCGCACGCAAGGAAACGACTGCGGGTGCGCCCACTCACGCCCCTCCCGAAGGTGCGACCGGGTTTGCGATCACACGTGGATGATTGAGATCATCGCGACCTTCAGGACGAGGCTGCAGGACGAGATTTTCCTGTCTGCGCGCCCTGCGCCGGCCGACGGAGCGCGCTAGGCCGTCAACGGCAGGTCGGGTGACGACACCCGGTCCGGGACCTCCGGTCAACGGCGTTCCATGCGGGCGGCCCCGGACCTTTTTCATCCCCGGCGAACCTTTGGCGCCGGGCACCGCGGGCGGCGTCGTTGCCTCCTCCCCCGACGATGCGGCGGGCCCCGGTGAAACCGCAGCGTCCCCGCGCCCTCCGCGGGGGCGCTGCCTCCTTCCGAACCGCGATTCTGCAAAGCGTTCGGCTAAATTCGCTAACTTTGCAAAGCCATCTTGCGCTGCATCGCGGCATCGCGTTCACTCTCCGCCACGGTCGGAGAGAGGCCGTTGAAGGAGGAATACCAGCGATGCCCGAGTTCCAGAAAATTCTGGTCGCGAACCGCGGAGAGATTGCCATCCGCATCATGCGAGCGGCCAACGAGATGGGGAAGAAGACGGTCGCCGTCTTCGCCGAAGAGGACAAGCTCGGGCTGCATCGCTTCAAGGCCGACGAGGCCTATCGCATCGGCGAGGGGCTGGGCCCCGTGGCGGCCTACCTGTCGATCCCCGAGATCATCCGCGTGGCCAAGGAATCGGGCGCCGACGCCATCCACCCGGGCTACGGGCTGCTCTCCGAGAACCCCGAGTTCGTGGATGCCTGCGACGCTGCCGGGATCACCTTCATCGGACCCAGGGCCGAGACCATGCGTGCGCTCGGCGACAAGGCCAGCGCCCGCAAGGTGGCCGTCGCCGCCGGCGTCCCGGTCATCCCCGCCACCGAGGTGCTGGGCGACGACTTCGACGCCATCGCGAAGGAGGCCGAAGAGATCTGCTACCCGCTGATGCTCAAGGCGTCCTGGGGCGGCGGCGGGCGCGGCATGCGCCCGATCAACAACGCCAAGGAGCTCAAGGAGAAGGTGCTCGAGGGCCGCCGCGAGGCCGAGGCGGCCTTCGGCAACGGCGAGGGCTATCTCGAGAAGATGATCATCCGCGCCCGCCACGTCGAGGTGCAGATCCTCGGCGACAAGCAGGGCAACATCTACCACCTCTACGAGCGCGACTGCTCGGTGCAGCGCCGCAACCAGAAGGTCGTCGAGCGCGCGCCCGCGCCGTATCTCTCGGAAGCGCAGCGCGAGGAGCTCTGCGAGCTCGGCCGCAAGATCTGTGCCCACGTGAACTACGAATGCGCCGGCACCGTCGAGTTCCTGATGGATATGGAGACGGGCAAGTTCTACTTCATCGAGGTGAACCCGCGCGTGCAGGTCGAGCACACCGTGACCGAAGAGGTCACCGGCATCGACATCGTGCAGGCCCAGATCATGATCGCCGAGGGCAAAAGCCTCGCCGAGGCCACCGGCAAGGCCTCGCAATACGACATCCGGCTCACCGGCCACGCGCTGCAGACCCGGATCACCACCGAGGATCCGACCAACAACTTCATCCCCGACTACGGCCGGCTCACCGCCTACCGCTCGGCCACCGGCATGGGCATCCGCCTCGACGGCGGCACCGCCTACGCCGGCGGGGTGATCACCCGCTATTACGACTCGCTGCTGGTGAAGGTCACCGCCAAGGCGCCGACCCCCGAGCAGGCGATCCGCCGGATGGACCGCGCGCTGCGCGAATTCCGCATCCGGGGCGTGAGCACGAACATCGACTTCGTGATCAACCTGCTGAAGCACCCGACCTTCCTCAACAACCAGTACACCACCAAGTTCATCGACACGACGCCCGAGCTCTTCGACTTCAAGAAGCGCCGGGACCGGGGCACCAAGGTGCTGACCTACATCGCCGACATCACGGTGAACGGTCACCCCGAGGTCGCCGGGCGCCCCAAGCCGCCCGCCGATCTCAAGCCCGCCAAGCCCCCCGCCCCGCGCACCGAGACGCCACCGCCGGGCACCCGCACCCTGCTCGAGGAGAAGGGCGCGCAGGCGGTCGCCGACTGGATGTCCGAGCAGACGCAGCTGCTGATCACCGACACCACCATGCGCGACGGTCACCAGTCGCTGCTGGCCACCCGCATGCGCTCGCTCGACATGATCAAGGTGGCGCCGGCCTATGCGGCGAACCTGTCGAACCTGTTCTCGGTCGAGTGCTGGGGCGGCGCCACCTTCGACGTGGCCTACCGTTTCCTGCAGGAATGCCCGTGGCAGCGCCTGCGCGACATCCGCGCCAAGATGCCCAACGTGATGACGCAGATGCTGCTGCGCGCCTCCAACGGCGTGGGCTACACCAACTATCCCGACAACGTGGTCGAGAGCTTCGTGAAGCAGGCGGCGGACTCGGGCGTCGACGTGTTCCGCGTCTTCGACTCGCTGAACTGGGTCGAGAACATGCGCGTCGCCATGGACGCGGTGATCGAGAGCGGCAAGATCTGCGAGGGCACAGTCTGCTACACCGGTGACATCCTCGACCCGGCGCGCGCCAAGTACGACCTCAAGTACTACGTCGCCATGGGCAAGGAGCTGAAGGCCGCGGGCGCCCACGTGCTGGGACTCAAGGACATGGCGGGGCTGCTGAAGCCCTCCGCCGCCGGCGCGCTGATCAAGGCGCTGAAGGAAGAGGTCGGCCTGCCGATCCACTTCCACACCCACGACACCAGCGGCGCTGCCATCGCCACCATCATGGAGGCCTCGAAGGCGGGCGTCGACGCGGTGGACGCGGCCATGGACGCGCTCTCGGGCAACACCTCGCAGCCGACGCTGGGCTCCATCGTCGAGGCGCTGCGCCACACCGACCGCGACACCGGGCTCGACGTGGACGTGATCCGCGAGGTCTCGAACTACTGGGAAGCGGTGCGCGGCCAGTACGCGGCGTTCGAAAGCGGCATGCAGGCGCCGGCCTCCGAGGTCTACCTGCACGAGATGCCGGGCGGACAGTTCACCAACCTCAAGGCGCAGGCGCGCTCGCTGGGGCTGGAAGAGCGCTGGCACGAGGTCGCCAAGACCTATGCCGACGTGAACATGATGTTCGGCGACATCGTGAAGGTGACGCCCTCGTCCAAGGTGGTGGGCGACATGGCGCTGATGATGGTGAGCCAGGGGCTGACCCGGGCGCAGGTCGAGGATCCGAAGACCGAGGTCAGCTTCCCCGATTCGGTGGTCGACATGATGCGGGGCAACCTCGGCCAGCCGCCGGGGGGCTTCCCGAAGGGCATCGTGAAGAAGGTGCTGAAATCCGAGAAGCCCAACACCGAACGCCCGGGCAAGCACCTGCCCCCGGCGAATTTCGATGCGCTGCGGGCGGAGCTTGCGGCGAAGTTCGAGGACATCGAGTTCGACGACGAGGACTTCAACGGCTACCTCATGTACCCCAAGGTCTTCACCGACTACGTGGCGCGGCACGAGGAATACGGCCCCGTCCGCACCCTGCCCACGCTGACCTACTTCTACGGCATGGCGCCCGGCGACGAGATCACCGCCGAGATCGATCCGGGCAAGACGCTCGAGATCCGGCTGATCACCGTGGGCGAGACCCAGGACGATGGCGAGGTGCGGGTGTTCTTCGAGCTGAACGGCCAGCCGCGCGCGGTGCGCGTGCCGGACCGGAAGGCGAAGGCCACCACCGCCGCCCGGCCCAAGGCCGAGACCGGCAACCCCTCGCATATCGGGGCGCCGATGCCGGGCGTCGTGGCCTCGGTCGCGGTGTCGGTGGGGCAGAAGGTCAAGACCGGCGACCTGCTTCTGACCATCGAGGCGATGAAGATGGAGACCGGCCTGCACGCCGAGCGCGACGCCACGGTGACGGCGGTGCACGTCGTCCCCGGCGGCCAGATCGACGCCAAGGACCTGCTCATCGAGCTGGAATGAGCGCCTGCGGGCGGGGCGGCGCCGCCGGTCCCGCCCGCTCGTCTGCAGTGTCGCGGGCCGGAGTGTCGGGGACCGGTCCTGATCGGGCGGGGTTTCGGGGTTTCGGTTTTGACGGGCGTGCGTTGTGGGGTCTTCGGACTGTCCTGCGGGTCTCGCTTGCGGAGCGGAAGCAGGGGGCTCTGCCCCCATTCCGGACATGCGTCCGGAATCCCCCCGGAGTTTATCCGGCAAGATGAAGGGCGAAGCCTCGCCCGGAGGAGGAGAGCATGGCACTGAAGAAGACGGCGGCGCAGCTTGTGGCGGAAGCGCGGGCGCGCATTTCCGAGGTCGGAACCGCGGAGGCGATCGCCGCGCTCGGGGATCCGGATCTGGTGATCGTCGACATCCGCGACATCCGCGAGCGCCAGCGCAGCGGCGTGATTCCCGGCTCGGTGCACGCGCCGCGCGGCATGATCGAGTTCTGGGTCGATCCCGACAGCCCCTATCACAAGCCGGTCTTCGCCCAGGAGGGCAAGCGCTACCTGTTCCATTGCGCCAGCGGCTGGCGCTCGGCGCTGACGGTGGCGGCGCTGCAGGAGATGGGCTTCGAGGCGGCCCACCTCCGCGACGGCTTCACCGACTGGGTGGCCCAGGGCGGCGCCGTCGAGCAGCTGCCACCCCGGGACTGAGTTTGCGACTGCGGCCCTAGCGGGCCTGCGCCGCCAGCACGGCGTAGAGCCTGCGCTCGTCGATGCCGGAGGCGGCGGCGAGGTCGGAGAGGCTCTGGTGTGGGTCTCCGGCGACGATTCCCGACCCTTCGAGCGCCTGCATCAGCTGGTCCGGCGTTTCGCCCAGCACCGCGGCGACGCTGTCCACCGTGCCTTCGATCATCAGGCCGGCGACGGCGAACTGCGCCGGGCGGCCGCCCTGCCCCGCGGTGCCGGCGCTGCCGGTGAGCCCGCCGAGCGGCAGGACGAAGAGCAGCGCCGCGGCGAGCGAGGCCAGCATGGCGATGGCGAAGGCCGGGCGGCGCAGATAGCAGCGCAGCGGCCGCCAGTTTTTCCACAGGTGCAGCGCGAAGGGCAGGATGAGCAGCAGGCTCAGCCATTCGTGCATCGCGTGGAACCACGTCGGATTCCAGTGGAAGAAAAGCGCGATCCCCGAGACGAGGGACACGAGGAAGATCCCCGTCAGCAGCGGGGTGGCGTAACGGTTGAGAACGGATGGCATGGCAAACACCTGGCTTTCTTGAAGGTCGCGTCGCCCCGCATCGGTGCCCGGGCGGCGCTCTCATGGACTTGAACGCGGTGTCATTCCGGCCCCGTCGAAAGAATTCGCAGAAAGGTGAGATTTTCCCCTTGCAGACCGGCGCGGGAGACTCTAAATCGCCTCCACCATCAAGGACGCGGGCGTAGCTCAGGGGTAGAGCATTACCTTGCCAAGGTAAGGGTCGTGAGTTCGAATCTCATCGCCCGCTCCAGATGGACCCTTCGACGGCAGCGCCGTCGTAAACGGATGCGGGCGTAGCTCAGGGGTAGAGCATTACCTTGCCAAGGTAAGGGTCGTGAGTTCGAATCTCATCGCCCGCTCCAATTTGCCGGTTTTCCGGTCAGCAGACATCATCACCCGATACGGGACCGGACCACCAGACGGGTCGGGACCGGCGCGGGCCTTCGGGCCGTTTCCAGGCGTCACCCCACGACAACGGTCGCGGGGTGTTTTCGCGTGCCTTCCCCTCGGGCAATGTGCCATCGTCGCGAGGCCCCATGCGGGGCGGAATACTTGAGCAAGTTTATAAGGTATTGCACTTTTCCGCCCGCTGTGGTGACTCTTTCGGCGTTCGTCCTGTCCTGCCAGCGAATTGCCCGCGGGGCACTGCCAGCGGATCATGTCATTTACCACCCTTCCAAGGAGGTGACGGTGCCCCGTGCCATCCCCCGCCCTTCCCTGTCCGCCCTGCTTGTCGCAGCGCTGGCGCTGCTGCCGGCTGCTCTCTCTGCGCAGGATGCCGAGACGGGTTCGCTGACCATTGAACTTAACGCCCAGGAGCAGGTCGAGGCCGGCTGCAAGCTCAGCTTCCTTGCCAGGAACGGCGCCGGTGGCGACATCGCCAAGGCGGTCTACGAGACCGTCCTCTTCGACGCCAACGGCCAGGTCGAGCGGCTGACCCTCTTCGATTTCGGCACCCTGCCCGCGGGCAAGCCGCGGCTGCGCCAGTTCGTGGTACCCGGCGCGCAATGCGACGCGCTCGGCCAGATCCTCATCAACGGTGCGAGCACCTGCGAGGCGGGGGCACTCGGCGCCGATGCCTGTACCCGCGGCCTGACCCTGAGCAGCCGCACCGACGTGGAGATGCTGGGATGATCGACAGCCTCAAATCCCTCGTGATCCGCATCGCGGATCTTGGCGGCCCGGTCGTGCTGCTGCTCATCGTGCTGTCGGTGCTGACGCTGGCTGTGGTGCTCTACAAGCTCTGGCAGTTCCAGGCGGCCGGCGTCGGGCGTCACAAGGCGCTGCGTCTCGCGGTCGAGGCCTGGGACAAGGGCGACCGTGGCACCGCCGCGGGCGAACTCGCGCATTCCAGGAGCTACCTCAAGCCAGTGATCGCGCTGGCCTTCACCGGGCGCTGCGACGCGGGCCGGCTCGAGGCCGAGGCCGAGACCCGTTTCGCCCGGCTCGAGAGCGGCTTTCGGTTCCTCGATTCGGTGGCGCAGCTGTCGCCGCTGCTGGGTCTCTTCGGCACCGTCCTCGGCATGATCTCGGCCTTCCAGGCGCTGCAGGACGCGGGCAGCCAGGTCGATCCGTCGATCCTTGCCGGCGGCATCTGGGTGGCGCTGCTGACCACCGCCGTGGGCCTTGCGGTCGCCATGCCGACCTCGCTGATCCTGAGCTGGTTCGAGAGCCGCATGGAGGCCGAGCGCGTGCTCGCCGAGAGGTGCATCCGCAGCGCCCTCTCGCCCTCGGGCGGCCAGGCCGCTGCCCTGCGCGCCGCCGACGGGGCCCCGGCCCATGCGTAAGGTCCGGCGCAGGCGCAAGCTGTCGATGACGTCGCTGATCGACGTCATCTTCCTGCTCCTGCTCTTCTTCATGCTGAGCTCGACCTTCAGCAAGTTCGCCGAGGTCGAGCTGACCGCCGGCGGTGCCGGGGCGGCGACCAGTTCGACGGCGCGGCCGCTGTTCCTGCAGCTCGGGCCCGAGACGGCGCGGCTCAACAGCGCCGAGCTGGCGCTCGAGGCGCTGCCCGAGGCGCTGGCCGAGCGCCGCGCCGGAGCCGAAGACGAGGAGCCGCAGCCGCTCATCGTGTCGCTGCAGCCGGGGGTGAGCGCCCAGCGGCTGACCGACCTGCTGGTGGTGCTGCGCGGCGTACCGGGCTTCGCCCTGGCCATCCTGGGAGCATCGTGATGCGCGCGAGACCGCCCAAACCCGAACGCGAGAACACCATCGCGCTGATCAACATCGTGTTCCTGATGCTGATCTTCTTCCTGGTGGCGGGCACGCTGGCGCAGCCCATCGACAGCGCGCTGAAGCTGGTGAACACCAGCGACCTCGAGTCCACCTCGCCCCCGGCCGACGCGCTGGTGGTGCATCCCGACGGGCGCATGAGCCTTGCCGGGCAGGACATCGCCACGCCCGAGGCCTTTCTCGAGGCGCGCGGCGAAGAGGGGCTGGCCGTGGTGCGGCTGATCCCCGACCGAGAGCTGCCCGCCGAGGATCTTGTCGCACTGGCCCGCGCCCTGCGCAGCGGCGGTGCCGAGCGCGTCGTCATCGTCAGTGAAAGGGGGCTGGAATGATCGCGCAATCGCGAATGCGCAAGGTGCTGGCGCTGCTGCTGGCCTTCAGCGCCCATGGCGCGCTGGCGCTGGCCCTGATGCCCGACGGTCCGCCGGTCGAGATCGAAGGCTCGGACGGGGCCGCCGAGGCGCGGCTGGGCTCGAGCTTTGCCGACATGGCCGCGGGCACGCTCTCGGCCGAGACGCCGGAAGAGACGACCGAGGTGGAGCCCGTCGAAGAGGCGGCGCTGACCCCGGTGGAGCCGGTGGACCCCACGCCCGCCGAGCCGGTGGAAACGGTGCAGCCCGAGCCGGCCCGGCCGGTGACGCCGCAGCAGGCGGAGCCGGTGCCCGAGACGCCGCTCACCGCCGAGGCGCCGCTGCCGGTGCCGGACGCGCCCGCCGAGGACGCCATCGTGGCGCTGGCCCCGCCCGAGGAAACTGCCGAGGTCGAACCGCCCGAGGAGCTGACCCCGCCGCCGCCCGAGGAAACCCTCGAGGCCGAGGAGGAAGAGACGCCCGAGCCGACGACCAAAGCGCTGGCAAGCTCGCCGCGCCCGGTCGAGCGGCCCGAGAACCTCGCCAGGACCAGGCCGGAGCCCGAGCCCCGGCCGGAACCGCAGCGCCAGACCCGCACCACGCAGGCCAAACCCGAGCGCCGGCAACCGCAGGCCGCGCCTCAGGGCAACGCCGAGCGCAATGCCAATGCCGGGCAGGAAGCGGGCAGCGAGACCGCGACGGCGACCCGCAGCGGCGCCGGCGGGCGCTCGCAGCAGGCGGGCAATGCCGCGGCGAGCAACTACCCGGGCCAGGTGATGCGCAAGCTCTCGCGGGTGCCGCGGCCGTCTTTGAACGTGCGCGGCGCCACGGTGGTGGCATTCCGGATCGGCACCAACGGCGGGCTCGCCGGGGCGTCGGTGGCGCGCAGCTCGGGCTCGTCGGCGCTCGACAGCGCGGCGCTGCGGGTGGTGCAGCGCGCCGCCCCCTTCCCGGCCCCGCCGGCAGGGGCGCAACGCAGCTTCTCGGTGCAGATCAAGGCCCGCTGACGGCCCTGCCCCGAGCAGCCCTCACGACCGAAAAAGGCGCGCCCCGGCGCGCCTTTTTCGTGTCTGCGGGTTGGAGCTTCGCGGTGTCTGCGGGTTGGAGCTTCGCGGTGTCTGTGGGTTGGAGCTTCGCGGTGTCTGTGGGTCGAATCCTGGCCTGTGTCTGCGGGGCTAAGCTTTGCGGTCACTGCGGGGCGGACCCTTGCTGTCTCTGTAGCGCCGAGCGTTGCAGTCTTTCCGTGTCAGAGCGGCGTCGCGCCTGGGGGCCGAACGTCGCCGCTTCACCGGGTCAGAGCCTTGCTCTGTGTCCGGGCCATAGCTTTGCCGCGCTCCGGGGCGGAGCCTTGCTGCGTCGCCAGACCCGAGCGTCGCCGTATTTGCATCCCGGCGCGATGTCGTGTGACTGGGTCGGAGCAGGACCATATCCCTATATCGGAGCGATGTCCGGGCTCCGGGGCGGAGCTCGGACATCGCTCCGATATAGGGGGTGTCGCGCCGGTCAGTCGTGCAGTGCCGTGCCCCTTCGGTGGTCGGGTCACTCGTCATCGCCCGCCCAGCAGTCCGAACGGCCAGTCTCGCCAGACGCCGCTGTCGACCCCGGGGGCCATCTTCCGGCGCCCCCTCGCGCACTACCGCTCCCGCACCCGCGGGGAATTCCAATACCGCACCTCGCGCGGCCTCTCACGTCATCCCGCAGGCCGGCTCCCCACCCACCTCGCACACTTCCCCCTCCGACCCCCCGCCATCACGCGCCGCTTCTCCCTCCGGACATGAAAAAGGCGCCCCCCGCGTTCTGCGGGGAGCGCCTTCCTCGGTCGCCGTCGTGAGGGAACCCGACGGGTTCAGAAGACCTTTGTGATGCCCAGCTTGTAGGTCCGGCCCGGCGCCTTGCGGGACGACAGGTTGCCCGTGTAGTCGAGGTCGAAGGCATTCTCGAGGCCGAACCGCACTTCGGTGCCCTCGAGTGCCCCGTTCTGGGGCTTCCACGTGGCACGCAGGTTGTGCACCGTGTAATCCGGCAGATCCTCGAGCAGAGCATCGCGCGCATCCGCCGTATGACGCACCTCCCAGCTGGTGTCGAGCCACTCTCCCCACTTGCGACCAAGCGTCAGGCCGACGGTGGTGGCAGGCTGGTTCCGCCAGTCGGTATCCGGCACGCCGTCGGCATATTCCGTGCCCTGCCCGGTCGAGCCCTGCAGGTCGAAATAGACACCGTTGGAAAGCCCGTAGGAGGCCTCGATCTCGAAGCCCTCGGTCTCGATGCGGCTCAGGTTCTCGGTAGTCGAGCCCGAGGCGCTGTAGCTGGTCACGTCCCACATCTTCGTGCTGTAGTAGTTGCCGCGCACCGAGAAATTGTCGCCCGCAGACAGCACGTCGGTGCCGGCCCAGGAGGCGCCGATCTCCCAGGTCTCGGCCTTTTCGGTGGTGCTCATGCGCCAGTCGTTGATTGCGGCGGAACCGAGATCGTCGATGATCGGCAGGCCCTCGGTGTAGGCATAACTTCCGAAGACCGAGAGCCCGTTGTCGAACTCATAGGCGAGCGCCAGCCCGCCCATCAGCGCGTCGTTTTCGTAGTCGCCGTAATTCTCGGCGCTCTCGACCTTTGATTTCTCCCAGCGCAGCGCCGGGGTGATGGTGAACCCGCCCGCGGTCATCTCGTCGATGACGAAGAGCGCCACGCGGTTGTCCTCGCCGCCCGGGGCGCTGGAGGCGTCGTTGTCCTTGCGCACCCGGCGCGAGACCTCGGCCCCGGTGCGCAGCGAATGCGCCACCCCGCCGGTCAGGAAGCGCGCCTCGTTCTTCACCACGAGCTTTGTGGTCTCGTAGCGCTGCTTGGCGTTGACCGTCGCCTCGAGGAACGGCCAGGTCGGCGTGACCTCGAGCGGCGAGGAGCCCGGCACGTAGCTGTAGTCGATCTTCTGGTCGGCATAGGAGAGCGTCGCGGTCAGGTCGACGAGGTCGCTGACCGGGTTGTAGCCGTATTGCAGCGTCGCCTGCTGGGTCTCGGTGGTGCGGTCGACGTTGCCGAAGCTGCCGGCGGTGGTCGAGAAGGTGTCATAGGGCACGTCCTTCTCGTCCGCCGTGGTGCGCGAGAACGACAGGCTGATCGAGTGGTCGTCGTCCTGCCCGAAGGTGTACTTGCCCTTGGCGAGCCACGACGGCGTCTCGAACTCGCTGTTGCCGATCACGTCGCCGTCGCCGTCGATCTGGTCGTCCTGCTGGCGCCAGGTGTAGTTGAGAAGGAACTCCGCCCGGTCGTCGGGCTGCCATGCCAGCGTGGTCGAGCTGGTGGCCCCGGCGGTGTTCGAGCTGAACTCGAGCGTCTGGCCGATGCGCAAACCGGGCACACCGCCGGTGAAATCCGAGGCGTCCTTGGTCTCGAGCCGGACGACGCCGCCGACGATGCCCGAGCCGTATTCGAAGCTGCCGATGGTGCCGCGCAGCACCTCGACCTCGCGGAACAGCAGCGGGTCGGTGAAGAGCTGGGTGCCGATGCGGTAGAGCTCTTCCGAGCCAACCGAGGCGCCGTCGATCTGGATCGCGATCTTCTGATCGTTGCCGTAGGTCGAGTTGGCGCCATAGCCGCGGATGTTGATGCCCGAGCCCTGCGGTGTGGAGCCGTTGATCAGCGTCACGCTGGGGATGGTGTCGAGCAGCTCGGCGATGGTGCCGGCCTGCCGGTCGGCGATCTCCTCGGCGTCGATCGTGGTGCGCGACACGGCGCTGCCGAGGCTCAGGTCGCGCTTGCCCGGGGTCATCCAGAGCGTGCCGAGGAAGCCGCGCGAGACGGCGTCCTGCGAGCCGGTGCCGGCGGTGGTGCCTTCCTGCGCCACGGCAGGCAGGGCGGGGATGGCGCACAGCGCCACAAACAACGCGGTGGAGCCGCGCAGCATTTTGCGAGTCATGGGGTGTTGTCCCTCTGTCAGCGTTTTTCTTGATCGCTGGCCTGGGGCTGGCTGAAACCACGGTAAGGCGCATTTCCGCAGCACCTTCGGGTTTGATACTTGCAGCCGGTACATTATCTTAGTAAAACAGTCAACAAGGACTTGCCAGCCGTCACAAGCGCCAGCCGTCGTTCTTTCCTCACATGCTGAAGAACCGGACAGGTGTCATGACAACCCGCACGCCCACCCCGAACGAGATTCGCGCCGCCCTCACCGAGGCCGGTGCCGCCCGCAGCCGCGACCTCGCGGACCGCCTGAAGATCTCCGAAGCCCAGCTTCTCGCCGCCCAGACCGGGCATGGCGTGATCCGCATCACCGCCCATCCCGACGTCGTCATCCACGCCGCCGAGCGCATGGGCGAGGTCATGGCGCTGACCCGGGTCGAGGCCGCGGTGCACGAGAAGGTCGGCACCTACGCCAACTACCACCCCGGACCGCATGCCGCGATGGTGCTGGCTGACGAGATCGACCTGCGGATCTTCCCCAAACACTGGGTGCACGGCTTCATGGTCGAGCACGAGGGCGAGCACGGCCTCCGCCGCAGCCTGCAGGTGTTCGACGCCGCCGGCGACGCGGTGCACAAGATCCACCTCCGCGCCGGGTCCGACCTTGCCGCATGGGTCGCCGCCAGGGAGGCGCTGGCCACCGGCGAGACCGCGGACACGCTCGACGTCGCCCCGCGCGAACCGGTCGAGGCGCCGAAGTCCGACCCTGCAAAGCTCGACATCCTGCGCAAGGAATGGGCGCGGCTGACCGACACCCACCAGTTCCTGCGGCTGTGCTCGAAGCTGCGGATGAACCGGCTCGGCGCCTACCGCATCGCCGGCGCGCCCTTTGCCCGGCGGCTCGATCCGGGCTGCGTCGATCAGATGCTCGAGACCGTACGCGACCGCGAGACCGCGATCATGCTCTTCGTCGGCAACCGCGGCTGCATCCAGATCCACTCGGGCCCGATCCGCACGCTGCGCCCGATGGGGCCGTGGCAGAACGTCATGGACCCGGGCTTCAACCTGCACCTGCGCCGCGACAAGGTGGCCGAGCTCTGGGCGGTCGAGAAACCCACGCAACGCGGCGCCGCGGTCTCGGTCGAGGCCTTCGACGCCGAAGGCGGGCTGATCTTCCAGTGCTTCGGCGTCGGCAAGGACGGCAACGACCACCGCCCGGCGTGGCGCGAGATCGTGGACGCCCTGCCCTCGGCCGAGGAGGTCACCGCATGAACCGCCGCTCCGTCCTGGCCCTTACCCTCTCCTCCGCCGCCTATCTCGCGCTCGGCGGGCTCGGCGCGGCGATCCTGCCCGCACAGGCCGCGCGCGGCGAGGCCGACACGCTCGCCATCGGCGGCTCGGTGACCGAGATCGTCTATGCGCTCGGCCAGCAGCACCGGCTGATCGCCCGCGACACCACCTCGACCTTCCCGCCCGAGGCTCAGGCCCTTCCGGACGTCGGCTACATGCGCGCGCTCTCGCCCGAGGGCGTGCTCTCGGTCAGTCCCGACCTGATTCTCTCCGAGGAAGGCGCCGGCCCGCCCGAGACGCTCGGGGTGCTGGAAGAGGCCGCCATCCCCTTCATCACCGTGCCCGGCGGCTTCGACGCCGAAAGCGTCGCCGCCAAGATCCGCGCCGTGGGCGACGCGCTCGAAGTGCCGGACGAGGCCGAGGCGCTGGCCCGGCAGGTCACCGGGCAGATCGAGACCGCCAAGGCCCGCGCGCAGGAACACGGCGGTGCCCCCAAGCGCGTGCTCTTCGTGCTCTCGGCGCAGGGCGGCCGGCTGATGGGCGCGGGCGACGACACCGGCGCCGCGGCGATCATCGCCATGGCGGGCGGCGTCAACGCGCTCGAGGGCGTGACCGGCTACAAGCCGCTTTCGGACGAGGCCGCCGCCGCCGCCGCCCCCGACGTGATCCTGATGATGGACCGCGGCGGCGACCATGGCGCCAGCGCCGAAGAACTCTTCGCCCTGCCCGCGCTGGCGGTGACCCCGGCGGCGGAGAGCCGGTCGCTGGTCCAGATGGACGGGCTCAAGCTGCTGGGCTTCGGCCCCCGCACCGGCGCGGCGGTGAGCGAACTTGCCGCCGCGCTCTACGGGTCCTGAGCCGTGGTCGCTCTCACCGATCCGACCCTCGCCACCCCCGCGCCGCCCGACAGGCTGAGCCGGGCCCGGCGCCTGCACGGGCTGCTGGCGCTGCTGCTCGTGGTCGTGGCGCTGACGAGCCTCACCGTGGGCGCCACCGGCGTGCAACTCTGGGACGTCGCGGGAAAGCTCCTGCGCGGCGACGAACTCAGCGCCATGGAGCGCGTTGTGCTGCTGGACATCCGCCTGCCGCGCCTTGCCATGGGGCTCGCGGTGGGCGCGGCGCTGGCGGTCTCGGGCGCGGTGATGCAGGGGCTCTTCCGCAACCCGCTGGCCGATCCCGGCATCGTCGGGGTGAGCGCGGGCGCGGGGCTCGGCGCGATCCTCGCCATCGTGCTGGGCGGGCTGCTGCCGCCGGCACTGGCCGTCCTGCCGGGGCCCTACCTCGTGCCGGTCGCGGCCTTCCTCGGCGGCTGGGTCACCACGCTGCTGCTCTACCGCGTCGCGACCCGGCGCGGTCACACTTCGGTGGCGACGATGCTGCTTGCCGGCATCGCGCTTGGGGCACTGACCGGCGCGGTCTCGGGCGTGCTGGTCTACATGGCCGACGACGCGCAGCTGCGCGACCTCACCTTCTGGGGCCTCGGCTCGCTTGCCGGTGCGAGCTGGACCAAGCTCGCGGTGGCGCTGCCGGTGATCGCCGTCTCGCTCGCGGGCGCGGTGCTGCTGGGCCGCGCCCTGAACGCGCTGGCGCTCGGCGAGGCCACCGCCGCCCACATCGGCATCCCCGTGCAGCGCATGAAGCGGCTCTCCATCCTCTGCGTCGCCGCCGCCACCGGCGCCGCCGTGGCGGTCTCGGGTGGCATCGGCTTCATCGGCATCGTGGTGCCGCACCTGCTGCGCCTCGCCTCCGGCCCCGACCACCGGGCGCTGCTGATCAACGCGGCGCTTCTGGGCGCCGCGCTGCTGCTGGTGGCGGACATGATCAGCCGCGTCGTCGTGGCCCCGGCGGAGCTGCCCATCGGCATCGTCACCGCGGTGCTGGGCGCGCCGGTCTTCCTGTGGATCCTGCTCCGGCAGCGCGGCGTGGTGGACCTCTGATGGTGCACGCGCACGACATCACCGTCCGGCTCGGCCGCACCGAGGTCCTGCACCGCGTCGACTTCGACGCCGCGCCCGGCAAGGTCACCGCCATCTGCGGCCCCAACGGTTCGGGCAAGACCACGCTGCTCAAGGCCCTGACCGGCGACCTGCCGCACGGCGGGCGGATCACGCTCAACGGCCACGATCTCGACGGGCTGGCCCCGTGGGAGCTGGCGGCGATCCGGGGCGTGCTGCCGCAGGCTTCGGCGCTGGCCTTCCCCTTCACCGTGCTCGAGGTGGTCGAGATCGGGCTCTCGCGCGGCCGCGCCGGCCACGACCGCCGCGCCGCGCTGCAGGCGCTGGCCCGGGTCGACCTCGGCCACCATGCCGGACGCCCCTACCAGTCGCTCTCGGGCGGCGAACAGCAACGCGCCCAGCTCGCCCGCGTGCTGGCGCAGGTCGGCGCCGCCGCCGACGAGGACGGGCCGCGCTGGCTCTTCCTCGACGAGCCGGTCTCGGCGCTCGACATCGCCCACCAGCTCGCGGTCATGCAGATCGCCCGCGATTTCGCCGATGACGGCGGCGGCGTGGTGACCGTGATGCACGACCTCAACCTCACCGCCATGTTCGCCGACCACGTGGCGCTTCTCTCCGGCGGACACGTGCTGGCCGCGGGGCCCGTCTCCGGGGTAATGTCCTCCGAGACTCTCTCCCGCGCCTACGGCTGCACGCTGCGCGTGGGCCTGGCGCCGCCGCCCGGCACGCCCTTCATCCTCCCCCACCCCGCCTCGCTCGCGGCGGAGTGACCCCAGAAAGGACCACAGATGTATCTCGCAATGAACCGCTTCACCGTCCCGCTCGAGAACGCCGCCGAGTTCGAGGAACTCTGGCTCGGCCGCGAAAGCAAGCTGCACGAGAACCCCGGCTTCGTGGAGTTCCATATGCTGAAGGGCCCCGAGGAGGACGGCACCATCCTCTACGCCTCGCACACCGTGTGGGAGAGCGAGGAGCACTTCCGCGACTGGACCCGCAGCGACAGCTTCCGCGCCGCCCATTCCCGCGCCGGCGAGACCCGCAAGCTGCACAGCGGCGCCCCCCGTTTCGAAGGCTTCCGGGCAATCCAGAAGATCACCCAGCCCGCATGACGAAAAAGGGGCAGGACGTCCCCCGGCGCCCTGCCCCTCAACCAATACGCCAGCACCTTCACCCCGAACCGGCCCCACCTCCCCGCACCCGGCACATGGCCCCGGCGCCCCACAACCCGCCGACACACCAGCCCGCGTGCGCCCCCTACACCCGGCCACGCTCCAAAGCCAAAAAACGCCCCGCCACCCGCGAGCCCCACAGCCCGAAATCAAAAAGCACGCGGCCAGACGCCCCAGCGCCGCGTCCGCCCTTCATCTTGCCCCTAAACTCCGGGGAGTGTGAGGGGCTGGCCCCTCACTCCCGCCCCCTCCACAAAGCGCCCCCGGCAAGGTCCCCAAGGTCACCCCCGCAACAGCGCCCCAAATGCGCGGGGCCAATTGGCCGGATCCGCGTTGGGTGCAGCGCCTTGATGGCGTAGTACCCCCGCGTGATGTGATCCATGTTGACCGTCGCCCGCACCCCGGGCCGCGCGAGGATGCGCGCCATGCAGGCCGAGATCCGCGGGTTGAGCGCGTCGATCCCGGCGGCAAGGTCCTCGGGGCAGAGCCGCAGGTCCGAGGGCACCAGCCCCTCGAAGGCGGTGTCGAACATGCGCAGGATGTCAGCGCTTTCGTTGTTGACCATCACGTCGCGCTTCATGTCCCAAAGCACCGGCACCGTGGCGCGGCCGGTGAACTGCCTGTCGGCGCGGGTGTAGAGCTCGTGCAGGTAGGCGGCCCAGTGCAGCGGATCTTCCCCGGCGCCCGGGTGGCCGCAGAATTCCCAGCCCTGCGCGCCCGGTGCGGGGTTCACCACGGCAGCCGGGATGATCTCCTCGAGCCCCTTCAGGGCGCGGGCCATCAGCGTGCGCGACGCCCGGGGGCAGGTTCAGGCGATGCCGGTAGCGCCCGGCCTCGGCGGGAAAGCCGCCCTCACCGGTGAGTGGCCCGGCGCCCCGTCCCGGGTGATCCGGTTGCGGAAGGACGAGTCCTGGCGCACGAAGCGGCCCTTCTCTTCGGCCTTCTGCACCGGTTGCCAGTCCGTCGTCGATATACCTGTCACGAGCATGTCGGGGGCCTTCCCGGTCCTTGTATCTCAGTAGTAGACGAAGCTGCGCATCGAGACCGATCCCAGGTCGATGCTGTCGTTCATGAAGATCAGCCGGTCCTTCGCATCGGCCGCCCCGGCGACGGTGAGCGCCGGCAGGTAGTGGTCGAAGCTCGGGTGCGCCATATTGAAGAGCCGGCCCATGCCGGCGCGGTCGCTGAGCGCGGCGATGTCGCCCTGCCCCAGCCGGTCGGCGAAGAACGTGTCGAACTCCTCGGCCCAGTCATGGGCGGGCCCGCCGCCCCAGCGCACTTCGCGCAGGTTGTGCACCACGTTGCCGGATCCCAGGATCAGCACGCCGCGACTGCGCAGGCCGCGCAGCGCCTCGCCGATGGCCACGTGTTCCGGCAGGTCGGCACGCATGTCGATCGAGAGCTGGAACACCCGCACGTCGGCCCCCGGATAGAGGAACTTCAGCACCGACCAGGCGCCGTGATCGAGCCCCCAGGTGTCGTCGCCCTCGGCGTGGTGGCTGGCGAGGATCGACACCACCTCGGCGGCGAGCCCGGGCGCGCCGGGCGCCGGGTACTGCTGCTGGAACAGCTCCTGCGGGAAGCCGTAGAAATCGTGGATCGTCTCGGGGCGCGCGGTCACGCTGACCAGCGTCGAGCCCCTGGTCATCCAGTGCGCCGAGACCACGAGGATCGCCTGCGGGCGCGGCAGCGTCTGGCCGAGCCTGGCCCAGCTGCGCGCGTAGGGGTTGTCCTCGATGGCGTTCATCGGGCTGCCGTGGCCAAGGAAGACCACCGGCATGCGGTCCGAGGCCTTCAGGCCGTCTTTCAGTTTCTGCAGTTGTTGCGAGATGCTCATGGCGGATCTCCCCTGGAATGGGTTGCGTCGGGCGCGGCGCCATGCCGATCATGCGGCACGGCGGCACCCGTTAATAGGTGCGGGCGCTCAGCCGCGCTTGAGCGGCCAGAACGCGAGCGCGCCGTCGCCGAGCAGGGCGAGCGCGGCCATCACGGCGGCCCACATCACCGGGTATTCCCAGCCGCCGCCGGCGTTCGAGAAGCCGAAGCCGTTGCTCCAGTGGGCGGTGATCGCGGCGCCCAGCAGCACCGGGACGGCGACCAGCGCCACGAGGCGGGTGGCGACGCCGAGGATCAGCGCCGCGCCGCCCACGATCTCGAAGAGCATGGTGGCAAGGCCGAGCCAGCCCGGCAGGCCGAGGCTCTCGAAAAAGCCCATGGTGCCGGCGGGGGTGAAGACGAAGAGCTTGGTAAGCCCGTGCGTCACGAAAAGCGCGCCGGTGCAGACGCGGAGCAGGAGCGCGGCATAGGGCGCGGATTTCACGTCGATCATGGTGGTGGTCCTTCGGTCAGGTCCGGCACCGGCGCGTCGTGGCGTCCCCGGTGGCGGTGTGTGTTTTGATAGGCCCAAGATGCGCCTTGCGGGAAAGGAATGAAATGGAGATGATGTGGAATGACAATCCACATTTCGTTCGTAATGATCGCATGGACATGATCGACGGCCTGCGCGCCTTCGTCGCCACCGCCGAGACCGGCTCGTTCACCGGCGCCGCCGAGCGGCTGGGGATCTCGAACCGGCTGACCTCGAAATACGTGGCCGAGCTCGAGCGGCGGCTGGGCGTGCGGCTGCTGCAGCGCACCACGCGCAAGGTGGGCGTCACCGCCTCGGGCGAGGCGCTGCTGGCGCGGGCGCCCGCGCTGCTGGACGAACTCGACGAGATGCTGGCCGAGGTGACCGAGGACGGGCGCGGCTTCACCGGCACGCTCAGGGTCTCGGCGCCGGTCACATTCGGCGAGAAATACGTCAAGGACCTGCTGTCGCGCTTCGCCGCACCGCACCCGGAGCTGACCATCGACCTGCGGCTCAGCGATGCCTATGTCGACCTTGCCGCCGATGGCATCGACCTGGGCTTCCGCATCGGCGAGCCCGCGCTGTCGTCGCTGAAGCGCCGCAAGCTCGGTGCCATCCGCTCGCGGCTGGTGGCGAGTCCCGACTACCTCGCCCGCCACCCCGCGCCCGCCACGCCCGAGGATCTTGCAAGCCATCTCTGCATCGTCGACACCAACCGCTCCGACCCCGCCCGCTGGCGCTTTCTGCGCGACGGCGACACCACCACGGTGCGGGTGCCGACGCGCTTCATGGTGAACAGCGCGCAGGTGGCGCGCGATCTGGCGGTGGCGGGCGACGGCGTGGCCTATTGCCCGGTCTTCGTGCTGGGCGATGATATCGAGGCCGGCCGGCTGGTGCCCCTGCTGCCCGGCTACGACAGCCCCGCCCGCCCCATCGCCGCGGTCTGGCTCGAGGGCCGGACGCTGCCGCGCAAGACCCGGGCGCTCATCGACTTCGCGGTCGAGGACATGCGCAGCTCCGGCATGGCCTGACAGACGCGCGCACCGGCGCCCGCCCGCCCATGCCGCGGCCCCCCATGGCGCGAGCGCGCACGAGCCCCTAGATGTGCAAGACCACGCGACTAGATGTGCAAGACTCACCCGACGCGCCGGGTCACGATCGCGGTGCCCGACCCAGGAATGAGGCCGCGGAAAGCGTTTCCGGTCCGTCCCCAAACGCTCTAGAGAGATGTGCTGAAGCTCTACAGGATCCCCATGAAGAAACCCGACCTCCTGATCCACATCGGCCACGGCAAGACCGGCTCGAGCTCGATCCAGCACGCGCTCGTGGCCAACCGCAAGATGCTCGAGGCGGCAGGCGTCGTCGTGGGCGAGGCCGAGCGCCACGCCAACCACCAGCAGATCTTCGCCCACCTGAGCCGCCTGCCCAAGGGCAACATGCCGGGCTACGTGAACGCCGCGCGCGAGCAGAAGAAGGCCGAGGAAGCCGGTGCCGATCTCTGGGCCCGGCTCGAAGAGCGCATCGCCAAGCGTTCGCCCTCGCTGGTGGTGCTGAGCTGCGAGAACCAGTTCCGCCCCTTCACCGACGCCGCCTTCGCCCGCATGAACGGTATCCTGAAGCCGCAATTCGCCAACATCCGGGTGATGGCCTACCTGCGCGCGCCCGCCTCCTACTTCCTGTCCGCCGCACAGCAGGACCTGAAGAAGCGCCCCGAGTTCGAGCTGCCCTCGGCCAGCCGCTTCCGCGACGTGCTCGAGCCCTGGGCCTCGAAGGGCCCGGGCGAGGTAATCTGCCGCCGCTACGCGCGCGAGGCGCTGACCGGCGGCGACGTGGTGACCGACTTCATCACGCACTTCCTGCCGATGACCGATCCCGGGGCCTTCGACCGTCGCAGCTACGCCGAGAACGAGACCGCGAGCCCCGAGGCCATGGAGATCCTGCAGCAGTATTTCCGCGGCACGCAGAAATCCCCGCATCGTCACTACGACCGCCGCCCGCAGCGCTACAAGTGGCTGGTGCGCACCGCCGACGCCGCCGTGCCCGGCCAGTCGAAGCCGGTGCTCCGCAACGGGCTGCACGAGGTGATCGAGGCGCGCTGCACCGATCTCGACTGGCTGGCGGAGACCCACGGTATCTCCTTCCCCGAGATCGACGCCACCGCCATGCCCCGCGACGAGGCCGAGCGCCGCCACGCCGCACTGCGCGACGTGCGCGATGTCTGCACCGTGGATGCCACCCGCAAGAAGGCGGTTCTGGACGAGATCGCGCGCCGCGCGGCAGACGAGACCTCGCCGATGATGCGGCTGCGCCGCGCACTGGGTTTCCGCTGATGCTGTCGTACCAGAGTTCGAAAACTCGATAGGATACAGCTTCTTAGCCTCTCACGTTTCAACGAACAAAGCGAGAACGGATCGTGAATCTTGAAACGTTCGCAGCATCCTATTGAGCAGCTATACCGCAGCGACGACCAACGAAGCGAGTGGGCTGACCGTGAGCAGCAGGACCAGCACCAGCCAGAAGATGAACCGGTTGTAGACCGGCGTGTGCTGGTAACAGGCACCGCATTCGCGGCGCCCGAAGCGGAGTTTGTGACTACAGTGTTTGCAGTGGAAGTATCTCTGTTGATCGAGCCGCATAGTGGTCGAGCACCTGTTCTTTGGTTACCGAAAAATCACAAAACGCGGCATGAGCCGCTGGCGGCTTGAAACAATAGACCCAAAGATGACGCAAGGTCATCTTGACTGATTTTGTGAGTTTTCCCGGGACCGCAGCTGCCGCCAGTACGCTATCGCAGAAGACTGCCTAAAAGCGCACCAGGCTCCCCCGCCCCCATGGCTCCACCCGAACCGCACCTCTTCGGGCCGCCCGCCCCCCACAGGCCGAGCATGGCAGCCGCGCCAGCGCCGCATCCGAGAGCGTTCAGCCGGTAGGGTCCACAGCCCCCGGCGGGAGGTCCGGCAGGTGCTGGGTCACCTCGTGACCGCAGCTTCGCTCCGAATTGCGCGAGTGAAAGAGGCCTATTTGCACGCATGAATTGTGTGTTAACCTAGCATCAAGATTGATTCAGTGATTACTGAGGGAAGTCTATGACCCAGCGGTTCCACTTCAGGCGTGCGCTTCGAGAAGGCGCTGCCCTCCTGTTCATCACGTCTGCTTCAACGGTCAGCGCGCAAGATGCGCCCCGGGGCGGCTCGGTCCTGCCGCTGCCGCCGGCACCATTCAACGGGGTCATCACCAAGACCTTCGAAGGCTCGACGCAGGATTATCCGCAGCCGGTGACACCGCCCGAAGGGGCGCCCAACGTCCTGGTCGTGCTGATCGACGACCTTGGGTTCGGCCAGCCAGGCACATTCGGGGGGCCGGTTCCGACCCCGGCGATGGATGCCCTTGCAGAAGATGGCCTGCGTTATACGCGGTTCCACACCACCGCAATCTGCTCGCCGACGCGGGCGGCCCTGCTGACCGGGCGCAATCATCATCAAAGCGGTTTTGGCACGATCACCGAGCTCTCCACCGGCTATCCCGGCTACGACAGCATCTGGCCGCGCTCTACCGCGACCATCGCGGAGATCCTCAAGGATCACGGCTATTCGACCTCGGCTTTCGGCAAGTGGCACAATACGCCGGATTGGGAGACCTCTCCCATGGGGCCATTTGATCACTGGCCCACCGGGCTGGGCTTTGAATACTGGTACGGTTTCCAGGGCGGTGAGACCAGCCAGTGGGATCCGCAGCTGTTCCGCAACACGATTCCTGTGGAGCCGGAGACCACCCCGGAGCAAGGCTACAACCTCAACGTCGATCTGGTGGATGACGCGGTCGCTTGGCTCGATCGCCAGCAGTCCATCGCGCCCGACAAGCCCTACTTCATGTATTTTGCGCCGGGCGCGGTGCATGCCCCGCTGCATGTCAGCCAGGAATGGATCGACAAGTTCGCCGGCCAGTTCGACCAGGGCTGGGACGCGGTCCGCGAAGAGACACTGGCCCGGCAGAAGGATATCGGCGTCGTCCCCGAGGATACGGACCTCACGCCGCGACCGGAGGAGATCCGGGCCTGGGACGCCCTGGACGCAGATGCACAAAAACTCTTCAGCAAGCACCAGGAGGTCTTTGCCGGCTTCCTGGCGCAGACCGATTATGAAATCGGGCGCCTCATCGAGAAGGTCCGCACCATGCCCGGTGCCGACAATACGCTGATCATCCTCATTGCGGGCGACAACGGCCCGAGCGCCGAGGGCAGCATCACCGGCACTCTGAACAATATGATGACCCAGAACGGCGTACCCGACACGGTCGAAGCGCAGCTGCCCGTGATGGACGAGATCGGCGGCCCGCTACATGAAAATCACTACCCTGTGGGCTGGGCCTGGGCAGGTTCGTCGCCGTTCCAGTGGATGAAGCGCGTGCCCTCGCATTTCGGGGGGACCCGAAATGGCATGGTCATCAGCTGGCCCGCGCAGATCACCGACACCGGTGGCATCCGGACGCAGTTCCATCACGTCGTGGACATCGCCCCGACGATCCTCGAAGCGGTGGGCATTCCCGAGCCCGAAGTGGTCAACGGCACCGAGCAGACGCCCATGGCAGGCGTGAGCATGGACTACACCTTTGCCGACGCCGAGGCCCCCGGGACACGGCACACGCAGTACTTCGAGACCGGAGGGCATCGCGCGCTCTATCATGATGGCTGGGTCGCCGCGTCGTTCCACGGCGCACCCTGGGAGCTGACCGGCTCGGTCGGTTTCGACAACAACACCTGGGAGCTCTACAACATCGAGGAAGATTTCTCTGAGGCACATGACGTTGCCGCCGAGAACCCCGAGAAGCTCGCCGAGCTTCAGGCGATGTTCGACGAAGAGGCCCAGAAGTTCCAGGTCTACCCGCTCGACGATCGCTTCTCTGATCGCGCAAGAAACCCCGAACGCCCGTCCGTGACCCGCGGTCGCAACGTCTTCACCTATGCGCCGGGCACGGTCCGCATACCCGAAGGCAGCGCGGCTCCGGCCTATCAGCGCTCCCATACGATCACCGCCGAAATCGAGGTGCCCGAGGGAGGCGCAAGCGGCGTGATGATCGCGAACGGTGGGTCAGCGGCCGGATACACGCTGTATCTCGAGGACGGGGTGCCGGTCTATGAGTTCAACTTTTTCGGCAAGGAGCTCTACCGGGTTGCGGGAGAGACGCCGCTGGAAGCAGGTGAGCACACCGTGACGATGATCTATGAACAGCTTCCTTTTGAGGCCGGGAAGGAGGTTACAGGCGGCACGGCGACGCTTCTCGTGGACGGTGCCGAGGTTGCAACCGGAAACGTGGAGAAGGTCGTGCCGTCCCGCTACTCCGCAACAGAGACGCTGGACATTGGAATGGACCTCGGTGCAACGGTCACTCCCGCCTACAGGGAAGCTGCGCCATTCGCATTCACCGGCACGATCAAGCAGGTAACCGTCGAACTGCAGTAGGTCACATTCGGGCCGCGGCGGGACGGGCAACCGGCCTGTCGCGCTCCTGCCTGTGAGTTCCGCGCGTAGCGCGGGACAGGGCAAGAGGACATCCTTGCTGCGCCACAGAAATTATTCGGGAGAACGCGTTCTCGCCAATGAGGAGTTTGGGCTCACTCCCGACCTTTCCTGCATGTGGCGCGAACGACGGCTTTTCCTTGGTAAAGGCGAAATGGGTCAGCGACCTGACAGTAAAGTCGCTTTTGTCTGACACCTGACAGCGCGCCAGCCAGTAGTCGTTTTCGACCCGGATCTGCACCACGTCCTCGCGATCCGTGCGGATCATCGCGGCGCCGGTCGCCGGGTCGAAACGCTTCTCGCCGGTCACGACCTCGCAGAAGTCGCCCGGCACGGCACAGCTACTCAGTAATGCCACGCAGCAAATCATCATCGCTTTCACGGCGGATCTCCTTTTCGATCTTGGTGCGCTCGCGGCAGGCCTCGAGGTTCGCGGCCTCGTCGCAGCCGCCGCGGATGAGCCAGCCCGCGAAGCCGCAGACCAGCGCGAAGCCGGTGAAGAACAGGATGGTCTTCGCCACGTCCGGGATGCCGAACCAGAATCGGCCCATCAGCCCATCCTCGCGCTGCGGGATGCCACCATGAGCGAGCTCATGCGCCGATCAGGCACTTGGCCTGCTCCTCTGCACGGCGGTTCACCAACCCGCGGATCACGCGGCCACCGGCCTTGTTCCACCAGGTCAGCGCCTCGCAGCCGCCGCGGATGTCCCCGGCGTTCAGGCGCCTGGTCGCCGTGCTCTTCCCTGCCCCGGCCACCCCGACGTTGTAGGCGAGCGAGGTGTACGCCGCGTCCCGCGTTGGCGGCATCCGCCGCGCCAGCGTCTCGGGTGACATGTACCGGTGCAGGCCGGAGCGATAGACGAGGATCCGGCGGCCGAGCATGGCCGCGCACTCGTCCGCGCTGTAGCGGTCCCCCGCCTTCACGCCGACGGTCTCGCCATAACACACGGTCCAGACCGGCGGGCTCGCGATGGTGTCGAGGTAGGCCTCGGTCCTGAGCCCCTCCCACTTCGAGACCAGCGGAATCGCCTCCTGGAGGAAGAGCTGTTCCGGCCCTGCCTGCGAGAGCCGCGGGACATTGGCGGGCCGGTGCGGGCGCTCGCCGGTCAGGAAGACGCCTCCCCCCGCGATGATCGCCGCCAGAAGGACGACGTAGAGCGGGCTCCTGAGCGTGGTCCGGTCGATGCCCTGATCTTTCAGGCGGCCCCAGATCCCGTAGACGAGGAAGGCGACGCCGAGCCAAAACCAGAGGTGCGGGTTCGTATCGAGGGCGAGGAAGTAATAGAGCGCTTCCGGCAGCAGCAGGAAGACGAGGCTCAGGTAGAAGGCCCACATGCTGTGGCTCTTCTTCGCGACGTCGCGCCAGTTGGCGATAAGCTTCATTGAGATTCTCCCATGAAAAAGCCCCGCACGAGGCGGGGCGGTCAGAGACGGGACGCTGTTTCGGCAGCGTCGACTAAAGAAATGTAATTCTCGGTTTCAGATTTCGTGTATACTCAGGGTTGCGGGCGCAGCGCGGCCACCACTCACGATGTCTCGCCCGACCACACTTATTTCGCTGCGCCCGTTATTTGCCGCGCCACCCCCAGGCCGAGATAGGCCAAGGCCAGCTGACACAACTTGCAGGGTTGCGCCGGAGCCCGTGATCGCTTGAAGTCGACGAGCGGGTTCAGCCAGGCGCTGAAGCCGCCAACCCTTCGGCGCCAAGTTCCCTATCTAGTGGCTGCGCCCGTCCCTCACCCGGCAGACAAGAGCTGATAGGCCAACGTGTCCGTGCGGTCCTGGACGGTGGTCGTGCCGTTCTCGGTCGGGCACTGGTAGGTCAGCGTCAGGTAGACCGTGATCCGCCCGGGCCGGAGGATGGCCGGAGGGATCATCTCGATGCGCAGCGTCTGCGTGTCGTCGCTGAGCTGCCGGGGCGCACGTCCCGCGTTCAGCCGCTGCCCCGGCGTCGGGATGTTGAGCTCGTCAGTAAATATCGGCGTCCAGTCGGTGAGGCGACAGTCGACCCCGAGCTTCGTGCGCGCCGCCACCATGGTCATCACCACGTTGTCGCCCTGCTTCACCGGCTCGCGGATGTAGCTCTGGCCCTGAATCTGCCGGATGACCCGGTCCTCGCCATTGGCCCGCGCCACATCCTGCTGCAGCTCGGAGACGGTGACCTCGAGGCGCGCGAAGCGGTCCACGAAGTCGCCTATCATCAGGTAGCCCTCGCGCAGCGGCCCGAAGGTCATCCCCCATATCAAGCTGGTGGCGCCGAAGATGGCAGCGATGGCGCCCATGATCTTTCCCAGTTCGATCACCCGGCCGCTTCTGGACTTCGGGAACTCGTCGCCGGTCATGTTTCTGTCTCCCATTTCCACCCCGGTCTGTACTGTTCAAACTCGTGATTTGCCGGGCACGTCGAACGCACCAGATCGTGCTCTGCCACAGGGGGCTCACCCTTTGTGCGCCCTGTGGCGGCCACCGGCATGCGCAAGCCCGTGCAGAACCGGTGGCCTCATCTTCAGTGAAGTCCGGACCAGCGCTGGCGCCTTACCCCAGCAGGGTGACGCCCCATTTCGCGGCGAGGGCCTCGTGCACGATCTGGCGCCGCAGGGCGTTCTCCGCCGCCTGCATCGCCCAGTCGAAGACGATGACGTCGCCGATCTTGCCGTCGAACTGCTGGAAGCCCGAGGCCGCGTGGTTGCCGAGCTGCAGCGTGCGGTTGGTCAGCGCCGCGGGGCCGCTCTGCACGGTGCTGCCGATCAGCCCGTTGGCGTAGACCGCCAGCGTGTTTGCCGCCGCGTCGAAGCTCAGCGCGCAGAGATGCGTTGCCCCGGCGGTGATGCGCCCGGGAACCGTCTGCGGAATCCCCGCACCGCCGCCGTGGTAGCCCGCCAGAGCGCCGTTCGAGTTGACGTCGAGCCGCGCCCAGGTGCCGCTGCCCGCGACCCCGCCGAACAGCGACCGGGCGCCGGAGAGCGCGTCGGGCTGCGCCGCGAGGATCACCGAGTAGCTCGCGCCGAGCGGCAGAATGTTCACGTTGCCACCGCTGTCGATGTTGATGAGGTCCAGCGCGTCGTTGGCGCCGTCGTAGTCATAGGCCGCGAGACCACCCAACGTCGTGGCGGTCGGGCTCTCGCCCGTGGTCGCAGCGTTGAAGCGGTGGTTGCGCGAGACCAGCTCCTTGAGCGAGAGCGGCGCGATGCTCTCGGCCACCTGCCCCGGGTCGAGGTAGGCCAGCAGCCCGCCCACCGAGGCGATCTTCGAGAGCGTGGAATTGATGGTGACCGGCGAGGCCGAGGGGCGCGCCATCGTGGCGGCGCCGAGCTGGGTGTATCGGGTGATCGTCATGGCGGATCCTCAGGTGATCGGAAGGGTGAAGGCGGGGCAGTAGCGGTGCGCCGGCGCGCCGGAGGAGATCGTGCCAGCCCGGCTGTCGCGCAGGCAGCCGCGCGGACCGGAGGTCGGCCCGCCCGAGGCGCTGTCCACGCCGGAGAGCGCGTAGTCGACGCGGGGGTTGGCGACCAGCTCGGCCTCCATCACCAGCCCCATCTCGCGAGCCTCCTGCATCATCGCGCGCATGCCGTCCTCGCCGCGCGCCAGCAGCTCGACGAAGCGCTCGCCGCCGGTGCCGCCGAAGATCTCGTCGGCCACCCGGATCTGCGCGGCGCGGTCGAGATCCTCCATGCGCCCGATGATCTCGAGCAGCAGCGCCTCGGGCGCCTCGAGCTTGCGCTCGAGACCCGCCGCCCCGAGCCCGATCCGCGCGAAGGCCTCCGCCGCCGGCCCCTTGCCGGTGACGATGAACTCGTCGGCACGCAGGTTCAGCTCCTTCATG
>NZ_FNAV01000044.1 GCF_900102075.1 Salipiger thiooxidans | reverse complement strand
GTGCGCCATGCGCCGGCGTTGAGCTTGATCATCTGTTCCGTCCTTGTGAGAGCCGACGCTACAGGATGCGGTCGGCGAGGGCCTTCTTGATGTCCGCGGACGCCTGGAGGCTGCCGAGAACGGTGATCGAGCCGATGGTCGCCCGGGCGAGGTCGGGCGTGACGTCTGAGCCGATGCGGGCGAGGCCCACGACCTTGATATGCAGGACCTCGCCCGCCGCACGAAGCTGCTCAAGCTCCGTCCGACCGAAATCCCGAAGGCCGAGCTCCATGGTGTGGCGCTCGATGGAGCGGTCGACCGCCTCTCCATGCGTATCCAGTTGCTTGCGGATCGCCGTGCGGATGAAGTCGCTGCGGTTCGAGTAGAACCCCTCCTGCACCAGCAGATCGATGCGACCCAGATCGACAAAACCTAGATTGATGGTGATCTTCTCGTTGTCGGGCTGCTTGCCCCTGAGCTGTCTTACCTCGGCCATCATCATTTCTCCATCTGCGTGGATGGTATATGGATGTCTTTTCGTAGAGTGCAAGTGGTCAGGAAAGCTTGCCTGTCTGTGGGGCGCAATTTCGCCACGAGCGTGCCGAAGCCCGCTTCCGGGAAAGGCATTCGCCATCTGCCTGTGCCTCAAGGACGGTGAAGCAGGGACCGCCTTCGCCCGAAAGCTCCTGATCGCTTCGTTGAGCAACGTTCTGAGGTGATGTCGTGGACGGCCTTGCAGCACAATCCAGGCAGCGCAGTCTGGTGCTGGCCGTCGTGACCGCGATCTCGCTTCCCGCCGCCCGGGGCGGCAGCGGCGCGGGGGATTGCCCCCCCATGACGGGCCCGGTGCTCCGCCTGATCTCCGCGTCCTTCCTAACGGTTGGGGACGGCGAGCACCGCGCTCTGGTCCTTCGGCGGCGAGTTCGTATCGACGCAGGTGGGCTGGGGACCGACCTGCTGGTCGTCACCCAAACCGACATGCGCGATCAGGGTGTGTCATCATGTGCGGGCAATCAAAAACGACAGCCCTCTTCACCCGCACTGACACTAACCGACAAAGGAGTCAGATTGCCTTTCTTCGCAAGGATGGGCCTGATAGTTCAATGCGATGCGCGGCGCTGGTCAGTCGATCAAGGATCGCATCCGCTATCGTCGGGTTGTCAATGAAGGCATGCCAGTTTTCGACTGGCAGCTGGCCGCAAACGATAGTCGCGCGTTCACCGATACGATCATCCAGAAGCTCCAGAAGATCGTGCTTGCCCGTGGCCTTGAGCTTAGGGTCAGGATTCATAACCAATGGATGACGAGGGCGGCGAGGGCGATGGCCGAAAGGAAGACCTTTGGGCACCGGTCATATCGGGTAGCCACACGCCTCCAGTCCTTGAGTCTTCCGAACATGATCTCGCATCGCTGCCCGGCAGGGCATCACGGCACGTGATGTCCCGAGAGGGGCGATTGCGGCGCTTGTGTCGGCGTTTGTCCCTTGCCCGGCAGGTCATTGCGAAGCAATGTCCCGGGAGGGGTATTTGACCGGCTTCTTGCGTTTCTTTCGGCCTGGGATACAGGCGCGCATCGCCTTGTCCTGCAACGCTTCTCTGAACCAGTCAGCGTCATAGCCACGATTCCCGAGCAGCCATTTGACGTTTGGTAGGCCGCTGAGCAATGCGCGCGCGCCGATGTAATCGCTGACCTGTCCGGCGGTCACGAACAGGTCGATCGGTCGCCCCTGACTGTCGCAGATGGCGTGCAGCTTCGTGTTCCGTTTTCGGGCGGAACGGTCCCCCGGACCGTTTCTTAATCCCTCAAACCCTTTGGTTCGACCGATCAGACGACCGCGCCCCCCTTTTTGGCGACCATGCTGGTCGCCGTTCGACGGGCCTCGAGATATGTCGTGTCCACTGCCCGGCAGGGCATCACGAAGTGATGTCCCGAAAGGGGATCATCACGGTCTTCTCTTCGCCCTGCTCAGCGGCCAGACCTACCATCATCCGCGCGAAGATGCCTTTCTCGCTCCACCGCTTCCACCGGCTGTAAAGCGTCTTATGCGGACCATACTCCTTCGGCGCATCTCGCCAACGCAAGCCATTGCGATTGATGAAGATAATCCCGCTCAAAACCCGCATGTCATCGACCCGAGGCTTACCATGAGGCTTGGGGAAGAAAGGGGCCAGGCCTGCCATCTGCGCGTCGGTCAGCCAGAAGAGATTGCTCATGTCACCGCTCCGTTTTCAAAGCCGTGAATCATGCTGTTCGCGCGAAATCAATGCATCCTGACCCTAAGGACAACACCTAGGGCATATCTTGAGCTCTGTTCCTCACCTCGTGATCAACTCTCGTGCCCAAAGAGCACATTGGTGGTGTTGATGCCGATTTCCTCGACTGCATATCCGCCCTCCATCACGTAGACGGTGGGTTTTCCAAGTGTCGCGATCCTTCGGCCGTAGTCGACGAAATCGTCATGCGTCAGTTTGAAGAAACTGATCGGGTCGTGTTCGAATGTATCAACACCGAGCGAAACGATCACCATGTCTGGGTCATAGGCTTGAATTCGCGCCAGCGCGTCTTGCAGTTTCGCCAGCCACATCTGGTAGCTGGCACCCGGCGGCAATGGGTAATTCCAGTTGAAACCTTCTCCAGCGCCTTTGCCTGTTTCGCCGGCATGGCCCAAGAAATGCGGGAAGGTGTGCATCGGGTCGCCGTGCAGCGACAGGAACAGGACATCGTCGCGATCGTAAAAGATCTCCTGCGTGCCGTTCCCGTGGTGGAAATCGACGTCCAAGATGGCGACTTTCGCGCAGCCCTTGTCCAGCGCATGCTGGGCCGAAATCGCGGCATTGTTGAAAAAGCAATAGCCGCCGAACTGGTCGGTCGCCGCGTGATGGCCCGGGGGACGACACAGGCCGAAGGCCACGTTTTCCTTGCCATCCAGCACGAGATCCGTCGCGGTCAGCGCGACATCCTTGCTGGACATCGCCGCCTCCCATGTGCCACGCGACATCACCGTATCGGTGCTGAGCGCGTAATACCCAAGCCGACCTTCGACGTGGAGCGGGATCTGTGACGCGGTCATCGACCTGCTGGGCCAGCAGGGGGCGAGCGCTTCGCCCTTGAACCCTGCGGCCTCCCAGTCATCCATGAAGGTTCTCAGGAAATCGACAAAGCCCGCGTCATGCACTGCCATAACTGGATCCAGGCCATAGTCCGCGGGCTCCAGCACCTCGCCAAGACCGCGGTTGCGCACCGCGCCGATGATGATCTCGGCCCGGCGCGGACATTCGAACGGCGCGACGAATTCTCCCTGATAGAGTTCGCCCTTCGCGTCGCGCAGTTTGTGCTTTTCGGAGAATACGGTCTTCATGATCAGTCCTTGCAAATGGCACCGCGCCGACCATGCGGCACGGTGCCCGTTGAAACGGTCTTACTTCAGCAGCGCGGTCCAGACCCGGTTCTGAAGCTCAACGGCCTTGGGCGAACAGCTTTCGATGAACTTGAGCGGCGTGCCTTCTGGCGGCGACAGCTCGGCAGCGTCCTTGAGGCCCTCGTCCATGAAGGCTTCGCTGCCGGTGATACCGTTGGCGTAGCCCGAGGAGTTCGACTGGATGGCGATGTTCTCCGGCTCCAGCATGAACTCGATGAAGGTGATCGCATTGTCGTAGTTCGGCGCCCCCTTGGGAACCACCAGGCTATCCGCCCAGGCGACCACGCCTTCTTCGGGGAAGGCATATTGCAGGGACGGCTTTTCCTTGCGCGCCAGCAGCGAATAGCCGTTCCAGTTTTGGTGCACGGAGACGTCGCCGGACACCAGGCGTTCCAGGATCCCGTCGGAATTGTAGGTCTTCACATCCGGCTTCTGCCCCATCAACAGGTCGAGCACCTGCTGCATTTCGTTCGGGTCCTCACTGCAGAACGGCAGACCCAGAGCGACCTGCGCCATGGTGATGACCTCGTCGGGGGACTTGAACATTGCGACCTGCCCCGCCAGTTCTTCGGGCGGATTGAAGATCACGTCGTAGTCGTCGACGTTGCCGGAATAGACGGCGGTGTCGACGGTGAACGAGGTCGTGCCCCAGTGCCACGGGATCGAATAGACGTTGCCTTCGTCCCACCAGGGGCTGGCCAGGTTGGGCACGATCCGGTCGTAGCCGTCGAGCTCGGACGCGTTGATCGGCTGGATCAGGCCTTCGGAGATAAGGATCGGAACAAAGTTGTGGGTCGGGATCGCGATGTCATAGCCAGCCGCGCCGGACTGGAGCTTTGCGAGCAGCGTCTCACCGGAATCGTAGGTGTCGAGGGTGACCGAGATGCCGGTTTCCTCCTCGAATTTCTCGATAAGCTCCGGCGAGGTATAGTCGGTCCAGTTGTAAAGCTGCAGTTCGCCGTCGGCAGAGGCGATGGTTGCGGTCAGGCCCAGACCCGCGCTGGCGAGGCCAAAAAGTGTCTTGCGATTAAAGGACATGTTTTCTCCTGTTGATTGGTTTTTATTGTTTCTTTGCGAACCACTGCGAGACCAGAACCGCGATGACGGAGATCCCCAGCAATACGGTCGAGACGGCGTTGACTTCGGGCGTGACGCCGGTGCGCACAAGGCCGTAGATGTAGATCGGCAACGTGGTCGACCCTGCTTCGGCGACCATCATCGTGATGATGAAATCGTCGAGCGAGATGATGAATGCCAGCATGGCACCGGAGAAGATGCCCGGGGCCAGCAACGGCAGGGTGATCAGCAGCAGCGTCGTCCTGCGATCCGAATACAGGTCGCGCGCCGCCGTCTCGAGGCTTGCATCCACCCCCCGAAGGCGCGCCTGGATCGGCAGGTAGGCGAACGGAATACAGAACACCGTGTGGGCGATGATGATGTTGCCGATCCCCCAGGACAGGTTGATCGCCGTAAAGAAGGTCAGCGTGGCAACAGCGGTCACGATTTCAGGGATCATCAGCGGCAACAGCAACAATCCCCCGAAAGCGGTCTTGTGCTTGATCTCGCGGTTTCGCCCCAGGGCGATGGCCGCCATCGTGGCAAAAACCGTTGAAAAGAGCGTCGAGACCGCGGCGATGATCAGGCTGTTCTTTGCCGCGTTCTGGATATCGTCATTTGAAAACGCTTTGACGTACCACTGAAGGCTGAATCCGTCCCAGACGGTGGCCGAGCGCGTGGCATTGAAGGAAAAGACCACCAAGATGATCAGCGGCAGGTAGAGGAAGAGGAAAAAGCAAAGAGTGATCCAGTTAAACCCCGGAAGCCAGCGGATGTCCCTATCGGAAGAGCGTATCAATGTTGGAACCCTCCTTCGTTGCGACGCTGGTTCACCGCGAAGAGAAGCAGGCAGATCAGTACCGCGGACATGATCACCATGGTCAGGGCCGATCCGAACGGCCAGTCGCGCGCGGCAGAGAATTGCAGCTGAACGAGACTGCCCAGCATGAGTTTCTTGCCGCCCCCCAGCAGGTCCGGCGCAATGAACGCACCCAGCGCCGGGATGAACACCAGGATCGAGCCCGCCACGATCCCCGGAGACGCCAGCGGCAGCGTCACGTGTCGCAGAGTGGTCCAGCGGTTGGCATATAGATCGCGGGAGGCTTCGATCAGTCGCTTGTCGAGCCGTTCGAGCGCTGCGTAGATCGGCAGCACCATGAACGGAACATAGGTGTAGACCAGTCCCAGCGCGATCGCGCCCTCGGTATAGAGCATCTTGATCGGCTCGTCCGTCACGCCTAGCCCGATCAGCAGGTTGTTGATCAACCCGGTGTCGCGCAGGACCAGGATCCAGCAATAGGTGCGGATCAAAAGATTGGTCCAGAATGGAATGGTGATGAGCAAGAGCAGGGTGTTGCGCCGGCTCTCGGGCTGCTGCGCGATGTAATAGGCGGCCGGAAAGCCCAGGGCCAGCGACCCCACCACCGCCACCGTTGCAACCCAGATCGAGCGGAAGGCGATCGTGAGGTAGGAGGTGTCGAACTCTACCTCGTCAAAGAGGTTCTTTTGAAACAGAAGCTGCGTATAGGCTTCGGTCGAAAACTCGAATTTCACCCCGCCATAATCGCCGGGTGTCAGGAAGGAATAGACAAAGATGATCGTCAGTGGCGCCAGCATGAACACGACGATCATGAACGTCGCGGGAAGCACTCCGGTATAGTGCCGCAATCGTTCCATAATACCGCTCATGCCACCAGGACCCGAATAGCTTCGGGATCGACTTCGACCGTTGCCTGGGACCCGACCTCCGCGATCGCGGTGCCGTCTTGATGGTTTTCGCTGCGCACCGCCACGCTCATGCCGTCGTCAAGCGTGACCCGGTATTCGGTCTGGCTGCCAAGATACTCGATGTCGCTGATCGTGCCGCCAAGGCTCCCGTCTGCGCGTCCGGGCGCGATGCGCGCCTTTTCGAGCCGGAACATCACCGTCACCTTGCCGCCCTTTGCATTGGCAGGCAGGGCGGGACCGGCAAAACGGATGCTGTCGGAAACATGGTAGGTGGCGGCGCTGTCGCCGTTCATACGCGGCGTGGCCTCGAAGAAATTCGCATCGCCGATGAACTCCGCCACAAATCGCGTGGCCGGGTATTCGTAGATTTCGGCAGGTCGGGCCACCTGCTGGATTTCGCCCCGCGACATGACCGCGATCCGGTCGCTCATGGACAGAGCTTCTTCCTGATCATGCGTCACGAAGACAAATGTGATCCCCGTCTCGCGCTGCAGACGCTTCAGCTCTGCCCGCATGGACTGACGCAGTTTCAGGTCGAGCGCCGAAAGCGGTTCGTCGAGAAGCAGAACACGAGGATGCGGGGCCAAGGCACGGGCCAGGGCCACGCGCTGCTGCTGCCCGCCCGAAAGCTGCGAGGGGCGGCGCTTTGCGAATTCTCCAAGATGGACGAGGTCGAGCATTTCCTGCGCCGTGCGCCGGGCATCAGGTTTGCCCTGACGAAGCAGCCCGTAGGCGACGTTCTCAAGCACATTCATGTGCGGAAACAGGGAATAGTGCTGAAACACCGTGTTCACTGGGCGCTTCTCAGGCGGCAGCTTTGAAATGTTTTCACCAAAGAGCTTCAGCGTGCCATCGGTCGGCACTTCAAACCCGGCGATCAGGCGCAGCAAAGTTGTCTTGCCGCATCCCGACGGCCCCAGAAGAGTGAAGAATTCATTGTCCCGGATGCTCAAATCCGAACCTTTCAAAGCCCGCACCGGTGGTGTTCCCGGATAGGACTTGGTCAGCCCGTTGATTGTGATCGCGTCCTGCATTCCTGTCCCCTGTTCGATTATGTCCGGGGGGCGAACCGTTGGTCCGCCGCCCCGTTCGGTCGTCGCAACGACATCAGTCCTCGATCTGCATGGCCCGCGTGATGCCTTCACGCAGCTTTGCCACCAAGTCGTCGATTTCGGCCTTGGTGATGGTCAAGGGCGGCGACATCACGCAGGCGTTGTAGGTCGGCCGGACCAGCAGGCCGAGTTCCTGGCAGATCGCATCCACCTTTGCCGTAAAGCCCGTGTCGCGGTTCTCATCGGGCGTGCCCGCGTCAAGCTCGCATTCGACAGCCGCCATCATGCCCTGCACCCGCACGTCGGTGACCACGGGCAGATCGCTCAGGGATTTCAGCGCGTTGGCGAAATAGGGGCTGATCTCGCGCACATGTTCGAGCAGCTTGTCGTTTTCAAAAATATCAAGATTGGCCTGCGCCGCCGCGACCGAGACCGGATGCCCGGAATAGGTGAAACCGCTGAAGAAGCTGCGCGGCTCATTGCTGACGGACTTGATCTCTTCGATCAGCCTGTCCGAGATGAACAGCGCTCCAAGCGGCAGATACCCTGAGGTCAGCCCTTTTGCGGTGGTCAACAGGTCCGGCGTCACGCCGAAGACGTCTTCGGATGCAAAGTAATACCCAAGGCGGCCGAAGGCTGTCACCACCTCGTCCGCGATGAAAAGAACGTCGTGCTTTTTGCAGATCTCATGGCAGCGCTTGTAATAGCCTTCAGGTGGGATGATCACGCCACCCGAGGCAAGCACCGGTTCGGCGATGAAGGCCGCGACCTTGTCTGCGCCCAGTTCCAGAATCTTGTTTTCCAGATCGGCGACCTTCTCGTCGCAGAACGCCTCGACCGACATGTCGGCGGCGCGGTCCTTGGGCTTGGGGCATGGCAGGAAATGGATCGTGTCTTCGATCATGTCCATCTGCGCCTTCTCGCGCATCTTTCCCGAACAGCTTGCCGTCAGGTAGGTGCTGCCATGATAGGCGTTCACACGCGAGATGATGTGCTTCTTTTCCGGTCGCCCGAGGCAGTTGTTGTAGAAGAAGACAAACCGCAGCGCGGAATCCACCGCGGTCGACCCGCCGGTGGTGAAGAAGACCGTGTTGAGATCGCCCGGCGTCATTGCCGTCAGACGTTGGGCAAGCTCGGAGGACGCCGTGGAGGCCATCGACCAGGGCGAGAAATAGCTGAGCTTGCGCATTTGCCCGGCGACCGCCTCGACGATTTCCTCGCGGCCGTGGCCGACGTTGACGCACCACATGCCACCGGGGCCATCGATCAGCTGATTGCCCTTGGAATCGCGCACATAGATCCCGCCGCTGGCTTCGAGATGGGTCCATTCATCGCGGTCCATCGCGGTGACGTCCTGCCAGGGATGCAGGAAGTGGTCGTCGGTTTTCCAAGTCTCGTCCGCTGCTTGTACAACGCCTGACATGATTTATCCTCCTCAAGCTCTGGCCGGGGCCGAAACTTCTTCTCGAAGTTCGGTCGCGTCAGGAAAATTATAGTGAACTTCAATTTAGTTGTTGGGTTCAAACTTGTAGTCAGATACAAATTGAGTCAAGGTGCGAACATGAGTTTACGCGAAAAACACAAATCCGAACGCATGCAGCGCCTCCTGGACGCGGCCACGCGCCTGTTTCTTGAGCACGGATTTGATGCGGTTAAGGCGGAGCGCATCGCGGAGATGGCCGATGTCTCCGTCGGGACGCTCTACAACTATTTCGGTGGTAAAAACGAAATCCTGCTGACGCTCACGTCCATCGAGAACGAGCGCCTGGCAGAGCTTGGCGCAAAGTTCGAACCCAGCGCGGAAGCCTCGGTGGAGGATAATTTCTGCACCTTGGTCGGAATGCATTTCAACGCGCAGCATATGGTTCTTCAGCGCGACCTCTGGCGGCAGGGCTTTGCCTTTGCCTTTGCGGCACCCGCCACGGCCGAGGCGCGCAGGTTGCGTCAGTCGGACCGGGTGCTGCGCCAGCAGATCATCGACCTGACGGTGGCGCTGCAAGCCCAAGGCCGCCTGTCGTCCGATCTGGATTGCGAGGCGTTCGGCGCCACGATCTTCAACAACGCCAACATGCTCTTTTTCGAATTCACCTTGTCGGAAAGATCGACCTACGACGATCTCAACAAGGTGATCATGGACATGACCAGGACGATCTCCGCGCTCGCCCTGCCTCGGAACGCATCTGCGTAGACAAGGCCGACACTCACACCCCCGATCCTCGGGGACACCAACACCGCCAAATCACGCCGCCTCAAGGGATGAACACATGTCCACCACCGATCTTTCGCAATTCTACATCAATGGCCGGTGGGTGGCCCCGTCCGGGCGCGATACCCTCGACATGATCAACCCTGCGACCGAAGAAGCCGTCGCGGTGCTGGCAATGGGCGACGCCTCTGATGTCGATACCGCCGTTGCCGCCGCCAAGGCAGCCCGACCTGCCTTTGCGACCACCACCAAGCCCGAGCGGCGCGCGCTTCTGGAGCGCATCCTCGACGTCTTTTCCCGCCGCATCGACGAAATGGCGCAGGCCATCAGCATCGAAATGGGGGCTCCGATCTCTTTCGCGCGCGAACAGCAGGCGCAGGTGGGTGTCGACATACTGACCGCCATGGTCGCAGATCTCGAGGCATTCGCCTTTGAACATACCCTGCCCAACGGGGATCTGATCGTGATGGAGCCCGTGGGTGTCTGCGGGTTGATCACGCCGTGGAACTGGCCGGTCAACCAGATGATGCTCAAGATCGCTCCATGTCTTGCCGCAGGCTGCACCATGGTGCTGAAACCTTCAGAACTGACACCGCTTTCGGCCAACCTGCTGGCCGAGATCATGGATGAGGCCGGCGTCCCGGCCGGGGTCTTCAACCTCATTCACGGTGCGGGCCCCACCGTTGGCTCGGCGATGTCGCGCCACCCCGACATCGCCATGATGTCTTTCACGGGATCGACGCGGGCGGGGACCTCAATTCTCAAGGAAAGTGCCGACACGGTGAAACGCGTGACGCTCGAGCTTGGTGGCAAATCGCCCAACCTCGTCTTTGCCGATTGCGAACTTGAGCGCGCCATCGACGAAGGCATCGACGCCTGTTTCATCAACTCGGGCCAAAGCTGCGATGCCGCCACGCGGATGCTCGTAGAGCGCCCGGTCTATGATCGCGCGGTCGAATTGGCTGCGGCGAAGTGCGCGCGCGTCAAAATCGGCGATCCGTCTCAGCCCGGCGATCAGCTGGGGCCGTTGGTCAGCCAGATGCAATACGACCGGGTACAGAAGATGATTCAGGTCGGCCTCGACGAAAACGCTCGGCTGGTCTGCGGCGGGCTGGGCAAACCAGAGGGGTTTGAGACCGGCTATTACGCCAAGCCCACCGTATTTGCAGACGTCTCCAACGACATGCGGATCGCGCAGGAAGAGATCTTTGGCCCGGTGCTGGTAATGATCCCCTTCGACGACGAAGAGGACGGCATCCGGCTGGCGAACGATACGCCCTACGGTCTTGGTGCCTATGTGCAAAGCGGTGATCCCGCG
Organism: Salipiger thiooxidans; assembly: GCF_900102075.1. Lineage (GTDB taxonomy): Bacteria > Pseudomonadota > Alphaproteobacteria > Rhodobacterales > Rhodobacteraceae > Salipiger > Salipiger thiooxidans. The sequence continues at coordinate 1,349 of NZ_FNAV01000044.1, read as the reverse complement.
CGCGCCCTGCGCGTCGCCAAGGCGCTGCAATCGGGCACCGTCAACGTCAACGGGGCGTACCTGGCGGCAGGCTCTCCTTTTGGCGGTTACAAGTCCTCCGGAAACGGGCGCGAGGGCGGGGCCGAAGGCATGCGCGACTTCCTCGAGGTGAAAGCGATCGCACTTCCCGACTAGCGACGTGCAAAATGTGGCGTAGCCGATGGTCTCTTTAACCGGTTGTTCAATGGGTTTCCCCACAAGACCGCCACCTTCGGTGGGGAATGGCCATTGAGCGAGTGGCGCGCCTAAGAATTGGGGCGATCTTTCACGCAAATTGCTGTGTCGCTCAATTCGGCGTCGATGGCCACACTGTCGCCACGGCTGAACCTCGGAAATTGCTTCAGCTAAGTCTGGAGCATGCGCTTTCTGACGATTGCACATTTTTGGTTTGCGGTGGCCGCGAAACACCGCTCTCCGCCGATTCCGTGGAAAGACACCCGTTCGCTGGCGCAGAGGATCGACGGCTGAACGTGGTGCGAGCGGCTTTCCTGTCAGGCTTTTCGCGGTTGCTGCGATGCAGGAAGGACCTTGGCCAGTTTCCGGAGGTTCTGAGCGGTTGTGGCGAGGAGAAATTCGTCGTTTGCGCCGCATGGGCCGCGTAATCGGAGCCGGTTGAGGCCGAGTATGCGCTTGAGGTGGGCAAAGAGCATCTCGACCTTCTTTCGCAGCTTCATCGAGATCACGTATTGGTCGGTCTTGGCGATGTCGCGGGCGACCTGCCGGGCATCTTCATGTTCCTCGCGGGTGATGGATCGGAAGTCCATGTTCGGGCAGCAGCGCGCCTTTGATGGGCAGGCCTGGCAGGTCAGTCTCAGGGCACGGTATTTCGCTCTGCCCTGTCCGGTCGGCTCCCGGTTCGGGTCGGAATAGTTCCGTCGGAACTGCTTCAGAGCTTGGCCTTCTGGGCAGATGTATTGGTCGTTCTCGGCATCCCACCCGAAGTCCGCCCGGCTCCAGGTGCCATCGGTTCGTTCGGACTTGTCGAAGACTGGAATATGCGGGGCAGTCTTGCGCTCTACCTGCCAGCCCAGCATCGGCCCGGTGCCGCAGGCGGTATCCGCGATCAGGCGCTCGGGATGGAGGTCGAACCTGGCCTTGACCCGGTCCAGCATGGTCCTGGTCGAACCGACCTCTGCTTGCCGGATGGATCTCGTCGCCTCTACGTCCACAATCACGCCATGGTCCATGTCGATCAGGTTGTTGTCGGAATAGCTGAAGAATGCCGGCCCCTTGCGAGCTGCCGTCCACTGGCTGGCCGGATCCGAGTGGGAGGTGAACTTCGGCTGGACCTCGCTGGCGGCACCGAACGC
>NZ_FNAV01000015.1 GCF_900102075.1 Salipiger thiooxidans | reverse complement strand
GGGGGGGGGCGCGTGTGGATTGCCGGCGGGGGGACCGTCAGCGCCAGCGTGTTCATGCCGCGCCGCATGTCGGTCCAGCAGGGGCTCGGGCGCGATCCACATGCCGGGGAGATCTTTTGCTTGCGCGGCCGCAAGGGCGACTTGGTCAAGCCGCTCTGGCACAACGGCGTGGGCATGTCGCTCTACACCAAGGGGCTGGAGGCCGGGAAGTTCATTTGGCCGAGCAGCGGCAGCGGCGAAGCGGTTCAGATCTCGGCGGCCCAACTGGGCTGTCTCCTGGAGGGGATGGACTGGCGCAATCCGCGCTGGACCCAACGCCCGACCAAGGCGGGACAAAACCCTGCAAAACTCCATATTTTGTCGGGCGTTTCGCCAGCTCGGGGTATGCTTCGGGCATGTCCGGTACCGCCTCCGAGATGGCCCGACTGCGCGCTGCCCTGGTGGCGTCGGAAGCCCGTGCCGAGGCCGCCGAGAGCGAGCTGGCGCAGGCCCGGGCGGTGGTCTCGACCTCCGAGGCCATGATCGAGCACCTCAAGCTGGAGATCGCCAAACTCCGGCGCGACCACTCCGGCCCCAGCGCCGAACGCCACAGCGTCGAACGCCGTGCCCGCCTGATCGACCAGCCGGAGATGCGGCTCGAGGACCTCGAGGCCGCCGCCACCGAGGACGAGATCGCCGCCGGGAAGGCGAAGACCACGGCGGTCGCCGGGTTCGAGCGCCGCCGCCCGGCGCGCAAGCCATTCCCGGAGCATTTGCCGCGCGAGCGCGTGGTGATCGACGCGCCCTCGGCCTGCTCTTGCTGTGGGTCGGACCGCATCGTGAAGATGGGCGAGGACATCACCGAGACGCTCGCGGTCATCCCCCGGCAGTGGAAGGTGCAGACCGTTCGCGAGACGTTCACGTGCCGGGCCTGCGAGAAGATCAGCCAGCCGCCAGCGCCCTTCCATCCCACGCCCCGAGGCTGGGCCGACCCTGCCGGCGTTCGCCATTGGTCTCGAACACATGGCGACACAATGGCTCACTCCTGTTCGAGACGTTCGGTCAGCACCAGCCGCTGAACCGGCAGGCCGAGCGCTACGCCAAGGAGGGTATCGACCTCAGCCTCTCGACGCTGGCCGACCGGGTCGGGGCCTGCACCGCAGCTCTGGCACCGATCCACGCCCTGATCCGGACCCATGTTCTGGCGGCCGAGCGCCTGCACGGCCCCTCTCGGCAGCATGCTTTGCATGCGCCTGCCGGGCAATGGACGACACAACTGTCCCCCTCCTCGCGAAGGGAGGGACGCAGACAGCGCGCTATGTCCGCGACGACCAGCCCTTTGGCGGTGGCGCGCCACAGGCCGCGTTCGCCCATTGTCCTCGGACCAATGGCGGAAATGGGCGCACTCCCCTTCTCGCGCGACAGGGGGATGGCGCATCCGAACCGGCATCTTGCGGGGTGGCAGGGCGTTCTCCAGGCCCCCTCTCCATGGTTTGCAAGCAAACCACTGCCGCCTATGGCGGCGACAACGACCTCTATCGCGGTGATCGTGACCCAGGTCCGGTTCAGAGTGCCTTGCGCTGGAGCCATGCCCGACGGAAGCTCTTCGAGCTCGCCGACATCAAGCAGAATGCCCGCCAGAAGAAGCCCGCGCACGACATATCGCCTGTCGCGCTGGAAGCCGTGAAGAAGATCGACGCCATCCCTGACATCGAACGCCAGATCAACGGTCTGGACATCGCCAGTCGGCTCGACGCCCGGCACCGGCTGGTCCGCCCCCTGGTCGAGGACCTGCACGACTGGATGCGGGCCGAACAGGGCACCATGTCGAAGCTCAACCCCGTCGCCAGGGCCATCAGCGACATGTTCAAGAAGGACCGGTGGAACGCCTTCACGTTGTTCCTTGAGGATGGGCGCGTCCGCCTGACAAACAACGCGGCCGAGCGCGCGCTGCGCGGCATTGCCTTGGGGCGGAAATCCTGGCTCTTCGCCGGCTCCGAGCGTGGAGGCGACCGTGCCGCCTTCATGTATTCCCTGATCGTCACGGCCAAGATGAACGACATCGCCCCGCAAGCTTGGCGCGCCGACGTCCGCGACAAGCTCCCCAACACAACGGCTTCACGGGTGCCGGACCTTCTGCCATGGAATCGGCAGACATCGCAGCGCCAACTCGCTACATGACCGCAGCCTACGCCGGATGCTTACGCTCGGTCTGCTGGCAGATCGGACAATATGCGGGCTGTCGGCCTTTTTCATCGGCACGAGCGCATTCCTGCGCCATTCGCGTTACGGCGAGCGGTGCCACCACGCCATGCGCGGGTCGATGGTTCGGCTGCGGGCGTCCGGGTCGATTTCGAGATCTATGTCGATTTCGAGATCTATGACCGCAAGCCGAACTCGGCGCGAATGGCAGCGCCATCCGCATCGAACGCAGGAGAGAGGCCAAGAGCGGTCTCAATGTTGCTGCGCCGAATCGGAGGCATCGCGACACTGATCGGTCCGGAAGGGGTCTCGATGGTCGAACGGTCGAGTTGAGGGTGATCTGACAACGCGGCCACATCGTTCACCGCCGCCGAGGCAATTCCGGCACCGTCCAGCAAGTTCAGCAGTTCGGCACGGTCATGCGCCCCGAACGCAGTTGCAATAAGCGTTTCCAGCGCGGATTTGTTGTTAATTCTGGCGGAATTGTCATGAAAGCGCGGGTCGGTGGCCAGCGCCGGGTCTCCTAGAATTTGCGCGCAGAACCGATCCCATTCGCGGCTGTTCTGGACCGATATGACAACCTGGTCGCCGCCCCGGCAGCGAAACGCGCCGTAGGGGCATATGACCGAATGTCCAAGTCCGGTCCTGGGTGTGGGCAAGCCCGCGTAGTCGTGAAAGAGAAGGGGAACCGCCATCCAGTCTGCCATCACGTCGAACATCGCGACCGAAACGCCGCTGCCGGTGCCGGTGCGGTCGCGCGCGACCAAGGCTTCGCAGATCCCGGCATGGGCGGTCATGCCGGTGGCAATATCGCAGACCGAAACGCCAACCCGGCCCGGCGCATCGGGCGTGCCGGTCACCGAGGCGAGGCCACTTTCACACTGCACCAAAAGGTCATAGGCCTTGGCGTTTCGCATCGGGCCGTCTTCGCCGTATCCGGTGATGTCGCAGGTCACGAGGCGCGGAAATTTTTCCCGCAGGGAGGCGGAATCCAGCCCCAGCTTTTTCAGCGCGCCGGGCAGCAAATTCTGGATGAACACATCCGCGCTTTCCAGAATCTTCAACAGGATCTCCCGGTCGTCTGCGGCCTTAATATCCAGCGCGACGGATTCCTTGCCCCGGTTCAGCCAGGTGAAATAGGCACTCTCGCCGTTTGCGGCGGTATCGTAGGCGCGGGCGAAATCGCCGGCGCCCTTGCGCTCGACCTTGATCACGCGCGCTCCGGCGTCGGCCAGCCGCGATGAGCAGAAAGGCGCAGCAACGGCCTGTTCGAGCGCAACAACAAGTTTGCCGGAAAGAGGAGCTGGGTTCGTGTCTGACATGGGTTTCTCGCGGATCATCCTAAGGGCTTGACAAAATCTAACATATGTTAGAATTAGGATCAATGCGCTTTGCCGCAAAACCGATCACCCCGTCATCGGAAGGAGACCGCAAGTGTCGAACACCACAGGGCCAGACCAGATTTTCAGGACCGCGCTCGCCAAGAACGATATCGTGCTTCCCAGGTGCGATGACTGCGGAGCCTTTCATTTCTTTCCCAGGGTCCTGTGCCCGCATTGCCATGGCACCGCGATCTCGTGGAAACCCGCCAGCCGCAAGGGCAAGGTCCACACCACCACCGTCGTGCGCCAGAAGCCCGAGCGCGGCGGCGACTACAACGTGTGCATGGTCGAGCTGGAGGAAGGCGTTCGGATGATGAGCCGCGTCGACGGAATCGCCCCCGGCGAGGTTGTCATTGGCATGGACGTGACCGCCTTTGTGGGCGAGGCCGACGGGGCCCCGGCCGTGTTTTTCAAGCCGGCGGAGGGATAACGCATGACCGATCAACTTCGGGGAAAATCCGCGATTGTGGGCACCGGGCACGCCGGTTTCGGCGAGGCGCACGGCCTGACGGCCTATGACGTCATGGCGCAATCCGCGCTGGCGGCTCTGGGCGATGCCGGGCTGAAGCTGTCGGACGTGGACGGGCTGTTCTGCACCATGATGGAAGACAGCATGCCGGCGCTGATGGCTGCCGAATACCTGGGCATCCAGCCCCGCTTTATCGACGGCACCATGTCGGGCGGGTCATCCTTCGTGAACTACCTGACATCCGCGACGATGGCGCTTGACGCAGGCCTGTGTGATGTCGCGCTGATCGTTTACGGCTCGAACCAGCGCACCGGGTCGGGAAAGCTGGTAACGGCGTCGCGCCCGCCGGCCTATGAAGCGCCGTATAACCCGCGCTATCCGATCTCTGCCTATGCGATGGCGGCGGCGCGGCACATGCACGAATACGGCACCACCCGCGAACAACTGGCGGACGTGGCAGTTTCTGCCCGGGCCTGGGCGCGGCACAACCCCGAAGCGTTCGAGCGCGGCCCGCTGACCCGCGAGGACGTGTTGGGCGCGCGCATGGTGGGGGATCCGTTGACGGTGCGTGACTGCTGTCTGGTGACCGATGGCGGTGGCGCGGTGGTGATGGTGCGGGCTGACCGTGCGCGGGATTTCCCCAAGCCACCGGTCTATGTGCTGGGCAGTGCGGCCGAAAGCTCGCACAGGCAGATTTCGCAGATGAAGGATTTCACGGTGACCGCGGCGCGCGCATCGGGCCAGCGCGCCTTTGCGGCGGCGGGGGTTTCGCCGGGGGATATACAGGCGGTCGAGCTGTATGACGCCTTTACCATCAACACCATTCTGTTTCTCGAAGACCTTGGTTTCTGTGCAAAGGGCGAGGGCGGGGCGTTTGTGGAAGGCGGGCGTATCGCGCCCGAGGGCGTCTTGCCGGTAAATACGAATGGCGGAGGTTTGTCCTGTGTACACCCCGGCATGTATGGCATTTTCACCGTGATCGAGGCCGCGCGCCAGATTCGGGGCGACGCGCCGGGCATTCAGTTGAACGATGTCGATCTGGCGCTGGCGCATGGCAACGGCGGTGTGCTGTCCAGCCAGGTCACGGCAATTCTGGGGTCACAAAACACGCTCTGACAGCGATCAAGGGAGGAAAGATCATGCCATTGGATTTCGAAGCTCTTTCAGACTGGGATTTCGAAGAAATCCGGCAAACTCTGACCCAGCGGGATACCATTCTGTATGCGCTGGGGCTGGGGTTCGGCGAGGATCCGACCGACAAGAAGGAACTCGCCTTTGTTTATGAGGACGGTCTGAAGGCTGTTCCCTCGATGGCCGTCACCATGGGGTATCCCGGCTTCTGGCTGCGCAACCCCAGGACCGGAGTGAACTGGCAGAAAGTGCTGCACGGCGAACAGTGGCTGGATATCTACAAGCCGCTGCCCGTGAACGCCAATATCATCGGCCGCAGCAAGATCGACTTCATCTCGGACAAGGGCGAGGGCAAGGGCGCGGTCATCTATCAAAGCCGTGACATCATCGACGCAGACACCGGTGACAAGCTGGCGCGGGTCGCGATGTCGGCCTTTTGCCGGGGCGATGGCGGTTTCGGCGGCGAGAACCGGCCGGGTCCGAAGCCGGCGATGCTGCCGGACCGGGATCCCGATCACATATGTGATATCGAAACGCTTCCGCGCCAGGCGCTGATCTACCGGCTCAGCGGCGACATGAACCCGCTTCATGCCGACCCCGATGTTGCGCGCTCGGTCGGATTCGACCGGCCGATCCTGCACGGTCTGGCGACCTATGGTCTGGCTGCCCGCGCGATCCTCAAGTCGGTGCTGGATTACGACTCCGCCCGGCTTGTCGGGCTGGACGTGCGGTTCTCCGCGCCGGTCTATCCCGGCGAAACGGTACGGTTCGAAATCTGGGAAGAGGGCGGCGAGGCCCGGTTCCGCGCGTCGATCCCGGCACGCGATGTCCTGGTGTTGAACAACGGCGCTGCGCGCTTCGCATGAGGTAACGGCGATGACCCAACCGCTCAAGGACATACTGGTGCTGGATTTCAGCACCCTTCTTCCCGGCCCGATGGCAACGCTCATGCTGTCCGAGGCCGGGGCCGAGGTGGTCAAGTTCGAACGACCCGTAACAGGCGAGGACGCGCGCCATACGGATCCCAAGATCGACGGTGAAAGCATCGGGTTTGCCGTGCTGAACCACGGCAAGCGATCTGTGGCCATCGATTTGAAATCGAACGACGCGCTCGATGCGCTGCGTCCCTTGCTTGAAAAGGCCGATGTTCTGGTCGAGCAGTTCCGCCCCGGCGTGATGGAGCGGCTCGGGCTGGGATACGAGGCGGTGCGCACGATCAATCCGCAAATCGTCTATTGTTCGATCACCGGCTACGGGCAGACCGGGCCAAAGGCCACGGCGGCGGGGCATGATCTCAACTATGTGGGCGATGCGGGGGTTCTGTCGTTGAGCCGCGGGCCGGATGACCGGCCGACGATGCCGTTCGGGCTGATGGCCGATATCGGGGGCGGCACCTATCCGGCGGTCGTCAATATTCTGCTTGCCCTGATGGCGCGGCAAAAGACCGGACAGGGGGTTCATCTCGATATCGCCATGTCCGAGGGCGCATTTGCCTTTGCCTATTGGGCGCATGCGGAAGGCGTGATCGCCGGGCAGGAAATTGCCAGCGCCGACAGCCGTCTGACCGGTCGCCTTGCGCGCTATCGGCTTTATTCGGCTGCGGATGGCCGGCAGATCGCGGTCGGCGCGCTGGAAGAGAAATTCTGGCAGGCCTTCTGTGATGTCATTGGTCAGCCGCAGGATCTTCGCGACGACTGGGTCGATCCCGTTGCCTGTGCCGCAGAGGTCGCGCGCCGTCTGGGGCGCCAGCCGTCAACGCATTGGGGGCCGCTGCTGATGGCGGCGGATTGTTGCTGTTCGGTGGTGAAAACACCCGCCGAATCCGCAGCCGATCCGCATTTCACCGCGCGGGGTGTGTTCGAGCGAAAGTTGGACATTTCCGGTCGGGAGGTGCCAGCCCTGCCGCTGCCGATCGCGCCACAGTTTCGCACTGGCGCGGGGTCGGTCGGACGCGCGGCGACTCTCGGAGAGGACAATGCCCGCTTTGGCGTGGATCCGCGAAAGACAGAATGAAACCCGTTGACGGGCAGATTTTTAGCCCTTATTCTAACAATCGTTAGAAAACGGGGGGACACAGGGATACAATGACTCAGTCGAAAGATGACCTGTCGGCAGAAGCAGATCGCTATGTCATGCCGTCGCATTTTGTCGAAAGCGACAACCCTGAAGTGCAGGGTTTCGTGACCAGGGCGTTGCGTGATCTTCCTGCGGATGCATCCAGCCGTGACAAGGCGATTCGTCTGTTCGAAGCGGTTCGTGACGATATCCGTTACGATCCTTATTGCTTCGCGCTGGATGAAGAGTCGTATCGGGCCGGCCGGATTGCCGGGGCAGAAGCGGCGTTTTGCGTGCCCAAGGCAATCCTTCTCGCGGCCTGTCTGCGGGCTGTCGGTATCCCTGCCGCGCTAGGGTTTGCGGATGTGCGCAACCACCTGAATACGCCCAAGCTGCAAGAGCTGATGGACAGCGACCTGTTCATCTATCACGGCTACGTCCAGTTGTGGCTCGACGGCGAGGCCTACAAGGTCACGCCCGCGTTCAACATGGAGCTGTGTGAAAGATTCGGGGTCAAGCCGCTGGTCTTTGACGGGCATCACGACGCTCTCTTCCACGAGTTCGACGAACAGAACCAGCGGCACATGGAATATGTGAATGACCGCGGGCTCTATGTCGATGCGCCGATCACGGAGTTCCTCGCGGCCTTCCGGGAAACCTACCCGAAACTGGAAGAGTTCAACCGCGTGCGAATTTCGAAAGATTCGAGCGGGTACGATGCCGGGTTCTCCAAGGAGGGCGCGTCTTGAAGTATCTGGACGATTTCGCGCCGGGCCAGGTTTTTCGCTTCCGCAGCGACCCGATGAGCTCGGACTCTATCAAGGCATTCGCCCAGGAATGGGACCCGCAAAGGCTGCACACCGACGAGGACTATGCCACCGGCATACACGGCAGCCTGATCGCGTCGGGCTTTCAGACGATGCTTGAAGTGTTCAAGCCGGTCATGACGGAAATGATGGTCAAGACCGCCAATATCGGCGGCATGGGCTTTGACAATCTGCGTTGGCTGCGGCCCGTGCGCCCGAACGAAACCCTCGATATCGAATTGAAGGTCAACACGGTCACACCGTCGAAAAGTAAGCCCGACAGAGGCGTTTTGCACTATACGCTCAGCGCCAAAAACCCCCAGGGCGAGGTCGTTTTTACAACCGACACCCCCGTTATGATCCAGCGAAAACAACATGACACAGACTGAATTGCCTACCAGCGACCAGGAAGACCTTCGCTTGCTGCGCGAAAGCGCGCGCACCTTGTTTGAGCGCGCGGGCGGTAGCGGAAGATCCAGAAAACTGCGTGATTCCGGTGGCGGCTGGGACGCGGACATGATCCACGAACTGGCCGAGGCCGGCGTTTTCGGCGTGACCGTGCCAGAGGAAAACGGCGGGCTTGGCATGGGTCTGGCTGCCGGGGGCGTCATCGCCGAGGAGGTCGGCCGGGTGATCGCCCCGGAACCGGTGGTGGTGACAGTCGGACTGAGCCTTGGCCTTCTTCGCCGGCTCTGCCCGGATCACGCCAAATTGGAACAGCTTGTCGGCGGCGAAACCGTTCTGGCCGTCGCCTGGCAAGAGCGCGGACCGAACGGCGGCCCCGCCGAGGCAAGCTGTCGTTACGCCGACGGAAAACTGACCGGCGGCAAGGCCTGGGTTGTTGGCGCGTCCGGCGCGCAGGGTTTCCTGGTGGTGGCCCAGGGGGATGCCGGCCCGGTTCTTGTGCTGGCACAGGCCGGTGCGGACGGGCTGTCCGTTGAAGCGCGCAGGCAGGCCGATGGCAGCGCCATGGGAGAGCTTTCGTTCTCGGGCACCCCGGCCGAGCGACTGGCCAGCGGCGACACGGTTCAGGACGCGCTCGCCGACGCGGTCAGCGATACAACGGCGCTTGCCGCCGCTGAACTTGTCGGCCTGAGCGCGCGCGCCTTCGAGATCACGCTGGAGTATATCAAGACCCGCGAGCAGTTCGACAAGCCTATCGGGTCGTTCCAGGTCATCCAGCACCGTGCCGTCGATCTGAACGTGATGTGCGAGGTCGCACAGTCCGGCGTGCGCGAAGCTCTGGGGCTGATGGATGGCGAAGCCGATCCAAAAGTCCGGGCGCGGCTTGCCAGCCGGGCCAAGGCTCGCGCGGTCACCGCCGCCAAGAAGATCACGCGCGACGCCATCCAGCTGCACGGGGCCGTCGGTTATACCGACGAGTTCGACATCGGGCTTTATCTGAACCGAGCGCTGGTTCTGTCCGCTTGGCTGGGCGACGACGCCTATCACAGGCGACTTTGGTTCATGGCGCGCGAAGCGGAGGGAGCCGCATGATGACCGACTGGAACGCAATGAGCGATGCGGATTTCCGCAAAGAGGTGCGCGGGTTCTTCGAAGCGGAATATCCCGAAGAGCTGCGCAACCTGCCGCACCGCCCGAAATTCGCCGAGATCGCGCACTGGCACCGCAAGCTGCACGCGAAAGGCTGGGTCGCTCCGGCCTGGCCCGCGGAATACGGCGGCATGGGGTTGAATGCGGCGAAATTGCTGATCTTCTACGAAGAACAGCAACGCTGGGGCGTGAACCGCGGGCGCGACATGGGCGTGCAGATGGTCGGCCCGCTGATCATCAAGTTCGGCACACAGGAACAGAAAGACTATTGGCTGCCGCGTATCCTGAGCTGCGAAGACATCTGGTGCCAGGGCTATTCCGAGCCGGGCGCCGGGTCTGATCTTGCCAATCTGCGCACACGCGCGGAAATTGACGGCGACGACTTCGTCATCAACGGCCAGAAGATCTGGACGACGATGGCGCATGATGCCACGCACATCTTCATGCTGGTGCGCACCGATCCCGATGCGCCGAAGAAACAGCAGGGCATCAGTTTCCTTCTTGCACCGATGGATCAGTCCGGTGTCGAGGTGCGCACGATCACCACTCTTTCGGGTGAGACCGAATTTTGCGAGGTGTTTTTCGACAACGCCCGCACGCCTCGGGAAAACCTTGTCGGCGAGCTGAACAAGGGCTGGACGATGGCAAAGGCGCTCTTGAGCTTCGAGCGCATCTTCATCGGCTCGCCAAGTCTGGCGCAGAACGCTCTGGGACAGCTGGAAAGCTTTGCCCGCGGGCGCGGCGCGTTCGACGATCCTGTGTTTCGCGACCGTTTCGCGCAGGCCGCGCTTGACGTCGAGGACCATGCCGCGCTTTACGCGCGCTTTGCCGACCAGCTCAAGCGCGGCGAGACGCTGGGCGCCGATGTCTCGATGCTCAAGATCTGGGTGACCGAGTGCTTTCAGCGCATCACCGAACTGATGATCGAGGCTGCGGGTCCCGATGGCGGAACGATCGGTCCGCTACAGGTCGGCAACGTTGGCGTGGATGTCCTGTCGAGTTTCTACAAAGCCCGGCCGGGAACGATCTACGGCGGATCGAACGAGATCCAGCGCAACATCCTGTCCAAGGCCGTCCTCGGACTGCCTGGTTGAACCAATATAGGCACCAAAAAGGGAAACGAAGTATGTCTGACCGTTATGCAAAATACGACAAGTTGAAATTCGACTATCCGGCGGATCGCGTTCTGCGCATCACCTTCGACCGGCCCGAGACGTTGAATTCCGTCGATGCGGAAACCCATACCCAAATGACGGATATGTGGATCGACATCGACCGCGACCCCGACATCAACTCGGTGATCGTGACCGGTGCGGGCAAGGCGTTCTCGGCAGGTGGTGATTTCAGCCTGATCGAAAACATGATGGGCAACTCGCACGAGATCATGAAGACGTGGAAAGAGGCCAAGGATCTCGTCTACAACATCATCAACTGCAACAAGCCGATCATTTCGGCGATCAACGGCCCCGCTGCGGGCGCTGGCCTGGTCGTGGCGATCCTTGCGGACATCTCGATCGCCGGTAAAAGGGCCAAGATCGTCGATGGTCACCCGCGTCTGGGTGTCGCCGCCGGCGACGTCGCGGCGATCATCTGGCCGCTGCTGACCTCGATGGCCAAGGCGAAATACTACCTGATGACCTGCAAGCCGGTGTCCGGCGAAGAGGCCGAGCGCATCGGTCTTGTGTCGATGTGTGTCGAGGATGACGAGCTGCAGCAGATCGCCCTGGATACCGCTGTCGAGCTGGCCAACGGCTCGCAAAGCGCGATCCGCTGGACCAAGTATTCGTTGAACAACTGGCTGCGCCAGGCCGGTCCGATCTTCGATGCCTCGACCGCACTGGAAATGCTTGGCTTCATGAGCGAGGACGTCAAGGAAGGTGTGCTGTCGCACCGCGAAAAGCGCGCGCCGAACTTCCGCAAGGACTGCCCGCTGTAAATCCGGATTGGACAAAGAGGCATGAACATGTCTGAAGACATCTACAGAGACATCGCTCAAGCCTATGCCGCCGCGGCGGAAAAGGCCCCGGGTCTGAAATCACGATTTGCGGCTGCCGGATTCAATCCGGCGGCCGTGACCTCATTGGCGGATTTGTCGCGTCTGCCGGTGATGAAAAAAGAAGAGCTTCTGAAGATCCAGCGCGACAATCCGCCCTTCGGCGGTTTCCTCGCCTCCGATCTGAAGAATGTCGGCCGGATCTACGTCTCGCCCGGCCCGATCTTCGAACCGGCGCTTCCGGGCGCTGGCGGGCACGGGCTGGACCTACTGTTCAAGGCAGCGGCAGTGGGTGCGGGGGACATCATCCTCAACACCTGGATGTATCACCTTGTGCCGGCGGGCCTGCTGTTCGACGAGGCGGCACAGGCCGCCGGCGCGACGGTCATTCCCGGCGGCGTGGGCAATACCGAACTTCAGGCACAGATCGTCGTGGAAACCGGTGTGACCTCGATCTGCGCCTCGACCGCCTTCTTCCTGACACTCGCGGACAAGGTGATCGAAACCTATGGCCGCGACGCGTGGAAGGTAAAGACCGCCTTCCTGGGCGGCGAGATGGGCGACTGGATGGCCAAACGCCGCCGGATCGAGGCGGACTACGGTGTATCGACCTGGGCCGCCTATGCCACCGCCGATCTGGGCCTTGTCGGCTATGAGGATGGCGGCGAAGGCTATGTGGTCCATCCCGACCGCGTGGTGCAGATCTGCGATCCGGTCAGCGGCGCGCCGGTCGACCAGGGCGAACCGGGCGAGGTTGTCGTCACCGCCCGCGACGCGACCTGGCCGATGATCCGGTTCGGCACCGGCGACAGCGCATTCGCGCTGGAAAGCAACGAGGATGGCAGCGTCAGCCGCCTGTCCGCCTTGCAGGGCCGGGTCGGGGCGGCGGTCAAGGTGCGCGAGATTTTCGTCTATCCGCGCGTGATCGAGGAAGTCGTCATCGCCACGCCGGGGGCAAAGGCCGCGCAGGCCGTGGTGACGCGGGAAAACGACCGCGACATGATCCGCGTTTCTCTTGTGTTGGAGGATGGCGCCGACGCGGCCGAGGCTCAGGCTGCCGGAGCCGAGGCTTTCAAGCTGCATTCGAGAATTCGGGCCGACGCGGTGACGGTCGTCGCGGGGTTGCCGGAAAACGCGGACTTGATCGTCAATCAGAAAGACAACTGAGACCTTCTGAACCGTCCGAAGTCGGCGGTTGCAACAGCGAAGGGCGGCGGGGCAACCTGCCGCCCTTGTGCGTCGTCAGGCGCACAGCGCCGTCTTCGCAGCATGGTATTCCCTGTCGAGACGGTCAACATACGCCGCTGTCGTCGTCACCGCGTGCACGGCGCCGATCCCTTGGCCGCTGCCCCAGATGTCGCGCCAGGCCTTCGGACGGATGTCGCCGGTGGCCAGATCCAACTTGTTCCCGTCGCCGGACAGGTTGTCCGGGTCAAGCCCAACCGCACGGACAGACGGTTTGAGATAATTGGCGTTCACGCCGCTGAAATGGCTGGTGTAAACAATATCATCGGCCCCGCTGTCGACGATCATCTGCTTGTAGCCCTCCGACGCGGCGGCCTCGGTCGTCGCGATGAAGGGCGATCCGATATAGCCGAAGTCGGCACCTATGGCCTGCGCGCCCAGAATGGAGCTTCCGGTGGCGATGGAACCCGACAGCGCCAGCGGACCGTCGAACCATTCGCGGATTTCCTGCACCAGCGCAAAGGGCGACAGCGCGCCCGCGTGGCCCCCAGCACCGGCGCAGACCGCGATCAGCCCGTCTGCACCTTTGTCGATGGCCTTTCTGGCGTAGCGGTTGTTGATCACGTCGTGCAACACAACGCCGCCGCAGCCATGTGCCGCCTGGTTTACGTCTTCCCGCGCGCCCATCGAGGTGATCCAGACCGGCACCTTCCAGCGGGCACAGATCTCGATATCGCGTTCGACCCGGTCATTCGAGCGGTGCACGATCTGATTGACGGCGAAGGGCGCGGCGGGCCGGTCGGGGTTGGCCTGGTTATGCGCGTCGAGCTCTTCGGTGATGCGCTTGAGCCAGGCGTCCAGCAGGGGTGGTTCGCCCTCGGCCTCGCGCGCGTTCAGTGCCGGAAAGCTGCCGATCACGCCGGCCTTGCACTGGGCGATGACCAGATCCGGGCCAGACACCAGAAACATCGGAGAACAGATCACAGGCAGGCGCAGGCGGCCCAGAGGGGAGTCGGAGTACATGGCCAAATTTCTTCATTGTTTCTATTAGGTTCGGCGAATCTGGGGCCTCACCGAAGTGTATGGCAGACAGACATTCAGAGCGAAACATCCCTGCCGGAAGATCACAACGGGAAAAGCCTGCGCCGCGAATTTCACATGAGTCTGTTTTTCGACGCCAGCATATGTGCGCCGAGCCAGCGCACCCTTAGCGTGACAGAAGCCGACTCATTCGGGAGGAAGAAGCGGTGCCATTGCTCTATAGCCGCTCGGGGGGGGTCGGTCGAATGACCTTCGACTTTCCCGAGAAAAAGAATGCACTCGACCAGGATGCACGCAAGGAGATGGAGCGTATCGTCACGGAAGTGCGGGATGACGACCGGGTCCGCGCGCTGCTGATCAGCGGAACCGGGGGCGCGTTCTGCGCGGGCGGTGACATCAACACCTTTGCCAGCTCGACGCCCATCGCCATGCGCGACCGCATGAAGCAGCAGCATCGCGTCACACGGATGCTCTATGATCTGGAAAAGCCGGTGATCGCGGCGGTTGCCGGGCCTGCGTTCGGTGTGGGGTTCAATATCGCGCTTCTGGCCGACGTGATCCTCGCCGCACCTACGGCCAGATTCTGTCAGGCCTATGCGCGGGTTGCGATCGTGCCCGATGGGGGCGGGCTGTACCTGCTGGCGCGGGTGGTCGGGACGCAGCGCGCCAAGGCCATGTTCATGACCGCCCAGGTGATCGGCGCGCAGGAGGCGCGCGATCTGGGAATCGTCCATGCGATTTACGACGAAGACGCGCTGGAGGCGGAAGCCGCGGCACTTGCCACGCGTCTGGCCGAGGGGCCGACCCGTGCTTTCGGGCTGGGCAAGGCGATGCTGAACCGTGGCATGGATTGCGACCTTGCGACATATCTTGAGATCGAGGCCACCGCCGAAGCCTTTATCATGCAGACCGAGGATCATCGCGAGGCGGTCGCCGCCTTCAGGGAAAAGCGCCAGCCGCGCTTTCGTGGATCATGACGGCGGCGGGGCCCCTGTCCGGTCTCAGGGTGATCGACCTGGGCCAGGTTTATCTGGGGCCGTATTGCGGTCTTATGTTCGCGCTTATGGGGGCCGAGGTCATCAAGGTCGAACCGCCCGGCGGCGACGGCATCCGCGGCATCGCGGGCGGGCGCGAAAACCCGGCGGCAATGATGCTGAATTCGAGCAAGCAAAGCGTGACGCTCGATCTTCAGTCGGACGAAGGGCGGTCCGCGCTGCTGGCGCTGGCCGATACCGCCGACGTGCTGATCGAGAATTCCCGGCCCGGCACGATGGAAAAGCTCGGTCTGGGGTGGAAGACGCTCTCGGCGCGCAATCCGCGTCTGGTCATGGGATCGGGCAAGGGCTACGCCGCCGATTCCGTCTACCGCGATGCGCCGGCGATGGATTTTCCCATTCAGGCGCTGACCGGGCTGATGTCGGTGACCGGATTTCCCGATGGCTCGCCAGTGAAATGCGGTGCGGCGATCACCGATTTCCTTGGGGGGATCCACCTGTTCGGCGGGATCATGGCGGCGCTGCATGCCCGCGGCACGACCGGGCTCGGCGACTTCGTTCAGATCGCGATGCAGGACGTGGCGCATCACGCGCTGGCGTCGAATATCTCCAGCTTCCTGCTGGCTCCTGACGGGTTTGCCGACCGTGCCGGCAACAGTCAGGCGGTGCTCAAGGTCGCGCCCTACGATCTGTTTCCCGCGCGGGACGGGCAGGTGGCGATCATGTGCCTGAACGACCGCCACTGGCAGCAATTGAGCCGCGCGATGGGCCGCCCGGATCTGGCCGAGGATCCCGAATTGGCCGAGGGCCCCGCGCGCTGTGCGCGGCGCGCCGAGGTCGATGGCTGGGTCTCGGACTGGACCACCGGGCACACCCGCGCCGAGATTTTCGCGGCGTTGAGCGATGCGCGCGTGCCGGGCGCCCCGGTGCGCACGTTGGCTGAGGTGGTTTCGGACGACGACATGCGCACCCGCGGCATGATCCACGACCTTCCGCACCCGGATCTGGGTACGATCCCTGTTCCCGGATTGCCGATGACATTCGCGCGTCATGACCGCGTGCCCCCCAGGCCCGCCCCGGCAGCGGGTGTCGATACGGCGCGCGTTCTGGGCGCATTGCGCCAGGCCGGGCTTTCCACACCATCAGAGGATTCAAACTGACATGTTCAAGCTCGATCCGGAACTGGAAGATTTTCGCCACGAGGTCCGCAAGCTGGCGGAACGGGAATTCGCCTCAAAGGCTGCCTATTGGGACGAGAAAGAGGAATTTCCCGCCGCCAATCGCGACAAGCTGGCCGACCTTGGCTATCTGGGCATGTTCATCCCCGAGGAATACGGCGGCTCCGGCGCGCCGGTGGTGCAGGGCACCGTCTTTCTGGAGGAAATGGCGCGGGTGTGTTTCAACACCGCGCTGGTCTCGCAGCTTTACCTGAACGGTCCGTCGCGGGCGATCAGCGTGTTGGGCAACGACGAACAGAAAAAGCGGTTTCTGCCGGACATGGCGGCGGGCAGGAAATTCATCGCCATCGCCATCAGCGAGCCCGAAGCGGGATCCGCGGTCACCGATCTGCGCACCACGGCCACCAACGATGGTGACGGCTGGGTGCTGAATGGCAATAAATGCTGGTCCACCGGGGCGCATATCGCCGATTACGCGCTGGTCTTCTGCCGCTTCGGCAAGGCCAGCGGGGCAAAGGGGATCGGCGCCTTCGTCGTTGATCTGAAGAAACCCGGCGCGCGGATCGGCCACATATCGCTGAAGATGGGGGGCCGGGGTCTGACCGAGGCCGAGATCATCCTTGAAAATTACAAGGCCGGTCCCGAGGATGTGCTGGTCGAGGGGGATCCGGAAAGCTCGCGCTCCTTTGCGCTGTTGATGAGCAGTTTCGGGCCCGAGCGTGTGGGCAATGCGGCGATGTGCGTGGGTCTGGCGCAAGGCGCCTTCGAGGCGGCCAAGGAATATTCCGAGATCCGGCATCAGTTCGGCCGTCCCATCAACGAATTCCAGGGCCTGCAATGGAAGATCGCCGACATGGCGACGCAGATCCATGCCGCGCGGCTGATGGTCTATCGCGCCGCCACCAACCCGGCGCCGAACGGCTTTCCCGATCCGATGGACGCAACCATGGCCAAGCTCTACGCCAACGAAATGGCGCAACGGGTCACGAACGAGGCGCTGCAGATCCACGGCCACAATGGCTATACGCGGGAATACCCGCTGGAACGCATGGTGCGCGACGCGCGCGGCTTCGCGCTTGGCGGTGGCACGGTCGAGATCCTGCGCAACACGATCGCCGCCATGGTCTATGGCCACAGCTTCAACCAGCGGCGGGGAGGGTAGGGCACATGCATCCCTCATTGCTGAACGAGGAACAGATCGCGCTGAAAGACGCGGCGCGCAAGCTGGCGCTGGGGGAATTCCGCGACCGCGCCGCGCGCTGGGACCGCGAGGGCATCTACCCCGACGAAAACCACCATCGCCTGAGCGAACTTGGCTATCTGGGTATGACCATCCCCGAGGAATATGGCGGCGGCGGCGTTTCGCTCGTGGATTGCTATCTGGTGGTCGAGGAACTGGCGAAGGTGGATTTCAACACCGCGCTGATCGTCCACGATCAGAACGTCTCGCCCCGGATCATCGCCACCTGCGGCAGCGACGCGCTCAAGCGCGCCTTTCTGCCGCGCTTCGCGGCGGGCGAGATCGAATGCGCGATTTCCTGGACCGAACCCGAGGCGGGGTCGGACGCCACGGCAGTGACGACCTCACTGCGACAGGACGGCAACGGCTTTGTGCTGAACGGCGGCAAGATCTTCACCACCTTCGGCGACCGGGCCGATTACCTTCTGGTCTATGCGCGGTTCTGCGACAGCAAGGGCGCGCGCGGCATCGGCACGGTTCTGGTGGAACGTGACAGCCCCGGCGTCACGGTGCACATCCTCGAACAGAAGATGGGCGCGCGCGGCTGCAACGAATGCGAGATCCATTTTGACGATGTGCGGGTGCCGGCGGAAAATATCGTGACCGAAGGTCTGGCCGGAAATTCCAGCGGCTTTGTCCGCCCGCTGGGCGTGTATAACGGCACCCGCGTCGGCATGGGGGTTCTGGCGCTTGGTGTGGCCGAAGGCGCGTTCGACCTTGCCTGCGATTACATGAAAACCCGCCGCCAGTTCGGCAAGGCGCTGTCGGACATGCAGGGCCTGCAATGGATGATGTCGGACATGAAGGTGCAGATCGAGGCCGCCCGGGCGCTTTGCTACACCGCGCTGTCGCTGATCGACCGGGGCCAGCCCGATCCGACGCTGTCTTCGATCGCCAAGGTTCAGGCCACCGAGATGGCGCAGCGCGTGACCCACGACGCCATGCAGATGTTCGGCGGCTACGGCTATTTCGGCTCGCTGCCGCTGGAGCGGATGGTGCGCGACGTGCGGATGCTGACAATCACCGGGGGCACGACCCAGATCCACAAGAACGGGATCGCAAGGGCGCTGTTTGCCGATTGACAGATTTTCGCCTTGGGGAGGGGCGGTCATGGCAAGTGAAATCACAGTTGAACGCAAGGGCGGTCTGGCCGTTGTATCGTTGAATCGGCCGGACAAGCTGAACGCGCTGACCCTTGAAATGCGGGTCGAGCTGATGGAGAGCTTCCGCCAGATGCACACCGACCCCGAGGTTCGGGCGGTGCTGCTGAGAGCCGAGGGCCGTGCCTTTTGTGCTGGCGCGGATATTTCCACCATGGGCAAGGACGATGTCTGGGGCGACCGTGCGCGTCTGCACCGGGCGCACCAGATGATCCTGTCCATATACAACTGTGAAAAGCCGGTGGTGGCGGCGGTGCGCGGTCCGGCGGTGGGGATCGGGCTGAGCATGGCGCTGGCCTGCGACGTGCTGCTGCTTTCCGAGACAGCGAAACTTGGTCAGGTCTTTCGCAAGATCGGCCTGGCCCCGGATGGCGGCGCGGCGTTCTTTCTTCAGAACCTGATCGGACGGCAGCGGGCGACGGACCTTGCTTTCTCGGCCCGGCTGGTGCCGGCGCCAGAAGCGCTGAGCCTGGGGCTGGCCAGCCAGGTGCATCCCGACGTCGCGCTCGATGACGCCGCCACAGAATATGCGGCGGACCTGGCTGCGGGGCCGACCTTTGCGCTGGCCGGGGCCAAGCGGTTGATGCGCGCCGCGCTGCAACCCTCGCTTGAAAGCTTTCTGGAAACCGAGGCCATCATCCAGGGCCAAATCATCAAGAGCGCGGATCACGCCGAAGGCATCGACGCCTTTCTGAGCAAGAGACAACCGGTATTTCGAGGGGCATAGCCATGCGGACCGAGACCTTACCATGACAGGGGAGATACAGCGATGGAATCCGTAATTGTCCGTCTCGGCTGGGTGTCGCGGATCATTACCTATGCCGCCACCGCTCTGGCGACCCTGATGATGGTCCACGTCACGCTTGACGTCATCCTGAGCCAGTTCATCGCCGAGCCGCTGCCGGGAACGGTGGATTATGTGTCCTATTATTACATGGTCGGGCTGGTCTTTCTGCCGCTTCCGTTCGTGGAATATGGCAACGAACATATCAAGGTCGACCTGATCCACGATCTGCTTCCGACGGGGGCGAGGACCGTTCTCGACATGCTGGCTCTGGCGCTCTCTGCGGTGTTCTACGGGCTGCTCACGTGGCAGACCTCGATCGACGCTGTCGAGAAATACCTCATCGGAGAGCAATCGATGGGCATGGCGGCGGTGACCGTCTGGCCCGGTCGGTTCTTTCTGCCGATCGGCGCGGGGCTGATGGTGCTGCTTCTGCTGGCCAAGTTGATCCAGAGGCCGTTCACCGACGCTGGCATGGCCGGCCCCAATCACGACATGTACGAATAGGAGCGGAACGGTGAGCTTTTTCCAGATCGGCCTTTGCGGCGTCGTCTCTGTCATTCTGCTGGTCTTGCTGCGCGTTCCGATCGCGGTGGCCCTGGGCATCGTGTCCTTCTTCGGGTTCTGGGCCATGCTGGGCAGCGGCGCGGCATTCGGCCTGCTGACCGCCGTGCCCTATGATTTCGCCGCGCACTGGACGCTGAGTTCGATCCCGATGTTCCTGTTGATGGGCTACGTCTGTTACCAGACCGACATCACGCGCGGGATCTTCAAGGCCGCGCGGGTCTGGCTGTCGTTTCTGCCGGGGGGGCTGGCGGTCGCCAGCGTGGGCGGCGCGGCGCTGTTTTCGGCGGCGGCGGGTTCCAGCCTGGCCTGCGCCGCGGCCATGGGCCGGATCGCGGTGCCGGAAATGCTGAAACGCAACTACGATCCCGGTCTGAGCACCGCGGTGGTGGCCGCGGCCGGCACCATGGGTTCGCTCATTCCGCCGAGTATTCTTCTGATCATCTACGGAATTTTTGCCGAGGTCGCGATCAGCAAGCTGTTTCTGGCGGCGATCGTGCCGGGCGTGCTGACGATGCTGGGGTACTGGGCCGTGATCATCGTTCGCACGCGGCTTAATCCCGCGCTTGCGCCGCCGCTCGACGAACGAGCGACCTGGTCCGAAAGGCTGGAGGCCCTGAGCGAAACATGGCCGGTGATCTTGCTGGTGCTGGGCGTTTTTGGCGGCCTGTTCACCGGGATCTTCACACCGACACAGGCGGGCGCCGTCGGCGCGGCCTTGTCCTTCGTGATCGCGGCGGCGCGCGGCACCCTGAACTGGAGAGTTTCGAAAATCGCGCTGATGGACACCGCAAAAATGACGGCGGCGATCTTTATCATCGCGGTTGGCGCCAACCTGTTTTCCCGGTTTCTGGCGATCAGCGGCATCCCCGAAGCGATGTCGGATCTGGTGATCGATCTGGGGGCCAGCTATGTGATGCTGGTTTTCGGCACGGCGGTGCTTTTTTGCC
Source organism: Salipiger thiooxidans (assembly GCF_900102075.1). Taxonomy (GTDB): domain Bacteria; phylum Pseudomonadota; class Alphaproteobacteria; order Rhodobacterales; family Rhodobacteraceae; genus Salipiger; species Salipiger thiooxidans. The sequence continues at coordinate 142,742 of NZ_FNAV01000015.1, read as the reverse complement.
TGCTGGGTATGATCCTCGATCCGCTGGGTATCCTGCTGCTGACGCTGCCGATCCTGCTGCCGATATACGAGGCGAACAATATCAGTCTGATCTGGCTGGGCGTGCTTGCGACCAAGCTGGTCGAGATGGCGCTTATCACGCCGCCCGTGGGGCTGAACGTCTTCGTGATCAAGGGCATTGTCGGAGACGCGGTTCCGATTTCGCTGATTTTCAAGGGCGTCATGTGGTTTCTGGCTGCCGATGTGGTGGTCCTGATCGTCATGGTCGCCTTTCCCGAACTGATCATGTTTCTGCCGGAGCTTGGAAATTGAACTTGCGGTGACGAAACCCGCGCAACAGCGGGACTTTGACAAGGAGGAGGAGACCACATGAAACTGACGAAAATCCTGACGATAGTGGCGACGGGTGCCGCAATCTCGGCCACGCCCGCCCTGGCCGAAAAACGGGTAACGGTGAGCAACTGGACCTCGCCCAATCATGCGACATCGCGCGGCCACGCTGCCTTTGTGGAAATGACCGAGGCCGAATTTCCCGACGCCTTCGATTTCAAGCTGTTTAACGGCGGGGCCCTGCTCGCGGCCAAGCCGACGCTTTCCGGTCTGCGCGACGGTGTGGCCGATGTGGGCCTGCTGGCGCTGACCTATTTCCGCTCGGAAATGCCCTATGCCCAGCTTGTTGCCGATATGGCGCTCTTGGGCGATGATCACTATGCGATGGCGGGTGCCACCAGCGAATTCGTGATGCTGCACTGTCAGCCCTGCAAGGACGAATTCGCCAAGAACGGCATGGTGGCGCTCAGCGGGATCAGTACCGCGCCCTACGTTCTGCTGACGACCAAGCCGATTGTGAACATCGAGGACATGCAGGGCGTCAAGCTGCGCACCGGCGGCTCGGTCTGGGACCGCTGGTCGACACGCCTTGGGGCGGAGCCGGTCAACGTGCCAACGAGCGAGATGTACGATACGATGAGCCACGGCGTTGTCACCGCCGCGGTGCAGCCGGTCGGGGCGCTCAAGGGGCACAGCCTGATCGAAGTTGCCAAGCACCTGACAGAGTTGCCGCTGGGCACCTATCATTCCGGGTCGATCTTTGCCCTTGGCCCGAAGTTCTGGCAGTCCCTGTCGAGCGAGCAACGTACGCAATTCGTCAAGAATATCCCCGAGGCCGTGGCGCAGACGACGGTCAATTACGAAACCGACGATCTGGATGTGCTGAAAGAAGCCGCGGGCCTTGGATTGACGATTCACGAACCTTCGCCCGAGTTCCTTCAGGATCTGATCGATTTCCGCACCGCTGATCTTGAAGAAATCGCCCGCATCTCGCGCGAAGAGCGCGGCATCGAAGACCCCGAGCCGCTGATCGCGACCTATCGCGAACTGATCGAGAAATGGCACGGGCTGGTGGCGCCATTGCAACCGATCCGCGACAACCCGCAGCCCTATGCCGATCTTCTGCGTCAGGAAATCTATTCCAAGATCGACCTGGCAACATATCCGAACTGAGCCACCTCAGGCAGAAATGAAAAGCGGCCCTCCGAAGGGGCCGCTTTTGCCTTGGGGCGATCCTTCGATCAGAGCGTCGACTCGGTGCCCAGGATATTCGTCACCTGACTGGACAGGACACCGCCGTTGCCGTGCGCCAGTGCCAGCTCGGCACCCGCGATCTGGCGGTCTCCGGCCTCGCCGCGCAGCTGACGCACCGCTTCGACCAGCGTGAAGATGCCGTACATGCCGGGATGCACGCAGGACAGCCCGCCGCCGTTGGTGTTGACCGGCAGATGGCCGCCGGGCGCGATGCCGCCGTTTTCAACAAAGGCACCACCTTCGCCTTTCTTGCAAAAGCCCAGATCCTCAAGGAACAGGATCACGTTGATGGTGAAGGCGTCGTAAAGCTGCACAACGTCGATGTCGGCGGGCTTGACGCCGGCCATCCCCATCGCGGACGCGCCCGATTGGGCGGCCCCGGTCACGGTCAGGTCCGGCATCTCGGAAATGTCGCGATGGGTCGTGCCTTCGCCGCCCCCTAAAAGATAGACTGGCGGCTTCGGATGGTCCTTTGCCGCTTCGGCCCGCCGCATCACGATCGCGCCGCCACCATCGGTGACAAGGCAACAGTCGCGCACCCGCAGCGGATCCGAGACCAGCCGCGAGGCAATGACATCCTCGCGCGTCAGGGGATCGCGGATGAACGCCTCGGGGTTCTTCTGCGCCCATGCACGCGCGGCCACCGCCACGTCGGCCAGCTGTTCGCGCGTGGTGCCGAACTGGGTCATGTGACGGTCCGCGGCAAGCGCGTAGGACGACAGCGGGAACAGCGGCTTGTAGGGGGCCTCATAGGTTGGCAGGCCAAGCGCGGTCATCAGCTTGCCCGAGGCGGTACGCTGGTTCGACCCGTAGCAGATCAGCACAGTGTCAGCGAGCCGCAGCTCGAGCAGCATCGCGGCCCAGAGCGTGTGCGACAGGAACGACGAGCCGCCCATGCGGTTGTTCATGGTGAACTTGGGGTTCAGCCCAAGTTCCTGCGCCAGCGTCAGCCCCGACAACATGTCCAGCGGCTGACAGGTGGCAATGGCATCCACATCGCCAAGCGACACCCCGGCATCGGCCAGCGCGCCATGCACGGCTTCGACAGTGATTTCCATCGAACTTTTGCCATGTGCCTCGCCGCAGCCGGCCAGCGCCGCGCCGACGATGGCGGCTTTTCCCCGCAAACTCATCGTGCCTCTCCTTCTGGCCGGAACACCACGGCGGGTTCGCCGTCCGGGCCTTCGCCGATTGTCGCGGACACTTTCAGCCCGGCGGCAATTTCGTCATGTGCGATGCCGTCAACGCGTGACATCATGCGCACGCCTTCTTGCAAATCCACCAGCACCACGTTGTAATCGCCGCCCCGTTCGGGTTTTCGGCGTACGATTGTCCGCGCGTAGATCGTTCCCCGCCCCGTGGGCGCAATCCATTCAAGGTCTGCGCTGCCACAGGCCGGGCAGATCACGCGCGGGTGAAAGACATGCGCACCGCAGCTACCGCATTTCTGAATCTCAAAGACGCCCTCGGCCAGCTTGGCGGCAAAGACGGCGTCGGGCCCCTGGTCCTTTTGCATGCCTGTCATCTCAGAATCCGATGTGGAACCCGCCATTCACGCTCAGGTGCTGGCCGGTGATGTAGGAAGCTGCGTTTGACAACAGGAAACAGACCGGCTGCGCCACTTCGTCCGGGGTGCTCATCCGGCCCATCGGGATCTGTGCCATGTACTTGTCGGCGAACTTGTCCGAGCGGATGGTTTCGGTCATCGGCGTTTCGACCATTCCGAAACACACAGAGTTGACGTTGATCCTGTAACGGCCCCATTCCCGCGCGGCGCTCATCGTAAGGCCGAGCACGCCGGATTTGGCGGCACCATAATTGATCTGTCCGATCGTGCCGCGCCGGCCGGCGTCGGAGGAAACGTTGACGATGGCACGGCGCGCCGCGCTGTCCGGGTCTTTCTGGGCCTGATCCCTGTAATAGCTGCCCACGGCCTGCAGGCAGGCGAAGACGCCGGTGAGGTTGACGTCGATGACCTGCTGCCATGTGGCACGGTCCATCTTGTGGATCATCGCGGCGCGCACGATGCCGGCGTTGTTCACCAGCCCGTTGATGTCCCCGAATTCGTCAAGCGCGAATTTCACCAGTTTCTCGGGAAAGTCCGGGTCAGCCACGTTCCCGACGAGGGCGCGGGCATTGCCACCGATCTTTTCGGCGGTTTCCTTGACCCCGTTTTCGTTAAGATCGTTCACGACGACCCTGGCACCCAGCTCGGCCGCCAGTTGCGCCACGCCGCGGCCAATACCCTGACCGGCGCCGGTAACGATAACCACCTGATTTTCCAATGACATCGGGTTGATCATTTCTTTCTCCTCACTTCATGCGTTGTTGCAACTCGGTTGTCGCCGCCCGGCTCGGGCTGGGCCGATGGCGGCGTGACCCGCTTGATTACGGCATCGCCATGCGCCAGGCGGCGCCCGTCCTGATTGACGATCTCGCCCTGCACGAACACCAGCTTGCGCCCGCCACCGGCAATGTGCGCGCGTGCCGTCAGCACGTCGCCCTCGACCGCCGGGCCGACGAAGCTCGTGGTGAGCGAGAGCGTCAGGCAGCGATGACCGGGGCGGCCTTCGCCCGCAAAGGCGGCGCAAAACGTGACCGCGTTGTCCAGCATGGTCGCGAACACCCCCCCATGCACCGCGAAGGCGCCGTTCAGGTGGTCGTGGGTGATTGTCAGTTGCAGCTCGGCGTTGCTCTCGGACCAAGAGATGAAACGGACGCCCAGCAGGGTGTTGAACGGGGCGGGAACCTCGGGTTTGCCATCCTGTGCGCTCATCTCAGGCGGCCTTTCGGTTGCGCGAGAACGTCACGATGACCGCCGCCAGCGCCGTCACCGCGACACCGACGCCCACCGCCGCAGCGATCGGAATTGCCAGAATCGCGGTCGACGGCAGCGCGAAAGCCAGACCGGCAAACCCGAGCAGAAGCCGCGCAATCGCGCCCGTGGGGCCGGGTTCGATACGGCCGACACCCAGCAGGTACCCTTGCAATCCGGCGCAGATCAGCAGGACTCCGACACCCGCGCGCAGGACCGTGAAGGCACTGTCAAACAGCCCCGCCTGCAAGGTATACGCGGGGTCGAGCACAAAGAAGAACGGCACGATATAGATGATGGTGCCGAGCTTCATCGCTTCGAATGCCGCAGCGAAGGGCCGGGCCTGGGCGATCGCCGCCGCGGCGAAAGCCGCCAGCGCCACGGGCGGGGTGATGTAGCTCAGCATGCTCCAGTAGAGGATGAACAGATGCACGCCGATCGGGTCAAGCCCGCCGGCGATCAGGGCCGGGGCCAAAGACACGGCAAGGATGACATAGGCCGCCGTTACCGTCATGCCCATCCCAAGGATGAAGCTGGTCAAAGCCCCCAGAAGCAGCAGCAGGAAGGTGTTGCCGCCCGCAATGAAAAGCAGATCGTTCGAAATCGTGCCGGACATGCCGGTCACCGCCAGCCCGCCGACAATCAGCCCGACCGCCGCGAGGATCGCCACCAGTTCGACAAACAGCCGACCCGTCGCGATCAGGAAGTTCATCAGCTCCTGCCGCCCCCAGCGCGATTTCGACATCAGTTGGTTCAGGCCGATCAGCAGCGCGGTCGCATAGAACGGGGCAATCGCCTCGCGCTTGAGATAAAGCAGCATCCAGATAAGCAGCCCGAAGACGGCGAGAAAATACCAGCCCTCGCGCAGGACCTTTCCGAACCTGGGAAGATCGGCGCGCGGCACGCCTTTCAGCCCGTGGCGCGCCGAATAGGCGTCGATCTGGGCGAACAGGCCGAAGAAATACAGCAGCGAGGGCAGCACCGCCGCAACCACGATGTTGGCGTAATCGGTCAGCAGAAAGCTTGCCATGACAAACGCCGTGGCCCCCATGATCGGGGGCATCAACACCGCCCCGGTCGAGGCCGCGGCCTCGATCCCGGCGGCATAGCTGGGCCGGAACCCCACCTTTTTCATGGCCGGAATGGTGATCGACCCGGTGGTCAGCACATTGGTGATGACGCTGCCGCTCATCGAGCCGGTCAACGCGCTGGTCAGGACGCCGACCTTGGCGGGCCCACCCCGGACATGCCCGAGCGCGGCAAAGGCGATGTCGATAAAGAACGGCCCCGCGCCGGTGTGCTGCATCGCCACCCCGAAGATCATGAAGCCGACCACAAGGTTGACGAAACTGCGCATCGGGATACCCAGAACGCTTTCGCCGCTCATGGCGTGGAAGATCGCCGTTTCAACCGGCGGGCGCTGGAACCCCTGGATCGGTCCCGGCGCATAATTGGCGACCATCGGATAGACGGAAAACACCAGGATGACGCCGAACAGCATCCAGCCCCCCGTGCGCCGCGCCGCCACCAGCAGCAGGAACCAGAACGCGAAGCTGGCAATCACCGCATGGGTGGGGGCCGAAAAATCCCAGCCCTTGTTCACGACGCTGCGCCCGTAATAGGCAAAGAACGCGCAGGTGCTCAGCGCCAGGAGAGCCAGAAAATAGTCCCACCATCGCGTTGATCCGTACGGGTTTGTCCTGCTGCACGGAAAGATCAGGTAAACAAGCGGCAAGGTCAGCAGCAGCATCACATAGAGGTAGTGAATCTCGAGCAGGCGGACGTTCATGAAGAACCCGAGATTGAAGAGATGGTTGATTGACGCCGTCGACAACAGTATGGCCGATGCGGCAAGCAGCCAGCGAAGGTAAGGGGGCAGGGTGCCCATGCCCACCGGCTGCGCCGCGTCGTCCTGTATTTCCTGTGACATGCCTGATTCCCCGTGTTGTGCCGGCCTTTCCGATTATACGCGGCGCCACAAAAGCGCCGCGCAGCGACGTGTCAGCGGAAAAAGACTTCGTGACCGGCGCTTTCCAGCGCTTCGGCGCGCACCTTCATCCAGCTTTCGGCGAACGCTTCCTCATCGTCCGGGGCGCCGTCGACAAAGCTTTCCCAGGAGTCGATCAGAACCTTCTGCCGGTCCACCAGCCTGTCCTGGTTTTCCTGAGCCTCGGCTGTCCAGAGACCCTTTTCCTTGAAATAGGCGACGCTTCCATCGCTCCACGGCATCACCCAGTTCAGGATCTGGCGATCTATTTCGTAGGCATTGGCGCCGGGCGCGGCATCCTTGAAATCGTCGAACCCGGCGTCAAGCGCGGCCACGATGTTGCGCACCTCGGTGGTGTCCTGAGCGGCTTCGGTGACGAGGATCGGATAGGGGTACAGCGCCATCGGCAGCGGTGAGGCGGGGTCGATAGCCGGCCCCACCGACACCATGTGCGGCGTTACGAAGGGCGTGACCCCGGTATAGCGGGCCCAGGCTTCGGTATCCTCCGCCGGGGTTTCGAGCCACTTGAGACCCCGGGGGCTGGATTCGATCTGATAGTTCACGGTGGTTGTCGTCAGCGCAAAGGCGGCATCCACGCGATCTTCGAGAATGCCCTTGAGAGAATTCACATAGCCCGAGAATTCGACAGCCTCCACGTCATCCCATGTCAGGTCCGCAAAAGCCAGCAGACCCTCCATATTGACATCAATCGCGGGCGAGCTGACGGCGCGGCCGACCCGTTTGCCCTTGAGATCGGCAACCGTCTCGATCCCGGCATCGGCCGCGACGGCTACACCCAGACCGTAATCGCCGACAGCCTGAAGCACCGCGCGGATCGGCTGCGGGCCCCATTCCGGCGCGGCGAACAGGAACACCCCTTCGCCGGCAAAGTAGGACGCGATGCCGCACAGGCAGTAATCCACCGTGCCATTCTTGAGAGGCGTCATCCGCGAGACGTCGTTGCGCCCCGGAAGCACCCGGATCGTCGTGCCGTAACGGCTGCGCATCATGTTGCCGATGGCGATCGAATGCGCGTGGCCCGCCGATCCCGTGTCATAGGCCGACCAGGCGATGACGTCGGGCAATTCGATGTCTTGCGCGCCGACCGGCGCGGCCATCGCCAGACACCCGGCAGCCGCGATGCTTGTCCATCTGAAGTTCATGGTATTCTCCTCCTTGTTGGTTCTTTCGGCGCAGCCGGGCGGTCAGCCTAGAGTTCCGAAAATGGCACGGTCTTGTCCACGCGCATTTCCGGCGGCAGCCCGAGAATGCGTTCGCCGATGATCGTGCGCTGGATCTCGTCGGACCCGCCGGCGATGCGGTTGCCCGGCGCCGTAAGATATTCGTTGCGCCAGCGCGCGGCGTCGTCGTCAGCCCCCGCCGACACGCCCGCCGCGGTCCCGGCCAGTTCCAGCCCGAAGGCGCCCATTTCCTGGCGCAGCTTGCCCAGCAGCAGCTTTCCGATCGAGCCTTCCTCGCCCGGAGCGTCGCCGCGCGACAGAGACGTCATGACCCGGTAGGAGGTAAATTCGAGCCCGCGTTGCCGTGCAACGAAATCCGCGATGCGCGCGCGCACTTCGCCGTCCTGGATAGCCGGGCGCCCGTTGCGTTCGACACGGGTGGCAAGGGCAATCAGTTCCTCGGCGCGCGCCCCGCCGCTGGCGCGACCGACCGAGATGCTGAACCGTTCGTTCATCAACGTCGTCAGCGCCACCTTCCAGCCTTCGGATTCGCCGCCCAGACGGGCGCTGTCGGGCACGCGCAGGTCGTCGATGAACACCTCGTTGAAGCTGGCACCACCCGAGATCTGGCGGATCGGACGCGTTTCGATGGCCGGATCGGACATGTCCACGAGGAACATCGTCATACCCTTGTGCTTGGGCACCTGCGGATCTGTGCGTGCCAGAAGGATGCCGTGGCTGGAATAATGCGCGCCCGAGGTCCAGACCTTCTGGCCGGAAATCACCCAGTCGTCGCCGTCGCGCCGCGCACGGGTGCGTATGCCTGCCAGATCGGATCCGGCAGCGGGTTCGGAAAACAACTGACACCAGATATCCTCGCCGGTCAGGGCGCGCGGCAGAACCGCGGTTTTCTGGCTCTGCGTGCCGTGGATCATGACCGTGGGCCCGACCAGCCCGATGCCGATCAGGAAGACGTTGGGCGGCACGGCATAGCGCCCTTCCTCCTGGTTCCAGATCACCTGTTCGATCGGAGTCGCGTCGCGTCCGCCAAAGGCGCGCGGCCAGGTCAGTCCGGCCCAGCCCGCTTTGGCCTTGCGGGCCTGCCAGTCGCGCGCCCGCGCGACCTCGTCGGCGTCGCGGGCCATAAAGTGATCCTGAGCTTTCTCGCTGCCGTCCCGCAGGGTTGCGTTGGCATTCAGCCAGTCCCGCGCTTTCGCGCGAAAGGTGGCTTCTTCGGGGCTGTCGCTAAAATCCATGTGTCTGATTTCCCTGTCAGCTTGCGGCCCATGGGGCGTCGGCCAGATTGTCAATCAGCCGTTCGCGCCACAGAACGGCCGGGCCAAGTTCTGCCTTCAACTGCCAGCCACGCCGCAGAAACAGATGCGGGTCGGCGGCCCATGTGAACCCGATACCGCCGTGCAGCTGGATCGATTCCTCGGTGACGAATTGCACCGCATCAAGCGCCGACAGGCGCGCGACGGCGGCGGCTTCGGGCAGTCGACTGTCGCCGCTCGCCAGCGCCCAGGCACCGAAGAAGGCGTTGGACCGCGCCAGCTCGATCTTGGCGAACATGTCGGCGAGCCGATGCTTGACCGCCTGAAAGCCGCCGATCGGACGCCCGAAAGCGTGCCGCTCGCCGGCATAGGCGGTGGTCAGGGCAAGGGCGCGCCCGGCAAGGCCGATCTGTTCGAAGGCGGCCAGCACCGCGGCGCCGCTCAGAAGGCGATAGATCGCCGCGGGATCCGAGCCGGGCAGCAATTCGACCGGCGCGTTGTCGAAGACGATCTCGGCCGTCGGGCGTGTGCGGTCGATCGGGTCAAGCGCACTGGTCGTCACACCCGACGCGGTGAGATCCGCAAGATAAAGACGCGGCGTGTCCTCTTCATCGGTTGCGGCGACAAGTGCGTGGGTCGCCTCGGCGCCAAAGGTGACCGGCGATTTTTGTCCCGAAAGACGGCCCTGCGCCACTTTTGCCGATACGGTGTCCGGTGCCAGACCCCCGCCCTCGGCAAGCGCCATGGCGATGATCGTGCGGCCCTCGGCGATGCCGGGCAGAAGCGATCTGCGCTGGTCTTCCGTCCCGGCGGACTGAAGCGCCGGAACCGCCATGCACAGGACCGGGAGGCAAGGTACGGCGGCCATACAGCGCCCGACCTCCTCGGCGAGGATGGCCAGTTCCACCGCACCCATCCCCGAGCCGCCATGTGCTTCCGACATGGCAAGGCCAAGCCAGCCGCCTTCGGCCAGTGCGGACCAGGTGGCCGTATCGAACCCTTCTCCGCTGTCGAGCCGGGTGTGCGCGACCTCCAGGGTCGCGTGATCACCAAGCATCCGGGCCAGGGTTTCGCGTATGGTATCCTGCTCCTCGGAAAAGCCGAAATTCATGCCAGAGTACCTCCTTGCGATTGTGGATGCCGAACGATTGTTGGCAGACCGTAGGTTGGCGGCCGCGCCCGACCAAACGCTAACCGCCGGCGGTTGTGCAAAAGCACATATGTGCAATGTCGCGTTGAGAACGGCGAAACCGACCGACAGGCCGAATTCATCATGAATGTGCTTGATTCATCCCGGACCCGCAAAAACGGTCGCTTCGATTGATTGGTCTGGCGCTTGCACTCTACCCTGCCGAGAACGGGAAATCTCCCGGTTGTGGGGCCGGCGCGGCCGAGCCTTCGCAGAAGACTGGACCTAACGAGGGAACGAACGGCATGGAAACTGTGGGCCTTGGATTTTGTTACGAAGATTTGCCGGTGGGGCGCAGGTTCCGGACCATCGGTCGCACCGTGACCGAAACAGACATCACGAATTTCGTCAGCGTCACCGGCATGCTTGAGGTGTTGTTCATCAACAGCGAGTTTCGCGAAAAGGAATCCAACATCGCGGGCTTTGCCGCCCCCGGCGCGCTGGTCTACACCCTCATGGAGGGTCTGCTGACACAGTCCACGATGCAGCACACGGGCTTTGCCTTTCTGGAAATGGAACTCAAGGTTCTGGGACCCACGTTCGCGGGCGACACGATCCATTGCGAAGTCGAGGTGACGGAATCGCGCCGCTCGAAAAGCCGGCCGAACCGCGGCCTGGTCCGGACCCGGAACAAGATCTTCAAGCAAACTGGCGAGCAGGTGCTGGAATACACACCCCTGCGGATGATCAAGGCACGCACGACGGACAAGGAGCCGGGAGAGGCATAGACCCGTTTCAGACGCGCTGTGGAGGGCCCGGTCCGGTCCGAATATGGCTGGACTGCCGCTTCGGTTTTGCCAATACCCGGTCGCATCGCGAAACTGGAGACGATGACCATGACAACCGCGCAATCTGACGGAATCGAACCTGCCGGGCGCACGTCGGAAGGGCCGCGATCGCTGAACCGCATCCTGGCGCTTTTCGATGTGGTGGCGCAAAGCGACCGGCGCATGTCCCTGTCCGAGCTCAGCAGCGCGTTGGATTGCCCCAAGAGCAGTTTGCTGGTGCTGCTGCGCCCTCTCACCGAAAAGGGTTACCTGATGCGCGAGAACGACGCGTATTTTCTCGGCCCGAGAATTTTCCAGTTCGCGCAGACCATTCTGACAAAGCACCCGTTCGCGTCGGTCCTGCGCGGGGTGATGAGCGACCTTGTGAAACAGACCGGCGAGACGGTTCTTTTTGCGGTTCGCGATGGTGATCGCGTCGTCTATTCGTCGGTCATCGAAAGCCCGCAGCCGGTGCGGTACGTTGCCCAGACGGGGGCCGACCGGCCCCTGTTCTGTTCGGCATCGGGGCTTGTCATGCTGGCCTACGACACCCCCGACGAGCTTGACGCGTATTTCGCGCGGACCGAACTGACGCCGCTTACCGGCAATTCGATCACCGACGAAAACGCATTGCGGCGCATGATATCGGAAATCCGCAAAACCGGGTACGCCAGAACGGTCGGCACGGCGCATGTCGATGCCGCGGGCTTCGGTGTGCCCGTGTTTCGCGCCGATGGGAACCTGGCAGGGGCGCTGGTGATCGGCGCGCCCCTGGAACGCGCCGCCCGGAACCGGAAACTGTGCGTGACAGCGGCCAAAGCGAGCGCCGAACAGCTTTCGCTGGCGCTAGGCTATCGTCCGGGCGGGACCGGAACGGCCCTGAATTAGGCGCGCGCCGATCCTGCAGGTCGCCCCCGTCACCGCAAGCCCAGTCCGCGTGCGATGATGCCGCGCAGAATCTCGCGGGTGCCCCCCCGAAGCGAGAAAGACGGCACCGCAAGTTCGGTATAAGCCAGCACCGCCGCATAGCTGTCGCGCCCTCCGGGCACCGCCGGGCGGGATACGAGGCTGCGCGCCAGACGCGGGATATCCTGTTCATAGAGCGCGCCGAGATCCTTGACGATGGCGGCCTGAAGCGCGGGGTTTTTGCCCTCGTTCAGCATGCCGGCCACCGAGCGCGACATTTGCCGCAGCACCATCAGATGCGCGGACAGGCGGCCGATCTCGGCCTGCTGGGCCTCGGTGGCGTCCTGGCGCAGCACCCGGATCAGTTCCTCGATCAGGGCGAAGGACGACAGGAACCGTTCCGGCCCGCTGCGTTCGAAGGCCAGTTCGCTCATGACCTGCGACCAGCCCTCGCCCTTTTCGCCCAGCAGCGCGTCGGATGGCAGGAACGTGTCGTCGAAGATGACCTGGTTGAAATGATGTTCGCCGCCCAGGTCGATGATCGGGCTGATCTGGATGTTTTCGGTGGCCTTGAGATCAATGAGGAACTGGCTCATCCCGCCGTGGCGGTCGTCGCTCTTGCCGGTTCGGCAGAACAGGATCATGTAGTCGGCCACATGCGCATAGGTCGTCCAGACCTTGGTGCCGTTGACACGGAAACCGCCTTCGACCTCGGTGGCGACGGTGCGCGTTGCAGCAAGGTCCGAGCCGGAATCGGGCTCGCTCATCCCGATGCAGAAACACAGCTCGCCCGCGGCGATGCGCGGCACGATCGCGCGTTTCTGTTCCTCGGTTCCCTTGGCCAGAATGAGCGGGCCGCTCTGACGATCGGCGATCCAGTGCGAGATCACCGGCGCGCCGGCGGCCAGCAGTTCTTCGGACACGACATACCGTTCCAGCGCGCTGCGCGCGTGCCCGCCGTATTCCCTGGGGAACGTCATGCCGACCCAGCCGCGCTGCGCCAGCTTGCGCGAAAACGCGCGACTGAACCCGTTCCACGATTCCGCGCGCTTTTCGGGCGGGAAACCGGCCAGTTCCTCGGCCAGAAACGCGCGGACCTCTTGGCGCAGATCGTCGTAATCGGCGCCGGGCGGGGGCGGGGGAAATGCGGTAAGGGTCATGCCGGGATGCCTTGTGCAGTGCTGTCGGTGATGAAATGCCAGAACGTGTCGCGGGGGCTCGACAGGGCGGCCCGCCCCAGCTCCCTTGTCCAGTCCAGCTCGGTGCCGAACTCGTCGCGCCAGCTCCAGATCCGTTTGGTGAAATGGTGCAGCGCGTGTTCCTGGGTATAGCCGATGGCCCCGTGAACCTGATGGGCCAGCGCACCGACTGTTTCCGCGGCTTCCCCGGAGCGGCTCTTGGCGGCGGCAACGGTCAGCGCAAAGGCGGGTGTATCGTAGCTGTCGGCCGCCATTTCGGCGGCGGCGCGCGACGCGGCGGTTTCTCCGGCCATCGTCGCGAGGTAGTGTTGGATCGCCTGAAACTTGCCGATCGGCCGTCCGAACTGGACCCGGTCGTTGGCATATTCGACAGTCATCGACAGGATGGTCTCCATCGCGCCGGCGGTGGCCAGACTGCGGGCAAGCGCCCCCAGCCCGCGCATTCCGCCAAGCGACCGCGGCAGGGGGGCGGCATCGGCATCGGTCAGCGCAAGGTCGACCCCGGCATCGTCGCGCGGCATCCCGGCGAGATCCTGCGCCGGGGTGACTGTCAGATCCTTGACCGGCAGGGACAGAACATGATCGACGCCGTCCAGCGCGGCGATGGTCACGATCCGGTCCGCCCAGCGGGCAAAAGGCACCAATGTCAGCGGCCCGCTTGCATGGATGGCAGCCCCGCGCCGGTCCAGCCGCAGCGCAGCACCCTCGGCGATGGTCAGTCTGCCGCCGGGCAGCGTGAGCCCCGCGCGCGCCAGCACCGCGTTCGCGATCAGGGTTTCGGCCAGTGGCAGCGGCAGGCCATGCGCCCCGGCGATGCGCACCAGCCCCAGCGCCTCGGCGGCGGGCACGCCGAAACCGCCGGCCTCTTCGGGCACCAGCGCCATGGGCAACCCGGCCTCCTCGATCCGCGTCCAGAGCGCCTCGGGGCATTGCCCGGCAGCGGCGCCCTCGCGCAGGCCGTGGCCGATGTGGTCGCGGAACAACCGCTCGGCCATGTCATGGATCATCGATTCCATCAGGCGGTCCTTTCTGACGGTGCATGGTTGGCGGCGGAGCTGCCGTGTTCCGGCTTGCCGGCGGGGGCGGTCGAATCGCGCAGCGGCGGCAGATGCAGCCGTGTGCGCAGATCCTGACGGAAAACCGCGACAGCAGGCGGCGTGCCCCCGTCCCTGCGGTATTTGTCAAGACAATCGGCAATCTTGTCGCCGATCTCGGCAGGGCTCGCCGGGTCCGAGGGCGAACCGGGATGCGCCGCGACCGACGTTTCGGCCAGGGTTTCGTTTCCGTGACGCAGGCGGACATGGACCGCCCCATGGTCCACACCGACGCGATCCTGCCCCGCGTCCGGTTCGGTTTCGATGGTTACCATGTCCATGAGACGGCGGATCTCGGGGCGGTGAGGGCTGTCGTCCTCGAAATCCGCAAGCCCGACCCGGCCCTGGTGCAGGGCCGCCGACAAGGTATAGGCGGCGCAGAACTTGGCTTCCATTCCATCCTTGGGATCCATGACATGCAGGGGCACCATAGCGCCCTTGGGCGCCGTCATTTCGATCACCGAGCCCTCGGGCACCGCGTCTCCGCCGCGTTGGGCGTAAAGGTGCCGCCCCGCGGCGATCATCCTGTGCGTGAGATAGCAGCAGGGATAAAGCTTGCGCGACACGCTGCCCAGATCGATCCTTGGCTCCACCCCGGCGGGATCGCCCGCAAGCCCGTCCGGGCCGGCATAAAGATCGAAAAAACCGCGCGGCGCAAAGATATCGGGGGCGCCGGTAATGCCGGCCTCGGCCATACGGGCGGCGCGCAGTCCGACAAGGGCGGCGTTGCCGGCCTGGATCGGCTTGGCCATCGCCCCGAAATTTATCTGCAATCCGCCCGCCAGCGACGCGGCCAGCGACAGGGCGTTACCGATGGCGTCTTCGTCAAGGTCGAGCTGATGCGCGACCGCCGCCGCGGCGGCCACTGCCCCGATCGTCGATGTGGCGTGCCAGCCCTTGTCGTAGTGGCCAAAGCCCAGAACCTGTCCCAGCGCGACATTGACGGCCGCTCCCACCGCAAGCGCGGGGGCAATGCGGTCGGCGGTCTCGGGCCGCGCGTCGGCCATCGCCATCAGCGCCGGCACGAAGACCACACTGGGATGCGTGACGCTGAGCGTGTGAACATCGTCGAAATCCAGCGCATGACCGGCGACGGCATTAAGGAACCCGGCCCGTTCGACCCCGCCCTGTCCGACCGTGCCCGCGGGTGTCGCCGCTTCGTCCCCGTCAAGTGCCGCCAGCCGGCGGACCACCGGCTCGTGCCATCCGCCATAGATGACAGCCACCGTATCCTCCACGCAAAGCGCGGCCTCCTCGGCATTTGCCGCGTCCAGCCGATGCCGCGCGGCGATGAACCCCGTCAGACGGCGGGTGAAATCATTGGTCATGTTCTGATCCTCTCTGGTACTGTACTTTGCCTCATGTCGGGAGGTGCTATCAATTCGGGTGGCCACCTGTTTGCACATATGTGTTGAACTGGGCTATCGCGTTGTGATCGCCACCGGGATGAGGCAGCCTGCGTGCAAACCCTCATTTGAATCCCTCATTTGAATCCCTTTGAGATCGGGCGCCGGGCGTGTCAGAAAAGCTGCGACAAGAAGGGCGAGCGCGGCTGGAGGTCTCGGCGTGAATGGACTGGAAGGCAAGGGCGCGAATTCGCCAAGGCATTGTACCACACCGTATCCGTCAGACGTTCTTTTCGCAAAGACCCGCTACCGGGGCTATCGGGCGGTTGCTCTCGCCGGTCCCGCGCCGGCGACAGGGGCGCGTTGCGCGCCGCACGGGATGAGGCAGGAACTGACGACAGCGCTGCCCGCCCGGCGTGTCGGGCGCGGCCGGATCTGGCGCGGCCTTGCAGAGAGGCCATATGGCTTTGGAAAAGCGGGTGCAGATGTCGGCCATTGATGTTCTGAAACGGTCCGCCGTGCGCAACCCGGTTGCCGCTGTCTGTCTGATGATCTGTCTTGGCGGTGGTATCGCGCAGGGTGTCTTTCCCGGCAGCGGTGTATCGGCTGCGATCGTACCGTTTTTCGGCATCTATCTCGTGATCGCGTTCCGCAACATTGCCCGCGTCGGATGGGTGCTGCTTTTCTTTTCGTTCGCGATTGCCGGTCTGGCGCTGGCCGATGGTATCGAAGCGCGCATTTTCGCCGAGGCGGCGGGGCGTGTCGTTTTCCTGTCAGCGCTGCTTACGGCTGTCGCCTTCTTGCGCATCGCGGCCACGCAGGACCCGGTTGTAGAGGTTGCCGGAGAGTTCCTGACGTTGCAGCCGCCGACCCGCCGCTACGCCTCTCTGGGTGCGGGGGGCCACCTGTTCGGCGTGCTTCTGAACCTCGGCGGGCTGGGCGTGATGCTTGAGGTCATCATGAAAGGCTTGGAGGCCCATCGCCATGAAATGGACGATGTGGTGTACGAGGCCCGCAAGCGCAGGATGGTAAGCGCCTGTATGCGGGGGTTTTCCTCGATCGCGTTCTGGACGCCGTTCGGCGTCGCCCTGAATCTGATGATTCTCACGATTCCGGATCTTGAATGGGCGCATCTGGCGCCTTTCGGAATCGCGCTGGCCGGGGTGCTTTTCCTTGTCGGGTGGCTGTTCGACACGGTGGAATGGTGGCGCCCGCCGTCGGCGCGCGGTCGGGTCGCGGCCCTGACCGGGGACTTGCCGGGCTGGGCGCATTGGTCGGTCGTGATCGTTGCCGGTCATATCCTTATTCTCGGGGGCGCTGTGGTGGCACTGGACAGGGCGACGGAATACAGTTTCCAGACCGTCCTGATCGCCATCGTGCCGGTTTACGCGCTTCTCTGGCTGGGTCTGCGAAAGGGCATCGGCAGCATTCCGGACATGTCGCGCCGGTTCGTGACGCAGGCACCGGGATTCGCGACCGAAATGAGCGTTATCGCGTCGGCGGGGTTCATCGGCCTCGTCGCGCTGGAGGTCGTTCCGGTCGAATGGATTGCCGACCATCTTGGCTGGATCGCAACGCGGCCTGTGCTGACCGTTGTGCTGTTGATTATGACGGTATTCCTGACCGGGCTGCTGGGGGTGCATCCGATGATCTCGGTGGTGCTGCTGGCGGAAGTGGTCAACCGCATCGGCGTGGATGGGTTGTCGCCGCTTGCTCTGGGCCTTGCGCTGGCTGGAGGCTGGAGCAGCATCATTTGCATGGGGCCCGCCATCACAGCCGTCGTTTATGCGTCTTCCATCGTGGGGGAACGGCCCCTGACCATCGGGTTGCGCTGGAACGGACTGTTCGGTCTGGCCAGCATCCTCCTTATTGCTCTCATTGTCGCTGGCGGTGTCGCGGCGGGGCTGCTCTGATGTCCTGATCCCGCACCCGGAGCGGCCAATCGCACATATGTGTTCGATCATGGCTGTCACACGCCGGAAAGTGCCGGATCGTGTCCGTTCCAGTACAGTTGCTCTGCGCAAATCCCCCGGCGGTCCGCCGGGGAAACAGAAGCATCGGAGCGACGATCCACACCATGCAAGGCCACACGAAACCCACGCGGCGCAGCAAGGTCACGGCGCTGCACGACGCAGCGCGTCTGGCCCGGAGCGCTTTGCTGGAACGACCGGAACTTTGCCTTGGCGGTCTGTTCAAGCAGGGCCGGCCGGTCGCATTGGTGCGCGCGCTGCTGGCTGCGGGCGCAAAGGACCTGCATGTCTATTCATCTCCCGGCGCCGGCTATGACGTCGATCTGATGATCGCGGCGGAAGCGGTCGAACAGGTGTTCATTCCCGGCGTCACGCTGGAAAACCGTCTCTGCCCCAATTTCCGAAGCGCGGTCGAGTCAGGGCAGGTGACGGCCCATGCGCTGGATGCGCTGACCGTGGTGGGGGGGCTTATGGCCTCGGCCCATGGTGTTCCGTTCCAGCCGATCGACGCGCTGCGCGGGTCGGACGTGCTGAAGCACAACCCGCTTCTCCGCGAAATCGACTGTCCCTTTTCGGGTCGCCGCATCCACGCCGTCGGCCCCATCCGGCCCCGCGTCACGTTTCTGCACGCGCAAGAGGCCGACCGCTGGGGGAACCTGCGCCATCTCAGCACGATGGTCTATGCCGATCAGCTGATGGCGCGCGCCTCGGACATGGTCATTGCCAGCGTGGACAGGATCGTGCCGGACGAGGTGATCCTTGACGATCCATCGCGGGTCAGCGTGCCATCGCACTATGTGGATGCCGTGGTCGCGGTGCCTTACGGCGCGCATCCCACCGCGAGCTTCCCCCATTACGCAATGGACGAGGATCATATCGACGCCTACGCCGATCTGGGCGATGCCGCCCGGGCCGGCGACCGCGCGGGTCTGGATGCCTACATCGCGCGCCATGTGACAGGCCCGACGACCCAGGAAGACTATATCAATGCGGTCGGGGGCGCGGACTATTTCGCCCGGCTCGAAGCGGAGGCCCGGCAGGAATGAGCGCGGCGATTTCCCCCCTTGAGCAAATGGTCGTCGTGCTGGCCCGCGACCTGGCCGATGGCGAACTGGGCGCCGCGGGTGCTGCGGCCCTGGTGCCGATGGCGGCGATCGCCCTGGCGCGCGAACTGCACGCACCCAACCTGACAGTCGGCGGGGAGATGTTTTTCAACCCCGAGCCGGGACGGCTCTATCCCTCGATGCTCGACGACCGCGCCCTGGGCCGCTGCGAGGCCGCCGAGACGTTCATCGAGCTGTTCGGCCACAGCCATCACGGGCTGGATTTCTTCTTTCACAGCGGGTTGCAGCACGACGCCTTCGGTAACATCAACCTGCATCACGTCGGTGGCACGCTGCACGCGCCCAGGATGCGCGGACCGGGCGCGGCCAACCTGTCCTACTGCCACACGTCGACGCGGTTCTACATCTGCCCCACCGTTCATACGGCGCGAAATTTTGTCGAGAAAGCGGATTTCATCACCATACCGGGGCATCTTTCCGGCCCCGAGGCGAAGCGCGCCGCCGGCTTGACCAAGGAAGGGCCGCGGTTCGTGGTGACGCCCCGCGCGGTCATGGATTTCGACCCGGAGACGCTGCGGATGCGGCTGAAATCGGTCCATGCCGGCAATACCGCCAAGGAGGTTCAGCGTCACACCGGGTTCGATCTTGGGATCAGCGGAGACGTGCCACAGACCCCGCCGCCAACAGAGGAGGAACTGACTGTCCTGCGTGCGCGGATCGACAAGACCGGAACCTTGCGCGCCTGACGCGCGGGGGCCGACAATTTTGAACAACGACTGGGAGGAAGACATGTTCAAACTCATAACAAACGGAAGCCGGGGGACCATCGGTGCCGCGGTCGTCCTGAGTGCCATTCTTGTGGGCGGGTCGGTTTCGGCCAAGGATCTCACGATGGGGACCACAAGCCCGACGTCCAGCCATTTCACGATCTCGGTCGCGATGAGCAAGGCGATCGAGACCGGTCTGGAAGATGCCACCGTCAACGTGATCGAGACCGGCGCCAGCGTGGACAATGTCCTGCGCCTCGCGCGGGAAGAAATTGATCTGGGTCTTGCCACCACCGACATCCTGATCTCGGCCCGCAACGGAACCGGCAAGTTCGAGGGCAACGCCATTGCCGATACGGTTGCGCTTTATCCCTACAGCGCATCGGTGCTGTTGATTGCCGCAACCGAGGAATCGGGCGTGACCTCGCTTGACGATCTGGATGGCAAGAAATTCAATCCCGGCATCCGGGGATCGGCCGCCGAGACCCTGACCACCAACGTGCTGTCGATGTTCGACATCAACGCAGACCTCGTGCACGGCGCCGTCGGGGACGCGGTGGAAGGTATCAAGAACCGCCAGATCATCGGCTACAGCAAATACGGTGCCGCAAACTCTGTCGATGCGACCCTGCAAGAGCTGATGACAAGCACCAGGATGCGGTTGATCGGCTTCTCCGAAGAGCAGGAGAAAGCGGCGAGGCAAGCCATGGAAGGCGTCGGTTTCACAACCCTTCCCGCCGGGCTTATTGCGGGGTCCGAGGCGATGCGGGTGCCCAAGCTCAATGTCTTCTTCCTGACCCGCACCGGCGTCATGGACGACGAGACCGCCTATGACATCGCCCGCAGCATCCACCAGAACATGGACCTTCTGGTCGAGGCCTGGCCGCAACTGGCAGAGTACGACATCGCCGCCGATGCCGTCGCCACGATGGAGGCCGGTATCGCCTATCATCCGGGCGCGGCGCGATACTGGAAAGAAGCCGTCGGCAACTGAATACGCGCTGCGCGGTCGTACCGCCGGTCGAACGGACCGGCCCAGCGGGGCGCCACATGCGCCCCGCCGTCTCGGGAGGAAACATGAAACACTCATCGACCGAAGCTTCGCTCTGGGAACGGCGCGGCGCGCAGGCGCTCGGCGCGTTGTTTGCGGCATTCGTCGCGCTGCATTTCTACAATGCCCTGTTCGGACAGTTCGAACCGCTGGTTCAACGACCGATCTTTATCGGCTTCGGTCTGGGCGGTGCCTTTTTCCTGTACGCCGCGCGCGCGTCGCGGACGGGCGGTCGAAACCGCCTGGAACGGGCCATCGACATCACGCTCGGGCCGCCGGGTTGCTGGCCGTTCTGCTGACGCTTGAAGCGGCCCGCCGGGTGATCGGCTGGTTCCTGCCCCTGCTGGCACTGATCACCGTTCTTTATTACTACTTCGGGTACGATCTGATTGACGGGGGCTGGCGCCCGCCGCGTGTTTCGGCCCGCACGGCAGTCGAGACCTTCTACAGTTCGACCACCGGCATGTTCGGCTATCTTGCCGATGTAGGCGCGCGGGTCATCACGATCTATGTGCTTCTGGGGGCGTTGCTGCTGTCCACGGGGGCAACCGACGTGTTCATGAAAATGGCCACCTGGATCGCCGGACGCACGTTTGGCGGCCCCGCCAAGGTCTGCGCCCTGTCCTCGGCGATGTTCGGGACAGTGACCGGATCGGCGGTGGCCAATGTGATGGCGACGGGTTCGATCACCATCCCCACGATGAAGCGGCTGCGCTATCCGCCGGCCTTTGCCGGGGCGGTCGAGGCGGTTGCGTCTTCCGCCGGTCAGCTGACGCCGCCGGTGATGGGGGCGGGGGCGTTCATCATGGCCGAGTTCCTGAACATTCCCTACACCCAGATCGCCGTGGCAGCGGTCGGTCCTGCGTTTCTCTACTACCTCGCGATATGGCTCGGGGTGGACCTTTATGCGCGCCGCGCGGGCCTTCAGCCCACGCCGAAAAACGAAATGCCGAAACCGGCGGATTTTCTGGCGCCCGACAAGGCGATCCCGCTGTTTCTTCCTATCGCGACAGTGGTTTACTTTCTGTTCCAGGGTTACACGCCAAGCTTTGCCGGTGCCGCGTCGATCATCGTTTTGATCTTGGCCTGTGCGGCCGTGCGCCCCTTTGGCCGCGCCACAAGGGGGCAGGGGCTGAAGGCATGTTGGACCGGGCTGGCCCGCGACGTTTACGAGGGGATGGTCGAGGCCGGTCGCGCGCTGGTGATGATCGCCGCGCTGCTGGCCTGTGCCGCGATCGTCGTCAAGGTTCTGACAGCGACGGGCGCGGGGGTGAAAATCTCGAATCTGCTGTTTTCGGTGTCCGATCAGGGCCTGATCGTCGCCCTGCTGCTGGCGGCTGTGCTGTCGATCGTGCTGGGCATGGATGTGCCGACCACGGCCTCTTATGTTCTGGCGGCAGCGGTTGCCGCGCCCAGCCTCGTGCGGCTTGGCCTGCCGGAACTGACGGCGCATCTGTTCGTCTTCTACTACGCGATCCTGTCAGCCATCACGCCGCCGGTCTGCGCCAGCGTCTACGCCGCCGCCGCGTTGGCCGGGGCCAATTTCTGGAAAGTGGCGGGTCGGGCGCTGTCGCTGGCCGGGGCGGTCTATGTGGTGCCGTTCCTGTTTGTGTTCCGGCCGGGGATCCTGGCACAGGGCGGCACCGGTCAGGTCATTCTGGACGTTGGCGTGGCAAGCGCCGCGGTTTTTGCTGTCAGTGTCGGGTTCAGCGGTTACCTTCGGGGAACGCTGTCCTTTATCGGCCGGGGCTTGTTTCTGGCGGCGGCCGCGCTGCTGTTCTATGCCGCGCCGATGGCCGATATTATCGGCGGGCTGGCATTGACCGGTCTCATTGCATGGCGTTTTCTTCGCGGAGAGCGAAAGACCCTCAGTTCCGGGTGACGCCTGCGCCTTTTCACAAAGAAGGGCCGCCGCAGGTATTCTGCGGCGGCCCTTTTACGATTGGTTGCGCGGACCTGTGCCCGCTGTCTCAGGTCATCCTGAAATAGGGAAAGGTGATCTCGTCGGTGGCTTTCACGAAGGTCACTTCGACCTCGGCCCCGATATGCACTTTCTCCGGGTCGTCGGTCTGGATCCGGCTCATCATCCGCGGGCCTTCTTCCAGTTCGATCAACGCGACGACATAGGGAACGTCGTCGGCAAAGGCCGGGCCTGCCGGGCGGCGGGCGATGGTGAAGGTATGCACCTCGCCACGCCCGCTGACCGTGTCGAATTTCAGGTTGTCGGAATGGCAATGCGGGCAGATCGCCCGCGGATAGAAGTGATGCTTGCCGCAATCGCCGCACAGCGGGATGTCAAGACGGCCCTCGTGTGCGGCCTGCCAATAGGGGGCGCTGTCGTGGTCGATCACCGGAAGCGGTTTGTCAGTGCTCATCGGCTCAGTCCTTCTGCAAAATCACGGTCGCGCCAGAGGACAGCGTGCCCCCCGTGCCATGCACCAGCGCGGTCTCGGCACCCGCGACCTGCCGGTCGCCGCAGACGCCCCGCAACTGGCGGGTGGCCTCGATCAGCAGGAACATCCCGTACATGCCCGGATGCAGCGCCGACAGGCCGCCGCCATTGGTGTTCATCGGAAAGGCGCCGCCCGGCGCCGTGCGTTGGCCAGAGACAAAATCGCCGCCTTCGCCGATCTTGCAGAAACCCAGCGCCTCCAGCGTCAGCAGGACGGTGATGGTGAAACTGTCATAGACCTCGACCACGTCGATGTCGGAATGGCTTACGCCGGCCATTTTCATCGCGGTTTCGCCAGCCTTTTGCGCCGGCAGCAGGCGGGCGAGATCGGGCATCTCTCCGATGGCCCAATGGGTGTGTGCCTCGCCATAGCCCTTGACCGCGACGGGTTTGGTCTTGAGGTCCTTGGCGCGTTCGGCGGTGGTCATCACGATGGCGCCCGCGCCGTCGGTGACAAGGCAGCAATCAAGCAGGTGCAGCGGTTCCGAGATCATCGTGCTGGACAGGACGTCGTCGACGGACAGCGGATCGCGCCGCGTCGCGGCGGGGTTCAGCTGCGCCCATTTCCGGGTGGCGACGGCGATCTCGGCCAGGTTCTCGGAGGTGGTGCCGTATTCGTGCATGTGGCGCTGCGCCGCCATCGCGTAGCCACCCACCGGCGTCGGCATCCCATAGGGTGTTTCATGCTGCATCGACAGGACCGAGGGGCGCCCCCCCAGATTGCGGCTGCGCAAGGATTTCTGGTCGGAGCTGTAGACGATCAGCGCCACCTCGCAATAGCCCTCGCGCAGCGCCATCGCGGCATGGGCGACATGCGCCTCAAACGCCGAGCCGCCGATATTGGTGCCGTCGACATAGGTTGGCATGATGCCGAGATATTCGCCCAGCGTCACCGTCGCAAGCTGCCCCGGCCCCGGTACGCCCCACATGCCGGCGGTCAGAAGACCGTCCACATCGTCCAGCGTCAGGCCGGCTTCTTCGACGGCGGCCTTTGCCACCAGGGCGGCATGGCCCAGAACCGAAGCCTTCGTGACAAATTTCCCGTCCTCGATTGGCGCGTCGGCAAGGCCGACGATCACCGGATCGCGTCCGTTCTTCATATGCTCTTTCCCTTTGTTGTGCGGTCGTGT
Source organism: Salipiger thiooxidans (assembly GCF_900102075.1). GTDB lineage: Bacteria > Pseudomonadota > Alphaproteobacteria > Rhodobacterales > Rhodobacteraceae > Salipiger > Salipiger thiooxidans. Next base: position 118,967 of record NZ_FNAV01000015.1, on the reverse strand, counting down.
CCCCAAGCGGCCCCGATGTCAGTTCGGGCGCATGGTCTTGGCGATCAGCGTGCGCTGAATCTGCGAGGTCCCGCCACCGATGGTGCTTTGCATTCCTTCGCGGAAATAGCGTTCCATATCCGCCTCGGGCAGCATGGAATGGCCGCCGAGGATCTGCATGCCGTTGCGCGTGACGGTTTGCAGGGTCTCGGAGGCAAAGAGCTTTGCCATCGACACTTCGCGCGTGCAGGGCGTCTTGGCCGCGGCCAGGCTGGCGGCGCGATAGACCAGCAGCCGCGCGGCGTCGACCTGGGTCTGCATGTCGGCCAGCATGTGGCGGATCACCTGAAAGTCAAAGATCGGCTTGTCGAACTGAATCCGCTCATGGGCGTAGCGCAGGGCATCGTCCACCGCTGTCTGGGCGTTGCCGACATAGGCGGCGGCCACGGCGACACGTTCCAGTTCCAGGTGATCGGTGATGATTTTCCAGCCTTCGTTTTCGGTGCCCAGCAGGGCATCGGCGGGCAGTTTCACGTCATCGACGAAAATCTCGGTGGTGCCTGTTGCGCGCCGTGCCAGGGTCGGCAGCTTGCGGATGTCCAGCCCTTCGGTGTCGTTGGGGATCAGGAACACCGACAGGCCCTTGTGCTTGGGGGCATCGGGATCGGTGCGGGTCAGCATGGCAAGGATCGCATTGTCGGCCTTTGCGCCCGAGCACCAGAGCTTTTGCCCCTTGACCACCCAGCCGTTGCCGTCGCGCCGCGCGCGGGTCTTGGTCGAAGCCGCGTCCGACCCGGCGCCGGGCTCGGAAATCGAGATCGAGAAGCGGATGTCGCCATCGAGGAACGGCCGGATGTAGCGCTCTTTCTGTTCGGGCGTGCCGAATTTCTCGATGTTCATCGCGGTGAAGGTGGCGACCATCAGGCCGGTGGAAAAGTCGAAACCGTATTTCGCCAGCCCCTCGCACATCAGGGCGTAATCCATGATGTCGCCGCCCAGCCCGCCGCTTTCCTCGGAAAACAGGATGCCCAGCCAGCCCTGCTTGGCAACCTTTTCGTAGGCCTCATAGGGGTATTCGCGATCGAGGTCGCATTTGCGGATGTAGTCGCGACCGATCTCTTCATCGATGAAACGCTCGACGGTCGCGCGCCACATTTCCTGTTCGGGTGTCAGAAAGTTCATGCGCTCTCTCCTTGCGTGGCGTCGTGCGCGGCCCTGACTTTGGGCGGTTCTCCGGGACGATCGAGGCGGGTCTTGCGGATCAGCAGGCTGAACTCGCAGCGCATCACCGTTTCGTCACGCTGGTTGATGCCTTCCAGCTTGCTGGTCACGACACCGTGCTTTTCGTCATGGTCCTTGAGATTGACGATTTCCACGCGGGCCCAGAGGGTGTCGTTGATGAAGGTCGGGCGCAGAAAGCGCAGCCTGTCGCAGCCGTAGAAGGCAGCGAGCACGGAGCTGTCGAAGGGAATCATCGCGTTGACGATGGAAAACACGAGGCTGCCCTGAACAAGGCGCTGGCCGTAGATCGCCTCCTTGGCATGCTCGATGTTGGAATGCAGCTCAAGCCAGTTCCCGGTGAGCATGCAGAAATTGACGACGTCGGTTTCCGTCATCGTCCGCCCGCTCGAAACGCCGGTCTGGCCCAGTGACAACTCTCCGAAAGGGTGACGTATCACGTTAAACTCTCCTGTTCATCCGCGTTGGGTGACAACACGATCAAGGCGTCGGCAGCGGCCAATCCTTTCCCGTCCGCCCGAACCATCACAGGGTTGATTTCAATTTCCGAGATCAGATCGGCGTTTTCGGCGAAGAAAACAGATATGCGTGAAATCAGGTCCGCCAGCGCCCCCTTGTCGGCGGGTTCCGCGCCGCGCAGCCCCGCCAGCAACCTGGCACCGGGGCCCGAATCCACCATCGTCTCGGCGGTTTGCGGCCCCGCGGGCGCAAGCCGGATTTCGGCCGCGTCGATCAGTTCCACCAGAATGCCGCCTGGACCGGCCAGAACGATCGGGCCAAAGGTGTCGTCGCGTTTGCAGCCGATGATCCATTCGGCCACCGACCCCTCTTCCATTTCCTCGATCAGCGGGGTGCCGCCCGCAAACCGTTGCGCCATTTCGGCCGCGGCCTGCTGCGCCTCTTCGGGCGCAAGACCCAGACGGACAAGGCCATGATCGGATTTATGCGGATAGTCGTCGTGACAGAGCTTGGCGACACAGCGCCCCTCGGTGGGGTCGCGTTTCGGCACCGGTATGCCGATGCGTTGCAGCAGGTCCTTCGCGTCGGCCTCGTGCACCACTTTGCGCCCGGCACGCTGCCAGTTTTCCAGTGTTTCCCTCGGGGTCATGCCACTTCTCCCGTCATGGCCGCCAGCGCCGCAAGCCCCGACGCCGCACGCGCCGGCGAATCATACACCGGAACAGCCCGTTCGCGCAGCGCCTCGCCCGAGGCATTGCTGCGCGCCGCGCCGGTCCAGACGATCAGGATCGGCTTGCCGGTGCTGTCGAACGCCTCGGCCAACGCCTCGATGAACTGCTGATCCGGCACAAATGTGATAATTGCGATGGCGATATCCACGCCCGGATCAGCTGCGACGGCCTTCAGGCAGCGGCCCACATAGGTGGGATTCGCCAGAACGACGCCGGTCAGATCGACCGGATTCGACACCGAGCCGTAGAACGGCACATAGTGCGACAGCGCGGTCTGCGTCGCCTCGTCCAGGACCGGCACCTCGAACCCGGCGCTTTCGGCAAGGTCGGTCATCTCGACGCCGAGCCCGCCGGTGACAGAGATGATGCCGACCCGGTTGCCGGCAGGCCGCCGCCCCGCAGCGAGGGCCGTGACGGCATCGACGGCGGCCACGGATTCCCGCGCGCGGATAACCCCGGTTTCACGAAACACCGCGCTGATCACCCGGTCGTCCCCGGCCATCGCGCCGGTATGCGACTGGACCGCGCGCGATCCGGCGCGGCTTCGCCCGCCCTTGACCGCAACGACATGCTTTCCGTCCTGCGTCAGTCGCCGGGCCACCTCGGCGAACCGTCGCCCGTCGCGCAGTTCCTCGACGTAGCACAGCACCACGCGGGTCTCAGGGTCGTTGCCCAGATATTCAAGCAGATCCGCCGCGGTCAGATCGGTTTCGTTGCCGCTGGAGACGATGGCATTGATCCCCACGCCGCGTTCGCCCAGACGCAATGCCATAAGGCCCGCAAGCGCGCCGGACTGGGAAATCATCGCGACCGGGCCGGGCCTGAGACCGTTGAACATCGGGCTGAAAGTCAGTTGCAGGTCCGTTGCGGGGCGCACCACGCCTTCGCAGTTCGGCCCGACCAGACGAAAGGGCGCGTCCTGCATGATCCGGCGCAGCCGCATCTCGTTGCTGCGCCCGTCTTCGCCGGCCTCCGAAAATCCCGAGGTCACCCCGACCACGGCCTTGACATCGAGCCGGGCGCAGCTTTCCAGCGCATCCAGAGCGACACCGACCGGGGTTGCCAGAACGACCACGTCGATCGGGCCGTCGATCTCATCCAGACTGCGCACAGCCGCAAGCCCCTCGATCTCGCCGCCCGACGGGTTCACCGGGATGATCTTGCCGCGATAGCCGTTGCTCTTCAGCAGCGCCAGCACGGCCTGCCCGAGCTTGCCCTTGGTGCGCGACGCCCCGACCACCGCGATGGTGCGGGGATCAAACAAACCATCCAATGCCTGTGCAACCGAAGGCCGGCGTGTCGCCATTCGATTCGTCTCTGGTTCAGCCATTTCTTTCTCCGTCAAGTGAAAATTTCACCGCCCGTTTCGAAGATCTAACGGACGTTCGATTATTCTCGCAATGGATTTCGGTTCCGGGGAGAATAGGGGCGCTGGACCCGGAGATTGGGGCTTGACGATCGAGAAATGGCAATCTGGGAGAAGACCGCGTGACGATAAAAGACGGGCCGCTGAGCGACCTCAGGGTGATTGAAATGGGGCATGTGATTGCCGCGCCGATGTGCGGCGCTCTGCTCTCGGATTTCGGCGCTGAGGTGATCAAGATCGAACGACCGGGGCAGGGCGACATGCTGCGGGTTCTGAGCGCGCGCGCCAAGGATGGCGTCGGCGTGTGGTGGAAGACGCTGGCCCGAAACAAGCGACTGGTGGCGCTGGACTGGAAGACCGACGACGGCCGCGAGGTTCTGCGCCGCCTGGTCGAAAACGCGCAGGTTCTGATCGAGAACTTCCGCCCCGGCGTGCTTGAAAGGGCGGGGTTGGCGCCAGAGGTTCTGCATGAATGGAACCCGGATCTGGTGATCGTGCGGATCTCGGGCTATGGGCAGACCGGGCCGCGTTCCTCCTGGCCGGGTTTCGGTCGGGCCGGCGAGGCCATGAGCGGGCTGGCCAACATGACCGGCTTTGCCGACAACGCGCCGATGCACCCCGGCTTTCCCGCCGCGGATTCAACCACGGGCCTCATGGCGGCCTACGGCGCGATGATGGCGCTTCATGCGGTGCGCAACGGCAGCGCCAGGGGCCAGGTGGTGGACCTCGCCATCTTCGAGCCGCTGTTGCGCCTGATCGACTATCACGTTCCGACGCGGACCGGCGCGGGGCTTCCGGTTGACCGAAACGGGCTTCAGGCCCCCAATTCCTACGCCCCGGCGGGGGTGTTTCGCGCCCAGGACGGGAAATGGGTCACAATCAGCGCCGGCAGTGCGGCGACCGGACGTCGGCTTCTGGAGGCCGCGGGCGGAAAGGAATGGGCGGAACAGCCGCAATTCCAAAATCTGGACGGCTTCGTGGAGCACATGGACGAAATCGTGGACCGGCTTGGGGCATTCGTGGCCCGGCATGACGCGCAGAAGGCGATCGACATCTTCCAGGCCCACGATGCCGTGGCGGCGATGGTCTATGACGTCGATGACATCCTGGCCGATCCGCAGATCGCGGCGCGCGGCGATATCGTCGGGGTCGAGGGCGACGACACCAAGGTCGTTGGCCCCATCCCAAAGCTGGACAAGACGCCGGGGCGGCTGCGCTGGCTCGGGCGCAGCGAGCTGGGCGTCGACAGCCGCGCGGTGCTGGAAGAGCTCGGATACGACGCCGGGCAGATCGACACCCTCACCCAGAACGGCACCATCGCCGGGCCGGACCGCTGAGAGCGGATTGCGAGATTCGAGGAGAACACCATGACCTATCAGATGACATCCGATCAGCAGGGAATCCGCGATGCGATCCTGCGGGTTTGCGCAGAATTCGACGATGAGTTCTGGCAAAACCGGGATCGCGAAGGCGGTTTCCCGCACGAACTGCACCAGAAGCTGGCCCGCGATGGCTGGCTGGGAATCGCCATCCCCGAGGAATACGGCGGGGCCGGTCTTGGAATCGTCGACGCCGCCATCATGATGCAGGCGATCGCGGAATCCGGTGGCGGCAACAGCGCGGCTTCGGCGGTGCACATGAACATCTTCGGCCTCAATCCGGTCGTCAAGTTCGGCACCGACGACCAGAAAAAAAAGTACCTTCCGCCGCTGGTGGCCGGTGAGCAAAAGGCCTGTTTCGGCGTCACAGAACCGACGACTGGCCTGGACACGACGAAGCTGAAAACCCGCGCCGTGCGCCAGGGTGACCGCTATGTCGTGCACGGGCAAAAGGTCTGGATTTCGACCGCCCAGGTTGCGGACAAGATCCTGCTGCTGGCGCGCACCACCCCGCTTGAGGATGTCAAGAAACCAACCGAAGGCCTAAGCCTGTTCTACACCGATCTTGACCGGACATTCGTCACCGTGCGCGAGATCGAGAAGATGGGCCGCAAGTGTGTCGATTCAAACGAGCTGTTCATCGACGGGCTGCCGATACCGGCCGCCGATCTGATCGGCGAGGAAGGTCAGGGCTTTCGCCAGATCCTGCACGGGCTGAATCCCGAACGGGTGCTGGTCGCCGCCGAGGCTGTGGGCATCGGGCGCAACGCGCTGCGCCGCGCCGCCAATTACGCCAATGAGCGCGTCGTGTTTGGCAGGCCGATCGGCCAGAATCAGGGCGTGCAGCATCCGCTGGCCGCCTGCTGGGCGGAACTGGAAGCGGCCAATCTGATGGCGATGAACGCCGGCGCGCTTTACGATGCGGGCAAGCCCTGCGGAAACGAGGCCAACGCGGGCAAATACCTGGCCGGCGAAGCGGCGGTCAAGGCGACGCAGACCGCGCAGCTGACTTTTGGCGGTTTCGGATATGCCAAGGAATACCATGTCGAACGCCTTGTGCGCGAAGCCATCCTGTTCCGCATCGCGCCGGTAACACCGCAACTGGTGCTGTCGTTCATCGCGGAACACGCGCTCGGCCTGCCGAAATCCTACTAATTCGAACATCAAAGGAAGACCCATGCGTATTGACGGAATGGATGCCATTTTCGCCCCTCGTTCTGTTGCCGTGATCGGCGCGTCGAGCGACCCGAAACGCATCGGCGGACGGCCGGTGGATTTTCTCAAACGGCATGGGTTCCAGGGCACGATCCTGCCGATAAACCCGAAATCGCCCGAAGTGCAGGGCCTGACGGCGTATCCGTCGATCACCGAGGCCCCGTCGACACCGGATCTGGCGGTGATCGCGCTGCCCGCGCCGCTGGCGGTTCAGGCGGTCGAGGATTGCGCGGCGCGCGGCGTGCGGGGCGCGGTGATCTTCAGCTCTGGGTTCTCCGAGGTTAATGCCGAAGGGGCCGCGCTTCAGGCGCGAATGGTCGATATCGCGCGCGAAGGCGGTATGCGGCTTGTCGGGCCGAATTGCCTGGGCATCGCCAATGTGCGCCACAATCTTTACGCCACCTTCACACCGGGGGTCGAAAAGCACCTGCCCAAGCCCGGCGGCGTGTCGATCGTCAGCCAGAGCGGCGCCTTCGGGTCGTATTGCATGACGCTGGTCAGGATGCGCGGACTGGGTGTGAACCTCTGGGCGACGACGGGCAATTCCTGCGACGTCGATTTCGCCGATGCGGTAGCCTATTGCGCGCAGGATGACGAAACCCGCGTAATCATGGGATACCTCGAAGGCGCGACTGACCGCGACAGGCTGGTCGAGGCCCTTGAACTGGCGCGCGCACGGGAAAAGCCGGTGGTCATGATGAAGGTCGGCCGCAGCGCGGTCGGTGCCGAGGCCGCGCAATCGCATACCGCCTCGCTGGCGGGGTCCGACGCGGTCTATGACGCGGCTTTTCGGCAATACGGCGTGTACCGGGCGCAATCGGTCGATGAAATGTTCGATGTGACCTATGCCTGCGCCGAATCCGCGTCGATGATGCAGGGCGACCGACTGGGCCTTGTGACGGTGTCCGGCGGCGTTGGGGTGCTGATGGCCGACGAGGCCGAGAAACTGAAACTGGACGTGCCCGCGCTTCCCGATCACGCGCAGAAAAAGCTGAAAGAGGTGCTGCCTTTCGCAGGTGTCCGAAACCCGGTCGATGTGACGGCGCAGCTGGTCAACCAGATCGACCTGCTGGAAACCAACATGGATGTGTTGTTTGGCGACGGCGAAATTGACGGTGCCATCATCTTCATGTCCACGGTCGGTCTTGTCGCCGACCTGAACGAAGCCATCCGGACCGGGCTGGAGCGCATCCGCGAGAAGTTTCCCGGCCGGCCGATGCTGTTCTGTTCGCTGACCGAACCCGAGGGCCGTGCCGCATATGAAAAGTCGGGGTTCATCGTGTTCGAGGAACCGACCCGCGCGGTCCGTGCCATGGCCGCATTGCGCTATTTCGCCAGATCCTTCGCGCGGGCCGGCGAACATGACCCGATACCCGAACTGTCCGACCTGTCGCCGTTGCCGGACGACATGGTGAACGAGATCGAGGCCAAGGCGCTGCTGGCCGAAGCGGGCATCGCAATCGTGCGCGAAACCCTGGCCAAGACCCCGGAGGCGGCAGCCGAGGCGGCGCAGGAGATGGGCTATCCGATCGTGTTGAAGATCGCCTCGCCCGACATCCTGCATAAATCCGATATCGGTGGCGTGGCGCTGAACTTGCGCTCGGTCGAAGAGGTCCGCTCTGCCGGGGCGCGCATTCTGGAACTGGCGTCCGAGAAAGCGCCCGATGCGCGGATCGACGGGCTGGTCGTGGCCGAACAGGCAGCACCGGGGCTGGAGGCCATACTCGGCGTGACCCAGGATCCGGCATTCGGCCCGGTGGTCATGTTCGGGCTGGGCGGCGTGCTGGTCGAGGCCCTGGGGGACGTGTCCTTCCGGGTTGCCCCTTTCGGGCCCGCCGAAGCGCGTCGGATGATCGACGAAATCCACGGTCGCAAACTGCTGGACGCCTTCCGCGGCGCGCCCGAACGCGACATCGGCGCGCTTGCCGACGCCCTTGCGCGCCTGTCCGCCTTTGCGGCCCATCACGGAGCAGCGCTTGAGACCATTGACGTCAACCCGTTGATCGTTGGACCCAGCGGCCAGGGTGCCGTGGCTGCGGACGCCGTAATCGTTCCCACCAGGCGAGGAGGCCACTGACACCCGGACCCGGCATCTTTCCGATCCCCTCGCGGCATGCGGCGCGTCTTCTGCGATCTTCTACCAGTTGACAGAAATAACATCCGCAGCCATTCTACTTTCTGAATACTGTTCATATAATAGTATGCTGGGAGGGGATCATGGAAGACGCGGAACAGACTTCGGTGAAGACACGCGGGGACAATATCGTAAAATCGGTCGCCCGCACCTGTGAAACGCTGGTGTATTTCGACGAGGTGCGGCGCCCGCTGTCGGTCGTGGAAGTCTCGAAGAAACTGGGGTATCCGCAATCGAGCACTTCGGCGCTCTTGAAGAGCATGGTCAAGCTCGGCTTCCTGAGCCACGATGCCCGGAACAAGAACTACTTTCCCACCGAACGCGTCCCGCTTCTGGGCTCTTGGATGAGCCCGGATCTGTTCGGTGAAGGCATCATCCAGCGGCTGCTCAAGGCGATCGCGCAACGGACGCAGCATGTCGTCGTACTGGGAACAAAGAACGGCGACGAAGCCGAGTATGTGCAAGTGATCCGTCCAAAGAAGTCGCCGATCCACCACATTTCACTCGGCACGCGGCGTCCGCTGGGGAATTCCGGGGTGGGGCGGGTTCTGATGAGCCGCTTCAGCGATGAAGAAGTGTGCCGCCTGTTACGAAAGATCAATGCCTATCGTGCGCCCGACAAACCGGCGGTGGACGTGAAGACCTTCGTCGCCTCCTTGGCCGAGACCCGCGCCAAGGGGTATTATCTGTCAACCGATCAGGTCGTCAAAGGCGCCGGGTTGATCTCCATGCCGTTTCCCAGCCACCAGAGTTCTCGTCTGTTTGCCGTTGGGGTTGGCGCACCGACGGATGTCATCCTGCGATCCGAGAACGAGATTGTCAGGATCATGCGTGAAGAAATCGTTCAGCATCTGAGAAAGAAAGGTCAAGACCCCAGGGTTTGCTGAACGCCGGTGTTCTTATCCACCATGACCCCCGCCCGGCCCAAGATCATGCGGCGGCGATTCCCCCCGATCTGATTGTCGGGGTCCGGGCCGGGTGCCGCCCCTCTGCCGCAGGTGGCCGTTCTGGCCACGGCGCCACCACCCTGTCGTAAAATGACGTTCAGAAACGTGCCAGTGTTCGATATTCGATCCGGGTATCTTCTGGACGGGATTTCAAAACCGGTACGACACCCGACGATTTCCGACAGCGCGGTCGGGTTGCGGATGCACCAGATCGCGGTGCCGCACGTCCCGAAATGCCCGATCGACCAGCTTGCGGGATAATGCGGGATAATGCGTCCGCCGGGAAGCGCCGCAGGCCATCGCCCGGCGCGGATCGTCAGCTGCCCCGCCATCAATGTCCCTCCGAAAACTGTCATCCGGCCATTCGACTGTCGTGCCCACATCCCGCAACTGTCAGCCTCAGGGAGGCGATGCAGATGGCCGTGTGGCGCGCCGCATCCTTTGGCTGGACAGGCGCCCGAAGCGTGAGTGCAAACGGGGTAGAGCCCCTGCGCGCGCCGGGCCCCCGCGCAATCGCATATATGTGCGATCTGGTGGCCGGATCGGGGCGGGCGGCGCTTCCGCATTGACCGGATGGCCTGCCGTTTGGTTGGCTCGGGCGAGGAAGGCCGACCAACGGACGGGTCCGTGAGGCTCTCGCCAAAACAAGGGAGAGGGCCTGGTTCGGGGAGCGTCGGCTGACGCAGGGAGGAAGACTTACGATGAGCATTTTGAACGGACTGGATCGGCTTGCCGCAGGCGCGGCGATGATGGTCGCGGGCGCGCTGACGCCGCAGATGGCCCTGGCCGAAACAACCCTCAAGGTGGCGGACACCTTTCCGCCGGGCCACTACATCGTCGAGACCGGCACCAACTACTGGATGGAGCGGGTGACCGAACTGACCGACGGCGAGGTCAAGTTTCAGTATTTTGGCGCCGGGCAGATGGGCTCGCTTCGCGACATGTTCTCGATGGTGCAATCGGGCGTGGTGGACGTTGGCTATGTTCCACCGGCCTATAACGGAGGCACCATGCCGCTGGCCGGTGTGCACACGCTGCCGGGCCTGTTCTCGCAAAGCAAGGTCGGCACACCGGCATTCTACGATACGGTGACCTCGGAGCCGATCCTGGGGAACGATTTCCTGAAGAACGGGATGCGTCCCCTCTGGGGCGTGATGACCTCTACCTACAATCTTTTTACCCGCGGCAAAGAGATTGACGGCCTGGAGGATATCAACGGGCTCAAGCTGAAGATCATCGCCGGCAACATGTCGGAATCGATCAAGGCCCTGGGCGGGGCTCCGGTGGATATTCCCAGCCCCGAAACCTATCAGGCGATCCGCACCGGCACGGTTGACGGCGCGATCTTTCCGACCACGAGCGTCTATTCCTACAAGCTCGAAGAGGTGATCGATACCGCTGTGCTTGGGCTGGATGTCTTTGTGTACTGGGCGCCTTATGTGATCCGCGAAGAGGTCTGGCAAGGGCTTGCGCCCGAGCATCAGCAGGCCATGCAGCAGGCGGCGCAAGAGGCGATGCAGCGCGTCGCCGAGGAAACCGACCGCTCGGCAGCCGAACTTGAAAACAAGATGCGCGAAGCCGGTATCAAAGTCATCGTGCTGGACGAAGCGCAGCGCGAACAGGTCAGGGCGACCACGGCGCCGGTCTTCGATGCCTGGGTTTCGGGACTGGAAGGGCGCGGCATGCCCGGCGGCGAGGTGGTGGAGGCTTTTCGCGCGAATATCGAAAAGTACCAGACGCAATAAAGGAGCTCGTCCGTGCATCCCCATGATCTTGATCCCGAAGGGGAAGCCGTGCCGCCGCCCAAGGCAGGACTGCACGGCCCCCTTGGCCGCGCGATGGACCGGGTCGACACCTGGGCGAACTGGCTGTCGCGTGCGGCAATGATGGTCATGCTGGTGCTGATCCTCGTCCAGGTCTTCACCCGCTATGTCCTGAACGACCCGATCGAGGGCGTCATAGGGATCACCGAACTTTATCTGATGCCCATCATCGTGTTCGGAAGCCTGAGCTATCTTGAGATGCACGATGGCCATGTGCGGGTGGGGATCCTGTTCGAGACGTTGCCAGACAGGCTGCGCGCCGGTCTAGACGTGGTCCTGCGCCTTGTGGCGGCCGCGTTCTTCGCACTGGTGTGCTACGGCGCCTCGCGCGAGGCGCTCAAGGCGTGGGATTTCGGGTATCGCACGTCGGGCGACATCGACGCGCCGCTCGTTACCGCCCTTGTGATCGCGCCGATCGGTTGCCTGCTGATTGTCCTGCGGCTTCTGGTGAACGCGGCCGGCGACGTGCAGCGGCTTCGCCACACCCCGGATCGGACAATCTGAATATGGAATATCTCGCACCCGTGTCCTTCCTGCTGGCGGGACTTCTTATCGTCGGAACGCCGATTGGCTTTGCAATGGGCATCGCCGGCACTGTCGGGCTTTATCTGATCGGCGGGCTCAACCTTGCGCTCGGGATCCTGTCGGTCGCCCCCTATCGCAACACAGCCTCCTGGTTGCTGACCGCCATCCCCCTGTTCATCCTGATGGCCGAGATCCTGTCGGCCAGCCGGATCTCGTCGGACATGTTCCGCGCCGCCAACAAATGGGTCGGGCATCTGCCGGGCGGGCTGGCGGTGGCCACCGTGTTCACCAGCGCCGGTTTCGGTGCGGTGTCGGGCTCGTCCACCGCCGCCACCGCGACAATGGCCCGCACCGTCGCGCCCGAGGCCAACAAATACGGCTATGACCGCGGTATGATCGTGGGCACGGTGGCGGCCGCCGGCACGTTGTCGATCATGATCCCGCCGTCGGTGGTGCTTATGGTCTATGGTATTATTACCGAAACCTCGATCGGCGGGCTCTTCATCGCCGGCATCGTGCCCGGACTTATCACCGCGCTGTCCTTTGCCGGCATCACCATGGGCTGGGCGGGCCTGAACCCCGATCTTGCGCCGCCGGTGCAAAGCCACAGCTGGCGAGAGCGCATCCTGTCGCTGCGCGAGCTTTGGCCGGTGATCGTATTGTTCGTGTTCGTCGTGGCCGGAATCTATTCCGGCGCCGTCACCGTCACCGAAGCCGCGGCGGCGGGCTGTTTCGGCGCGATCCTGATCGCCGCCGTGATGCTGCGGCGCATGGGCTGGCGCGACTTCATGGACGCGCTTGAACGCACCACCCGCCCCACGGCAATGATCTTTACCATCATCATCGGGGCCCATATCTTCGGCTATTTCGTGACCCTCACGATGGCGCCGCAAGCGCTGGTTTCCTATGTGCAGGGGCTGGAGGTCAGTCCGGGAATGGTGATCCTGATCCTGATCGTGATCTTTGTGCTGCTGGGCTGCGTCATGGATCAGCTGGCGATCCTGATCCTGACCATGCCGATCGTCTTTCCGATGGTGATGGAACTTGGCTACTCGCCGATCTGGTTTGGCATCCTCATTACCAAGACCGTCGAGATCGGGCTGATCACGCCGCCCATCGGCATGAACGTCTTTGTCGCCAGCTCGATCACCGGGGTGCCGCTCAAGCGGGTCTTTGTGGGTGTGCTGCCTTTCGTTCTGGCAGAGTTCGCGGTTCTGGCGTTGATCGCCTTCTTCCCGGAAATCGTGACCGCGTTCTCGGGCGAATATTAAGCAACGCAAAGGAGCCGAAAGTGGAATTGGGACTGAAGAACAAGGTGGCAATCGTCACCGGATCGGGGCGCGGAATCGGTGCAGTGACGGCGCGCGCGCTGGCCGAGGAAGGGGCAAAGGTGGTGATCACCGATATCGACGCGGAAACCACCGAAGCCACCCGCGCCGAGCTGGAGGCCGACGGTTACGCGGCGATCGGCGTCGTCTGCGACGTCACCGACGCGGCACAGGTCGATGCGCTTGTCGCCCGCACGGTCGAGGCATTCGGCGCCGTCCATATACTTGTGAACAACGCCGGCTTTCCGCGCGACAATTACATCACCAAGATGCCGGAGCAGGATTGGGATGCGGTGGTGGGGGTGATCCTGAAAGGGGCCTACAACTGCTCGCGCGCCGTGGTACCCCATTTCATGGAACAGCACTGGGGCCGCGTGGTCAACATTTCGTCGCGCGCCTATCTCGGCAATCCCGGGCAGACCAACTATGCGGCGGCCAAGGCCGGCATCATCGGTTTCACCCGTGCGCTTGGAATGGAGCAGGGGCGTTTCAACGTCACCGTCAACGCCATCGCGCCAGGCTTCATCGCAACCGACATGATCGAGGCGCTTCCGAACTACGACCGGATCAAATCCCGCGCGCTGGCAATGAACACCGTGCCGCGTCTTGGCACCGAGCGCGACATCGCCAACGGCGTGGTGTTCCTCGCCTCGGATGCGGCGGAATACATCTCGGGCGAAACGCTTCACATCACCGGGGGGCGGTATGGCTGAATACATCGCGCCACCCGCCGATGATCAGGAACAGGAGACTCGGATGCTGAGGGACAGCATCCGGGGTTTCATGGCGCGCGAGCTGACCGAGGCGCGCATCGCCGAATGCGAGGCGGCGGGCGAGCTGCCATGGGAAATGGTCGGCGCGCTGCGCCAGTTCGGCTATCTCGGCGGGCTGCTGCCCGAGGAGGCGGGCGGCTACGGTCTCAGCTACCGCACCTGGGCGATGATGATGGAGGAGGCGGGGTATCGCTGGCTGTCGCTTCGGGTGCTGCTCAACACCGTCAACATCGTCGCCGCGCTGCTGCACCATCTGGGTGACGCCCGGCAAAAGGAAAAATGGCTGAACCCCGTCATGGCCGGCGAAATGCCGGTCTGGGTAGGGATCACCGAACCCGACCACGGCTCCGACGTCGCCTCGGTGCAGACCCGTGCCGAGGACAAGGGCGACCACTGGCAGATCAACGGCGGCAAGCTGTGGACGACAAACGGCGTTCACGGCCGGGTCGGCATCCTGGTTGCGCGCACCTTCACCACCGGCTGCGATGGCGATCTGAGCCTGTTCATCGTGGACCCTGAGGAGACCGATTTCGAAGCCTCGCGGGTGGGCACGATGTTCATCAAGGCCACGGCGACATCGCAGCTGGCCTTTCGCGACGCAAGGGTGCCCAAGGAAAACCTGCTGGGTCCGGCGGGCAAGGGGCTGAAGGCGATCCTCACCGGGCTGAACTACGGTCGGCTCAACGTGGCGGCGGGCGCGGTGGGCGCGGCGCAGCGGTCGCTGGACCTGTCCACCGATTACGTCAAGACGCGCAAGCAGTTCGGCAACGTGATCGGACGCTATCAGCTGGTGCAGAAGCTGATCGTCGACATGACCATCCGCACCGAAGCGGCGCGCGCCCTGACTGACCGGGCTGCGCTGGCGCTTGATGCGGGGCTGCCCGGGCGCAAGGAATGCTCGATCGCCAAGCTTTATGCCAGCGAGGCGGCGCATGAGGTGGCCTCGATGGCGCTGCAGGCGCACGGCGGGCTGGGATATTCCACCGACTACCCGGTCGAGCGGTTGTTCCGCGACACGCGCGGCGGGCTGATCCCCGAGGGCACGTCGGAAATCCAGACATTGATCATAGGGCGCGAGGTTCTCGGGATCTCGGCCTTTACCTGAGGAGGCGGCCATGCCGATGACCTTTCTCCATGCCCTCAGGCTGAATGCACGGCGGTTTCCGACGAAACCGGCGGTGGTGTTCGAGGGGCACGGCCAGACCTATACGGAGCTCCTCGACCGGGTGGAACGGATGATGACGGTGCTGGCGCGACGCGGCACCGGGCCGGGCGACAAGGTCGCGGTGATCTCGGAGAACCATCCCGATTTCCTTGCCGCCTATGTGGCGGTGACCGGGTTGGGCGCGATCCCCGCGCCGATCAACTATCGCATCGCGCCCGAGGTCATGGCCGATGTGGTCGCCCGCTCGGACAGCAAGACGCTGCTGCTGGGCGACGCGGCGCTGGACCATGCCGATCTGTTCCGGACCGTGGTGAGCGACATCATCGCCCTGGGCGATGTGGCGGAGGGTGCGCAAGGGCTGCCACGGCTGTCGGACCTTCTGGCAGACACCCCGCCCGATCCGCCGCAAGGACAGGATGGCACCACGATCATGCTGCACACCTCGGGGACCACCGGCAAGCCCAAGGGTGCGCTGCGCAGCCTGTTCGGCATGGAGGAACGCGCCATCGAGCAACGCTTCCGCCCCGACGATCGGGCGCTTTCGGCGCTGCCGATCTGCCTGTCGGCTGGCTGCACCTACACGCTGCTGCCGCTTTACCTGGGCGCCAGCGTTTACCTGATGCGCCGGTTTGACGGGGTCGCCGCGCTGCGCCTGATCCAGGACGAACGGCTGACCGCCACCATGTTGCTGCCGGCCATGCTTCAACGGATGGTCGAGGTCGAGGGGTTCGCGAACGCCGACCTGTCGTCGCTGCGCACGCTGCAATCGGGCGGCGGCGAGATGTATCCCGACCTCAAGCGCGCGGCGCTGGACAAGTTCGGCGACGCGCTGATGATCTATGCCGCCTCCAGCGAAGCGGGGCCCTACGCCAACCTCACGGCGCGGGATCTGCGCCGCAACTTTACGGGCAATTGCGTCGGACGGCCGTTCTTCGGGGTCGAACTCAAGCTTTTGGACGACGATGGCACCGAGGTGCCGCAGGGCGAGGTCGGCGAGATCTGCACCCGCAGCGAGAGCCGCTATGACGGGTATTACAAGGACGAGACGCTGACCGCCGAAACCCGGCGCGGCGATTATCTGACCGTGGGCGATCTGGGCCGGATCGACGCCGAGGGGCTGCTCTGGTTCACTGGCCGCAAGCGCGACATCATCAAGAGCGGCGGCATCAACGTCTACGCCCCCGAGATCGAGGAGGCGCTGGCCGGTCACCCGGCGATTGCCGAGGCGCATTGCATCGGCCTGCCCGATCCGCGCTGGACCGAGGCGATCTGCGCGGTGATCGTGCCCGCGCCGGGCGCCGGGCTGACAGCGGCCGATGTGATCGCCCATGCCGAGGCCCGGCTGGACCGCTACAAGCGCCCGCGCCGCGTGGTGTTCATGACAGCGGTGCCGCGCAACCTGACCGGCCGCGTTCTCAAGGCCGATCTCAAGGAGGCGGTGCTGGCGCTGCCCCAGGAGGAGGAAAGCCGATGACCCGCCCCGACCTTTCAGCCCTGACGGGCCAGCAGCTCTACTGGGAGGATCTCAGCGAGGGAGACGCGTTCGACAGCCCCACCCGTACCATAACCGAGGCCGATGTGACGGGATTTGCCTGCCTTTCCGGCGATTTCAACCGGCTGCATGTCGATGCCGAGTACGCCGCCGGATCGGCCTACGGCCAGCGCATCGCGCACGGGCTTCTGGTGGTGTCGGTGATGTCCGGGCTGACCACGCGGATGTTGATGAACAATTTTCTCGAACCTTCGCTTCTGGGGCTTCTGGACATGCAGTGCAGATTCCCGAAACCCACCTTCATCGGCGACACGATCGGCGTGCGCGTCACCGTGACCGAGAAACGCGAGACGTCGAAACCCGAACGCGGCATCCTGTCGTTCCGGCGCGAGGTCATCAACCAGCGCGGCGAAACCGTGGTGGAAGGGATCTGGAAACTGCTCGTGCGGCGGGCACCGCAAGGTGCCTGAACGAATGGGAGCGGGCGGTTTCCCCAGTCCTGCGCGGGTTCCTGCACGGCGGATCGTGGCGATTCCCGGCCTCGGCGACCGGCCCTGCGGTGCGGGCTGCAAAATCGCGCCGCGCATTGCGACTGCGACAGAGACGTCTTCCCGTTCAATCCCGGGCCCGAGGAGGTTTCGGGTCCGAGCGTCGATTTGCCCCGTCGATGCGGCCATGCCGAGGCGTCCCACCGATGCGTTGGCCACCATCGCGGCGATGGACCTCACTCCGGCGCGCGCCGGTCCGGCGGGCACCATGGGGCTGGGCGCAATGATTCCGCGTGCGGCCACCGAAACACAAGGAAGGGCAAGGCAATGACGGTCAAGACGAAGATAGGCTTCACCACCCGCGACCGTATCTTCGTGCGCGGGCGCGACCTGGCGGATGACGTCCTCGGCAAGATGGATTTCATCGACATGATCTATTTCACCGCCACCGGAACGGAACCCGACGCCCGCACCCGCGCGATGACCAACGCGATCATCGTCACCGCCACCGACCACGGCCTTACCCCCAGCGCAATTGCCGCGCGGATGACCATTCTCGGCGCGCCGGAATCGCTTCAGGGCGCTGTGGCCGCCGGCTTGCTGGGGGCGGGAAACCATTTTCTCGGCACAATGCAGAACGCCGCCGCCTTTACCCGCGACGAGATCGGCGGGCTGACCGACAACGACGACGAGGCCGCCTATGCCGCCCACGCGCGCGAGGTGGTGCGCACCTTTCGCGCGGCGCGGCGCGTCCTGCCGGGCATCGGCCATCCGATCCATGTGGCGGGTGACCCCCGCACGCCGGTCCTGCGGCGCATCGCGGGCGAGAACGGGTTCGACGGGCGGCACTGGCGGTTCATGGCGGCCGTCGAGTCCGCCGCGCGTGAGGAATATGGTCGCCTGCTGCCGATCAACGCCGCCGGCGCGGTCGGGGCCACCGTGTCGGACATGGGGCTTTCCCCCATCTGGGCGCGGGCCTTCGCGCTGATCGGACGCTCGGCCGGGCTTCTGGCGCATCTTATGGAAGAACTCGACAACCCGCAGGGTCAGAAGATCTGGGACATGATCCTGGAGCAGGACGATTCGGCGGAATGCGCTGGCATCGCCGACCCGGCCCGCGGAGACAGAAAGGAACAATGAAAATGACCGGCACTGCACCGCTTTCAGGGCTTCGTGTCCTGGATCTGACCGAGCTTCTGCCCGGTCCCTATGCCACGCAACAACTGGCCGAGATGGGGGCCGAGGTCATCAAGGTCGAGCGCCCCGCGGGCGACGCCGCGCGCGTCATGTTCCCCGGTCTCTTCGCGGCGGTGAACCGCGGCAAGAAAAGCATCGTGCTGAACCTGAAGGACGACGCGGACCGCGCGGCTTTCCTGCGGCTGGCCAAGCGGGCGGACGTGGTGATCGAGGGCTATCGCCCGGGTGTGACCGCGCGGCTCGGGATCGACTACCAGACGCTTTCAACGCTCAATCCCGGCCTCGTCTACTGCTCGGTCAGCGGATATGGTCAGACCGGGCCAGCGCGGGACTGGCCGGGGCATGATCTGAACTACGCGGCGATGGCGGGCGCGGTGGCGATCTCGGGCGCGCCCGACGGACCGCCAGAATACACGACGGGCGTGCCGATCGGAGATCTGTCGGCAGCGATGTATGCCATCATCACCATCCTGGCCGCGCTGCGCGGACGCGACGCCACCGGGCGGGGCCAGTACCTCGACGTGGCGATCACCGACGCGCTGGCCAGTTGGATCGCCCCGCGCTACGGCGTATGGGATGCCGGACGCCAGGCCGGGCGCGAAATCACCAAGGCCGACATTCTGCGCCGGGCCGCCTATGGCATCTTCGGGACGGCCGACGGCAAATACATCACCATCGGCGCGATCGAAACGCATTTCTTCCGCCGCCTCATCCGCGCAACCGGGATGACGGGGTTCGACGATCCGGCGCTTGACGACTTCGCCGCACGCACAGATCGCACGGATGACATCCGCGCCGCCCTGACCCCGCTGATCGCCGCGCGTCCCTATGCGCATTGGGCACGGGTTTTCGAGGCCGAGGACGTCCCCTTTGCCCCGGTCAACCGACTGGAGGATCTGGCCCAAGACCCGCATCTCAAGGCGCGCGGAATGGTACGCGCCGCCGGTGCGGCGCAGGTGATGGCCTTTCCGGTGCCGATGGCGGGGATAAGCGAGCCGGCCGGCCAAGTCCCGGCGGTGGGCGAGCATCAAACCGAAATACTGGGCCAAGCCGAAGAAGCCGACTGAGCGCCTCTGCAATTCGACCGGAACGACTGACAGGAACCGTGCGGCGGAGGTCCTGACACCGAGATGGCACCCCGGTCGAGCGGCGCAGGGTTGTCCGCCGTCGAAATGATGCAAGAACCGGGTACGTCGGCCTTCGGGGTTGCCTGCTGCCCCAGGCGCGGCGGGCGGACCGCCTCGGCTGGCGCACTCGCAAATTCATGTCGGATCGCCGCTGCGCAGCCCCGTCAGCCCGAGAACCCGGCCCTGATGATCCGCCCGTTGCGCGAATGCCCATAGCAGCAGAAAAAATGGCGGATCGGTTCGCAGTTTGCGCGGACTCCGCCGCCGGTCTGCGTTGCAAGCGAAATGCGCGCACAGGTCGGATCACATTCCCAAATGGGAACGGCACACGCGATTGTCGCGGCGTTCAGGGGTAACGCGGGATCATGACATCTCGAAGCGGCGGGAGTGCCCGGTTGCCGGTGGCAATCATGGGGCATGAGACCGAAAAGGCGAAAGTGGACGGTTTTTAGTCCGTCCGGAGTCAGGTCATCCCGCCATTCCCAAGGGCGAGACTGTCACTGCCGTTCACAGAGGGCCAACGCTCAGGTTGTCAGAAAGGGCGGCACGGCTTCTGTGATCGTTAACTTCGATGAATTTTCCGAGCAATCGAACAAATTCCTTGGCCTCTTCCGGTTCGAATGCTGCCATAATATCATCATGCAGAATCTTTATGCGCGGATAGAACGCATGAACCAGTTTATCGCCTTTGGTGGTGGTATACACCCGCCGCTCGCGTTTGTCGTGCGCACTGCGCACAACGCGGATCAGGCCAGAGCCTTCAAGATTGCGTATAGTGCGACCCGTTGAAGCTTTGTCCACGCCCGTCATAAAGGAGACCTCGGCCATCGAGAGGCCGGGACGCAAGCGAATTGTCGCGATGAGAATCCAGCGCACCGGAGAAAGGTCGACGTCCTTTCCGACTGCCTCAAACATTGAAAGGAATATCTGATAGCTACGACGGATCAAGTGCCCGGGGTGGCTTCGCAAAGTGTGTATATCAATTTCGCTGTGTGTTGCTTCGTTCATGCTAACGGTGCCATATAAGATTCCAAGGTGACGTTATTGAATCACAAGCGTCCTGAAGTCGCGGTCAATTCTGCAATACACATGTTCGGCGACTTCAGAAAACGTGACTTGATGGGAAGAATAGCGCAACGATCTGGGTGTTACTACAGGTCACCTCGAAAAATTACCTTGTTCTTGACGCTGCGACATCAATAAAGCGGTAAACCGGTACAGCGCATGAAGCGATGGCGCAGATGGGGTTCTTCGATCTTTGAAAACGCTGCGCGACTCTCGATGCCACGACAGATCCGCTGATCGACGCGCTCGTGCGGTCAGAGGAGTTTCGCCTGGCGCTTGAGCAGGGCCACCGCAAACCGGGTGCGGAAAGCGAGTCGCGCGTCGATGGATGCGGTTGCTGATGTTCAAGACGCTCGTGCTGAACACGGTCTACACCCTGTCCGGCAACCAGATCAAGTATCAACTGCGCGAGCGGCTGTTGTTCATACGCTTCTTTGGCCTCGATCTCGTGGGCCGGTGCCGAATGATATAGCGGTAATAATTTACCGCTATACGCTTTCGCACGCGGGCAGGACAGATCCTCGGCGCGGCCGTCGTACAACCTCAACATGCGAGACGAGAACGGCAGGGAACCCGAGGGCCGGGCGGACGGACCCTGACGATCGCCGGAAGAAGAAGCACGGCAAGCGCCACTACGGCGAGAAGAACCACGTCAGTGTGAAGCGAAAGCACAGGCAGCTGCGAGGCTACATGGACCTGTCGCAGTTTCGTGCCGCCCCAAGTGCTCGTTTAAGCGTATCCCTCCGGCGGGGGCCGTCTGACGGGGCGTTGGAGGCGATGATAAGTCCGACGTTATGGTCGACCTTACGTTCACACCCCGGATCGAGATCCTGTCCACCGAGGATGCGCCGCGTCGTCGGCACTGGAGCGATGCCGACAAGATCAGGGTGGTCGAGAAAGCCGTGGGGGACATCGGCAGGTCTCAGCGACAGCGCGGCGGCATCGGGAGAACCAGCCTGCAACAGAGTGCCTGTGAGCACGCGGTGTTGATCTGGACCCGACCTTCGCACACCATACGGGCCCGCGGCATGTTGATGGCCGCATCATGAGACCGGTCTTATGTCAGCATCCGACAACGCGCCAAAATCAGATCTGAAGATACCTCTTGCGCTTGGGGCGGTTACATATGTTGCAAAACTGGCGCCAAAGGCGTGACTTCGCCTTTGCCCACCGACGCCATCCCACGCGGACGCTTTCGGGAATTTCACCGGCACTGACGCGGTTCATGAGGGCGGTTCGGCACAGCCGACATCGTTCGCGTGGCCTGAACAGCGAACGCCACCCGCACCGTTGCGCGGCCGCCAAATTGGCAGGAATGTAAGTCTCCTATGGCTTCATTGTCCGTCCTCAAGTCAGGTCGAACTTTAATCAACGGGGGAGGAACAATCCCGTGGCAGATCAGATACGGTCGCGCGGGAGGAGACTTCGGGCTAGAGATCGTCCACCGGCAGGGCGGTTCTATATTTCACCTGTTTGAGCGCAAAGCTTGAACGAATGTTGGCCACACCCGGAATATTTGACAATTTCTGCAGGATGAAGCGCTGGAGTTCAGCGATATCGCGGACAACCAGGCGGATCAGATAATCGCTGTCTCCGGTCATCAGAAAGCACTCCATAACTTCCGGGTAAGCCTCCATCCGGTTTTCGAACGTTTCCAACGCCTGCTCGATCTGACGCTCCAGGGTGATCTGGATAAAGACGTTGACGCCCAATCCGATGGCTTCGGGGTTTACCAACGCAACATAGCCGGAAATCACGCCAGACTGCTCCAGCGCGCGCACTCTTGAAAGACAGGGGGACGGAGACAGCCCGATCCGGTTTGAAAGCTCGATGTTGGTTAGTTTGCCTTCATTCTGCAGCTGCTTCAGGATTCTTCGGTCTGTCGCGTCAAGATCACTCACCGGCATAATTCTCTCCAATTCATGCATGTTGAGGCAGTTCATGCCGCAGACTGGGGAGCTACGCCATCATTTTAGCGCCACCTGCCGGTCAAGTTGCGCTATGCAGAGCAACCAGTAACGTGAAGCCGAGGACAGCCCCGATGAGCATCCAAGTACCGACCCAAGATATTGACGCAGTCGAGACACAGGAATGGATCGATGCGCTTACGGCTGTCACCGCGGCCAACGGCAGTGAGCGCGCGCAATACCTGCTGCGCCGACTTGAAGACGTGGCGCGCCGCAACGGCGTCTTCACCGGGGGGCAGCCGTTCTCGTCCTATCGCAACACCATTCCGGTGGCCCAGCAAGGGCATTATCCGGGCGACCTTGACGTCGAAGAGCGGCTCACCTCGATCATTCGCTGGAATGCGCTTGCGATGGTGGTGCGCGCCAACAAGGCCTATGGCGAACTGGGTGGCCATATCGCCAGTTATGCCTCGGCGGCCGAGATTTTCGAGACCGGGTTCAACCACTTCTTCCGCGCTCAATCAGACGATTTCGGGGGTGATCTGGTCTATTTTCAGCCCCACTCGGCGCCAGGCGTATACGCCCGCGCCTTTCTGGAAGGCCGCCTGAGCGAGGAAAGGCTGGCGAATTACCGCCAGGAAGTGGGTGGAAACGGGCTGTGTTCCTATCCGCATCCGTGGCTGATGCCGGATTTCTGGCAGTTCCCGACAGGTTCCATGGGCATCGGCCCGATGAGCGCGATCTATCAGGCGCGCTATATGCGTTACCTCGAAGGGCGCGGATTGGCCAACACCGCCGGGCGGCACGTCTGGGGCGTGTTCGGCGACGGCGAGATGGACGAGCCGGAATCCATTGGCGCGCTGACGCTGGCGGCGCGCGAGAACCTCGATAACCTCACCTTCATCGTGAACTGCAACCTGCAGCGCCTGGACGGGCCGGTACGCGGCAACGGCCAGATTATTCAGGAGCTTGAGAGCCTGTTCATCGGCGCCGGCTGGAACGTTATCAAGGTGCTTTGGGGCTCGGAATGGGACAATCTCTTTGCCCGCGACAAAGACCTCGTGTTGCTGCGCCGTTTTGCCGAAACCGTGGATGGCGAATATCAGGATCTGGGCTCCAAGGACGGCGACTACAACCGTGCCAAGTTTTTTGATCGCGACCCCGCCACCCGCGATCTCGTCATGCATATGACCGATGGTGAAATCAACGCGCTGAAACGCGGCGGCCACGATTTTCGCAAGCTGTATGCTGCCTTCGCAGCCGCCAAGGCACACAAAGGCCGCCCGACTGTGATCCTTGCCAAGACCAAGAAAGGATTTGGCATGGGGGACGCGGGCGAAAGCCGGATGACAGCTCACCAGTCGAAAAAACTGGACATGGAGGCGTTGGTCGCCTTCCGGGACCGGTTCGGCCTGCCGCTGACGGAGAAGGATCTGGAAGAACTCAAGTTCTACAAGCCCGCCGCCGACAGCCCCGAGATGAAATATCTGCACGCGCAGCGCGAAACCCTTGGCGGCTACATGCCAAGACGGCGCGCCAAAACCCCGGAACCCAAGCGTCTGATCGTGCCCGACCGCAGCAAATACGCCAGATTCGCGACCGAGGCAGACGGCAAGGTGATGTCCACCACAATGGCCGCGGTGCGGATGTTGGGCGGGCTGCTGAAAGACAAGACATTCGGCCCACGCATCGTGCCCATCGTGGCCGACGAGGCCCGCACATTCGGCATGGACAACCTGTTCCGCCAGATCGGCATCTATGCGCCGCAGGGGCAGCTTTACGAACCCGAGGATGCGGGGTCGATGATGTTCTACAAAGAAGCCAAGAACGGCCAGTTGCTGGAAGAGGGTATAACCGAGGCCGGGGCGATTTCGTCATGGTCGGCCGCTGCGACCTCTTATTCCGTTCACGATACACCGACGTTGCCGTTCTACATCTACTATTCGATGTTCGGGTTTCAGCGGGTGGGCGACCTGATCTGGGCCGCGGCCGATCAGCGGGCGCGGGGCTTTCTGCTTGGCGCCACCGCAGGGCGCACCACCCTGTCGGGCGAAGGGCTTCAGCATCAGGATGGCACCAGCCACGTCATCGCCGCGACCGTTCCGAACTGCCGCGCCTATGATCCGGCCTATGCCTATGAACTGGCGGTGATCATGGACGACGGCATGAAGCGGATGATGGAAGATCAGGCCGACGAGTTCTATTACCTGACGGTGATGAATGAAAACTATGCCCAGCCCAGCATGCCTGACGGTGCCGAACAAGGCATCCTGAAGGGGCTCTATCAGATTGGATCGCGCGGCGAGGGCGGCGCCAAAGCGCGCCTGATCGGCTCGGGCACGATTCTGACCGAGGTGATCGCCGCCGCCGATATGCTGGCGACGGATTATGGGATCGCCACCGATCTTTTCAGCGCCACCAGTTTTTCCGAACTGGCGCGCGACGCGCGCGCGGTGGAGCGGGAAAACCGTCTGGGCGGCACCACGACCCCGACTGAAGCCTATGTGTCCCAGACACTGGCCGGTTCTGCCCCCATCGTGGCGGCCACGGATTATGTCCGCGCCGTACCGCAGATGATTGCGCCCTACGTCGATGCAAGGTTCATCGCGCTCGGCACCGATGGCTTCGGCCGTTCGGCCAACCGGGCCGACCTGCGCGCCTTCTTCGAGGTGGACCGCAAGAACATCGCGCTGGCGGTAATCGAGGCTCTGGTGCGCGCAGGCGACGAAGAACCGGCCACGCTGGCGAAGGCTCTGGACGCATTCAGCCTGGATGCTTCGGCACCGGCGCCCTGGACCGTATGAGAGGGGGAGGCGACATGACCAACACCATTGACGTGAAAGTGCCTGATATTGGCGATTTTTCCAATGTGCTCGTGATCGAGATCAACGTCTCTGTAGGCGATATCGTCGCAAAGGACGACCCGATCTTGATGCTGGAAAGCGACAAGGCAACCCTGGATATTCCCGCACCGACCGGCGGTAAGATCGCCGCCATCCATGTGGTCGAGGGTGACAAGCTCAGCGAGGGCAGCCTCGTGATGACACTGGAGGCCGCGGGCGAAGTCCCCGAAGCTGACACCACCCGGCCTGATGTGCGCGAGGCCGCCGATGCGGTTCCAGAGCTGAGCGCCTCTGCCGCCGCACCCGCCGAAGGTGCGGGCCTTACTGGAAAAATCGAGCTTCTCGTGCCCGATATCGGTGATTTCACCGATGTGCCGGTGATCGAGATCGTGATCGCGGTAGGCGACATTATTGACGTTGACGACACGGTGGTGATTCTTGAATCGGACAAGGCCACGCTCGATGTGCCCTCGGCCGTCGCGGGCCGGGTTGTCGAGTTGCTCGTCGCCGAAGGCGACAAGGTGAGTCGCGGTAGCCTGCTGGCGGTGGTCGCACCCGAAAGCGCGGCCCCGGCGCCCACGCCGACAGCTGTTCCGGCGGCTGCGGCTGCGGCGACCGTGGCCAGGCCGACCCCGACACCCAGCGCACCGGCTCAGCCGGCCAGGCTGGCGCATGCCTCGCCCGCCATCCGCAAATTCGCCCGCGAGCTTGGCGTTGATATCAACGCTGTTTCCGGCACCGGCCCCAAAGGCCGCATCACCCGCGAGGACGTGCAGGATTTCGTCAAGACGGCGCTGGCCGCGCCCTCTGCCCCTGCGGCGAGCGGCGCCGACAGGGGGCTTGACCTGCTGCCCTGGCCCAAGGTCGATTTCGCCAAATTCGGCGAGATCGAGCGCGTGCCTCTGTCGCGGATCGCCAGAATCTCGGGGCCAAGCCTGGCGCGCAACGCCACGATCATTCCCCATGTCACCAATTTCGAAGACGCCGATGTCACCGATCTCGAAGCATTCCGCAAGATGGTGAACAGCGAGGCGAAGGATGGCACGAAACTCTCGATTCTTCCTTTCGTGGTGAAGGCGGCTGTCGCTGCCCTCAAGCAGTTCCCTAAGTTCAACGCATCGCTCGATGGCGATGGCCTGATCCTGAAGAAATACTATAACATCGGTGTCGCGGCGGACACGCCCGAAGGGCTTGTCGTGCCGGTGATCAAGGATGCCGACAAGAAGGGCATCTACGACATCGCAGCCGAAATGACCAAACTTGCGGGCGCTGCGCGTGCGGGCAAACTCAAGGTCGGTGACATGCAGGGGGCGACCTTTACCATCTCGTCGCTCGGCGGGATCGGCGGCACCAACTTCACGCCGATCATCAACGCGCCGGAGGTTGCGATCTTTGGCATGACCCGGTCCGCGATTCGGCCGGTCTGGGATGGCGCGGCGTTCCAGCCCCGTCTGGTTCAGCCGATGAGCCTAAGCTGGGATCACCGCGTGGTCGACGGTGTGGCGGCGGCGCATTTCCTGGTGACGATGAAAACAATCCTGTCGGATTTCCGGCGCATCAGCCTGTAAGGGGAAACGCGATGAAGATTGATGTGCAAATCCCCGATATCGGCGATTTTTCCAATGTGCCAGTGATCGAAGTCACCGTGGCATTGGGCGGGTGTTGTCACGTTAACCTGTCGGCAATCGGCGAAGGCATCGCGTTAGTGGGATCAGGCGATGTTCGCAGCCGTTTTCCAGACATCAAGTGCCTGCAACCGATGGAAGCGGATGGTTAAGGCTGTGCGGCGGCAGGATGGGACAAAGAAGCAGTTTCGGGTTGCTGAGTGAACAGACACGAAGCGCTGCAAGCCGCCGGGTGATCGGTGTCCTTGCATCACCCGTTCCCGCTTTCGAAACGGCAGGTGGCTGTTCTCTGCGCGATTATTCAGGCCCTTGTGCGACCAATGATCCAAACCGGGCGCTACGTCGCGCTTGGCAGCGCCATAGGATCGCAGCTTGTCCGTTATAATCCGTTTTGGCACGAAGCCATGACGCTTGAGAAGTCTGAGCATCAGACGTTTCGCAGCCGGCTTATTCCGACTGGACTGGAGGATTTCATCCAGCACAACCCCATGTTGATCGACCGCGCGCCAGAGCCAGAATGGCCTGTCGGCAATCTTCACGACGACTTCGTCCAGATGCCAAACATCACCCGGACGGGCTTGCCTCCGTCGCAGATTCTGGGCGATCTGAGGCCCGAATTTGACCGTCCAGCGCCTGATGGTTTCGTAGGACACATCAATTCCGCGCTCGAGCAACATCTCCTCAACCTCACGCAGGCTTAGGTTGAAGCGCATGTAGAGCCAGACCGCGTGAGCGATAATCTGGGATGGAAAGCGATGGCGCTTGTAGCTGATAGCCGATGTCTGCATTGCAGTCAGATAAGAAGAAATCGCGACGCGAACAACAATAGGGCAGTTAACGTGACATCACCACATTTCGCCATCCTTGCTGCGGCGGTTCAGAACAATATGCGCATGTGGATGCGCGCGATCTTGGTGTATTGCAGCAATATAGTCGAATTGCGACCCCTCACCTTGAAAGAACTTCTCGCAGACCGCCTGGGTGATATCGCGCACCTCTTCACCCCTGGTCCCAACCGGGAATGCCATCAGCAGATGCGACGTATGGCCAAGCTTGGGGCTGTAGCGCTCGTTCCACTGGTTCTCGAACCGCCGCGCCACTCGGTTGATCTCGGCTTCCGAGAGCTGCTTCTTCCCGTCATGGGTGCCGCGACTGTCGAGGATATGGGTCGACTTTGTTGTGAGATATGTGAGCTGAGCCCGTAGCTGCGCCCCGGTGTGACAGCCCCCTTTCGAGATAGCCTTGAAGATCGCTGGCGAATAGCCGCGCGCGGCCCGAACCATCTGCGCGCCCCTGGAAAGCCCCTGCCAGGATCCCGAAACTCGGCTCCAGCCGCGGTCAAATAGCGCCGGGTCGATGCCACGGACCCGGTCACTCCGCGCCATTCTCATTCCTCTCGGCGAGGCCCGCCAGGGCAGAGCTGATCTCAAGGTCCAGCACGCTGCGCCGCGCACGCGACATCTCCTGGACCTGGTCGGCCAGATCGAAGACCAGACCCGCAAGGGCGCGGACGTCACGGTGACTTGAGGCCGGGTAGGACAGTCTCTCGCCCCGCACCTTGGCCTCGTTCAGACGTCGCGCGATCTGGTTCACGTTGTTGCCGACCCGGTTGAGCGCGGCGCCGAGGTTGCGCAACTCGTCACACATCTCGTCGTCGGGCAGGAAAACACCTTCGGCCGCCAGCATCAGGCGGCGCATGGCATCCGAGCGGTGCGCAATCCCGCGCCGCGACAGCGCCGCGTCGAACCGGCGCAGGTCGTCGTCCGAGACCCGGATCCCCACAACCCGCGATCGGCTGCCGTTCGCTGTCTGACGCTCATCCCAGTGGTTCACCACGTTGTAGATCGTCTTCAGGCTGACATCGTAGCGGGCTGCCAACGACACCGCGGAGACGCCGTTCCGGCGCTCTTGGGAGATGGTCGATCGTTCGATCACTGACAGTCTGCGGCGGCGGGGCATTTTGAAGTTAACGTTCCTATTTCTTGCCAACTTCGTACAAGCCCGCCGACTCCCAACGCAAGTGGAGTCGACCATAAGGGCTTGTACTCAATGTAGAAAATCGCCCTGCAGGGGCGATTTTCCGTCCTTTGTCAAATGGATCGCGCGTCGCGCTCATTGCACCACGCGATGCGGTCTCCGCATCGCGCATCGCGTCTTTCGCGCCCCGTCTCTTGCACCCCGCAAGACGGGTTTTGCTGCGTGCTAACCGGCTCGCGTCACCCGCAGAACGACATACGCGAGACTGCCTCCCGTCGTCTGGAGCGCGCTAACCGTCACCTGCATTCTGTCCGAAGCGCATCGCCAAGCGTATCCCGACACTTGGAGGGTGTGTGATGCCCCGCGGCGAATGCTGATGGCGCCACGGCAGACGTCGCACGGTCATCGCACAACGCCGCCCGCTGCATGCCAAACGCGGGTCGCATCCCGACTTCTGCTTGACCCCTCCGCCTCATGCGTTTAGCGACATTTGGGTATTATCGTTGCGATTCACTATTTTTGCGGAGGATCAGAATGCCGAACGAAAATCTTGTGGTGATCGCAGCGATGGCCCGGAAAGGGGGCAGTGGAAAAACGACGCTTTCGCGCGCCTTGATCAGCGCCGCGATCGCCGCCGGACGCAGAGTGATGTTGATCGACACGGACAGCACGAGAGTACTCGGTGCCTGGCATGCTCGGGCGGAAACCGGTGGGCTGAGTTCGCCGCTTCTCTGCTCGGTCACCGTCGAAAGCGTGGCGGGTGTCGAGGATCAGATCAATCAGGTCTACATGGCAGGCACGGCAGACTTCATCTTCATCGATACCGCAGGGGTCGGTGCCGAATGGTCAGACGGCATTGCGGTGCTTGCGGACCACATCGTGACGCCCGTCATGCTGTCGACGTCTGATTTCGATGTCGGAGCGCAGACTTCTGATTGGTTTGAGAAACTGAAATCCCGTGTTGACGACCCCTCCAGCCTTCCGCGCCACCACGTCGTCCTCAACATGGTCGACCCGAAAACGACCCGTGCTGACGCCGCCCTGATTGAAGAAGCGCTCACCCGTTTTCCGGTGATTGAGACCGTCATGATGCGACGAAACACTTACAAGGAGATGGATCAGAAGGGGCTTCTCCACGCCTTGGCGCTGGAAAAGCAATCCGATCCGAACCCCCTTATGCGTCCACATGTACGTCATGTCGTCGAGGCGCTTGAGGAGGCGACGGACATTCTCAACAACATTCTTGCTGCGTGAGGACAGTCGATTGCGCAAGAAGATCCCGACCATCACTAGGCCCGACCCAGCCTACGCCGCCACCCTGCAACAGGGTGACCGCGAGGTTCCCGAGAAGGAGGAAGAGGTACAGGTCACAGCAACAAAGACAGGCACCCCAGTCGCTGACGTTGGCGCTGATCGGCACGAGTCAGAGCGTGCGCCGAAAAGTGCCGTGGCGCCGCACCAAGTCACCGCGGAAAGCTCTGACCCGCATACCAGCCTGAGAGCTCCCGTTTCGGCACGAGCTTTGAGCCCGACCCGGAAGATCGACATCAGGGTCAACGCACTCGAACGACAGGAAGCAGCGCTGGAAACTTGTGGTGTTGAGCCGGCACATGTGGTGCGTGCCGCCCTGCGCCGTGCAGTCAAAGGCTGGCAACTGTCGCCGGTCTTCGCGCCAATTGCTGAGGAGCGGCGCACTCGAAACACGCAGTGGCAGGCCCGGACATCACTGGCAGTCGATGCGGCCAGCCTGGGTATGCTCCTTCGGGACCACGACCCCCTCGACGTCTTGAGTAAATGGGCTCTGATCCGCGGCCAAGTGGAACCACGCATATGGGGCGAGATCGACAAAATCTTGGAAGAAATTGCCGTTCGCGCTGCATCGCCGCATGAGCAGCACACACCGTAAGAGATCTATCTGAAAAGATAACTTGCATTTCGCCGGTGGATTTTCGCCCAACGGCAGAAGCTCGCCTTGCAGTTGCGGAAAACGTGGCGCTATTGAGCGTCATATAGATTTTCAGACCTCAGTGGTGACGAGTTACGAGGTCCATTTAGGAGGAACGCATTATGAACACGAAGCCCCGCCTGACTGGCGAACCGATCATGCGCATCCTCTGCAAGACATCTGAAAATCTGGTTGGCTACCTGTACCAATGGAACAATGGCGACGTGCAGCCTGCCTGGTTCGACGGCGCCATGGCGGACGTTCGCTATGAACCATTCATTCAAGCGACGGAACAGAACCCAGTCGATCCGAAGACCCCCAGACCGCGTCAGCAAGATCTGACGCACCTTGAAAAGGCCTAGCTCAAGGCCTCGCGTCGGTTTGTGGGTCATCCCATCCCGCAGGTCCTTTGAGCGATAGAGTTGACTTCTATGCCTCAAAAGTGATCTA
The DNA here is from genome assembly GCF_900102075.1 of Salipiger thiooxidans. Taxonomy (GTDB): domain Bacteria; phylum Pseudomonadota; class Alphaproteobacteria; order Rhodobacterales; family Rhodobacteraceae; genus Salipiger; species Salipiger thiooxidans. The sequence goes on along the minus strand of NZ_FNAV01000015.1, from coordinate 87,788 downwards.
TCTGTGAGTTATAGAAAGGATATCTATAACTCATGGCTTGGAACTGGACGCTGCCTGATTGGCCGGATTTCCGGTATGACGCCTCCGCGCTGGAGCCGTTTGAGCAGACGTTCCTGCTGTCGTCCGGAGAAATCCTCGGCGCGGTCCATCATGTCAGCCAGCCGGAGCGCGAGCAACTCCGCATCGAACTGCTCAGCGAGGAAGCAATGCAGACGAGCGCCATCGAGGGTGAAATCCTCGACCGGCTCAGTGTCCAGTCTTCGTTGCGCCGCCATCTGGGCCTCGATCCGGACAGCTACCCTGCCAAACCGCGCGAACAGGGCGTCGCGGAAATGATGGTCGACGTCTATTCCAGTTTTGCAGAGCCGCTGACCCATGAGACGCTGTACCGCTGGCATCGAATGCTCCTGTCCCATGACAGTCGGTTGGAAACCATCGGGGCCTACCGACAACACGCCGAGGCGATGCAAATCGTTTCCGGCCGCCTTGACCGGCCCACGATCCATTTCGAAGCGCCGCCCTCGGAGCGGGTCATGCCTGAGATGGAGCGATACGCGGATTGGTACAACAAGACCGGGCCGGGGGGAGCAGAGCCGCTTCCAGCGCTGACGCGCGCAGGGCTAAGCCACCTCTATTTCGAGAGCATCCACCCATTCGAAGACGGCAACGGACGCTTGGGTCGCGCCCTCGCTGAAAAGTCGCTGGCGCAGAATATTGGCCAGCCGACCCTCATCTCGCTCGCCTTCACCATCGAGAAGCAGCGCAAGGCATACTACGACCAGCTCGAGCAGCATCAAAAAACGCTCGATGTGACCGATTGGCTCGTCTGGTTCGCGGAAGTTGTCTTGAAAGCCCAACAGGCAACACTCGACCGCGTCGGCTTCTTCATCAGCAAGGCACACTTCTACGATCGTCACAGAGACCACTTGAACGAACGCCAGGCCAAGGCCATCGCTCGAATGTTGCGGGAAGGCCCTGGCGGTTTCAAAGGCGGCCTCAGCGCCGACAACTACCTCAAGATCACCGGAACCTCACGCGCGACCGCGACCCGCGATCTGCAGGATCTGGTCGAGAAGGGCGTGCTCGCTCGAACCGGCGAGCGGAGGCACACGCGATACTGGTTGAAACTCGACTGGAGTGAATAAAAATTGCATGAAAACAACAATTTATAAAAAATCCGATAATCCGTTTTATGTTAATTTCGTCTCCAGTACGTTCCATCCTGCACCACCTGCGATTCCGAGAGAAGCTTCTCAAGATGCGCTGCAACATTTCGTTCTGCGGCCATTGCAATATGCGGATCGGATTTCCTGTAGACAGAAGCGGCAATGTTTTTCACCGTATCCGAGGTGTTCGCAAGGTGCGCGAGAATCTCCGCTTCCCGACGCTCCCGATTGGCGAGCAGCCGTTTGGCATAGGGTTGCGGATTCCGCAGAACCGGACCGTGACCCGGCAGGTAAATCTTGTCGTCACGCGCGATCAATCGCTGAAGCTGGGCACAGTAGTCGTGCATGTTGCCGTCGGGCGGGCTCACGATCGAACTGTTCCAACTCATTATATGGTCGCCGCTGAACAGAACCCCGTCCCGGCGCGCGAAGCAGAGGTGATCGCTCGCATGGCCCGGTGTGTGCAGGACAGTGAGATCAGCGATCATCTCTGCGTCCTCCAGGACTCCGTCAGGTTGAAACGCGTCGTCCGGAAAAACCCGCGAGACATACACCGGCAGACCTGTCTTTTCGCGCAAGACCGGGGCCGCGCCAAAGTGATCGGAATGGTGATGCGTGACGAGAATCCCGGTTGGGCTGGTTCCCAGATTCCGGATAATCGCGTCGAGGTGACCGCTGTCTTCCACCGGACCGGGGTCGATAACATACCGACCCTCGGATGTGTCGACGAGGTAGGTGTTCGTCCCATGGTAGGTCATCTTTCCAGGATTGTTCGCGACAATCCTCTGGATGCCCTCGGCCACCTGCACGCATTGCGCACGGGGAGGTTCCGGCTCTGCGAAAAACATGCTGCTCTTTGTCATTGGTTATCGCCACCGTTTGTCAGCCAACGCCCTGCGGCCCGAGGAAAGGACATCGCCCCCTTGGCCGCAAGACGTGAAATAAATTCCGCTGAACGACGGTGCATCCGGCGAAACAACAAGATGTGTCTCTCTGCCTTTGGTTTCGGCATCGTTACAGTCACCCCAAGACGGGATCCGGCGCCGGTCAAGCCGGCAACTGGAAAATGGAAGCCAAGCGTCCGGTCGTCACATGGCACAGCGATTGCGGAACCCCGTGAACAGCAGCACCGCAATCGCCGCCTTCGTGAGGTCCGCGAGCAGGAACGGGTAGAGACCTGCGCTCAGCAAATCCTGGCCATACCCGACAAAACCCCCCAACCAGAGCAGGCCGGTGCCATACATGAGTATCGACCCGAAAAGCACAGCGACAGTGGCGCAAAGTGCTGGCCCAACCCTTCCCAGCATTTGAACCACCCAGCCTGCCGCGCCCGCTGCGAGCACGAATCCAATCAGGAAACCGCCGGTAGGACCCATGATGTAGGCCAGCCCTGCCGGTGCGGGTGGCGTGCCCGCGAACACCGGAAGGCCAAACATGCCTTGCAGAAGGTACGCAGTGACGACAAGACCACTGCGTACCGGTCCCAGAAAAAGCCCAAGGCTCAGAACCACCAGCGTCTGGGTCGACATCGGGACCGGGTAGAAAGGCACCGCGACTTTCGCCGAGAGTGTCAGAAGAGCTGTCCCGATGAGTATTACAAAGAACTCTCGGGACAATCTTGCGACTGGCTGGCGCCGGGTGGTTTCGATGTTCATGACGTTGGTCCTCGTGTCAGCAGATCCTTGATTTTCCTTGAGCGATGGCTCACATGCGCTTGGCGACTTCTTCCAGCATGACCTCGCTCGCCCCGCCGCCAATGGCCTGCACGCGGGCATCGCGCGACATGCGTTCAACGGGCGTTTCGCGCATGTAACCCATGCCGCCGTGGAACTGCACACAGTCGTAAAGCACAGAGTTCACCAGCTCGCCGCAATAGGCCTTGACCATCGAGACCTCTTTCACGCAGTCGCGGCCCGCGGCGTCCTGCCTGGCCGCATGATAGACAAGCTGGCGACCTGCCTCGATTCGGGTCTGACAGTCGGCCAGCCGCTGGCGGATCGCTTGCTTGTCCCAGAGCACACCGCCGAATGCCTTGCGCTGCCTGACGTAGTCCAGGGTCATGTCCAGCGCGGTCTGCGCCTCGGCGCAGGCCATCGCGCCCAGCACGATGCGTTCGTTCTGGAAGTTCTTCATCACCGAATAAAAGCCTTTGTTGACCTCACCCAGCACGTCGCCGGCCGGGACTCGGACATCCTCGAAAATCAACTCGGCCGTGTCCGAACACAGCCAGCCGGTCTTGTTCAGCGCGCGTCCGACCGAGAAACCCGGCGTGCCCTTTTCGATCGCGAACATGGTGATCCCGCGCGACCCCTTGGCATCGGGGTCGGTCTTGGCCCCGACGAAGAAGATATCGCCATGCACCCCGTTGGTGATGAACATCTTGGTGCCGTTCAGCACCCAGTCCGACCCGTCCTTCACCGCGCGGGTCCGCATGCCCGCCACGTCCGACCCGGCGCCGGGTTCGGTCACCGCGACGGCGGCGATCTTTTTGCCCGAGGTGATCGAAGGCATCCAGCGCGCCTTCTGTTCCGAGGTGCCGGCGTTTTCAAGATGCGGCGAGGCCATGTCGGTATGCACCAGCACCGTGGCCGCGAAACCGCCAAAGGTGGACCGCCCGACCTCTTCCGCCAGAACCACGCTGGACATCACATCCAGCCCCGCGCCGCCGTATTCCTCGTCATAGCGCATGCCCAGAACGCCCAGTTCGCCCATCCGGCGCAGCACGTCGCGGGGCACCATGCCCTCCTCTTCCCATGCGTCGGCCTTGGCCGTCACCTCGGTTTGGATGAACCGGCGCAGCTGGTCGCGGATCATGTCGAGGTCTTCATTGAACGGGCCGGCGGCCGCGGTGATGGTGTCCTGTCTGGTCATGTCGTTTCCTCCGGGTCAAGTTTGACGAGTGGGGCGTGTCCGGCGACCGTATCGCCCGGCGCACAATAGATTTCCGTCACCACACCCGCGACCGGCGCGGGCAGGCTTTGCAGCAGTTTCATGGCTTCGAGCACCACGAGCGTGTCGCCGGCGGCGACCCGGTCGCCAAGCGCGACGCGCACCTCGGCAACGGCGCCCGGCATCGGGGCCGTCAGCAGGTCAGCGCCGCTTGCCCCGACGCTGGCGCGGGCAAGGTGTTGATCTTCCAGAGTGCGCAGGTCTGTCACGGTCATTCCCGCAGGGGTCTGCAGATGCACCCGCCAATGATCGCGGGCGCGTTCGACATGGGCGATGCGCGTGAAGGGGACCCCGTCGATGCGCCCGCTCAGGCGGCCGCCTGTCAGGACGGCGCTTTCGACGGTGATGCTCTGGCCGTCCGGAAACAGGGCGGCAAGCTCTGCGGGGGTGCCGGACAAGCGGATCGGCTCATCCCCGGATGTGGCCCAATAGGACGCAGCACCAGACCGTCCCGCAGGGGCCGTGATCCGCCATGCCCCGAGGCTTTGCCAGGGCGACCCGCCCGCCGGGGCAAGATGCATATGCAGCGCCATGGCGGCGAGACCTGTATCTCGGGCGTCGGGTGCGGGCTGTGACCAGCCACCCGGAAACATTTCGGACAGTCCCGAGGTGTGATGGCGAAACGCCTGGAAATCCGCATGGGTCAACAGCGCCCGCTGATAGGACAGGTTCAGCCCCACGCCGCCAACGGCGAAGGTATCAATCGCGGCGACGGCCCTGCGGATCGCCCCGGCGCGGTCCGCCGCATGGACGATCAGCTTGGCCAGCATGGAATCGTAGTGGTGCCCCACGACCGACCCCGCCGCGACACCGCTGTCCAACCGTACGCCTGCGGGCGGAGCCCACAGGGTGATCCGGCCCGTCTCGGGGCTGAAATTCTCGGCCGGGTTCTCGGCGGCGATGCGCACCTCAATGGCGTGGCCGTCGAACCGCACGTCCGATTGCGCCAGCGTCAGGGCCTCGCCCCGCGCGATGCGCAACTGCCATTCGACCAGGTCGATGCCGGTGATGGCCTCGGTCACCGGATGTTCCACCTGCAGGCGGGTGTTCATCTCAAGAAAGTAGTATTCGCCGCGCGCCGGATCGTAGAGGTATTCCACCGTCCCCGCCGAACGATAGCCGATGGACTGCGCCAGCCGCACCGCCGCCGACAGCATGTCATCGCGCACCGCCTCGGGCAGATCGGCGGCGGGGGCCTCCTCGATCAGCTTCTGGTGGTTGCGTTGAAGCGAACAGTCGCGGTCCCCCAGATGCAGCACCGTGCCGTAGCTGTCGCCCAGCACCTGCACCTCGACATGGCGGGCGCGGGGCGCGTAGCGTTCGAGGAAAACCGCCGCATCGCCAAAGGCGCCTTTCGCCTCGGCCCGGGCAGAAGCGATGGCCTCGGGCGCGTCGGCCAGATCGGTGACAAGGCGCATGCCGCGCCCGCCGCCCCCCGCGCTGGCCTTGACCAGAAACGGTGTGCCAAGCGCCTGCGCCTCTTGCAACAATCGCGCGTCGGATTGCTCCGCGCCGCGGTAGCCGGGCAGGACGGGCACACCTGCGGTCTCGGCGGCGGCCTTGGCCTCGATCTTCGATCCCATCATGGCAATCGCGCCCGGTCCGGGCCCGATAAACGCAAGACCCGCCGCCTCGACCGCAGAGGCGAAACCGGCGTTCTCGGACAAAAAGCCATAGCCGGGATGCACCGCGCCCGCGCCGGTCGCGCGGGCGGCGTCCAGAATCGTGGCGATATTCAGATAGCTTTCCGATGGTGCCGCCCCGCCGATGCAGACGGCGTGATCGGCTTCGGCCACGAAAGGCGCATCGCGGTCGGCCTCGGAAAAGACCGCCACCGTTTCCAGCCCCAGCTTGCGGCACCCGCGCTGGATGCGCCGGGCGATTTCGCCCCGGTTGGCGATCAGGACGCGAGTAAAGCTCATTTCACCCGCCAGGAAGGAATGCTCTTGTTGAGGAAACTGTTGATGCCTTCGATGCCTTCCTCGGTCTCCCAAGCGTCGGCCAGACGGTCGGCAGTGTAGATCATGTTGGTTTCCAGATCGTGGGCCGCGACATAGGCGATCAGCGCCTTGGTGTCGGCCACGGCCCCCGGCGCGGCCTGAAGGTGATCGTGCACCACATTTTCGATGGCCGCGTCCAGATCATCAGCGGCGACGACCTCGGTCAACAGTCCGATCCGTTCGGCGCGCGCGCTGTCGAACAGCGCCCCCGACAGCATGGTTTCGCGCGAATGCACCTTGCCGATGCGGGCCACGACATAGGGCGAGATATTGGCCGGCAACAGGCCCAGTTTGACCTCTGTCAGGCCAAACCGCGACCCTTCGGCGCCGATCGTGTAATCGCAGACCGAAATCATGCCGACGCCGCCGCCATAGGCCGGACCGTTGATCCGTCCGATCAGCGGTTTGGGCAGGGTATCGAGGCGGCGCAGCAATTGCGCCAGCGTCGCGCTCTGGTCGACCCGTTCGGCGCGGGATTTGTCGATATTCGACGAGAACCAGTTGAAATCCCCCCCTGCACAGAAGCTCTTGCCGTTGCCGGTGAGAACCACGATGCGCACCGTGTCATCGGCAGCCAGCGTCCCGGTTGCGGCGTAAAGCTCGGCGATCAGCGTACCGTTCAGGGCATTGTGCTTGTCCGGCCGGTTGAGCGTTACCGTGGCAACCCCACGCGCGTCGGTTTCGACATGAATGGTTTCATAGGTCGTCATGTTTTTGGCCTCACATTCTGAATACGGGCGTGTGGCGCCCTGCTTCGGGTACCGAACAGACGATCGCCAGACACAATCCGAGGATATCGCGGGTCTGACCCGGTTCGATCAGCCCGTCATCCCACAACCGCGATGTGGCGTAATAGGGATCGGACTGTTCGCCGTATTGGGCGCGCACCTGTGCCTCGATCTGCGCCAGATCGGCCTGCATCCTTTCAGGCTCGCCACCCTTCTGGCGACGCAGTTCCAACATCACGTTGCTGGCGATGTCGGCGGACATGGTGGCCAGTTCCGCTGTGGGCCAGGCAAAGAGGAAGTTCGGCCCAAAGCCGCGCCCGCACATGCCGTAATTGCCCGCCCCGTAAGATCCGCCCAGAAGGACCGACAGGCGCGGCACCTTGGCCACCGACATCGCATAGACCAGCTTGGCGCTGTCCTTGGCGATGCCGCCGCGCTCGGCCTCCGTCCCGACCATGAAGCCGGAAATATTGTGCAGGAACAAAAGCGGGATGTTCCGCTGGTCGCACATGGATACAAATTGCGCGCCCTTAAGCGAGCTTTCGGACAAAAGCGCGCCGTTGTTGGCCAGGATACCGACGCGATAACCATGGATGCGCGCCGTGCCGCAGACCAGCGTTTCGCCCCAGCCGGGCTTGAATTCGCGGAATTCGCCAGCGTCGATCATGCGCAGCAGAACCTCGCGCATGTCATAGGGTTCCTTGCGGTCGGCACTGATGACACCGAGCAGTTCGGACGGGTCATGCGCGGGCGCTTCGCGGGGCGTGTCGGGCTGCATCGGGCGCGATTGGCCAAGCTCGGCCACGATGTCGCGCATCAGCGCCAGCGCATGGTGTTCGTCCTCGGCCAGATGGTCCGAAACGCCCGAGACACGAGAATGCATCTCTGCCCCGCCCAGCGTTTCACCATCGACCTCTTCGTTGATCGCCACCTTGACGATGGAAGGCCCGCCGAGATGAATGCGCGCGTTACCGCGCACCATGATGACCTCGTCCGACAGCGCCGGGATATAGGCCCCGCCCGCCGTGCAACCACCGAACACGGCCGAGATCTGCGGCAACCCGCTGGCCGACATGTTGGTCTGGCGATAAAAGGAATTGCCGAAATGGCGGGCGTCGGGAAAGACGCGGTCCTGTTCGGGCAAATAGGCCCCGCCGCAATCCACCAGATACAGGCAGGGCAGCCGGTTTTCCGCCGCGATTTCCTGGGCGCGGATGTGTTTCTGCACGGTCTCGTGGTAGAATGAGCCTCCCTTTACGGTGGCGTCGTTGGCGATCACCATACAAGGCAGACCGTGGACGATGCCGATGCCGGTCACGATCCCCGATCCGGGGACCTCGCCACCGTATTGACCATAGGCGGCCAGCGACGACAGTTCCAGAAACGCGGTGCCCGGATCCACCAGCAGGTCGATCCGGTCGCGGACCAGAAGTTTGCCGCGCTTGCGGTGCCGGTCGACCATGTCGGGGCGCCCGCCCGACGTCGCCGCGGCAATGCGCGCGCGCAGGGTCTCGACGCGTTCGCTTTGCGCCGCGTGGTTGCGCGCATAGGTTTCGGATGCGGTCAGTACTGTTGTTTCGAGACGCGCCATGGGTCGGATATCCTGTTGCAGTTCGGGCAACCGTCATGCGGCTGCCCGGGAATCCCAATCGTCAGTCAGGACCCGAACACGCGGCCAAGTCGGCCGGTGCTAGATCACGAAGCCACCGCCGCAGATGATGTGCTGGCCCGAGATGAAGTTCGATTCCGGCGCACAGAACAGATAGACCGCGCCCGCGGCCTCTTGCGGTGTGCCGACCCGGCCCAGCGGGATCATCCGTTCCATCTGGGACAGAAGGTCGGGGTTCACGCCGACCTTGATCTCTTTTTCCTCGACCTTGATCGTGCTGTCGCCGTCCGCGCTGCCCTCGGTCAGGCGGGTTCGGATCGGGCCGAAGGCCACGGCATTGACGTTGACCTTGTAGCGGCCCCATTCCTTGGCCATCGTCCGGGTGACCCCCAGAATGCCGGACTTGGCGGCGGCATAGTTGATCTGGCCCGCGTTGCCGCCGGTGCCCGCGATGGACGAGATGTTCACAACCTTGCGGAACACCTCTTGTCCGGCGGCGGCTTCTTCTTTGGCCTTGGCGCTGATCACCGGCTGAGCGGCGCGCAGGATCTTGAAGGGCGCGGTCAGGTGCACGTCGATGATCGCCTGCCATTGTTCGTCACTCATCTTCTGAACGACGCTGTCCCAGGTGTAGCCGGCGTTATTTACGATGATGTCCAGCCCGCCAAAGCTGTCGACGCCGGTCTTGATGAACCGTTCGGCAAAGCCGTCTTCGGTGACGCTACCGGCACAGACCACCGCTTCGCCGCCAGCGGCGCGCACCGCCTCGGCGGTTTCATTGGCCGGGTCGGCATCCAGATCGTTGATCACGACGCGGGCCCCTTCCGAGGCCAGTTTGAGCGCGATTTCACGCCCGATGCCCCGGCCCGAACCGGAGACCAGCGCCACGCGCCCGTCAAGTTTGTCAGTCATGGTTTATCCTCCCGAATGACGCCGTCAGACTTTTTCATAAAGCGTGGTCACACAGGCCCCACCAAGGCCGAGGTTGTGCTGAAGCGCCAGGCGCGCGCCGTCGACCTGACGCGCATCGGCCTGTCCGCGCAGCTGCTGAACAAGCTCGGTGCATTGCGCAAGACCGGTCGCCCCAAGCGGGTGGCCCTTGGACAACAGACCGCCCGATGGGTTGGTCACGTATTTGCCGCCATAGGTATTGTCGCCATCGTCAACGAATTTCGCTGCATCGCCGCGTGCGCAAAGGCCAAGCGCCTCGTAGGTGATCAGCTCGTTATGGGCGAAACAATCGTGCAGTTCGACCACGTCCACATCCTTCGGGCCGATGCCCGCCGCCTCGTAGACCTGATCGGCGGCGCGCTTGGCCATCGAGAAGCCGACCACCTCGCGCATGTCATGGGCGTTGAAGGTCTCGGGCCCGTCCGTCGTCATCGCCTGGGCCGCGATCCGCACCGAGCTGTCAAGCCCATGCTTGTCGGCAAAGGCTTTGGAACAGACGATTGCCGCCGCCGCGCCGCAGGTCGGCGGGCAAGCCATCAGCTTGGTCATCACGCCGGGCCAGACGACCTGCGCCGCCATGACGTCGTCTGCGGTTACTTCCTGGCGGAACAGGGCAACCGGGTTCTTGGCCGCATGACGGCTGGACTTGGCGCGGATCTTCGCGAAGGTTTCCAGCGGCGTGCCGAATTCCTCCATATGTGCCTTGCCGGCGCCGCCGAAATACCGAAGCGCCAGCGGAATGTCCGGATTGCCCACCAGGTCGTCGGTTTCTTCGTCGAACGCCGCGAACGGACTTACCCGATCGGTGAACATCGCGCCGATTGCGCCGGGCTGCATCTGTTCGAAGCCAAGCGCCAGAGCGCACTCTACCGCGCCGCTCTCGACGGCCTGGCGGGCCAGAAACAGGGCGGACGACCCGGTCGAGCAGTTGTTGTTGACGTTCAAAACCGGAATGCCGGTCATGCCGACATGGTACAGGGCCCGCTGGCCGCAGGTGCTGTCACCGTAGACATACCCCACATACGCCTGCTCGACCTTGTCATAAGCCAGCCCCGCGTCGGCCAGCGCAGAACGAGTGGCCGCGGTTGCCATGACATCATAGCTTTCGGATTTTCCCGGCTTCTGGAACGGAACCATCCCGACGCCGACGACATAAGCCTTGTCTTTCATCTTTCTCTCTCCCGCTTTGATCCAAGCGCCATGAGTCGAACGCCATCACATTTTCTACCAGTTGTTAGATTTACATACCGACGGAAGGCACTGTCAACAACGTCACGCGGTGGTGGTGCTTGCCGAATTTTCTAACATGTGTTTGAATAACCTTCCCTCGACGTCTGAAACGCCAGTTCGCTTCCGACCGTCAGACCCGCACCAGCGTTGGAATGGCGGATGCCGAACATCGGGCGCCTGCTGTCGGACTCCAGAGACGTCCAGTCCGCAAAAGGAAGAAAACAATGGCGTATTGCTATGAATTCAAGGGCTTCGTTCCCGTTGTTCCCGAGGGGACATTCGTTCATCCTCAGGCTGTGCTGATCGGAAACGTCATACTCGGCCAGGGGTGCTATATCGGGCCCGGCGCAAGCCTGCGGGGCGATTTTGGCAGGATCGTGATCGGCGACGGGGCCAATGTTCAGGACAATTGCATCCTCCATTCCTTCCCCGGCCGTGATGCGGTGGTCGAAACCGACGGTCATATCGGCCACGGCGCGATCCTGCACGGGTGCACCGTCGGACGGAATGCTCTGGTCGGCATGAATGCCGTCATCATGGACGGCGTCATGCTGGGCGCGGAATCGATTGTCGGCGCGCAGGCGTTCGTGCGGGGCGAAACGGTGATCCCGCCGCGTTCCATGGTGGTCGGATCGCCGGCAAAGGTTATCCGCGAGGTCAGCGACAAGGAAATCGCATGGAAAACCCGCGGGACGGCCGAATATCAGCAATTGGCGCGCGACTGTCTGGCCGGATTGAAGCCTGTTGACCCCCTGAAAGCGGTCGAGGCCAACAGGCCGGAGATGGCGGCCTCTGATGTCGTGTCGATACAGGAGGCGCGGCAGAAGGCGACCTGACGCGCCGCGCCTTCGGGCCCCGGCGCCAGCGCGGCGCGCCGGGGCGTGATCTTTTACAGCCGGAAGACACCATAGTGCGGATCGTCGATCGGTGCGTTCAGCGAGGCGGAAATCGACATGCCAAGCGCGTTGCGGGTGTCGGCCGGGTCGAGGATACCGTCGTCCCACATTTCCGAGGTCGAGGTATAGGCTTCGACATCGCGCCGGAATTTTTCCAGCACCGGGTCGCGTATCGCGGCGATTTCCTCTTCGCTCAACTCCTTGCCTTCGCGCTGAAGCTGCCGGATCTTGACGTCGGCCATGGTGTTTGCGGCCTGATCCGCCCCCATCACGCCGATTTCGGCCTGTGGCCACATGAACAGCGTGCGCGCATCCCAGGCCCGTCCGCACATGCCGTAATTGCCCGCCCCATATGACGCATTGGCGATCACAGTAAATTTCGGCACGACCGACCCACCCTGCGCCATCAGCATCTTGGCGCCGTCCTTGGCGATGCCGCGCTCTTCGTATTCGCGCCCCACCATGTAGCCGGTGATGTTCTGGAAAAAGACCAGAGGCGTGCGGTTCTGGTTGCAAAGCTGCATGAAATGCGCGGCCTTGAGCGAGCTGTCGTTGAACAGCACCCCGTTGTTGGCCAAAATCCCCACCTTATAGCCCCAGATATGGGCAAAGCCGCAGATCATGGTGGTGCCGTAATCGGGCTGATATTCGTGAAAGCGCGAACCGTCCACGATCCGGGCCAGAACCTCGCGCATGTCGAACTGGGTTTTCCGGTCCTTGGGGATGATCCCGTAGAGTTCCTTGGGGTCGTAGTAAGGTTCCTCGAAGGAGGCGGTTTCGATGATCGTTTTGGGCGTGCGTTTCCACTGGCTGACAATTTCGCGCGCCAGTGAAAAGGCCTGTTCTTCGGTGGCGGCGCGGTAATCGCCGGTGCCCGAGACCGAGGTGTGCATGACCGCCCCGCCCAGCTCCTGAACGCCGACCTCTTCGCCGGTGGCGGCCTTCACCAGCGGCGGACCCCCGAGGAAAATCGCCCCGGTGCCTTCGATGATGATGTTGTAATCGCTCAGCGTCGGCACATAGGCGCCCCCTGCGGTGCAATGCCCGCCGACCACCGCGATTTGCGGGATGTTCGCCTGGCTCAGCTTGACCTGATTGCGAAAGACGCGTCCGCCCAGATAGCGGTCGGGAAAGACGCCGTGCTGCAACGGAAGGAAACCGCCGGCGCTGTCGCAGATATGGACAACCGGCAGGCGGTTTTCCAATGCCACATCCAGAAGCCGCACGATTTTCTTGACGGTATGGGGATACCATGCGCCGCCCTTGACGCTGGCGTCGTTGGCGTGAATGGCGACCTCGCGCCCCTGCACGATGCCGATGCCCGTCACCACGGCGGCACCGGGCACAGCGCCATCATATTCGCGACAGGCGGCGAGCGTCGAGAACTCCAGAAACGGTGTGCCGGGGTCCAGCAGCAGCTTCAGCCGCTCGCGCACGCCCAGCTTGTTCTGACGCGCCAAACGGTCGATATCGCGCTGCGGGCGTTCGAAACGCGCCGCGTGCTGGCGGGCGTGAAACTCTTTCAGCCGCTCGGACATGGCCGCGTGATTGGCCCTGAAGTCAGGGGCATTGGTGTCGATCTGGCTTTCGATCCGGCGCATGGTCACTCCTCCTCCGGAGCCAGCAGGGCAAGCGTGGCCTTCAGCCCGAAACTGTCGCCCTCGGCAAATGGTATTTCGGCCACCACGCCGTCGCGCGGCGCGGTCAGGCTGGTTTCGAGTTTCATGCTTTCGATGACAAGCAACCGCTGGCCTTCCTTGACGTGATCGCCGGGCTTTGCGTTCACCGACACGACCACGCCGGGCATCGGCGCGACGATGCGGTCATCGGCGGCGACGCCATCGCGTCCGGCCAGACGCTCGGCGGGATCGATCCGCCCGATCGCGTAGGTCCGCCCGTTCATATGCACAAAAGTCGCGTCAGGGCCGACGGCCAGCCGCACGTCCTGCACGCGCCCGCGCGCGCGCAGCACATGGCCACCGGGCGCCCCGGTGGGGTCCAATTGGCAGGGAACCGCGCCATCGGGCGTGTTGAGGATAAAACGATTGCCGTCATGGGACAGCCAGCATTCGGTCTCGTCGCCGTCGATCTGGTATATCCGCCGCATCAGTTTCTCCACCCGCCCATTTTCCGGTGCATCTCGGGTATCTGCATCACGTCGCTCACCAGCCGTTCATCCGACAGGGCGGCGACCGCCATCAGCAGCTCGGTCACATCTTCGCCCGGCGCGGTCAGCGCCTCGGCCTGCTCGGCCAGAAACCCGGTCGAGACATTGCCCGAGGCGAAATCAGGGTGCGCAAGGATCGCATCGAGATAACCAGTGTTGGTGGTCACCCCGAGGATCACATAATTCCGCACCGCTTGCCGCGCGCGGGCGATGGCCTGCGTGCGATCCGGCCCGTGCACGATCAGCTTGGAGAGCATCGGGTCAAAGTCGGTGGTGACCTTGCCACCGTCCAGAATGCCGCTGTCCACACGCACGCCCTCGCCCTGCGGCTCGTCCAGCAGCAGGATGTCGCCGATCGCGGGGCGGAAATCTTCCGTTGCGTCCTCGGCGCAGATGCGCAGCTCGATCGAATGACCTGACTGCGGAATGTCGGTCTGCGCTGCGCTCAGCCCCTCGCCCGCCGCGATGCGCAGCTGTTCGGCGACAAGGTCATACCCCGTCACCATCTCGGTCACCGGATGTTCAACCTGAAGCCGGGTGTTCATTTCGAGGAAATAAAAGGAGCCGTCCTGCGCATAGATGAACTCGACCGTGCCAGCGCCGCGATAATTGACGGCGCGGGCGATGCCGGCGGCGGTTTCGCAGATCTCGTCTCGCTGTTCGGGGGTCAGCGCCGGCGAGGGCGTTTCCTCGATGATCTTCTGGAACCGGCGCTGGATCGAGCACTCGCGTTCCCAGAAATGGACCACATTGCCCTGCCCGTCGCCCATCACCTGCACCTCGATATGGCGCGGACGTTCGATATAGCGTTCGACGAACAGCCGCCCGTCGCCGAAATAACGCTCGCCCTCGCGGCGCGCGGTTTCGATTTCCGACTCTAACGCGCCGTCTTCGCGCACCACGCGCATCCCCTTGCCGCCGCCGCCCGCCGAGGGCTTGATCAGCAGTGGATAGCCGACCGCGCGGGAGCGTTCGACAAAACTTGCGGGGTCGTCATCCTCGATGGCCGAGGGGGCAACCGGAAAGCCGCGCTCCTCGACAAAGGCGCGCGCGCGGATCTTGTCGCCCATCAGGTCGATGACCTCGGATGTGGGGCCAACGAAGGTCACGCCGGCCTTTTCCAGGGCAGCGACAAAGCCCGCGTTTTCCGACAGGAATCCATAACCCGGATGCACCGCGTCCGCGCCGATTTTTTTCGCGACCTCGACGATCTGCGGAATGTCGAGATAGGCGGCCACGGGGGTGGGGCCGTCGATGGTCACGACCTCGTCGGCAATCAGATGGGCCGGCCCCTCCTGTTCCAAGCGGTGCCGCACGACGGCGGTCGCCAGGCCGCGCGCCCTGGCGGTGCGCAGGACGCGGGCCGCGATCTCGCCTCGATTGGCGACCAGAAGTTTGGAAATCCCCATTATCCGTCCTTTCACGCACTCTTGGCGGGGTGCAGCCCGTTTTGCACAGCCAGATCGGCCGGTACGGGAATTTCGATGTCGAGCAGCATCTGCGCGAACCCCTTGCCCTGCGGGTCGATGCGGACCGAGGCAATGCCGCCGCCGCCCAGCGATTCATGCAGCAGGAAGTTCAGCGCATGGCTTCCGGGTAGATCGAAGCGTTCGACCGGGCCGTCGCACAGATGGGCGAAATAGTCTTTCACCGCGTCTTCGGTCAGGGCCGACCGGATATAGGGCAGATATTCGGGCTTGCGCGCCAGAATGCCGATATTGGCGATGTCGCCCTTATCGCCGGAGCGGCCCCAGGCCAGATCGACCAGCCGCACCTTGACCGCATCTGCGCCGGCGTCGCGGCTGTCTGCGTGCGGTACGGCGGGCGGATCGAGTTGCACAGGCGTGGTGGCCACGATGACCGGCACATCCTTGCCGTCGACCTCGACCGCAACGGGCGTGTCGGACTTGTCTTGCAGGAACGAGAAAAGGCGGACCACCGGCTGCACCTTCGGCCGCCCGGCAAAAAATCCGGTCAGGCCCTGCGCGGTGGAAATGGCCATCGGTGCGATTTCCCCGGCAAAGATGTTCAGCGCGCGCCGGTCGTCATGCGCCGCACCGATCTTGAGCACCACTTCGCGGGTTCGGGCGCGGGCGTTGGCGCCATAGGCGGCCTCGGCCCCCAGAACCTCGACGCTGACCTGCCGAAAGTCGCCGAGGTTCCTGTCGCGGAAAATCCGGCGGCAGCGGGTCAGGATCGCATCCGCGACGCGCTCGGCCTTGGCTGGCGCGTCGATGGCAGCCAGCGTCAGCGTGGTGACCGCGCGCCAGCCGTCGGCATGGGTGGCCGACACCTTGTAGCTGTCGGTGCGCCCCAGGCCCTTGCCGCCCTTGACCAGCACGCGGTCCGGGCCGACCTGTTCCAGCGTGACGCCGGACCAGTCGCAGATCACGTCCGGAAGCAGATAGGCCCGCGGATCGCCGATTTCGTAAAGCATCTGTTCGCCGACCGAGCCCGGCACAACCAGTCCGCCGGTATCGGGCGTCTTGGTCATGACAAAACTGCCGTCCGGCGAGATCTCGACGATGGGCATGCCCATGTTGTCCCAGCCCGGCACGTCCTGCCAATCGGTGAAGTTGCCGCCCGTCCCTTGCGGTCCGCATTCGATCAGATGACCCGCCAGCGAGCCCTGGCTGAGCTTGTCCCAATCGTCATCGCCCCAGCCGAATTCATGCATCAGCGGGCCAAGCGCCACCGCGCTGTCGGCGCAGCGCCCGGTGATCACGATCTCGGCGCCGCCGTCCAGAGCGGTGGCGATGGGGCGGGCGCCCAGATAGGCATTCATGCTCCAGATATCGTCGGGGAAATCCGCGCCAGAGAACATTTCGGTCACGCCACGGTCGCGGATCTCGTCCGCGCGGTCCATCAGATCGTCGCCCAGAACGACACCGACGGACAGGTCGATCCCAGCCTCTTCCGCCGCCCTGGCAAGCGCATCGCGGCAGCCGCGGGGGTTCACCCCACCGGCATTGGCCACCACCTTGATCCCCCTGGCCTTGATCTCAGGCAACCACGGCACCAGCGCCTTGACGAAGTCCGGCGCAAAGCCCGCCTCCGGCGTCTTGGCGCGGGCGCGGGCCATCAGAGACATCGTCACCTCGGCCAGATAGTCGAACACCAGGTAGTCAATATCGCCGCTGGAAACCAGCTGGCCGACGGCCTCGGGCGTGTCCCCCCAGAAACCGGACGCGCATCCGATGCGCAGCTTTCGATCCGACATAGTCTTCTCCTCCCCGCTGTTTCAGCGGCCCGTCCATTCCGGCTTGCGTTTGGCAGTGAAGGCGTCGAAGCCCTCGCGCGCGTCTTCGGTCTGTGCCATTCGCGGCAACAGCGTTTCCGCAAATCGCATCTGCTGCGGATAGGTCATGTCATCCATCGCGTGGCAGGCGTATTTCCCCAACCGGATCGCGGTCGGCGATTGCGCGGCTATTTGCGCGACCAGTTCGGAGACCTTGTCATCAAGGCCGGCGCTGTCTGTCACATAGTTGACCAGGTCATGGCGCAGCGATTCCTCGGCCGTCAGGGGGATGCCGGTGATGAACATCTCCATCAGCCTGCGCCGTGGCAACACGCGCATCATCGGCGGAACGATGGTCATGGGAAACAGCCCCACCTTTACCTCGGGCGTGCCGATTTTGGCGTGATCCGCCATCACCGCCAGATCGCAGGCACAGATGATGCCCGCGCCCCCGCCAACGGCCACACCGTTGATGCGCGCGATGGTCGGTTTCCGACAGGCGTGAAGAGCTTCGAACAACCTGCCGGCAAAATGCCCCGGATCCGCCGGATCCTGAACGAACGGGCCGCCGTCGGCCCCCGCCTTGAGGTCGCCGCCGGCACAGAAAGCGCGCTCGCCCTCGCCGGTCACCACGATCACCCGGCAATCTGCGTCCGCCTCGGCCACCTGGAGCGCGGCGACGATTCCCTCTGCCACGTCGCGATTCAGGGCATTGCGCTGGTCCGGACGGCAAATTGTAATGCGTATTTCGTGCCCTCGGGCCTCCGAACGGACGACGTTCTCGACCATTTCCGAACCCTCCCCTTCTGTTAGCGCCTTGCTTGCAACCTCGGGTCGCCGAAAGCATGCCTTGATCTAATTTCTAACATGTGTTTGATTTTGGTCAACACTGCACAAGACATTCTTCGGGAGGAAAAGAGATGTCCAGCAAGGACGGACCGGCCATCGCTGAACTGGAAGCCATCAAGGCGAACTATTCGCTGACCGATGAGCAGCGCCAGATCGTCGATCATGTAGATCGGGTGTCGCGCGAGGTGCTGCACCCGCTTCAGGCGCGTATGGATGAGGAGGAATGGTGGCCTGACGATCTGTTCAAACAGATGGGAGAGCTGGGCCTTTTGGGCATCACCGCGCCCGAGGAACTGGGCGGATCTGGGCAGAACGAATTCACCCAGGCGCTGGTGTCCGAAGTCATCTCGAAATGGAATCCGGCCGTGGGGCTGTCGCACGGGGCACATGACAACCTGTGCCTGAACAACCTGCTGCGCAACGGGTCCGAGGAACAGGTCAAGAAATATGTGCCGGGCCTGTGTTCCGGCGATCTTGTCGGCGCATTGGGGTTGACAGAGCCCGGCGCGGGCTCGGATGCGCTTGGGTCCATGGCGACCACGGCGGTTCGCGACGGCGATGACTATGTCATCAACGGCTCGAAGATCTACATCACCAACGGGCCGATCGCCGATGTGGTCCTGCTCTATGCCAAGACCGACAAATCCAAGGGCGCCAAGGGCATTTCGGCCTTTATCATCGAAACCGACAATCCCGGTTTCAAAGTGGCGCAAAAGCTCGACAAGATGGGCTTTCGCGGCTCGCCGACCGGGGAACTGGTATTCGAGGATTGCCGGGTGCCGGCCTCGGCCATGATGGGCGCTGAAAACAGCGGCGTTTCGGTGGTGATGAGCGGGCTGGATCTGGAACGGGCGATGGTCGCCTCGGTCTGCGTGGGCATGGCCGACCGCGCGCTGGAACTGGGTCTGGAATACGCCAAGATCCGCGAACAATTCGGCAAGCCGATCGCAAGTTTCCAGATGGTGCAGTCGAAACTGGCCGAGATCTATACCGAGGTCGAAACCGCCCGCGCCTTCAGCTATCGCGCGCTGGCCGCCTGTGTCGGCCTGCCCAAGGGGGCCGGTGGTCGCGGCGAGATTCACAAGCTGACCGCGGCTGCCTGCCTTTACGCGGGCGAGGCGTTCAACAAGGCCGTCACCGAGGCCTGCCACATCCACGGCGGCTCCGGCTACATGCAGGACACCGAAATCAACCGGCTGTTCCGCGCAAACAAGCTGTTGGAGATCGGCGCGGGCACCAGCGAGGTGCGCAAGATCATCATCGCCGAAGAACTGCTGCGCGCCTGAGGGGGGCAAGACCATGAACAAGCAACTGCGCAACGACATCGACCTTCCGACACATTTCATGACGGACGAACAGCAGGCGCTGGCCGATCAGGCCGGCAAGTTTTTCATGTCCGAATTTCACCATCTGAACGCGGAAATGGACGACACCGATGATCTGCCCGCCTCGGTCTTTCCCACGCTGGGCAAGATGGGGTATCTGGGGCTGAACGTGCCGCCGGAATTTGGCGGTGCCGGGCTGGATTTCACGTCGGCCTGCATCATCACCGAAGAACTGTCGCGCGCGTCGGCGGCCATCGGGCTGACGCATGTGGCCCACGACAACCTGTGCGTCAACAACATCTACCGCAACGCCAATGACGATCTGCGCCGCAAATATCTGCCCGGCCTGTGCAACGGCACGCTGGTCGGCGCACTGGGCCTGACCGAACCCGGCGCCGGGTCGGATGCGCTTGGCTCGATGCGGACAACGGCGAAAAAGGATGGCGACGATTACATCCTGAACGGCACCAAGATCTATATCACCAACGGGCCGATTGCCAATCTGGTGCTGGCCTATGCCAAGACCTCGCCGGAAAAGGGCGCCAAGGGCATTTCCGCGTTCATCGTGGAAACCGACACGCCCGGTTTCAAGGTGGCGCAGAAGCTCAACAAGATGGGGTTCCGCGGCTCGCCAACCGGCGAACTGGTGTTCGAGGATTGCCGCGTGCCCGCCAAGAACATGGTCGGCAAGCTGGACGGCGGCGTGGCGGTCACGATGTCGGGGCTCGACCTTGAACGGGCTATCGTCTGCTTCAACGCGCTTGGCATTGCGCAGCGCGCGCTGGATATCTCCGTCGATTACGCCAAGACGCGCCAGCAGTTCGGCAAGCCGATCGCCAGCTTCCAGATGGTGCAGGCGATGCTGGCCGACATGTACACGCGGATCGAGGCGGCGCGCAGCCTGTCCCTGAAAACCGTCGCCATGTGCGAGGGCCTGGAAGAGGGCGAAGGCGGGCGCGGCGAAATTCACAAGCTCACGGCGGCGGCGATTTTCAAGGCCGCCGAGGTAACCTCGTTCGTGCTGGACAAGGCCGTCCAGATCCACGGCGGGTCGGGGTACATGCGTGACACGGAAGTGAACCGGCTTTACCGGACCGGGCGTGTGCTTGAGGTTGGTGCGGGCACTCAGGAGGTGCGCAAGCTGATCATCTCCGGCGAACTTCTGAAAAACTGAGGGGGAAACCATGAGCGAGAAAAGAACATCGCGTTATGCTCCGGATCTAATGGCGGGCCAGGTTGCCCTTGTGACCGGATCCGGTTCGGGAATGGGTCGGGCGACGGCGCTTGAAATGGCGTCTTGCGGGGCCAGGCTGGCACTGTTCGCGCGCCGCGAAGAGCCGTTGGAAGAAACCGCCGAAATGATCCGCGCGGCTGGGGGCGAGGCGTTCGTCGTGCCCGGCGACACCCGCGACGAGGACAGCATCGAAGCCGCGATGGGCCGCATCAAGGACCATTACGGGCAGCTTGACGTTCTGGTGAACAATGCGGGCGGCCAGTATATCGCCGCTGCGCGTGACATCACCAACAAGGGCTTCGAGGCGGTGATCCGCAACAACCTGATCGGATCATGGCAGATGACCCGCGCGGCCGCGGATCATTTCATGTATGATAACGGTGGTTCGGTCGTCTTCGTCACCGCCATTTCGGCGCGGACGGCGCTGACCGGCTTTGTCCACACCGTTGCCGCGCGGGCGGGGGTGACCGGGATGATGAAAACGCTGGCCGCCGAATGGGGCGAATACGGCATCCGTCTGAACTGCGTCGCGCCGGGAACGATCAAGACCGAGGCGCTTGGCCGCTATCCCATTCCCCCGGAACGGTGGAAAGAACTGAACCGCTCTGTCCTGAACCGGATGGGCCTGGCCGAAGACATCGCCGGCACGATTATTTTCCTTGCATCCGATCTGGGAAATTTCATAACCGGCGAAGACATCTATGTAGACGGCGGGGAAACCCTGCATATGGGCCACGATGCCCGTGACATGATCAATCCCGACATGTTCGACAAACGCGAACGCGGAGACGGTAAAAATGAGTGAGCCACATGTCCTTCTGGATATCTCCGATCGCATCGCCACGGTTACGCTGAACGATCCGGAACGCCGCAACCCGATCACCGGCAACGACATGATCGCCTCGCTTCTGGACACATTTGCCAAGGTGCAGGCGGACCCGCAAGTCAGCGTCATGATTCTGACCGGCGCAGGTACGGCGTTCTGTGCCGGCGGCGACATCAAGGAAATGAACGATCCCGACAGCGTCTTTCGCAAGGAACCGTTGACGGCGGCGCAAAGCTATGTCGACGGTGTGCAGCGCCTGCCGCTTGCGCTTTACAACCTCGACATCCCGACGATCGCGGCGGTCAATGGCGCGGCGGTTGGCGCGGGATGCGATCTGACCATGATGTGCGACATGCGCGTCGCATCCGAGAAGGCGAAGTTCGGCGAGGTGTTCCTGAACCTGGGCATCATCCCCGGCGATGCGGGCAGTTGGTTCATGTTGCGCCGCCTTGGCCATCAGAAAGCGGCCGATCTGACATTCTCGGGCCGCATGGTCGAGGCAAAAGAGGCGCTGGAACTTGGCATGGTGCTAGAGGTTGTGCCGCATGACGCGCTGATGGAACGGGCGCGCGAACGGGCCGCCATGATCGCCGCGAAACCACCGCGCGCGGTACGCGTCGCCAAGCGCCTGATGCGCAATGCCGAACGGATGGATCTGCCGGATTTCCTGAATTCCGCTGCGGCCTATCAGGCCCTTATGCATCAGACCGAAGACCACCACGAGGCGATCGCCGCGTTTATCGAGAAACGAAAACCCCACTTCACGGGGCGCTGAGGAAAAGAATGCATGCCAGAAGTCACCAAACAGAAAATGGAGCGGATCGCGCAGATGTGGAATGCGCGTGGCAGTGGTCTGATTACCCACATGGCGCTTGATATCGAAGAGGTATCAAGCGCAGGCGTTCGGGTCCGGATGCCGTTCAATCCTGACTTCTGCGTCGACAAGGACCAAACCCTGCTTCATGGCGGCATTCTGACCGCCCTTCTGGACAGTGTTTTCGGGCTTGCGAACTTTGTGGCGATTGATGGCGTCAGCACCATGGCGACGCTGGATCTGCGGGTCGATTACCTGCGCCCCGCCTATTCGCGCGCGGATGTCATCGTGCGCGCGCATTGCTTTCGACAGACCCGCCACATTGCATTTGATGCCGGCAGCATCTGGTTCGATGGGCATGAAGACGCGGAAATTGCCCGTGGAACCGCCTCGTTTGCACTGACGCGCGGTGAGACCGGCCTGTTTGGCGCAACGACAGAAGGAAAAGCCTCGTAATGGACCTGCAAACCGTCAACGCCAACGTATCCAAGGTGCCGTTTTTCCGGTTTCTCGACTTCGAGGTCCAGAGGCTTGACAGCCTTCATGCCGATGCAGAGATGACCTTTGCCTCCCGTCATATCGGAAACCCGGTCCTGGAGCTTTACCACGGCGGTATAATCGCAAGTTTCATGGAGGCCACGTCGGCCATCGCGGTCCATCCCGAATTTTCGGACGTTCCCGCCAAGCCGATCAATCTTACCGTGGATTATCTAAGGCCGGCCACCAAGGGGCCGCTGTATGCCAGCGCACATGTAACGCGCAAGGGGAAGCGGATCGCGAGTGTCAGTGCGATTTCCTGGCAGACGTCCCGAGATAAACCAGTGGCGGAAGGGCTGTATCACTTCCTCCTGGTTTGATCGCGATGGCGGCTGCGATCAGCAAGCCTCGTTTGGTTCTGCGCAGGCGGTATCTCGCCTGTCGCAAATCCCTTCGAGAAGCAGCTTGATAAGCATGCCAGAGAATTCGGGCAGGGAAAGATACCCTTCGACGTCCGCCTTGTTCGGATCAAACCACTCGACCGTCCAGTTCAAGGCACCCAACATGACCTGACGCAACGGAACAATCTTGATATCCGATCTTATGGCATCGTCCCCCTGCGCTTCGCGCAGAATCCTGTCCCAGAGTTTTCCGTACTGATGACGGATGCCCCCGTGTCTCTTTCTGAAGTGATTGGGCAGCATCCCGTAGCTTCTGATGTTCGCGGACGTGAATTCGCTTGCCTTGAACAGATAGTCCAGATGCGCCCAGATTGCCGTCGCGATCCTTGCGTGATGATCATATGGGGCCTGAAATTCCTGGGCTGCGGCGTTGACACCCAATAGCAGGTCGTTCAACCCGGCGTGCAAGACCTCGTCCACGATCGCTTCTTTGGACTTGAAATGGTAATAGACGCTGCCCGCCTTCATATCGGCTTCTTCAGCGATCTGCCTCAGCGTGGTCGCCTTGTACCCGTTGTCTCTCAGCATGCGCGCGGCGGCTCTCAGGATCTCTGCGCGGGTTTTCGCGGCCTTGTTGATGGATTCAGGGATATCGGTCGAAAAGGAGCGGTCTGGCTTCAGCCCTTTCGTGTCGACGATGCGCCGCGAACACATGCCGTCGAGGATCAGCTTGCTCATCCGTTCCGCGAGAATGCTCACCGGATACCGGTCCACATCGTACCATTCCACGGTCCAGTTCATGGCGCTCAGAATGAACTGGCGGATCACAGTTACCGAAATGTCGCTTCGCAGGTCGCCGGCGCGTTTCGCCTCGCTCAGAAAACTGGTCCAGACGCCTGCGTAGGATGCCCGCAGTTCGCGATGCGGCGCGCGCGCCTCATCCGACAACATCGGATAGTTACGGATATTGGCCGATGTAAAATCGCTTTCGGTCAGCAGATAGGTCAGATGCGTTTCGATAAGCAGGGCAAAGGTCTCACGGAAATCCTTCGGATTGTCCTTCGTCGGGCGGACAATCTCGCAGACCCTCTCGTACATTTGCCGAACACCAAGATCCAGAACTTCGCTGAGTATCTGTTCCTTGGATTGGAAATGGTAATAAATGCTTCCTGCTTCGATGCCGGATTCCTGCGCGATGTCGCGCATCGTCGTCGCATAATAGCCCTCATGCCGGAAAAGGCGGGCGGCCGCAGCGAGGATACCGCTGCGGGTCCTCTCTGACTTGCTCAAGTCATCGTCGGTATGCTTGATGGTATCAGATTGTCTCATCATGAATTTTCGATACTTGTCAGCGGCAAGCCTGTCCATTGCAATAAACCTAACAAGTGTTAGAATATGCGATGAGCGGCGTCGAATCAAGTTCTTTGCCAAAATGATAGCGGAAGAGGAGGATCTCCATATGCGAGGGTTGAGTGGAAAACGCGTGATTGTAACGGGCGGCGGCAGCGGCATCGGGCGTGCGGTTTGCGAACGGTTCGGTCAGGAAGGCGCCGAGGTCGCAATCTTTGACATGAACGAAGACGGAGCGAAGGACACCGTTCGCCTGATCACCGAGGCGGGCGGCAAGGCACAGGCCTTCAAGGTGGACATCACCGACCGCGCCCAGGTCGACAAGGCTGTCGCCGAGTTCTCGGCCAATGGTCCGATCGACGTGCTTGTGAACAACGCCGGCTGGGACGTGATCAAGCCGTTCCTCGATACCGATGCCGAAATCTGGAAAAAAGTCATCGACATCAACCTTTACGGACCGTTGAACATGCATCACGCGGTGCTTCCGGGCATGGTTCAGAACGGCGGCGGCCGGGTGGTCAACATCGCCTCGGACGCCGGTCGCGTCGGGTCATCGGGCGAAGCGGTTTATTCGGCCTGCAAGGGCGGCATCATCTCGTTCACCAAAACCGTGGCGCGGGAACTTGCGCGCAAGGGCATTCAATTGAACGCTGTCGCCCCCGGGCCGACCGATACGCCGTTGTTTGCCCAGGTCGCCCAGGGCGATGCCGGTCAAAAGATCGCCGAGGGCCTCAAGCGGGCCATCCCGATGAAGCGCCTGGCACAGCCTACGGACTACCCCGGCATCATCTGCTTCCTGTCCTCCGACGACGCCGGGTTCATCACCGGGCAGGTGATTTCGGTTTCGGGCGGCTTGTCGATGCACGGCTGAACGCAGGTGGCGGCGTCCGTCACAAGGCGGCGCCGCCAAGTCGGCCAGAAGTTACCTCCCTGACTGGCCGTGCCCAAGGTGCGGCCTTTTTTGCGGTGAAGAAAGGTGAGGAATGTTTCAACCAGACACTGACATTCAGCGTTCAAGCACGCTGGCCGCTTTCCTGAAAGATTGTGGCACGGACAGTTACGAGGATCTTGCCAGCCGGGCCAACACCGACCCGGACTGGTTCTGGGGCCGGATCATCGAGTTTGCCGGCATCCGGTTCCATCGCCCCTACACGCGGTTACGGGATATGTCCGATGGACCGGAATCGATCCGATGGGCCGTCGGCGGCGCCTTGAACCTGACGGAAACCTGTCTCGATGCCCGCATCGAGACAGGTCTGGGCGACAAGACCGCGATCGACTGGGTCGGCGAAGATGGGTGTCGCCGCAGCTGGACCTATGCCGATCTTGCCGCCGAGTCCGCGCGCGTGGCCTCGGCGCTGGCCCGGCGCGGGGTAAAACCCGGCCAGGCCGTTGGCATCTACATGCCGATGATCCCCGAAATCGACGCCGCCTTTTTAGGCATCGCCCGATTGGGTGCCGTGGCGGTGCCGCTGTTTTCGGGCTTCGCGCCGCCCGCCATCGCCAGCCGGCTCGAGGATTCCGGCGCCGTGGCGGTGCTGACCGCGGATGCCACGCCACGAAGGGGCAATCCCGTCTGGATGGAGTCCACGCTGGTCAAAGCGCTGGAGGAAGTGCCCTCGGTTCATACCGTCATCAGCCTGCGGCGGTTCGGCGGCGCGGCGGCCGATCCGGCCCGCGATCTTGACTGGCAGGAAACTGTCGGAAATGCGGATCCGACCTATCCCGCGCATCCGGCAGAGGCGGACTCGCCACTGCTCATCGCCTATACCTCCGGCACCACCGGGCGCCCCAAGGGCGTGGTGCACACCCATTTGGGTGTGCAGGCCAAGGCGACGGCGGATTTCCTGCTGGGGCTCGACATGAAGCGCGACGACCGGCATCTGTGGATGACCGACATGGGCTGGGTCATGGGGCCACTGACCCTTTTGTCGGTGCTGCTGTCGGGGGCGACGCTGGTTCTGGCCGAAGGCGCGCCCTCGATGCCCGGTGATCCGTTCAGGTTGTTGCGACTTGCATCCGAATTGAAAGTGACCCACCTCGGCGTTGCACCCACACTTGTGCGGCAGTTCATGACGCAGGATCGTGCACCACTGTCCGGTTACGATCTGTCGCCCCTGCGCATCGTTGCCTCGACCGGCGAACCCTGGACCGAGGACGCCTGGCTCTGGCAACGTGACCATATCTGCCGCCGCCGCGCGGTGCCGCTGAATATCTCGGGCGGAACCGAGCTTTTCGGTGCGATCCTGACCTCGACGGTGCTGCATGAGATCAGGCCCGGAGGATTCTCGGCGCAGGCGCTGGGTGTCGGGGCGAAAGTGCTGCGCGAGGACGGCAGCGAAGCCGCGCCGGGCGAGGTCGGCGAACTTGTCGTGACGCAACCGCCCCTTGGCCTGACCCCGGCCATCGCCGGCAACCGCAAGCGGTATCTGGAAACCTACTGGTCAACATTCCCCGGCATCTGGCGGCACGGCGATTGGGTGCGCTGCGATCCGAACGGTACATGGTATATCCTCGGCCGGTCCGACGACACGCTGAACATTGCCGGCAAACGCATCGGGCCGCCCGAGATTGAATCGGCCCTGACCGAGTCCGGAAAGGTGGTGGATGCCGCCGCCATTGCCGCACCCGATGATATCAAGGGCGTGGCCGTGGTCTGTGTCTGTGTGCCGGCTCCGGGTGTGTCGCCTGACGACGCCCTTGTCGAACAGCTCAAGGACCGGGTGGGAGAGGTCGTCTCGAAGCCCTTCCGCCCGCGAGAGATTCATTTCGTCGAGGCGCTTCCGAAAACCCGCAGCATGAAGACGATGCGCCGGATCGTGCGCGCGGCCTTCCTGGGCGAGGATCCCGGAGACCTGTCATCCATCAGTAACCCCGAAACCATACAGCCCATCGCAGAGCTGAGAAAGGACAAGCCATGATCACTGTCTTCGGAGCCACCGGCACCACCGGCGCCCCCCTTGTCGACACGCTTCTGGCAAAGGGCGCCCAGGTGCGCGCCGTCACCAGCGATCCGGCCAAGCTCGACGGCCTCAAGGCCAAGGGATGCGAGGCGGTCGCCGCGAATTTCACCGATGCCGCAGCGCTGGAACAGGCCTGCGCCGGTGCGGACAAGATCTATCTGGTGACGCCCGCGCATCGGGACATGCGCCGGTGGAAAGCCGGCGCGATAGAGGCGGCCAAGGCCGCGGGCGTGGGACATGTGGTTCTGGCCACCGGGCTTGGCGCGTCGCCAAAGGCGGGGCTGACCTTTGGCAAGTGGCATTCCGACACCCAGGAATTACTGAAGGAAAGCGGCCTTGACTGGACCTTTGTCCAGCCGACTTACTTTATGCAGAACCTGCTCTGGCAGGCCGAAGGCATCGCAAGGGATGGGGTGTATTACGACGATCTTGGCGGACCCGTGGCCTGGATCGACGCCCGCGACATCGCCGATGTGGCGGCCGAGGCGCTGACCGGATCGGGGCACGCGGGCAAGGTTTATGGCCTGACCGGCCCCGAAGCGCTGACCGGCGAGGACATTGCGGCCGTCCTGTCCGAAGTGACCGGACGATCCATCACCTCTGCGCCTCTGTCTCCCGATGACGCCAAGGCGGCGATGGTCGCCGGCGGGATGCAGGACGAGGTCGCCGCGGCCATGGTGGAACTGGCCTCGATCGCGCCCAAGGGCTATCTCGGGCGCATCGAGACCACGGTGAGCGACGTGCTCGGGCGCCCGGCCCGCCGCTTTCACGATTTCGTCGCCGAGAATCGGGATGCTTTCGTCCAGTGATCTGACGGCCGCGCCGCTCTATCTTGAACTGGCGCCGCCAACGGGCGCTGCGGTGCAGGTCGACCATCTCTTCGTGTTCCGCGACACTGACGTGTTAAGCGCGCGCGGAAGCGGGCGTTTCGCGACCGATCTGTTCACGCTTTCGGTGACGGATAAAGGTGGCGGGACGCGCATGTCGCTCGCGCCGCCCTGCCCGGATTTCGTGCCCCGCCCGTCATCCTTTTGCGGAATCGTCGCCGGGCTGCGGCTGTCGGCGCGACCGGAGCGTCGGCCCGGAACCGTGGCGCCAGAGCCATTGGCCGCCGCGCTTGGAAAGGTCCGGCAGAGCGATGATGCCCTGCCGTCGCTTGTTGCGGCGCTGGACGGTCTTGCAAGCGAGTTGACCTTCGCTGCGCCCCCGCAGACGTTCAGCGACCGGACCGGACGCCGCCGGGCACGGGCAGAGACCGGCATATCAAGGCGGCGTCTTGCGGCGCTCCGCCGGTTTCGCCTGCTGCTTGGACGCTTCGCCGACCCAGCCCTGCCGTTAAGCGATCTGGCGCTGGTCGCGGGCTACTACGATCAATCGCATATGTCGGCATCCTGCCGGGCCTTCGCCGACCGACCGCCCGGTGCGCTACGGTTTCAGGCCACAGAGCGCGCTTTTGGCCTTTCGTTACAAGAACGAGGGATCAAGGACCGGCTAAGATTGGTCATCATGGATGACAGCAAGGAGTGAAATCACGCCATGGCGCAATTCGAGCCGAAGAACCCCGACTTTGACGCGCGGGTGCGCGACAGTTTCGATCTTCAGAAGGTGATGCACACGCTGGGGATCGGCATTGCCGACCTGACGCCCGGTCATATCGTTCTGGAGATGGCGCACAGCGACGCGCTGACCCAGCAGCACGGCTTTCTGCACGCCGGAATCGTATCAACCGCGCTGGACAGCGCCTGCGGATATGCGGCCTTTTCGCTGATGCCCGCCGATGCCGCGGTGCTGACGGTGGAATTCAAGATCAACCTGCTCAACCCCGCCGATGGCCAGCGGTTTCGATTCGTCGCCGATGTGGTGAAACCTGGCAGGACGCTGACGATCTGCGAGGCGCGCGCCTATGCGTTGAAAGGACAGGATGAAAAGCTGGTCGCCACGATGACCGGAACGCTGATGGCGCTGGTTGGACGGACGGGTGTTGCCGGATGACGGAAACGCCGTCCGGGTGTGGCGCATCCTCAACCGGTTTCCTTCGTGAAACCGGAGTGGCAGGCAGGCGGTGTCCTGAACCGCCTGCCGCATCTGTCTAACTCTGGATCGAACGCGCCATCGGCGGGTCAGAGGCTTTGCGCCAGACGCACCCCTTCGTCGATGGCGCGCAGCGCGTCGAGTTCGGCGGCCTCTTTTGCGCCGCCGATCATCGTGACCGTGGCCCCGCGGGCGGTGAGGTCTTTGGCCAAAGCCCGTTCCGGTTCCTGACCGGTGCAAAGCACGATCGTATCGGCGGCAATGACCTTTGGTTCTCCGTCCATGAGAATGTGCAGCCCCGCGTCGTCAATGCGTTCGTAAACCACGCCGCCCAAGGCCTCGACCCCGTGCTTGCGCAGAGCGTTGCGCAGAATCCAGCCCGTGGACACACCAAGCCCCGCGCCTGGTTTCGAGGACTTTCGCTGAAGCATGACAACCTTTCGCCGCGATGCCTTGGGCGCCAGCGGATCACCCGCCAGCGCGCCCGATGCGGCAAAGGTCGGGTCCACGCCCCATGTCTGGCAGAACGCGTCGGTGTCGTGAGCCTCGGCCGACTCGGTCACGAGAAACTCGGCCACGTCATGGCCAATGCCCCCTGCCCCCATCACCACGACGGTCTGGCCGGCGACGCGCGCGCCCGACAGGATTTCGGCATAGGTCGCGACACTGGGGTGATCGATGCCCGGCAGGTCGGGAATGCGCGGGCTCACCCCGGTGGAAATGACCACATGGTCAAAGCCGGTCAGATCGTCCAGCCCGGCCCGCTGCCCCAGACGCAGCGTAACGCCGTGCTTTTTCATCTGGCCGGAATAGTACCGCAGGGTTTCGTCGAATTCGTCCTTGCCCGGTGCCGCGCGCGCCAGATTCAGCTGCCCGCCCAGCTTGTCCTGCGCTTCGAAAAGCGTGACGTCGTGGCCCAGACGGGATGCCTCGGATGCCGTGGCCATGCCTGCGGCGCCGCCACCGACGACGGCCAGCTTCCGTGGTGATTCTGTCGGCGTATCCCGGAATTCGGTTTCGCGCCCGGCCCGCGGGTTGACCAGACAGCCGACCGGCCGGTCCGAAAAGATGAAGTCCAGACAGGCCTGATTGCAGGCAATGCAGGTATTGATCTCGTCGGCGCGGCCTTCGCGCGTCTTCCTGACGAAATGCGGATCGGCCAGAAAGGGCCGCGCCATCGAGACCATGTCGGCCTCGCCGGAGGCAAGGATATCCTCTGCAAGCTCGGGCGTGTTGATTCGGTTGGAGGCGACGACCGGGATCGACACCGCAGCCTTGACGTTGGCCGCTGCCTGACGCCAGGCACCGCGCGGAACCGGATAGGCGATGGTCGGCACGCGCGCCTCGTGCCAGCCGATCCCGGTGTTCAGAATATCCGCGCCTGCCGCCTCGATCTTGCGCGCCAGGTCTGCGATTTCATCGGCGGGCGCGCCGCCCTCGACCAGATCGGCGGCCGAAATGCGGTAAATGATGAGAAAGTCGGTGCCGCAACGGTCCCGCACCGCGCGCACGATCTCGACCGGAAAACGGTGGCGATTCTCGACGCAGCCGCCCCAGTCGTCGTTGCGCTTGTTGGTATGGGTGACGGTGAATTCGTTGATAAGATACCCTTCGGACCCCATGATTTCGACGCCATCGAACCCCGCCGCCTGCGCATTGGCGGCGGATTTGGCGAAATCCTCGATGGTGCGGCGGATGTCGGCGTCGGTCATTTCGCGCGGGACATAGCGGTTGATCGGCGCCCGGATCGGGCTTGGGGCAACGCAGCCTTCGATCTTTGCATAGCGCCCGGCGTGAAGAAGCTGCGCGCAGAGCAGGCTGCCTTCGGCCTGCACCGCTTCACAGATCGGACGCAGGCTGAGCGCCTCTTTCGGATCGTCGATGCGCGGACCTTCGGGATCGAATATCCCTTCGGCATTCGGGGAAAACCCGCCGGTGACCAGAATCGCCGCCTCCCCCCGCGCGCGTTCGGCGTAAAACGCGATCTGTTTGGCGATACCGTCTGGCTCGGTCTCCAGCCGGGTATGCATCGACCCCATAATGACCCGGTTTCGCACCATGTGCCGGCCTGCGCGGATCGGCGAAAGCATGGTCCCAAAGCTTTCCTTTTGCGTGTTTGTCATTGTGCACCTCCTCCTCAAAAATTCGCTTGATCTGTATTCTAACATTTGTTAGATTTTTGGGAAGAACATAATTTCGGTCATGGGGAGTGGCACCGATGCAATTCCAGCCATCAGAAGATCAAAAAGCGTTTCGCGAAACCGCGAAGCGATTCGCAACGGAGAAGCTGGCGCCCAGCTATCTGGAACGCGCCAGCGGACACACCTTTGATCGGGCGCTGATCAAAGAGATGGGCGCACTGGGTCTGATCGGCGCCGATCTGCCCGAGGAATTCGGCGGGCTTGGCGAAACGTCTGTCACCTCGGGGCTGATCGTCGAAGAGATCGCCTATGCCGATTTCAACGCAAGCTATGTGCAGCTTCTGGGCTCGCTCATGGGCGGCATGGTCGCCAAGCACGCCTCCAAGGACATCGCGTCGGAATGGGTGCCCAAGGTCGTTTCGGGGGACGCCGTCATTGGCCTGGGTCTGACCGAGCCGCGCGGCGGATCGGATGCGGCGAACCTGATCCTGAAGGCCGAAAAATCCGGCAACGGCTGGCGGCTGAATGGTGAGAAAACTTCGATGAGCTTTGCCAGTCAGGCCGATGCGGCGGTGGTTTTCGCCCGCACCGGCGACCCTGACGGCGGGTCGCGCGGAGTCAGCGCGTTTTTTGTCGATCTCAATCAGGACGGCATCAAGCGCACCCATTTCGACGACATCGGCACCAAGCCTGTCGGGCGTGGATCGGTGTTCTTTGACGACGTGTTTGTGCCGGCCGAAAACATGATGGCTGAACAGGACCGCGCCTTTGGCACGATCATGGCAGGCTTTGACTATTCTCGCGCGCTGATCGGGCTGGAATGCCTCGGCGCGGCGCAGGCGTCGGTGGATGAAACCTGGGCCTATGTCCAGGAACGCGAGGCGTTCGGCGCGCCCATCGTGCAGTACCAGGGCGTCAGCTTTCCGCTGGCCGAGGCCGAAACCCAACTGACCATGATGCGCCAGCTTTGCTACTATACGCTGGATCTGCGCGACCGTGGCCTGCCCCACACCTCGCAGGCGGCGATGTGCAAATGGTACCTGCCCAAGGTATCTTGCGAGATCCTGCACCAGTGCCTGATCCTGCACGGACATTATGGCTATACCACCGACCTGCCGCATCACCAGCGTTACAACGACGTTCTCGGCCTTCAGATCGGCGACGGCACCGCGCAGATCCAGAAGCTGGTGATCGCCCGCGAAAAGGCCGGGCGGATGGCGCTTCAATACGACAAGAAGGCGAAGGGAGCCGCGAAATGAGTGACCCGGTCGCCGTAAGTACCGAAGGCAGCGTCGGCATTATCGAGCTGGCGCGCCCCGAGAAATTTAATTGCCTTTCACTGCAAGTGCATGAGCACATCGCTGCCGCGCGCGCCGGGTTCGAGGCCGACCGGGACATCCGGTCGATCCTGATCCGGGCGCAAGGCAAGCACTTCTGCACCGGCGCCGATCTGGCCGAGGTGAAAGGTAAACTGAACGATCCCGCCGCGCTGGACCATTTCATCGCTTTTGGAATGAACAACCTGCGCGCGCTCGAAACCTCCTCCCTCCCTGTCGTAGTGGCGGTGCAGGGTTTGTGTCTGGCCGGTGGGATCGAACTGATGTTGGCTTGCGATGTGTGCTTCGGGGCCAAAACCGCGCAATTCGGCGATCAGCACGCGCAATTCGGCCTGATTCCCGGCTGGGGCGGGTCGCAACGGCTGACGCGGCTGATGGGCCAGCGCCGGGCGCTTGATCTGATGTTCTCGGCCCGCTGGCTCAAGGCGGACGAGGCGAAAGCGGCCGGTCTGGTGAACTATGTGGTGCCCGATGCGGAGCTGCATCAGACCGCGCTTGAGTATTGTCAAAAGATCGCCACCCGTTCGCGCCCCGGTATCGCCGAGATGAAACGTCTGGCACGGGAAGGTGCGGACCTGGGCATCGACCAGAAAATGCGGCTTGAGCGCGACGCCGCGGTGCGCGCGCTGCCCAGCGACGACGTCGCCGAAGGCCTTGATGCTTTCGAAAACCGCCGCGACCCCGCTTTCAAAGGCTGAGAAGACACCATGGATTTCACTTTGAACGACGAACAACGCCAGATTTACGAATATGGCGGCCAGCTGGCGCAGAAATATGACAATGCGTATTGGCTCGAACACGCTCGCAAGCATGAGTTCCCGCACGATATGTTCAAACAGATTGCCGATGACGGTTTTCTGGGGATCATGGTGCCCGAGGAATACGGCGGCGCCGGCCTTGGCATGACCGAAATGGCCCTGTTCATGGAGGGCACCGCAAATCACGGCATTCCGCTGCTGATGATGGTGGTCGGCCCGACCATGTCGCTGGCCCACATCGCCAGCCACGGGTCCGAGTTCCACAAGAAAGAGCTTCTTCCGGCTGCCTGCCGGGGCGATATCCAGTTCTGTTTCGCGATCACCGAACCGGGGGCCGGATCCAACACGATGAAGGCCACCACGCTGGCCAAACGCCGGGGCAACCGGTTCAGCCTGTCGGGGGAAAAGACCTTTATCACCGGCGCCGAGGTATCGGACTACTGTCTGGTCGTGGCGCGGACCAAGCCGCACACCGAAGTCAGCCGCAAGACCGACGGTTTTACCCTTTTTGCCGTGGATCTGAAGAAAAAGGGCGTGGAAAAGCAGCGGGTGAAAATCTCGATCCCCTTGCCCGAGGAACAATGGACGCTTTTCTTCGACGAGGTGGATCTCGGCCCCGAGGATGTGGTCGGCGAGGTGGACGAAGGGTTCTCGATCCTGTTCGACAGCCTCAACCCCGAGCGGATTATCCTTGCCGCGTTGTGCTGCGGCATCGGCCGGTTCGCCCTGAACAAGGGCGTGGCCTATGCCTCCGAGCGCAATGTGTTCGGCCAGCCCATCGGGGCGCATCAGGGTGTGCAGCACCCGATGGCCAGGGCGCATACAGCGGTCGAGATGGCCAGCCTGATGACCCGCCGCGCCGCATGGGAATTCGACAACAAGCTGCCTGCGGGTGCGTCTTCGAACATGGCCAAATACGCCGCCGCCGAAGCCGGAATCGAGGCCGTGGATGCCGCGCTTCAGGCCCATGGCGGGTCGGGCTTTACCGAAGATACGGGGCTTTACGAAATGTATCCGCTGGTACGCCTGCTGCGCACAGCACCCGTGAACCGCGAGCTGTGCCTCAGCTTTATCGGCGAAAAGGTCATGGGCCTGCCGCGATCCTACTGATCGCGCGGCCTGTAAGGGAGGACGACATGCAATTTGGAATGCGCTTCCGGCGGCAGGACGCCGCCGACAAGGTGAACGATCGCTT
This sequence comes from Salipiger thiooxidans, assembly GCF_900102075.1. Taxonomy (GTDB): domain Bacteria; phylum Pseudomonadota; class Alphaproteobacteria; order Rhodobacterales; family Rhodobacteraceae; genus Salipiger; species Salipiger thiooxidans. Next base: position 53,153 of record NZ_FNAV01000015.1, on the reverse strand, counting down.
CTGGCACGAGATCGAGGGCACGCCGCTCGACGAAGTGCGCCGCATTCAGGAAGAGCGGCTGCGCGAGCAGATGGCCTATCTCAAGGCGAACTCGACCTTCTATCAGGAAAGGTTCGCGGAGGCGGGTGTCGATTTCGACGATATCCGCACCATCGAAGACCTGCAGAAGCTGCCGTTTACCTACAAGACCGAAATCCGCGAAAGCCTTGCCGCGGAACCGCCCTTCGGCAAGCACCGGGCCGCGCCGATGGCCGACATCATCCAGATGCAGGCCTCATCCGGCACAACCGGCAACCCGTCCTACGTGGCGCTGACCGAAGCCGATACCGAAATGTGGCACGAGATGACGGCGCGCTGTTTCTTCGCCAATGGCGTGCGTCCCGGCGACATGGCGCTGCATGCGTTTTCGCTGGCCAAAGGCTTTGTCGGCGGCATCCCGGTGATGCAGGGTTTGCAGTATATGGGCGCAATTGACGTGCCGGTGGGCGCCGACGGTGGCGCGGAACGGCTGCTGCGCGCCTGCGCCGACACGCGGCCGCGCTGCATCGTGGGCGCCCCGAATTTCGTTCTGCACCTTGCGGATAAGGCGCCGGAGGTGCTTGGATGCAAAGCCACCGAGCTGGGCGTCGAGCAAATTGTCGTCGGTGGCGAACCCGGTGGCGGCATCCCGGCAATTCGCGCCAAGATCGAAGCGGCCTGGGGTGCGAAATGCTGCGAAATGCTGGGCGGCACCGATCTGGGCGTGACCTACTGGGCCGAATGCGATGCACAGTCGGGGATGCATATGGTCAACATGGACTACATCATCACCGAACTGCTCGACCCCGAAAGCGGCAGGATCATTCCCTGGGAAAAAGGTGCCGAGGGCGAGATGATCTATACGGCGATCGGGCGGCAGGCCAGCCCGGTCGTGCGCTTCCGGTCGGGCGACTATATCGAGGTCATCGACACCGAATGCACCTGCGGGCGCACCGGCCCGAAGATCCGCTGCACCGGCCGGACCGATGACATGCTGATCGTGCGCGGCGCCAATGTGTTCCCGTCGGCCATCAACAGCGTGGTGACCGAGATGGTGCCGGACACCAACGGCGTCATGCGCATCGTGGCCGATTTCGCAGGCCATACCACGCAGGGCGCGCTGAAGGTGATCGTCGAACGCGGTCCCGACCGCGATCCGGCGGATGACGACGCCCTCAAGAAGAAAATCGAACAGCGTCTGCGCGACGCTCTTGTCTTCAAGGCCGACGTTCGTCTGATCGCGCCCGACACGTTCGAAAAACCCGGCGCCGCCAAGGTCGCCTTCGTTCTGAGAGAATACCCCGACCTGCCATGACAAAAATGAAATCCCTTCTCGACACCGGGTCCGACGACTTCCGGGAAAACGACGCGCGGTATCGCGAAAAGATCGTCGAGCTGCATGCGCTTCGCCTGCAACAACGTGTCGGTGGTCCCGAAAAGGCGCGGGACAGACACTTGTCCAAAGGCAAGATCCTGCCGCGTGAGCGTATCGAGCGTCTGATCGACCCGGGCACGCCCTTTCTGGAACTCGGTGAACTTGCCGGGCTGAACAAATATGACGGCGTGCCGCCGGGCGCAGGGATCATCACCGGCATCGGCGTGATCGAGGGCCGTCAGTGTATGATCATCGCCAATGACGCCACCGTGAAGGGTGGCACCTATTTCGGCATGACCTCGCGCAAGCATGTCCGCGCCCAGAAAGTCGCCTGGAAGAACCGCTTGCCCGTGATCACGCTGGTCGATTCCGGCGGCGCGTTCCTGCCGGATCAAGAGAACATTTTCCCCGATGAGGGTCAGTTCGGTTCGATCTTTCACCAGCAGATCGGCATGTCGGGCGACGGCGTTCCGCAGATCGCCGTGGTCATGGGCCCGTGCACTGCGGGTGGTGCCTATATCCCCGCGCTTTGCGACGAGGTGGTGATCGTGCGCGGCCAGGGCTTCATGTATCTTGGCGGGCCAGAGCTGACCTTCGCGGCGACCGGCGAAAAAGTCGAAGCCGAAGAACTGGGCGGCGGCAAGATGCATTCTTCCGTTTCGGGGGTGACAGATCACCTGGCCGAGGATGACGCGCATGCACTGGCGATCACGCGCGAAATCGTCAGCCATCTGGGCGAAAAGCCCCTGCCCCGCAAGACCCCCGAACCGCCGCGCGCGCCAGCCTATCCGGTCGAGGAGATCTACGGCATTGTCAGCCGCGACACCAAGGTGCCGACCGACAACCGCGAGATCGTCGCGCGGCTGGTGGACGGCAGCGACTTCCACGAATTCAAGCCCCTTTACGGCGATACCATCATGACCGGCTGGGGCCGCATCCACGGCCACGAGGTCGGCATCCTTGCCAACACCGGCGTGCTGTTCGTCGAGGCCGCGCTGAAGGCCACACATTTCATCAATCTCTGCGTCCAGCGCGACATTCCACTGCTGTTCCTCGCGGATGTGAACGGCTTCATGGTGGGCCGCGAGGTCGAGCAGATGGGCATCGCCAAGGCCGGGGCCAAGATGATCACGGCCATGTCTTCGGCCCGGGTGCCAAAGTTCACCATCATCACCGGCGGCTCCTACGGCGCGGGATACCTGGCCATGCTGGGCCGCCCGTTCCAGCCGGATGCAACGTTCGCCTGGCCTACGGGCCGCTCTGCCATCATGGGGCCCGAGCAGGCCGCCAGCGTGCTGGCGCAGGTGCGCGCTCAGATCAACGCGCGCGAGGGCAAGAGCTGGACGCCCGAGGAGGAGGAAGCCTTCAAGGCCCCGATCCGCAAGGAATACGAGGATTTTCAAGGCGCGTATAATTTCGCCTCGAACCTCTGGATCGACAGCGTGATCGAGCCTTGCGAAACCCGCGATGTCATGGCGCTCATGCTGGACGTAACTTCGCGCAGGCCAAAGGTCGAAACCAATTTCGGCGTGTTCAGAATGTGAGGCGCGAGTCATGAAAATCAAAACGCTTCTCATCGCCAACCGCGGCGAAATTGCCTGCCGGATCGCGCGCACCGCGCGGGCCAGCGGTATCACCCCTGTCGGCGTGCATTCCGAGGCCGACGCCAACGCCCTGCATGTCCGCGAAATCGGGCACTCCGTCTGCGTCGGAGCAGGCCCGGCATCCGAAAGCTATCTGAAGATCGACGCGGTGATTGCCGCCGCGCAGTCGGTCGGCGCGGATGCGATCCACCCCGGCTACGGTTTTCTGGCCGAGAACCCCGATTTCGCCCGTGCGGTCGAGGCCGCCGGCATGATCTTCATGGGGCCTACGCCGCAAACGCTCGAACGCTTCGGCGACAAGGCAAGCGCCAAAGAGGCCGCCGTGGCCGCCGGTGTGCCGGTGATCTCGGGCGCCGAGGGCGCGCGGTCGGACCCCCGGCAGATCGCAGCGGAGGTCCGGGAAATGGGCCTGCCGGTCCTTCTCAAGGCGGTCGGTGGCGGCGGCGGGCGCGGACAGCGCCTGGTGACCGACGAGGCCACCCTGGTTGAGGACATCGAGGGAGCGCTGCGCGAAGCAAAATCCACCTTCGGCTCCGAAGGATTGCTTCTGGAAAGATTCCTGCCCGAGGCGCGCCATGTCGAGGTGCAGATCGCTGGCGACGGCAAGGGGCATGTGGTGCACCTGTTCGAACGCGACTGCACGCTTCAGCGGCGTCACCAGAAGGTCATCGAAGAGGCGCCCGCCTGGGGCCTGCCCCGCACGCTTCTGGACGATATCGCGCATGACGCGGTGCGCCTGGGCGAAACGCTGGACTATCGCGGCCTCGGCACGGTGGAGTTTCTGGTTGCCGGCGAGGAGTATTTTTTTCTTGAGGTGAACCCGCGCATTCAGGTCGAACACCCCGTCACCGAGGCGATCACCGGGCTGGACCTTGTCGCGCTGCACCTGCGCATTGCCGAAGGCGCGGGCCTTGGCCTGGTGCAGGACGATCTGGCGATCAGCGGCCACGCGGTCGAGGCGCGGCTTTACGCCGAAGACCCGGCGATGCAATTCGCGCCGTCAACGGGTACGCTGACCACGCTCAGCCTGCCGGATGGTTTGCGCATCGACAGCGGTGTCGAAGAAGGCGACGCGGTCACACCCTTCTACGATCCCATGATCGCCAAGCTGATCGTCCACGCGCCGGACCGGGAAACCGCATTGGCGCGGCTGGCGACAGCCTTGGACCACGTCGCGGTCGAGGGCGTGCAAACCAACCGTGCCTTTCTGACGGCGTTGGCGCGTGACCCTGAATTCGAACAGATGCAGGTTCATACCCGCTGGATCGACGGCAGGCTCGACGAGCTGACACAGGCAGGGTCTCTGGCCCGCCCCGAGCTGTGGAAGGCCGCCGCCGCCGTTCTGTTCGTAGCCACGTCGCGTCGTGATTTATGTGCCGACCCCTGGACCAATCGCGACACCTTCACCGGCTGGCGGCTTGGCCTGGGCGGCGATGCGATCGAAGCCGGACAGCGTGTGACACTGACCGATTCCGGCGGAGCCTCCGAAGAGTTGCGCGTCGGGCCGGTCAAGCACAAGGACCGCTACACCGTTCTGTCGGAAACCGGCGATGCGGCGACATTGACCGCCCGCGAAATCAAGCCGGGCCGGTGGCGCCTGAGCGAGGGCGACACGGTCCACCACATCAACGCGCGGCTGCACGCGGGGGTGATCGAGATGGACACGCCCGAAGGGCGTCTGGTCTTCCGTCCTGCCGCACCTCTGGACTTTGCGGGGGGAGATGTGGCGGCGGATCGTGCGGTGGCCTCTCCGCTGACCGGGATGATCGTCGAGATCAAGGTGGCCGAGGGTCAGACCGTGGCCGAGGGCGACGTGATTGCGATCATGGAATCCATGAAACTTGAGATCTCGATCCGCGCTGCCGCAGCCGGGATCGCCAGCAACATATCCGTCTCGAATGGGGACATGGTCGATCGCGGCCAGGTCATCGCCGAGATCCTAGCACCCGAGGAGTGATGAGATGAGCGACTTTCCCAAATTCGTCGAATTCCGTGAAGAAGGCCCGCGCGAGGGCTTTCAGATTGAAAAGAAGATCTATCCGATCGAGGATCGGATCGAGCTGATCGACATGCTCAGCGAGACCGGTCTGAAACGCATTCAGGTGGGCAGTTTCGTCAGCCCCAAATATGTGCCGCAAATGGCCGATACCGGCGAGTTGTTCCAGCGTATCAAGCGCAAGCCCGGCGTGAACTACACGTCGCTGTGGCTGAACGACAAGGGGTTTCGCAAGGCCCTGACCGCGCATGAGGTCGATATCGACCCGCGCCTGTTGTTCTACCCGTCCGAAGCCTTTGCGCAGTCGAACAATAATTGCTCCTCTGCCGAAATGCGCGAGAAACAACGCGACTGGGTCCGTCTTTACAAGGAAGAAGGCTACACTGTCGATGCGGCTTATGTGATGACGGCGTTTGGCTGCAACTTCGAAGGCCCCATGCCGCAGGAGCGCATACTGGACGATTTCCGCTTTATCCTGCAACTTTGCGACGAAGAGCAGATTCCGGTGCCGATCCTAGTGGTCGCCGATACCATGGGCTGGGGCAATCCGGAGGCGGTCAAGCGGATGATCGGTGCGCTGCGCGAGATGGCGCCGGATGCACGCATCGGCATGCACATTCACGACACGCGCGGGCTTGGCATCGCCAATGTCTATGCCGCCCTGTCGATGGGTGTGGACATGTTCGAAAGCTCGGTCGCGGGCCTTGGCGGCTGTCCTTTCGCGGGCCACGGCCACGCGCGCGCCGCCGGCAATGTCTGCACGGAGGATGCGGTTTTCCTGTGCCATGAACTTGGCATCGAAACCGGCATCGACCTGGACAAGCTGATCGCAGCCGCGGTCAAGGCGGAAGAGATTATCGACGCGCCGCTTATGGGCCGCGTCATGCATACTGGCGGGCTCGACAAGTACCGCAAGGCAAGCTGAGGGGGAACGACGAAAATGGCGAAGGCACTTGATGGAAAAGTGGTTCTGGTCACTGGCGCGGGCGGCGGGATCGGGCGCGATATTGCGCTGATGGCCGCGTCCGAAGGCGCCGCCGTGGTGGTCAACGATCTGGGCGCGTCGCTGAAAGGCACCGGGCAAACCGAAACCGCGGCGCAAAAGGTAGTCGATGAAATCAAGGCCGCTGGCGGCGATGCGGTTGCCAATGGCGGCAACGTAACCGATCCCGACGCCGCGCGCGCGATGATCGAGGCGGGCGTCAAGGAATTCGGCCGCATCGACGCCGTGGTGAACAACGCCGGCATCCTGCGCGACGGGTTCTTCCACAAGATGACCTATGAGGATTTCGACGCGGTGGTGAAGGTGCATCTTTACGGTGCGTTCAACACCAGCCGCGCCGCCGCCGACCATTTCCGTGAGCAGGAGGGCGGCGCGCTGGTGCACATGACCTCGACCTCGGGGCTGATCGGCAATTTCGCGCAAGCGAATTACTCCGCCGCCAAGCTGGGCATCGCCGCATTTTCGAAGTCGGTGGCGCTTGACCTCAAGCGCTGGAACGTCCGTTCCAATTGCATCGCGCCCTTCGCCTGGAGCCGGATGATCTCGTCGATCAAGACCGACACGCCGGAACAGCAGGCCCGCGTCGAGAAGATCAAGGAAATGACGCCGGCCAAAGTCGCGCCGATGGCTTGTTTCCTGATGAGCGACCGTGCGTCGGACGTCTCGGGGCAGATCTTCGCGGTACGCAAGAACGAGATATTCCTGTTCAACCAGCCCCGCCCGGTGCGCTCTGTCCATTCGGGTGAAGGCTGGACCGCCGATGAAATCGCCGAGCGCGCCATTCCCGCGCTCAAGTCGCAATTCACACCGCTTGAAGTATCAGCGGATGTCTTTTCGTGGGATCCGGTCTGATGGGAAAGCGCAAGGAAAAGATCAGCTCGAAAATCGGCTGGAGCACCCCCGACAAGATCTGCGTGCGCGGTCTCGACCTGCCCAACGAAATTCTGGGGCACATGAACCTTGGCGATCTTGCCTTTCTTCAGTTGACGGGCCGCAAGGCCACGCCCGAGGAAAGTCGCGTCTTCAACGCCATCATCATCACCCTGGTCGAACACGGCATCACACCTTCGGCTCTGGCGGCGCGCATGACCTATATGGGCGCGCCGGAATCGCTGCAGGCGGCCGTCGCGGCGGGGCTGTGCGGGCTGGGCACGGTCTTTGTCGGATCAATGGAAGGCGCGTCGAAGATGCTTTACGAAGCGCTGCCCGAGGACAAGCTGGGCACCGGCGCCGATCTGGACGCCATCGCGCTGGAGACTGTCGAAAAATTCCGCGCCAAAAAGGCCATCGTTCCGGGGCTGGGCCATCCGGTGCACAAGCCGGTTGACCCGCGCGCGCCACGTCTGTTCCAGATCGCGGCCGAGAATGGAAAATCCGGCGAATACATCGAACTGATCCAGAAAATTCAGACCGTCGCCGAGGAAAAGTCCGGCAAGATGCTGCCGATCAATGCCACAGGTGCGATCGGTGCGATCTGCTGCGAATTCGGTTTCCCCTGGAAGATCGTGCGCGGTTTCGGCGTGATGGCACGCGCCATCGGGCTGGTCGGTCACATCCTTGAGGAAAGCGAAAATCCGATCTCCTTCGAATTGTGGCAGCGCGCCGAAGAAGAGATCCTCGAAACCTCCGGCCCGGGAGCGGCTTGAACGATGCAGACTTCGGCACCCGACACCCATAACGATCTGCGCGACGCGCTTCGTGCACTCTGCGCGCAATTTCCGCCGGAGTATCATCGCAGGTTCGGCGAGGATGGCGCCTATCCCGAAGAATTCGTCGACGCGCTGACCCGCGAGGGCTGGCTGGCGGCGATGATCCCCGAGGAATATGGCGGCTCGGGCCTCGGTCTGACCGAAGCCTCTATCATCATGGAAGAGGCGAATCGCTGTGGCGCCAATGCCGGTCACTTCCACGGGCAGATGTACAACATGGGCACGCTTTTGCGGCACGGCTCGGACGCGCAAAAGCAGCAATACCTGCCCGGCATCGCCAGCGGCGCGTTGCGCCTGCAATCCATGGCCGTGACCGAACCGACCACCGGAACCGATACCACCAAGCTCAAGACCACAGCGGTCAAAAAGGGCGATCGGTACGAGATCAACGGTCAGAAGGTCTGGATCAGCCGTATCCAGCATTCCGACCTGATGATCCTGCTGGCCCGCACCACACCGCTGAAGGATGTCAAAAAGAAATCCCAGGGTCTGTCGATCTTCATGGTCGATCTGAAAGAGGCCATCGGAAATGGCATGGAAGTCCGCCCCATCGCCAATATGCCCGGACACGAAACCAACGAGGTGTTCTTTGACAATCTCGAAATCCCGGCCGAGAACCTGATCGGCACCGAGGGGCGCGGCTTTTACCATATCCTCGACGGGCTGAACGCCGAACGGACGCTGATCGCGGCGGAATGTATTGGCGACGGCTATTGGTTCGTGGACAAGGCGCGCGCCTATGCCGGCGAGCGTGTCGTTTTTGACCGTCCCATCGGGCAGAATCAGGGCGTGCAGTTTCCCATCGCCAAGGCCTATGTGAATGTCGAGGCCGCGAACCTGATGCGCTTTGAGGCCTGTCGGCGTTTCGATGCCGGGCAGGATTGCGGAGCGCAGGCGAATATGGCCAAGCTGCTGGCGGCCGAAGCCAGTTGGGAAGCGGGCAATGCCTGTCTCCAGACCCATGGTGGCTTTGGCTTCGCGCGCGAATACGACGTCGAGCGCAAGTTCCGCGAGGCCCGGCTGTATCAGGTGGCCCCGATCTCGACCAACCTGATCCTGTCCTATGTCGGCGAGCATATTCTGGGTATGCCACGGTCGTTCTGAGATATGACGAGGCAGAAGTTGATCCTTGTCAAAAGGAACGGCCGCCGCATCCTGTAAAATTGCCGTCACAGCAATCTGAAAGGGTGATCGTCATGAAACGACTTCAGGGAAAGACGGCTTTGATCAGCGGTGCGGCCAAGGGCATGGGGTCCGCCGAGGCGCGTATCTTTGCCGCGGAAGGTGCGCAGGTCATCGTCGCCGATGTTGACGATGCGGGCGCGAGCGCCGTGGCGAAGGACATCGAGAACGCGGGAGGCCGCGCCGCGGCGGTGCATCTGGACGTGTCTGACGCCGCGAGTTGGCAAAACGCCATTGCAGAAGGGAACAAGGCATTCGGCAACATCAACGTGCTGGTCAACAATGCCGGTATCCTTGTCATGAAGCCCGTTCAGGACACGACCGAAGACGACTGGGACAAGATCTTTGCGATCAATACCAAGGGCGTCTTTTTGGGCACCAAGGCGGTTTTGGAGAACATGAAAGCCGCCGGCGGCGGAGCAATCGTCAATATCTCGTCCATCTATGGCCTGGTCGGCGCGCCCTCGTCAGCGGCATACCAAGCGACCAAGGGCGCGGTCCGGCTGTTTACCAAGGCGACGGCGGTGGATTACGCCGAGTTCAACATCCGGGTGAATTCGGTTCATCCTGGCGTGATCCGCACAGCGATGACCCAAGACATTCTGGCCGACCCAAGCGGTCAGAAAGAGATACTTGGAACAACGATCTTGCAGCGCCCGGCGGAGCCGGAAGAAGTGGCCCGGGCGGTGTTGTTTCTGGCGTCCGACGAGGCGTCTTTCATGACCGGATCCGAAATGGTCGTCGATGGCGGCTATACCGCGCAGTAAAAGGGGCAGCGCCGGAAACGCAATGAAAGCCGGTCCGGTTGGCGATGTCCAGATCCTGGCCAACCGGGCACCGCCTGTTCCGGTCGCGAAGTGCGTGACGCGGGGGATGTGGCGCAAGACAAGTTGAAAGAACGCCAGCCCTGGCCGGGCGCGGGCCCGCCGCCTCTCCTGGCGGGAATGAGTCCTCTATCTGGCGGGGCGTCAACAATTCGGCTGACAGATCCGGATCGGTTCGACTGTTCCGCTTTGGCGCTCCGTTCGGCTTTGGAAAAGCCGGAGGGCATGGAGGGAGGCTGCCGGCCTGGTCCGGTTCCGTCAGGCGCCGCCGTGCAGAGGGCGGATTTCGGAAAGCACCTCTTCCGTGTGCTCACCCAGCCGGGGTGGCAGACGGCGCACCCGCCCGGGGCTGTCCGAGAACTGGACCGGTATCCGCGGCGCCACGAGGACGCCCTCTGTCGGGTGCTCGTGGCGCTCGAAATACCCGGTTTGGACCAGGTAGGGATCAACCAGAAGATCCTCCAAGCTGTTGACCGGCCCGTTCGGCACATCGGCGGCATCGAATTGGCGGCGCCACGCGGCGGTTGTATTCCCCGCGATCGCCTCGGCGAGGATCCCGTATAGCGCGTCAATGTGGTCGGTGCGCCACTCGGCCGTGGCAAATCGCCGGTCGTCGCGCAGCTCGGGACGGCCTATGGCATCGAAGAGACGCAGCCACTGGTTGTCCGTCGCCGCCATCACGCAGATGTGCCCGTCCTGCGTCGGATAGGGCCGACGATGGGGTGAGAACACCCGGCTGTAGCCCAGCCCAAGATCGGGCCGGTCAAGCGTCGCCCCCCACAGATTCTCGATCAGGTTGAAATTGACCATCGCATCCATCATTGGCACGTTCACCTGCTGCCCGTGGCCGGTACGCTCGCGCCAGACGAAGGCCATCGCGATGGACGATGCCAGGATGTAACCGCATAGTTTGTCGGCAATCACCGTAGGGAAATAGCGCGGCTCGCCGGTGGCCCGGTGCATCATCCCGGCGACACCGCTGGCGCCCTGGATCACATCGTCGAAAGCGGGCCAGTCGCGGCGCTCGCTGTCCAGTCGGAAGCCCGAAGCCGAGGCGTGGATGATGCGGGGATTGACCGCTCTGATTGCGTCGTAGTCGACGCCCAGCCGTTCGGCGGCGCCGGGGCGCATCGAATGCACCAGCACATCCGCCGAACGCGCGAGATCAAGAAGCGCGACCCGCGCGTCGGGCTTCTTGAGGTCAAGCACGACCGAACGCTTGTTGCGGTTTGTGTTGAGGAACAGCGCCCCCATCTTCGGGTTGCGTGCGGGGCCCACCTGGCGTGTGTAATCGCCGTCGGGTGACTCGATCTTGATAATGTCGGCGCCCATGTCGCCGAGGATCTGCGTCGCCACCGGGCCCAGCACGTTGACCGAAAGATCAAGCACCCTGTAGCCGGCAAGCGGGCCGTCCCCCTCGGCTGGCTGTTGCGGTGATGGTTGCTGCGGCTGGCTGTCCATTTTCTTGTTCCTTTGCGGTATCGCACCTTCAAGCCGGCAATGCGCACCGCAGTCCGGCGGACCACTGCTCAGGGCGCGGCGACGAAAGCCTGCGCAAGCTCCCACACTGCTTCGAGACCGCCTTGCGAGAACGGTTCCGCAAGCCATTAGAACGGTGTCGCCGCGGGCGCTCAATCGCCGCAGTCGCAAAAACACATGTGTGCGCGTAAGGCCTGCTTGATCGCGAGCCCTTTGGTATCGGAGTTTTGCCACCGGCGGACGCCGCTTCTGGATGAAACGGTGCAATGCCGTCGATATCTGTCGCCCCTGCCCCATCACGCTGCCTGCTCGCTGAGTCGACCATAGAAACTACGCTCGAGATGCAGCTCCCCTGCCCCGGCTTTTGCCACCATGCCGCGCAGATATCCGCCTGGAGAAGCAATTTCACCCGTGCTGTGCTTCTCGAAAACAAGCACGAAAGCCGCTGTGGCCACCTGTTTTCCCATCCGGCCCTGCGCGACGTTCCAGGTGTGATCGGAGATGCCGATCATCGGTCTGAGCTGCCCGGCAACGCGATGCAGATCGCCCCAGCTCTTTAGGAACCCACCCATATTCTGCGCCCAGGACGCAAATTCAGGACAGGCTTGCATGATTGTCGACAGGTCGAGCGTTGCCTTCGTCTGGCGGTCATTCGCATCCGAGACGTCGAGCTTCTCTGCAGTCGGCTTTTTTTGTGGTGTGTGAGGTGCCGGCCCGTGGATTTCGGATGTTTCCCGCGAGTTACTAGTTACAGGATGAAGTTGAATTGTAGATTGTATGTGGGGTCCTGAAATGACCTCCCTGGGGTCCATTTCGGGAGCGTTCCGACCCGCTTGAAGGCCGTCATCGCCGCAGTTTTCCACAGAGTTTTCTGCACCTATCGCTTGTAGATAGACGGACTCGACCCGTTCCTGGAGCTCCTTGAACCTGGTCAGCAGCCGTTCCAACCGCGCAGAAGGTTCACGGCGTCGCGGAAGCCGATCCAGAAGCTCTTTGAAGAGGCCGGTGAACTGCATCCATGGGCCGCGCAGCGCATCGCTGAGCGCCGCCTCTATGCGGGCGCGGATCATCCGACGTGCCACGGTGATCTGGCGCTTCATGCGCTGGCACAGTTCACGCTCGGCTTGCAATTCTGCCTGTAGTTCCTCGAACTCTTCGACACGGGCCGAAAGCGGCGACAAGTCGAAGCCATACGCCTCGACGATGCGCCCATTCGCATCCCTGCGTCCCCACCGTTTGCCATTGGGGCTATCCCTGAAGGAAATAACTCCGATTTCCGCGAGACGCCGTGCGTGGCGTTTGAGCGCCGATAGCGAGAACCCCGTCTGCTCCATCAGATAGGCGTTCGAGGCCCAGACGATCGGGCGCCGTCCCTGCGCCCAGTCCTGGGACTGGGTAAATGCCCCCAGCGTATCGAGCAGCATCATGTCAGCTGCCTTGAGGCCAATATGCGCCCCGACGCGCTTGAGCGCGACAAATGCCCGTGTTTTGGGTACAGCTACCCGTTCGCCGGCCTGGGCAAGCTGCTCAGCAACCCCAAGACCCGGCGTTGGCTTGCGCCAACCTGTATGTTTCATGCCTGTATCTCACCTCCGATTATGTGGAGGCAAAAGAATGCCGTTCGCTCGGAAGCGTTCTTCGTTGACAGTGAACCTTGTGAGACTTATCTTGAAGGCGACCAAACCATTAGATCAGCTCTCAGGCCACACCGCTTGGGGGCTTTTCTTTTGCCGTTAGTTCACGCGTCGTTCCTTTTACTCGTTGCCTCGTCGTTCAGATGACCATTTCGAGAACTGGGTCGTCAGCCGGTCGTCTTGTCCGGGGTTTCGCCGCTCAAGTAGCTCGCGACCAGATCTCCAAGCTTTTCAAGGCGCTCTTGATCTATCGGCATACCCGCGACCTTGATCGACAAGTTTCCATCGACAGACGTGACCGAAAGATTTCGGTGGCCCACCTTGCGCTTCACCGTGAGCTTTCGCGGCTTGGCCCTTGGCTTGGCCTTGGGTTTGCTCACGCTCTCCAGGCTCGCCAGCGCCCCCTGCAAATCGCGAAAACTCATGTCGTAGACATTCTTGAACGCGTTCAAGATTTGCTCCTGCGCGGCGAATACGGCGCGCGCGCGTGAGACCAGGCTTTCATGCACACCAATTTTCTTGGCGAAGGCGACGGCTGTCAGCCTTTTTTCGCCAGACGCCAGCGTCTCATACATTTCGCCAATCGAAACCAGACGCTCAAACGGGCTAAGGTTTTCACGTTCCTCATTTTCGCGGAACCGTAGGAACAACATCTCGAACGTGCTGTTCTCGGCATGTCGCGCATCAGGCGGGGCAAGGATCGCACGAAGGGGAATGCCAAGTTCTGACGCGGCTGCCAGTCGGCGACGCCCCGTCAGCATCACAAATGGAACGCCGGCGACATTCGTCGGATCCAGCGAATCCGGCGTCCAGTCCGGATCTTCGGGCCAGACCAGAATGGGCGTGTCCTGCCCGTTCGTGGCAATGCTGCTTACCAAAGACCTGAAAGCGTCCTGAGACATCCAGTCTTGTCGGCGGTCGGTCCCCATCGGATCAGAGATCTGGTCCTGAGTCAGGCTGATCTCGTGACGACCGTGAAGGATATCGGAACAAAGCTCGGATCTGCTGCGCTCCACGGCGGCTTGCGACTGCGCAAGCGCCCCTGATTTCCAGGCACTGCCGGCCCCCTTGAAAGGCGTCGAAACCGCATCACCCGGTTCCGTCCTGCCTTCGGAACCGGCCACGTGCTCCTTGGGTGTGTCGGGATTGGTTGCCTTGCTGACCAGCGACCTTGGAATACTGCGTTTCATGCGTCACCCTCGCCGTCATCCTCATAGAATTCGTCCATCCATGTATTGGCATAGCCACGTTCAAGGCCAGGCCAGAGCCGCGACACTATGGCGTCGTTGACGGCATCGGCATTCGTGATGAACCGATTGATCCCCTTGCGCTTTCCCGGCGTATCCGGCTCGTATTCATATACGGACTGATAGACGTCGGACGCATTCGAGATAGCATCGGAGCGCAGGTAGAACACCGGCAGGATTTCCGTGGGGCAATGTTCCAGCAGGTTTCCGATGTGGTTGAGATCCTGCGCATTGGACCGCTGGACGATCGTCGGCAACAGCATGTTGGCACCGGATCCGATTTCGATTCTTTCATGGGCCAGGATGTGCTGAAGCATCCCGAGCAGCCCGCTCACGAAGGTCGACAACGTCGCGATGTCGAACCCCTTCATGGTTTGCGGAATAACCAGCGAAGACGAGGCAATCACGTTGTTCAACTGGAACAGGGTAAGCGCTGGCTGATAGTCGATGATGATGACGTCCAGGGTTTCGGTCAGAGCCGAGTCCAGCCGATTCTGATCGACCTTGCCGTCGACCGCCAGCTCATTGGGCAGCGTCTTTGGGGGGTGGCCTGCCTTCCATCGGTCGATTGCATCGCGCAGGTAGCGGTAAAAGCTCTTTCCCGCAGGCGCTTCGCGGACAAGCCGTGCAATCTGGATCTCACCCTCGGATGTTTCGCCATGCGCTGGCAACAGGCGCAGCCCCGGCCAGGAGGTCTTGAGAAAGAAGCTGTCGAGCGTTTGCGCATCGTGATCGGTGTATGGCGCGTCTTCTGATTGAAAGAGTCCGGCAAAGTCCACCATGGAGGCGGTGTTTTCATCCGGCATCTGAGGAAGACCCTCTCCCCCGACAAAATAGAGCGTTATGGTGCTTTGCGGGTCGGCGTCCATGACACCAACCCGCATACCGTAGTGCAAACTGAGATACTGCGCAAAATGCGCGGCGCTCAGGCTCTTGGCGGTGCCGCCTTTCTGGCTGGCAAACGAGATGACGGGCAAAGGGGCGTCGGGTTTGCGCCAGGCCAGATAATCGTAGGGTCGCTTTGCCGAGGCCGCGAGAAGAGCCCGCATCCGCATCAATTCGGACAGCGTGAAGACTCGCTCTCTTCCAACATATTCGCCGGCGGGAAAGTCATCGCTCGAATTGGCGAACTTGGTAAGGTACTGTATACTCACGTTCAGGAAGCGCGCGCACTGGCGCATGGACCATGTGCGTTTGATGCGCTGACGCAAGGTGAGTTCCTTGTTCACCGCCACCATCGTGCGCTCAAGCCCGCGTGACAGATCTGTCAAAAACTGTTCTAGACTACCGCTCATTGCTAAGCCCTGACTTCGGTTGGGTCCGAGTTCGACTCGATTCGGCTTCGATAGTAGCACGGTTATGGTGGAAAGATAAAGATACCACGCGCCTATGTTTCTCAGGCGCGTATTTTGAAGGCCCATTGTTCCAAAAGGCCCAATCTTGAACGCGTTCAAGATTGGGGTTCCAGTCAGCCGCTCTGTCGGAAGCCAACGCGCCTAGCATGCTTGCGCTGCGTCTTTCGCACCCTGGATGATGAACGCCTGCAAGGACGAATCGACTTGCGCCGCGCAGCTCTGGCGGGATCGGCGATAGCCTGAGTGAACGGAATGACGGCGCGACGGCCGGCACGTGATGCAGCGTATCACATTCGAAGAAACGCAGCGGCGCGAATAAGGGCGGTGGACTGGCGAGGGAGATCTCGCAGGGTTCTCGGACACCGTCTTGCGACTGACCACGACAACACCCTTGCGAAGATGCCCAGAGCTGCGAGGCCATTGAGCCCGGCTGAGCTTCCGGCCGCGTCCCACTGAAACAAAGGGTCGCTTGGGCCCGAACCGCAGGCCGCGAGCATCCGTCACGCGCGAACTGGCAGATCCCGCCGAAGAGCTACCGTTGACGCTGATCGCGTCACGCACGTCTTATACAAGGGCGCGGAGACATGAGCCAGCGCCGCGCTAGGTCGCATACCCATTACCTGGTGTCTCAAAAAAGGCGAGTTGTGATCCAGCATGAATGCAGCAGCATCTGGGCATGGACCCGTTTGATTTGACGGATTTTGAGTGGTTGCTGATCCATCGCGGGTCATCAGCATCGGGCCAGCGTCCGGATAATGGGGGCCGATCCGCTGGCGTGATCACCAAAAGCCACGCGCTGGTGGATGCGATCGGCCGTCCGATCTTGTTGAGACTGACCGAAGGCCAGGCTCACGACAGTCGCTCGGCGGCGGACCTGCTCGTCGGTGCGCGGCGCGAACGACACCCCGCGGACCGCGCTTATGACCGGAGCGACGACAATGTTCTCGCATCCCTACATCTCGCCTTACTGCGCATCTGGCCCCGGACGTGTGAGTCGGGGCTCTAGAGTGCTCTCAGCAGCCGGACCCCGTGTTCGAGAGGCGTTGCACGAATTCCGTCAGCCACCGGAACGTCACGCTCTCCGGCGTAGATCAGTAGCTTTTGGTCGGCCTTGATGTCGTCCGCGCCCGTGTGGAACCCGCGCGAGACCTTTGGCGCGGTCGTGCGTTTGATTTCGATCGCCCAGATGTCGCTTCCGGGCAGGCGTAGGACGAGGTCAAGCTCTGCGCCTGCCGAGGTGCGATAAAAAAAAGGCTCCGTGCCGGTTGGCGCAGCGGCAAGAAGGGCCTCGATACAGTAACCTTCCCAACTGCCCCCGACCACCGGATGCCCAAGAAGCCCTTCGGTGTTTTCGATGCCCAGCAGGGCATGCACGATTCCGCTGTCCCTCACATAGACTTTTGGCGATTTCACCAGACGCTTGCCGACATTCTCGTGCCAGGGCTGCAGCCGCCGTACCAGCATGAGATCGACGAGCAGGTCGAGGTAACGCCCAACCGTCTGGCCGGAAACCCCGAGACCTTCGGCAAGGGCGGCGGCATTCAGCAGGCCACCCTGGACATGCGCCAGCATGGTCCAGAAACGCCGCAGGGTCGCGGCCGGAATGCGCGGCCCGAGGGCAGGGATGTCCCGCTCCAGGTAGGTGCGCAAAAAGTCCAGACGCCAGGCCATGCTGGCCTGATCGCTCCCGGCCAGGAAACTGTCGGGAAATCCCCCGCGCAGCCAGAGCGTGTTCGACCGATCCGCCCCTACCTCTGCGAGCTGCAGAGGGGGCATTTCGATATACCTGACACGGCCGGCCAGGGATTCCGCCGACTGTTGCAGAAGAACGTTCGAAGCCGAGCCAAGCAGAAGAAACTGTCCCGTCCGAAACCCGGCCCGCCTGCGGCGGTCAATCTGCCCGCGCAGGCTTTTGAAGAGTCCGGGCATCTGCTGGACCTCATCTAGGATGACCAGCTTGCCCGCCTGTTCATCCAGATAAAGATCCGGCTCGATCAGGATCTGCCTGTCCGCATCACGCTCCAGATCAAGGTACACCGATGCCCGCTCCGAGGCGATGTCGAGAGCAAGCGTGGTTTTCCCGACCTGTCTGGGCCCGAGAAGGACAACGGCCGCCTGGCTTTTCAGGGCTGACTCTACAATCTGATTAGACTGGCGTGTGTACATACCTTGCAAATACTCCATTGCATGGCAGATTTGCAAGGTTATCCTTGGGTGCGGACGACGTGGCGACCCAATTTGGAATCTTGTCTACATCCGCAAGCAGTCAGTGACCTGGGGATTCGGCATCGTCAGGCCGGGGCAGGGGGCGGTGATCGCCCCCGCGCCGTAAAGCGCCAGCTGGGCAAGGGGCCCGCGCGATCCCGCCGGGCTCGCAAATTCGTGCGGGCACAATTCGCCCTGGCACAGCGCGGCCTGGAATGGGCGACCTGACTGGCAGCTCGTTGATCTGCGTCAATGTGAAAGTCGAGCGGTGGCATAGTGTTAAGTGGCTTGTGCGCCCGCACGCGAACCGAACAACAGGGAGGACTGCCATGCAGCCGACGAAAGAACAGTCACTGTGGATGTACGAAAACATGGTGGTCAGCCGACGCTTTGAAGAAGCGATCGAGAAGGCTTATCTCGAAGGCAAGACGCCCGCGTTCAACATGGCGAACGGGCCGATCCCCGGTGAGATGCACCTGTCGAACGGGCAAGAGCCGGTCGCCGTGGGCGTTTGCGCGCATCTAAATGCAGACGATATCGTGACCGCGACCCACCGCCCTCACCACCAGGCGATCGCCAAGGGCGTTGACCTGAAAAGGATGGCCGCCGAGATTTTTGGCAAATCGACCGGCCTGTCTGGCGGGCGGGGCGGCCACATGCATCTGATCGACCCGGCGGTGAATTTTTCATGCTCGGGCATCATCGGTGAAAGCTGCGGCCCTGCTTGCGGGGCTGCGCTGTCGCGCACGATTCAGAGCAAACCGGGAGTCGCGGTCGCATTCCTGGGCGAGGGTGCCGCAAACCAGGGCGCATTTCACGAAGCTCTCAATCTTGCCGGGACCTGGAAGCTTCCGGTCGTCTTCGTGATCGAGGATAACTCCTGGGGTATTTCGGTTCCCAAGGCCGAGGCTACGGCCGTGATCCGCAATGACGTGCGCGCAGCGGGCTATGGTATGCCGGGGCACTACGTTCCCGGCAACGACCCTCATGCGATCTTCGATGTCGCGGGTGAGGCGATTGCGCGCGCACGCAAAGGCGAGGGGCCGACGCTGATCGAGGCGGAAACCTACCGGCTGGCGGGCCACTTCATGGGCGACGCCGAGCAGTATCGCCCCAAGGGCGAGAAGGACGCGCTGTTTGCCAAGGATCCGATCCCCAAAATGCGCGAGCGCCTGCTTGCCGAGGGTTGCACCGCCACGGAACTTGACGAGATCGAACAGCGCGCCGACAGCTTGGTGGCGGACGCAATCACATTTGCCCGCGAAAGCGACTATGCGCCGGAATCCGATGCGCTGACCGCCGTTTTCGTCTAGATTTCAGACCTCCACCGACGTGTGGTACGAAAGGATTCAACCCATGCTTGACCAACCGACCAACGAACGCCGGCTGACGATCGCGCGCGCGATGGCTGAGGCGATGCAGCAAGAGATGCAACGCGATCCGCGCGTCTTCGTGATGGGCGAGGATATCGCCGGTTTCGGCGGCATCTTTGGAAACACCCGGGGCCTGTTCGAGAAATTCGGAAAGGAACGCGTGCGCGATACTCCGATTTCCGAAACCGGCTTCATCAGTGCTGCGGTGGGCGCGGCGATGGATGGGATGCGGCCCGTCGTGGAATTGATGTTCGTCGATTTCTTCGGCGTCTGCTTTGATGCGATTTATAACCAGATGGCCAAGAACGCGTATTTCTCGGGTGGCAACGCGTCGGTTCCGATGGTTCTGATGACCTCGACCGGAGGCGGGTACTCGGATGCGGGTCAGCACTCGCAATGCCTCTACGGGACCTTCGCCCATCTGCCGGGCATGAAGGTCGTTTCACCCTCTAACGCCTATGACGCCAAAGGGTTGATGACCGCGGCGATCCGCGACGACAACCCGGTGGTCTACATGTATCACAAGCAGTTGCAGGGTATGGGCTGGTTGGGCACCGAACCGGGCGCGACGCTCAACACGCCGCAAGAGGGCTACACCGTCGAAATCGGCAAGGCCAAAGTGGTGCGCGCGGGCTCCGATGTGACGCTGGTCGGCTTGGCCATGGGGGTGCATAACGCGCTGAAAGCTGCCGACAAGCTGGCTGAAGAGGGTGTCAACGCCGAGGTTATCGACCTGGTTTCCCTGGTCCCGCTGGATCGAGAGACGGTGATCAATTCGGTCGCCAAGACCGGCCGTTTGATCGTGATCGACGAGGATTACCACAGCTACGGCGTCTCGGGCGAGATCATCGCCACCGTGACCGAGCACGACGTCTCGAAGCTGAAGGCATCGCCGGCGCGTGTCACCTTTCCGGATGTGCCGATCCCTTACGCGAAGCACATGGAACAGTTCTGCCTGCCCAACCCCGACAAGATCATCGCCGCTTATCGCAAAATGTAGCAGACCACGGCTGAGCAAAGGAGTGAACTCATGGCAACAGAAGTGAAGGTGCCGCAGGATCTGTGGCAGGATGACGACATGGAAGCCGTCATCACCAACTGGCTGGCAAGTGACGGCGCGACCGTGCGCAAGGGCGCGCTGATCGCCGAGATCATGGTCGAGAAGTCACAGTTCGAGGTGACAGCGCCAGCCGATGGCGTCTTGAAAATCGACAAACAGGCCGATGACATCGTGCGCAAGGGGGATGTCATCGGGCAGATCACATGATCGCCACTACCGGGGCGCCGGGCGCGGTGCGGGAACTGGCAATTGCCGATGCTCTGGCATGGGAGGCAACGTGCCTGACCGGCATTGCCGCCGGACACCGCGCCGCCATCACCCAGCTTTGGAGCTGCGAACCCGCCCTGGTTGCGCCTGCCGGGATGGCCAGGCTTCCGGGTTTCGCGCGCGCATGCGCGCAGGCCACCGACGCCGGTTGGCCGGTTCATTTGCGGGCCACCGGCGGCGATCTGGTGCCGCAGGGGCCAGGCATCGTCAATCTGACGCTGATGTTCCGTGGGCCGCCGGACGCGTCATCCACACTTGAGGACGCATACAAACGACTGACGGCGCCGATCTGCGACGCCCTTTCCAACGCAGGCATAAGCTCTTGCAATGGATCCGTGTCCGGTGCCTTTTGCGACGGACGCTACAATATTACCGTGATGGGCCGGAAATTCGCCGGAACCGCTCAACGCTGGCGTCCGACGGCGGGTGGAATGGCAGTGCAGACGCATGCGATGATGCTGATGCGCACGCCGGAGGACAAAACAATCGATATGCTCAACCGCTTTTATCATGATTGTGGAATAAAGCGGATAATCCACGCCAGCGCCCATGTCGGATTGCAGGATCTGGTTCAGCCGGACGAGGATAAAGCGGCCCAGCACCGTTTCCTCCGCATGGTCGCGCATCGGGCGCATTTGTGGTCGACGCCGCAAATGTCATGAAGGTGGTGTCAGGAGGCTGAGAAGCAATTTGCGCAAGGGCAACAGCCGCGTCCCTTGTGCCGCACCGATCCGACGCCACCCGGCAAGAGCGGCGCCGCGGTTCGGCTTGAAATTCGCCCTATGTGCCCGAGGATGGCGCGCGCCACATGAACCAGGTCGGGACCAGCGCGAGCAGGAATATACCGCATACCACAAGAAAGCCGTCCTGAAAGGCGGCGTTCGAGGACTGGATTATCACTGTCTGGCTCAGGAACGATGCCGCGGCGGGCATGAGCTGAGAGTCCGGCAGCCCCGAGGCGTGCAGCAGGCCGGCAACTTTGCTCAAGAGTTCCATCGTCGTGGCGTTGTCGCTGGTCTGGGTCGCGGCAAAGGCATCCGCGTGCATGATGGTGCGCCGCTCGATGAACACGGTCAGAAGGTTGACCCCGAAGGCCCCTCCAAGTTGCCGAATGAAGTTCGAAGCGCCCGAACCCTGGCCAAGAAGCTGGGGCGGCAGAACCTTGAGCGCGCCCGACGAAATGGCCGGAAACACAAGCCCCAATCCCACGCGTGACAGGATCGTCCACCATGCCAGCGTCCAGAAGGCCGTGTGGACATTTACCGATGTCATAAGCCAGGAAGACCCGGCAAAGACCGCCATGCCGACGCCGATCATGATCGGGGCGGGCACCTTGTCGGACAATCGCCCGGCAATGGGAAAGACCAGCAGCATCGCAAAGCCCGACGGCATCAGAAGAAGGCCCGCCTGCGTGGGCGTCATACCCTGGATCTGCTGCACGAAGACCGGAAGCAGATAGGTAGAGCCGAACAGCCCCGCCCCCATGATGAAGGCAATGACCGAGGCCGAGGAGAACGCGAAATTCCTGAAAAGCCGCATGTCGAGCATGGGTTTGGCGGTGTGCATCTCCCAGGCGATGAAGCCGATGGCCGAAGCGGCGGAAATCACGAAGCCCGACAGGATGGCGTTGGACTCCCATCCAAGCCGCTGCGCGTTCGTCAGCGTGCTGAGCAGCACCGCAAGAAAAGCCGACAGGATCGCCACCCCGACAAAGTCGAAGCCCGGAATCGGACCGCTTTCTTCGCGGCCGGGCAGGAAAAGGTTCGCCAGCAGAATGGCAAGACCGGCAAAAGGCAGGCCCAGGTAGAAGACGAAGCGCCAGTCGAAGGCATCCATAAGCACCCCGCCGATCCATGGGCCCAAAGCCGGAGCCAGCACAACGCCGACGCCATAGATCCCCATGGCGGCGCCGCGTTTGTCGGGCGGAAAGACCTTGAACAGCATGATCATGGCCAATGGCTGCACGACACCCGCCGCCGCCCCTTGCACCACGCGGGCCAGCGTCAGCACGGTCTCGTTCGGCGCGAGCCCCCCAAGGACCGACCCCCCAAGGAACACGCCCATCGCGGCTGTCATCGTCAGCCGCATGCCGAAGGCGCGGTTGGCCCAGTCGGCCAGCAGCATCGTTGCGGTCATGGCTGCCAGAAAGCCGGTCGAGATCCATTGTGCTTGCACCGCGCTGATGCCGAATGCCCCCATGACCGCCGGGATGGCGACGTTCACGATCGTCGTGGACAACACGACCGAGATGGTCGCGATCATGATCGTGCCGGTTGCCAACCATTTGTAGGAAGGGCCGTAACGCTCGAAATACCGGTCAATCTGTGACATCGACATAAACCTCGACCATCATGCCGGGCCTGAGTTCGGTGTCGGCAGCCGCGATCGACACACGGATCGGCAGGCGCTGGGTCACTTTGGTGAAATTGCCCGAGGGGTTCGGGCTGGGCAGAAGCGCAAGCTGGCTTGTCGCCGCCCCGCCCATGCCGATCACCTTGCCCTCGAAGGTGCGGCCCGGAAAAGCGTCGACCGTGACGCCCGCCTTCGATCCCACATGGATCCGGCCATAATCGGTTTCCTTGACGTTGGCGTCGATCCAGACGTCATCCGGCGCGTGATACATTGCAATGCGCGTGCCCGGAGTCACATATTCGCCGACATCGACAAAGGTCCCGTCAACGATGCCGTCGAACTGGGCCGTGATCGTGCGGTGCGCGAGGTCGATCTCTTTCAGGCTGCGGTCGGCCTCGGTGCCCGCGCGACCGGCAAGAACGGACGCAATCTGCGACTCCAGCACATTCATCTGCTCTCCGTCGGCCTCGACAATGGCCAGACTCGCCTGCGCGCTTTCGATCGCCGCGAACGCGGCACGTTCCTGCTGTGCTGCGGTGTCGAGCGCTGCCTTGGCCTCGTCCAGAGTTTGCTGCGACATGATTTTCTGCGCAGCAAGCTTGATTGCCCTCTCGTGACGGGTCTGTGCATTCGTCAATACCGCGAGGGATGCCGCGTGGTTCGCTTCCGCGGCAGCTATGCTGGCCAGGGCCGCGTCGCGCCGCGCGGAGAGTTGCTTTTCAAGCAGCACCTTGCGTGCCCGAAGCTCCGCCAACTGCGCATCGGTTGCCGAAAGTCTCGACAGGACTGCATCAAGCTGCGGCTGCGCAGATGTGCGGTCGATTGCGGCGACAAGATCGTCTTTTTCGACAGCGTCGCCCACGAGCACCGGAATCGCCGTGACCCGCCCAGCGACCTCGCTGGATACGGTGACCACATTGGCCGCGATTCGCGCGTCGTCGATGTGTACCTGCGTGAATCGCGCAGCCAGCCACGGGGCGGCCAGCCAGACGGCAACGGCAAGCACGCCGCCGATCACGATCAGTCTGGCCCATCGCGTCCGGCTGCGCCTGGGGGGAGGGGGCGGCACCTGTTTGTCCGCCGCAGCCTTGTCGGAAATGGCTGTACCCGACTTTATGTCATCCATTTTGACCATTGTTCAAAACCTCCAGTCTGGCCGCGATGCCGCTTAGAACTTTCGTTGCAATGCGCAGGTCCTCCAGGGAAATGCCTTCGAGGATTTCTGCCCGGCTGGTCGCTGAAATCTTTTTCATCCTGACAATGAGAGGGCACGCAACCTCTGTCAGGTGAAGCGTCTTGGCCCGCCTGTCCGTGGCGGAAGGGCGGCGTTCGATCAGACCCGCGCCTTCAAGCCCGTCCAGCAGCCGGACGAGCGTCGCGGCCTCGATCCCCAGGCGGTGCGCCAGTTCGATCTGCGTCACCTCTTCATTCCGCGAAAGCTCGAACAGCACGTTCCACCTTGCCTGCGACAGGTCGAGATCGCGAAACCGAAGGTCAAGATGCCGCCTCCACATGCGTGACGCCGTTGCCATGGACCGCGCGAAAGGCTCCTGGATCTCTATGTCGTCGGGATCTGTCTTCATCGCTCTTTGCTTTCAACGCCTTGCCAATAGTTGTAGAGCTAATTAATATGGATGCAATTATCTTGCAAGGGTCATTCCCGCACCGGAGACATACGTCGATGTATACCAAAATCCTGCTGTGTTACGACGGCTCGCGCGAGGGGCGGCTGGCGCTGCGCGAAGGCGCGCGGCTGGCGCAGATCACGGGCGCGCGGGTGATCCTGCTGGCGGTGGTCGAAACGGGCGCGGGCAACGCGCTGGCACAAGGCGCGGATGTCGGCGCGCTCGCCATCCAGCAAGCCGATTTCGGGGGGATCCTTGACGAAGGCCATCAAAGGCTTTCGGCGATGGGGCTGGCACCCGAGGTCCGCATGGAGTTCGGCGATCCGGTGGCGAAAATCGCAAGCGTCGCGACCGAAACCGGGGCCGATCTGGTCGTCGTCGGGCATCATCGCCAAGGTCTCTGGACGCGCTGGATGAGCCGGTCGGTCGCGGCCGGGTTGGCCGACGCGCTGGGATGCAGCCTGCTGCTGGCACAAAAGGTTGTCGAGGATTCAGACCTTTTCCGCGACGGTTGAAAAGGTGTCCACGCGCGCAGGAAGCGCCGCGTTACCGCAGGAAGCCGCGGAACCGTCGCAAGGCGAACGCGAACATCACCGATCCGATCACCGCCAGCGCCAGCAGTTGCGGCCAGACCACCGCAAGTCCCGCGCCCCGAAACAACACCGCCTGTGCAAGCGCGATGAAATGGGTGTTGGGCGCCGCCAGCATGATGTATTGCACCGCCTCGGGCATCGATTCCCGCGGCGTCATCCCGCCCGACAGGATTTCCAGCGGCAGCAGCACCAGAAGCAGCAGCATGGCGAATTGCGGCATCGAACCCGAGATCGTTGCCAGCAATATCCCCAGCGATGTGGTGGCGAACAGGTGCAGCGCCACGCCCACCAGGAACAGCGTCAACGAGCCTGCCACCGGCACCCCAAGAACACCCTGCACCATGAAGGTCAGCGACAGCCCCGCCGCCACCAGCACCACGCCCCCCATGCTGAGCACCTTGCTGGTCATGATCTCGGCCGCGCTGACCGGCATGACAAGCAGGTGCTCGACGGTACCATGCTCACGCTCCCGGATCAGCGCCGCCCCCGACAGGATGATCGACAGCATGGTCACGGCGCTGATCACCGCCGTCAGCGCACCGAACCACCCAGGATCCAGCGCCGGGTTGAAGCGGGCGCGCAGCGCAAGATCGACCGGCACCGCGGCTTGTCGCCCGGTCCAGCCGGTGACTTCCTGATCGACGATCGCCTGGACATAGCCCGCGCCGGTGAAGGCCTGGCTGACCCGTGTCGCATCGACGTTAAGCTGCAATTCGGGCCGGGCGCCCGCCACAAGGTCGCTCTGGAAATCCGGAGGGATGACCAGCGAAAACGTATCGATGCCAGCATCCATGCGCGCATCCATCTCGGCCATGTCGATCTGGTCGGGTGTCACGAAATAGGGCGACAGGAACGCATCCGCGATCCGCCGGGACAGGGGCGAGGCATCCTCGTCCACGATGCCGATCGTGGCGCGGTTCAGCGTCTCGGGCATGGCGGTGGCGTGGGAATAGATGTCCAGCGTAAAGGCGTAGAACACCAGCGCCAGGAGCAGCGGGTCGCGCACCAGCCCGCGTAGCTCCTTGACCGCGAGGTACAGCACATGTCTGGGTCGCATCGCTCAGGCCTCCTGCTTGCGCACGAAGATCGTCCCGAGCGCCACAAGCACCGGGACTAGCAGAAGCATCGGTACGAAGGACGCGGCCAGATCGCCGAAGTCCAGCGCCTTGGCAAACACCCCGCGCGAGATGGTGACGAAATGGCTGGTTGGGAAAACCTCGCCGATCCCGCGCCCCATGCCTTCCAGTGACGAGACCGGGTCGATGATGCCCCCATACTGCGTGGCCGGGATCAGGGTGGCCAGAGCGGTAAAGAACAACGCCGCGACCTGGCTGCGGGTGAAGGCCGAGATCAGCAGGCCCAGCCCGGTGGCCAGGATGACATAGACCAGCGCCCCCGCCGAAAGCGCCAGAAGGCTGCCCTTGACCGGCACCCCGAAGACAAACACCGCAAGCGCCAGCAGCAACAGGAAGTTGAGAAAGCCCAGCACGATGTAGGGCACCTGCTTGCCCAGCAGGAATTCCAGTCGCAGCGCCGGGGTGACATAGAGGTTCACGATCGAGCCTGTCTCTTTCTCGCGCGCGACGGACAGGACGGCGAGCATCGCCGGGATCAGCATCAGCAAGAGCGGGATCACCGCCGGCACCATGGCCGCCAGGCTTTCGACATCGGGGTTATAGCGATAGCGCATTTCCAGACTGTAACTGCCGGTGACAGCGTCTTCGCCATAGACCTGGCGCAGCTGGTCGGTCAGCCAGTGAACGTGCATCCCCTGGACATAGCCGCGCACCGTGTCCGCACGCATCGGCATGGCACCATCGAACCAGGCCCCGATTTCCACGGGGCGGCCGCGTTCGACATCTGCCGCAAACCCCGGCGGGATTTCCAGCGCCAGGCTGATTTCGCCGGCGCGCATCCGCTGGTCGATGTCGGCATGGTCGATGAGCGGTGGCTGTTCGTCGAAGTAGCGCGATCCGGCCAGGTCGTTGACATAGGACTGGCTGGCGATGGTTTGATCGTAGTCAAGCACTGCGAACTTGAGATCCTCGACATCCATCGAAATGCCGTATCCCAGCACAATCATAAGGATCACGCTGCCGACGCTTGCAAGCGTCAGGCGGATCGGATCTCGGCGCAGCTCCAACGACTCGCGCCAGGAAAAGCTCAGGAGCCGGGCAAGGCTGACCCGTCCGTGGCGCCGACGTGGCGCCGACGAAGCCTCCGCCACGAGATCCACCCGATGCGCCGCGGCGGGCGTGCCGTTTTCGCCTTGTGCCCGTTCCAGGTGATGGATGAAGGCATCGTCCAGCGTCGCCGCGCCGGCGCCTTCGCGGATGGCTTCGGGCGTGTCGCTGACAAGCACGCGGCCCTCGTGCATCAGGGAAATCCTGTCGCAGCGCATGGCTTCGGACATGTAGTGGGTAGAGATGAAGATCGTCACACCGTCTTTTCGGGACAGGTCCACCAGCGCCTGCCAGAAGATGTCGCGCGCCACCGGATCCACGCCCGAGGTCGGCTCGTCCAGGATCAGCACCTCGGGCCGGTGAATCAGCGCCACGGCCAGCGACAGCCGCTGACGGATCCCAAGCGGCAGTTGCAGCGGCAGACTGTCAAGAACCGCCTCAAGATCAAACCGCTCCGCAAGCTCGGCGATACGGGGCGCAATCCCGGCGGGCGCCATGTCGAAAAGCCGCGCATGCAGATCAAGATTCTGACGCACCGTCAGCTCGGAATAAAGCGAGAAGGACTGCGTCATGTAACCGATGCGCTTGCGCGTGGCCATGTCGCGCGCGTCGACCGTTTTGCCGTCGATCCGGGTGGTTCCTTCGGCGGGTTCCACAAGCCCGGTCAGCGCCTTCATCGTCGTCGTCTTGCCGCAACCGTTCGACCCGAGAAAGCCGAATATCTCACCTTTCCCGATGCGAAAGCTCACACCCTTGACCGCTGCAAAGTCTCCGAACCGGACCGTCAGGTTTTCAGCCTCGACGACGCAGTCGCCGCGACCTGCGGGGTCACGCGGCGGGACGATCAGATCGTGGTGTCCCGCGCGCCTTTCTTCGGGAAGAAGTTCTATGAAAGCCTCGTCAAGGCTGGCGGTTCCGGTGCGGTTCAGAATCTCTGAGGGGCTGCCGGCGGCAAGCACCCTGCCGTCGTCCATCGCGACCAGGTGGTCGAATTCCGAGGCTTCCTCCAGATACGCACTGGCGACGATCAGGCTCATGCCCGGACGTGCAGCGCGGATACGCGCGATCAAAGCCCAGAATTCACGCCGCGACAGCGGGTCGACTCCGGTTGTCGGCTCGTCCAGGATCAGCAGATCGGGGTCGTGGATCAGCGCGCAGCACAGGCCCAGCTTCTGTTTCATGCCGCCCGAAAGATTGGCCGCCGGGCGCTCGGCAAAGGGTGCAAGATCGGTTGCCTCCAGCAGATCGGCGATCCGCCTCTCGCGCTCCTCGCGGCTCTCGCCGAAAAGCCGGCCGAAGAACTCGACATTCTCCCGCACCGAGAGCGTGGGATAGAGATTGCGGCCAAGTCCTTGCGGCATATAGGCGATCCGCGGGCAGATCCGGGCACGGTGGCCGGCGCGCCGCATGTCGCCCTCCAGAACATCAAGCTGGCCTTGCTGGATACGCCTGGCCCCGGCGATCAGCGCCAGAAGGCTGGATTTGCCAACACCGTCAGGCCCGATCAGGCCGACGATACAGCCCGCCGGCAGGTCGATCGACACATCGTCGAGCGCCCGGACCTTGCCGTAGAGAAGCGAAAGCCCCTCTGTCCGCACCACCCGCCCGGAGGCGGTCATTCCAGCACCCTGCCATCGGCGGCCTCGGGCCAGGGCAGCGCGGGGTCCAGCCGAACCCAGGCGACGCCGGGCAGACCGGTCTTGATGTAATCCAGGTATTTTTCCAGCAGATCGGGCGCGATTCGGGCGCGGACCCGGAACATCAGCTTTTCGCGCTCGATTTCGGTCTCGACGGTTTTCGGAGTGAACTGTGCCACGTCCGACACGAACGAGACCTCGGCGGGGACAACGATATCCGGTGCCGCGTCCAGGATCAGGCGGACCTCGGTCCCCAGCCCGGCGCGCCCCGCCGCGGCGGTCTGCAGGAAGAACGTCATGTAAACGTCGTTCAGATCGATCATGTTGATCACGCGCCCGCCGGCGCCTATGACTTCGCCCGCCTGTGCAACGATGTACTGCGCCCGTCCTGGCCGGGGCGCTTTCAGCGTGCTGTCCTCGATCTGGACGTCTATCGATTCGATCGTCGCCATTGCCGCCGCCACCGCCGCTTCTGCCCCGACCACTGCCGCTTCGGCTGCGGATACCCCGATCCGCGCCGCCGCAATCTTCGCTTCGGCGGAGGCGACCGCGGCCTCGGCACCAAGCGCGTTCGACCGGTCAATATCAAGTTGCCGCTCGGACGCGATGCTGCTTCCCGCCAGCGCCTCGGAGCGGGCGAACTGGCGCTGCGCGGCATCAAGGGCCGATTGCTGCTGCGCCAGAACCGCCTCGGCTGCGCGCACTTCGGCCTGACGTTGCTGGATCATCAGCCGGGCGTTTTCAACCGCGATCTCGGCGCGGCGCTGTTCCGCCTCTGCCTGATGGCGGTTGGCTTTCAGTTGACGGGTGTCAAGCGCGGCCAGCGGTTGCCCCGCCTCGACAAGCTCGCCCTCTCGCACCAGAATCGTTTCAATCCGTCCGGGAAGCTTCGAGGCCACATCGATCTCGACGGCTTCGACGCGCCCGTTGCCGCGCGCGAAACCTTCGGGGACAGCGCCATTGCCGTTGCCCTGCCAGACCAGGAAACCCAATATCGCCGCGGCCACGGCAATCGCTGTGAAGAGAAGGTATCTGGTGTTTTTCATGCTGTGCTCGATTGCTGTTGCGGGCCGGATTGCGTGAAGTCATCGGTCGAAGATGTCACCACTACACTCTTTGATGGCGTCTTCGTAAACGCGTCAATGGGCCCCGGCCGGGTGGTCGGGCTCGCCTTGCCCCTCCGGACTCGGCATTCTGACCGCGCCTGCGCGCATCGTGGACGTCGCCTGATGCATTAACGAACGATCACGTGCCACCTGAGCAAGCTGGATGGTTCATCCCCATCTGTGATTATGTTGCGTTTTTAACAGGCTTCTGAAAATTCGGCAATGCGCGACGGTATGCCGTCGCCGCCATCTGCCCGGCCCAGTTCGACGATCTGCGGCACGGTATCCTCTGGCGACATCATCGTCCCGCGGTGGTCTGCCGCAATTCCGATCGGATTGTTCTCGTCCGGGTTGGTCAGAGAGGGATAGAGGATGTGCGGCACACCGACCTTCGTGGCGGCGGACATGGCGTTGCCACGCGCGGCGCGCCGTTTGCCCGTCGCGGGATCGCGCGCTGCGGCAAGCCGCCGCCGCCGCGCGTGGCCGTCAAAGGCCGTGCCGGATGTGGCCGGGTCATGGAAACCACCGGCCCTGTGTCGATCCCCCTTTCCCGCAGCGCGGCAAGCTCGTCCGCTGTGCGGGGTGATCGCGGCGATGGGTTCGGCCGCGCGCGCCAGAAGTTCGTCGATGACCCGACTGCCGAGCTGACCGGATGCGCCGGCCTGGATGAAGGGACCGTTGATCGCGTCGGGCATGTTCCGTGCTCTTTTGCGGAGCTGCTTGTCATCCGAACCGAAAGGCGCTTTCGAGCGCGCCGAGCACCTGATCCTCCAGGGTCTTGCGACCGATGTCTGCCCCCGCCGCACCCGCCACGACATGCAGCGGGATCAGGTGCTCTTCGCGCGGATGGGCATTGCGTGCGCCCGGTGCCTGCGACCAGCGCGCCAGCCTGCGGTTGCGTTCGTCGGGATCGGGGTTGGTGATCGCGTCGGTCAGCCAGGTATCGAATTCGGTGCCGGCCACCTCGCCCCGCGGGCCGGCGCGCAGGCTCTGCATAAGCACCCCCATGTTGTGATAGGTGTTGCCGCTGCCGAGGATCAGCACGCCTTCATCACGCAGGGGCGCAAGAGCCTGCCCCAGCGCGATATGGCGTTCCGGGTCCAGATCACTGGCAAGCGACAGCTGGACGCAGGGAATGTCGGCATCGGGAAAGGCAACCTTGAGCGGTACGAAGATGCCGTGGTCAAAGCCGCGCGTGACATCTTTCGCGACCGGAAGCCCGGCGGCGCGGATCAGGTCATGAACGCGCTCCGACAGCGCCGGATCGCCGGGCGCGGGCCAGGTCAATTCATAGGTGTGGGGCGGAAACCCGCCATAATCGAACAGCAGCGGTGGGGCGGCGTTGCTCTGCACGGTGAATGCGGGTTCTTCCCAGTGGCCGGAAATCACCAACAGCGCCTTCGGGCGCGCGGGCAATGTCGCGGGCAGGTCGCGCAGGTACTGGCGATGCCGGTCCCATTCGTCAGGCGGCGACCAGTCCATGAAAAAACAGGGGCCACCCCCGTGAGGAATGAAAAGAGTTGGCATGCGCGTCATGTCTGTCTGTCCTTCTCGGCTTGCAGGTAGCCTCGGGGTTGCCGTTCGGATGCTGTGGAACAGTTTGGGTGCGGCGTATGTTAAAGCAGGTATGGTAAGGTAACCAGCTGTCAAAAAAGTGAACACCGATGCCCGGAGCGCCACCACACTGTCGGGCTGCGCAAACCCGACATATGCGCGGGTGTGCCAGCGTTGAGGGCGGTGCGCCCGGTGACACGGCGCGTTGGTTTTCTTTACGTTTTGGCATCAGGTGCGTGGCATGATGCAACGTAGCGCCGCCGACGCGCCGAGCGGGGAGGGCGGTCTTTCTAACATCCGGCTTCGAAAGCGCCGACTGACCGATGCGTCAGAGCATTGCAAAAGAGCGGATCGGTTGCCGCGTTTCCGCAGGTCTACTCGGCGGGGAACGCCTGGCACAAGGGGGCGGGCCTTCCGCATCCACCCGCGTTTGACAACACGGTCGCGCCTTGGATCGGAGCGGGGAAGATCAAAACTGGACCTTGGTGCTGCCGCAGACTAACTCACACCGAAATCAAAACCGACCGGACGGTAAAGTTGCGAATGAGCCAGGGCAGCCAGCGGGATCAGGAAACGCGTCATCGAACGATTAAGGACAATGATTTATGAGCTCTATTAATAAGAACCGAAGCTGGAAACGGATCGCTTCGGTGATCGTGCTGGCGGCTGCGGCAGCCCTGGCTGTGTCGCTTCTTCCGGGGACACTCACGGATGTATTGGCCCAGACGGAAACAGACGCCGCGGCGAGCCAGACCGACACGGTGGAAACTCCCGACCCCGATCAACTGGTCACCGTCGAAGTGACCCGTGCGCTCAGCCGGGTGATCACTCAATCCCGTGGGGTCGCCGGCCGTGTCGAACCTGCCCGCACAGTGGATATTGCGTTTCAGATACCCGGACAGATATTTTCCCTCGACGTCGAACCGGGCGACAGAATTCGCGAGGGCGACGTGATCGCAGAGCTCGATCAGGCCGATTTCAATCTTGCCGTCGATCGGGCCCAGGCTTCCTTTGACCTGGCGAATTCCGAGTTCGAGCGCGCCTCGAGCCTTGCCCAGCGAGGGGTCGCCGCCGATGCGCGCCTCGATACGGCACGCGCCCAGTTCGCACAGGCCGACGTCGCGCTTCGCGAGGCCAAGCGACGCCTGTCCCAGACCCAGATCACAGCGCCCTTCGATGCGATCGTGGCGCGGACCTTCGCCGAGGAATACGTCAACGTCACCTCTGCCGCGCCGGTCGCGCGGCTGCAAGATGTCAGTGAGATGCGGATCATGATTTCTCTGCCCGAGGAGCTTGCGGCTGTTGCACGTTCCGCGCCCGACGCGTTCGACATCGTCGCGAGTTTTCCCGCAGTTCCGGGATACACCGCGCCGCTTGTCCAGCGCTCGTTCGCGACCGATGCCGATCCGACGGCGCAGACCTATGACCTGGAATTTGCAATCACGGGCGATATCGACCCGCGCCTCCTGCCCGGTATGACGGCGGATGTGCGCATCGCCGTCGCGTCGGACGAAAATCACCCGCAATCCGTCCTCGTTCCGGTATCGGCGGTGGACACGACAAGCCGAACCGACCCGTCCATCTGGGTTTATCAGGAATCTTCTGGCCAGGTCGCGCGCAGGACGGTCCGACTGGGGCTTCCGGTCGATGACGAGATTGTCGTCCTGCAAGGCCTGAACGGCGACGAGCTGGTTGTTTCCGGCGGCTGGTGGCGACTCAGAGACAATCAGTCAGTGACGGTTTCCGGCCTCTGATCCCGTATTTCAATAGGATCCATACACACCCATGGCATTCAGTATCTCACGCGCGAGCATCAAGCGTCCTGTGGCGGCTTGGCTGGTCATCATCTTCTGCTTCGTCGGCGGCTATTGGGGGCTGAATACAGTGGGCCGCCTCGAAGACCCCAGCTTCACTCTCAAAACGGCGCTTGTCTTCGTGCCTTACCCGGGCGCCACGGCCGTCGAGGTCGAGGAAGAGGTCGCGGATGTCGTCGAGAACGCGTTACAGCAGATGAAGCAGCTTGACCGGGTGGAATCAAAATCCATGCCGGGAATGGCCCAGATCACCGTCGAGATCGAGCAGACCTACGGCCCCGACGAAATCCCGCAGGTCTGGGACGAAATGCGCCGCCGCATCAGCGACGTAAAGGGCGACCTTCCCGCAGACGCCCGCCCGCCAATCATCAATGACGATTTCGGCGACGTCTATGGCATGTTCTATGCAGTGACGACCGAAGGGCTGAGCCCGATAGAACAGCGCGATCTGGCGACCACCCTGCGTCTTGGGCTGGTGACTGTCGATGGCGTCGCCAAGGTCGAGGTTCAGGGGCTGGCGGAAGAGGTGATCAACATCTCGATCCCGTCATCGCGGCTGACAGAGCTGGGTCTTCCTCCGAACCAGGTCCTGGGCGTTCTCGCCGATGAAAACCAGGTGTTCACGAACGGCGAGATTACCGAGGGCCCCGCCCGGATCGGCCTGTCGGTTCCGCCAGGCTATGTCAGCCCCGAAGGAATCGAGGAACTTCGGCTTGGCGTGGCGGGAGAGGTTGGTCAGGTCGCGGTCTATGACATCGCCAGAGTGACCCGCGACGAGGCCGAACAGCCCAGCCAGGTCATCCGGCAAAACGGAACGCCGGCCTTTACCCTCGGCGTGTCGGCGCTGACAGACCGGAACGTGGTCGAGGTGGGCAAGGGGGTTTCGGCCCGTCTGGACCGGCTCAAGGCGAAATTGCCGGAGGGTGTCGAAATCGTTCCGATCTACGAGCAACACGTCGTCGTGGACGAGGCCGTTTCCAGCTTTCTCGTCAGTCTCGGACAGTCGGTCGGCATTGTCGTTGCCGCGCTGATGCTGACCATGGGCTGGCGCGCGGGCCTGGTGGTGGGCTTGACCCTGGGGCTGACGGTGTTCTCGACGCTGTTCTTCATGTCTGTGTTCGGCATACAGATGGAACGGATCAGCCTTGGCGCGCTGATCATCGCCATGGGGATGCTGGTCGACAATGCCATCGTCATCACCGAGGGGATGGTGATCGGGATGGCGCGCGGAAAGACGGCGGAGGACGCCGCGGCCGAGACCGAAACCGCCACGTCGATCCCCTTGCTTGGCGCGACGGTTATCGGGATCATGGCGTTTTCCGGAATCGGGTTGTCGCCCGATGCGACCGGCGAATTCCTGTTCTCGCTGTTCGCGGTCATCGCGATCTCGCTGCTGATGAGCTGGGCGCTTGCCGTTTCGGTCACGCCCTACCTCGGCAAGCTGCTGCTTCGCGCGCCAAAGGACACGTCGGACGATCCCTACAAAGGGGCGTTCTACGGGGTCTACCGCTGGTTCCTGTGGCTTGCTTTGCGGTCCCGCGTCATTGTCGTCCTGGCAATCCTAGGGATTACCGTCTGGTCTGTGATGGCCTTCGGGCAGGTCAAGCAGGCATTTTTCCCGGCATCGAACACTCCGATCTTCTACGTCGAGGTCCAGATGCCACAGGGGACCGATGTCAACGTCACCGACGACGAGATGAAACGGCTGGAGCAAGTGCTTCTGGCCGAGAACAACGTGACGGACGTGACAACCCTTGTCGGGCGTGGCGCGAGCCGCTTCATGTTGACCTACAACCCCGAGCAGGCAGACCCCAGCTATGGCCAGCTTATCGTCCGGGTCGCGGACCCCGAGGCAATCTCGTCTATCGCAAGCCGGCTGAACCGGGATCTGCCCGCCGAATTTCCCCACGCTCTGATCCGTGTCGAAGAAATCGTGTTCGGGCCGCCTTCCGGTGCCGATGTGGCGGTTCGTTTTTCGGGGCCTGACCCGGTCATCCTGCGCAAGCTCGCGGATGACGCGATGCGGATTTACGAGGATGCCGGTACAATCACCAATCCGCGCACCAATTGGCGCCAGCGCGAGATCCTCATCGAACCCATCGTCGATGAATCGCGCATGCGTCTGGCCGGCGCAACGCGCGGCGCGATTGCCGACACCATTCAGTACGGAACCTCCGGGCTGCGTGTCGGTCAGCTGCGCGAGGACGACGAGGTGATCCCGATCCATCTCCGTCTTTCCGAGAACGAACGCGACGGGGTTGACCGCCTGCGTGACCTGTCTGTGTGGTCCGATGGGGCCGGATCATACGTGCCGATGGCCAACCTCGTGTCAAGTTTCGAAACCCAACTTGTCGAGGCGCTCATTCACCGGCGCGACCGCGAGCGGACCATCACTGTCCTTGGGGGCGCGCGCGGTGATCTGACCGCGGATGAAGCCTTTCGGAGCGTGAGGACCGATGTCGAGGCCATCTCGCTTCCTGACGGGTATAGCCTGGAATGGGGCGGAGAGTTCGAAAGCGCCCAGATGGCTCAGGAGAGTCTTGGAAAGCAGCTTCCGCTGGGCTTTCTTGTGATGCTGACGATCTCGATCCTGATGTTCAACAAGGTCCGCCAACCGCTGATCCTGTGGCTTGTCGTGCCGATGTCGGTGACGGGTATGGTGCTGGGGCTGCTGTTCACCGGATTGCCCTTTACGTTCACCGCGCTGCTTGGCTTCCTGTCGCTTTCGGGCATGCTGATGAAGAACGCCATCGTCCTGGTCGAAGAGATCGACCTGCAACGCGCCGAGGGTGTCGCGGATTACAAGGCGATCATAGATGGGTCCGTCAGCCGTCTGCGTCCTGTGGTGCTTGCGGCCGGCACGACGATCTTCGGGATGATCCCGCTTCTGCCGGATGCTTTCTTTGCCTCGATGGCGGTGACGATCATGGGCGGCCTTGCATTCGCTTCGGTGCTGACGCTCGTTGCGGTTCCGGTGCTTTATGCGCTCTTCTTTCGGATCAAGCCTCCGAAAGAAGACGCCGATCCCGAGAGCGCCGACGCGGCGGGCTGATCCGAAATCGTGCTGTGCGCGCGGCGGCATCCACCATTGCGGTGCCGCCGTCGGCCATCACATCTCAATCCCCGTTACGTTGCAGAGCGTCATAGCCGCGGTCCGCGGCCTCAAGCGCGCCTTCGAGAAAGCCGCCGAATGTCGGCGCGACCTCGGTCCCGGAGAGGATCAGCGCATTGTCCCAAAGCCGGGACAGAACGTGCGGAAGACCATAGTCGGGGTGCGCATGGACAGGCCGGTGATCCAGATCGGTTGCCGTGCACGGATCGGCCGCCCAGTCCTTGACAAAAAGGCTCTTTGGCGCCTGTGCTTCGGGGCCAAAGAGCCGGGACAACTGCGCGCGAAGCTGCCGGTCAAGGGCGTGGCGATCGCGCCTGCCTGCGGGCGGAACGCCGATAAAGCCGAATATGGCATAGGGCCCGCCCCGCATGGGGCTGGCATCGTGGCATTCGACCATCGGGCCGAACCTGCTCATCGCGTCACCGGACAGGCCCGCGTCCCGCCAGAAAGGACGGTCATAAACGGCCACGGCCTTGGCCTGTCCTGCCATCCAGGTCGGAATGCTCTCCATCGTGGCGATGGTGTCATTCGGCAGCGCCGGGACATAGGACAGCCGCGCCGCGATCCGCAGGGGCACGGTCAGCACGACCTGCTGCGCGTTGATTTCCTGCCCGAAATCGGTGCGGGCCGTGACGCCATCTGCCGTTCCGTGCAGCGCCCGGATCGGTGTCGCGCTTAGACGCTGGTCCTCGGGAATGTCGCGCACGAGGGCGTCGATAAGACTGCCCATACCGCCGCGCAGCCGCCATGAGCCTTGCATCGACGCAAAGCCTTGCCCACGCTGGATATGTCCGGTTTCATCTTCGTACAGAAGATCACCCTCGTAGAACTGGTCAAATCGTGTCAATCCAAGCCGCTCGGTCAGGGCGGCCATGCGGGGTTGACCGGGCCAGAACCAGGACGGGCCCAGGTCAAACGCACCCTCGCCAAACCGCTCGGTCAGGATACGACCGCCCCATCTGTCCCGGGCCTCGACCAGACGAAAATCGCGTCCTTCCGCGGCCAGCCGAGCGGCAAGGGCCAGTCCGGACAGACCGCCGCCGATGATAAGGGTCTGG
Organism: Salipiger thiooxidans; assembly: GCF_900102075.1. GTDB lineage: Bacteria > Pseudomonadota > Alphaproteobacteria > Rhodobacterales > Rhodobacteraceae > Salipiger > Salipiger thiooxidans. The sequence continues at coordinate 15,788 of NZ_FNAV01000015.1, read as the reverse complement.
GTTTGCACGTTTCAAATTGCCTTTGGCGTGGCTTGCAGATCGCCTATGATCCGGGGGGCCGTAATGTGAGACAGGTCAAGGGTGCGTCGCTCAACTGCCGAATGGCGCAGCCATTGCCCCGGCCTCTGGCGGCGCAGCGCCCAAGACGGACCGAGGCTTCCTGATCGCCATGATCAAACCGCCGGGGCTTTTGCATGGGTCAGGTGGCCTGTCTTGATCCAAAGCTTCGCCCCCTGATCGCCCGCCGTCGCGGTCAAAGCCGCGCCATCCGGCAGGCGCAGCCAGGCATTTCGTTCCAAAACGTCACCGTCTACCGTGACCGTGCCGCTGATGACCAGCATCTCGATCCCGCCCGGCGCATGTGACGTCATGGCGGCGCCCGCCTCCAGTTTGCTGTAGGCCACAACTTCGCGCGCGTCCCGGTGCAGGACTGCCGTGGCGACGCCCTCTGACGGAGCGCCAAGCTCGGCCTCCATATCCTTGTGGAACTGGGTGCGGTCGGCCATGTCGAACTGCCACAGCTTGACGAAGATCGTGCATCCCGCCTCCGATCCCGGCGTATGCGCGGTCGTGGGGGGGTTGCGCACATATGTGCCCGCCGGATAATCGCCATGCTCGTCCTGAAACACGCCGTCCAGAACGATGAATTCCTCGCCACCGCTATGGGTGTGCGCCGAAAACCGGCTGCCCGGCGCATAGCGCACGATGGTGGTGGCCCGCGCCACCTCATCGCCGATCCGGTCCAGCATACGTCTGTCCACGCCCTTGATCGGCGAAGGCTGCCAGTCGATCCTGTCCGAATGAACGACGACCGGTTTTGAGAAATCAGCGTTGAGTTCCACGACGTTCAGTCCTTCCTGGCCTCAGGCGCTTGGCAGAGGCTTTTAACTGGTTGATGGCCTATTGTTGCCAGTAGCTAGGCACGAGATTTGTAATGGCAAGTTCATTTTCCCTTGTCCTTGGGGCATCCGGCAGGCGTGCGGTACCGGACGGCCTGACTCCGGGCACCGCGATTTGCAAAAGCTTCGGGTCTTGCGATGGCGAAATGGCGCAGGCCCGAATGCACAAGGACGGCACGATCGACGCCGGGCGTGCGACCTGCGGTGTCGATTGCCGCGGGCGGGGCGAGCAAAGCCGCAGGGATCGCTTTCGGTGGATTCTGCGATGCCTGGACATATCCCGTCGCGCCCCTTGCCAGAGAAGCGCTGGCGTTCCGCATCGTACCGGTGTCCGCGCGGACACTCTTGATGGCAGTGGATAAAATCGTTTATTTTCAGGTATTTGCCATGTGAATGCGAGGTGCGGGCACAAAGCATATTCTTGTCTTGATTAACTTTCTAACGCGCGTTAGATTATCGAAATAACCCCAAATGGGGATAGGGAGGAGGCGTCATGAATAAGACGCAGTTCGGTTCTTCGCCAGAAGACCTGAAAGTGCGCTCGACCGTTTTCGCACGCGATCTGTTCGCAGGCAAGACCGCTGTTGTCACAGGGGCGGGCGGTGGTCTGGGTCTGGCGATTGCAAGCCTGTTCGCCAGGCTGGGTGCCAACCTTGCGATAAACGGGCGCAACGAGGAAAAGCTGGCGTCGGCCACGGAATTTCTCGAAGGTCTGGGTGCCAGAACCTTTGCCATGCCCATGACCATCCGGGATCCCGAGCAGGTCGAGGATTTCGTTGGCCGGGTAAATCAGGAATTCGGTTCGATTGACGTATTGGTGAACAATGCAGGGGGGCAGTTTCCGCAGGCCGCCCTGGATTTCAGCCCAAAGGGCTGGAATGCCGTCATCGACACCAACCTCAATGGAACCTGGTGGATGATGCAATCCATGGCGCGCCATTGGGTAAAGCACGAACAGCCGGGCGCGATCGTGAACATTGTGGCCGACGTCTGGCGCGGGATGCCCGGCATCGCGCATACCTGCGCGGCCAGGGCGGGGGTGATATACCTGTCCAAATCGGTCGCAGTAGAATGGGCGCCGCATGACATCCGCGTGAACTGCGTGGCGCCGGGGTGCTGCGAAAGCAACGGTTTCGGGAACTATCCCGAGGAGGGCGCGGCAACCTTTCAGGACTCCAATCCGATGCGGCACGCCGGGGACGAATGGGATGTCGCGGAAGGCGTTGTCTATATGGCGGCCAGTTCCGGAAAATTCGTGACTGGTGAAGTTCTGAACATCGACGGCGGGCAACAGATGTGGGGCGATCCCTGGCCGACAGGGCGACCGGATTATTTCCGGATTTCCTGATACAAGCGACGAACCTAGCGGGGGACAACAGGATCCAGATGATGACGCAAAGAACAACAGATGTCGGTACCGGTGATGGGGCAATACTGGAGTGCCGTGGGATTGAACGGCGGTTTGGCGGTATCGTCGCTGTCACAGGTGTGGATCTCGTCATTCAACCCAAGGAGATCTTTGGTCTTGTCGGTCCGAATGGCAGCGGCAAGACAACGCTTACGAACGCGATCACCGGATTCTACCCTCCGAATACAGGGACTGTCCGGCTGGCGGGAAATGACATCACGGGCACCGCGCCGCACAAGGTTGCAAAGCTCGGGGTCGCCCGAACCTTTCAGAACCTTGCCCTGTTCAACGGAATGAGCGTTCTGGACAACATTCTGCTTGGGCGACACATCCACATGAAGCAGGGCGTTCTGCGCACGGCGCTTTACTGGTGGGTCGCGCAGCGCGAAGAAATCGAGAACCGTAAAATCGTCGAAGAGGTGATCGAGTTTCTTCAGCTTGAGAGCATTCGGCACGAGCTGGTCGATGGCCTTCCGATCGGCCTGAAAAAGCGCGTCGAGCTTGCGCGCGCGCTGGTGGCGGAGCCGCAATTGCTGATCCTCGACGAGCCGATGGCAGGTATGAACCAAGAGGAGAAGGGATATATGTCCCGCTTCATTCTGGACGCTCGGGCCGAACGCGGCGTCAGCGTCCTTCTGATCGAGCACCACATGGATGTCATCATCGGCATCTGCGACCGCATGCTGGCGCTGAACTACGGCGAAATGATCGCCAGCGGCATTCCTAGGGAAGTTGTAAAGCATCCGAGGGTCATCGAGGCATATGTTGGAGGGACGCATGGCTGAAGAGGCGACATTGCAAGTCTCCGCCAGCGAGACGATCGGCACATTGCTGGCGCGGAACGCGTCACGCTACGGGTCGAGTATTGCGCTTCGCGAAAAAGAGCGCGGAATCTGGAAAGAAAGCACCTGGGCCGAGTATGTCGAAGAGATTCTGGCCTGCGCGGCTGGACTTGAAAAGCTCGGAGTAGAGCCGGGCAAGGCCGTGCTTGTTCTGGGCGACAACCGTGCGCGGCTCTACGCTGGCATGCTTGCGGTTTCCCTGCTCGGGGCCTACGCGATGCCGGCCTATCCGGGGGCGACGCTCGAAGAGCTTCAGCATTTCCTGGGCGAAGTCGAAATCGTGGCGGCCATCGCGGAAGATCAGGAGCAGGTCGACAAGATTCTCGAGGTCCGGACCGCGGGCGCGAGCGGCATCGCTCATGTCATATACGACGAAACGCGCGGGCTTGGATTTTATGAAGACGACGGACTGATGTCATGGGATCACCTGATCGATATCGGCCGACATGATCTTAACGAGGATCCGCACCGCCGAGAGTCAATTCTGAACCGCACAAAACCCGACGATCCGGCAATTTTCATGCATTCCTCGGGGACGACCGGCAAACCGAAAGGGATCGTCCTGAGCCAGAAGAACGTTCTCGCCGCGGCAAGAAACGGCCATGCAGCCGGTGCCTTCGAGGAGAACGAGGAAGTGCTGGCCTATCTGCCGATGGCCTGGGTGGGTGACTTTGCCATTACCGTCGCGGCGGCGCTGCTTTGGCGCTTTACCGTGAACGTGCCCGAGCGGCAGGAAACGGTCGTGCGCGACATGCGGGAAATCGCACCGACCTTTTACCTTGCGGCCCCCCGAAGCTGGGACCAGATGCTGACGACGATCCAGGTCGGCATGGAAAATTCGACCCCGTTGAAGAAATGGCTGTACCGTTTCTTCATGGACCGGGCGGTTGCTGCCGAGACGCGTAAGCTGAATGGCGAGAGCGGCGGTGCGTTGGAGCCTCTGGGACGGCTTCTGGGAGAGGCGATCGTTTTCGGTCCGATCAAGGACCAGTTCGGGATGAGCCGCCTGAAGAATGCGTTCACCGGCGGCGAAGCGATCGGCGAAGACACTTTTGTTTTCTACCGGGCTCTTGGGATCAAGCTGCGCCAGCTCTATGGCCAGACCGAAAACAGCGCGATCAATGCGATCCAGTCTCCGGGCGAGGTACGCCTTCACACCGTTGGCAAACCGGTGCCGGGCGTCGAGCTGAAAATCGCGGACGACGGGGAAATCCTGATCCGCTCCGACAGCGTGTTCAAAGGTTATTTCAACAAGCCCGAAGCGACTGCCGAGGCCCTTGAGGGAGGGTGGCTGCGTACCGGCGACGCCGGCTATGTGGAGGAAAACGGGCAACTCGTGGTGTTGGGGCGTGTCTCCGAGGTCATGTATACCGCCGGCGGTGAACGCTATGTGCCGAACTATATCGAGAACCGGCTGAAGTTCAGCCCGTACATCAAGGATGCGGCGGTGCTTGGTGCCGGGCTGGATGAACTCACGGCGATGGTCTGCGTGGATTTCGAAGCGGTCGGACACTGGGCCGAGGTGAACGGCGTGCCATACACGTCCTATGCCGATCTGTCCCAGCGCGCCGAGGTTGCCACGCTGCTGCACGGGGCTTTCAAGCGGGTGAACAACGCCCTCACCGAGCCATTGCGCCTGCAACGCTTTGTCAGCCTGCCGAAAGAGTTCGATCCGGACGATGGCGAGATCACGAGAACACGGAAACTGCGTCGCAAGGTCGTGGAGGAACGTTATGCCGACGTCGTCGCGGCGCTCTACGATGGTTCAAAAGAGGTCCATGTAAGCGCCCAGGTGACTTACGAGACCGGCGAAGTCGGGAAGGTCGAAAGAAGCCTTCCCATCAGGGAGGTATGAATGGACTGGGTCTTTCTATCAGAGCTTGCGATCAACGGTGCCCTGACGGGCCTTCTGTATTCGCTTTTCGCCATCGGCCTTGTGCTGATTTACAAGGCTTCCTCGGTGCCCAATCTTGCGCAGGGCGGGCTGACGATGGTCGGGGCCTATGTGGTTCTTGCTCTGTCCCATGATGCGGGCCTGCCGCTTTGGGTCGCCATTCCCCTCGGTGCGGTCATCATGTTCGCGCTGGGTTTCGGAATCGAGCGTGTGGCACTGCGCCGTCTCGCGGGGCGCCCGGTCGTCATGATCCTCATGTTGACGCTTGGCCTGGACATCTTCCTGCGCGGCACAACGCTTGCAATCTGGGGGGTACGTCGCGGTCGATGGAATTGGGGGTCAGTTATGAACCGCTGTTCGTCGGCGACATCTTCGTCAGTCGCATCCATCTGGTCGGCGCAGCGGTCACGATCGCGTTCTTTGTCGCCTTCATGCTGTTTTTCCGCACGCGAACCGGCGTGAAACTGCGGGCCATCGCGGATGACTACATGGCCTCGTGGTCGGTCGGGATTTCGGTCGAGCGCGGCGTCGGCCTGTCCTGGGCCCTGGCATCGGTCGTTGCCCTCGGGGCGGGCGTCATCTGGGGTGAAATCCAGGGCGTCGATCAGTCGCTGTCACTGTTGCTTCTCAAAGGTCTGACGGTCGCTGTCCTTGGTGGACTCGACAGTATCCTGGGGGCGGTGATCGCCGGTCTCATCCTGGGGATCGTGGAAAACGTGGGCGCCGACTTCCTGGATCCGCTTGTCGGGGGGGGAAGCCGCGAACTGATCGTCGCCGCCGTGCTTATTCTGACAGTCATGATCCGTCCGCACGGACTGTTCGGCCGTCACGACATCGAAAGGGTGTAAGGAATGTTTTACCGACTCTCCGGTGTTCACCACGCCGACTATGTATCCGACACCCGGATCTTCAAGTTGCCTGCCGACCGGAATCTGGCTGCGTTCATCTTTCTGTTCGGTCTTGTGGCACCGTTCATCATACCGTCGCTTTACCTGAACAGTTACATACTGCCGTGGCTGATCTGGACGGCGGCCGCCCTTGGGCTGAACCTGGTGACGGGGTGGGCCGGCCAGCTTCATCTGGGCTATGCCGCGGTCATGGCGGTTGGCGCGTATTCCGCGATCCACGCCGCGCGGTTCGGGATTCCCTGGGAATTCGCCCTCATCATCGGTGGGCTGTCATCGTCGGTAATCGGCAGCCTGTTTGCCTTTGCGGCATTGCGGGTGAAAGGTCTGTATCTTGCGCTCACGACGCTTGCGATGCAATTCGTGATGGACTGGGTGCTGACCCATTCGCCGGCGATCACCGGGGGCTCACATGCGTCGCTGCAATCTCCGACGCTGGCGCTGCTTGGGCAGGATATCACGTCGGATGCCGGCTATTACTATGTCGCCTTCGGATGGTGCGTGCTGGTCACGATTTTCATGTTGAATCTGAAGCGTACGGGTCTGGGCCGCGCCCTGGTCGCCGTGCGGGAAAAGGACTTTGCCGCCGCGATCCTGGGGGTGAACAGTTTCTACTACAAGATCCTGGCCTTCGCGACATCGTCCTTTATTGCGGGCGTCAGTGGCGCCCTGCTGATTGCGACCTTCTTTTTCCTGGCCGCGCCCGAGCAGTTTTCGGTAAACGTTTCGATCCAGGTTCTGGCAATGGTGATTGTCGGCGGGCTTGGCAGCGTCATCGGATCCTATTTCGGTGTTGCCTTGATCCTGCTCGTACCCGGTCTTGTGAACGGTCTGGTCGTTGCGGGAAGTGCCGGACTTGGCACGCAGATCAATGTCGAAACGCTCGCCCATATCCCGAACGCGGTCTATGGCGCGCTGATCGTCGTGGTTCTTCTGATCGAACCGTTGGGGCTGGGAAAGCTTTACGGAAACATCCGGGACTATCTGATGGTCTGGCCCTTCGATCAGCTCAGGAAGTAAAAAGGAAAGCCGATGCAGGAAAAGGTCGAAGCCCAGCCCATTCTGTCGATGAACAGTGTCGAGGTGCTGTATGACAACGTGATGCTGGCGATCAAGGGTGTTTCGATTCAGGTCCCAAAGGGCGAGATGATCGCGCTTTTGGGGTCGAACGGAGCGGGGAAAAGCACCACGCTGAAGGCGATCAGTGGACTTTTGAAAGCTGAACGCGGGCGCGTCAGCCGGGGTGAAATCAGGTTCAACGGAACGGATATCACCGAGATGCTTGCCCAGAACCGCGTGGAGTTGGGCATCTGTCACGTCATCGAAGGACGGCGCGTCTTTGAACATCTTACGCCGGACGAAAATCTGACGGCCGCCGCCCCGACCGGAATGTCGCGATCGGATCTGAGCGGGGAAAAGGAGAAGATATACAACTACTTCCCCCGGCTTGCCGAGCGGCGCAATTCTCTGGCGGGCTATCTGTCGGGCGGCGAGCAGCAGATGCTGGCCATCGGTCGCGCGCTGGTGACCCAGCCCAGCCTGCTGATGCTGGACGAGCCAAGCCTAGGACTTGCGCCGTTCCTGGTGGCCGAGATCTTTGGCATCCTACAAAAGATCAACAAGGAAGAGGGAATGTCGGTTCTGCTTGTGGAACAGAACGCCCTGGCCGCTCTGGAGATCGTTTCCGAAGGGTATCTGATCGAAAACGGCCGCGTTGTCATGAACGGCACCGCCGAAGCTCTCAAATCAAACTCGGACATTCAGGAATTCTATCTCGGAGGAGGTGAAGGGACGGATTTCCACAATGTCAAACACTACAGCCGACGCAAACGTTGGCTGAGTTGAGGTTCCAAACAGGCAGTGTTCAGGGAGGAAAAGATGAAACAACTTACCAAGGCGTTAGCAGCACTTTCGATGATGGGCGGCCTGATTACCGGGACGCAGGCTCTGGCCGAGCCGTTCAAGGTGGGTGTCTGTTATGATCTCAGCAAGGCGTATACTTTTGCGACACCGCAGGTTTCGCAGGCCGCGCTGGATCTCGCAAAGCTCATAAACATGAAGGGCGGGATCGGCGGCGAGCCGGTTGAAGTCATCGTGCGCGACCACGGTAACGAACCGCAGCGTGGGATCGAATGCTATTCGAGGCTGAGCCGCGAGGGGGTCTTTGTCTTCGATACCCTGTCCACGCCGGTGTCTCTGGCGATTCTGCCGCGTGCGATGCAAGACGAACGCGTTCTCATGCAGTCGCTTGTCGGTCGTGGCGATGCGGTGGACGGCACGGTATTCGACTGGGTGTATCCGGCCGGCCCGTCCTACTGGGGGCAGGTGGCCAACGATATCGGCTATATCAAGCAATTGCACGACGGCGATCTTTCGGACGTCAAGGTTGGCTACATCTATTTCGACTACCCGTTCGGGCAGGAGCCGATCGAGATTCTGCAGACGTTGTCGGAAATGGAGGGCTTCGAGCTTCTGCTCTACCCGGTGCCGCTGCCTGGCAGCGACCAGTCGGGGGCCTGGTCGAAAATGCGCCGCGACAAGCCCGATCATGTGATTTCGTGGATGCTTGGCGGTGCGCATGTCGTTGCTTCGAAAGAAATGCAGCGCAATCGCATTCCGATGGAAAAGTACATTTCGGTCAACTGGCTGAACGAAGTGGATATCGCCAATATCGGGACCGAGGCCGCCATCGGACTGAAGCGCGGCACCAATGTCGTGGGGGGGCCGGACGTGGCCCTTCGGACCGAGATCATAAGTGAACTTTATGACAAGGGGCAAGGTTCGGGTCCGTTGGTCAATACGCAAGACGTTTACTACAATACCGGCCTGGCGATGCACTCGATCATTTTCGAGGCCGCGCGACGGGCGGAAGAGATGGAAGGCCTTCCAATCACCGCGCAGTCCTACAAGGCCGGACTGGAGTCTCTGGAAAACTACGACGCCAACGGGCTGATGGCGCCGATCACGCTGACAGCAGAGGATCACGGCGGCGGCGGCAAGACCCGCATCGAGATGTGGGACGGAGAGACCTGGGTGCCGCAAACCGACTGGCTCGCGGAATACAGCGATGTGGTGTGGGACGTGGTCAGGGAAAGTTCCTCGAAATACGAACAGTGACGGTCAGCTAGCACAAGGGTCGGCGGCGGCGCGCCCGAATAGCGATAAGCTGCGCTGATGTCGATCAAAGGGAGAAAGAAAGCATGGAAATCAAACAGCACATCAAGGCGGTGGCGCTCACCGCCGCGTTGGCGACAGGCGCGACTATTGCGTCCGCGCAAGACAAGGAGCCGATCCGGTTCGGGCTCTGTTTCGACCTCAGCAAATCGTATACGTTCATTTCGCCCCAGGTGGCCCAGGCCGCCCAGGATCTCGCGATGTACACCAACGACAACGGTGGCATCGAAGGGCACCCGGTTGAAGTCATCGTGCGCGACCACGGCAACGAACCCCAGCGCGGCGTGGAATGCTACGAACAGCTCAAGCGCGACGGCGTTTTCATTTTCAACTTCCTGTCCACGCCTGTCACCAACGCTGTCATGCCGCGTGCGATGAAGGACGAAAACCTTCTGATGCAGTCTTTCGTTGGCCGTGGCGATGCGGTTGACGGCGAGGTGTTCGAATGGGTTTTCCCGGTGGGTCCGACCTACTGGCAGCAGGCCGCCAACGACGTTGCCTTCATCAAGGAGCAGCTCGACGGCGATTTGAGCAACGCCAAGGTCGGGTTCATCTATCTGGATTATCCGTTCGGTCAGGAACCGATCGAGATCTTGAAAACCCTGTCCGAGAAAGAGGGCTTTGAACTCGAGTTGTATCCGGTTCCGCTGCCCGGGTCGGACCAGTCCGGCGCGTGGAGCAAAATTCGCCGCGACAAGCCTGACTATGTCATCAGCTGGCTGCTGGCTGGTGGACATGTGGTCGCCTCCAAGGAAATGCGTCGCAACCGGTTCCCGATCGACCGTTACCTGACATCGAACTGGCTGAACGAGGTCGATATCGCCAACATCGGCGCGGAAGAGGCGACGGGCATTCTTCGCGGCACCAACGTCGCCGGTGGCCAGGAAGTCCCGATCGTGAAAACGATGCTGGAAACCTACTATGCCGACGGCAAAGGCAGCGGGCCCGAAAGCTTGGTGCGTGACGTGTATTACAACATTGGCATGGCGATTTATTCGGCCGGGTTTGAAGCCGCGCGGATGGCGATCAAAGAAAACGGTTGGCCGCTGACCCCGGAAACCATGAAGACGGCCTACGAGGCGCTTTCGGGATACGATGCCAACGGCCTGATGGCTCCGTTGTCTGTGACACCCGAAGATCACGGCGGCGGCGGTAAAACCCGCATCGAGCAGTGGGACGGCGAAAAGTGGGTTCCGCTGACAGACTGGAGCGCCGAGTACCTCGACGTTGTGTGGGAAGTGATCAAGGAAAGCTCCGAGAAGTTCACCGTCGAATGAGCTTGAACACCCCCGCGCGCGACATCGTCGCGCGGGGGAACCTCGGCCCGAGTTTTCCATCGGGAATGTCCCAAAGAAACGAGGCAGATATGATGAACCCTATTGACGTGAAGATCGAAGACGGCATCGCGACCGTCAGTATCAACCGGCCCGAGCGCAAGAATGCGCTGTCGGTGGCCGCAACGAACGGGCTGGCGGATGCCTGGGAAAAGATCGAGGCGGATGACAGCGTTCGCGTCGCCATTCTGACCTCGGCCGATTGCGGTGTGTTCTCTGCCGGGATGGATCTCAAGGAAGCTGCCCAGATCGCGCGTGACGAGGGGGTCGATATTCTGTCCAAGATGCGCGACCCGTTTCACGAAACCATGCGCGCCTGCAAAAAGCCGATCATCGCCGCCATGACCGGATCCCTGATGGCCGGCGGCATGATGCTGACGCTCAACTGCGATCTTCGCGTTGGCCTCATGGGCACCAAGGTCGGCATCACCGAGGTGAAGATCGGGCGCGGGTCTCCGTGGGCGGCTCCGGCTCTGTCGATGCTGCCCCAACCGATCCTTATGGAAATTGTCCTGACCGGTGATCTGATGCCGATCGAAAGACTGCACGATTACGGGTTTACCAACTATCTTGAGGAAACGCCGGACGCCGTGCGCGCGCGGGCATATGAGCTTGCCAGACGGATCGCCAGCGCGGCCCCGCTTTCGGTTATTGCGGCGAAAGGCGGCGTGCGCGCAACCATGGATCTGGGCTGCGCCGGCGGCCTCGAAGAGGGAAGGCGCCTGCATGAGGTCGTCTATGCCAGCAATGATGCTGTTGAAGGCCCCAAGGCGTTTGCCGAAAAACGCGCGCCGGTCTGGACCGGAACCTGACGGAGGCTGGAATGACCGAACTTATTCGCTTTGAAAAAGATGGCCCTGTCGGCATCCTGCGCTTTGTTCAGACCAACAAGCGCAACCCCTACAGCATCGCCTTCGTCGGGGAACTGGTGGCGCATCTGCGCGACGCCGAACAGGATGACACGATCCGGGCGGTGGTCATGACCGGGGGCGATCATTTCAGCAGCGGCGGGGATCTGGTCGGGTTCCAGTCCGAGGTTGCCAAGGGGGCCAGGGCCACGTCCGAAATGGTCGACAAGGTTCACGATGGCGGACGCGCCGCATATCTTTTTCGCAAGCCGCTGATCTCGGCCGTCTGCGGTGTCGCTTTCGGTGCCGGTCTGAGCCTTGCTCTTTCGGCGGATATTGTCGTTGCCGCCGAAGATGCGCGGCTGTGCGAGGTTTTTGCCCGCGTTGGCGGTTGTCCCGATACAGGGTCAAGCTGGCTGCTCCAGCAACGCGCCGGCGCGGGGGTGGCGCGGATGCTTGTTCTTACCGGTCGCGAGATCGACGGGCGAACCGCGAAGGAATTGCGCGTTGTGGAAGAATGCGTTCCTGCCGAGCAGGTCGAGAAACGTGCGCTTGAGATCGCCCGCGAAATTGCCCCCCATCCGATGTTCGGCGTACAATCCGCCAAACGCGTGATGCGCGCCGCAGCCGAATGCAGCTATCTGGAAGCGCTGGACATCGAGCGTGATGCCCAAAGCGTTCTGTTGTGCGCGCATGATTTCCCCGAAGCCATGAAGGCGTTCTCGGAGAAACGAAGACCCGAATTCAAGGACCGTTAAGACGGTCGAAACCACATCAATAACTGGAGGAAACCGCTCATGAAGGTGCTGGTGCCTGTCAAACGCGTGATCGACTACAACGTGAAAGTACGCGTCAAAGCGGACGGTTCAGGTGTCGATCTTGCCAATGTGAAGATGTCGATGAATCCGTTTGACGAGATTTCCGTCGAACAGGCGATCCGCCTCAAGGAAGCGGGTCAGGTGGACGAAGTCGTGGTCGTTTCCATCGGGGTCAAGCAAAGCCAGGAAACGCTGCGCACCGCTTTGGCGATGGGCGCGGACCGTGCGATCCTTGTTGTGGCGGCGGATGACGTGCACAACGATATCGAGCCTCTGGCCGTTGCGAAGATCCTCAAGGCGATCGTTGACGAAGAGCAGCCAGGTCTTGTGCTGTGTGGCAAGCAGGCCATCGACAACGATATGAACGCCACCGGCCAGATGTTGGCCGCCCTCATGGGCTGGTCGCAGGCGACCTTCGCCTCGGATCTGGAGATTGTCGGCGACAAGGCAAAGGTCACCCGCGAGGTGGACGGCGGTCTGCAAACCATCGAAGTGTCCTTGCCGACGGTCGTGACCGTCGACCTGCGGCTGAACGAGCCGCGCTATGCGTCGCTGCCCAACATCATGAAGGCCAAGAAAAAGCCGCTGGATGAAAAGACTCCCGCCGATTACGGCGTTGATGTCGCCAATCGTCTGGAAATCGTGAAGACCGCAGAACCCGAGGCCCGCAAGGCGGGGATCATGGTCGAGTCGGTCGATGAACTGGTATCGAAACTCAAAGAAGCGGGGGCTGTGTAATGGCTGTTCTACTTCTCGCAGAAGTCACCGATGGTGAACTGGCGTTTGACGCAACTGCAAAAGCCGTTACGGCTGCAAAGCAACTGGGCGACGTGACCGCGCTCTGCTGCGGTGCCTCGGCCGCCGCCGCGGGCGAGGCCTGCGCCAAGATCGACGGCGTGGCAAAGGTACTCGTGGCCGAAGATCCCGCCCTTGGGCACCGGCTTGCCGAACCCACCGCGGCGCTGATCGTTAGCCTGGCGGGCGACTACGAACATATCGTCGCCCCCGCCACCACCGACGCCAAGAACGTGCTGCCCCGCGTCGCCGCGCTGCTGGACGTTATGGTGATTTCCGACGCTTCGGGCGTGGTCGACGGGGACACGTTTGAACGCCCGGTCTACGCGGGCAACGCGATCCAGACCGTAAGATCCAAAGACGCCAAGAAAGTCGTGTCCTTCCGGACCTCGACCTTCGACGCGGCGGGGACGGGCGGCTCGGCTGCGGTGGAAACCATCTCGGCTGCGGAAAATCCGGCCCTTTCCGAATGGATCGAAGACAAGGTTGCCGAAAGCGACCGTCCCGAACTGACCTCTGCCGGTGTGGTTGTTTCCGGCGGGCGCGGTGTCGGCTCGGAGGAGGATTTTGCCCTGATCGAAAAACTCGCCGACAAGCTGGGCGCCGCAGTCGGCGCGTCCCGCGCGGCGGTTGACAGTGGCTATGCCCCGAACGATTGGCAGGTCGGCCAGACCGGCAAGGTTGTCGCGCCTGGTCTTTATGTGGCCGTTGGCATCTCGGGCGCGATCCAGCACCTTGCGGGCATGAAGGATTCCAAGATCATCGTTGCGATCAACAAGGACGAGGAAGCCCCCATTTTCCAGGTTGCGGATTTTGGACTGGTTGCCGACCTGTTCACCGCCGTGCCGGAACTGGTCGAGAAACTCTGAGCCCGACATAGCGAAACCGCAAAAGGCCCTCTGATCGCGGAGGGCCTTTTTCATGCGGCGGTGGTGTTGTGTCGCGTCGGGAACCGCGCGTTGCGCGTCCCGGAAACGTAACGGAATTGCCAGGGCCGGCTCCGGATCGTTGTCAGAAAACAAAACACTTGGTAGTTTTTTCGAGATGCAAATAAGGCTCCACAGGTAAAGAAACATGTCTCTGATCAAGAACACGACAACCTGGGCTTCTGATGAACACAAGATGTTCGCGGACAGCACGCGCAAGCTCTTTCAGGCGGAAATGGCCCCCAATATCGAGAAATGGGCCGAACAGGGTATCGTCGATCGCAGCTTCTGGAAAACAGTTGGCGAGCAGGGCGTGATGGGGGGCTCGATCGACGAGGATTATGGCGGGTCCGGCGGCGGAATCGGGTTCGATGCGATTACGATTTACGAGCAGGGGCGCGTCGGAGACACCGGTTGGGGCTATGGCATCCAGACCATCGTTATCCACTATATCAATGCCTACGGCAGTGAAGAGCAGAAAACGAAGTGGTTGCCGCGGCTGATCAGCGGCGACAGCGTTGCGGCCATCGCGATGACCGAACCGGGAACGGGCTCGGACCTTCAGAGCGTCCAGACCCATGCCGAAAAGGACGGTAATCATTACAAGATCAACGGCTCGAAGATCTTTATCACCAACGGACATACCGCCGATATCATCGTCATCGTGGCCAAGACGGATCGCAGCGCCGGTGCCAAGGGCGTGTCCCTGATCGTTCTGGAAACCGAGGGCGCGGAGGGCTTCCGTCGTGGGCGGAACCTCAGGAAGCTGGGCATGAAAGGGTCTGACACGGCCGAACTGTTCTTTGAGGATGTGCGGGTGCCGACAGCCAACCTCCTTGGTCAGGAAGAGGGGCAGGGGTTCTATCAGCTGATGAAGCAACTTCCGTGGGAAAGGCTGATGATCGGCATCACCGCGCTTGGCTTCATCGACTTCGCGATCGACGAGACGGTGAAATACGTTCAGGACCGCAAGGCCTTTGGCAAGCGGATCATGGATTTCCAGAACACCCGTTTCAAGCTGGCGGAATGCAAGACAAAGGCCGAATTGCTGCGCACGTTTGTCAATGACGGCATCGCGCGGCTTGAGGCCGGCGAGCTTGACGCGGCCACCGCTTCGATGGCGAAATGGTGGGGCAGCCAGACGCAGAACGAAGTCATGCACGAATGTCTGCAACTGCACGGCGGTTACGGCTTTATGATGGAGTACCCTATCGCGCGCCTCTACGCCGACAGCCGGGTTCAGATGATCTATGGCGGCACCAATGAGATCATGAAGGAACTGATCGCCCGGTCAATGGATATCTGAACGGACTTGCCCTGGTCGCCCCCTGATCGCCGTCGAGGCCGGGAACCTTCGCGGTATGTCGTGCGATAAGCGGCGGTCGTACTGGGCCGGGGCCTCGAAGACCCGGAGCGGCGGTGGGGGCCGGATTGTCCCTTCGCAGGGGTGCTCGGTCGTATCCCTCCGGTGGGGGCCGTCTGACGGGGCGTTGGAGGCGATGATAAGTCCGACGTTATGGTCGACCTTACGGTCACACCCCGGATCGAGATCCTGTCCACCGAGGATGCGCCGCGTCGTCGGTACTGGAGCGATGCCGACAAGATCAGGGTGGTCGAGAAAGCCTTGGGGGACATCGGCAGGTCTCAGCGACAGCGCGGCGGCATGGCATCTGCCGTTCGCTGCTGACCGTCTGGCTGACCGTCTGGCGGCGACAGTATCGGAACGGTGAGTTCGCGACCCAGAGCGGTCCGGCGTTCGTGCCGGTGAAGATGGTGCCCGACTTGGATACCCAGTCGTTGCGGCAGCCGGCCCCGGACATCCAGCTCGAGATCGTTCTGAGGAGCGGGCGGCGCCTGCTCGTGCCGTCTTCGGTGGACCCGGAAGCATTGGCCCGGCTGCTGCCGATCCTCGAGGGCAAATGATCGCCTTCCCGGCGGGGGGGGG
>NZ_FNAV01000048.1 GCF_900102075.1 Salipiger thiooxidans | reverse complement strand
GGCAGGTTCGGGCGCAGCGCCGCCTCCGCGATGGCCTCGGCATCATTGTAGTCGTTCTTCTGCCCCTTGATGAACGGCTTCACGTAGATCGCGGGGATGATGCGCGGCTCAAAACCAAGCTGGCGCAGGGTTCGACTGACGAAATGCGCGCTCAGGCAGGCTTCCATCCCGACGATGCATCGCGGCAACTTCTCGAATGTCGCGACGAGGGCCAACCGCTTGATCTGTTTGCGCAACACCAATTGACCATGTCGGTCAAACCCGACGAGATGGAACGTATCTTTGCCGATGTCGATCCCGATGGACATCAGCGGAACGAAGGTCTTCTTCTCCATGCTACTTCTCCAACTTGCAGACATAGGCACAGCCTAACCTGCTGGGTGAAGCAGCCGGTACATCCCATTAGCCGACCTTCATGCCAAGCGCGGCAGATGGCCGGTCCCAGCCCAAACACAACATTCGTCTAGGTCACCTCGGGCACACGCACGCTATGCTGGTTGGTTGAAATCATTGAATGCAGATAAGTCAGCGTAGCGGCGTCATCGAGCCAGCGGCGGTCCGGTATGAAACCGTCGAGCAGTGCCAGAACCCGAGCGGCACCGTCGACGAAGCCACGCACCTGTTCCCAGAGGGTCACACCCGAGGTTTCGCGGCCCTCGTAGAGCCAAACTTCTGAGCGTGCCGCATCCTCGGCGGGCGAAAGCCACACGAGGGTGAGGAAATAGCCGGATACCAAGTGGCTCCCCTCCTACTCTAATTCGGCCTTGCGCTCGGCATCGGCCAGCGCGGAGGCCCCATCCGGGAAGATGCTAACCGGATAGGTCGCGGCCTCAGAGCGCTGCGCTTCCACAAAAATGGCCCCCCCCGGAAACGAGGCGACGGAAAGCGCTGTTCAGCCGTCCCGCCACCGCGACCAGTTCGACCGCGACGGCCTGTCGAGATCGGGCCACCGAAACTTCGCCGTTCTCTGGAACGAGCCACCCTTGTTGAGCACCACGCCCTCCCCGACCAGCGCCACCCAGGGCAGGTAGTCGGCGAGGCACGAGAGAGTGCGGCTGTATTCAGCAAGATTCATCATGGGGGTTCACACCGAGAGATTACCGGGAATGCGCAAATGGCGGCGGGCAACCTCGACGGAGAGCGGATCGCGCCTGGCCTATCTGGAAGTTCCAGGCAATCACGGCGTTGAGGACAACCGCGCCTGCGAAGGAGCAGAGGACGTTATCGAACGGCAGGTAGATCAGCGCAATGCCGAAGACGACCGCGTCGGAGCACATCTGGAACAACCCGGTCTTGAAGCCGGTGCGCTCCTCGACAATCAGAGCGAGGATCCCGAGCCCGCCCGCGGAGGCGTTGTGGCGGAAAAGAGCGATCAGACCGACGCCGCTGCAAGCGCCCGCGAGGATCCCGGCAAGCAAGGGAGGGAGCGCGTCGAAGGACATCGCGTGGCCCAGAAACTGCGTGACGACCGATATGCCCGCCACGGCAATGACCGTGCGCAGCGTGAAGACGGCGCCACGTCGCTTCCAAGACAGCACGAAGAAGGGCAGGCTGATCAGCAGGAAAAGGGTGCCGAAGCCGAGAGGGGCCAGATAGGACAGCAGTACGGCGAGGCCTGCTGTCTGGCCGGTCACCAGGCCCGCCGCCTTGAGAAAGGTGACGCCAAGGCTTGTCAGCAGGATGCCGAACGCCAGCCCTTGCATGTCGTAGAGGGAAAAATGCTTTCGCATGTCAGAATTCCAAGGTCAGTTGGTCGCCCGGCGCGTAGATGTCCTGATGATAGAACGGGCGACCATCATTGAGATTGGTGCGCGCCGTGACGTGAAAGACGCTGGCCCCGGGTGTCATCTCGAACAACGCGGCCTGGCGCGGAGCGAGGGTCTTGATGGCCACTTGCGTCGAGGGGCGCTGCGCCCGCTGGCCGAGAAGGGCCTCGAGATGCACGCGCAGATTCACCCCTTCAAGTTCACTGAGTTCGATGGTGTCGATGTTGATCAGGTCGCCGGGCAGGTACATTTCCGCCCCGATCCCGATGCCATCACCGGAGAGCCTTCGCCGCAACACGATGTAGGGGCCCTCGCCGAGATGCTCGGTCCAGGGTCCGGTCTCGTTGCTGCGCAGCACCTCGATACGTGCTGACGTCAGGCGCAGCGGACGCTGGGTCGAGATAACACGGAAACGGAAGTGCCAGACGCTGGGCCCCATCGGTTCCGCATCTGCAACGCGCGTGCCGTCCCCTCTGCGCCGAATGATCAGGCCGAGGTCCTGCAACTGGCCGAGGGCGTTCTGAACCGTGCCGGGCGCAAGCTGGAGCCTCTGCGCCAACTCGGCTTCGGGCGGCAGCCGGTCGCCTGGCTTGAACACGCCGTCGCGTATCGCTGACATCAGGGCGAGCCGCAGCGCACTGCGCTTGGTTTCGCGCGGGTTCCGGCCCCGTTCGTCCTGAAGCCGGAGGCGAATTTGATCACACAGGTCAACCGTAGCGATCTCTGCGGTGCTCATGCCGGTGTCTCCTGAGGTTTGCGACCGCGCCAGATGGCGCGGAAGACGACGGCAATCGCAAGCAAAAGGAAGATCGCTGCGACCGGACTTGCCAACACCGAAAAGCCATCGACCTGATACAGCTGCAAGGATTGCCGCAGCGAGGTTTCGAACATCTCGCCCAGGAGGAAGCCGATCACCGTGCAGACGACGGAGATCCCGGCGCGGCTAAAGAGAATTCCAAGCCCGGCAAAGGCAAGCATCACGCCGACATCCCAAAGCGACTGCGTCGGCAGGTAGATCCCGAAGATGCTGAACATCAATACCGGCGGCAGGATGAGACGGCGCGGGATGCGGGCGAATTGCACCCAGAGCGACAGGCCGGCGCGCCCGATGATCAGATGGATCAGGTTGGCAATGATCATCGAGGCGAAGAGCCCGTAGATCAACTCCCCATGCATGGTCAGCATGAAGGGGCCGGGCACCACGCCGTGCATCACGAGGGCGCCGATCAGCAGCGCGGCGGCGATGTTGCCGGGAATGCCAAGCGCGATGGTCGGGACGAGGTTCGAGCCGACAACGGCGCTGTTGGCGCTTTCCGTGGCCACGATCCCGTCGGGCGTGCCCTTGCCGAAGGCCTCGGGGGTCTTCGAGGCGCGTTTGGCAGCCGAATAGGACAGGAAAGAGGCCAGCGTCACACCCAGCCCGGGCAGCATGCCGACCAGAGACCCCGTCAATGCGCCGCGCAGCAGCGTCCGCCAGTACGAGAAGAACTCGCGCGCCGACAGACGTCGGCCCTCTTTGGTTTCGGCCTGGTTTGCGGCGAAATCGTCCGCCGCGCGTCCGGTGGCCAGGTCCGAGACCTGCATCACCACCGAGCCCAGGGCCAGCGCTCCGATGGCCAGGGCCGATAGCGAGAACCCGTCGTAGAGCTCGATCCGTCCGAAGGTCAGTCGCGGTGTCGAGGACACCGGATCCAGACCGACAGTGGCAAGAAAGATGCCGATGAAGATGGCCATGCCGCTTTTGAGAGGAGAGTCGCCGGCGATGCCGGCAATCAGCGCGAAGGAGAAGAGAAGCACCGCGGTGTATTCGACCGGCCCGAATTGCAGGGCAAAGGCCGCGAAGGGAACCACCAGGATCACAAGCAGAATGTCCGAGATGGTGTCTCCGGTGATCGAGGAGAACAGGGCGAATTTCATGGCCCGAAAGGCCTCGCCCCGCCGCGCCATGGGGTAGCCGTCCCAGGCGGTGGTCGCCGCCTCGGGCGATCCGGGGGAATTGAGCAGGATCGCCGGGATCGCACCGCCGGACGTGCCGCCCTTGTTGACGCCGACCAGAAAGGCGATGGCGGCAAGCGGAGACATGTAGAATGTCAGCGGGATAAGCACGGCCATGGCCGTGACGCTGCCGAGGCCGGGCAGCACACCGATGACGATGCCGAGCGTGATGCCGAGCGCGATGAACACCAGGTTCATCGGGTCCAGAGCCGCAGCGAAGGCGTGGAGGAACACCTCAATCATTGTCACACCTCAGGGAAGCTGGATGTAGAAGGCGTGCCAGGCGAGCTGCTGGATCGCCAGCGGCAGAAGAAGCGAGGCGCCGGCACACAGGATCAGGCGGCGACGCTGGCCGGCCAGGACCATGCCGGAAAAGCACGAGATCGCCCCGGCCGCGATGAAGCCCGCATAGGCGAGCAGCAGCATGGTGGCCGTGGCCCAGACCGCCCAGGCGAGGGTTTCGAGAAGCAGTGCCGGCCCGGGATGCGGGAGGCGGGACAGCGCGAACCCACGGTTCTTGACCATCAGCGCCAGGCCGAACAGGGCGATGACGATGACCGACAGGGTCGGAAAGAAGCGCGGCGAAAGCTGACCGGCAGCAGACGTTGGCTCGATCTGCGCCGGGATGATCCAAAGCACGGTCACGATGGCCCCGACCACCGCGATCAGTCCGATGAGGAGATCGAGGCGCCCTTGGGCCCCTCGATCTGGCAGGCCGGTCTCAGTCATTGGGAGGTTGTCTCATAGACCTTGGCAAGGCCACTGTCGATTTCAGCCAGTGCATTGGTGAGCTCTTCACCGCTCACTGCGGCCGGGGGCATGCCAAGCTTGTCGTTCAGCAAAGAGGTGAAGGCCTCGGATCCCGCAGCGGTCAGGCTGGCTTCGACGAGCTGAGACAGAATGTCCTCGGGAAGACCGGCAGGCGCCCAGATTGTTGCGCCGGCGGGCATCGCCACGCCGAATTTGTCCTGGATCGTCGGCACGTCGGGCGAGCGTTGCAGCGGCGCGTCGATCATCCCCAGCACAACGTTCATCTGGTCGAGATAGCGGTTATGCACGCCACCCGACCAGGCGAAGTCGATCTTGCCCCCGAGAAGGAAGGGGACCATCTCGCCGCCGCCCTTGGTCGGGACCGCGACCCAGTCGAGTCCTTCCTGCTTGCCGATATAGTTTACGAAGGCACGCGAGATCGCGTTCTGGTCCGCGTAGCTGAGCTTGCCTTCCCGAGAGGCGGCGAGCAGGTCCTCGTAGGTTTCGATGCCCGAGCCCTTCGAGGTGACGATGGCCATCTGCAACATGGCGACGCGGGCGATCGGCGTAAAACTCTCGAGCGAATAGTCGACATCTTCCGCGATCGGGGGCCAGAGCACGGTGGAGTCGGGTGCGAAGAGAAGGGTGTAGCCATCTGCTCCAGCTTTCGAGGCCGCAGTCGTGCCGATCTTGCCGCCGGCACCGGGCTGGGTCTTGACCAGAACCTTGCCTCCAAGCGCCGAGCCGAGCTCATCGGCAAAGACGCGCCCCATGGTTTCGACCGACCCGCCTGCCTGATAGGGCACGATGAGGGTGATCGGTTTGGTGGGGTAATCGGCGGCAAAAGCCATTCCGGGGACTGCGAGTGCGGCGACCGTGCAGGCCGCCTTCACGATCTTCGAAAGCATGGGAACTCCTGTTGGTATCGTTTTACTATGTAGTTTAGTCGCCTCCAGACGGCGGATTCGGCAAGCTTTACTCAAGAGAGCCCGGTGGAATCGAGGATAAAATCTGTCGGCTCCGGAGGGCGCGCCCAAATTTTCATCATTACACTAGAGTTTTTCGGCCAATATCTGACGATCCGTGCAGAATCTTGGCAGAATTCAGATTTCCGCTTCCAGTAACTACAGAGTTTTGGGAACCGTCTGTCTGACTGGTTCTAGGAGTTCCCATGACGATCAAACGCGATGTCGACCCCGAAATGATTGGTGAAAGCCGCCTGCGGACTATTCCGGGCACGGACCCGGACCTCTTTGGCACGGCGATCCTAGAGGGGCCGGACCACGTCGAGGTGCGCAGCTACCAGACCTTCAAGATAACCTACACGACGGGCAAGTTGGGGCTCGACGACACCGGGGCCGTCCGCGTTGCGCTGCGCCTGATTTCGGATGCCGGGGCTCTGCAGACCACCGACCCGGCCGCGCCGAACTACGTCACCGCGCGCTCCTCGGGCGACGGGCAACTGATGCTGAAATACGATCGCAACGGCGGGCAGCGCCCGTGGAACGAGACGCTGACGATCTACCAGCGCGGCGGATACCTGCGCCCCGGCGAGACCATCGAGATCACCCTGGGCGACGCCTCGCAGGGCTCGCCGGGCCTTCTGATGTCCACCTTCTTCGAAGGCGCGCGGGTCTTCCGCGTGATGGCCGACGTGCAGGCCACCGGGAATTTCATTCCTCTGCCGGACACCCGCCTCGAATTTACCGTGGGCGCAGGGCCGCTGCATCGTCACCTCGCGGTCCTGCCGACGCGCCGCCGCCCGGGCGAGAGCTTCTGCCTCGGCCTCAAGGCCGAAGACCTCTGGGGCAATCCGACCGATCAGGGACCGACACGCTTCACCGTCGAAAGCTCGCTGCCGGTGAGCGGCCTGCCCGAAGTGATCGAGTTCGCGCCGGAAAGCGGTGCGATGCGGATCGAACCGCTCAGCGTCGCCGAGGAAGGGCTCTTGACGCTGCGGCTCACCTCCGAGGACGGTCGTGTGGTCGAGGCTGGGCCGATGCAGATCTGTCAGGGCCGCGTTCACTACTGGGGCGATCTGCACGGGCAGACCGGCGAGACGGTGGGTACCAATTCCATCGAGCACTACTTCGACTTCGCGCGCAACAAGTCCTTCCTCGACGTGACCTCGCATCAGGCGAACGACTTCCAGATCAAGCCCGCCTTCTGGGACAAGCTGAATCGTCTGACCGCGGAACTGAACGAACCTGGCGTCTTCACAGTGCTTCCCGGCTACGAATGGTCGGGCAACACGGCGGTCGGCGGGGACCACAACGTGTTTTTCCGCGAGGAAGGTGCGCAGATCTATCGCTGCTCGCACGCTTTGGTCGAGGAACACGACGATCTCGACGCGGATGCGCATACGCTGACCGATCTTTACGGCAAGCTGCACGCCGAACCCGTCGATGCGGTGATGTATGCGCACGTCGGAGGGCGCTACGCCAACATCCACTTCGATCACGACCCGAAGCTCGAGGCCGCCGTCGAGGTTCATTCGGCCTGGGGCAGCTTCGAATGGGTGTTGACCGACGGCTTCCCGATGCGGCGTCGTGTAGGTGTCGTGGCGAACTCCGACGGTCACAAAGGTCGGCCCGGGGCATCCTACCCAGGCGCCTCCTTCTTCGGGGCCTATGGCGGCCTGACCTGCTTCCTGATGGAAGAGAACACCCGCGAAGCGGTGTTCGAGGCGATCCGCCGGCGCCATACCTACGGCACCTCGGGGCCGCGTCTTGCCATCGACATCTCGGCCGACCTTCCCGAAGGCGGCACGCTTTATCATCGCAACCCCCTGTCCGAGCCCGATTGCGCGACCGAAGAGGTGCGCAGCTGCACCATGGGCGACATCGTGCGCAGCAGTGGCGCCAGCGCCCGCATCTCGGTGTCGGTGGACGCGCCGGTCGGCATCGAGAGCATCGAGCTTCGGAAGGGCAGCGAAACCACAACCCTCTGGCGCAGCTACCGCGAAAGCGATCTTGGCAGCCGGCTGAGGCTGATGTGGTCGGGGGCCGAGTACCGCGGGCGCGGCCGGAACACCCGCTGGCAGGGCCGTGCCCTTGTTGCCGGTGGCCGGATCGCGCAGTTCGCACCGGTCAACCGCCTGAACCCCGAGCAGACGCTGGAACAGATCGGCTCGAACGGCGCGATCTTCGACACCATCACTACGGGCAACCGGATGGGCTGCGACATGTGGCTGGAGGGCGCTGCGCCCGAACTGAGCCTCACGACCAACCGCGGCAACCTTACCGTGCGCCCGGCCGACCTCGGGATCGAGCCGGTGGTCATGGACGCCGGCGGCCTCGCACGGAAGCTGTTCGTCCAGCGACTGCCGAACACGCCTCTGGCGCGAAACGCCAGCTTCGAGGCGGAGGTCGATATCGCCGCGACCGGCGACACGCCCGTCTGGATCTGCGTGAACCTCGAAGACGGCAACCAGGCCTGGACCTCGCCGATCTACCTGCACCGGGACTGACCTCTCGCCAGCCCTGAACGGGTCCCGCTGCTTTTGCCAGCGGCGGGACCCCGGATCCCTGCTCCCCTCTGCCAAGTCGTGATGCTGCAATGAAAACTCGCCACAGGTCCTACCCGGCGCGGGCTCTCAGATATGCCCGGGCGCGCTTTCGCAGGGACGATTTCTGGCTCGCGGGGATCGCGGCGCTGCTGGGCATCGTCTGCGGGGTCAGCGTTGCGGCCTTCGACTGGTTGGTGAAGCACATACAGCTCCTCGCCTTCGGGCTCGGCACCGGTGAGATCAGCGGCGCCGATGCCATCCCCCCGGACCGGCTCTGGGTGCCGCTGGCGGGCGGCATCGCGGTCGGTGCCACGATCTGGATCGCCAAGCGCCTGGGTCGCCGGCTGGAAAAGGTCGATCCGATCGAGGCCAACGCCCTGACGGGCGGACGCATTCCCCTGCCGGGCGCACTGTGGATCATGGTCCAGACCCTGCTTTCGCATGGCATGGGCGCTTCTGTGGGTATGGAGGGGGCACATACGCAGCTCTGTTCAGCCTTGGGCTCGAAAGCCGGCTCCCTGGCCTCCGGACGGCGCAACGACATGCGCCTGCTGGTCGCATGCGGCGCGGGCGCCTCGATTGCCGCGCTGTTCCAGTCCCCCATCGCGGGGGCCTTCTATGCCTTCGAACTGGTCATCGCCGCGTATTCGATCGGAAACCTCGCGCCGGTGGTGATCGCGTCACTGGCCGCGGCCGGCACGCGCATGGTGCTCTACCCGTCGGCCCTGCATTTCGCGGTGCCGGCGTTGTCCCTCGGGCCCTCGGCGGTCGTCATGATCCTGATGATCACCTTTGCGACCGTGGCCATGGCGATCACCGTGATGCGCTGCTGTACACGCGTGGAGACCCTGCTCCGAGCGGTCATGCCTGCATGCGCGTGACGCTTCAGCACGAGACTCGCGGACATATTCCCGATGACCTCGGGCGCTATATGTTCTCGGCTGCATTCGCGCGCTGCTTCGGGCGCGCGCCAAAATTGATGGAATTCCCCGAGATCCTTCAACCTGCGCACAAAAACCGCGGCTCTGGCGATTTTGCCGACCGCTTCAGGACACAGGTTGCCAAACGCCCGTCGACGACCGTCACCAGCCATATCTCAAAAGATGGCCATTACTTCAGACGTGCCTTTCGATGAAGGTTTTGTTCGGCATGGCGCTCCGGCAGACAACCGGGTTCGTCGAAAGTCTGCTGCGACTGGTCGGCCTTGACTGGACGGTGCCCGACTTCAGCACGCTGTCGCGCCGCCAGAAGACCCTGGCGGTCAACATTCCCTACCGTGGATCGAAAGGCCCGCTGCACCTGCTGATCCCTCTCGGGACATTGCTGCGCAATGCCCTGCCGGGCAGCGGACAGCACCGGCATCAAGGTCGAGGGCGAAGGCGAATGGCACGCCCGCAAGCATGGTGCCCCGAAACGTCGCGTCTGGCGCAAGATCCACCTCGGGATCGACGAGG
>NZ_FNAV01000039.1 GCF_900102075.1 Salipiger thiooxidans | reverse complement strand
CGCGGGGGCTTGGTCGTATCCGCTTCTCCCAAGGCCAGAATACCCGCCAGATCGCCGCTGAGCTCGATCCTGTGGCCATCGGGCGCGTCCGCTGCCGGAACCATCCGGATCCCGGAGATCAGGGCCCGCATCGCCTCAGCGGCCGGGATCCGAACTGCGGGGGCTGAAAGGGCAGTGACCAGATCTCCGTCCCTGGTATCCCAGTGGAGCGATGCGCCCTCTGCCAGTCCGATCAGGGCAACACCGATCGGTGTGAGGATCGAGATCCGGCCGCGTGCGATGTCGGCGTCCTCGGGAAAGACTGGTGTTACCGTCTTTTCCTGGCCGTTCGACTCATCCCGATAGGTGACCGCGCGACCGATGGCCACAACGTTCTGCGGGAGTTTCGCCGCCGGAACGATGCGGGCTCGCCCGATTTCGCCGAGCAGCCTGTCGGCAAGGTCCGGATTGCGCTCGATCGCGCCCTCGGCAAGTGCCTCGAGCCTGCCCAGGGAGTCAGCGCTTATGACGACCCTGGGCGGTCGGCCGGTGCCACGAGAGGCAGAGCGTTGTTTGTTCATCGTAGTTTCCTTTCAATCGACTTATGGTGTGAGAGAATTACGGGTGCCAAAGCCCCCGACCCGCCAGAGACGGATCAATGCATCAGGCCGCGGCGTGATCCGGCGACGGGCGCACATCCAGGACGACGACGACTTCGATCTGACCGTCGTCCCGCAGGAGCGGAACCTTCTGCAGCTTTCGCATTCCGATCAGGGTGGCTCCAAGCAATGAAGCAACGAGGATATCTCCCGGGACCGGCGCGGGGTTCATGGAAAGCAGGCCGCTGCGAGCGCCTTCACCGCTGATCATGTAGGTGACATGGGATCCCGCCACGACGAGATCAGGCGAGGCCGGCTCGGGAGTTCCGCGCGAGATCCGCAGCTTGTGACGCAGCAGCCCATTCAGAAGAGGGGGATTTGGCGAATTCCTGGTTCCGCGATGGCGGAGCAGGCGTTCGATGCCGAGCCGGTCGTCGACAGTGAGGAGAAAGCCGCTCCCGACAGCGGAGCGTTCGAAGAGCGATCGAAAGTCACTGCCGGCAGGCAGGTGGGGGATCCTGGTAATGGTCATGATGTGTCTCCCGGAGCGGTGAAGCCCGCGTTCTCAGATGCAAGGATGTGAGAAAGCCCCGGGTGGTCGAAGACGCGCTTATGCGCAGACCGCCCGGGGACCCGGGCGGTTCAGAAGCAGAAACCGGAAAAGGTTCTCGTGCGTGACCATGAGAAGACCTTAGTCTTTGGGCGCACCCTGTCAATCTTGCAGACCGGGCCGGTTCTGGAACGGACAAGGATGCACAGATCTCGAGAAGGTGAAGACGGCGAATTGATGACGAGGTCCACGAGGCGGACTTCGACATCAGGTGGTTACCGACGGCGCATCTCGAAGAATGAGCCACGTCGAGCGTCCTGGATCGGCCGGCGATGTGGCAGCGGGATGATGTTTGCCGATGTCGTGCGACCACCATCGTCTTCCCACCGCGCCAGGCATTTGGCGCTCGGCTCAGCGACCGACCTCTCCATGTCACTTGGCCGGAAAAGCTCCGGAAACAGTTCTTCGAAATCTGCCTTGCAAACCATCATTTGTCACTCCCTTCCATCGCTCCAAAGGGAGCCACTACACGGTGGAGGCTGCGCACCACTGCAGTCAGTGGCGCGCATTCCCGGGAATTGGCCCGGCTATGCCGTTCGGCCGCGCCACCGCGCATCAATTTGCACATCCGAAGAAACTGGACGCATGCTCAGTTCGCGATCCGTGAGACCATTGACGACGCGCGGGATATCACTGCGATCAATCCCGATGTCGCGCAGCAGGCGATCGTCCATGCCTCGAAGATTTTTGATCATCTTCCGGCGTTGCCATTGGAGAAATGTGGTCCGGAGCCAACGTCGAAACGCTCCGGGCTTGCGGTTGCGCTGTCTGGCCGTTCGAGGGGATGAGAAGTGAGGGGTTTTGGATTTGAAGACGTGGGGGTGCATGTCATGCTCCATGACGAAGAAACTGAACCGAGACGCACGCACCACGTCAGCCGGGCGCCCCGCACAGGCGTGATCTTTCGGCCAGATTGGCGCGTTTGCCACTTCGACTGATCTGTAAGAGATCGAGAGGACCCCGAGGCGCGGACCGGCAAGCGGCCTGATCCCGCCCGGGGCTACCGGCGGTTCAGTGTGTTTCCTGCGTTGAGCAGGAACCTCGTATGAAGACGGAACATGGTCATGATTGAGATATCGGCAATTCGCATGGGTATATCAAGCGCACGGCGTGGCCTGCGACTTTCTGGCACTGACGCCATCAGAGGCGGACGAAGCTCATGGATGATGCCCCGCCAAAGGAGATGGCTGACCTCGCTCTCATTGTCGCGCAGCAGTGAGGACCAGATACTATAGTGTTGTCACTTCGCCGCACCACGGCCGTGACGGTTGACAGAATCCATTTGTTGCATAGCTTACATGCATGGTTACGAACGAAAGCCTCTTCCGGTTTCTGCTTCTGAACCGCCTCCCTGCCCGGGCGGCGAGCGCGTAACCGCGTTCACGGCCACCCGGGGATTTCTCGAACATTTTGATAGAGACAACGGGTCTGCTGAGATCAGCCCCTGGGAGACAAACATGACCAACGCACAACATGTGCGGGTGCCGAATAGCTATGCTTACGACACCACGCCAGAAAAACACCTCAATGGTGTAGAGTTTTATCTTCGGCCTTCTGACCGCGCCGACATCGAGTGGCTACTTTCCCGAGATGACCCCGCGGCACGGAATATGCCGCGTCTTGTAGAAGGGATCCTGCGCTACAAGATGCGGACGGCCGGGAAAGCGTCTGGCAAAGGCATCGACCAAATCGCATTGCCTATGAAACGCATCACATATGCTGAAAACAATGGCCCTGCACAAAAGGGCATTTTGACAATGAGCATAGTAGAACGGCCGGGCCGCATTCCGGTGGGGTCCTTGCTCGGCGCAACACTCTTGGGCATGTCAAGACACCAAGAAGAGCCCCTGAAGAAAGAAGACGGTCGCACTGTCATTGTCGGCATTTTGAAGATCGAAACAGTGGAACCGGTCTAACGCGTCGAGTAGCAGGCCGATCTGCGGCAAGGAATCGCGTGTGACTTGCCGTCTCGGTTAATCTGCGCCGCCTTAGCGCCGCCATCGCCGTGTCAGGCAGGTTCCGGTGCGGGGAGGGCGACATCAGCAAGGGTCGAGCAGTTGAGGTTCTCGATAAAGGCCATCTCGGCCACCCGAAGCCGGGTCGTCAGGCGACAGCGTCTGTCGATCGTGCAGTCTCCAGCGTTCGGTTGAAAGCACTCGACAAGGGCTTGGCCCTCTTCCAGCACCAAAATCGCGTCTCCCAACCGGATCTCCTTCGGGGGACGCGCCAGGGTGGCACCGGCACCGCCTCCACGGCGTGTCTGCACCAGCCCGGCCCGACTGAGTTTTTGTATGATCTTAATAAGATGGTTGCGGGAAAGCTGAAATTCCTCGGCCAGATCAGCCGTGGAAAAGCCCGGTCCGGCGCGCTGGCAAGGCGTATCAGCCATCAATGAAGTGGTATTTGCAGTGCCTATTATGGCGCTTATTCAGAGAAGTGCATAGTCTTGGCGCGGAGAGGCGGCTCCTGCCACGAGAATGACTATGCCTGAAGTTCGGAGTTCGGACATGGGCAATGGGTCCAACAGCTTCAAGAGCGAGGTGTAACCCGTCAGAAACACTGGGACACTGGGCCATCAAGCGTCGCTAGGTGTCGCAAGCCGTCATCATCTGTCTCTGCCCAACGAAATAAGGACATCTGACGCGACTGATGGCGCGCTGGAGCTGGTCAGGCGGTCGAGCGCGACAACTCCGAAACGTCAAAATAACCGGGACACGACGTGGGCGAGCACGCGGACGAGAGCGTCTCGCGCAGAAGCGCGGTTTGTGCAGGCGGCCTCCCGGCGCCCAATAACCCAAGGGGTTTTGACATCCTCGCGCCTCGAATTTGGCCACCATCCGCACACTCCTTTGTGTCAAGTCGAGACGGCGAGTTCGGATAGGCGATCTCATCGCGCCGGATCAGCGTTCGCAGGCGGAACGGCGCGAAGATCCGATGCAGGGCCGACCGCCTGCGAAGGTGGCGCAAGCGACCGGCCATGGCTTAGCCTTGAATGTAGGCCTGGTATAGGTCGTTTATTCTGGCAGTTTTCGGGCCAGGCTTGCCGGTGCCGATGGGACGGCCATCGATGGTGGCCACCGGTGTGATGCCGCCGAGCGTGCCGGTGCAGAAGGCCTCGTCCGCGGAGTAGACCTCTGCGAGGGTGAAGGGCGCTTCACGGACGGCCAGCCCTGCATCCTTCCAGACCCTGATCGCCTTCTTGCGGGTGATGCCGTTGAAACAGGTCATGCCGTCCGACGTCCACAGTTCGTCGCCGCGGATGATGAAGAAGTTCGTCGAGTTGCACGACGCCACGAACCCTCGATCGTCCAGCATCAGCGCCTCATCCGCACCCATGTTGATCGCCTGGATCAGCGCCTGGATGAAGTTGAGCCGGCTGTGCGAGTTCAGGCGCAGGTCGAAGACATCCGGCGTCGAGCAGCGGATCGTCGAGGTCATCAGCCTGAGACCCTTTGCCTTCAGTTCGGGGTTGGGCTGCTTCCATTCGGCGACGATGACGATGGTGGCGCCGCCGACGATGAAGCGCGGATCCTGGTTCGGTGTCGACTTGCGCCCCCGCGAGATCATCATGCGGATATGGACGCCATCTTCCATCTTGTTGTGGCGCAGGCACTTCCAGATCTCCTCGACGAGGCCGGCCTTGTCGAAGCCGATGTCGAGCTGGATGGAGCATGCGCCTTCGAAGATGCGGTCGATGTGCTCGTCGATGGCAAGAAGCTTGCCGTTGATCAGGCGGATGCCTTCCCAGACGCCGTCGCCAAGCACGAAGCCTGCGTCGAAGATCGAGACCTTGGCCTCGTCCCGGCTGAAGAATTCACCGTTCACGTAGATCTCCACGCCATCGTTGCGCGGGTCTTTCACGTAGCTCTGGGAAGAGGAGCTGCTGAGGGGTGTCATGGTCTTACCTTGATGTCAGGGGTGTTCAGAATGCGAATTCGCCGAAGCGGCGCAGGAAGTCCTGGGTGCGCGCCTGCTTGGGGTGCTTGAGGATCTCGTCCGGGGTGCCGACCTCGTGGAAGACGCCCTCGGCGAGGAAGATCACCTTGGTGGCGAAGTGATAGGCAAAGCCGAGCTCGTGGGTGACGAGAAGCATGGTGCGCCCCTCTTCGGCCAGCTGCTTGATGACCCGCAGCACCTCGCCCACCAGCTCGGGATCGAGCGAAGAGGTCGGCTCGTCGAAGAGCAGGATCTCGGGCTGCATCGACAGCGCCCGCGCGATTGCGACGCGCTGCTGCTGACCGCCGGAGAGGCGTCCGGGCCAGGCGTCGTGCTTTTCCGAAAGGCCGACCTTGGCAAGCTCGGCCTCGGCGATCCGGCGCGCCTCGGGCTTGGATTTGCCCTGCACCGTCACGAGCCCTTCCATGACGTTGTTTAGAACGCTCATGTGGGGGAAGAGGTTGAACTGCTGGAACACCATGCCGAGACGTTCGCGCACTTGGCAAAGCTGCTTCTCAGGATAGGTGACGGTGCCTTTTTTCTCGACGCCGATGCGGGTGCCGTCGAGCCAGATCTCGCCCTCGCTCAGCGTTTCCATGAAGTTCATGCAGCGCAGGAAGGTGGACTTGCCGGAGCCCGAGCCGCCGATGATCGCGACGCGCTCGCCCGGCTCGACGGTGAAATCGATGCCCTTGAGCACGTGGTGGTCGCCGAACCGCTTGTGCAGGCCCTTTACTTCCAGAATGGGTTTGCCGGTCATGAGAGTTCCTTTCCGGGTCAGTTGGACCGCGCCAGGTGCTTTTCGAGGCGCCCGGCAAGGAAGGTGCCGGGGTAGATCAGGACGAAGTAGATGAAAGCCACCGCCGTCAGGATCTCGAAGGGTCGGTAGTAGGTCGAGGACAACAGGCGGCCCTGGTACATCAGCTCATGCACCGAGATCACCGAGGCCAGCGAGGACATCTTGGCCACCTCGATCGTGCGATTGGTGAAGGCCGGCAGCATGCGCTTGATCACCTGCGGCAGGATCACCCGGCGCATGGCCTGCGCACGGCTCATTCCGATGGCGAGCGCGCCCTCCATCTGGCCGCGGTGGATCGACCTGATGCCGCCGCGAAAGATCTCCGAGGCATAGGCAGAGGTGTTCAGCGTCAGCCCGAGCAGGGCTGCGGCATAAGGGCTGAGCTGCACGCCGACGAGGATCGGAAAGGCGTAGTAGAACCAGATGAGCTGGATCAGCACCGGCGTGTCACGGAACAGCTCGACATAGACAAGGCTGGTGCCACGGATCCAGCCGCGGCGCGCGAGCCGCGCCTGTGCCAGCAGGAAGCCCCCCGCGAGGCCGATGACGATGGAGGGGATCCAGATCTGGATGGTGACCCAGAGCCCGCGCAGCAGGACGATCCAGTTGTCGGTGACGATGCTGAAGTCGGGAACGTAGTTCATCGGGGCGCCCTCACTGGTAGGCCGTCAGCCGAGCTTCGGCTAGGCGGGCAAACTGGCTCGCCGTGACCAGCAGCACGAGGTACATCAGCGCGATGGTCGTGTAGACCTCGAGCGGGCGGAAGGTCTCTGCGTTCACCATCATCGCCTGATAGAGCAGGTCGGCGTAGGCGAGCGTCGAGGCCAGGGCGGTGGTCTTCAGCAGCTCGAAGCTGCGCTCGATGAACGGCGGCACCATGCGGGCGATGGCCTGCGGCACGATCACCCGGCGCATCAGTGCGGAATGGGTCATGCCGAGCGCCCGTCCGCCTTCCCACTGACCGCGCTCGATGGAGACGATGCCGCCCCGGAAAACCTCGGCGTAGAAGGCACCCGATTGCGTCGACAGCGCCAGCACCGCGGCAACGTAGGGATCGAGGCTGACCGCCAGCATCACCGGCAGCGCGTAGAAGAACCAGAAGAAGTGAACGATCGGCGGCGTGTTGCGATAGAACTCGATGAAGACGAGCGACGGGATGTTCAGCCACTTGCGTGTCGAGAGGCGCATCATCGCGAGGACGAGCCCCACAAGAACGCCCAGCACGATCGAGACGGCAGCGATCTTCACGGTGTTGAGCAGCCCCAGCGCGAGCATGTCGAAACGCTCCAGCACCGGGCCGAAGTCCCAGGAATAGTCCATGTGACGGCTTTCGTTGGATCGGAGGGGGCGCGGACCCGCCGGTGGCCGGCCGGTCCGCGCAGGGACTTACCAGTCTTCCTTGACCAGTCCGGGAATGCCGCTCGGATCAATGTCCTTGCTGGCGAGGTATTCGCCGAAAAGCTCGTCCGGCACGCCGGCGGCGTAGAGGTCGGCAAAGGTGGTGTTCACCCAATCGAGGAACTCGGTCCCGTCTTCCTGACGCATGCCCGCCGAGGTCGCCACCGGGTTGACCGGCTCGGGCAGCAGCACCTCACCCATCTTCAGGCGCGAATACTGCACGACAAGGGCCGGGTGGAACTGCACCACCGCGTCGATGCGGCCCGCGGCGAACGCGGCGATGGCCTCGTCGTTGGACGAGAAGCGGCTGATCTGCGCCTCGTCCATCATCTCGCTCACGTTGCGGTCCAGCGAGGTGCCCAGCGTGACGCCGATGCGGGTCTCGGGCGTGTCGAGTTCATCCCAGGTTTTCGCCTCGGAACCCTCTTTCACCAGCGCGCCCATGGCGTAGTAGAAGAGCGGGTTTTCCGGGAAGGAGAGCGCCTTCTTGCGCTCCTCGGTGGGGTCGAGCACGAACATGATGTCGAACTGGTTGGCCTGCAGGCCGGCCACGGCGTTGGCCCAGGTCGTCTCGACGGGGACCATCTTCACGCCAAGGTCGTCAGCCATGCGCTGCCCCATGGCGACGCCGACGCCGGTCCATTGCTCCGACATCGGATCCTTGTAGAACCATGGCTCGGCCGAGGCGACGCCGATACGCAGCTCGCCGGTCTCCTTGACCTGCGCCATGGTGCCGCTGTCTTGCGCATGAGCCATCGGCGCAAGCGCCATCGCGGCCGTGGCCGCGAGAATGAGGGAACGTCTTTTCATGTCTTTCTCCTGTTGGAACCGGCCTTCTCAACCTCCACCGAGGAGACGAAGGCCATGGTCTTGTCGAGCCCGCGGCTCATGTGATCGCGGATCTCGTCCTTCATCCGCTCGCGGCTGTCTCCCAGCGCGAGGCGGACGTAGTCATCATGGCTTTCCCGTTTGGGGCCCGTGATGCCGTGCGCGCGGTGGTGCGCAGCCCAGTAGAGCTGAAGCCGGGCGCGGATGCCGCTCCAGCTCGACAGCAGGATGCCGTTGCCGCAGGTTTCGTAGGCAAGGCCATGCAGGTCGAGCTCGGCGTCGATGGAGCGGATGTCGTCTCCTGCGTCGATCGCCTCGAGCAGCGCCGCGTGCCGCGCTATGAGTGCCGCGCGGAACGCTCCATCGCGGCGCTCCCAGATCTGCTCGAAGGCGAAGATCTCGAGGCAAATGCGCATGGAATAGATGTCACCGATGTCTGCCGAGGTGAGCTGCAGCACCCGGGTGCCGGTGTAGGGCACGGTGACCAGAAGCCCTTCGTCCGTCAGGTGCCGCATCGCCTCGCGCATCGGCCCCCGGCTCACGCCGAAGCGGACGGCGAGGGCGGTTTCCGTTACCGCCTCCCCTGGCTGGAACTCACCCGAGAGGATGGCGCCGCGCAGCAGACCGCCGAGCTGGGCGCCCATCGTTTCTCGCTTGATCATGCTGGTCATCGGGAGCTCTTTCAGGGAATCCTGTTGTAGATTGTCTACAATCATCGAGAGCGCAGCAGAAGGGTTTATGATTGGAGATTGTCTACAATCTCCATGAATCCTCTCTCTGCCTGTTTTGCAGGCAGAGAGAGGGCTGCTTTTCCGTCATTTCAGCATGAATTTCCCGGGTTCATACCGGAATACAGGTGAAGCCTGGCGCCTTCACCGCACTTCCGTGTGACGCGCACTGCCAAAAGACCTGTGACTGTGAAGAGCGCCAGCATGGCGCCTGTCACCCGCCGCGCTGCAGCCCACAGCCCCATGTGATCAGCGGAGACCACCATCTTCACGCTGCGCAGGACGTCGTTCCAGAATGGGGAGCGGGATCAGAAAACAGTCCGGGGGAGTGACTCCCGGGGGACCGCGGTCATCATGATCTTGTGCGGTCTTCCGGCATCGCGCAATCGCTGTGCAAAGACCCTCAGGCGGCGGGTGTGATATGTGGCAGACGGAGAATGCAAGGCACCTTCGTCACGTCGATCTGCGCATTCGGGAGGTCACCCATCCTTGCCACCAGTGCCGCGATTAGGCTCGGTACATCCTGCTCGACCATGCCGACATTTTGCGGCAGCAAGGCGCCGAAAGGGTCGTAGTCGAAGCTGCCGTAGCGCATTCCGGCGGCCTCCGCAGGGGGCAGCGACTGCATCCATTGCACCACGCCTTCGAGGGTGATGGTCGAATTCACGAAAATACCCCGGGCGCGCGTTGCCATCCCTTCGAGGACCGCGCGCGCCTTCTCGGGCGCGTAGCCCGGCATCAGAACGTTGTCTTCGGGCACCTCGATCCCGCGCGCGGCATGCGCGTCGAGAAAGCCGCGCCGCCGTTCCTTGGTGTTGTGATCATCGAGGCGCCCACCGATGAAGATCAGCGGTGCCCGCGATCCCAGCTCTTGCTCGCAAGCGTCGAGGATGACGTTTGTGAGGTCCAGGGCACCGGAGTAGCTGTCGGAAATGATCGACGGCGCCCGGCCGCCCGGCAGATCGAGGTTGATGGTAGCGACCCCGTTGGCGGCGCAGAGCTCGGCGATATGATCCGGGTTGGTCGCGCCACAGGCCACGAGGCAATCGACCTGGTAGGACAGCAACCCGCGGACCGCCTCGACCTCGAGATCGGGGTCGCGCTGCGTGCAGGTGATGACCGGAAAGAGACCCTCGGCGCGCGCGGCCTCCTCGAAGCGCTCCGCGATCGCGCCGAAGAAGCGGTTGTCGTATTTCGGAATGATCATGCCGACGATGTTGGATTTCTCGCGGCGCAGGACGCTGGCCTGGATGTTGAGCGCGTAGCCATTCTCCTCGGCGGCGCTCAGCACGCGATCGGCGAGCTTCTGGCTGATTCTGCGCTTCTTCCACGATCCGTTGAGCACGGAGGAGACGGCTGTGGGGGAGGTGCCGACGATCCTCGCCAAATCGTAGATCGTTGTCCGCCTTGAGGAAATTCCGTCATCGGTCGTCATGAGGATACCTCTCCCAAAGTTTGTTCGCTCAGCGATGTTGACAGGATCGAAGGCCGAGAGCAATTATGCTCTATCGGTTGAGCATTGGAATAATGCCGCGCTCAACCGATAGAGCGCCCAAAGATAGTGCGCTGGGAGGAGGAAACTGTTGCGGGTGCTGCCGGACCGCTTGTCCGGAGGACTCCCTCCTGGTGCGCTGCCCGCAGGGCCGGTCTGACATGACAGGAGGAGTTACATGACCCGGACCCGTTTTCTCGCCGCATCCGCGCTGGCGATCGCATCCGCGACCATGGCGCATGCAGAGGCGACCGTCGCCTTTCTGATGCCCGATCAGGCATCCACCCGTTACGAACAGCACGACTATCCCGGCTTCAAGGCCGCCATGGACAAGCTCTGCCCCGACTGCACGGTGATCTACCAGAACGCCAACGCCGACGTGGCCCTTCAGCAGCAGCAGTTCAACTCGGTGATCGCGCAGGGCGCCAAGGTCGTCGTGCTCGATCCGGTCGACAGTTCCGCTGCGGCGGCACTGGTGCAGATCGCGCACTCCCAGGACGTCAAGGTCGTGGCCTATGACCGGCCGATCCCCGATGTGCCGGCGGATTTCTACGTGTCCTTCGACAATGAGGGCATCGGTCGGGCGATTGCCCAATCCCTCGTCGACCACCTCAAGGCATCGGGCGTCGCCGACGGCGCAGGCGTGCTGCAGATCAACGGCTCGCCCACGGACGCCGCTGCCGGGCTGATCCGCGATGGCATCGACTCCGCGCTCGACAACTCCGCCTACAAGACGCTTTCCGAGTTCGACACCCCGGACTGGGCCCCGCCCAAGGCGCAGGAGTGGGCGGCCGGCCAGATCACCCGCTTCGGCCCTGAAATCAAGGGCATTGTGGCCGCCAACGACGGCACCGCTGGCGGTGCGATCGCGGCGATGAAAGCGGCCGGTGTCGATCCGCTGCCGCCGGTGACCGGCAATGACGCCACCATCGCGGCGCTGCAGCTCATCATCGCGGGCGACCAGTACAACACGATTTCCAAGCCCTCGGAAATCGTTGCCGAGGCTGCGGCAGAAGTGGCGATGAAGCTCGTCAACGGCGAAGAGCCGGAGGCCACCACGACGCTCTACGACACGCCCTCGCAGCTGTTCGTCCCGGCTGTCGTGACGCAGGAGAACATCAAGGCCGAGATTTTCGACAAGGGAATCCAGACCGCTGCCGAGGTCTGCACCGGCGATTACGCCGACCCCTGCGCCGAACTGGGCATCGAATAGTCTTCGGGCCGGAGATCGCCGGGGGCAGCACGATGCCCCCGGCAAAACAGGGAGAAGAGAACATGGAACAGGGTGAGCTGATCCTGAAACTGCGCGGCGTGTCGAAGCAGTTCGGCGCGGTGACCGCGCTCAAGGACATCGAACTGGATGTGCACGCGGGCGAGGTCGTCGCCCTCGTCGGCGACAATGGCGCGGGCAAGTCGACGCTGGTCAAGACGCTCGCCGGTGTGCACCAGCCGACCTCCGGGACCATCGAGTGGTGCGGCACGCCGGTCACGCTCGACAGCCCCGGCACCGCGCTTGCGCTCGGCATCGCCACCGTTTTCCAGGATCTGGCGCTGTGCGAGAACCTCGATGTGGTTGCCAACCTCTTCCTGGGTCACGAGCTGAACCGATGGGCGCTGGATGAAGTGGAAATGGAGGTTCGCGCCTGGACACTCTTGCAGGAACTTGCCGCCCGCATTCCTTCCGTTCGTGAGCCCATCGCCTCGCTCTCGGGCGGCCAGCGACAGACCGTGGCCATCGCCCGTTCGCTGCTGCTCGACCCGAAGATCATCATGCTGGACGAGCCGACCGCCGCGCTTGGCGTCGCGCAGACCGCGGAGGTTCTGAACCTCATCGAGCGCGTCCGGGAGCGCGGGCACGGCGTGATCCTCATCTCGCACAACATGGAGGACGTGCGCGCCGTTGCCGACCGCATCGTCGTCCTGCGCCTCGGCCAGAACAACGGCGTGTTCACCGCCGAAACCTCTCATCAGGAACTTGTCGCCGCGATCACCGGCGCTTCTGAAAACTCGGTCTCTCGCCGCATGGCCCGCAAGCAAGGAGAAGTCGCATGAGCGGCGCCCAACTCGACCGCGCCGACACGCGCGTCCGCCATGACGAAGGTCTCTCCGGGGCACTGCGCGCCTTCTTCGACCGCGTCCGGTCCGGGGACCTCGGAATGCTGCCGGTCTTCATCGGCCTTCTGCTGATCACACTGGTGTTCTCGTCCCTGAACCCCGTGTTTCTTGCCCCCAACAACCTCGTGAATCTGCTGTTCGACGCCGCCGCCATCGGCCTTATCTCGCTTGGCGTCGTCTGCGTGCTGCTGCTGGGCGAAATCGACCTCTCGATCGGCTCGATGTCCGGCCTGTCCTCGGCGCTGGTCGGTGTTCTCTGGGTGAACTCGGGCCTGCCGATGTTGCTTGCCATCCTCGGCGCGGTCCTTGCAGGCGCGGCCGTGGGCTTCATCTATGGCTTCCTGCGCAACAAGTTCGAAATGCCGTCCTTCGTCGCCACGCTCGCAGGGCTGCTGGCACTGCTCGGCCTGCAACTCTATCTGCTGGGGGCCACGGGCTCGATCAACCTGCCCTATACCTCGCCGCTGGTGAAGTTCGGCCAGATCCTCATCATGCCCGCGTGGCTGTCCTATCTCGCGGCGATCCTGCCGGGCGCATTGATGGTCTTTTCGGGGCTGAAGACGTTGAAGCGCCGGCGTGACGCAAACCTCTCCAGCCCGGGACTGTCGGTGCTGCTCGTGAGGGCCGGCGTGCTCACCGTGGCTCTCATCGGCTGCGTCGCCTATCTCGAGCAGGGCCGCGGCGTGCCCTACATGTTCGGTGTCTTCACCCTCTTCGTCGTCGCCCTCGACTATGCGCTGCGCCGCACGCAGTGGGGGCGCTCCATGTTCGCCGTCGGCGGCAATGCCGAGGCCGCGCGCCGTTCCGGCATCTCGGTGAAGAGAATCCGCCTGTCAGCCTTCATGCTCTGTTCGTCTCTGGCGGCCCTTGGAGGCGTCTTCGCCGCCTCCCGCCTTGCCTCCGCCTCGCAGCAGGCCGGAACCGGCGACGTGAACCTGAACGCGATCGCCGCGGCGGTCATAGGGGGAACGTCGCTCTTTGGGGGGCGCGGCTCCGCCTGGTCGGCGCTGCTCGGGATCATCGTGATCCAGGCCATTTCCAACGGTCTCACACTGCTGAATCTCTCCTCCAGCCTGCGCTACATGATTACCGGCGGCGTCCTCGCGATTGCCGTGATCGTCGACAGCCTCGCCCGTCGCTCCCGTGCCTCGCATGGCCGTGCATAAGGACAAGTCCATGAAACTGAACGGCAAAGCGGCCGCCATCACCGGCGCGGCCAGCGGCATCGGTCTCGCCTGCGCCAGGGCGCTTCTGGCGGAAGGGGCCAGGGTCGTGCTGATCGATCGCGACTCCGAGAAACTCTCGCGGCTCTGCAGCGAGCTGGGCGAGAACGCCCATCCCCTCGTGCTCGACCTTTTCGACGGACCCGCTGTTTCGGGTATGGTTCCGCGGATCGAGGATCTCGTCGGCCCGCTCGACATCTTTCACGCCAACGCCGGGGCCTACGTCGGCGGCCCCGCGGCCGAGGGCGACCCGGATGCCTGGGACCGGATGCTGAACCTGAACATCAATGCGGCCTTCCGCTGCGTGAATGCCGTCCTCCCTGGCATGATCGCGCGAAAGTCGGGCGACGTCCTGTTCACCTCCTCGGTGGCAGGCGTCGTCCCGGTCGTCTGGGAACCGATCTACACCGCCTCGAAATTCGCCGTGCAGGCCTTTCTGCACTCGACGCGACGCCAGGTGTCGCAGCATGGCATCCGGATGGGGGCGGTCCTTCCCGGCCCGGTGGTCACGGCTCTTCTCGACGACTGGCCGAAGGAAAAGATGGAGGAGGCGCTTGCGAACGGCTCGCTGATGCAGCCCGAAGAAGTGGCCGCGGCGGTCGTCTTCATGCTCACCCGCCCCAAGGGTGTGGTGATCCGTGACATGGTCATTCTGCCCAACAGCGTGGACCTCTGACATGTATCTAGTCGGCATTGACGTGGGCACGGGCTCGGCAAGAGCGGGTGTCTTCGACGCCCAGGGGGTGCTGAAGGGCGCCGCCTCGCAGGAGGTCGTGCTCTGGAAGGGCCCGGGCAATCGCGTGGAACAATCCTCAGACGATATCTGGTCTGCGGTCTGCGCGGCGGTGCGCCAGGCGGTGAAGGCCGCCGGGGTCGACCCGGCAAGCATCGGCGGCATCGGAGTTGATGCAACCTGCTCGTTGGTGATCCTCGGAGAGGGAGGCGCGCCGCTGCCCGTCGATGCGGACAGGAACATCATCGTCTGGATGGATCATCGCGCCACCGAGCAGGCCGCACGGATCAACGCCCTCGGCCATCCGGTGCTCGACTACGTCGGGGGCGTCATTTCGCCCGAGATGGAGACCCCCAAGCTGCTCTGGCTCAAGGAACATGCGCCCGAGGTCTATGCCGCCGCATGGCAGTTCATGGACCTTACGGACTTCCTGACGTGGAAGGCTTCGGGGGATCTGTCCCGCTCGATCTGCACGGTCACCTGCAAGTGGACCTACCTGGGTCATGAAGGGGGCTGGGACGCGAGCTACTTCGAAAAGGTCGGTCTCGGCGAGCTTGGCAAGGACGGCTTCGCCCGTATCGGCAGCCGCGTCGTCGCTGCGGGAACCGCGCTCGGCACCGGCCTCACAGCGGTGGCGGCGGCGCAAATGGGTCTGCCGGAGGGGACGCCCGTTGGCGCGGGGTTGATCGACGCACATGCGGGCGGCCTCGGCACCGTCGGCACCGGCGGGGATCCGACCGGTGACCTTGCCTATGTCTTCGGCACCTCGTCCTGCACGATGACAACCACGGAGACGCCGGCCTTCGTGCGCGGTGTCTGGGGTCCGTACCACTCGGCGATGATCCCCGGCATGTGGCTCAACGAAGGCGGGCAGTCCGCGGCGGGTGCGGCTGTCGACCAGCTCATCGACCATCACCCCTTTGCTGCCGAGGCGCATGGGCTCGCCGCGGCGGCCGGGCAGAGCCTGCCGTCCTGGCTCGCCGATCAGGTCGGTGACGGGGCGGTTCTCGAACGCGTTCAAGGGGTCCACGTCGTACCGGAGGTGCTCGGCAACCGCGCGCCTCACGCCGATCCGCACCGCCGCGCCACGATCATGGGGATCGGCATGGAGCGAGACCTCGACAGCCTGCTGGCGCTCTACCTCGCGACGATCTGCGGGCTCGGCTACGGGCTGCGTCAGATCATCGAGGCCCAGAGCGCCGCCGGCGCAGAGATCGCCCGCATCGCGATCAGCGGCGGCGCAGGCCGGCATCCGCTGATCCGCCAGATCCTTGCAGATACCACCGGGAAGCCCGTCGTTGCGCCGGAGTCCGCCGAACCTGTCCTGCTTGGCGCCGCCATGCTCGGCGCCTTGGCGGGAGGGCGCTACGAAGATGCCGGCAGCGCCATGAGGGCAATGTCGCGCAGCGGTGGCATCAACCGTCCAAACCCGGAAGCGGTTGCGAAGCATCTGGATCGCTATGTCGTCTTCAAGCAGCTTCAGGCCATTGCTGCGACGGCGGTCTAGTGACGCGCTCCTCGCGTAGAGCTGCAAGCCTGTGGAAGACTGTTCCTGTGATCTGGTTGAGATTTGATTTTCGTAAGTTGAGAATATGAGGGTGAACGCGCACCGGTTCATGAGCCTTGCTGACGCCCCGAAAGGCCGGAGGATTGGCCCAGACATTACTGCGAAGACAGCCCCCCAGCGCGATCGATCACGACGTCCCGATTGCTATCCGCTATCCCGATGACGCCACCAGCCCGTGATCGTGAAGCAGTCGAAGGATTCCAGTTTCCGGTGGTTCAGCTTCGGGGAGCAGAGCATTGCCGTATTTGACACAGCTGCGTTGGTCACACTCTCACAGTTGCACATAACTATGATTACGCGCGCGAACCCTGTAAGCGCCAAGTTAGAATGTCCCACATGAGCAAAGCTGAAGTGTCACACTCCCCTGAATGGGCAGGATTGGAGTGCGGCCGTGGGATTGGTGGTCATGAGCGAGCGCGAGCTGAACCGGATCGAAGTCCTGAGTGATGTGGTGCAAGGCCGGATGTCTGCGGTGGCGGCAGCCTCGGTCTTGGGCCTGAGCCGAAGGCAGGTTCACCGGCTTCTGAAGACGTTCCAGGCCGATGGTCCGGCAGCGATCCGGCACAAGGCCCGCGGACGTCCGTCCAACAACCGGATCGATCCCGCGGTGCGTGAGTTTGCGCTGACGCTGA
>NZ_FNAV01000016.1 GCF_900102075.1 Salipiger thiooxidans | reverse complement strand
GGATCGAAGGGCGCGGTCGCCAGCCCCCGGTCCCAGACATCGCGGCCGATCCAGCTCTGCGCGCCCTCGGTCCAGAGGTTGAGGTGCAGCCGGCGGAAGTTCGGCATCTTGCCCCGGATCGCCTGTGCCTCGTCGTGGATGCGCCGGAAGTCGGTCTCGGTGAAGGCCACCCCGAGGTTGGGGTTGGCCATCGCCCAGGTCAGCGGGTCCGAGGGGTCGGCATCCTCGGGGGGCTCGGCCACGAAGCCGAAGAAGGCGTCGTCGCGCACGTCGCCGCGCAGCACCCGCTCGGCATAGGTGCGGATCTCGCCGCAGAGGCTGGCGCGGTCGGCGCCGGCGGTGGTGATCGCCCAGTCGATCGGCTGGGCGCGGGCGATCATCGAGTTGGTGACCACGTCGGCGAGCTCCCTGTCGGTCCAGCGGTGCACCTCGTCGCGGGCGGCGAAGTGCGGGTTGATGCCGTCGGCGCTGTTGCCGTCGCGGCTGAGCGCGGCGATGTAGCCGTTGGTGCGCGGCGACTGGATCTGCGTCTTGAACACGTCGAGCAGCGACGAGAGCGCCGGCGAGCCGCGGATCATCCGCTTGATCTCGTTGAAGAGCAGCCCCGCCTGGTCTCGCGTCGTCGCCGCGCAATAGCCCTGCGGCGCGCCCTCGCCGTCGAAGAGCTGGGTGAAGAGCATCGGCACCGCCGTGTCCGTGGTCTTGCCGTTCTTCTTCGCCACCTGGTGATAGGTCGCGCGGAACCGCCGCAGCCCGGTCTCGGCATGCTTCCAGCCAAACACGGACCCGTGCCGGAACACCTGCCAGGGCTGCAGCGCCAGCTCGGCGCCGGCCATCGGCCCCGTGGTGTGGCGCAGCACCTTGGCAAAGCGGATCACCATGTCGGCGGCTTCGGTGTCGAAGACCAGGCCGCGATCCGCGCCGGTCTCGAGATCCATCAGGTGCCGCTCGCAGGCCATGCGCACCAGAGGCCCCACCACCACCTCGCCTTCGATCACGTCGAGCGCGTAGCGGCTGACGGGATGATCAATTGCCTCCACGGATCCCGCGCAGGAGCTCCTCGAAGAGATCCCCCTGTCCTCCGGTCGCCAGCCGCGCGTCATCGACCGGCGAGAGGCCGAAGAGCGCGCCCAGCTGGCGCATGTTGGCCAGCGCATCCTGTCGCGCCTGCCAGTTCGCCGTCTTCTTCTGCTGCACCCCGTTGCGGGTCGCCACCGAATAGGTGCGGCCCTCGAGCACGATGTTGCTGGTGAGCTCGATCACGTCCGAGGCCGACTCGCAGTAAGCCACGAACATGTGCTCGTAATGCGGCTTCAGCCGGTCCATCCGCACCAGCTCCGGCGCCAGCTCCTGCCAGACCTTCTTGGCGCCGTCGGACATCAGGTCGTGCGGCTCGGGCACCGGCTTCGGGGCATCGCCGCGCATGGGCACGACATTGTCGAGGGTCGGCTTGCGTCCCTTCATGACCAATCTCCTGTCCTGCTCAAGGTGGGCTTTTTTGCTCAATTCCGCCGGTGCGGAAAGAAAGGTTGGGGCGTCGGTTTGCGCCGTCCGGCCGGGATTTTTGACCTACCCCCGGTCCCCGTGCCAGACCTCGCGCGCCGTCTTCCGGCTGTGGCACCGGTGGCAGAGCGCCTGCCAGTTCGACCGGTCCCAGAACAGGACTCGGTCGCCCTTGTGCGGCACCACGTGGTCGACGTCCGTCGCGGGCTCGACCACGCCCAGCTCGCCGCAATCGAC
This sequence comes from Salipiger thiooxidans, assembly GCF_900102075.1. Taxonomy (GTDB): domain Bacteria; phylum Pseudomonadota; class Alphaproteobacteria; order Rhodobacterales; family Rhodobacteraceae; genus Salipiger; species Salipiger thiooxidans. Next base: position 125,173 of record NZ_FNAV01000016.1, on the reverse strand, counting down.
GCAGAGCGGATGCCGGTCGAGGAACCGCCGCGCCGCCACCTTCCAGCGCGGATCGGCATAGAGCGCCCGCGCAGCCGCCGCGTGCGGCGTGGCCTGCGCCGCCGCCTTCTGCGCCGCGCGCCTGCCATCCTGCTCCGCCTGGTGAACCGCGCAGCGTGCCTTACCGGCCTCCGCGATCTCCTCGCAGCCAGGGGCCGAGCACAGCTTACGCATGGCGGGGCCCGGCGCCTGCTGTCGTGAACACGTCCATGCCCATAGCCTGAAAACGAAAAAGCCCCGCACAGTGGCGAGGCTCGGGACACAGCGAAGGCGTGTCGGACGTGGCGTTCAACCCATCCTCGCCGCCCACCCGCTCCGGTATCTGTCCCTCCGCGGGAGAGCACTCGGAGCATGAGGCCTGTTAAGGGGAACATAGGAATCGCACCGCCGTGCTGTCAACTCCCCTTCTCCGCATGGCGCCAACCGCGACGCGTTAGCAAAGCTCGAAGACCTCAGGTTTCTGGCATCCAAACAGTTGCCGAATATGGCCAACGCGCAGAAGTTGTTGTTAAGCTATAAGCTTCGGATTGAATAGGATCACTTCAAACATGTCGAACTATCTCAAATCAAGAACTGACGAGGCCCTAGAGCAACTCATTCGGCGCAGTGAAGCCACAGATACCCTGACCTCGCAGCAGAAAACCAACCTCACGGAAGCGAAGAGAATACTCTCTGAACGCAGCGCCGCCAAAATAGCACCTCATTTCGACATCCCCCGAGCGATTTCATTTCTGAGCGCAGTGGCGAAAGATGGACGCGTTTGCAGCTACAAGGAATTGGCACTCGCATGTATCAATGACAGAAATGCAGAGTGGTCCACCTACTATCGAAAAATAAGCGGCCAAGGGGGGCTGATGCAGTCGATTATTCGCCATTGTGCCGCCAAAGGGCTCCCGCAACTCTCGTCACTGGTCGTTCGCCAAGGCGAGGTGAAATTTGGACCTGACGTTCCGCCAAATCGCGAAGGTGAGCTTGAATACGGTTTTAAACGCGGAATGGTGGAGGAGGGGCTGGCAAGCGACGGAGTCGATACTGACGCGTTGATATTGAGCCACAGGCATGCTTGCTTCGAACATTTTAGAACATAGCGTCTGATATCCGGAGGCGACCGTAAACGCCGGGGCTGAACACCTAGCGAATTGACGAGGCTTGGTACGATAATGGCGCTTCAATACGTGCGCTCGACTCCACTCCACGACCTTCAGGGAATATGGCCACCTATGGCGTCTTACGAAACGCGATCAAATCCATATCCAACGACCAGATGCAAACAATACGAGAAGGGTTCTGCGCAACTGTTCTATGAAACTCCTTGATAATGGAGTAATCCACCAAACTTATACCCTCCCCGGATTTTTTCTCGGACTTGCTTCGCATCGCAAAATCTGGAAAATCCTCAATCCAACTCAGAAACTCCTCTCGATCTGGAAAGTGTGTGGCTCTGAATGGCACGTCTCCATTCAGAGCCAACCTCACTTGCTCAGCGAGGCACTTAGCAAATTCACGCCTCCGCCTCCCTGAGCCCAAGCGTGAAATGTGATTTCCAGTCTCCCATATGGTGGCCATCGGCAGAAGGAAGTGATCACCACGTTTGATCTTTTTCTCAAACTCATCAAGAACGTCCACTCGATCTTGATTCAAACCCGGAACGTCAAGTACATTCAGGAAGACCGTCGTATCGATTAGCACGACCTCACTCATCGTTCTGACGCACCCTTTTCAACCACTTAAGAGCTGAATTTGCTCTGTCTTTGCGCGTCCTCTTCAGCTTCGCATATCTGTCAAGCAGCCCCGAGGTTAGAAGCCCTCCAAGGGAATCCTGCGCAACTATCTCTGGGTATGACTCACTATCTGATAACCGCATAATCTTACTCGACCCATCGTCGATGCTCCTGTAGCAGAAAAGAACATCTGGAATACTTTCGTCCGGAAGTGCATCTAGCAAAGCAGGATTGTGAGTCGACATTAGAACGCGAAGTTGTCTCGCCTCAGCAATTCTTCGAATACTTGTGAGGAGGTGTTTTGCCCGACTTGGATGAACGCCATTATCAATCTCTTCGATAACTACCATCGTCCCAACCGGAGCAGACAGCAAGGCTGCAGCTATAGAAAGAACACGCAAAGTCCCATCTGAAAGCAGAGAAGCATCATATCTTTTCAAATGACCCCCAAAGCTCTCTGTGAGCGACACCATTACGCCCCCACGAGGCTCCCGAATAAACCTGATTCCATCAATATTTTGCTCCGGAAGACTTTGTATAAGGCTCAGAAGTTCCGGCGCCGCCTCGACCCCATCGAGCAAGTCGGAGAAATCGTTTATCTCAACCTCATCCTTCGGCTGACCACACAGATCAAAGAGGACTGCTGAAAGGTTAGCCCCATCTCCTCGCAGCTTTTCACCAGCTGGAAATGAGTAGTTTCGCATCAACTGGGGATTCGGATCTAGGAAAAGAATGTTCGAAAGAAGTCCTTCGAAAATTCGAGATACGGTCGGGACCTCTTTTCGAGATTTTTTGTGATTCACGGAAATTGATGCAGGCGTCGCCAACTGAGAGAAAATAGGCATCTGATCAATGCAAGTAATGTGAGGCTTCTTGCCACCTCGCGCAAAATTGTTGTACGCTACTCCGACATCAGTGCCGCGACCCGTTGACGGCTGGTCCAGTATGTAAAGAGGCACACTCTCCCAAGGGGAGGTAATAGATTCCGAGATAATATGAAGGCCATCGTCTCGCAATTCTATGTCAATGTCCCATTTTCTCCAGTTTGTCCCGGAAATAGAACAAGCGAAACCAAATTTATTGGCACCTTCATTAGGCAAGTTTCTCGCGGTCCCCCGAACGACTTGCTCCCCACTGTTTACACTGTACTGGATGGCTGACAGGCGTTGCCCTTGCGCAAGCCAAGACATAAGCCTCAGCCCTTCAATGGCATTGCTCTTTCCGGATGCATTAGCGCCAATTAACACGGTAAGAGGAGCGAGGGGAAGATCGCTTTCCCTGTAACTCTTGAAGGATTTCAGACTGAAGGATAGCAGCATATCGGATTCCAGTATTCTAGCCGAGTGAAGCGATCAGATTGCTGCTGAGCAACGCTCGTCAACACGTAAATTCTTGATATCATGCATTATAACCACTAGCAACGTTGCAGCGCTCATGCGAAGTCCGCCTTCAGTATGGCCTGACGCAACGCGAGTGTAGTTCGAACATTGCTGCACTTCGTTCAGCTTACTTGCACACTCTCGCCCACCTCCTTCCCTGCCCCTTCCATGACGCTTATAATGCGCCAAAACGATTGGCGCTCCTCTTCAGGTCACCTTTGAGACAAGGCCGCTCTCTGCATTCCGCAGAGGACCTGTCATGGAGAGGAGCCAATCCCAAGTCACACTCATCCTTCTCTTGATGAGACGGCGAGACTTAACTTGCGCTGTTCCTTGGAAACCCCACGAGCGCCTCGCCCGTCGTGGTGACAAAGTTCTCACGACCGAACAGATCGAAGCGCACCTTGACCCCGCCAGCGGCATCGATCTCGACCACCTCGCACGACATACCCTCGAACGGCCCCGCCCGGAACATGGCCCGATCCCCGGCCCGCACACGCCGTGCCGCTGCAGCCCGCCGCTTCAGCTCCTGTCGCTCATCCTCTTGCCGCAGATCCCGCGCACGCATCTCGTGGAGCGCGGCCAGGCGCTTGGGCCCGAGCACACCCCACTGACCATCCGACCGGCAAAGCGCCCCGGTGAGAAATGGCGAGGTCAGCACGCGGTGCGGGATCGGGATGCCGTCGAACCGCGCGAAGACGTATCCGGGCAGGTACCGGCGCTCGTATTCCCGCAGCCTCCCCCGCACCCGGGTTCGACGCGAGGTGACGGGATGAAAAGCATAGACGCCGCGCGCCGAAAGCCAGCTTTCCGCGTGGCGCTCCTGCTGCGGCCGGCAGATCAGCGCGTACCAAGCGCTCTCGCCTCGATCGAAGATGGCGGCCGAGCTGCCCTCGACCGGGACCGCATCGCCAACGCGGAGACCGAGGTAGGGACGAACCGCCTCGCCCGCTGTCCACTTCCCGTTCGAACCGAGCACGCTCATGCCACCCCCTCCGGCAGCAGCGCCATGGCGCGGGCCTCGTCCCGCCGATGCCACGCCAGCCACTGCAGATCGTCGTCGCTTGCCACGCCGCGGCGCTCCCGGTCCGCGCGGACGCGGTAGTCGCTGTCGAGCTCGCGCGCCTTCTCGCGGACCATGCGCTTCTCACCGTCCTTGAGCGGCGGTTTCTTGAACCGCTCCCAGAACCGGAACTCAGCCAGCAGGCGGTTCTCACGATAGGCATCGACGCCGGCAGCGCTCCGGAACCAGCGCGCCAGGGCAGGCACCTCCTCGAGCGGGCGCGGCTGCGCGGCCTCGGCCAGCGGCATGATCGTCGCCATGCACGGCCAGCCCCGCCGATCCTTGCCCTCGCCGCGATACCTGAGCGCCGCGCGGAGATCTTCGAGCTTCTCATCGTGCATGTGGCTCAGCTCGTCGGCGAGATCCGTCAGGAACTTCGCGTGGCGTTCGGCCGACACGCCGCTGGGCTTGCGGAAGCCGTGCTCGGTCAGCGGGTCGATCAGCAGGCGGCGCACCCGGTCCCGCTTGGTCTCGGTCTTCGAGGTCTTCTCGTCGGTCATCGTCCGTCCCTTTCTCAGCAAAGGCCCGACCGTTCACGCTCTTCCGGCGTGAGAAGGTTCGCGGCGAGGATGTGGTCCAGGATCCAGGGCCTGAGGTCCGAGAGGGCATCGGCATGCCCGTCGCGGAAGCGCTCGACGGCGCGCTCGGCATCGCGGATCTGGGTGCTTGTAGCCGATGATCTCTGCCGCGTGCATGAAGTGCAGCTGGAAATGGTGGGGCAGCTCGTCTAGCGACTGCAGGTATCTGTCGAAGACCGGCTGCATATGCACGGTCCAGCTTTCCTCGTGCGGGATCGCCGGCGACCAGCTGTAGCTCGGCCCGGTGAAGCGCCAGAACGCGCCCTTGGGCTTCTCGGCGCAGGTCTGCTGGAAATAGTCTTCGCTGTGCATGGATGTCCTCCTGCGCTGGTGACCATCACAACGCCCCGTTGCCGGGGCGCTGACATGGGCATCAGCTGGATTCGGGGTGGCCCTGGAAGATGGGGAGCTCGGTCGCGTCGGCCGCGATCTTGAGCGCCTCGTCGAAGGCGGCTTCGAACGCCCGTTCCGGGTTGTAGATCGACAGGATGAACTTCACGGAGGAGCCGGACTTCCGATAGCGGAAGCGCACCGGCATCCGGTAGGGGGCGCCATTCAGGAACACGGGGATCGTGATGATGATCAGGTTCGGCACGCTGAGCGGCTTGCCGTCGGCATCCTTGTGCTCGTTGAGGAACTGGATCTCGCTCTCGCCGGTGTCGCGGTTGGTCTTCACCGTCAGGTCGCTGGTTTCATAGACTTGGAAGCGGCGCGACATCGCGAGCAGCTGGCCCAGCTGGCCGTAGCGGCCCTCGATCTGCCGCGCTGTCTGGATCAGACGGTTCTCCCATGGCTGGTTCTTGTCGCTCTCGTTGAGCGCCAGCACTGGCGGCGTCGGGTCCATGATGTCCTTCGCGTTCGCCTCGATGAACTCGCCCATCTCATCCTTGTCGAGGGCGCGCCCCGAGATCCCGATCCACGCCTGCCATTCCTTGGAGAGCGGGAAGCCGTAGACCGCGCGGTGGTGGCAATGTCGGGCCGTCGGATCGAGGGGGCGCCGCCGGTGGTGAACGGCTCTCTCGACGGTCCGTCCTTCGACGCATTTGTCGCCGACCTCGAGACCGCTGTCGCGAGCCTTCGGCAGTTCCGCGATGCGACCACGGGTGCCGAGCAGGATCGGGAGGATGCGCCATGAGGGTGTCTGATGTGGTCGATTGCGAGCCGGTGCCGCGCGTCGTCATCGCCGCGACGGCAGTCGCGATGTGCCGCGGCGGGCTGGTGGAGTGCGTGGAACTCGCGCGCCATCTGAAGCTCGCGCTCTGCGCCTTCGCCGACCGGGCGCCGCCCTCGGACCTTCGTGAGGCTGCGGAGGCCGCATGCGACCTGGTCGATGCTGTGCGGGACGGCGACGTGCCGGTCTTTGATCACCGGCGGGATCGGCTTCGGCGGGCGCTGGCGCGCTACTGGGCGGCCCGCGCGCGAGACCCGACCATGGGCGGCAGTGGATAACGGATTCCTTCTCACGTGCCACGTGAGGGGGGGCTGAGCGGGGGCCTGGGCGTAGACCCGCTGATCCGCGACTGGTGGAACTACGTCTACCGCGAGCTTGCCAACGACATGCACCTCAACGTCGAGACCGAGGAAGAGCTCGACTTTCGCCTCGGCGACAGCGAGGCCCAGTGGCGCGCCAAGAGCAGCAAGGCGACGCAGGCATGACCAACACCACCACCAACCGGATGAAGCGGCTCATCGCGGACATCTCCGAGCACGGTGCGACACCGAGCCGGGTGAAGAAGATCACCAACGCGCTGCAGGCCGTGACGGCCGAGCGCGATGCGGCTGCCGATCGGGTGGAAGAGCTCGAGCGCCTCGTGGAGCTCGCGGACGCGCGGTGTGAGATCTGCGCGGATCCGGCCACGACGCTCGATAGCGCCGGAGACGCGGCGTGTGCGGCATGTGCCGCCAAGGAGGAGCGCGAATGATGCCGAAGCGCATTCAGATGACACGACGCAAAGGCGGCTGGCGCAAAGATCACCCCGACGCTGTCGTGGTCGCGAGACCGTCGAAATGGGGCAATCCCTACCAGGGCGATGGTCGCGGCGTTGACCGAGCGATGTTGGCGAGCCTGTTCGGCGAGCTGATGAAGCGACCGGAAAAGTCAGCCTTCGTCGAAGAGGTTAGACGCGAGCTACGCGGCAAGGATCTCGCGTGTTGGTGTCCCCTGGACGGCCCGTGCCACGCCGACGTGCTGCTTGAGATCGCGAACAGGGAGCGTGAGTGATGCCCGCACCTCACACAGCAGAACCGCCGAAATGGCTCACAGAGGCCGCGCAGGTATGCCAGAATACCGGCGTGACCATTACCATCGAGCACCAGTCCCGCGTCTACAAGATCGCGCCTACCGTCGGCAGGCTGGACGGTGATGAACCAGACCTCGTGAACTGGAACCGCAGGTGAAAAGAAGCCTCCCCGCCTACGTCTACGCCCGAGGCAAGAAGGGCTACCTCTACTTCGTCCGTGGCGGGGTCTGCCAGCGCATCCACAGCAAGCCTGGCACCGCCGAGTTCGCCGCCGACTACGCCCGCCTGATGCGGGGCCGTGTCGCGGCGCCAAAGCAGAGCATCGGCAAACTCATCGACCTGTTCATGAAGTCGCCGCAGTGGGCGAACTACGCGCACAACACCCGCCGGAACCACGAGCGGAACTTCCGCTATCTGCGCGAGACGGCGGGCAAGATAGATCCCGCGAAGCTGCGCACGGTCCACGTCTATGAAATGCGGGACGCCCTGGCGGACAAGCCGACCGACGCGAACCGGAAGATCGACACGCTGCTGGTGCTGATGAAATACGCGGTCCAGATCGGATGGATCGACCGCAACCCGGCGCAGGACATCCAGAGGCTCAGCCCGACCGGCAAGAAGCGCAAGCCGTGGCCGGCAGATCTCATCGAGGCGTTTCGGGCGGAGGCAGAGGGCCGGGCCCTGCTTCTCTTCGAGATGCTTCTCGGCACCGGCCAGCGGATCGACGACGTGCTGAAGCTGCGCTGGTCCGACCTGGACGACGACGGATTCACGCTGGTGCAGGGGAAGACGAAGGCTGAGCTCTACATCCCTCTCACCGACCGTCTGCGCGCCGTGCTGGCGGCAGAGAAGAAGCGCGGGCTGTTCATCGTGTGCCGTGAGGACGGACAGCGGATCAGCTACCCCTCCGCCCACAAGGACATCATGACGGTGCGGCGGAAGATCGGGGCCGAGGACTACGACATCCACGCGCTGCGCTATGCCGCCGCGTCCGAGATCGCCTCCATCCCTGGCATGACCAGCGACCACGTGAAGGCCATCACCGGCCACGCCAGCGGCGCCATGATCCGCCTCTATGCCGGCGCCGCGCAGCAGAAAGCGCGGGCGACAGAAGCGCAGAAAGCGCGTATGGACAGAACGAAACCAAAACGCGAACACTGAAACGCTGTTGAAACGGTGAAATCAGGCTGAACGATTTCAGCAACTTACGGGTCAAAAATGCTGTCGTACCAACACCTCTACCATGCCGGAAACCTCGCCGATGTGCAGAAGCACGCGCTGCTGGCATGGATGCTCGAGTACCTGACGCAGAAGGACAAGCCGCTCACGTACATCGAGACCCACGCCGGGCGCGGGCTCTATGACCTGTCGAGCGCCGAGGCGCTGAAGACGGGCGAGGCCGAGAAGGGAATCGGCGCGCTGTCGAAGGCGCTGCCGTCGAGCCATCCCTATGCCCGCGCGCTGGCCCGGATCCGCAGCGAGAACGGTCCCCACGCCTACCCTGGCTCGCCGCTGATCGCGGCCACGCTGCTGCGCCCGCAGGACCAGCTGCACCTCGCCGAGCTGCACCCGCAGGAGCACGCGGCGCTGCGGCAGGCACTGCGCGCGCCCAACGTCTCGATCCGCCGGCAGGACGGCTTCGAGCTCGCCCAGAGCCTCTGCCCGCCCGAGCCGCGCCGGGGCCTGCTGCTGGTGGACCCCTCCTACGAGGTGAAGCAGGACTACGACCGCATCCCGAAATTCCTCTCCGCCGTGGCGAAGAAATGGAACGTCGGCGTGCTGGCGCTGTGGTACCCGATCCTGACCTCGGGGCTGCACGCCCCGATGCTGCAGGCACTGACCCGCGACCATCCCGAGGCGCTGCGCCACGAGGTCCACTTCCCGCCGATCCGCGAGGGCCACCGGATGGTGGGCTCGGGGCTCTTCGTGATCAATCCGCCCTGGGGGCTGGCAGACGAGGCGCGGCGGCTCGACGCCCTGTTTTCAAAGGCGAAAAAACGCTGAGGACTCGCCCCGAAGCGGTGTATCCTCGGATCCATGCGCTGGCTTGTCCTGCTTCTCTGCGCCTCTCCGGCGCTCGCCTGCGAGGACCCGATCTGCGAGGTCCCGATCGACCTTCTGCGCTTCACCAGGATCATCGACTTCTCGTCCCTGCCCTCGGGCTACGGGGTCGGGCGGGCGCTGACCGGGGTGATCGACCGGAAGGGCGCGCATTTCGGCGAGCGCTTCGCCGGTCAGGGTCTCGAGACCGCGACCGGGCATGACCACCTGACCGGCCTGCCGCAGCCGCCGCTGACACTGCTGCCCGGCGAAGAGGGCACCAATCTCGGCACCATCAACCTCTGGGGTGACAACGTGCTCAAGGGCCACGGTCCGCGTGGCTTCCCCGATGCGGGCGCCGTGGGCGAAGGCGCCATCGCCGTGCTCTTCGACCGCGACCAGCCGGCGCTGGCGGTGGACATCCGCGGCGGCGAGGGTGGCACGGTTACGCTGGAGTTCTTCGACCGGCACGGACGGCTGATCCAGACCATCACCCGGCAGGTCGACCGCGACACCGGCACGCTGACCCTGCTGCGGCGGGGCGCTGTCCCGGACATCGCGGGCTTCACGGTCGAGAACGAGGACCCCGAGGGGCTCGGCATCGACAATCTGCGCTTCGAGTTCCGCGAACTGCTGGGCGCCCTGCCTGCCCCTCCACGCGGGAGCGACGCCGGATGAGGGCGCTGGCCCTGCTCCTTCTTCTCGTTGCCGCCCCCGCCGATGCGGACGGGCTGCGGGCGGTGCCCTATGCCGCGCTCGAGGCGGCGCCGCACCGGCGCGTGACCTTCGACACCCTGCCCCCGGCGCGCGAGCCCGGCCACGTGCTCGACGCGCTGCTGCGCTTCGACGGCGTCAGCATCGGCAAGCGGCTCTCGGGGCAGGAACTGTCCGAGACCGCCACCAAGGACGGCCGTTTCGAGGATCTCGTGGGCGCGCCCTCGCTGCCGCTGACCGTGCTCGCGGGCACGCCCCGGCACAACATGGCGGTCGCGGCGCATCCGGGGTTCGGCTCCAACGCGCTCTTCCCGCTGGGCCCCGAGGGCGCCGACCGTCGCGGCGGGCGTGGCGAGGGCGCGGCGGTGCTGCTTTTCGACGAGGGGCAATGGCGGCTGGGGCTCAGGGTCCACGCCGATTACGCCGACCCTCTGGGCGCGCGCCCGTCCCGCGGCGCGCTGCATCTGTGCTTCTGGGACGATGACGGCCGGATGATCGCGCATGAGATCGTGACGCCCGGAACCGGCATCATGTCGCTCGCTTGGGAAAGCAATGTGCCAATTCGTGCCCTGAGTGTTACAAATACCGATCCCGGCGGCATTGCCGTCGATGATATCCTGCACCAGATTGATCCTGCTACCGGGTAGAAAGGACAGCGATGCACTTCTCGAGCCATGCAATAAAAGCGTCCTGCGCCAAAGGGTTCCGGGCTTGGGTCGCAACCTGAGGTTCTGGCTGGCCAGGCCCGACGCGGCCCCTTTCGACCCGGGCGACGCCCCCCTGGCACTGGGGGCGCTGCTGCTGCGCGCGGCGCGCACCGACTATGCCGGGCTGTTCAGCGCGCCGGCGACGCTCGACGCGATCCTCGCCCGCCGCTACGACCTGACCGCCGCCGAGGCCGCCGAGATGCGCGAAGCCTGCGAGCGGGTCGAGGCCGCCGCGCCGCAGGACAGCCTGCGCTTTGCCGCGGTGCTGCACGTGGCGGTCTGCTATCACGAACGGCTGGCCATCGCGCTGAGCCTGATCGAGGTGACCGCGGCGCTGGGGATCTGCCACCCGGACGATCCGCTGCTCGCGGCGCTGCTGCAGGCGGTCCTTGGCGTGCACCCTGTGGATCTTGAGTCACCCCGCCGCGCCGGCTGAGGGCAACCCGGAAAATCCCTCTGTTGCCGCGTCTGCATCGCTGTCAGACTGGTGCAAATCAGGCAGGAGGAACAACGCCATGCTCGAGCGCATCAGAACATTCTTCCACCGCGGCCAACCGCCCCGCACGCCCTTGCCCGAGATGGACGCCGCCCACGCCATGGGTGCCCTGCTGGTCAAGGTGGCGATCGCCGATCACACCTACCTGTTCGAGGAGGTGGAACAGATCGACCGCATCCTCGCCGAGGCCTACGGGCTGAAGCCGCTCGCCGCCGCCAGGATGCGGGCGGGCTGCGAGAAGCTCGCCTTCGAGACGCCGGGCATCGAGGAGATGGCCACGCGCATCCGAGAAGGCGTCGACTACGAGCACCGCCGCGCCGCCGTCGAGGCGATGTGGAAGGTCGCGCTGGCCGACGGCATCGGAAACGAACGCGAGTCCGACCTCGTCGACCTGATCGAGGTCCATCTCGGGCTCGAGCGGGAGGATTCCGAGGCCGCCCGCGACGCCGCCGTGATCCCGTAAGCCTCCGTGCGCGGGACGGGCCCTGCCCGGCACGGCCTCCGGCCTCACGCGGAAAAGACCGCGGGCCGCTTCCGGTTTTCCTCAAACGCGTTATATGGTGGATCATGTTCGCTGATTTCCTTCGCCGGCTCGTCGAGCCCGACCCCGCCCCGCTTGCCGATCACGACGCCCGGCTCGCGCTGACCGCTCTGCTGGTGCGGGTGGCGCGCTCGGACGAGAAATACGACGAGACCGAGCGCCAGCGGATCGACCGGATCGTCGCCGCCCGCTACGGGCTCTCGCCCTTCGAGGCGACGAAGCTGCGCAGCGACGGCGAGGCGCTCGAGGCCGAGGCCCCCGACACGGTGCGCTTCACCCGCGCCATCAAGGACGCGGTGGATTACGAGTACCGCATCGGCGTGATAGAGGCGCTTTGGCAGGTGGTGCTTGCCGACGGCGTGCGCGAGGCCGAGGAAGACGCGCTGCTTCGTCTGGTCTCGAACCTGCTCGGCATCAACGACATGGAGAGCGCCCGAGCCCGCCAGCGGGTCGAGAGCAGGAGCTGAACCCCTTTCCAAGGGTCAAACTGACCGTGGATCCTTGATTCCGCGCAGAAATTGGGCGCCACCTCCATGCGGGCGGATGGCGACGGCTTTTCCCGCGCGAATGGCGCACAGCCCCGAAAAACTGCCCATTCGGGACGCAAATACACGCCCTTCGGGTGGGCAAACGCCGCATGACGCGGCGCAAACCGCCATCGTGTCGTCGCTTTGCGCATTGCCAAGCCCGCGCCTTTCCGCCCATCCTCGCGGTGACTTTCAACCACCCCAAAGGTGAGGCTTGCCCGACCCCACGCCCGTCATCGAGATCCGCAACCTTCACAAGGCCTATGGCAGCCTCGAAGTGCTGAAGGGCGTCCATGTCACCGCGCAGCGCGGCGACGTGGTGTCGCTGATCGGGTCCTCGGGCTCGGGGAAATCCACGCTGCTGCGCTGCTGCAACCTGCTCGAGGACAGCCAGCAGGGCGAGGTGCTGTTCAAGGGCGAGCCGGTGATCTGGAAAGGCGAGGGCCACCACCGCCGCCCGGCCGATCCCAAGCAGGTGCTGCGCATCCGGACCAACCTGTCGATGGTGTTCCAGCAGTTCAACCTCTGGTCCCACATGACGATTCTGCAGAACGTGATGGAGGCGCCGCTGACGGTGCTGCAGCGCTCGCCCGGCTCGGTCGAGAAGGCCGCGCGCGGCTATCTCGAGAAGGTCGGCATCGGCGACAAGTGCGACGCCTACCCCGCGCAGCTGTCGGGCGGCCAGCAGCAGCGCGCCGCGATCGCGCGGGCGCTGTGCATGGAGCCTGAGGCGCTGCTCTTCGACGAACCCACCTCGGCGCTCGACCCCGAGCTCGAGCAGGAGGTGGTGAAGGTGATCAAGGATCTCGCCGCCGAGGGGCGGACCATGCTCATCGTGACCCATGACATGAAGATGGCCCATGACGTGAGCGACCACGTGGTGTTCCTGCACCAGGGGCTCATTGAAGAAGAGGGCCCGCCCGAGACCCTGTTCGGCGCACCGAAATCGGAGCGCCTGCAGGGGTTCCTGAAATCCACGACCCACGCCTGAAAGGCGGGGCGCAAAAGACCAACCAAGGGAGCAAAGCAATGAAGAAGATCCTTCTCGGAACCGCCGCGTTGGCGTTCAGCGCCGGCATGGCCCTGGCGCAGGACGTCGTCCGCATGGGCACCGAGGGCGCCTACCCTCCGTACAACTTCATCAACGACCAGGGTGAAGTGGACGGGTTCGAGCGCGAGCTGGGCGACGAGCTCTGCAGCCGCGCCGAGCTGACCTGCGAGTGGGTGACCAACGAGTGGGATTCGATCATCCCCAACCTCGTTTCGGGCAACTACGACACCATCATCGCCGGCATGTCGATCAACGACGAGCGCGACGAGGTCATCGACTTCACCCAGGACTACATCCCGCCCGCCACCTCGTCCTACGTGGCGCTGAGCGAAGACGCGGACCTGACCGGCGTCGTCGCGGCCCAGACCTCGACCCTGCAGTCGGGCTACATCGCCGAGAGCGGCGCCACCCTGCTCGAGTTCGCCACCGCCGACGAGATCGTCGCGGCGCTGCGCAACGGCGAGGCCGACGCGGTGTTCTTCGACACCGACTACCTCGCACCCATCGTCGAGGAATCGGGCGGCGAGCTGATCTTCGTGGGCGAGCCGGTCGTGCTGGGCCGCGGCACCGGGATGGGCATCCGCGAGAGCGACAGCGCGCTGAAGGACAAGTTCGACACCGCCATCGCCTCGATGAAGGACGACGGCTCTCTCAACGAACTGCTGATCAAGTGGTTCGGCGAAGGCACCGACACCTACTGAGCTGACGCCGGCGGCGGGGGCCCTCCCCCGTCGCCGCACCGACCCGGACGCGCATGTTCTCATTCTGCACCGACCCATCGGTCCTTTCGACCCCGGAGTGGTTTGCCTGCTACCTGACCACGGGCAAGCTGATGCTGTTCTACGCCTCCTTCGGGACGGTGCTGCTGCTGCTCGCCATCACCGCGCCGGTTGCACTGGCCTTCGGCTTCGCGGGCGCCTCGGCCGCCCGGGCGCGGTTCGCGCCGCTGAGCTGGCTTGGCCGGCTCTATATCGCGATGGTGCGCGGCGTGCCCGACATCGTGTTCTTCCTGTTCTTCGTGATCGCGCTCGACCAGGGCTTCGAGTACCTCCGTCACAAGATCAAGTGCCCGGACTGGACCGACCCGATCCGTCAGGGCTCGGATTTCATCGTCTGCCCGGCGGCCAAGCTACCGCTCTCGACCTCGCCGCAGATCTGGCACGAGATCTACGGCTTCTCGCTGGCGGTGCTGACCTTCTCCATCGTCTTCGGGGCCTTTGCGGCCAACGTGCTCTACGGCGCCATGCGCGCGGTGCCGCGGGCACAGATCGAGACCGCGGAGGCCTATGGGATGAGCCACCGGCAGACCTTCTGGCGCATCCTGATCCCGCAGATGTGGGTCTATGCGCTGCCCGGCCTGTCGAACCTGTGGATGGTGCTCGTCAAGGCCACGCCGCTGCTGTTCCTGCTCGGTGTCGAGGACATCGTCTACTGGGCGCGCGAGCTCGGCGGCGCCAAGACCGCGCGCTTCACCGACTATCCGCACGGCGACTGGCGGGTGTGGTTCTTCCTCGGGCTGCTGGTGTTCTACCTGTGCTTCACCCGACTCTCGGAGATCGCGCTCGACCGGATCATGAAGCGGCTCACCCGGGGCCAGGCGACGATGGGCGGCGAAGCCCAGAGGAAGGCGGTGTGATGCGTGTGGCACCTGTCGCAGGGGGGCTCTGCCCCCGTCCGCTTCGCGGACTCCCCCGGGATATTTGGGGCCACTGGAAGCCCATCGTCGCGACGGAGGCCGTGGCATGAGCTGCTGGGACGTGGTGGCGGACTACGGTCTGCGCTCGCTGGGGATCGGCGAGCGGCTGTTGCCGCGGGACGATTTCACCATCTGCAAGCAGGTGGTGCTGATCGGGTCGGGGATGATCTGGAACGTCTATTTCGGCGCGCTGGCGCTGGTTTCGGGCTTCTTCCTCGCCACCGCGCTGGCGGTGGGCAAGGCCTCGCACAACCGGCTGGCGCGCAAGGCGTCGGAGTGGTTCATCTTCGTGTTCCGCGGCTCGCCGCTCTTCATCCAGTTCTTCTTCGCCTACTTCCTGTTCCTGTCGCTGAAGTCGGTGTCGCCCATGTTCGGCGCCTTCAGCTCGGCCTGGCTCGGGGCGCTGGTGGTGCTGTTCCTCAACACCGCCGCCTACTCGGGCGAGATCTTCTACGGTGCGCTGCTGTCGGTGCCCAAGGGCGATGTCGAGGCAGCCGACGCCTATGGCTTCTCGGGCTGGCCGCGGTTCCGGCGGATCATCTGGCCCACCATGCTGCGGCTGGCTTGGCCCGCCTACACCAACGAGGCGATCTTCCTCTTCCATGCCACGACGCTCGTCTATTTCAGCGGCTTCCCGGCGCTCCAGCAGCGCGGCGACGCGCTCTATTACGCCAATTACTTCGCCGACAAGACCTTCAACCCTTTCGTGGCCTACCCGATCCTCGCCGGCTATTTCATCGTGCTGACGCTGCTGATCATCTGGCTCTTCGGCGCCATCAACACGCGGCTCAACCGGCATCTCCCGAGCGAGCGGCGCGCGAGGGTGCGCTACCGACCGAACCTGATGCGCTGAGCTTTCCGGCTGACCCGAGGGAGCCCGCAGACGGCTGCTCGTTCGGCTTGCCAGCCGGCGCGAAGACGGCTACGGTCGAATTTGATCAAATTCTGGAACCACGTGATGAACGACCCCAAGAGCTGGCTGCGCAAGAACCCGCAGGTCCGCACGATCCGTGTGGCTGCAAGTGACCTCAACGGACAACCGCGCGGCAAACGCGTGCCCGCGCGCTTCGCCGACAAGGTGGTCGAGGACGGCACGCGCTTTCCGCTGTCGGTGATGAACCTCGACATCTGGGGCGAGGACATCGACGACAGCCCGCTGGTCTTCGAGAGCGGCGACCGCGACGGCGTGCTGCGTCCCACCGAGCGCGGCTTCGTGCCGATGCCGTGGCTCGAGGCGCCCACCGCGCTCCTGCCGATCTGGATGTACCACGAGGACGGCCGGCCCTTCGAGGGCGACCCGCGCCACGCGCTGGCGCAGGTGCTCAAGCGCTACAAGGCGCGCGGGTTGACGCCGATGGTGGCGATCGAGCTCGAGTTCTTCCTGATCGACGACAGCGGCAAGTCGCTGCAGGTGCCGGTCTCGCCTCGTTCGGGCAAGCGGCGCAAGGCCGCCGAGGTGCTGTCGATCCGGGCGCTCGACGCTTTCGACATCTTCTTCACCGACCTCTACGACGCCTGCGAGGACATGGACATTCCCGCCGACCAGGCGATCTCGGAGGCGGGGCTCGGGCAGTTCGAGATCAACCTCATGCACCAGGCCGACGCGCTGCACGCGGCCGACGACGCCTGGCTCTTCAAGATGCTGGTGCGCGGGCTGGCACGGCGCCACGGCTTTGCCGCCTCGTTCATGGCCAAGCCCTACGAGGATTACGCCGGCAGCGGCATGCACGTGCATTTCTCGGTGCTCGACGAGGACGGCAACAACATCTTCGACGACGGCGGGCCGCGTGGCACCGACACGCTGCGCCACGCGGTGGCCGGGCTGATGAATGCCATGCACGACAGCACGCTGATCTTCGCGCCGCATCTCAACAGCTACGACCGCCTCGTGCCCGAGAACCACGCCCCCTGCGGCATCTCCTGGGCCTACGAGAACCGCACCTCGGCGATCCGCATTCCCGGCGGCTCGCCCAAGGGGCGGCGAATCGAGCACCGGGTGGCGGGGGGCGACGTGAACCCCTACCTGCTGCTCGCCACGCTGCTGGGCGCGGCGCTCACCGGCATCGAGGACGGCAGCGAGCCGCCCGCGCCGATCACCGGCAACGCCTATGCGCAGGACCTGCCACTGATCCCCGGCAGCTGGGAGGCGGCGATGGACGCCTTCGAGACCAGCGCGCTGATGCCGCGGATCCTGCCGGCGGGGCTGATCCGCAACCTGCTCGCCACCAAGCGGCAGGAGCTGCACTACATGTCCGAGCTCTCGCCCTCGGAACAGGTTGAAATCTATCTCGACACGGTCTGAGCCCCCCTTGCCGCGCCCCGGAGGCGCGGCTAGGCTTCGGCCCATCACTTACATTGGTGCTTCATGAAAATCGGCATTCTGCAGCCAGGCCTCGTCCCCGACCTTCTCGTCGAGGAGGTCGGCGACTATCCGGAGCAATTCGCGCGCCTGCTTGACGGGCACGGGTTCGAGTTCGAGACCTGGAAGGTGGTCAACGGCGACTTCCCCTCCGGGCCCGAGGCCGCCGATGGCTGGCTCATCACCGGCTCGCGCCACGGCGCCTACGAGGATCACCCGTGGATGGCCCCGCTCGAGGAGCTGATCCGCGCCATCCACGCCGCCGGCAAGCCGCTGATCGGCGTCTGCTTCGGTCACCAGATCATTGCGCAGGCGCTCGGCGGCAAGGTCGAGAAATCCGACAAGGGCTGGGTCGTGGGCCCGACGCTCTACCGCTATCCCAACGGCAACAAGCTGGTGAACGCCTGGCACCAGGACCAGGTGACCGAGCTGCCGCCCGGCGTCGAGGTCGTGGCCTCGTCGGATCTCTGCGCCAACGCGGCGATCCTCTACCCGGGCCACGCCTACACCGTGCAGCCGCACCCCGAGTTCCAGCGCGACTTCGTCGCGGGGCTGATCGAGCACCGCGCGGCCAACGTGCCGCCGGCGCTGGTCGAAGGGGCCGCCTCCAAGCTCGACCTGCCGCTCGACAGCGGTGATCTCGGCGCGCAATTCGCGCTGTTCTTCAAGGAAAAGAGGATCGCATGAGCGATTTCATCGCGAACCTTCCGCCCGCCGCCGCAACCTATCTCGAGGGCCGCCGGCTCGACGAGGTGGAATGCATCGTCGCCGACCTGCCCGGCATCGCCCGCGGCAAGGCGGTGCCCGCGTCGAAATTCGCGCGCCAGACCTATTTCCACCTGCCGGATTCGATCTTCTACCAGACCATCACCGGCGAGTGGGGCGAGGCCGCGGGCGAGGAAGGCTTCATCGAGCGCGACATGATCCTGAAGCCCGACATGGGCACGGCCAGCGCCGCGCCCTGGACCGGGGACTGGACGCTGCAGGTGATCCACGACGCCTTCGACCGCCACGGCGAGCCGATCCCCTACGCGCCGCGCAACGTGCTGAAGCGGGTGGTGAAGCTTTACGAAGAGCAGGGCTGGCAGCCGGTGGTGGCGCCCGAGATGGAGTTCTTCCTGATCGCGCGCAACCTCGATCCGGCCAAGTCGATCGAGCCGATGGTGGGCCGCTCCGGCCGCCCGGCCGCGGCGCGGCAGGCCTATTCGATGACCGCGGTGGACGAGTTCGGCCCGGTTATCGACGACATCTACGACTTCGCCGAGGCGCAGGGCTTCGAGATCGACGGCATCACCCAGGAAGGCGGCGCCGGCCAGCTCGAGATCAACCTTCGACATGGCGATCCGGTCAAGCTTGCCGACGAGGTGTTCTACTTCAAGCGGCTGATCCGCGAGGCGGCGCTGCGGCATGACTGCTTCGCCACCTTCATGGCCAAGCCCATCGCCGACGAGCCGGGATCGGCCATGCACATCCACCACTCGGTGATGGACACGGACACCGGGCGCAACATCTTCTCGGGCCCGCAGGGCGGCGAGACCGATGCGTTCTTCCACTTCATCGGCGGGCTGCAGACGCACCTGCCGGCGGCGGTGGCGGTGATGGCGCCCTACGTGAACTCGTACCGCCGCTACGTGCGCGACCACGCCGCCCCCATCAACCTCGAATGGGGCCGCGACAACCGCACCACCGGCATCCGCGTGCCGCTCTCGGGGCCGGATTCGCGACGCGTCGAGAACCGGCTGGCGGGCATGGACTGCAACCCCTACCTCGGGATCGCGGCGTCGCTGGCCTGCGGCTACCTCGGGCTGATGGAAGAGCGCCGGCCGTCGAGGCAGTTCCGCGGCGATGCCTACGAGGGCGAGGGCGACATCCCCCGCGTGCTGGGCTCGGCGCTGGATCTCTGGGACGAGGCCGATGCCCTGCACGGGGTGCTGGGGCCGGAGTTCGCGCGGGTCTATTCCATCGTGAAACGGGCGGAGTACGAGGAATTCCTCGCGGTGATCTCGCCGTGGGAGCGCGAGCACCTTCTGCTCAACGTCTGAGCCCGCAGACCGGGGCCGGGCCGGAGGGGCGCTGCCCCTCTGCCGCCTGCGGCGTCATTCACCCCGGAGTTTATCCGGCAAGATGAAGAGGTGACCCTTGGACCTGCTGTTCTCGAACGATCGCCACGGCCACTATCCCGAAAGCTGGTACGCGGCGACGGCGATGACGCTCGACGCCTTCCCGGCGCTCGAGGGCGAGACGCGCGCGGATGTCTGCATCGTCGGTGCCGGCTACACCGGCCTCTCGGCGGCGCTGCACATGGCCGAGGCGGGGCTCGACGTGGTGCTGCTCGAGGCGCACCGGGTGGGCTTCGGCGCCTCGGGGCGCAACGGCGGGCAGCTGGGCTCGGGGCAGCGGGTCGACCAGCTGTCGCTCGAGGCGATGATCGGGCGGGAGGACGCGCGCAAGTACTGGGACCTGGGCGAGGAGGCCAAGGACCTGGTGCGCGATCTGATCGCCAGGCACGGCATCGACTGCCACCTGCGCGACGGCGTCGCGTGGTGCGGCTCGCGGCCGGGCGAGGTGGCGCATCTGCATGAGTATGCCGATCACATGGCCGAGCATTACGGCTACGGGATCGAAAAGCACGGGGCCGAGAGCTTCCACGCGATCTGCCCCTCGTCCGACTACAAGGGCGGTGTGGTGGACATGGGCGCGGCGCATCTGCACCCGCTGCGGCTGGCGCAGGGGCTGGCGAAAGCGGCAGCGGGCGCCGGGGCGCGGCTTTTCGAGCGCAGCGTGGTGACCTCGGTCGAGGACGGCGCCGACTGCGTGGTGCGCTGCGAGCGCGGCTCGGTGCGGACCGCGCATGTGGTCTACGCGGGCAACGGCTATCTCGGGCGGTTGCAGCCCAAGGTGGCGCGGCGGGTGATGCCGATCAACAACTTCATCGTCGCAACCGAGCCCCTGGGCCCGCGCGCCGCCGAGGTGCTGACCCGCGACGTGGCGGTGGCCGACTCGCGCCACGTGGTGAACTACTTCCGGCTCAGCCATGACGGGCGGCTGCTGTTCGGCGGCGGCGAGAACTACGGCTACCGCTTCCCCAGGGACATCGCCGCCAAGGTCCGCAAGCCGATGCTGGAGATCTTCCCCCACCTCAAGGACGTTCGGCTCGACTACGCCTGGGGCGGGACACTGGGAATCACCATGAAGCGCCTGCCCTTCCTCGCGCGGCTGGCGCCCAACGTGCTCTCGGCCTCGGGCTATTCCGGTCACGGGGTCGGCACCGCGGTACATGCCGGGCGACTTCTTGCCGAGGCGGTGCGCGGACAGTCGCTTGGCTTCGACGCCATGGCCGCGCTGCCGACGCCCCCCTTCCCCGGCGGAGCCTCGCTGCAAACGCCGCTGCTTACGCTTGCCATGACGTGGTATGCGCTGCGCGATCGCGTCGGTTTCTGAGCTTTTCCACGCCCGGCAGCATGCAGCACCGCTCCGCAACCGGAGCGGTTTTTCACTTGGATGTCACAGAACTGCGGTTTAAGCTTTCCCAAAGTCAACTTTCCGGAAAAGTAAAATGAGCAGCCTGCCCAACATGCATGACGCCGAGCCGATCCCCGAGGAGGCCCGTGCCGAGATCGACCGTCTCCTGCAGTCCGGTGACCTGTTCCGCTACACCGCGCCCGAGGAGTCTCCGGTGGCTCTGCTCGAGCGCGAATTCGCGGCGTTGCTGGGATCGAAATACGCGCTGGCGGTGTCGAGCTGCTCGGCCGCGCTGTTCCTGTCGCTGAAGGCGCTGGGGCTGCCGCGCGACGCGCGCGTGATGATCCCGGGTTTCACCTTCGCCGCGGTGCCTTCGGCGATCATCCACGCCGACTGCGTGCCGGTGCTCTGCGAGGTGGGCGAGAACTACCGCATCGACCTCGGGGATTTCGAGGCCAAGCTCGACCGCGTGCAGGCCGTCATCATCAGCCACATGCGCGGGCACACCTCGGACATGGACGCGATCATGGCGCTCTGCGATGCCCGCGGCATCCCGGTGATCGAGGACGCGGCGCATTCGCTCGGCACCGTCTGGGGCGGGCGCAACATCGGCACCATCGGCAAGATCGGCTGCTTCTCGTTCCAGAGCTACAAGCTGGTGAACGCGGGCGAAGGCGGGATCCTCGTGACCGATGACGCCGACGTGGTGGCGCAGGCGGTGATCCTGTCCGGCGCCTACGAGCACAACTGGAAAAAGCACATGGCCCGGGGCGACAACCGCTCGGACCTGCAGGAGGCCTTTGCGCGCTGGCAGAACCGCCTGCCGCTCTACAACCTGCGCATGTCGAACCTCTCGGCCGCGGTGATCCGTCCGCAGCTGTCGCGGATCGAGCAGCGGGTGCGTGACGGCCGCCGCAACCACGATTTCGTCGCCAGCCGCATCAACGAGAGCCCGTGGATCGAGGTGCCGGCCAAGCTAGGACCGGAAGAGCGGGCGCCGGATTCGCTGCAGTTCAACCTCGTCGGCATGGACCGGGACGAGATGCGCGCCTTTGCAGAGGCCTCGGACGCGATGGGCGTGAAGGTGCAGGTCTTCGGACTGTCGACCGACAACGCGCGCGCCTTCTGGAACTGGCAGTTCCTGCCCGAGATCCCCGAGCTGCCGCGCACCCGCGCCATGCTCGAATGCGCCTGCGACACCCGCCTGCCGGCGCGGCTGACGCTCGAGGATTGCGCCGACGTGGCGAATGTCCTGATCAGCGCCGCCGAGGCGGTGATGTCGGCGCGCCTTGCCTACGGGACCTGATCCCCGGCGCGACGAGCTCTCACGGAAAGCGGAACGGGCGGGGAATTCCCCGCCCGTCCTCGTTTCTACATCGGTTTCGGCAACGGCCCCGCGGGCCGCACGTCACTTTTCCATCTTCGAGAGCTTGCTCTGCAGCTCGGCCAGCTGCTTCTTTATGGAGTCGAGGTCTTCTTCCTCTTCGCCGCTCTCCTTCTCGGGCCCCGACCATTGCGAGCCCATGCCGCCGGTCATCGCCTTCAGGAACGCTTCCTGCTGCGCCTGCATCGCCTCGAGCGCGGGGATCTTGGGCATCATCGGGTTGGCGGCGTGCATGCTCTCGGCCCACTTGGCCTGGCTGTCGCGGAACATCTCGAAGCTCGCCGCGAGGAACTGCGGCACCGTCGAGGTCGCCTGCGTCGTGTAGCTCCGGACAAGGTCCGTGAGCACGTTGATCGGCAGCACGCTCTCGCCCCGGCTCTCGTGCTCGGCGACGATCTGGAGCAGGTACTGGCGGGTCAGGTCGTCACCGGACTTGAGGTCGACGATCTGCACATCCCGTCCATCGCGGATGAAGCCCGCGATGTCCTCCAAAGTGACGTAATCGCTCGTCTCGGTATTGTAGAGACGGCGGCTGGCGTAGCGCTTGATGAGAAGCGGCTTTTCTTGATCTGCCACGTCGTGCCCTCCCTGGCATGCAGCGTTGCAGCAAAGCCTATGCGAGCGCAGAAAAAAAGAAAAGCTTTTGTGTGCAGACGGAAAGCCGGTGTTTCAACCGTTCCCGATGACCCGAACACTGTCGATCCACGCCTGCGTTCCGCGCGAAAACTCCAGCGGCAGGGGCCAGTCGGCAGCCTCGGACACGGCCCGGTTGAACGCCTCGACCTGCAGCACATAGTGGTTCTCGGCCGGGAAGCGCCAGGTTTCGACGTTGCCGCCGCTGCGGTGCAACTCGACGCTGGCCTGCCCGAAGACCTGCGCGTTGAAGGGCACCGGCAGGCGCAGCACCGCGGAGGTGCCGTGCACCACGATCTCCTGCCACGGGGCGGCGCGCATCGAGATCCGGCCGGTGTAGAGGAAGTCGGAGAAACGCGCGGTGATGTGGGTGGTGGCATCGACGCCGTTGCGCATGTCAGTCTGGACCGAGAGCATCTCCTGCGGGTCCTGCCCGGTGAGCAGACGGATCGAGCCGAAGGCATAGATGCCGATGTCGCCAAGCGCCCCGCCCCCGGTCTCCGGCCGGTTGCGGATGTTGTTGAGGTCGTCGTTGTAAAAGCTGTGGGTCGAGTCGACACGGACGATCTCTCCCAGCGCGCCGTCCTGAATCAGCGCGCGCGCTTTGGCGTATTGCGGGTGATGCGCGATCATCCATGCCTCGGCGATGAGCTTGCCGGTGCGGTCACGGGTCTCGATCAGCGCGTCGATGCCCTCGGCGGTCATCGCGATGGGCTTCTCGCAGAGCACGTGTTTGCCCGTCTCCGCCGCCTTTTGCGACCACTCGACGTGCAGCGCGTTGGGCAGCGGGATGTAGACCGCGTCGATGGAGGGATCGGCGAGCAGCGCCTCGTAGCTGTCGTGGACCGCGATCCCCGGTGCCAGGTCGTCGAAGGGCCTGGCCTTGTCGCGACTCGAGGTGGCGATGGCGGCAAGCGCCCCGCCCCGGGCGGCGTGGATCGCGGGCGCCATGTGCTCGCGGGCAAATTTCGCGGCACCAAGGATGCCCCAGCGCAGGTGATCGGCCATGAGTTCCCTCCGACGTGATGACGTTCCATTGCTGGCGCCGAGCCTAGCGCGATGGGGCCCGCGCGCAACCCGCGCCGGGGGGCGGAACGGGTCCCGAAAACGCAGACGCCCGCGCCTTTGCAGGCACGGGCGTCCAAGTTTTGTCTATGCTCGGAAGAGCGGTCAGGCGTCGACCACCATGCCCTGATCGCGGGCCAGCTCGCGCATGCGCTTCTGCAGCTTCTCGAAGGCGCGAACCTCGATCTGCCGGATACGCTCGCGGCTCACGTCGTAGACGCTGGACAGGTCCTCGAGCGTCACCGGCTGCTCGGCCAGACGGCGCTGGGTGAGGATGTCCTTCTCACGGTCATTGAGAACGTCCATGGCCTGCGCCAGCAGCGCGCGGCGCGCCTCAAGCTCATTGCGCTCGGCGTAGTCGGAGGCCTGGTCGGCGCCCTCGTCCTCGAGCCAGTCCTGCCACTGCATGGAGCTGTCGTCATCGCTGCCCACCGTGGCGTTCAGCGAGGCGTCGCCACCGGACAGACGGCGGTTCATCGAGATCACCTCGTCCTTCGACACGCCCAGATCGGTGGCGATCTTCTCGACGTGCTCGGGACGCAGATCGCCCTCTTCAAGCGCACCGATGCGCGACTTGGCCTTGCGCAGGTTGAAGAACAGCTTCTTCTGCGCGCTGGTGGTACCGAGCTTCACCAACGACCAGGAGCGCAGGATGTACTCCTGGATCGAGGCACGGATCCACCACATGGCGTAGGTGGCCAGACGGAAGCCCTTTTCCGGGTCGAAGCGTTTCACCGCCTGCATGAGACCCACGTTCGCTTCGGAAATCACCTCGGCCTGCGGCAGGCCGTAGCCGCGGTAGCCCATGGCGATCTTGGCCGCGAGCCGCAGGTGGCTGGTGACCAGCTTGTGGGCCGACGGGGCATCCTGATCCTCAACCCAGCGCTTGGCCAGCATGTACTCTTCTTCCGGCTCGAGCAGCGGGAACTTCCGGATTTCGGAGAGGTAGCGGCTGAGGCCCGCCTCGGGGGACGGCGCCGGGAGATTGGCGTAATTGGACACGATCCCTGTTTCCTCCAATGTTACGGGGCTTAACATCCCATTTGGGAACCGCCCGGTTCGATTTCAAGCCCAGGGGTGCAAACCCCTGTGGTGTCTGTGCTTGTTACGATGATAACGCAGCTTCCCGCCGGACGGATCCAGCAATCGGCGGCGCTCACCCGATTGGGAAGGGTTGTAACACGTGTGCGCCGGTGTGGCATCTGCTGAAACGAGCCACACCTATGTGCGCAGACGCTCAGACTGGCGTCGCCGCGCGCAACGCCTCGATCAGCGCGTCCATGTCGTCGGGCAGCGGCGACTCGAAGCGCAGGCGCTCGCCGGTCACCGGATGGTCGAAGCCCAGCTCCGCCGCGTGCAGCGCCTGACGCGAGAAACCCGAGACCGCTTCGGTGGCGACGGGGCCGATGGCCTTCACCGGCGGCTTGCGGCGCCCTCCGTAGACCGGATCGCCGACGAGCCCGTGGCCGGCATGGGCCATGTGCACGCGGATCTGGTGGGTCCGCCCGGTCTCGAGCCGGCACTGCACCAACGCCATGGCGGGCGGGGTGCCGAAGGTCTCGAGCACCGAGGCGCGGGTGGTGGCGTGGCGCCCCTGCCCGTCGAAATAGACCGCCTGCCGCTGCCGGTCGGTCTTGTGCCGCGCGAGCCCCGACTGGATGCGGATCACGCCGCCCGGCTCCATCGACACGCCGCGGGTGCCGACGAGCCGCGGATCGCCCGCGTCCGGCACCCCGTAGACGACCGCGAGATAGGCGCGGTCGGCACTGTGGGCCTCGAACTGCGCGGCGAGCCCGTGGTGGGCGCGGTCGGACTTGGCCACCACCAGCAGCCCCGAGGTATCCTTGTCGATGCGGTGCACGATGCCCGGCCGCGCCACGCCGCCGACGCCCGAGAGCCGCCCGCCGAAATGGTGCAGCAGCGCGTTCACCAGCGTGCCCGAGGGCGTGCCGGGCGCGGGATGCACCACCATGCCCGCAGGCTTGTCGACCACCACGAGGTCCTCGTCCTCCCACACGATGCTGAGCGGAATGTCCTCGGGGCCGATGTGGCTGTCCTCGGCCTGCGGCACGGTGATGAGGATCTCGTCGCCCTCGACCACCCTGGCCTTGGGATCGGTCAGCACCTCGCCCGCCCGCGTCACCGCGCCCTCGGCAATCAGGCGCGCCAGCCGGGTCCGCGACAGGGCCGCTTCCTCTGGTACATCGCGCGCCAGCGCCTTATCAAGACGCGGCGGCGGGGCTTCCCCGATGATGATGCGCAGAGGCTTGTCCATGTCCGAGACCCCGAAGTCCGAGAATGCGTCCGAAACGCTGCCGGAACCGGCCAACCTGCGCTTCCTGCGCCTGCTGGTGACGGTTCTGACGGCGGTGATGATCGCGGGGCTTCTAGCGATCCTTGCGATGATTGTCATCTCCTACCGTTCCGCCCGTGCCCCCCTGCCCGAGGTCATCACCCTGCCCGACGGCGCCGAGGCCAGCGCCTTTACCCAAGGGGCGGACTGGTACGCGGTGGTGACGGAGGGCAACGAGATCCTCATCTTCGACCGCGCCAACGGCGAGCTGCGCCAGACGCTCCGGATCGAATCGGCGGAGTGACCGCGCGTCTCGCGGCCCTCGGCGCTGTCACGGGATCGGTGCCGGTCTCTCACATTCGAGAGAGACCGGGCGAACCAGGACCCGGAGATGCGTCGCCTCGCCGAGGAGATCATCTCGGCTCAGGGCAGGGAAATCGCCTTCATGACCGAGTGGCTCGCGAAGACCGCGAAGTGATGAGATGAAACCGTCGGCCGGGGTCGCGTGAGTCCGGCCGGCATTGGTCTGGCGGCGTTGCCGGGCGTCTGCGGAGGCGGCGACTCGGTGAGAGGCGTGGCGTAAGGCTGGCTGAAATGGCGGTTCGTCTCGCGGCACCGGGATGCCTGACCAGTCAAGATGACGGATCGCGGCACGACAACAGTGCAAGCGCCCGCCAGAGCGGTCCACCCTGCTCGGTAATCGTGTGATTTCAGGAAGAAAGTGGTGGGCGACCTTGGAATCGAACCAAGCGTGCGTCTCCGCGAGGGAGTTACAGTCCCCTGCCACACCTTGCGGCCTGTCGCCCACTTTCTTGCCGGTGTCCCGGCGTGTGGCGCTGATTACAAAAGCCCCAAACCGGCGTCAACAGGAAAATCCCTTGCGACGCGGACGACGGAAGGGCAAGGGAAAGGCACCGCAGGAAGAGAGGCTGGCGATGGTGAAGAAACCGAAATGGGTGGTCGAGAAGGAACAGTCGAAGAAGGCCCGCGCGGCCGAGACCGTCTGGCTTTTCGGTCTGCACGCGGTGCGCGACGCGCTGATGAATCCCCGCCGCGAGAAGCTTCGCCTGATCGTGACCCTGAACGCGCAGGCCAAACTTGAAGACGCCATCGCCGCGGGCGGGATCGAGCCCGAGATCCACGATCCGCGCAAGTTCGGCGCGCCGCTCGATCCGCAGTCGGTTCACCAGGGCGCCTCGCTCGAGGTCAAGCCGCTCGATTGGGGCCGGCTCGAGGACGTTGCCATGGGCGACGGCGAGACGCCGCCGCGACTGGTGCTGCTCGACCGGGTGACCGACCCGCACAACGTCGGCGCCATCCTGCGCTCGGCCGAGGTGTTCGGCGCGCAGGCGGTCATCGGCACGCAGCACCATGCCGCCCCCGAAACCGGCGCGCTGGCCAAGACCGCCTCGGGCGCGCTGGAACGCCAGCCCTACCTGCGCGAGCGCAACCTCGCGGACACCATCCGGGCGCTGCAGGAGATGGGCTACCTCGTGCTCGGGCTTGACGGCGAGGCCGATACCACCATCGAGGCCGCGCTCGAGGGCATGCGCGACCGCGCCGTGGCGCTGGTGCTGGGCGCCGAGGGGCCGGGTCTTCGCGAGAAGACCAAGGAAACGGTGGACCGGCTGGTGCGCATCGAGTTCGCCCGCAGCTTCGGCTCGCTCAACGTCTCGAACGCCGCCGCGGTGGCGCTCTACGCCGCCCGCCCCTGAGCTTGCGGGCCGCCGCGCCGCGGCCCATATAGCCCTGATGCCGAACACAAAGATCGCCACCTGCTGCTACTGCGGCACCCGCGCGGCGCTGGTCCTCGACTCGGGGCGCCACGAACTGAGCTGCGCCTCCTGCGGGGCGCCGCTGCACGAGCTGAAGAAGCTGCGCGCCGATGCGGTGGACCGCGACGCCCCGCGCCACCGGCCCGCCCGCTTTCCCGACGCGGCGCAGACGCCGCGCCGCGGCAAGCCTCCCAAGGGTTACAAGAAGAAGAAGCGCAAAACCTTGGGCCGCAAGGCCGCCAAGGGGTTCCTCGACCTTCTCGACGATCTCTTCGACTGAAGGGCCCCGCCCGGCGCCCTGCTCTGGAGCCTGTGAAAAGCCCCACGCAAACGCGCCATGCGCACAGTGCATGTGAACAAAACCGCCCTAGCCAATCGGTCGTACATCCCTTATCTGGCAGGAACTGCAAGAGGTGAGGCGACATGGCGGATTACGAGAGCCCGGGCCCGGTCGAGATCGACTGGAAGGACGCAATTTCTTCGGTCGAGGAGATCATCGAGGATGCGCGCAACGGGCGCATGTTCATCCTTGTCGATCACGAGGACCGGGAGAACGAGGGCGATCTGGTGATCCCCGCGCAATGGGCCACCCCTGACGCGATCAACTTCATGGCCACCTACGGCCGCGGCCTGATCTGCCTGTCGATGACCGGCGAGCGCTGCGACCAGCTTGGCCTGCAGCTCATGTCGACCCAGAACAGCTCGCGGCACGAGACCGCCTTCACCACCTCGATCGAGGCGCGCGAGGGTGTGACCACCGGCATTTCCGCCGCCGACCGCGCCCGCACCATCGCGGTGGCGATCGACGGCACCAAAGGCGCCGCCGACATCGCCACCCCGGGCCACGTCTTCCCGCTGCGCGCCAAGAACGGCGGCGTTCTGGTCCGCGCCGGCCACACCGAGGCCGCCGTCGACGTCGCGCGTCTTGCCGGGCTGAACCCAGCCGGCGTGATCTGCGAGATCATGAACGACGACGGCACCATGGCGCGCCTGCCCGAGCTCATCGCCTTTTCGCAGCGCCACGGGCTGAAGATCGGCACGATCTCCGAGCTGATCTCGTACCGCCGCCGCAACGACAACCTCGTGCGGGTCCGCCGCCACGATTCCATCACCTCCGAGTTCGGCGGCGATTGGGACATGCGGATCTACACCGACACCACCCATGGCGACGAGCACATCGTGCTGTCCAAGGGCGACATCTCGACCGACGCGCCGGTGATGGTGCGGATGCACGCGCTCGACCCGATGTTCGACATCGTGGGCACCGGCAGCCGCGGCCGCGCCGACGAGTTCCGCGCCGCGATGGAAGCGGTGGCCGAGGAAGGCCGAGGCGTCGTCGTGCTGCTGCGCGACACCGCCATGAAGCTCGAGCCGCACAGCGAGGTCTCGCCCCGCACCCTTCGGCAGTACGGTCTCGGCGCGCAGATCCTGTCGTCGCTCGGGCTGTCGAAACTCATCCTGCTGACCAACTCGCCGACGCCCCGCGTCGTCGGCCTCGAGGCCTACGGGCTCGAGATCGTCGGCACCCGAAAGATTGGAGCTGCGTGATGGCCTCGAACGAAGAACACTACACCCTGCCCCGCCCGAGCTTCGACAAGCCGGTGAAGATCCTCATCGTGGTCGCCCCCTACTACAAGCCGGTGGCCGAGCAGCTGGTGAAGGGTGCGGTGGACGAGATCGAGGCCGCGGGCGGGTTCCACGAGATCATCGAGGTGCCCGGCGCGCTCGAGGTTCCGACCGCGATCGGCATCGCAGAGCGCATGTCGAACTTCGACGGCTACGTGGCGCTCGGCTGCGTGATCCGCGGCGAGACCACCCACTACGAAACCGTCTGCAACGACAGCTCGCGCGGGCTGACGCTGCTCGGCCTGCAGGGGCTCTGCATCGGCAACGGCATCCTCACGGTCGAGAACTACGACCAGGCCTGGGCCCGTGCGGCAGTGGACGAGCAGAACAAGGGTGGCGGTGCCGCGGCGGCGGCCTTGCATCTTGTCGCGCTCGCCCGTAGGTGGGGCGCTTCCCGCAAGGGCGTGGGATTCGTTCCTGCCCGCGACGAGTTTCAGCTTGCGGGAGCTGAATCAGGAAAAGACACCGCATGACCAACCCGGACACTCCCCCGGCCCTTTCCGGCAACCAGAAACGGCGGATGAAATCCGCCTCGCGGCTCTACGCCGTTCAGGCCCTCTACCAGATGGAGGCCGCCGGCCAGTCCGTGGAACGTGTCCAGAACGAGTTCGTCGATCACCGCTTCGGCGCCGAGATCGAGGAAGGCGTCGAGATGCTCGACGGCGATGTGGGCCTGTTCGGCCGCATCACCAGTGCGGCGGTCAACTGGCAGGCCAAGATCGACCAGATGACCGACCGGGCGCTGGTCGCGAAGTGGCCGATCGCGCGCATCGACCCGACCCTGCGCGCGCTCTTCCGCGCCGCCGGGGCCGAGTTCGTCGACAGCGACACGCCGCCGCGCGTGGTGATCTCGGAATACGTCGACGTGGCACGCGCCTTCTTCCCCGAAGGCCGCGAGCCGCAGTTCGTGAACGCCGTGCTCGACCACATGGCGCGCGAGGCGAAGCCCGAGGCGTTCTGACGCCACGCCGCCTCTCGCGATGCCCCAAGGCCCCGACGCGCTGCGCCGGGGCTTTGTTTTTGCGCGGGTTTACCGGCGGGGCTGCCGGGTCCACGGCGGCGCGTTGTAGGGCGGCTCAGGCTGGAAAGCTGCGCCCTGCCCCCTCACCGCACGATTGTCCGGCGGCCTCTGATCCGGCGGCAAAGCCACCCCGGATGGCCGCTGTCCCACGCCCGCAATGCCCTGCCCTGCCCTGCCCCGGCAAGGCGCTCACTTGCCGGGCAGAGCGGCCGCCCGTTTTCATCGCCGGAGGCCTGTTCTGCCGAATAGAGAGTGCGTCGGCGGGAATTTCGCCTCTATATCTTGGCGACCGCAACACCTTACGAAAGATGGACAGGTGACAGAGAACTTCCTCCGCCTCACGACCGACGTCGCGCCCGAGTACGACCAGCCGGCGCCCGACAAGATCCTCTCGGGCGCGCCCGAGTTCACCACGTGGAATGTCGAGGACCGCGACGGGATCTACTGCGGCACATGGCGGGCCACACCCGGCAAGTGGCTGGTTCAGTACGACGAGTGGGAATACTGCAAGATCCTCGAGGGCCATTCGATCCTGACCGAGGACGGCGGCGAGAGCTTCGAGCTGAAGGCGGGCGACGGCTTCGTCATCCGGCGCGGCTTCAAGGGCACATGGGAGGTCGTGGAGACGACCATCAAGGAATACGTCATCCAGACCTGACGAACGCCGTTCCGGCGCCCCGGTGCTGGTCCCGCAAGACGGAGTCCGCGCCCCGATCAACCCGCTCGGGCCATTCCGGGCAGCCTCATCCGGTGTTTCCGACGACCGCAGAGGCGAAACCCTCACGGCTGTCGAGGACCCATTCGCGGGGCACAAGCCCCCGAACGAAAGCCCGGGAACGAAAGCCCAGAAAAAACGGGGACCGGCACCAGCCGGCCCCCGCCATCTTGTCTCAACGGCCACGGCCTGCAGACGCAGCCTCTCGGCTGCCGTCGTCCGCAGGCACGTCCGCTCAGCTGCCGTTGCCTGCCGGTGCAGGCGCGGTTGCGAAGGCCCAGCCCTTTCCGGCGGCAACCTGAAGCGTCGCCCAGCTGGCCGCGAGGTCGCGCACGCTCGAGGCCAGCGTCAGCCGCGAGCTGGCCAGCGAGCGCTGCACGTCGAGGAAGTCCAGCAGCGTCGTCGTGCCGCCGTTGTAGGTCTCGCGCGACAGCGACACCACGCGCTCGTAGGAGTTCACGCTGCGCTGGTAGGCCGCCACTGCACGCTGGTTGCGGATGTAGTCGCTCTGCGAGGCCTGCACCTCTTCTACCGCGCCCAGCACCGAGGACCGCCAGCCGAGCTCGGCTTGTTCCGCCTGTGCGATGGCCTGGTCGCGTTTGGCGGCCAGCACGCCCTGGTTCAGCACCGGCAGCGACACCTTCGGCCCGAACGACCAGCTCCCCACCCCTTCCGAGGTCGAGACCGTGCCGCCGAGGCTCACCGAAGGGTACATCTGCGCCTCGCTCACCCCCACCTTGGCCACGGCGGCGGCGTAGTCGCGCTCGGCCGCGCGCACGTCGGGGCGGTTGCGCAGCAGGTCCGCCGGAACGCCCGCCGAGGCGTTGCCGCCGGGCCGCGGCTGGGCCGCGCCGCGCTGCAGGCGGGTCTCGATGGTCTGCACCGGCTGCGCCAGCAGCGTCGCGATGGCGTAGGAGGACGCGTAGAACCCGCTCTCGAGCGACGGCAGCGAGGCCAGGCTCTCGTCCAGCGCCGCCTGCGCCTGCGCCTCGTCGAGCGCCGTGGCCGCCCCGGCCTCGCGCTGGCTCTGCACCAGCGACAGCGTCTCGCGGCGGGTGCCCAGCGTCTGGCGGGTGATCGTCAGCGCGTTCTGGTAGTAGCGCAGGTCGATGTAGCTCGAGACCAGCTGCGACAGGAAGGTCAGCCGCGCCGCGCCGACGCTGAGCTCGGCCGATTGCAGCGAGGCCAGCGCCGCCTCGCGCGAGCGCCGTTCGCCGCCGAAGAGGTCGAGCACCAGCGACGGGTTGAAGCTGGCGCCGGAGGTGGTCGTGGTGCCCGAGATCGCCTCGCCGCCGGCGCGGATGCTGTCGCTCGAAACCGAGCCCGAGATCATCGCCGGCAGGCCGGTGGCGCGGGCCGCGGCCTGGGCCTCGGCGACGCGGCTGATCGCGGTCTTGATGTCGAGGTTCTGGCTCAGCCCCGTCTGGACCAGCTCGTTGAGCATGGCGTCGTTGTAGGAGCGCCACCAGTACTGCGCCGAGGCCTCGCCGATGGGCTGCGCACTGCCTTCGGCAAAATTCGCCGCAACCGGCTGGCTCGGGCTGCGGAAGTCCGGTCCGACCGCGCAGGCGCTCAGCGCCAGTACCATCGGGACCAGGACAAGTCGTGTCGGTTTCATCTGCTCGATACTCTCGTTTGGGTCCAGCGGACCGTTCTCATGATGAGGGCGTAGAGGGCCGGCACCATGAAGATGCCAAAGGTAGGTCGAGGCGACCATGCCACCGATCACGCCGGTACCAATGGCGTTCTGCGCCGCGGCTCCCGCCCCTGTTGCGGTGGCCAATGGCAGCACGCCAAGAATGAAGGTGAGCGCGGTCATGAGGATTGGCCGCAACCTCAGCCGTGCGGCTTCGACGGCCGCTTCGGCAATGCCAAGGCCCTGACGGCGCAGGTCCTCGGCAAATTCCACGATAAGGATCGCGTTCCGGGCCGCAAGGCCAATCGTCGTCAGCATCCCCACCTTGAAATAAACATCATTTGATTGACCGAAAAGCCACGCTGCGGCGAGCGCCCCAAGCACCCCCACGGGCACCGCCAGCATCACCGGGAACGGGATCGGCCAGCTTTCGTAAAGCGCCGCGAGTGCTAGGAAAATCACCAGCGCCGAGACTGCCTAGCCATGGGGCCTGGTCGCCCGACCGTCGCTCCTGGTAGCTGATCCCGGTCCAGGCCGAGCCGTAGCCGCCGTCGAGATCCGCCACCGTCTCCTCCATCGCGTCCATCGCCGCACCCGAGCTCACGCCCTCGCCCGCCGACCCCGATATCTCGAGCGCCGAGGTGCCGCCGCGGCGTTGCAGCGTCGGGGCCACCGGCTCCCAGCTGGTGGTCATGAAGGAGGCGAAGGGCACCACCTCGTCGTCCGCGTTGATGGCGTTCCACTTGACGATGTCCTCGGGCTGCATCCGGTGCTCGGGCGCCGCCTGCACGATGACCGGCCGCAGCAATGAGCCGAGCACGAAGTCGTTGACCTCGGAGCCCGCGAAGATCACCGACAGCATGCTGTTCACCGCCGATAGCGAGACGCCGAAGATCTCGGCCTCCTCGTTGTCGATGTCGATGCGCAGGGCGCTGTCCTCGTCGGTGCCGCGGGCGTCGACGTTGCTGACGCCCGGGTTCTGCCGGGCGGCGGCGACGAGCTGTTCGGCGGCGGTCTTGAGCGTGGCGCTGCCATTGCCCGCCTGATCGACGAGGTACATGGTGAAGCCGCCGGTGTTGCCCCTGCCCGGGATGGCCGGGGGCTGCATGAACATCACCCGCCCTGCCCGGTGCGTGGCGAAGCGCAGGTTGACCCGCCCGGCCATGCTGGCCGCCGAGAGCGACGGATCGTCCTGCCGCTCCTCGAAGTCGCGCAGCTTCACGAAGATCATGGCGCTGTTCTGGCCGCTGCCGCCGAAGCCGAAGCCCAGCGAGGCGAAGGTCGACTCGACCGCCGCGCCCTCCTCGTTCAGCAGATAGTCCTCGACCTCCTTCACGGTGGCGAGGGTCTGCTGGGTGGTGGCCCCCTCGGAGAGCGAAACCTGCGTCATCACCACACCCTGATCCTCGGTCGGGATGAAGGAGCTGTCGATGCGCTGGTAGACCCACCACGCGCCGCCGAGCACCACGAAGAGCGTCGCCAGCACCAGAAGCGGCGCGCGCATGGTGCCGCGCACCCCGGCGCCGTAGCCATGGGTGAAACGGTCCATGCCGCTGTTGAACCAGCGCGCCGGGGCGAAGCGGATGTGCCCGGGCCTGGGCCGCAGCAGCCGCGCCGACATCGGCGGCGACAGCACGATGGCAAAGACCAGCGACAGGGTCATCGCGGTGACCATGGTCAGCGAGAACTGCCGGTAGATGACACATAGATGACGCCGGTGGAGCCCCCGAAGAAGGCCATCCGCAGGAACACCGCCGCCAGCACCACGTTGATGCCCAGAAGCGCCGCGGTGATCTGGCCCATGCTCTTGCACGTGGCCTCGGGCGCCGACAGCCCCTCATCTTCCATCAGGCGCTCGACGTTCTCGACCACCACGATGGCGTCGTCCACCAGCAGGCCGATGGCGAGCACCATGGCGAACGTGTTGATGGAATAGCCGGTGGCATAGAGCACCGCGAACGTGCCGAGCAGGACCTGCGTCTGTACAGCGCTCGGCAACTGACTCCCGACCTGCGCGACCTTGGTCTGCACCTCGTTCTGCGCGTCCACCGGATCGACGCTGTCATCGAAGGTGAGCGTGACCGAGCCCGATCCTTCCGAGGACTGCGCAGTCATGTAGATCATGCCGTCGAGCCCGGTCATCGAATCCTCGATGACCCGCGTCACCGAGTTCTCGACCGCCTGCGCCGTGGCTCCCGGGTAACCGGCCGAGACCCGCACCGTGGTCGGCGCGATGTCGGGATACTGCGCCACCGGCAACGACAGGAACGCGACCAGTCCGGCGAGCATGGTCATGATCGCCAGCACCCAGGCCAAGACCGGGCGTCGGATTAAGAAATGGCCCAGGGATCAGTCCTCGCTCTTGCCCGTGAGAGCGTCGGCGCCGGTGCCCGGTCCGCGTCCGGCTGCCGCGCCGTCGACCTCTGCGGGCCCGGCATCGGTGGCCACCCCGTCCTCCGAGATGGTCACCGGCACGGTGCTGACCTCGGCACCGTTCTGCAGGCGGGCGAGCCCGTCCACGATCAGCGCCTCGCCTGGCGCGATGCCGTCCGTCACCACCCAGGCGTTCCGGTAGCTGCCCTGCTCGGCCTTGCCGTCCACCGCGACAAAGGCGGTGAGCACGCCCGAGACCGAGCGCGACGTCGCGCCCCGCGGCACCAGCACGGCGCTGGTGGTTCCGAGCACGACCTCGACGCACAGGAACTGGCCGGGCATCAGCCGCAGCCCGGGGCTGTCGAAAGCGATGCGCATCCGGCGCGTACCGGTGGTGGTCGAAACCGTGGTCCCGGGCGAGACCATCCGCCCCTTGGCGGCATAGGTCCCGCCGGAGTCGAGCTCGAGCTCGATGTCGAGCCCGTCGCCCGGCTGCAGCGCGCCCGCATCCATCTTGTCGCGCATCTCGCCCATGCGGCGGCTCGATTCCTCGACGTCGACGTAAATCGGATCGAGCCGCGTCACCGTGGTCAGCGCGTCGGTCTGGTTCTCGGTCACCAGCGCCCCCGCCGAGATCGTCGGCACCGAGGGGAAACCCGCGATCGGACTGCGGATCTCGGTGCGGTCGAGATCGAGCTGCGCCACCTCGAGCGCCGCCTCCGCCGCGCTCTGGTCCGCCTGCGCCTGCTTCAGCGAGACCTTCGCCGTGGCCAGGTCCTCCTGCGTGACACCGGTGCCGAGCAGGCGCTCGTAGCGGGTGACGGTCTCCTGCGCGGCGGCGACCGAGGCCTCGGCCCGCGCCACCTCGGCCTCGGACGAGGCCACCTCCGCGCGGTAGGTCTGGTCCTCGATGCGGAAGAGCACGTCGCCCGCCTCGACCGGGCGGCCGAGCTCGTAGACGATCTCCGAGATCGCCCCGCCGACCCGCGGCCGCACGTCGACCTGCTCATAGGCCACCGCCCGCCCTGGCACGGTAACCGTGAAGGGCACGTCCCGCGACTCGAGCGTCATCGCCCCCACCTCGGTGGCGCCTCCGCCCGCCTGCTGGGGAAGGGCCGGAGTGGCGGGAAGCAGAAACAGCGTGGCGGCGACGGCCTCGGCTGCGTGCCTTGACCGGCGGACGATGCACTCAGGCCGCATGAAACTTCTCGAGCTGGTGTCCGAAACAACGGGTATTTGTCGCTACACGCACGGTATCCCAGAGTCCGTCGCGGGTTTCGTGAAGAATTCGCACAACGACCTCCGACGCCACGCACCATCCCCGCCCGTCCGGCAGGCCCCGCGTCCGCAACCCTGCGACGCTCCGCCGCTTGTTTCGTGACGGATTGTGGCCCAGATTACGTGAAGGAATGGTGTCACAGCGCGCTTGGGGCTTGCCAAAGCGGCGTGGAGCGATACCTTTCAGGATGTAAGCAGGGAGATACCGACATGCCGCGTCTTGTTCGACTCTACATTTCTCAGATCCTGATGGGGTTCGGACTGGCCTCCGCCTTCGTGGGACTCCTGCTCTGGCTGAACGTGGCGAACCTCTACCACCTCGTGACCCACTCCGACGCCGGCCTGCTGGCCGTCTTCCTTCTGTGGCTGTTCAACGGGCTGGTCTTCGCGGGTGTCCAGTTCGCCATCTCGATCATGCGCCTCGAAGACCGCGACACCCCGCCCTCCGGCGGCCGCCGCCAGCGCAACATGGCGTTGCAGCCGATCCCTGTCCGCGTCGCGGCAGACACCCGCAAGGACGTGCTGAAAACCCGCCGTACCCACTGAGCCGCACTGCTCGGGCCGGACCCACCAAAGCGCCCCCCGGGGCGCTTTTTTCATGCAGCGCCAGACCCAGGCCGCCCACGCGGCCCCGCCCTTCATCTTGCCAAATCAAACTCCCGCCGGAGGCATCCCGACCGCGCCACCAGCGCATCCACCAAACAAGGGCGCCCCACCAAACTAGCCCCCTGCACGCCGCACGAACGCAAGCCCAACCAGGCGCCCCACCCTTCATCTTGCCAAATAAACTCCCGCCGGAGGCATCCCGACCGCCACGCACGCGCAGCCACAGGGCAAGGGCCGCGAAGATGGTGCCCGTCATCCGGATATCATGAGGGAGGAAAGTGGCGGGAACCGCGGCAACCGTGGGGTTATCTCATTCCCGAGGACCTGTATATACAGGTGGGCGTCAGGTAACCGGACCAGGGCCCGGACAGAGCCAACTCCCTCGGAATTGCTTAAGGCCACCGGAATGCAACCATGTCACGAGAAGGGCAGAACCCGCCTTTCCCCGAGATAGGCTGCCCCCGGCGCCCCGGCAAGAGGTCTGTTCGAATTCAGCCCTCTTCGGGGGTCACGAAATTGTAACGCTCCAGTTCCTCGGGCAGCAGAATGTAGATTTCATCGGACGGCGTCTGCAGGGCGTGCTTCATCACCAGCGGGTCGATGCCCATGTCCTCGAGATAGGCCATGACCTCGCCCTGCCCGCGCTGGATGCTCTCGACCGCGACGAAGGCCGGCAGGATGGTGTTCTCGCCGAAGTAATGCTGGTGCACCCCCAGCGAGGCACCCTCCTCGACGTCCCGCGTGTCGCCCCCGGCGAAGAGGTAAGGACAGGCGGAATAACAGTACTCGCCGCGGAGCATCTTCGTGCCGATGCCCGCCTCGCGCAGGTGCCGCCCCAGCGCCAGCGCGTCCTGCACCGAGCCGCCCGGGCTTTGCAGCACCAGCGCCTCGACGGCGGGGTCGGCGGCGTCGATCAGCCCCGAGACCCGGGCCCCGTCGCCCTCGGCGATCTCGCCCTCGAGCCGCCAGACCCCGGGCGCGCCGGTTTCGGTCAGCGCCAGCCGGTCAGGCAGCGCGCCGGGATCGCGGGCAGGCTCCATCGGCGGGCGCTGGCGCGAGGGGTCGAAGACCCGCCGCTGGTCACCCGGGCGCACGGGCTCCGAGAGCCGCGGCGCGCTCGGTCCGAAGCCCGGCAAGCGAAAGTTCTCGCGCATGTCGCCAAGCACCAGCAAGCCGCCGATGCCGATCTGGAAGGCAAGGATCCCGGTCAGCACCCGCCCGATGGACAGGCCCCGCATCAGCCGGACTTGCCCTTGAGCTGCGCCACCTCGGCCCCGCCGGCCTCGGTCACCGGCGCGGGTGCCGGCGGGCCCGCTTTCTCGGCGGGCTCGGGGGCCGGCTCCGGCGGGCGGCTATGCACCTCGGGCATGCGCTCGAGATCGGTCTCCACCTCGCGCAGCGCCGACAGTGCCGAGCGCAGCTCGGCCAGCGTCATGCTGTCCTC
Source organism: Salipiger thiooxidans (assembly GCF_900102075.1). Taxonomy (GTDB): domain Bacteria; phylum Pseudomonadota; class Alphaproteobacteria; order Rhodobacterales; family Rhodobacteraceae; genus Salipiger; species Salipiger thiooxidans. Next base: position 86,711 of record NZ_FNAV01000016.1, on the reverse strand, counting down.
GACCGGCGAGCCGTCGCGCCCTTCGCGGATCGCCGACTGGGTCACGGCAAGGATCAACACCAGCACGGCCGGCAGAAGGTCGATGGCGATCGCCCCGGCCCAGGAGGGCACGAAGTTGCGGGCGTAGAGGATGACCGCGTCGGCGGAGGAGACCGGCGTGTAGGTCACCTCGGTGGCGGGCGTCATCGCCATCACCTCGCGCGCCGCCTGTTCCAGCGTCGCCGCACGGCTGGCCAGCGCCTCGAGCACCGAGTCGATGGTGGCGGTCTGGCTGCCGCGGATCGCCTCGGTGCTGCCGTCGAGCTCGGGCAGCACGACCGAGGCCGACAGATCCTGCGCCGCGCGCTGGACCAGAGGCGCCACGGAGAGCTGGCGCAGCTCCGCGATCAGCCCCTGCAACTGGACCGCCGCCTCGGAGAACTCGACCGAGCGCGCCTCGACCGGCCCCGGCTCGACGGTCAGCGCCCGCATCCGCGACAGGATGGTGTTGCCCTGCACGAAGGCATCCTCCACCAGCGGCGTCTGGCGCCCGATCTGTTCCTCGAGCGCCTGCAGCTCGGCCGCCTTCTGGCGCAGCACCCGGAACACCGCGCCCTGCCCCGCAAGGCCCGACAGCGTGCCCTGCGCCTCCTGTTCGGAGAGATCCTCGAAGCTCTGCCGCACCCGCGCCACGTCACGCTCCAGCGACTGCGCCGAGAGCGCGATCTCGTGGGTGCGTTCAAGCGAGGCCTGGTAATCCTGCACGGTCTTGGCGAGGTGCTGCTCGACCGCCGCCGAGCCCGCCAGTGCCGCCGCGTTCAGCCACGAGGACATGGCGACGATGGCAAGCGAGCCCAGCGCCATGGCGCCCATCAGGCCCATCCGCGCCCGCGCCGTGCGCACCGCCGGAAACAGCCGCATCAGGTAAGACCAGAACACGAAGATGCCCACCGACACCGCCACCGAATAGGCGATGGCGGCGAAGACCGTCATGCTGCCGTTGTCGTCGAGCAGCGACGACACGCCGAGATAGGTGTAGATCCCCGAGGCCACCGCCAGCACGCCCAGCGCCGTGCCCGAAAAGCTCTCGAGCCAGCTCAGGTGGTCCTGCAATTCGCGTGCATGGCGCACGCCGCGTGCCTGCCGGCGGGACATGGCGCTGTCTTCCGTCATCCTCGGGACTCCCTTGACCGCATTCCTCTCCAGTTAGGGAGCGCGCCCGCTCAAGGAAGGGTGACCGGCAGAAAGCTTGCATATGTTCACGGATTGTTCATAAAATGTCCCTATGGAACCCTCCGTCCTCGCCCCTGCCGCCCAGCTCATGCCCGGCCAGTTGCTGGCCCGCGGCGTCTGTCGCCACCTCGCCGCCGGCCACGGTTTCGCGGTGATCGAGGAGTTCATCCCCGAGCGCGGCAAGCGCGTCGACGTGATGGCGCTGGGGCCCAAGGGTGAAATCTGGGTGATCGAGTGCAAGAGCAGCCGCGCGGATTTCATGTCCGACGGCAAGTGGCAGGGCTATCTCGACTGGTGCGACCGCTATTTCTGGGCGGTGGATTCGCAGTTCCCCACCGATCTGCTGCCCGAGGGCACCGGCCTCATCCTGGCCGATGCCTATGACGCCGAGATCCTGCGCATGGGGCCCGAGACCCGGCTTTCCGGTGCCCGGCGCAACGCGCTGATCCGGCGCTTCGCCATCCACGCGGCGCGGCGGCTGCACACGCTGCGCGATCCCGGCGCGATGCTCGACGGGCGGATCTGACCGCCCGCGCCGTGCCTCAGCGGCGGGCCTTCATCCGGCGGGCGGCGGCGGCAGCGGCGCGGATCTCTTCCGCGATCTCCTCGGCCTCCTCCGGCTCGAAATCCATCGGCACCTCGAGCTCGCCCGCGCTGATGAACAGGCGCACCATGCCGTGATCGGTCGGCCCGATCTGGAGATTCGCTTCGACGTCGCGTTCGGTATTGATGCCCATGGTCTCGCCCTTTGCCCTATCGATGCCCGGGCGGGTGCCGCTCCGGGTCCTGCCCGCTGCCCCGCCAAAGCGCTGCAACACCGGGGGATCCCGGCGGCAGCGGCATCAAAGCGACCTAGCCCCACGGGTCTTGATTTGCAAGCCGCGAGGTGGAAGCGTCGCGCCATGACGAGCATTGCCCTCACACCCTACACCCCCGCCGACCGGCCCTGGCTGGTGGAGGCCCACGGGCGCCTCTACGCCGAGGCCGAGGGCTTCGACCAGAGCTTCCCGAGGCTTGTCGACGAGATCCTGCAGGGGTTCGAGGCCGCGCATGATCCCACCTGCGAACACGGCTGGATCGCCCGCGACGCCGGGCAGCCGCTCGGCAGTATCTTCTGCGTGCGGCAGGAAGATGAGACCGCGAAGCTCCGGCTGTTCCTGTTGCTGCCCGAGGCGCGCGGCAAGGGGCTCGGCCAGCGGCTGCTTGACCGGTGCATGGGGTTCGCGCGTGAGGCGGGCTACCGGCGGATGACACTCTGGACGCACGAGAGCCACCGCGCCGCCTGCGCGCTCTACGCCCGCAACGGCTTTTCCTGCCTGCGCTCCACGCCGGTGCAAAACTTCAGCGTCGCCCTTGTCGAGCAGCAGTGGGAACGCCCGCTCTGAGGGCCGGATTTTGGCTTGCAATCCCGGCAGGGCGGCGCTATCTCCCCCCAACGTGCCGCCTTAGCTCAGTAGGTTAGAGCGCTTGATTGTGGATCAAGAGGTCTCCCGTTCGAACCGGGAAGGCGGTACCACTACCCCCCTCCGGTTGCTTGACGACAGGCTTGCATCGCGCGAGACGCCTGGTCTAAACGCCGATTTTCCCGGCATGAATCACGTTTCCGCCCCCCTGTGGCGCCACAGGCTGCATGACGAGATATTCGCGATTCGCGTCAGATTCGCTCGCGGCGCTTACCTTACCTTTACCGGAATCACCCCATCCCTGCCTGGCCCAGCGGAAGGAGGTGTCGGATGCGGCGACCCACGGGCCCCATGTCGATCAGGCGGATGTCGCGGCGGATCTTCGTCCTCGTCCTTATCATGGCAGTGGTCGTCACCGCCCTTGGCGCAGTCGGCTACACGCAGGCACGGCAGGGATTGCGCGCGTGGGAAGATTTTCATCGCACGACGGACACCACGCGCCAGCTGCACGACCAGTTGCTTTCGGCCTTCGGCTATGACGGGCTTGCGCATCACTTCCAGCTCTACGTTCTCCGCGGAGGCAGGGCGCTGCAGGGCCGGATCGAAAGCGATCGCGAGACCATCAACACCGTGCTCGCCCAATTGCGTGACGCTCGGCCCGCCGAGGAGGCAAGCCCCGCGATCGAGGCCCTGCAGGAGCTCGCCGACACCTATCTCAAGAAGGCCACGCAGGCCAGGCGGATGCGGACGATCAACACCCCGCCCGAGCAGATCCACGAAGACCTGACCATAGACAAGGCCCCGGCGCTGGCCGCACTCACCCTGCTGCAAGAACGCGCCGGTCTGGACGTCCCTGCCAAGCCCGCCTCCGGCAAGAGCGCGCTGCTGGTCCTCTTCCGTTCTGAGATGGGGCTCGGGGGCGTCATTGATCTCTTCCACGATTACCTGCTGGCCGCCGATCCGCAGGTGCATGTGGCCCTGCTCGCCCATCTGGACGCGGCAGATGCGGCGCTCGCGGCCTTCCGCGCCCTGCCCCATGACGAGTCAGAGGCGGCGGCGCTGGACAGCCTGACCAGCTTCCTCGCAACCCTGCGGGAGGGTGCTGCGACTGTCTCCGAAATGCGCGCCGAAGGGGCCGATGCCACTGCGCTGGACGTCGCTCTGCAATGGGACGATGCGCCCTACATTGCCGCGCTCGACGCGCTCGAGGTCGGCATCAGCGCCGACGACAGCGGCCGGGCGGAGATCCTATCGCAAGCCCTGGAAGGTGGGGCACAGCTGGCGCTCGTCACCTCCGGGCTGATGGCGCTGGGCCTGCTCGCCCTGTCGCTCTATGTCCGGCACAGCCTGCAGCGCTCGGCGGTGATCCCCGCCAGCGCCATCTCGGAGGCGGTGCATCGCCTCGCGCAGGGCGAAACCGATGTCGACGTGGCCGGGCATGTCTCGGACACCGAGATCGGGCGCATCGCTGAATCCTGCGAGACCTTCCGCGAGGTGCTTCAGCGCAACGCCGACATGTCACGGCGGGCCCGGCACGACGCCGACCTGCAGCGCCGTCAGGCGGAGGAGACCCGCAAGCTCATCGACGAACAGACCCGCCTGCAGGCCGAGGTCACCGAACGGGCCGAGGCGATCCGCGCCGAGGTCGCGAGCATCTCGCGCGCTGCGGAGGAACTGTCGAGCCGCACGGAAACCCAGGCCGCGACGCTCGAAACCGGCGCGGCGGCGCTCGAGCAGCTGACGGTCTCGGTGGGCACGGTCGCCGAGTCTGCCACCGAATCCCGCAGCCGCATGGTCAAGGTCGAGGAGGTCACCCGCGGCTGCAGCGCCATCCTTGGCGAGGCCATCGCGGGCATGGACCGGATCGTCGAATCTTCGGGCAAGATCTCCCGCATCACCGACCTCATCGAACAGATCGCCTTCCAGACCAACCTGCTCGCGCTTAACGCAGGCGTCGAGGCCGCGCGCGCCGGCGAAGCCGGGCGCGGCTTCGCGGTCGTCGCCACCGAAGTGCTGGCCCTCGCCCAACGCTCCTCCGAAGCGGCGAATGAAATCAACGAGATGATTGCGACGAGCGAGCGCGAGATCGAGAGTGGCTCGGCCCAGATCTCGCGCGTGGGCGCGAGCTTCACCGAGATCACCGCCATGGTCGAGGCGGTGGTCGAGCTGGCCGAGAACGTCGCCCACTCCACCCGCGAGCAGTCGAGCGGGCTGCAGGATCTCAACCGCTCGATCAGCAACCTCGACGAGGTCACCCAGCGCAACGTGGCCATGTTCGAGGAGACCGCCGCCTCGACCAACATGCTCTCGCAGAACGTCGACGCCCTGATTGCCGCCAGCAGCCGGCTCGGGGCGCCCCCCGCGCCGGGTGGGGTGGGGGGCGCCTCGCCAGCGCTTCGGGCAGCGGGGTAGTGGCGCACGTCACCCTGGGTCGGTGCCGGGACCCACGGCGACGACCAGCCCTCGCGACGTGACGGGCGAGGCGAGGCGAGGCGAGGCGAGGCGAGGCGAGGGAAGCAGCTTTGGATGGCTGCGAGGTCAAGACCAGATCATGGGCGGCGCGCTCACGATGGTTCAGGCGCTGGACCCGCGCGACCAGAGACCAGAGACCAGAGACCAGAGACCAGAGACCAGAGACCAGAGACCAGAGACCAGAGACCAGAGACCAGAGCACCGCCCGTCGCTCATCGTCAATCCCGGCATAAGCACTTTCACACGTCGCGAGGGCCCTCCAACCCGATCAGAGCGCACCTTCCGAAGACGCCCATTTTCAAGGCACGCCGCTCAGCTCTTGAGCAGTCACGTAGGCGCCAGTGACCAAATCTGTTGCACGCCGGGCGCTTGCACTTACGGTTTCCTCGCCGCGCGGCCCCATTCGCGCCAGTCCAAGTCCAGAGGAGAGACCCGTGTTCAACCGTCTCGTTGCCGCAGCCTTCGCTGCCTCCGTCGCCATCACCGGCGCCGCCGGAGCCGTTTCCGCCCAGACCAGCATGCCCTTCGCGCTGGACTGGAAGTTCGAGGGGCCGGCCGCGCCCTATTTCCTCGCCGTCGACAGCGGTCTCTTCTCGGACGCCGGGCTCGAGGTCGAGATCTCCGAGGGCAAGGGCTCGCTCGACGCCATTCCGAAGGTCGCGACCGGCGCCTTCCCCGTGGGCTTTGCCGACATCAACAGTCTGATGCGCTTCCTCGACCAGAACCCCGGCGCGCCGGTGACCGCGATCATGATGATCTACGACAAGCCGCCCTTCGCCGTGGTCGGCCGCAAGTCGCTGGGTGTCGAGACCGCCAAGGATCTCGAGGGCAAAGTCCTGGGTGCCCCGCCCCCGGACGGTGCATGGGCCCAGTTCCCGATCTTCGCCGCCGAGAACGGTCTCGACATGGAGCAGATCACCGTCGAGCCGGTGGGCTTCCCGACCCGCGAGCCGATGCTGGCCGAGGGTCAGGTCGCCGCGGTGACCGGCTTCTCGTTCTCGTCGACCCTCAACCTCAAGCGTCTCGGCGTGCCCGAGGATGACCTCTCGGTGATCCTGATGGCCGACAACGGCGTCGATCTCTACGGCAACGCGATCATCGTGAACACCGATTTCGCCGCCGAGAACGCCGAGGCGGTGACCGGCTTCCTGACCGCCATCGCCGCCGGCTGGAGAGCCGCCATCGTCGATCCCGACGCCGCCATCGAGGCGCTGATCGAGCGCAACCCAGCCGCCGACGCAGACCTCGAGAAGGAGCGCCTGCAGATGGCCATCGACGACAACGTGCTGACCGATTTCGTGGCCGAGAACGGGCTCGGCGGCATCGACGCCGACCGCATGGCCTCGGCCATCGAGCAGACCGCCACGGTCTACGAGTTCACCTCGGAACCCGACGCGGCGCTCTACTTCGACGACAGCTACCTGCCGGCTGCCGACAGCCGGATGCTGAAGTAAGGACAGGCGGCGCCGGCCCCGTGCCGGCCCCGCGACCGACATGGCAAATCTCATCGAAATCAAGGGCGTAACCCACGCCTACAAGACCCCGAACGGCCCGCTTCCGGTGCTCGACGGGCTCGAGATCGCGGTCCCCGAGGGCGAATTCGCCGCCGTGGTCGGCCCCTCGGGCTGCGGCAAGTCCACCCTGACCCGGCTCATCGCCGGGTTGATGAAACCGGACCGCGGCGAGGTCTGGCTGCACGGCAGGCTGGTCAAGTCGCCCCGCAAGACCGTCGGCATGGCGTTCCAGAACCCGGTGATGCTCGAGTGGCGGACGATCCTGCAGAACGTCATCCTGCCGCTCGAGATCGTCGCCCCCTCGATGCCCAGGAAGGACCGCATCGCCCGCGCCGAGGAACTGCTGGCGCTGGTCGGGCTCGGCGGCTTCGAGGACAAGCGCCCGTCGGAGCTGTCGGGCGGGATGCGCCAGCGCGCCTCGCTCTGCCGTGCCATCGTGCACAAGCCCGACGTGCTGATCATGGACGAGCCCTTCGGCGCGCTCGACGCCTTCACCCGCGAGGACCTGTGGCAGACCATGCATGAGCTGCGCGCCAAGGAGCCTTTCACCGCGGTGCTGATCACCCATGACCTGCGCGAGAGCGTCTATCTCGGCGATCAGGTCTTCGTGCTCTCGGGCCGGCCCGCGACCACGCAATACGTGCTCGACGTAACCTACCCCGGCGACGGGATGCGGCGGCTCGAGGGGCTCTACACCCCCGAGGCGGCGGCGATGCTGGCCACCCTGCGCGAGCAGATCCAGATCGCGCAGGGGCGGCACCCGGGCCCGGCGGTGCACTGATGGACCTGCTTCGGAAAATCGGCGTGCCGGTGGCCGCCATCCTCATCTTCCTCGGGTTCTGGGAATTCCTCGTCTGGGTCAACGGCTGGCCGAACTACGTCATGGCCTCGCCCTCGGACCTGCCCGACGCCTACATCCGCTTCTGGAACCTGTTCCTCACCGGCAGCTGGCAGACGCTCTGGCGCACCGTCGCGGGGCTTGGCATTGCGGTGGTCGCAGGCACGCTGGTCGGCATGGTCATGGGCTTCTCACGCATCGCCCGCGACGGGCTCTACCCGCTTCTGGTGGGCTTCAACGCCGTGCCCAAGGCGACGCTGGTGCCGGTGCTGGCGCTGCTCTTCATCGGGCAGCACAACTTCAACACCGTGCTGATGGCCTTCCTGATCTCGTTCTTCCCGATCGCGGTCTCGGTGGGCATCGGGCTCTCGACGCTCGAGCCCGAATACCGCGACATCCTGCGCTCGCTCGGCGCCAGCCGCTTCACGATCTTCCGCAAGATCGCCCTGCCCAAGACGCTGCCCGAGTTCTTCGGCGCGCTCAAGGTCTCGGTCACGCTGGCCTTCATCGGCACCAACCTCGTCGAGATCATCTCGCCACACGGCAAGGGGCTCGGGGCGCTGTTCCTGTCGGGGCAGACGAACTCGAACTACCCGCTGATGTTCGCGGTGCTGATCGCGCTCGCGGTGCTGGGGATCCTGCTCTACTACGCTGTGGTCGCGCTCGAGCGGATCTTCGCGGGCTGGGCGGAACGCCCGCAGGGCTGAGCCCCCGGGACCACGCGACACAGGAAGAAGGGGCGCCCGCGAACGGCGCCCCTTTTTTGCAATCCCGGGGCCAGTAGTTCAGCCGCGCAGGCGTTGCACCAGCGTGGTGGCGGCAAAGATTACCGCCGCGGCGCAGACCATGGAGGGGCCCGCCGGAGTGTCGAAGAGGAATGCGCCCCAGAGCCCGCCGAGCGCCGCCAGCACCGCGATGGCCGCCGCGATGACCGCCATGCTCTCGGGGCTGCGCGCCAGGGGCCGGGCGGCGGCGGCGGGGATCAGCAGCATGGCGCTGACCAGAAGCGCGCCCACCACCTTGATCGCCACGGCGACCACCACGGCCAGCGCCAGCGTCAGGATCCTGCTCTCGCGCCGCGGGTCGAGCCCGCTTGCCCAGGCCAGGTCCGGCGAGACCGTCGCCGTCAGCAGCGCCTGCCAGCGCCAGACCACCAGCGCCACCACCGCCGCGGCGCCCGTCCAGATCACCGCGAGGTCGGATTTGCTCACCGCGAGGATGTCGCCGAAGAGATAGGCGGAGAGGTCGAGCCGCACGCCGGGCACGAAGGTCACCGCCACCAGCCCGAAGGCCAGCGCGCTGTGCGCCAGCACCCCCAGCACCGTGTCCATGGCGAGGCCGCGTTCGGAGAGCGCATAGACCAGCGCGGCCATCACCAGCACCACCGCCAGCGTGCCGACGACCACCGGCAGCGACAGCGCCAGCGACAGCGCCACGCCAAGGATCGCCGCATGGGCGGTGGCGTCGCCGAAATAGGCCATCCGGCGCCACGCCACGAAACAGCCGAGCGGCGCCGCGGCGATCGCGAGCCCAAGCCCGGCCAGCGCCGCGCGGATCAGGAAATCGTCGAGCATGGTCAGCCGGCCTCCGCCGTGCGGGGTGCAGGGGCCGCCCCGTGATCGTGATGGCCCTCGTGATGGGTGTGACCGCAGTCCGCGTCGTGGCTGTGGCTGTGTTCGTGGCGGTAGAGCGCCAGCGCGCCGTGGGTGCCCGAGCCGAAGAGCGCCCGGTATTCCGCCGCCTGCGCCACCACCTCCGGGTGGCCCTGGCAGCAGACGTGGCCGTTGAGGCAGACGACCCGGTCCGAGGCGCTCATGACCACGTGCAACTCGTGGCTCACCATCACCACCGCGCAGCCGAGATGCGAGCGGATGTGCTCGATCTGGCGGTAGAAGGCGGCGGAGCCCGGCTGGTCGAGCCCCTGTGTCGGCTCGTCGAGCAACAACACGTCGGGCTTGTTGAGCAGGGCGCGGGCCAGAAGCACGCGCTGGAACTGCCCGCCCGAGAGCCCGGTCATCGGGCGGTCGCCAAGCGTGCCGGCACCGGCCTCCTCGAGCGCCGCGGCCCGTTCGGCGGCCGGCACCCGGTGCGGCAACGACAAGAAGCGCATTACGGTCAGCGGCAGCGTCGGGTCCATCGCCAGTTTCTGCGGCACATAGCCCAGCCGCAGCCCCGGCCGGTGGCGCACCTTGCCCGATTCGGGCCGCACCGCGCCGATCAGCGTGCGCAGGAGCGTCGACTTGCCCGAGCCGTTCGGCCCGACGATGGTCACGATCTCGCCCGGTGCGATGGAGAAATCCACGTCGCTCAGCACCGGCTGCCCGCCAAGCGAGACCCGCAGCCCGGTGGCGTCGATCAGGTTCATGCACGCGCCTCCCGGCACGAGGGACACGCGCCTTCGGCCTCGATCACCATGCGCGAAACCTCGAAGGCCAGCCCCGCCGCCGCCTCGCGCACCGCCCGCGCGATGTCGCGCGACGGCATCTCGGCCACGGAGCCGCAGCCCTTGCAGATCAGGAAGGCCGGTGCGTGCCGCTCGCCGGGGTGGGCACAGGCGACAAAGGCGTTCAGCCGCTCGATCTTGTGGGCGAAGCCGTTGGTCACGAGGAAATCCAGCGCCCGGTAGACGGTGGGCGGCTGCGCCCCCTGCCCCTCGGAGCGCAGCACGTCGAGCAGCTCGTAGGCGCCCATGGCGCGGTGCTCCTGCAGCAGGATCTCGAGCACCCGGCGGCGCTGCGCGGTGAGCTGCAGCCCCTGCTCGGCGCAGGTCTCCTCGGCCGAGCTCAGGGCCTGGGCGATACAATGACCGTGGTCGTGCGTGGTGAATCCGAGCGTATCCATGCCGGTCTCCTTCGTTCAGGGGTTGCTATGTTATAGCATCCTCATTATCAAGCACCACTGTGTTATAACATAACAGGATTCGAGATGCTGAGGTCTGCCCTTCCCGCCCTTCTGCTCGCCACGCCGCTTGCCGCCGAGGTGCCCGTCACCGTGACCGACATCGCCCCCGTGCAGGGGCTGGTCGCCTCGGTCATGGGCGATCTCGGCAGCCCCGGGGTGCTGGTGCCGCAGGGCGCCTCGCCGCATGACCACGCGCTGGCCCCCTCCGAGGCGCGCAGCCTTCAGAACGCCGGGCTGGTGTTCTGGATCGGGCCCGACCTGTCGCCGGACATCGGCCGCAAGATCGGGACCATCGCCAGCGGCGCGACGGTGGTGACGCTGGCCGACCTGCCGGTGACTCAGCACCTCGCCACCCGCGACGAGGTGATCTTCGAGGCCGGCGACGACGACCACGACCACGACCATGATGACCACGACCACGACGACCACGATCACGACGGGCACGATCACGACGGGCACGACCATGATGAGCACGGTCAAGACGACCACGATCACGACGGGCACGACGACGATCATGCCGAGGACGCGCACGGCCACCACCACGGCCCCGAGGACCCGCATGTCTGGCTCTCGCCCGACAACGCCGCGGCCTGGCTCGACGTGATCGCCGGGGCGCTGTCCGAGGCCGACCCCGAGAACGCCGCCACCTATGCCGCCAACGCCGAAACCGCCCGCGCCGAGATCGACGCGGCCGTCGCGCAGGCCCGCGAGACGCTTGCCCCGGCGCAGGACGCCCGCTACGTGGTCTTCCACGACGGCTACCAGTATTTCGAAGCGGCCTTCGGGCTGAAGGTGCTCGGCGCAATCAAGCTCTCGGACGCCACCGACCCGAGCCCGGCGCATCTCCTCGCCCTGCGCGAGGCGGTGGCCAAGACCGGCGCGGCCTGCATCTTCGCCGAGCCCCAGTTCAATCCGCGCCTCATCGACTCGGTGACCGAGGGCAACGAGGTGGCGGTGGCCGAGCTCGACCCGCTCGGCAGCACGCTCGAACCGGGCCCCGGCTTCTACCCGGCGTTCATCACCGACCTCGCCGACCGTATCGCGGGCTGCACCGGGCGCTGAGCGCCGGTCACGCTGCGCTGCAAGAAGACCAAAGGGGGCGCCATCCGCCCCCTTTCGCTTGTCCGGAACCTCAGAACGCCCCGGTCCGGCCCGGGAAGACCTCGAGCGAGATATCCGCCCCCGCGAGCGCGCCGCGCACTGCGCGGGCGATCTGGAGGGCGGTCTTGCCGTCGCCGTGCAGGCAGATGGTGTCCACCGCGGTGGGGATGTGCTTGCCGCTTTCGGTGATGATCGCGCCAGCCTTCACCATCTCGACCATGCGCCGCGCCGCGAATTCCGGGTCGTGGATCACCGCCCCCGGCAGCGACCGGTCCACCAGCGTCGCGTTGTCGTTGTAGGCCCTGTCGGCAAAGATCTCGCCCGCCCAGCGGCACCCCAGCGCCTCGACCGCGCTCTGCTGCCGGGTGGCCGCCAGCACCATGATGATGATGTCGGGATCCACCGAGAGCGCACCCTCGTAGGCCGCCCGCGCAAGCGCCTCGTCCTCGGAGCAAATGTTGGCCAGCGCGCCGTGCAGCTTCAGGTGCCGCACCCGGCCGCCCGCGGCCGCGGCCATCGCCTGCGCCGCGCCCAGCTGGTAGGCCACGAGGTTGCCCAGCGACCGGCCCGCGATCTGCATCCGCCGCCGCCCGAAGCCCTGCAGGTCGGGAAAGCCCGGATGCGCGCCGATGCCGGTGCCGGTCTCGACCGCCCGCGCCATGGTCGCGGCCATCACGTCCCAGTCGCCTGCGTGCATGCCGCACGCGACGTTGGCCGAGGTGATGACCTCGAGCAGTTCCGCGTCCTGCCCCATCACCCAGGGGCCGAAGCTCTCGCCCATGTCCGCGTTGAGATCCACCGATGTCATGTCCGTCTCCTTAGTGGTCGTGATGGTCGCCGCTGGAAAAGCCGCTCACCAGCTTGTGGCTCAGCAGGTCCGGCACGTCCGCCGGGTGCCGCACCACCGGCACCGCACGGCGCGGCAGCTCCGCCTCGAGGCGGCGGCGCGTGGCCTCCGCCGCCAGCGCCTCGTCGAGCGAGATCCAGCGGAAGCGCAGACGCGCCCCCGCCGGCGCCTGCGCGATGCGCGGCAGGTCGGCCGGGATCACTGTCGCCAGCCGCGGGTAGCCGCCTGTGGTCTGGGATTCGGCCAGCAGCACGAAGGGCGCGCCGTCGCCGGTCATCTGGATGTCGCCGGGAGCGATCACCTCCGAGACCACCGAGAGCCCCCCCTCGACGCCGTAGCCCGGCCCATCCGGGTTCACCTTCACGCCCATCCGGTTGGCCCGGTTGTCGCGGGTGAACCCCTCCTCGGCGAAGCGGTCGCGCTGATCCCCGGGGAAAAGCTCCGTCTGCAGGCTCGCGACCACGCGCAGCGTGCCGCCGCCGAAACGGTCCTCGACCGGCAGCTTGCGCCCGGTGGCGCCGCCCCGGTCGGGCCCGACGGACAGGCGCGCGCCGGGCTCGACGGCCCCGCCCAGCCCCGCTGTCAGATGCGCCGAGACCGCGCCCAGAAACTCGGGGCCCTGGAACCCGCCGCCCACGTGCAGGTAGCCGTAGGCCCCCGCAGTCGCCGGCCCGATGTCGAGCTTCGCGCCCCGCGGCAGCAGGTGCGAAGCGTGCCAGAGCAGCGGCGCGCCGTCGATCGTCGCCCGCATCGGCGCACCGCTCAGCGCGATGCGCATGTCCTCGGTCGCCTCGAAGAGCCCGCCCATGCCGCCCATCTCGAGCGCCACGCTGCCCTTCTGGCCGAGCAGCGCCCGCCCCTCGGCCAGCGCCAGCCGGTCCATGGCACCGCCGCGCGACAGCCCGTAGGTGATCCAGCCCGGGCGGCCGTCGTCCTGCAGCGTCAGCGCGGGCCCGGCCCGGAGCACGATCAGCGCGCGGCTCATGGCAGCGCCTCCCAGCTCGCGCCCCCGCCCGGATCGGCGGCCATGTTGGAAAACGCGTCCTCGCTCACCGCGGGGAAGATCACTTCGTCCCCAGGCGCCAGCAGGAAGGGCCGCGCGTCGCCCATGCGGAACAGCGTCGCTGCGGTCTGGCCCACGTGGCGCCAGCCGGTCGGTGCGGTCACGGCAAAAAGCACGAACTGCCGGATCGCCAGCACCAGCGCGCCCTTCGGCACCTTCGGCGTCAACGCCTGCTGGCGCGGCACGTCCCAGCACTCCGGCAATTGCCCGAGGTAGGGCTGGCCCGGCGCGAACCCCAGCGCCGTCACCCGCACCCGGGCCGAGGACAGCGACCCGAGCGCGTCTGCCTCGCTCAGCCCCGCCGCCGCCGCGGCCTCGCCGAACTGCGGTGCAAGCGTGCCGCCATAGACCGTGGGAATGCGGTGCAGCCGCCGCCCGTGCGGCAACTCGGCCTCGAGCCAGTCCCGGCTGCCCATCAGTGCCCGCAGCTTCGCCTCGAGATCCGCATGGCGCACCGCCAGCGGATCGAAGCGCAGGTAGCACGAGACCAGCGAGGACGAGGTCTCCTCGACACCGTCCCAGCCAGCGCGCTCGACCTCGGCCCGAAAGGCGATGGCCGCCCGGTTCGCGGGCTCGCCGAGCCTGTCTCCGAAGCTCACCAGCAGCCCGTCGATCCCGACGGTTCGAATGATCGGATAGGCCGCCACGTCCAGCGCCATGCCATGCTCTCCCGCATCCAAGGTCGTTTGACTGTCAACAATCCGCGCCGGCTCTGCAACCGGCCCGCGCTTCATCTTGCCAGATAAACTCCGGGGGGAGCGCGCCCCGGCGCGCGAGGGGGCAGCGCCCCCACGCCCCTCCGCGCCACGCAGCGCAGGGTCAGCCGAGGATACGCTGCATCGCCGACAGGAAGGCCGCGACCTCGGCCTCGCTGTTGTAGTGGCAGAGCGAGACCCGCACGCAATCGGGCTTGCCGAGCGGCGCCAGCACGTTGCCCGAGTAATGATCCGCCTTGCGCACGTGCACCCGGATGCCGAGATCGCCAAGCGCCCTGACCAGCTCGACCGAGGGCCGCCCCGCCACGGCAAAGCTCACCAGCCCCTCGCGGGAGGGGTTGTCGACGCCGCCGATGATCTCGACGCCCGGCATCTCGGCCAGCCCCGGCAGGTTGCCGGTGCCCTGCAGCATCGCCGTCGTCAGCACCGCCTCGTGGGCGTGGATCGCCGCCGCTGCCGCCTCGATCCGGGCGCGCGGCTCGGTCGCGTCGGTCAGCTGCCCGCCGAGCCATTCGAAATACTCGACCACGTCCGAGAAGGTGGCATAGGCGCCGGTGTCGCGGGTGCCGAGCTCCCAGCTGCCCGCGGGCGCGCCGATCAGCGCGTCATGCGGCAGCGCCGACAGCCGCTCCGAGGCCCAGCCGAGCCCGTACCCGTGGCGCGAGAACACCTTGTAGGGCGAGATCACGTAACCGTCGACGTCGCAGGCGGTGATGTCGATGCCGCCGTGGCAGGCGTGCTGAATACCGTCGACGATGATGATTGCCGCGGGCGCAACCGCTCGGATCGCCGCGGCGATGGCGGGCACGTCCATGCCCATGCCGGTCACCGGCGAGGTGTGCAGGATCGTCGCCACCGCCACGTCGGGGGTCACGGCGGCGGCATAGGCCTCGGCGCTCACCACGCCGGTGGCGTCGTCGTGCTCGACCAGCACGTGGCGCTTGCCCGAGACCTCGGACCAGCGGGCGCAGGCGCTGCGCGAGGCCGGGTGCTCGAGCGTCGAGCCCAGCACCACGCCGCCCTCGCTGCCGAGGCAGGCGTCGGCGACCATCCGGAACAGCAGCTCGGTGCCGCTCTCGCCCACGACGATCTTGCCCTCGGGGGCGTTGAAGAACAGCGCCGCGTCCTCGCGCGCCTTGGCGATGATCTCGCCAAGCGCCGCCGAGGCCGGGTTGTCACGGCCCTGGTTGTCGGGGATGGCGGCAAAGCGCGCCGAGGTCTCGACCACCGCGTTCAGCGTCAGCGCGCCACCGGCGTTCTCGAAGAACACCCGCGGCCCGGTGAAGGGGCATTCCTCGACATGGGCGAATTTAGACCGGATGTCGGTGAGCAGCTCGGCGGTGATGGTAGTCAATGTCTGGTTTCCTTCTCCCGCGCCTTCTCTGCCGCCTCGATGGCCTCTTCCATGTCCTCGGGGTCGGTCGAGGGGATGGCGTAGCTGCCCGACACCCATTTCGCCAGATCGACGTCGGCGCAGCGCTTCGAGCAGAAGGGACGGTATTTCGGTTCGGTGGGTTTTCCGCAGATCGGGCAGCTCATTTCAGCACCTCCCGCAGCGGCAAGCGCTCGCGCTTGCGCTGCAACTCCATCAGGCCGAGCTGGGTCCAGCCGGCGAGGATGGTCTCGGTCGCGTCCTGCTTGAAGGCGGCGCGCAGCACCTGCTCCATCTGGCGGCGGTCCTTCTTCGGCGCCGGCGCCGGATCGACCAGCACCTGGCCGCCGAGACCGCGCAGCCGCAGCTGACGCGGCAGCTCGCGCAGCGCCGCCATGTTGGCCTTGAGCCCGGCGGCGGGCGAGGTGTCGTTGCCGGTGTTGATGTCGACGGCAACGAGCGCGCGGGTGGGCTCGATGCACATCGATCCGCCGCCTGGAAGCGGCACCATCGGCGAGGTCAGCGCCTCGATCATGTCGAGCACCGAATGCCGCTCGAAGCTGCCGGCCCCGGAATCGATATCGTCGCCGTCCCATTCGCGCCAGGCCAGCGCGTGCGGACCGTCGCCCTCGACCAGCGTCTCGGCGCCGCCGGTGGTGTCGGCCATCACCTGCGCACAAAGCTGCGCCATGGCCCCGATGTCTTCGGCGATGTCCTGCGGGTGGCCGCTTGCGCAGGAGGAGCGCAGGATCAGGCCGTCCTCGCCCTCCATCACCTCGTGGGCGATGCCCAGCAGCTCGTCGCGCAGGTCGTCGTCCTTGATCTGGCGCGAGACATTGATGCCCGGGGCGCCGGGGGTGACGATGGCGTAGCGCGACTTGAAGAGGATGCGGGTGGTGACGGGAATCGCCTTGCCGGGCTCGGCGAAGCCGGTGACCTGCACCAGCAGCGTGTCGCCGGGGGCGAGCCCCTTGACCTGGCGCAGGAAGGCGTTGCCGTCCGGCGTCTCGAGGAACATGCCGCCCTGCCCCTTCATCGGGCGCATCGCCACGGCCCGGTAGATGGTGCCGGGGCGCGGGTGGTCGCTGTCGATCAGCAGGTCGTGCAGCTGGCCGTCGACGATCAGCGCGGCGGCCTCCGTTCCCTCGAGTGCGTCGAGCGCGATGGTGCGACCCTTCATGAGGCTTCCTTCCAGAGCGGATACCCGGCGGCGAGCAGGAGATTGGCGGTCTCGGAGAGCGGCAGGCCCACGACGGCGGTGAAGCTGCCGTTGATCCACGGGATGAAGGCCCCGGCGGGGCCCTGGATGCCGTAGCCCCCGGCCTTGCCGCGCCAGTCGCCGCTTTGCAGGTAGCTGTTGAGCTCTTCGTTCGAGAGCGGCTTCATCTGCACCTGCGTGACCACGTCGCGTTCCCAGATGCGGTCGCCGTGCTTCACCGCGACGGCGGTGATGACCCGGTGCCTGCGACCCGAGAGCGCGGTGAGGAAGGCCGCGGCCTCCTTCTCGTCGGCGGGTTTTCCGAGGATGCGGCGCCCCAGCGCGACGGTGGTGTCGGCGCTGAGCACGACCTCGTCGCCGGCGCAGGGAATCGCCTCTGCCTTCTCGCGGGCAAGGCGCACGCAATAGGGCCGCGGCAGCTCGCCGCGGCGCGGGTCCTCGTCGATGTCGGGGGGGCGGATGTCGGACGGCACCACGCCCAGCTGAGCGAGAAGCTCGCGACGGCGCGGGCTGCCGGACCCAAGAACCAGTTTCATGGGACGAGCTTTGCGCGGGCCCGTGCGGACGCGATCCGCGAAGCGGAGTCTGCCAAGACTTTCAGGCCCATGCGAGGCTTACTTGAAGCGGTAGTTGATCCGACCCTTGGTCAGATCGTAGGGGGTCATTTCCACCTGGACGCGGTCGCCAGCCAGAACCCGGATGCGGTTCTTCCGCATCTTGCCTGCCGTGTGCGCGATGATCTCATGGCCGTTCTCGAGCTCGACCCGGAATGTCGCGTTGGGCAGGAGTTCCTTAACGACGCCGGGGAATTCGAGAATGTCTTCCTTGGCCATGGTCACTCCATAAATTGCCGTTCCGCCCTAGTCTGCGGAACGCACAACGATATGCGCCCAATCGACGCCTTTTTCAAGGGCACATGTGCCATGCAAATCAGGAAAGGCTCCGCAACACGGCAGGGCCGTCACGCCCGGCCTGCTCGTCCCAGTGGGTGCGGTTGAGCACGACGCCATCCTTGCGAACCCGCGCGACCGCGTCAAGATCCAGTTCGGCGATCGTCCAGCCGGGCTGGTTCAACCTGCCCTGCGCCAGCACGCCCGAGGCGGGAAAACCGGTGTCCGGCGGGCCGAAGACGCCGCCCATGCCGCAATTGGTGTCCACCGCGAAGGACCAGTCGCAATCGCCCACGGTCGAGGACATCACGGTGACGCATTGCTGCTCGAGCGCCCGGGCCATCGCCCCGATGCGCACCCGGTGATAGCCGTGCTCGGCCTCGGTGCAGGAGGGGACGAGAATCAGGTCGGCCTCGCTCATGGCGCGGGCAAGCAGCGGGTATTCGCTGTCGTAGCAGATCAGCACGCCGATTCTGCCGAGCGCGGTCTCGAAGAGATGCAGAGGTCCGCCGCCGACCACGTCCCAGTCCTCGCGCTCGAAGCGGGTCATGATCTGCTTGTCCTGGTGACCCATGGCACCGGAAGGGCCGAAGAAGCGCGCGCGGTTGACCGGGCGCGGGCCGATGGCATCGTCGAAGACCGGGGCGGAGGCGGCGAGGATGTGCACCCCGTGCTTCTTCGCGAGCTCGGCGTGCAGCGCGTCGACCGCGGGGATCCGCTCGGCCACCGCGTGCAGCGAGGCCTCGAGATCGCCGGAGGTGGCGCGCCCGGCGAGGGTGGCGAGTTCCATCGAGCCGTATTCAGGGAAGACCAGCAGGTCGGCGCCCTGCCCGGCCGCGTCCTCGACCCAGGCGGTGAGCTTGGCCACGTAGGCGTCCCAGGTCTCGAGAAAGTCCATCTGGTAGGCGGCGGCGGCAAGTTTCATCGGCAGGTCCTTGTGGGTTGCGTCGGAGCGGGGGTTTCACACCCCCGCACCCCCGTGGAGTTTAGAGGCAAGATGAAGAACGGGGCGGCGCGGCTGCCCGCGGGGGAGGATCTAGAGATCCCGGATCCAGAATTGAAGCGGGTGGGCGGTTTCTTCCGTCCGGTCGATGTCCTTCCAGCGGAACGTCGCCACCGCGCCCTCGAGCGGGACGTAGCCGCGTTTGCGCCAGAACGGGTCGAGCGATGCGGCGCCGGCGGGGCGCAGCGGGTGATCGGCGGGACGCACCACGCCGCAGAAGGCGGAGCGGGCGCGCCCCAGCCCCCGGGCGTGGGCCTCGCGCAGGTCGAAGAAACGGTGCCCGACGCCGCGGCCGCGGTACGCGGGCAGCAGCACCGATTCGGCGCAGTAGAAGATCGTGCCCAGATCGAACCCGGTGCCCGCGAAGGCGGCGGCGAAATCGTCGGCGTGGTCCTCCATCGGGGTGCCGGTGGCGGCGCCGACCAGCCGGTCGCCGTCGAAGGCGCCGACCAGCACCGCGCCGGGGCTGTCGCGATAGCTCTGCAGGTAGCGACGCTCGTAGGCGAGGTCGCCGTCGTAAAGATAGGGCCAGTCGCGAAACACCGCGATGCGCAGCTTCGCCACCTCGTCGAGCGCGGCGTCGAGCGCCGCGCCGGTCAGGGTCTCGACCCGCATCAGCGGACCTGCCGGATCCAGTCCGCGAGGTTGTAGTACGTCACCACCCGGGTGATCTTGCCGTTCTTCAGGGTAAAGAAGGAGCCGGCCGGCAGACGGTAGGTCTGGCCGTGTGCCTCGGGCAGGCCCGCGTCGGTGGCGAGATAGGTGCCGTTGACGATGTACTCGGCGGCAGCGCGGGTGCCGCCCTCGGCCTCGAAGATCACCATGTCGGTGAGGTTCTCGTCGTAGCAGTGGGTCATGTGGGCGCAGAATTCGGCAAACTTGATCTTGCCGCTGCGCACCTGGCCCTCGTTGACGTGATGCGCCACCTCGGCGTCGAGGCAGGCGAGCATCGCCTCGGTGTCCTTGGCGTTGAACGCGTTGAAATAGCTGCGGATCGTGTCAGTCGCGCTCATCTCTCTCCCCATCGGTTCCTGAGTCTGTCGTAAATCTGGTCGCGAGTCTGCCGGTAGGCGTTGAGCTTGGTCTCGCGGGTTTCTCCGAGGCCGGTCGGATCCATGATCGGCCAGTATTCCACTGTCAGGTGGTAGAAGCGGGTGAGTTCGAGCGCGGCGCGCTGCGAGGCGGGCGACATGGAGACGATCAGGTCGAAGCCCGAGAGCGCCTCGCCCATCTCCTCGAGTTCCTCGAAGCTGCGCGAGCGGTGCTTGTCGAGCTCGACGCCGATCTCGCGGCAGACCGCCACCGCGAAGCCGTCGATGTCGAGGTCGTTCACCACCCCCACCGACTGCACGTAGGTGTCGAAGCCGTAGAGCTTCTTCATGATGCCCTCGGCCATCGGCGACCGGACCGCGTTGTGATCGCAGCAGAAAAGTACGGACTGCGGCAATTCCGGCAAGATCAGCCCCCGAAATGCAGCACGCAGATGAGGGTGAAGAGGCGTCGGGCGGTGTCGTCGTCGACCTCGGCCTTGCCCTCGAGACGTTCCTGCAGGATCCGGGCCCCCTCGTTGTGAATGCCCCGACGGGCCATGTCGATGGTTTCGATCTGGCTGGGCGCGGCGGATTTCACCGCGTCGAAGTAGCTCTTGCAGATCTGGAAGTAGTCCTTGACCACCTGCCGGAAGGGGGAGAGC
Source organism: Salipiger thiooxidans (assembly GCF_900102075.1). Lineage (GTDB taxonomy): Bacteria > Pseudomonadota > Alphaproteobacteria > Rhodobacterales > Rhodobacteraceae > Salipiger > Salipiger thiooxidans. The sequence goes on along the minus strand of NZ_FNAV01000016.1, from coordinate 66,467 downwards.
GACAGGTGGAATTCGGCCGCCCTCTCGTCGTCCTCGGTGGCGACGTCGAAGACCAGCCGCTTCTCGCGGATCGCGAGGCCGAGCTTGTAGGGCCCCTCGGGCACCGGGCGCTCATCCCGCTGCGGCAGGGTGAAGCTGTTCTCTTCCATAAGGTCGAACATCGCGACCCGCCGCTCCTGCTCGATCTCGGGGGTCGGCGGCGGCAGGTTGGCGTCGTTCAGGACGATCTGGGAGATATGGCTCATGAGCAAGGTCCTACACCGGGCGTGACAGGCTTAGCGCGGGGGATCGGGCACTGCAATGCGGAGCCTGCGCCGGGGCCGGATGTTTCGCGCATAGAGGGATTCATGCTACGGTTGGTCATTTCCAGGATGATTTTCTCAGGAGCATTGCAATGGCGCGGCGGGCAATCATCCTCGTCCCCGGTTTCGGGCACAAGGAGCACAACCAGGCGCGCGACCGGCTGGTGCGGGCCCTGCAGAACTACACCACCGGCTGGCGGGTCGAGCAGACCGACGACGGCGCGGGCCCGGGCAACGGCGCCACCGGGCTGCACGCCACCTGCCGCTGCGGCGGCGCCACGCAGGAGATCGACGTCTACGAGGCCTATTGGGGCGACCTGCTGCCGGACTGGAGCAACGAATCCCCCTGGGCCCGGTTCAAGCGTGGTTACATGCTGATCCGCTACTGGCTGACCGGCGGCGTGGGCGGCTGGATCTCGCGCCGCGAGGCGCCGCCCAACACCGCCTGGGCGATGCTGCTGGCGGCGGTGGCGCTGGTGCTGTGGTGGATCGTGGTGGGCATCTTCGTGCTGCAGGCCATCGAGAGCGGCGTCATCGCCATCCCCGAGTCGCTGGCGAGCATCGCGTGGGTGCAGACCGCGTGGACCACGCTCACCGGCTGGACCGGCACGGTCCTCGGCTCGGTCTTCGTGGTGCTGCTGCTCTGGGTCTGGAGCCTCGGCTGGCTCGAGCGCTTCGCCAATATCTCGGCCTACACCAAGGCCTATCTCCGCGACGAGGTCTTCGGCGACGACGACGTGGGGCTGCGGGCCAAGGCCAAGCGGCGGGTGCTGGACGTTCTCGACCGGGCGGCGGGGATCACCGGCGAAGGCAGCTATGACGAGATCTACGTGGTGGGCCATTCGCTGGGCGGCGCCATCGCCGCCGATGCGCTCTCCGAGAGCGGGGATGTGCTGGCGCACACGGTGCTCTTCACATGGGGCTCGGCGCTGGGGCTGCTGGTGCAGCAGGAGCCGATGGTCGAGGTCAGGATCGCCACGTTCTACACCGCCGCCCCGCCGGTGCAGGGCTGGATCGACGTGGTGCTGCCATGGGACATGATGGGCTCGCAGGTGCCGGTGCCGCGGTGCTTCGACGACGCGTCGGAGCCCGGCAGGCGCCACCCTCCGAAGTTCCCCGACGCGGTGCGGCCGCGGCTGCCCAGGGGCATGCACCCGTTCGAGGTCGTGCGGGTCCACGAGGCCTATTACCGATGCGAGGCGGCGCTGCTGATGCTGGTCGCACCGGAAAGCACCCTGCCCCGCCGCGCTGCGCAGGCGGCGGTGTCCGCAGCGCCTCCCGCGCCGAAGGGCCGGCCCGCCTGAGCGGGCCCGGCCTCAGCCGTTCAGCTTGCGCAGCCGGGCGGTGACCGAAAGTCCGTGGGCCTGCAGGCTCTCCGAGGTCGCCAGAACCTCGGCGGCCGGGCCGATGGCGTTCAGCGCCTGCGGCGACATCTGCGCCAGCGTGGTGCGCTTGAGGAAGTCGAGCACCGAGAGCCCCGACGAGAACCGCGCCGAGCGCGCCGTGGGCAGCACGTGGTTGGGCCCGCCGACGTAATCGCCGATGGCCTCAGGGGTCCACTGGCCGAGGAAGATCGCGCCGGCGTGATGGATCTTTTGCGACAGCGCCATCGGGTCGTCGACGCAGAGCTCGAGGTGCTCGGGTGCCACCCGGTCCGACAGCGCCGCCGCCTCGTCGAGATCCCGCGCCACGATCACCGCGCCGAAGTCGCGCCAGCTGGCGCCCGCGATGGCGGAGCGCTCGAGCACTTCGAGCTGACGTTCGATCTCGGCGGCGACGGCGCGCCCGAACGCCGCGTCGGTGGTCACGAGGATCGACTGCGCGCTCTCGTCGTGCTCGGCCTGGCTCAGCAGGTCCAGCGCCACGAACTCGGCATCGTTGTTGCCGTCGGCGATGACGAGAATCTCGGAGGGGCCGGCGATCATGTCGATGCCCACCTTGCCGAACACCCGGCGCTTCGCCGCGGCGACGAAGGCGTTGCCCGGGCCGGTGATCTTGTCCACCGGCGGCACGGTCTCGGTGCCGTAGGCAAGCGCGGCGATGGCCTGCGCGCCGCCGAGCCGGTAGATCTCGTCCACGCCGGCGATGCGCGCCGCAAGCAGGACCAGCGGGTTCACCACCCCGTCCGGCGTGGGCACGGTGATGCAGAGCCGCTCGACCCCGGCCACCTTGGCAGGGATCGCGTTCATCAGGACCGAGGACGGATAGCTGGCAAGCCCGCCAGGAACGTAGAGCCCCGCCGCGGCCACCGGCGTCCAGCGCCAGCCCAGCGTTGCGCCATCGGGGTCGGTCCAGAGCGCGTTCTCGGGCATCTGCCGCACATGGTAGGCACGGATGCGCTCGGCCGCGGTCTCGAGCGCCAGCCGTTCGGCCTCGGGGACACGGGCGCATTCGGCCGCGATCTCCTCGGGGGTGAAGGCCAGCCGGTCGGCGGTCAGTTCCAGACGGTCGAAGCGCGCGGTGAGGTCCAGAAGCGCCGCATCGCCGCGCGCCCGGACATCGGCGATGATCCCGGCGACGGTGTCGTCGACATCTGGGCTGTCCTCGCGCTTGGCGCCGAGGAGCCGTGCGAACTCGATTTCGAAATCCGGCTCGGTCGTGTCGAGAAAGACGGGCATTGCGGTTCCTTTCCAAGACGACCCGCGCGGCAGCGCCGGGCCGCGGCCTCTCCCTTGGGCCGGATGCGGACGGTTTCCGATCCGCTTTAGAGCGCCGGGCCGGTCACCTCAAGCCCGCCCGGCCCTTTCGCCATTGGCCGGCATGCGCCAGCGGCGGCACCCACGAGGGGCCCCGCCGCGGGACGCGCCCTCAGGCGCCGTGGTCCGGCAGCTTGCCCGAGACCGCGGCGTAGGGACGGGTTACGTCGCGCAGCCCCAGTTCCAGCGCCTCGACCTCGGCCCGCAGCGCGCCGTCGCCCGCCAGCGTGAAGACCACGTGGCCGGCGCCGTCCTCGCCCGGCTCGAAACCGACCGAGAGCACCGAGAGCACCATGTCCGGCGTGTCGCGCGCGACGCCCTGGCTCGAGACGCCGAGCACGTTCTCGACCGTGACCAGCGTCCGCACCCGCTCGGGCGGCGAGACATGCACGCCGTCCTCGCGCCGCACCCGGTTGACCAGCAGGCCAAGACGGCGGTGCCGTTTCTGGAAGGCGATGTCGGAGACAGTCAGCACCGCGTCCTGCAGCAGCGCCGAAAGCACCTGCAGGTCGTCGGGGTCCATCGCGCCAAGGTTCAGCGGCCCGCCGCCCGCGTCTTCGAATTTCGCGTCGGTCATTCGCCCCTCACCCGTTCGATGCGCGCTCCCACGCCCTGCAGCTTGCGCACCACCTGCTCGTAGCCGCGGTCGAGGTGGTAGACCCGGTTGACCACAGTATCGCCCTCGGCGGCAAGCCCCGCGAGGATCAGCGACACGCTCGCCCGCAGGTCGGTCGCCATCACCGGCGCGCCCTTGAGCGTGTCCACACCGGTCACCCTGGCGGTGCCGCCGTGCACGTCGATCTTTGCGCCCATGCGCATCAGCTCGGGCGCGTGCATGAAGCGGTTCTCGAAGATCTTCTCCTCGAGCACCGAGGTGCCCTCGGCGGTGCAGAGGAGCGCCATCATCTGGGCCTGCAGGTCGGTCGGGAAGCCCGGGAACGGTTCGGTGATCACGTCCACCGCCTTCACCCGGCCGTTCCTGCGCGAGACCTTGAGCCCGTCCGCGGTTTCCTCGACCGAGATGCCCGCCTCGTCGAGCTTCTCGCAGAAGGCGCGGACCAGATCGATGGTGCCGCCGAGCAGCTCGACTTCACCGCCGCAGATCGCCGGTGCAAGCATGTAGGTGCCAAGCTCGATGCGGTCGGTGACCACCCGGTGGGTCGCGCCGCCGAGACGGTCGACGCCCTGAATCTCGATGGTATCGGTGCCCTCGCCGTCGATCTGGGCGCCCATCTTGCGCAGGCATTGCGCGAGGTCGACGATCTCGGGCTCGCGCGCGGCGTTCTTCAGCACCGTGGTGCCCTTGGCCAGCGTCGCCGCCATCAGCGCGTTCTCGGTGGCGCCCACCGAAACCAGGGGAAACTCGACGATGCCGCCGCGCAGGCCGCCCGAGGGCGCCTTGGCGTGCACGTAGCCCTCGCGCAGGTCCAGCTCGGCGCCCATCGCCTCGAGCGCGCGCAGGTGCAGGTCGACCGGGCGGGCGCCGATGGCGCAGCCGCCGGGCAGCGAGACCTCGGCATGGCCGAAACGGGCGAGCAGCGGGCCCAGCACCAGAATCGACGCGCGCATCTTGCGCACGATGTCGTACTCGGCGCGGGTCGAGGTCAGCGCGTGGCTCGACATTGCCTGCACCTGTCCCTCCTGCAGGCCCTGCACCTCGGCGCCCAGCGACTGCAGCAGCAGCGTCATGGTCCGGATGTCCGACAGCCGCGGCGCATTGGTCAGGGTGAGCGGCTCGTCCGACAGGAGCGTGGCCGGCATCAGCGTGAGACAGGCGTTCTTTGCCCCCGCGATGGGAATGCGGCCCGAAAGCGGGCCGTTCCCGGTGACGATGATGGAATCCATGTCCTAGCTGTCCTTCTCGCTGCTCTGCCCCTCGGCGGGCTTCTCGGTCGACCGGGCACGGGCCTGCTGCTTGCGCCGGACGAGATTCGCCTTCAGCGCCGCTTTCAGCCGCGTATCGCGGTCTTCTGCCTTGTTTTTCGGGGTGCCTGTCTTGCGCTCCATGGGCCCTGTTTAAAGCAGCTGAAAAAAAGCGTCCAGATTAGGCTTGCGCCCCCCGGAATTTGCGTCTAGAGAGCCGCCCACGCCAGTCAGGCACACCACAGACAGGCGTTAGGCACCGCCGAAGTTCACAACTGGATATGGCCCTTGACAAAGGGAAGTCCAGAGCTTCTAAAGCGCTGAAACAAAAGGGTTTCTCCAGAACCCGCTTGCGTCGGGCCAAGGCTCGGAGTAACAATCCGGAGACAGCGTGCTGCTGTAGCTCAGTGGTAGAGCACTCCCTTGGTAAGGGAGAGGTCGACAGTTCAATCCTGTCCAGCAGCACCATTTACCTCACCTCGATGATTGCCCGACAGGCACGTCACAGACCGCCGCATCGTCGCCGGTTTTGTGCTGTTCCGAGAAGCGGTTCAGCGGCGCTTTCACGCCTACGCCTGTTGCGATGATTGGGCCAGACCGCGTGGTTTGCGCAGCCCTCGGCTCCGAAAACCGGCGGTCGCGAGTCGGCGCCGGGATTGAGCGCCTCCAGCGTGGCGGCCTGAAAGGTGTCGCGGACGACGGCGCGGCAACTCAGGTCAGGCGACGTGACGTCATCCGCATCTCCCCTCCCGCAAAAGATGCGGCCGCCCGAATCCGGGGCCCGACCGCAGCCCTTCCCCCTGCCCGGTTACGCGCCGGAACGGCCCGCGGGCTGCGTCACACACGCCGTCGTCATGGCTTAGAGCTTTTGATTTCCCCCTCAAATCGCTATCTCATTTGTCGGTCCCCGTCGGCGGGGCACCCCGCGGCATGTCACGGCAACGCGCGGCAGGGCACAACGGCAAGACGCGAGACCAGCACGACCATGAACCTCCCGCAGATCACCTATCTCACGGCGCTCCTGATCATGCTGGGCTACATCCTGCACATCGGCAAACCGGTGATCCTGCCGGTGCTGATCGCGCTCATCGCGCTTTACATCCTGTCGAACGTCACCGACCGGCTGGGCCGGGTACCGGTGATCGGACGGCTGCCCGCGCTGCTGCGGCGGCTGATCGTGCTGCTGGCCTTCACCGTCCTGACGGTGCTGTCCTTCGCCTATCTCGCCGACACCTTCACCCAGGTCGCCGCCGCCCTGCCCGGTTACGAATCCAACATCGACGCGCTGGTGCTGCGGGCGGCGCATGTCTTCGGCATCGAGGACCAGCCGACCTGGGCCAAGGTGCGCTCTGCCACCATCGACCGTTTCCAGGTGCAGTCCTACATCGGCCCGGTGCTGCTGTCGCTGCGCGGCTTCGGCGGCACGCTGTTCCTCGTCACGCTCTACGCCTTCTTCATGATGGCAGAACGCGCGGTCATGGCCCGCAAGCTTGCCAACGCCTTCGGCGACCCCGAGCGCGAGACCCGCACCATCGCGCTCTTCGAGCGCATCAACACCCGCGTCGGTGACTACCTGTCGGTGAAGACCGTGGTGAACATCATCCTCGGCCTGCTCTCCTACGGCGTGCTGCTGATCTTCGGCATCGACTTCGCGCTGTTCTGGGCGATCCTGATCGGGCTGCTGAACTACATTCCCTACATCGGCTCGCTGATCGCGGTGATCTTCCCGGTGCTGCTGAGCCTCGCGCAGACCGGCTCCTACAGCGCGGCCTCGATGGTGGCGGTGGGGCTGACCGTGGCGCAGATGTTCGTTGCGGGCTACCTCGAGCCGCGGATGATGAGCCGGACGTTCAACCTCAGCCCCTTCGTGGTGCTCTTCGCACTGGCGTTCTGGGGCGCGCTCTGGGGGCTGCCCGGCGCGGTGCTGGCGGTGCCGCTGACCGCGAGCATGATCATCGTGCTGGCCGAGATCCCGGCGACCCGGCCCATCGCCATCCTGCTTTCGGCCAGCGGGCGGCTCTGACCTGCCCGCGGGCCGGCCGGATCAGGCCAGCCCCAGCACCGGCCCGTCGAGCAGCGCCATCAGGTCGCCGAAATAGCCAGCCGACCGCGCCGGGCGCGTCGGGTCCGAGGTTATGGCCACCGCCAGCCCACGCTCGGGCTGCGCCGCGATGATCTGGCCGCCGTAGCCGCGGCCGATGGTCCAGCCGCTGGGGCTCAGGAACCAGCCGTAGCCGTAGTCGAGCCCCGACCAGCGCGACCGTGTCTGCCCCTCCTGCGAACGGGTCACCCAGTCGCGCGCGATCACCTGCGTGCCGTCCCAGGCGCCGCCGTCTCGCATCAGCACCGCGATCCGCAGCATTGCCTCGGGGGTGAGCGCCATCTCGTTGCCGCCGAAGTAGAAGCCCTGCGGGTCGCGGGTCCAGGCCGGCACCTCGATGCCGAGCGGCGTGCCGAGGCGCTCGCGGGCGAGCTGCAACAGGCTCTTGCCGGTGGCGGTGGCGAGCGCGGCCCCCAGCACGTGGGTGGTGCCGGTCGAATAGATCATCCACCCGCCGTTGGGCGCGACGCGCGGCTGGCGCAGCGCATAGGCCACCCAGTTGCGCGACCTGACCCAGGCGCCGTAATTGCCGCCCGAGGTGCCCTCGAGTCCCGCCCGCAGCGTGACGAGGTCCGACATGGTGAGATCGCCCGCGCCCTCGGTGGCGTCCGACGGGATCAGATCGGGCGCCACCTCGGAGAGCGTGGCGTCGAGCCCGGCGACCTCGCCCCGTTCGATGGCCGTCCCGAGCAGCAGCGCCAGCACGCTCTTGGAACAGGACTTGATATTTGCGACCCGGCCGAGCCCCGGCCCGCGCGGCGCCTCGGCCAGCAGCGTCTCGTCGCCGCGCTGCACGAGGATGGCATGCAGCTGGTCGAGCCCGGTTGCGGCCTCGCGCAGGGTCTCGGCGCCCTGTGCCCGCAGGACCGAGGGCGCGGCAAGCGCCCCGGCAGAGGCGACGATGAAACGGCGGCGTGAGAACATGGCGGGCTCCGGCGGCGGCAGGGACGGGGTCGGGCGAAGGGGCACCCCCTGAACATGGCAGCTTTCCGGAGCGGGGAAACCACGGCGGGGGGCCGCAGGCGCTCACGCCCGATCACACCGCGGTGACGGAGCCCCGGGACCGGCATGCCGCGCGGGCAGGTCAGCAACATATGCGAATTCGACCCGTTTCCCCTTGCCTCGCTGCGCAAGCGATGCATCTAGTCGTCAGATGCCCTCAGAACCCGTCATTGCGCCCCACCTCCAGACCTGCGACCGTCCCAGATGAGCCTCTATTCCGCCCTGCCCACCACGTTCCGCGACTACATCGCGCAGTCCGGCGTCGCGCTTGCGGTTTCCGAGATGGCCGAGGACGCGCCGCTGTCGATCGTCAATCGGTCCTTCTGCGAGCTCACCGGATATTCGCAGGACGAGGTCATGGGCAAGAACTGCCGCTTCCTGCAAGGCACCGGCACCTCCGGGGCGCAGCGGCAGGCCCTGCATGACTTCGTGCACGGCGCCGGCGACGACAATGGACGCTTCCCGATCCTGAACTACCGCAAGGACGGCACGAGCTTTCACAACTTCGTCTTCATGTCGCGGCTGCGCGACCCCGAAGGCAAGGTGCGCTTCATCCTCGCCTCACAATTCGACATGAGCTCTGCCATGCAGCGCTCGCGCATCGCGCAGAATGATGAACAGCTGGCCAACGCGCTGACCGACCTCGACCAGATCGGTCGCGAATTCGGACTGGCGATGATGGGTTCCGCCCAGCTCATCGCCGATTCCGTCGCGATGATGGCGCGACTCAGCTTCGACGACAAACGGCGCTAGGGGCCTGGGAGCAGTTTCGACACGATCATGAGAGACGAAAAAAAGGACGACCAGACAACCGTGTCGAGCGAGCCGGACCGCGAGCGCCTCTGCATCGTGGGCATCGGTGCCTCAGCCGGCGGGCTGGAGGCGATCCGCGAGATGCTGACCGAGGCCCGCTCGGACAGCAATCTCGCCTACGTGGTGATCCAGCACCTCGACCCCAACCACGAGAGCCTGCTTGCCGAGCTTCTCGCCCGACACACCGCGCTCAACGTGCGGCAGGTGTCGGGCGGCGAGAAGATCCTCGCGGGGAACGTCTACATCATCCCGCCGGGCTTCGGCCTCTCGGTCACCAACGGCGTGCTGCACCTCACCGAGTTCGAGCAGCCGCGCGGCCTGCGCCGGCCCATCGACGATTTCTTCGAGAGCCTCGCGCTGGACCAGGGCCGCTTCGCCGCCTGCGTGATCCTGTCGGGCACCGGCGCCGACGGCAGCGCCGGGCTGCGCGCCATCAAGGAGAACGGCGGGCTCTGCATCGTGCAGGATCCGCGCACCGCCAAGTATGACGGCATGCCGACCTCGGCGCAGGGCACCGGGCTCGTGGACTTCGTGCGCCGCCCCGGCGACATCGTCGAGGCGATCCAGCAATTCTACTCCCACGCCTTCATCGAGACCATCGATGGCACCCTGGCCAACACGGTCGAGCAGTGCCTCGAAGACATCTGCTCTGTGGTGCGCAATTTTGTGGGCCACGATTTCTCGGGCTACAAGAAAAGCACGCTGATTCGGCGCGTGCAGCGGCGCATCCAGGTGCTCGACCTGCGCAGCGCCAAGGAGTACCTCGACCACATCAAGTCCGATCCGCAGGAATGCGAGATCCTGTTCCGCGAACTGCTGATAAACGTCACCCGCTTCTTCCGCGACTCCGCCCATTTCGCCGCGCTGCGCGAGCGCGTGATCGAGCCGCTGATCCGTAACGCCGGCGACGAGGACGAGATCCGGGTCTGGGTGCCCGGCTGCTCCAGCGGCGAGGAAGCCTACACCATCGCCATGATGTTCGCCGACGAGGCCCGGCTGCAGAACCGCTCGGTCAACATCCAGATCTTCGCCACCGACATCGACGAGCAGATGCTGCGGCTGGCGCGCGATGCAACCTACCCGCAGGCGGCGCTGATCGACATCCCCGAGGGGATGCGCGACATCTACACCGTCGCGCGCGACGGACGGTTCAAGATCTCCGCCCGCATCCGCGACATGATCCGCTTCTCGGTGCACAGCATCGTGCGCGATCCGCCGTTTTCGAACATCGACCTGCTGTCCTGCCGCAACCTGCTGATCTACTTCGGGGAAAAGCTGCAGGGGCTGGCGCTGCCGATCTTCCACTACGCCATCAAGCCCGGCGGGACGCTGTTCCTCGGGCCGTCCGAGACCGTCGGCCGCTACGACCACGCCTTCGCACCGCTCGATCAGAGCGCGCGCATCTTCCAGCGCAACGACACCCGGCCCGAGTACCCGATGCACCTGCGCGGCCGGAGCCTGCCCGTCAGCGGCGGGGCGCGCCATGCCGAGGCCGACAGAACCCCGTCCAAGCGGCTTGACTGGGGCGACGGCGGGGCCACCGAGCGGTTGCTCTCGACCTATGCCCCGGCGACGCTGCGGGTGACCACCGCTGGCGAGATCCTCAAGACCACCGGTCGGCTGGGCAAGTATCTCGAATACGCGCCGGGCGATCCCGACACCAACCGCTTCGCCACCTCCATCGCCCGCCCGGGCGCGCGCGAGGCGCTTTCGGCCATCATCCGGCAGGTCAGCGCCAACAAGCGCCGCACCATCTCGCGCGGGCTCTCGGCGCGGTCTGAATTCGGCCTTCAGGCCTTCGACCTGATCGCCGAGCCGCTGAAGGACGGCACCATCCTGCTGGTCTTCCGCGAGCGCGACCGCTTCGAGGCCTACGACGACGAGGAATTCGACGATCTCGACAACATGGACAGCCACGTCCAGAGCCTCGAGGACGAGCTGCGCAACACCCGCGTGCGGCTGCACACCACCGTCGAGGAGCTCGAGACCGCGAACGAGGAGCTGAAGAGCTCCAACGAAGAAATGATGTCGATGAACGAGGAGCTCCAGTCGACCAACGAGGAGCTCTCGACGGTCAACGACGAGCTCAAGGGCAAGGTCGACGAGCTGTCGCGCGCCAACGCCGATCTTTCGAACTTCTTCGCCTCCACCGCCCTGCCGCTGGTGGTCGTCGACCGAGATATGTCGATCCGCAACTACACCGACGCGATCCAGTCGATCTACCCGTTCCGCAAAACCGACCGGGGCCGCCCGCTGGCAGAGGTCACCAGCACCCTGCGCCGCAACGACGAGGTGCTCGAGACCATCGCCGAGGTGATGCACGACGGCGACGTGCGCCACCTGCGTGTCTCGGACCGCGCCGAGGAACGCACATGGTCGCTGGTCATCACCCCCTACCGCACCCGCGACGGCGTACTTGACGGCGCGACGCTGGTGTTCACCGAGCTGACCGACGCGCTGCGGCTCGAGGACGCGCTCCAGCGCGAGGGCGAACGGCTGCGGCTGGCGCTTGACGTGACCTCGCTCGGGGTCTGGGAATTCGACCCGTCGACCCGGGTGATGAAGCTCGACGAGACCGCCTGCATCGGCCTCGGGGCCGAGAGCCCGGTGCTCTCTCTCGAGGAATTCCTCCTTTGTTTCCGGGAAGATTCGCGCGCCGACATCGTTACGTCCATGACCACACTCACCGAGTCGGGCGATCCGGTCGAGGTCGTGTGCAGCCTCGCGGGCGACGAGCCCCGCGCCCACTCGATCCAGATCGTCGGGCGACGGGTCGACGGGCGCCGCACCGCACGGGTGCTGGGCGTGCTCTTCGACGTGACCGAAGAGCAGGAAGCCAAGCAGATCCGCGAGATGATGCTGCGCGAGATGAACCATCGCGTGAAGAACATGTTCTCGATCATCTCGGGCATGGTGCGTCTTGCCAGCCGCACCACCGACTCGGTCGAGGACCTGGTGGACGGCATCCAGACCCGGGTGAACGCGCTGGCGCGGTCGCACGATCTGACCCAGAACGCCCCCGCCCGGCAGACGCTGACGCTCGAACAGACGATCCGCGCCTCGCTCGAGCCCTACTCGGGCGAGGCCGTCGCCCGCATTGAGGGACCGGTGGTTCCGATCGCCAGCCAGGAGCTCACAGCGCTCTCGCTGCTGCTCCATGAATGGGCCACGAACGCCGCCAAATACGGGGTGCTCGGCCCCGCAGACGGGCACCTCGAAGTAACCTGGCGTCTCGAACGGGGCGGCCATGTGATTTTGACATGGAACGAAATCCACAGGCAGGAGGTTGAGCCGTCAGATGGAGCGTCGGGATTTGGTTCGACGCTCGTGCAGCTCTCCGCCGTACAGCTGAATGGACAGGTGTCCGTCGAGTATGGAAGCCACGAACGAAGGATGACCCTGACCTATGCCCCTGACAGCCGGAGCTGATGCCATGCCAAAGTCGAAGGTGCTGCTCTGCGAGGACGAATATATCGTCGCGCTGGACCTCCAGTTGCTGATCGAGGAATTCGGCTTCGAAGTGATCGGCCCCTTTGCGTCCGTGTCGAACGCGATGCGCGAGATCGGCGAAACCCGACCAGACATGGCGGTGCTCGACGTTAGCCTCAAGGACGGCGAGGTCTATCCTCTCGCCGACCGGCTGCAGGAAATGGGCGTGGGGCTGGTGTTCCACTCCGGCCACGTAAACGACCACGAAATCAAGACCCGCTACCCGCAGGCTGAATGCTGCCTCAAGCCCGTGCACACGTCGCGCCTCAAGGCCGCGCTGCAGCAGGCTGCCCCGCTCGCAGACTGCTGAGCCCTTCCCAGCACCGGTTGGCCTCGCCCTGGGATGTCCAGGGGCTCCCGAGGCTATCCTCTCTCGTCAGGTGGCGTGCCTCTGCTCCTCGCGGGAGCGGTCGGCTCCGCCGTCACTCCGGACGTTCTGGGGAACTGCCCGCACGAGGACACGGCGCTCCCGCGCGGGCGCCAATACGCCCGTGCGACTTGACCCATTGACCCAATCCGCCGTCAGCGGCTCTCGCGGATCTCGGTGAGCGTGCGGTAGGGCGTCAGCGCCTCCTTGTCGACGATCAGCTCCAGCAGCGCGCCGGTGGGCGAGGCCAGCGCCCGCTCGAAGGCCTCGGCGAAGGCGCCGGTCTCCGACACCGTCTCGCCGTGCAGCCCGCAGGCCTGCGCCAGTGCCGCGAAGTCCGGGTTCACCAGCTCGGTGCCGCTGACCCGCGCCGGGAACTCGCGTTCCTGGTGGGCGCGGATGGTGCCGTAGGTGCCGTTGTTCACCACGATCACGATCACCGCCGCCCCGGCCTGCCGCGCTGTCGCCATCTCCTGCATGGTCATCTGGATGTCGCCGTCGCCGGCGAAGCAGATCACCACTGCCCCTGGGCGCTCGATCTTGGCCGCCACCGCCGCCGGCAGCCCGTAGCCCATCGACCCCGACTGCGGCGCCAGCAGCCGCATGCCCGGCTCGAACCGGAAGAAGCGCGAGGACCAGACGGTGAAGTTGCCAGCGCCGTTGGTCAGCACCAGCTCCTGCCCCGCCAGACGCGTGCGCAGATGCGCGCAGACCGCCACCATGTCCACCGGCCCGGGCTGCGCTGGCGCCTTGTCGATGAAGCCGAGATAGGCCGCGCGCGCCGCCTCGCGCCACGCGCCCCATCCGCCGCTCACCGACCCCGCCAGCGCCATCGCAAAGCGCTCGGGCGAGGCGTGGATGCCGAGGACCGGGCGGTAGACCTTGCCGATCTCGCGGTCCGAGACATGCACGTGCACGATCTTTTGCGCCGCGTCCGGCACCGAGAGCAGCGTGTAGCCGTCGGTCATGTTCTCGCCGAAGCGGATGCCCAGCGCGAGGATCATGTCGGCGTCGCGGATCAGCCCCTTCATCGCCGCCGTCATGCCGACGCCTGCATCGCCGCAGAAGCAGGGCGAGCGGCTGTCGAACTGGTCCTGGTAGCGGAAGGAGCTCGCGACGGGGATGTCCGAGGCCTCGGCGAACCGCTGCAGCGCCGCGCTCGCCTCCGGGTCCCAGGGCGCGCCGCCGAGCAGGATCAGAGGACGTTTGGCGGACGCCAGCAGCTCGAGCGTCTCGGCCACCGCGGCGGGCGCGGGCTCCGGCGGGTAGACCCTCAGCGGGCCGGCGACCGGCGCGGCGTCGGTCTCGGCCATCAGCATGTCCTCGGGCAGCGCCAGCACCACCGGGCCCGGCCGCCCGGTTGTGGCCACCGTCCAGGCCCGCGACACCAGCTCGGGGATGCGGTCGGCGTGGTCGATCTCGGTCACCCACTTGGCCATCGTCCCGAAGACGGCGCGGTAGTTGACCTCCTGGAAGGCCTCGCGCTCGCGCATGTCGGTGGCGATCTGGCCCACCAGCAGAATCATCGGCGCGCTGTCCTGCATCGCCGTGTGCACCCCGATCGAGGCGTTGGTCGCCCCCGGCCCCCGGGTCACCATGCAAATCCCCGGCTGGCCGGTCAGCTTGCCATGCGCTGCCGCCATGAAGGCCGCCCCGCCCTCCTGCCGGCAGTTGACGAAGGCCATGTCGCGGTCGTGCATCGCGTCGAGCACCGCGAGGTAGCTCTCGCCCGGGACCCCGAAGGCCCGCTTCGCCCCGAGTGCCACCAGACAGTCCACAACCAGTTGTCCGCCATTGCGCGCCATCACCGTTCTCCCAATGCTGTTGCGCTGTTTGTGGAGAATTCGACGGAGCGCCGCAAGACGGGCCGGATTCACGTCGCGCCAGAACGCTTTGTTAAGACACCGCACGTATGTCTTCTGCTGATCCGGATCGGGCATCGTCCCACCGGTCGCTCCGCTCTCGACGCTGCCAGAGGTGCCGACCCCGCCATGACCGACGTCCACTTTCACGCTCTCGAACCCGCGCGGAACCGCAACGGCGAAGATGCGCTCGTTCCCTTCCTGCTCGGTGCCCGCCACCTGCCGGTCACCATCTCGGCCCGCGACGTCGGACGGCTCGATTCGCACCGGCTGCAGATCCTGCTGGTGGCGCAGAAGCAATGGGCGAGCGAAGGCATCGCCTTCCAACTGACAGACGCCAACGACACGTTCCGCGCCGGGCTGGAACGGCTTGGCCTCGCTCCCGATCATTTCGACAAGGATCCGCTGCAATGACGACCAAAGTCCTCGCGATCGACGATTCCCGAACCATCCGGAACCTCCTGCGCGTCTCGCTCGAGGGTGCGGGCTTCGAATATCACTCGGCCTGCGACGGCGTCGAAGGCGTGGAACAGTTCTCCGAGGTCGAGCCCGACGTGGTGATCACCGACATCAACATGCCGAACATGGACGGGTTCGGGGTGATCCAGACGCTGCGCAGCGGCCCCAGCCGGACCACGGTGCCGATCATCGTGCTCACAACCGAAAGCGGACCGGACCTCAAGGCCCGCGCCCGAGAGGCCGGCGCCACCGGCTGGATCGTGAAACCCTTCGACGACGCCTCGCTGGTCTCGGTGCTGCGCCGCCTCACCGGACACGTGGTGTAACTCATGTCGACAAACTCGATCCGCGATACATTCTTCGAAGAATGCGAAGAGCTCCTCGAGGCGCTCGTCGAGGGTCTCTCGGCGATGGAAGAGAACGCCGAGGACATGGAGGTGGTGAACGCCGTCTTCCGCGCCGTGCATTCGATCAAGGGCGGCGCCGGGGCCTTTGCGCTCGACCGGCTGGTGAGCTTCGCTCACACCTTCGAGACGGTGATGGACAAGGTCCGCTCGCAGGTGCTGAAGGTCGACGAAGAGCTGATGCTGCTTTTCCACCGATCGGGCGACCAGCTCGCCGACCTTGTCGAGGCGGCTCGCGACGGCCGTGAGCCCAATGCCGAGTCCGAGGCCACGATCCTCAAGGAGCTCGAGGCGCATCTGGGCGACGCCGACAAGGAAGAAGAGTTCTCCTTCGATGCGATGAGCCTCGATTTCGATGCGGGGCCCGTGGCTCTCGACCTGCCGGACGAGGTCGCCTCGGTGCGGCGCTTCGACATCCGCTTCAACCCCACCCCGGCGCTCTACGCCAACGGTCACGAGCCGCTGCTGCTCTTCGACGCCCTGGCCGAGCTCGGCGCGCTGTCGGTCAGCGCCGACCTGGGCCGTCTGCCCGAGTTCGACGCCTTCGATCCCAACGATGCGGTGATCGACTGGCAGCTCTCGCTCGAGACCGCCGAGGACGAGACCGTCCTGCACGAGATCTTCGAATTCGTCGACGCGCTCTGCGATCTCGAGATCTCGGTCTGCGAGGACGCGGATCCGCAGCCTGCGCCGGCCCATATCGAAAGCCCGGCCGCGCCCTCCCTCATCGACCTTCCCGACATGGAGGACGATGGCGAGGACGACGATGACCCCGCCCCCGCTCTCGTCCAGGTCGCATCCTCGTCGAAGGGCGGCGCGAAGCAGGCCGCCCCGCGCGACGAGCCGCGTGGCCCCCGCCCCACGCTCCGGGTCGATCTCGAACGGGTGGACCGGCTGATCAACACCGTGGGCGAGCTGATCATCAACCAGGCGATGATCTCGCAGCGCATCGAAGAGCTGGAACTGCCCGCAGTGGCGCACCTGACCAACGAGCTCGAGGCCTACAAGCTGCTGGCCCGCGACATCCAGGAAGGCGTCATGGCGATCCGCGCGCAGCCGGTGAAGCCGCTCTTCCAGCGCATGTCCCGTATCGTCCGCGAAGCCTCCGAGGCGACCGGCAAGAAGTCGAAGCTGGTGACCGTCGGCGACTCGACCGAGGTCGACAAGACCGTCATCGAACGTCTCGCCGACCCGCTTACCCACATGGTGCGCAATGCCGTCGACCACGGGCTCGAGGCACCCGAGAAGCGGCTCGAGGCAGGCAAGGACCCGATCGGTTCCATCCGCCTGTCGGCGTCGCACCGCTCGGGCAGCGTGTTCATCGAGATCGCCGACGATGGTGCGGGCCTGAACCGGCCGCGCATCCTCGAGAAGGCGGTTGAGAAGGGTCTTGTTTCCCCCGACGCCGAGCTCTCCGAGCAAGAGATCGACAACCTCCTCTTCCTGCCCGGCTTCTCCACCGCCTCCGAGGTCTCAAATCTCTCGGGCCGCGGCGTCGGCATGGACGTGGTCAAGAATGCCGTCGCCGGGCTCGGCGGTCGTGTCTCCATCAGCTCCGCCCCTGGTAATGGCACGACCTTCACAATCGTGCTGCCGCTGACACTCGCGGTCATGGACGGCTTCGTGATCTCCATCTCCGACCAGACCATGGTCATTCCTATCGCTTCGATCATCGAGACCATCCGACCCAACCGCAAGGACCTGCACTACATCGGCACCAGCGGCGAGGTGATCTCGGTCCGCGGCGCCTATGTCCCCATTGTCGACGTGGCGCGCAATCTCGGCCTCTCCGCAGGCGAGACCGACATCAGCGGCGGTGTACTCCTGCTGGTCAGCACCGAGACGCAGGGTCTGACCGCCCTTCGTGTCGGCGGGATCCACGACCAGCGACAGGTCGTGATCAAGAGCCTCGAAAGCAACTACGGCGCCATCCCAGGCGTCTCCGCCGCCACCATCCTCGGCGATGGCAAGATCGCCCTGATCCTGGATCCCGACGAGCTCGTGAAACTCAACCCAGCGGCGCCGTTCCTGCCGCCCGCATCCTCAGCCAGAATGGAGCTGCGCCATGCTTGACGTCGTCGAAGCGCCCACCGAAACTCAGTTCGAGTTCATCACCTTCTCGTCCGGCGACCAGAGCTTCTGCCTCGAGATCACCCAGATCCGCGAGATCCGCCGCTGGACCCCGGTGACGAAGCTTCCCCACACGCCGGACGATGTGCTGGGCGTCATGAATCTGCGCGGCGCAGTGATCCCCATCTTCGATCTCGCCGCTCGGTTCGGGCTCGGCACCACCGCCGACAACGAACGCAACGTGGTCATCGTAGCCGCCGCTGGCGGAACCACCATCGGCCTCCTCGTCGAATCCGTCTCTGAGATCCTCTCGGTCGACAAGTCGGCGATCCAGGAAACGCCCGACATCAAATCCGAAGCGGCGCGGCAGGCCATCCTCGGCGTCATCTCGGTGGGTGAGAGCATGGTGCGAGTCGTCAACCTCGACGCAGTCCTCGATAACGACATGGGAGGGGCGGTATGAGCATCGCCCCGGCAGAACTGGGTCCGCGGGAGTTCAATTTCACCGACGATGACTTTCGTGCGCTGGCCCGTCTCGCCCGCGCAGAGTTCGGACTCAGCCTGTCAGAAAGCAAGAAGCCACTGGTCTACTCGCGCCTGGCCCGAAGGCTCCGTGCCAGGAACATCGCCCGGTTTCAGGACTACATGAATCTGCTTGGCAAGTCTGACGAGGCCGAAGAGCGGCTCGAACTGATCTCCGCCCTGACCACCAATGTCACGAGCTTCTTCCGTGAGAAGCACCACTTCGAAACACTCAGATCCCAACTCGCGCCAGCGCTGGGAAAGCAATCCCGCGTGCGGATCTGGTCGGCGGGATGCTCCTCCGGTCAAGAGCCGTTTTCGATCGCCATGACGCTGCTCGACGTGCTTCCGGATAGTGCGCGGACAGACGTCCGAATCCTCGCCACCGACATCGACCCGGCGGTCGTTCGCCGCGCGCGCGCCGGGCAGTACCCTCGGGAAGAAGCCGATTCGATCCCGCCAGACCTCCGCAAGAGCTGGACCAAGCCAGTCGCCGATCCCTCTGGGGCTTTCGAGATGATTGACCAGACCAGGAAGCTCATCTCGTTCGCTGAACTTAACCTGATCGAGCCATGGCCCTTCCACGGACCGTTCGACGCGATCTTCTGCCGCAATGTGGCGATCTATTTCGACCAGGAGACCCAACAGACGCTCTGGAACCGCTTCGCCGAGATGTTGCGCGATGACGGCTTCCTTTTCATCGGCCATTCCGAGCGTGTCACTGGCCCGGCGCTGCAAGCGCTGACCACTGCCGGCGTCACGACCTATCGCAAGAAACCGGGTGCGAGCAGTGCCACCGCGACCTAGGAGACAAAAATGAGTCTGAAAGATTCGCTACGCATCATGGTGGTCGACGACATGGCCACGACCCGGGGCCTGATTACCCAGGCGCTCGATGAGATCGGGATCAAGAACTATCTGACCGAAAACGATGGCCAGAAGGCGCTTGCAAGGCTCTCCGCCAACCCGGTCCATCTTGTGTTGTCCGATTTCAATATGCCCAACATGGACGGACTCGGGCTGCTGCAGGCGGTGCGCCAGAATAAGGCGACGCAACGGATTGGATTCATCCTCGTCACCGGAAAGCCGACGCCAGATATGGTCTCCGCCGCCAAGAAGTGGGGCCTCAACAACATGATCAAAAAGCCTTTCACCTCGCTCTCGATGAAGCAGTGCATTGAAAGTGTGGTGGGAAAGCTCTGACATGCCCCTGACCGATGTCCAACTCTCGCCTCGAAAGGCCTCGTTGCTGTTGTCGCAGGAGATCCGTCGGCTGCAATTTCGGCTCGAGCGACTCGAACACGGGATGGAGGCCTTCTATGCCGCCGGCGGCGCATCCCTTGGCACAGTGGCGATCACCGCCCTGCAGGAGCTCGACATGCTTGCGCAATCCACTGACGCGCTGGCGGCATATGTCGAGAAACTGTCCTCGCGTTTTGCAGACGACACCCGTGTCGACCTCACGCCCGAGCTGTCGCAGGTGCCGCTGCGCGAGTTGCGAAGTCGACTTGCCGGGCGCCACCTAGAAGAACTGTCGGCCAACGCGCCGGAACTGTTCTGACAGGGCCCGAACGCGACTGTTCGGCGGGACGGACCCGCCATTCCGGTGGCCCGCCCGGGGCACCGGCAACGCAAGCATCACCGTGGACCGTTGAAAGCTGCGGTACTGAACCAGAAAGAGGACGCCGATGAATCCGATTTCGCTGGTCATCGCCATTCCGGACAGATCCGTGCGCCGAAGGCTGACCGAAGAACTCGGCGCCTCGCCCTGGATCGAGATCGTCGCCGAGACCCGCGATCTCATGACGACCTATGCCGAGGTCGAGGAACGAGAACCGATGGCCGTGGTCATCGCGGGGCGGCTCGCGCGCGCTCCGGAATTTGAGGTGATGCGCGCGCTGTTTGCGACGCTCGACGTGCGCTGGCTCGTGATCACCGAGGTGCCTGATGCCTCGGCGCGTGATCAGGGTTCACCATGGGGACGGACGTCTGACCTGTTCCCGATCGACACCGACATCCCTGCCGATCGCCTCGTGGAAACGCTGCGAAGCGTTACGCGGACCGCAAGGCGCCATGGCGTATCGCCAGTCCCACCTCGGACTGAAACCCCTCCCACGTCCCGCCCCACGCCTCCGTCCAATGTGGTGCCGGACAGGGCAAAAACCAATCGTTTCATCGTGATCGGCGCTTCGACCGGCGGGGTCGATGCCCTGCTCACCGTTCTCTCCAGCTTCCCCGCCGACTGTCCGCCGACCTTCATCGTGCAGCATACCGGCGGGGGCTTCGGGGACAGCTTAACCCGATTGCTCGACAGACAATGTGCGGCGCGGGTGCGGCCAGCCGCGGAGGGTGCGACCGCCAGCCATGGGGACATTCTTCTGGCGGCGGGCAGCCGCGCCCATATGCGTCTGGCCGGAGGCAGCCCGCTGCGGATCGTGCTGGAACCCGGGCAGCCGATCACCGGGCACATGCCGTCGGTGGACGCGCTTTTCCACTCGGCGGTCCCCGGTGCGCGGCGCGCCGTGGCAGCGTTGCTCACCGGCATGGGGCGCGATGGCGCCGAGGGACTGCGCGCGCTGCGCGATGCAGGGGCGGTCACCATGGCACAGGACGAAGCCACCAGCATCGTCTACGGCATGCCGCGTGCAGCGATGGAGCTTGGCGCAGCGCAATCCAGCCTGCCGCTGCAACAGATCGGCCCGGCGATCCTGCGCGCCTGCGCGGCGCCACCACAGGCAAGTCCCAGTCAGAGGATGACGACACGATGATCGAAGGACCCGAAAAGCTGATCAACGTGATCCAGGGCGAATACCGCATATCCGACGATCCGGCCTGTGTGCTCTCTACCGTCCTGGGGTCCTGTGCCGCAGTCTGCCTCACTGATCCCGAAGCGAAGATCGGGGGCATGAACCACTTCCTCCTGCCGCATCGGGCCGGACGTGAGGGCGAGGATGTGCGCTATGGAGCATATTCGATGGAGCTCCTGATCAACGGTCTCTTGAAGCGCGGTGCACGCAAGAACAGGATGACTGCGAAGCTCTTCGGCGGTGCCAAGATGCTCACGCAATTGCGCGACATCGGGGTGTCGAACGTCGCCTTCGCCCGAGAGTTCCTTCAGTCCGAAGGGATCCCGATCGCATCCGAGAGCACCGGGGGCAACGCGGCGCGGCGGATCCGCTTCTGGCCGACGGACGGCCGCGTGAAACAATTCATCGTGCCGGGTGAGGTTGAACGGGTCGCCCCGCCGGTTGTGGCACCTCCGCCGCCTTCGAGTGGCGAGATCACGTTGTTCTGATGTGGGTGTCCGGCAGCCAGGATCCGAGGAAGGCCGCCGAAGGGGCAGGGCGCATGCAGGGCCAATCTGCCCACATACTCAGCGCAACAGCATCGACGCGGCCCCTTGAAGGGCTCGTACAGCAAAGAATCCAGCCGTCTCGGCGTGACACGGCCTGCTGAACCATCTCGGTCGGGCGGAGAGTTTTGGCTCGGACGGCGTGCACGGCGCTGTGTAGTGCAAAAAAGCGAGGCGCTGCGCCGAATTGAACGGAGCTGCGTGAAGGACGGCTGCAAACGGGTCCGAGACCCGACGCATTGAGAGACGTCTCTGGGGAAGGCAAGAGCGGTGACCCGGGAAAGGCGGCCGCCTTGCCAGAACCGCTTGGACTTCGGTACCGGCTTTGGCTTTGGCTTTGGCTTTGGCTTTGGCTTTGGCTTTGGCTTTGGCTTTGGCTTTGGCTTTGGCTTTGGCTTTGGCTTTGGCTTTGGAGGATGTGATGCGACGGGATCGTCGTAAAGGCCCGTTCGATCAGGCCGGCCGCGCCGACGCCAAATCAGATCAGATCGGGTCGATCTGCTGGAAGGCGTTGCGCAGGGCTTCGGACCAGGCCGCGCTCATCCGCGAGAAGCCCTCGTCGTCGGCCTCGATGCGACGCCGGCGGCTGATCTCGAGGGAATTGGCCTCGATCACCGCGAAATCGAGCGGCATGCCGACGCTCAGGTTCGAGCGCAGAGTCGAATCCATCGACAGCAGCACCGCCTTCTCGGCATCGGCGAGCGACGTACCCGGCGCAATCACCCGGTCGAGGATCGGCTTGCCGTACTTGTGCTCGCCGATCTGCAGGAAGGGCGTGTCGGCGGTGGCCTCGATGAAGTTGCCCTCGGGATAGATCAGGAACATGCGCATCGGGCCGCCGTTGCGCTGACCGGCGACGATCATCGAGGCGGTGGCGTTCTGGCTCATCCGCTCCATCTTCGCCGAGACCTCGGAGGTCACGTCCGAGAGCATGCCGCCCACGATCTCGGCCACCTGCAGCATGGTCGGCGCGTGCATGATGGATTTCGGGCTGTCGCCCTCCTCGATGGCGTCGGTCAGCCGTGCCATGGTGGTCTGGGTGATCGAGAGCGATCCCGCGGTCATGATGCCGATGGCGCGCTCGCCCGGCTCCTCGAACAGGAACATCTTGCGATAGGTCGCGATGTTGTCGAGCCCGGCGTTGGTACGGGTGTCGGACAGGAGCACGATGCCCGCGTCCAGCAGCAAACCCACGCAATAGGTCATTTCCGAATCCCTTAGGTCACACCGCCCCGCAACGGCTATAGAGACCCCGGTCGCCCCCGGCAATGGGGACGAAGGGCGTGGCTCAGGACTGTTGCTGTTGCTGCTGCCCGCCTTCGGCCGTCACGACGACCTCGACTTCGAGATGTTCCTCGGGCGTGCTGCCCTGCACCACCCCGCGGATTGGCGCCGCATCCTGCGCGTCGTAGCCCGAACCGAGCCGGATGTAGCGCTCGTCGGGGCAGCAGGCGTTGGCCGCGTCGAAACCGACCCAGCCGAGATCCGGCACGAAGAGCTCGGCCCAGGCGTGGCTTGCCTCGTGCGCCGCGCTGTCCTCGTCCGCATGCAGGTAGCCGGTGACGTAGCGCGCCGGGATGCCCGCCACGTGGGCCACGGCGATGAGCGCGTGGGCGTGGTCCTGACACACGCCCTTGCCGCCGGTCAGTGCCTCGGCCGCGGTTGTGTGGGCCCTGGTCTCGCCGGGCGCGTATGCGATGGCCTCGCCCACCGCGCGCGCCAGCGCGTGGGCACGGTCGAGATCGGTCGCGGTCTTCATGCCGTCGAGCGCCGCGAGCGAGAGCTCGCGCAGCGCCTGGTCGGCGCGGGTATGCCAGGTCGAACGCAGGTAGAGCGACGCCGGCCCCTTTTCGCGATGGTCGCGCAGCACGCCGAAGAGATCGACGGTCTCGACCTCGCCGCTGACCGCGACGGTCAGCTCGTCGAGCGGGCCGCGCCAGCTTGCGAGCGCGGTGCGGTCGCCGGCGCCGTCGGTGAATTCGGCGCCGCGCAGAGCGCCCTCGGTGGTGACGCCCCACGACAGCACCTTCTGCGAGGCGCAGTCGGCGGGCCAGAGCCGCAGCGATTGCGCGACGCCGCGCACAGGCTGGTCGAAGCGATAGCGGGTGGTGTGACGAACGCTCAGTCTCATGCCGGTATCCCGTTCAGGTAGACGTCCTGGACCGTGGTCGCGAGCCCCGCGTTGCGCGCCATGAAGCGCGCGAGGAACTCGTGCAGCCCTTCGTCGAAGATGTCGTCCACGGTGGCCCGGTCGAGATCCTCGAGCAGCCGGTGCGCCACCTCCTGCGCCCGCGTGCCGGTCTGGTAGAGCGCCGCGAGGTTGTCGAGATGGTCGCAGCTCCATTGCACACAGGACAGCAGCGAGCGCGGGAACTTGCGGTTTAGGATCAGCAGGTGTGCAATCTTCTGGGCAGTGATCTCGCCGCTGTAGGTCCAGTTGAAGGCCCGCTGCGCGGTCATCGACTGCAGCAGCAGCGCCCACTGGCTCTGGTCGAGCCCCGAGCCCACGTAGGACAGCGACGGCAGCAGCACGTAGTATTTCACGTCGATCAGCCGCGCGGTGTTGTCGGCGCGCTCGAGCGAGTTGCCGAGCCCCATGAACTCGTAGCCGTCGTTGCGCAGCTGGGTGGCAAGGACGCAGCCCCGCACGAGGTGGCAGTTGCGCACCGTCCACTCGGTAAGGTCGGTCATGTCGAGCTTGCTGCGCTCGGTCCGCTGGTGCTGCTTCAGTTCCTGAAAGGCGGTGTTGATCGCGTCCCAGACCGGCGAGGTGAGCGCCGTGCGCACCACCCGGGCATTCTCGCGCGCGGCATTGATGCAGGACAGCACCGAGGACGGGTTGTCGGCATCGAAGAACAGCCATGTCTCGATGTTGCGCTGGTTGGGTTCGCCGTACTTGTCGCGAAACTCCTCGAGCGTGCTCTTGGCCTGAAGCACGGCTTCCCAGTCGTTGCGGTAGCCGCCCGAGGCATCGGGCAGCAAGGCGTTTCGGGCGCCGACCTCGAGCAGGCGGGCGGTGGTTTCGGCGCGCTCGAGATAGCGCGCCATCCAGTAGAGGTGTTCCGCGGTGCGGCTCAGCATGATCTTATTCTCCGCCCTTATTCCGCCAAGACCCAGGTGTCCTTCACGCCCCCGCCCTGCGACGAGTTCACCACCAGCGAGCCCTCGGTCAGCGCCACGCGGGTGAGGCCGCCCGGCACCAGCTCGATGGATTCCCCCACGAGACAGTAGGGCCGCAGGTCGACGTGGCGTGGCGCGATGCCCTCCTCCACGAAGGTCGGACAGGCCGAGAGCGCCAGCGTGGGCTGCGCGATGTAATTGTCGGGCTTGTCGCGGATCTTGGCGGCGAAGGCCTCGATCGTCGACTTGTCGGCCTTGGGACCGACCAGCATGCCGTAACCGCCCGAGCCGTGCACCTCCTTGACCACCAGCTCCGGCAGGTGTTCGAGCACGTATTTGCAGTCGTCCTTCTTGGCGCATTGCCAGGTCGGGACGTTCTCGAGCACCGGCTCCTCGCCAAGGTAGAAGCGGATCATCTCGGGGACGTAGGTGTAGATCGCCTTGTCGTCCGCCACGCCCGCGCCCGGTGCCGAGCAGATCGTCACGCCTCCCGAGCGGTAGACGTTCATCAGCCCCGGCACGCCCAGCATGGATTCGGGCTTGAAGCAGAGCGGATCGAGGAAGCTGTCGTCGATCCGGCGGTAGATCACGTCGACCTTCTTGGGGCCCTCGGTGGTTTTCATCCACACGAAGTCGCCCTCGACGAAGAGATCCTGCCCCTCGACCAGCTCGACCCCCATGAGGTCGGCGAGGAAGCTGTGTTCGTAATAGGCCGAGTTGAACTGGCCCGGCGTCAGGATGACGATGTTGGGCTCGGCCATGCACTTCTTGGGCGCGACCGAGGCCAGCGTCTTCTTCAGCGCGTTGGCGTAGCCGTCCACCGGCGCGATGCGGTTCTCCATGAACAGCTGCGGGAACATGCGCATCATGATCTCGCGGTTCTGCAGCATGTAAGAGACACCGGATGGCGTGCGGCAATTGTCCTCGAGCACGTAGAACTGGTCGGGACCGGTGCGCACGAGGTCGACGCCGACGATGTGGCTGAACACCCCGCGCGGCGGCATGAAGCCGATGGCGGCCTTCTCGTAGGCCTCGTTGTTGGTGACGAGGTGCTCGGGGATGCGCCCGGCCCGGATGATCTCGCGTCGGCCGTAGACGTCGCAGAGGAACGCGTTGAGCGCGGCGGCCCGCTGCCGGATGCCCTTGTCGAGCTTGCGCCACTCCTCGGCGGTGAGGACCCGGGGGAACATGTCGAAGGGAATGAGCCGCTCCGGATCGCCGCCCTCGCCGTAGACCGCGAAGGTGATGCCCACCCTCCTGAACAGCGACTCCGCCTCGGTCTGTTTCAGGCTTCGAAGCTCCGAGGGCATGGAGCGATACCATTTTTCTAGGTTCTGATAGGCGGTCCGAACGTCTCCGCCGTTCATCATTTCATTGAAGATGCTGGCTAGCTTGGCGCTCATGGTATTCCCTTCGCTCTGCGCCTCAAACTCCAACTTTCCTGCCACAAGTGAAAGTCCCCGAGAGAAAAAATTTGGTGCCCGAATGCGTCTGCGCCCATTCTTTGGGCAGGCTCAGGATCGAATCCAATCCGGCCCCGGAACCACCCCAAACGCATGGCAGCCATGGCTGGAATGCACCCCTCCGCCCAAGTTTTGATCTTCGGTCATAATTTTCGCTTACGCAACAGGCAAAAACACAACGCCTTCTCGGAGCCGCCGGAATTGACGTGGCGGCGTTTCGCGGCTCGGCTAACCAAAAGCAGCGCCACGGATTTGGCGCATAACGGGGGTGCCAAGATCGACCGACGGCCCGATCCGACGGCGATCCAGGCGACATAAAAAAGCGAAGCGGCGAGCAGTCCTGTCTCTACCGCCCGACCGGACGTCGGGGCGGCGACAGGAGGATTACGCCGCGCACAAGGGAAGTGACATCCATGATCAAATCACTGAAGTTTTCGGGTGTGGCCGCTGCGGCTCTCATCGCCGCGGGCGCGGCCTCGGCGCAGGACGTGACCTGCCCGATCAAGGTGGGCGTGCTGCACTCGCTCTCCGGCACCATGGCGATCTCCGAGACCACCCTGAAGGACACCATGCTGATGCTCGTCCAGCAGCAGAACGACAAGGGGGGCCTGCTGGGCTGCGAGCTCGAGGCGGTGGTGGTCGACCCGGCCTCGGACTGGCCGCTCTTCGCCGAGAAGGCCCGCGAGCTGCTGACCGTGCACAACGTCGACGTGATCTTCGGCAACTGGACCTCGGTGTCGCGCAAGTCGGTGCTGCCGGTGATCGAGGAGCTGAATGGCCTGCTCTTCTACCCGGTGCAGTACGAGGGCGAGGAAAGCTCGAAGAACGTGTTCTACACCGGCGCTGCGCCGAACCAGCAGGCGATCCCCGCGGTGGACTACTTCCTCGACGAACTGGGCGTCGAGAAGTTCGCGCTGCTGGGCACCGACTACGTCTACCCGCGCACCACCAACAACATCCTGGAATCCTACCTGAAGTCCAAGGGCATCGCGGCCGAGGACATCTTCGTCAACTACACCCCCTTCGGCCATTCCGACTGGGCGACCATCGTCAGCGACGTGGTCAAGCTGGGTGAGGACGGCAAGCAGGTCGGCGTGATCTCGACCATCAACGGCGACGCCAACATCGGCTTCTACAAGGAGCTCGCCGCCGCCGGCGTCTCGGCCGACGACATCCCTGTCGTCGCCTTCTCGGTGGGCGAGGAAGAGCTCTCGGGCCTCGACACCTCGAACCTCGTCGGCCACCTCGCCGCGTGGAACTACTTCATGTCCGCCGACACCCCCGAGAACGCCGAGTTCATCGAGACATGGCACGCGTTCATCGGCGACGAGAAGCGCGTCACCAACGACCCGATGGAAGCCCACTACATCGGCTTCAACATGTGGGTGAACGCCGCCACCGAGGCCGGCACCACCGACGTCGACGCCGTGCGCTCGGCGATGTGGGGCCAGGAGTTCCCGAACCTGACCGGCGGCACCGCGGTGATGGGCGTGAACCACCACCTCTCGAAGCCGGTGCTGATCGGCGAGATCCGCGCCGACGGCCAGTTCGACATCATCTCCGAGACCGACCCGGTCCCGGGCGATGCCTGGACCGACTACCTGCCGGAATCGGCGGTGCTCGAGTCCGACTGGAAGGATCTCGAGTGCGGCATGTACAACACCGAGACCAAGACCTGCGTGCAGATCCAGTCCAATTACTGATCTGACCCGATCCGCGGCGGGCGCGCGTTCATTGCGCCCGCCGCATCCGATTCTCCGTCGTTTCATCGAAGGCTGCCCATGCTGCGCGCGCTCCTCCCCGCCCTCGCGCTGATCCTCTGCCTTGGCCTGCCGGCGCCCCGCGCCGCGGCTCAGGAGCAGGACCTGCAGGCGATCCTCCAGACCAATGCGGACGAGGTGGCCAATCCCGGCCGCCGCAGCGTGAGCGAGGTGATCGAGACCCTCGCGGCCTCGGGCCTCGACAGCGTACCCGATTTCCTCGAGCACTGGGCCGACCGCGGCGTCTACCGCCGCACCACCGACGGGCTGTTCTTCTACGCGAAGAAGGACGGCTCCGATTTCGCCCTCATCGACATCTCCACCGGCGAGCCGGCCGGCACCGCGCCCTCGGGCGATCTCGAACAGATCCGCCCCAACGGCGGCGTGCGCCGGGTGATCGCCACCGCGCTGGTGCAGTTCCAGCTCTCCGATCCCGACATCGCCCGCCGCACCGCAGCGCTCGACGCCATCGCCCGCAGCCCCGAGGCCGAGCAGCTCGAGCCGCTGCGCGCCTCCATCGGGGACGAGCCCGACGACGCGCTGCGTGCCCGCAAGGAAGATCTCGCCGGCATGCTCGCCGCCACCTTCGGCGACACCCCCGAAGAGCGCATCGCCGCCATCGAGGCGCTGTCCGGCGGTCTCTCGGTGCAGATCCGTGCGGTGCTGAACCAGATCCTGACCACCCGCTCCGGCGTGGCTGTGGAACTCCCCGCAGACGCCAACATCGCCCGCACCCTCACCCCCGGCGACGAGCTGACCGAGGCCGAGGCCTATGCCCGCCTCGTCGAGGCCGGGCTCGCCCCCGCCCGCCAGAGCCGCGACCAGATCAAGGGTGCGCTGACCGCAAACATCACCGACGGCAGCGTCGGCGGCGTCCCTATCGGCGCGCTCAACACCGAAGAGGCCCGGGGCCGCGCCTACGCCGCCCTCGCGAGCGCCGGCACCGTGCCGCCACTGGTCACCGAAAGCGACGTCGAGACGGCCCTCGCCTCGCATGTCTTCTACGACGAATACACCGAGAGCGACCCGGCCATCACCGACGCCGCCCGCGCCGCGCTTGACGAGGTCAACACCCGCGTCGCGGTGCACCAGGCGCTCGACCTGGCGCTCGACGCGCTGTCGCTGGCGTCGATCTACTTCCTCGCCGCCATCGGCCTTGCCATCACCTTCGGCGTGATGGGGGTGATCAACATGGCCCACGGCGAGTTCATCATGATGGGCGCCTACACCGGCTACGTTGTGCAGCAGATCATCCCCGACTACACGCTGTCGCTGGTGGTGGCGCTGCCGCTGGCCTTCGCGGTGACCTTCGCCGCGGGCGTGGCGATGGAGCGGCTGGTGATCCGCTGGCTCTACCATCGCCCGCTCGAGACCCTGCTCGCCACCTTCGGCATCTCCATCGCGCTGCAGCAGCTTGCCAAGAACATCTTCGGGACGCAGGCCCGGCCGCTGACCTCGCCATCCTGGCTCGACGGCGCCTGGGTGCTGAACGACGTGGTGGGCATCGCCAACATCCGCATCGCCATCTTCGTGCTGGCGCTGATTTTCCTCGGGCTGATCCTGTTCATCCTGAACAAGACCCGCATCGGCCTCGAGGTCCGCGCCGTGACCCAGAACCCCGGCATGGCCGCCTCGATGGGCATCAACCCCGACAAGATCAACATGCTGACCTTCGGCCTCGGCTCCGGCATCGCGGGCATCGCCGGCATCGCCATCGGCCTCTACGCGCAGGTCACCTCCGAGATGGGCGCCAACTACATCGTCCAGAGCTTCATGACCGTCGTCGTGGGCGGCGTCGGCAACGTCTGGGGCACGCTGGCGGGCGCCGGACTGATCGGCATCCTGCAGAAGGGCATCGAGTTCCTGAACCCGTCCAACACCCTGGCAGCACAGACCTACATGATCCTCTTCATCATCCTGTTCATCCAGTTCCGCCCCAAGGGCATCGTCGCCCTCAAGGGCCGCGCGGCGGGAGACTGATCATGACACGCCACCTCCAGACCGCCCTTCCCGGCCGCAATCTCCGGCCTGCCTCCGGCGGGGATATTTATCGGCCACTGGAAGACAGGGGCCGCGCCCGGTCCCCAGAGGATAGGCTAGCGACCCCGTCGCCCGTCTCCCTCGCCCTCCCGCGCCGCTGCTCCGCATCTTCATCTTGCCGAATAAACTCCGGGGGAGTCCGCGCCAGCGGACGGGGGCAGCGCCCCCTGCAACGTCGCCAACCCCACGCGGACGATGGCCTTCGGAGCCATCCCCAAGCCCGCCTGCCCCATGCCCGCGACGCAATCCCCTCAAGCCCCTGCCACTCCGGGCACACCGGCCCACACCTGCCCCCCAGGCGCGCGCCACAGGCGCGGCGCAACACCTCTGACGGAGCCCGCACATGAGCCGCCAGACCTTCCTCACCCGGAACCGCTCGATCTTCTGGTTCCTGCTGTCGCTCGCGGTCTTCACCCTGATCGTGACCGTGCTCGCGGACGGTATCGGCAACGGCATGATTTCCACGAGCTTCGTCAAGACGCTCGGCCGCACGCTCTGCCTGATGCTGGTGGCGGTCGCGATGGACGTGGTCTGGGGTTACACCGGGATCCTGTCGCTCGGGCACATGGCCTTCTTCGGGCTCGGCGGCTACATGATCGGCATGTGGCTGATGTATGCCCGTACCGAGATCATCGTTTCGGAGTCCCTGCGCGCTGCTGCCGTCCCCCCCACCCCGGAAGAGATCCACGACGCCGTCGGCACCCAGATCTTCGGCGTGGTCGGCAGCTCGGACTTCCCGCTGATCTGGGCCTTCGCCTCGAGCTTCTGGGCCCAGCTCGCGCTCGTGGTCATCGTTCCCGGCCTGCTCGCGCTGATCTTCGGCTGGCTCGCCTTCCGCAGCCGGGTCACAGGCGTGTACCTGTCGATCCTGACCCAGGCCATGACGCTGGCGCTCTCGCTCTACCTCTTCCAGAACGACAGCGGGCTGCGCGGCAACAACGGCCTGTCCGGCCTGCAGAACCTGCCCGGGCTCGACAGCGTGCCGCAAAGCATGGTCTCCATCGCCTTCTTCTGGGCCTCGGCGGCGGCACTGGCGGCGGGATACGTTCTCTTCGCCTGGGTGGTCTCGGGCAAGATGGGCTCGGTGATCCGCGGCATCCGCGACAACGAGGGCCGGGTACGCTTCCTCGGCTACCACGTGGAGAGCTACAAGCTCTTCGTCTTCACCGTCACCGCCGTGGTGGCGGGCCTTGCCGGCGCGCTCTACTACCCGCAGGCGGGCATCATCAACCCGGCCGAGGTCGCGCCCATCGCCTCGATCTACCTTGCGGTCTGGGTCGCCATCGGCGGCCGCGGGAGGCTCTACGGCGCCGCACTGGGTGCGGCCTTCGTGTCGCTGCTGTCGAGCTGGTTCACCGGTGGCGGCGTGCCCAACATCCCGCTCGGCTTCTACACCATCCAGTGGACCGACTGGTGGCTCGTGCTGTTGGGCGTCAGCTTTGTCGCGGTCACGCTGCTTGCACCCAAGGGCATTGGCGGGCTCTTCGACCTCGTCACCCGGCGCCACCCGGTGCCCGTGTCCACCACCGACTTCGGCCCGGACAAGGGCGCCCGCCGCACCGTCGAGGGGGAGGAAGAGAAATGAAGACGCTTCTCGAGATGTCCGGCGTCTCCGTCAGCTTCGACGGGTTCAGGGCAATCAACAACCTCTCCTTCCGCATCGGCGAGCCCGAGCTGCGCGCCATCATCGGCCCCAACGGGGCCGGCAAGACCACCTTCATGGACATCATCACCGGCAAGACCCGCCCCGACGAGGGCACGGTGATCTACGGCGAGAAATCCATCTCGCTGCTCAAGATGTCCGAAAGCCAGATCGCCATGGCGGGCGTCGGGCGCAAGTTCCAGAAGCCCACCGTCTTCGAGGCCCAGACCGTGCGCGAGAACCTCGCCATGGCGCTGAAGAACAAGCGCGGCCCCGTCGACGTGCTGCTCTACCGCAAGACCAGGCGCGGCGCCGAGCGCATCGAGGAGATCGCCGGCATCATCGGGCTCAGCGACCAGCTGCCCCGCATCGCGGGCGAGCTCAGCCACGGCCAGAAGCAGTGGCTCGAGATCGGCATGCTGCTGGCGCAGGACCCGCGCCTGCTGCTGGTCGACGAGCCCGCCGCCGGCATGACCCCCGCCGAGCGCGAGCACACCACCGACCTTCTCAAGCGCGCCGCCGAGAAACACGCGGTGGTGGTGGTCGAGCACGACATGGAATTCATCCGCCGCCTCGACTGCAAGGTGACGGTGCTTTGCGAGGGCTCGGTGCTGGCCGAGGGTTCGCTCGATCACGTGACCTCGAACCCGCAGGTCATCGAAGTCTACCTGGGCCGCTGACGGGAGAGCCACATGCTGAGCGTCGAGAACCTCACCCTCCACTACGGCCAGAGCCAGATCCTGCACGGCATCTCGCTGACCGCCGAACCCGGCAAGGTCACCGCCGTCACCGGCACCAACGGGGTCGGCAAGACCTCGCTGCTCAAGGCCATCGCCGGGCGGCACCCCTACTCGGGCGGCAGCATCACGCTCGACGGCAAGCCGCTCGACCACCTCAACGCCTTCCAGGCCGGGCGCGCCGGCATCGCCTACGTCCCGCAGGGGCGCGAGGTCTTCCCGCTGATGACGGTGCAGGAAAACCTCGAGACCGGCTTCGCCTGCCTGCCGAAATCCGAGCACAAGGTACCCGAGCACATCTTCGAGCTGTTCCCGATCCTCAAGGACTTCCTGCAGCGCCGTGGCGGTGACCTGTCGGGCGGCCAGCAGCAGCAGCTCGCCATCGCGCGGGCGCTGATCATGAAGCCGCGGGTGCTGCTCCTCGACGAGCCCACCGAGGGCATCCAGCCCAACATCATCCAGCAGATCGGCCGGGTGATCTCGCAGCTGCGGTCGCAGGGCGACATGGCGATCATCCTGGTCGAACAGTACTTCGATTTCATGTGGGGGCTGGCCGACAGTTTCGTCGCCGTCACCCGCGGCGAGGTGGCGCTTTCGGGCAAGGCGGGCGAGATCGACCGCGAGGCGCTGCTGGCCAAGGTCTCGATCTAGGATTTTTTCGCTAACTTGCTGCGTTGCGGCGCATTTTTGACTTGCCCAAAACGCTTTGAGAGCCAATTCTCCCGCACGGGAGAGTTGTAGGCATGCTGCCACAGGCAGAAATAAGCAGAGGCGCCACGGCGCCCGCGCCACGCGGTGCGGGTGCCTTCGGTGAAACCGCCCGCCACCCAGGCCGATCCGGCCGCAGACATGCCGCCGCAAGATTGCTCCCGCAGCGATTTCCGACAGGATCCGACCGGTCCGCGCCATCCGGCGCAGGCAGCGGACGGAGCTTGACCGACACATTCGACAGGAGGATCCCATGAAAGTCATCAGAACGCCGCTCTTGTGCAGCGCCGCCATGGCACTGGCGCTGAGCGCGGGCACCGCAGGCGCGGAGACCATCCGCTTCTGGACCATCGAGGAGCAGCCCGAGCGGCTGGCGCGCCAGCAGGAGATGGCGGATGCGTTCAACGCCGAATCCGGCCACACCGTCGAGGTGATCCCGGTGACGGAATCCGAGCTTGGCACCCGCGCCACCGCGGCCTTTGCGGCGGGCGACCTGCCGGACGTGATCTACCACCCGCTGGCGCTGGCCCTGCCCTGGGCCGAAGCGGGGATCCTCGACCCCGACGCGGCC
Organism: Salipiger thiooxidans; assembly: GCF_900102075.1. GTDB lineage: Bacteria > Pseudomonadota > Alphaproteobacteria > Rhodobacterales > Rhodobacteraceae > Salipiger > Salipiger thiooxidans. Next base: position 33,124 of record NZ_FNAV01000016.1, on the reverse strand, counting down.
ACCGACGTGATCGAGGCGCTGGGAGAGGACACCTTCGCCCCCGGCGCGCTGGCCATGGCAAGCTTCGACGGCGGTTATGCCTCGGTGCCCGCCGACGGCTGGACCCAGATGATCCTCTATCGCGCCGACCTCTTCGAGGAAGCGGGCCTCGAGCCGCCGACCTCCTACGCCAATGTCGAGGCCGCCATCGAGGCGCTGCACAACCCGCCCGAGATGTATGGCTTCGTCGCCGCCACCAAGGTGGACGAGTCCTTCATGAGCCAGGTGCTCGAGCAGGTGTTCCTCGCCAACGGCGTGTCGCCCGTGGGCCCCGACGGCTTTGCGCCGCTCGACGAGGCCAAGACCGCCGAGGTGCTGGAGTTCTACAAGACGCTGGCCGAGGCCTCGCCGCCGGGCGATCTCTACTGGGACCAGTCGCGCACGCTCTATTTCTCGGGCAACGCCGCGATGGTGATCTGGTCGCCCTTCATCCTCGACGAACTCGCCGGCCTGCGCGACAGCGCGCCGCCCACCATCACCGACGACCCGACCTCGCCCGAGCTGGCCTCGAAGACCGGGATCGTGACCAACTTCTCGGGGCCGTCCAATCCTGACGGTGCGGCCTGGGCCTCGATCAACATGTTCGGCATCACCGGCGACGCCTCGACCGACGCCGCCATGGAGTTCGTCGAGTACTCGATGGACAAGGGCTACGTGGACACGCTGGCCATCGCGCCCGAGGGCAAGTTCCCGATCCGCCGCGGCACCGCAGACGACCCCGAGCTCTTCGTGACCGAATGGTCGGCCCTGCCGGTGGGCGTGGACCGCAAGGCGCCGCTGGGCGAGCTCTACCCGCAGGAGATGATCGACGAGATCGTCGCTGGGCTCGACGTGGCGCAGCGCTGGGGCGTCAAGGACGGCCAGCTGGCGCTTGCCTCAAAGATGATCGGCAGCCAGGCGCTGAACCGGGTCGTGCGCGAATACATCGACGGCCGCATCGACACCGCCGCCGCCGTCGAGAAGCTCAACAGCGAGCTCGGCGCGATCAACTGACACCACGCGCCCCGGGGCCCCGTCACAGGGTTCCGGGGACGCCCCGCGACGGGAGACGACCATGACCGACACCACACCTCCCACCGGCACCGGCCCGCTGGCGCGGCGCGAGGCACGGCTGGCCTGGGGGCTGCTGTTCCCGACGCTGGCGGCGGTGTCGCTGGTGGTCATCCTGCCGCTGCTCGCGGTGTTCTGGATCAGCTTCAAGCCCGTGGGCCTCGCCGACCTGCGCCCGCCCACCCCGATCGTGCGCGAGGACATCCGCGGCGATCTCGAGGCGGCGGGCGACGAGGCCACGCTGCGCTACCGGCTCCGCAACTCCTCGCAGGACCAGCCGATCCTCGGCGTGACCCTCAGCGACACGTGGCCCGAGGGGCTCGCGGCGGGCGAGCTCGACCCCGCCTGCGCCATCGCCGACGGCCGGCTCGACTGCGATTTCGGCGACTGGGAGGGCGGCCAGCGCATCACTCTGCAGATCCCGGTGACCGCCGACGCAAGCTACTTCGAAGGCCCCGACCCCACCGACAGCGCGCCGGTGATCACCGGCCAGGCCAGCAACGTGCTCACCAATTTCGACTTCACGCACGAGAACTTTGCCCATGTCTTCGACGGGGCCGAGTTCTGGTCGGTGCTGGGCGTGACGCTCTTCTACACCATCTTCGGCACGCTGGGCGCCCTGATCATGGGGCTCTTCGCCGCCCTGCTGCTCAACAAGTCCTTCCGCGGTCAGGGCCTGTTGCGCGGGCTCTACCTCTTCCCCTACGTTGCCCCCGTCATCGCCGTGGCCTTTGCCTGGATCCTGCTCTTCGACCCCTTCTCGGGCTCGGCCAACGCGCTGCTGATCCGAATGGGCGTGAGCTCGGAGGCGATCAACTTCTTCGGCGAGCGCCCGCTGGCGCTGATCATGGTCACGCTCTTCGAGATCTGGCGGTACTTCCCGCTGAGCTTCCTCTTCATCCTCGCGCGGATGCAGTCCATCGACACCGACATGTACGAGGCGGCGGACATGGACGGGGCCTCGCCCTTCCAGAAGTTCCGCTACCTGTCGCTGCCGCAGCTGCTCGGCATCCTGTCGGTGCTGTTCCTGCTGCGCTTCATCTGGACCTTCAACAAGTTCGACGACATCTTCCTGCTGACCGGCGGCAACGCGGGCACACGCGTGCTGACAGTGAACGTCTACGAGCAGGCCTTTGCGCTTTCGAACATCGGCGCGGGTGCGGCGGTCGCGGTGGTGATCTTCTGCTGCCTGCTGCTGTTCTCGGTGTTCTTCTTCCGCGTCATGAGCCGGGAGGAAGGGCTGTGAGCCGGGTGTTCCGCATCATGCCTGCGCGCCGCCACGTGGGCGGCCAGGAGTCGAAAACCACGAAAGGAGCGGCGCGATGAGACGCGGATACGTGACGGCGCCCGTCCTCGGCGCACTCTGGTGCTTCGTCATCGCGGTGACCGTGGCCGTCGCCATGAGCTTCGCCACCGGCGCGGCGTTCCGGCCGGCGATCCTGCTGTCGCTGCTGCTTGGGGCGGGCCTGGGCGTCGCGGCCCTGCACGGGGCGATGGCGCTCTGGGGCGCGGCCGTGGTGATGGCAGCCTTGGGGCTCGCGGGCTTCGGCCCCATGGTAGCCGACGACGGCGCCGGCCTCGTGGCGCTGGTCGCGGGCCACGGCGCGGTGGCGCTCTTCACCGCCCTCGGCGCCCGTACGATCCTGGAAGAGATCCGCCCCGGCGCGCTCACCCGCCACGAGTTCGAAGAGGCGGTGATCCGCTTCCTCACCGGCTTCGGCTACATCTTCTTCACCGCCATCGTGCTCATCCCCTTCTACGTCATGGTGATGACCAGCCTGAAGAACCAGGCGGCGCTGATGGCCAACCCGCTCGACTTCAGTATCGACCTGTCTCAGGGCTGGGGCCTGTTCTCGAGCTACGTCGAGCTGATGCGCGACTACAGCTTCGGCAGCTACCTCTGGACCAGCTTCTACGTCTCGGTGCTGACCGTGCTCATCACGCTGGCCTTCGCCATCCCCGGCGCCTACGCGGTGGCGCGGCTGCGTTTCCGCGGGCAGGCGCTGTTCTCGCGCTCCATCCTGCTCATCTACATGGTGCCGATGATCGTCCTCGCGCTGCCGATCTACATCGCCTTCTCGATGACCGGGCTGCGCAACACCATCTTCGGCATCGTGCTGATCTACCCGGTCACCACCATCCCGGTGGCACTCTACATGCTGCAGGGCTACTTCCGCGGCCTCCCCGCCGAGGTCGAGGAAGCCGGCCTCATGGACGGGCTGTCGCGGCTCGCGGTGATCTGGAAGATTACCCTGCCGCTGTCGCTGCCGGCGCTGGCCAGCGTCTCGCTCTACGTCTTCATGATCGCCTGGAACGAGTTCCTGCTGGCCTTCATGCTGCTGGACGATCCGTCGAAATACACGCTGACCCGGGGCATCGCCTCGCTCAACTCGTCCGAAGTGCCGCGCCAGCACCTGATGGCAGGCTCGGTGATCGCGACGGTGCCGATCATGGTGCTGTTCCTCGGGCTCGAACGCTTCATGACCAAGGGCCTGACCGCAGGCTCGGTGAAAGGATAAGGCGCCGCCCTGCGGCCGGAGGAAGACATGGCAAGCATCGAACTGAAATCCGTCGAGAAATGGTACGGCGAGGCCCAGGTCATCAAGGGCGTCGACCTCGACATCGAGGAGGGCGAGTTCGTCATCTTCGTGGGCCCCTCGGGCTGCGGCAAGTCCACCCTGCTGAGGATGATCGCGGGGCTCGAAGAGACCTCGCGCGGGCAGATCATCATCGGCGGACGCGACGCCACCGCCGAGCCCCCCGCCCGCCGCGGCCTCGCCATGGTGTTCCAGAGCTACGCTCTCTACCCCCACATGTCGGTGCGCGAGAACATGGGCTTCTCGCTCAAGGCCGCGGGCGTCCCGAAGGAGGAGATGGCCGCCAAGGTTGACGAGGCCGCCCGCGTCCTCAAGCTCGAGGCGCTCCTCGACCGGCGCCCCAAGGACCTGAGCGGCGGCCAGCGCCAGCGGGTCGCCATTGGACGGAGCATCGTGCGCGACCCCACCGCCTTCCTCTTCGACGAGCCGCTCTCGAACCTCGACGCGGCGCTCCGGGTCGAGATGCGCTACGAGATCGCCAAGCTGCACCAGGCGCTGAAATCGACGATGATCTACGTCACCCATGACCAGGTCGAGGCGATGACGCTGGCCGACCGCATCGTGGTCCTGGAAGCCGGCCGGGTGAGCCAGGTCGGCTCCCCGCGCGAACTCTACGAGCGGCCGGGCAACCTCTTCGTGGCACAGTTCATCGGCTCGCCCAAGATGAATGTCTTCCCCGCCGCCACCCCCGGCCTGCGCCTGCCCGCGCCCCTGCCCGCCGAGGCCGAGCATTTCGGCATCCGCCCCGAGCACATCGCCATCGGCGCCGCCGGCAGCGGCGAGATCGACGGCACCGTCGATGTGATGGAATACCTCGGCGCCGACACCTACGTGATCGTCGACTGCGGCGAGGCGGGCAAGCTCACCGTGCGCGCTCACGGCGACACCGGCCTGAGCCCGGGCCAGCCCTGCGGTCTCGCCTTCGAGCCGGACCAGACCCACCTCTTCGACGCCGCCGGCCTCGCGCTGCGCTGATCCCCGCATGCGCCCGGCCCTTCCAATGGCTGAAAATATCCCGGGGTGAATTGCCCGCAGGGCAAGAGGGGCAGCGCCCCTCCCCTTCGCCAGGCCCCTCCCCTTCGCCAGTCTGACGACATCGCGCATGGGAGAGCGGTGCGCGCCGTGCTAGGCGTCATGCGTCCCGCAAGGAGTGCCGCGCCGATGAAAGCCCCCGCCCTGCCCCTCACCCGCGATCTCGTGCTGGTCGGCGGCGGCCATGCCCACGCGCTGGTGCTGCGCATGTGGGGAATGGATCCACTGCCCGGCGCCCGGGTCACGCTGATCAACCCCGGCCCCACCGCGCCCTATTCGGGCATGCTGCCGGGCCATGTCGCGGGTCATTACGGGCGCGACGAGCTCGACATCGACCTCGTGAAACTCGCCCGCTTCGCCGGCGCCCGCGTCATCCTCGGCACAGCCGAAGGCATCGACCTCGCAGCGCGCGAGATCCGCGTGTCGGGCCGCCCTCCGGTGGGCTTCGACGTGGCCTCCATCGACATCGGCATCACCTCGGCCATGCCCGACCTGCCGGGCTTTGCCGAACACGCCGTGCCCGCCAAGCCGCTCGGCCCCTTCGCGACGCGGTGGGCGGCCTTCCGCGACCTGTCCGGTCCCGCCTCTGTCGCGGTGATCGGCGGCGGCGTCGCCGGCGCCGAGCTCGCCGCCGCCATGGCCCATGCCCTGCGCATGCGCAACCGATCCGCCGAGGTGCACCTGGTCGACCGGGGCGCCGCGCTCTCGGCCCTGCGCCCGCGCGCCGCCGAAAAGCTGCGGGCGGCGCTGGCCGCACAGGGCGTGACGCTGCACGAGCACGCGCCGGTCGCCGCCGTCACCGCCAGGGGCCTCACCCTTGCCGACGGGCGCACGCTCGAGGCGGCCTTCGTCACCGGCGCCGCGGGGGCCTGGCCGCAGGCCTGGCTGCGCGACAGCGGCCTCGCCCTGCACAAGGGCTTCATTGCCGTCGGGCCCACGCTGCAAAGCTCGGACCCCGATATCTTCGCCGCCGGCGACTGCGCCCACCTGACCGAGACGCCGCGCCCCAAGGCCGGCGTCTTCGCGGTGCGCGAGGCGCCGGTGCTGCTTGCCAACCTGCGCGCGAGGCTCGCGGGCGACAGCGCCCTGCGCCCCTACCGCCCGCAGAAGGACTACCTCAAGCTGATCTCGCTGGGCGAGAAGGCCGCCCTCGGCGACCGCTTCGGCATGGCGCTCTCGGGCCCGCTGATGTGGCGCTGGAAGGATCGCATCGACCGCCGCTTCATGGCGAAGTTCCACGACCTGCCGCAGATGCCTGTGCCGAAACTGCCGGTGCCCCGCGCCGCCGGCACCGTCGAGGCGCTTGGCGACAAGCCCATGTGCGGCGGCTGCGGCGCCAAGGTCGGCCGCGACGCGCTCGGCGCCGCGCTGAGCCACCTGCCGCCCCCGGCACGCGACGACGTCACCCCCCTGCCCGGCGACGACGCGGCGCTGCTGCTGACCGGAGGCACCCGGCAGGTGATGACCACCGACCACTTGCGCGCCTTCGTCGAGGACCCGGTCACCATGGCCCGCATCGCCGTGGTGCACGCGCTCGGCGACATCTGGGCCATGGGCGCCGAGCCACAGGCCGCCACCGCCAGCATCACCCTGCCCCGCATGTCCGAGGCGCTGGCGCAGCGCAGCCTCACCGAGATCCTCACAGCCGCCTCCGCCATCCTGCGCGAGGCCGGGGCCGAGATCGTCGGCGGCCATTCCTCGATGGGGGACGAGACCACCATCGGCTTCACCCTGACCGGGCTCTGCGAAGCCGAACCGATCACGCTCTCCGGCGCGCGCGAGGGCGATGCCCTGGTGCTGACCAAGCCACTGGGTTCGGGGGTGATCATGGCGGCCGAGATGGCGGGTGCCGCGTGCGGTGCATGGGTCGCCGCCGCGCTTGCCAGCATGACCCGGTCGCAGGGCGATGCGGCGGCGCTGCTGCGCGAAGCCCATGCCATGACCGACGTCACCGGCTTCGGCCTCGCCGGCCACCTGCACGGCATCCTCATGGCCTCGGGCAAGGGCGCCGAGCTGCGGCACGACGCCATCCCCCTGCTCGACGGCGCGCTCGAGCTCGCGGCGCAGGGCCAGCGATCGACCCTCTACCCCAAGAACCGCGACGCGGTGCCGGGTCTGGTGCCGCAGGACCCGCTCGGGGACCTGCTCTTCGATCCGCAGACCGCCGGCGGGCTGCTGGCCTGCCATCCGAATGGCGAAGAGGCGGTGGAAGCGCTGCGCGGGCTCGGCTATGCAGCGGCGGTGATCGGGCGTGTCACCGGCGACTGGCCCGGTCACATCTCGCTGGTCTGACCCGCCTTCTGCAACGCCTCCGCGATGCGGTCCGCCAATGCCCCGAGCCCCACGGGATCGAGCGTCCCGGTCTCGAAACGCTGCTGCACCACGGGCGACACCGCGGACATGGACTTCTCGTAGGCCGGGTCGTAGTGGTCCTCCGCCAGCGACCGGCAGAGCTCCAGCCGCTCGCCCGCGTCGATCAAAGCCCCCCAGCGGTCGACCATCGCGTGTCCGCGGTGATAGCGCAGCGGCTCGAGCTGCGCCTTCAGCCGCGGCCCGTCGGAGAGGATGTCGTCATAGGCCGCGTCGAGATAGACCGCCCGCGCCGACACCGGAGCACTGACCTCGATCCAGGGCGCGGCCTTCATCGCCTCCCAGAGCGAGGGCGGCAGGATGATCTGCCCGACCTTGCTGCTCTCGGCCTCGACGATCACCGGGCGCTGCGGATCGAGCGTGCTGAGCTCCTGCGCGAGGCACGTCTCGAACCATTTCTGGCTGGGCTGCCCGCCGGGCATGTCGCCGAGCAGCGAGCCGCGGTGCCGGGCGAGCCCCTCGAGGTCGATCACCTGCAGCCCGCGCGCCTTCAGGAGCGGCAGAAGCTCGGTCTTCGCGGTGCCGGTGTAGCCGCCGAGCTGGATCAGACGGTGCGGCAGCGGCTCCTCGTAGAGTGCCTTGGTGACCAGCCTGCGGAAGGTGCGGTAGCCGCCCTCGACCGCCTCGGCCCGCCAGCCGATCTGCTGCAGCATCCAGGCAAACGAACCCGAGCGCTGCCCGCCGCGCCAGCAGTAGACCAACGGCCGCCAGCCGCCCTCGTGATGGGCGAGCGGCCCCTCGATGTGGGCGGCGGCGTTGCGGAACACCAGCGCGGCCCCGATCTTGCGCGCGAGAAAGGGCGACTGCTGCTTGTAGATGGTGCCGACCCGCGCCCGTTCCTCGTTGTCGAGCACGGGGAGGTTGATCGCCCCCGGCACGCGGTCCTCGGCAAATTCGGCGGGACTGCGGACATCGATGACGGTGTCGAATCCGTGGTTCAGGATCTCGGGAAGGGCATGGAAGGAGCGGACCATACCGGCAGGTCTAGCGCGGCTTTCAGCCCGAGAAAAGCGCCATCGCATTTTCCTGCGCGGAGGCGATTTTTTCCGCGAAAAGGCTCTGGACACTCCCCGTGCCCTCGGCTATCTCCCCTCCACCCGAAGGGCGGCGCCCTTCACCCAGTGCCCGGGTAGCTCAGGGGTAGAGCAGTGGATTGAAAATCCTCGTGTCGGTGGTTCGATTCCGCCCCCGGGCACCATTTAAATACCTGAAAAATAAGCTGCTTTTGGTCATGCGATTAGTTCCGCTCGTCAGGGTTTGCCAGTTTCTTCTGCGGGTTTGACACTTTCGCCTTCATGGCGCGTCGTTCGTACTCCTCTTCCCAGACCTGCATTGTCTTCCGGTTCTTGCGGGCCAACGCGGCATTCTTGGAATAATGCAGCCCCATGACCTTCGAGTCCTGAGCCAGCAGATCAGAAATTTCACGTTCGTCCTGCCCTGCCTCCCTAAGCCATGTCGCCATCGTGTGCCGCAGCCCCTTCGGAGTTAGGCCTGGCGCGGCCCTTCCATCCTGTTCGAGCTTTGTACGAAGCCGCTGCCAAGCGCTGGCGAAACCATCGTAGGTCCAAGGCGTACCTTTCGAGCTGGCGAGAAGTGTGGGCGCATCATGCGCAGGCACCCTCGCCAGTTCTGATATGAGGACGTTGCTGATCGGGATTGCCGCACCGACATTGGTTTTATTGCGGCCTTTCCAAATCACGCCATCGTCCACCTGATCTTTGCGAAACTCCAAGGCATCGGTCGGATCCTGCCCGGTGCAAAAGATCGTAGCCAAAGCGGCTCTTAGCTGAGGCGACGCTGCATCGAGGACGGTTTGCACCTCTTCGAATGCCCATGTCCTATATGCCTCTGGAGCGTCCTTTGGTCGGGGCTTCTTGATAACGTCTTCGGCGAAATTCTTCGATATCAATCCCTTTGGGATGCAAAATTTGAACACCTGGATGAGGAAGTTGCGCACGCGGTTCGCCTTGTCCCAACTATGCTTTTTCGCGAGCTTATCGTGGATGGCGGCAAGCAACGGTGTGTCTATGGCTGACACCGGGGTATCCCTGATGGGCTCGAGCACATCGGCACACATCCGATACTCTCGCTTGCTTGCGTCCGACAATCTCAGGAAGTGATCTTCTGCAAAGTAGGAGGTCATGAGTGCATCCAGCGTTCCGGGCTGCGGTGCCTTCTCTCTTAAAGCTTCTGCATGAGCTGCAATTCGGGCGCATTCTCCGAAAAATTCGGCGGACCCCAATGGGGCCTTCCGCAGATCGACTTTGCGCCCGGTTTCTCGATGATAACAGCGCATCTGCCCATGACGATCCCGGAAAATCTTGAACCCCCGAACACGGACAACCGTCATTACAGGCGCCCTAAGATTTTTTCGTGCGTATCAGCTTCAGTACCGGATTTGACTTGGTCGATCCATTGGTCGATGTCCCTTCGATCATAGAGGAGCGTTCCTTGTTTGAGCTCCACCGGACGCACCGGACAAGTTGCCTTGAAGTGCTTGACAGGCAACCCCGCATAAATCGCTGCCTCAGATTGACGAAGCATACGCTTGTCTATCACGCTGATGTTGAGATTGGTCGTGGCCATTTCGTGTATACCCCGTCAATCCGCATCAGAAGCCGCGCCCGAACAGTCAGGCTCAGGCACTTTGACTTTGGTCGCTCTACGCCGGAACCGCTCCCAACCGCTCATGGTCAAGAGCTTCGTCTTCGAAGACACCTCAACGAACTCCAACTTCCCAGCGTTCATAAGTGCGCGAATTTGCGCAGGGCTTAGCCCGACGATCTCGCCAAGCTGCTTGGGTGAAAGCAAACGCTCTTGTTCCAAAGTCGCCTCCTCGGCATGTAGTTGAAGGTAATCTCTTGCTTCGCACAAACTGGCATGTTCTGATGCCATAAGAAGTGTAAATGTGTCATTTTGTGCATATTTGCTAGATATAGCGCAAACGTCAATCGGAAACTGCTTTATGGCGCGAGAAACATCTGATTTGTTTGTTGGGGTCGGAGCCAGGCTCGCGATCACACGCAGTGACCTCGGGCTTTCGCAAACGGACCTAGCCAAGGAAATCGGCGTCTCTCTGCGGGCATACCACAGCTATGAAAAGGGCGAACGTGGACTGCCGATCGAGGCCCTGGTCAAGATCCATGAAAAATTCGGATCGGATGTGAACTGGATACTCCTCGGCACCAAAGCGGCCCGCGTCGAACATGACATTGACGCTCTCGAAGAGTTTGAAACCTCGCTGGACCTGTTCCTTACGGAACAGGGCATCCGGATCAAAAGCGAAAAACGCGGGGCCATCGTTGCGCGCTGGTATCGGTCGCTCCTCGACGGAAAAGAGATCGAAATGGACGCCGTCCACACATGGATTGAATTGTTGAGGGAGTAGCACGATGGAAAGGCCGAGCAAAAAATGGCAGCAAACGCGCATGGCAACGTTGGAGCGAGTGAGGCGGCGCCATCATGCCGCACTTCAAAAGACAGCAACAGCGACATTCACGGTCTGCGCTTTTTACCTCGCCGGCTTTCTACATCTCCAAATCTTCGATGTAGATGTGACCCGGCTTAGTTGGGTCGGGACGATACAGATTTCCCTATTGGGAGCCACCATTTTCCTGGTTCCGATATCCTTTGGAGCGATGCTAGCGGCGTGGGCCTTCTCACGCCTGCTAGACGCTTAGCGCAAGCGGCGATGGAAACCCGCACACCAGAGCAGCGTCGCCGGATCATGAAGGCGGTGAAACAAGTGCCGAAGCCGACACAAACCGATGACCAGTCAGACAGCCAGCCAGACAACCTGATGGGGCGCATTGCATCAGTGCAGGAATGTGCGCGAGCGATAACCACTGAGGCGACACTTAGTGAAGCGGAATTAAAAGCTTTCATGGATGAACAGTGGGCGGAGAACAGCTAGGGGACTTCACTCTGCACGCTCCAAGCGTGGTGCGGTTGCCCCGAGCCGCGGTTCGCTCTGTTTGGCGACTTAACTCATTTTCAAATAGACACAGGCAACCGACCTTGTGCGGCTCTGCTACATTGGGAGCGATTATTGTGTGAGGCTCAACAAAGCTTCGGTCAGGTACAGTCAATTCGAGCATCAAACGCCGTATGAATGGTCCCAGCCCCTCTGAGCCACCATGCGAGCCTGGCATCGACACGAAGGGCGGACTCCGGACCTTCGCCGCATGAGCGAATTCGATCCTCGCCAACGCGGGAGCCGACATTGCCGCTCCTAACAAAAGTGGAACCGGGACGACGCCCCGCAGGTCTGCGCAAAGCCCGACTTGCACCTCGCTGCCATCTTAACCAATGTCAGCATCAAGGAGGGCGATCGGCCATGAAAATCATGTGTTTGAACGGTTGGGGAGGCAAGCTCCACGAAGTGATGCTGCCCTATCTGACCGCGACCGCGCCCGATATCCTGTGCCTTCAGGAGGTCATCCACAGGCCTTCGTCCGAAAAGGACTGGCTAACCTATCGCGACGGCGATCACGTCCTGCCCCAACGCTCGAACCTGTTTCGCGACGTCGCATCGGCGCTGCCGGACCACGCTGCTATCTTCTGTCCTGCGGCGCAAGGCGTCCTCTGGGACGGCGACGTGTCGATCCCATCGCAGTGGGGTTTGGCGACCTTCGTTCATCGCTCTTTCCCGATCATCGGACAGGTCCAGGGCTTCGTTCACAAGGATTACTCTCCCCTCCGCTTCGGCGATCACCCGCGCTCTCGAAGCGCCCATGGGGTGCGCGTGTGGGACTACGACGCGGACCGCGCCTTGAGCGTCACGCACATGCACGGGCTGCGAGACTTGGCTGGAAAGATGGACACGCCCGAGCGTGTTGAACAAGCTCATCGGCTGCGCGATCTCTCGAGCCAACTGTCGGAGCCCGGCGACTTGATTGTGATCTGCGGCGACTTCAACGTCGAGCCGGACAGCGAGACGCTCTCGATCCTTGCCGATGCCGGAATGACCGAACTCGTGACGACCCTCGGGTTCTCGGGCACCCGCAACTCACACTACCGAAAGCCGGGGCGCTTCGCCGACTACATGCTGATCAACACTCAAGATGCCGTGACGGGTTTTGAAGTCATCTACGACCCCGAAGTCTCGGACCACTGTCCGATCATCCTCGAAGTGTAGCTTTTGCAAAAACGGTCTTTCTCTCAAATATGTGGAATGTCATGGAAGTCCGCGTTGCTGCCGCGCGGCCTTCGAACACGTAAAAACTTGCGTCAATGTCCGTTCTGATGTCGCTGCGGCGCAGCGTCGAACGCGTCGGCGCACGACAACTCGGGGCCGGTCGCTACGCGGCGGACCGTCCGGGCGAAATGCCGTCATTCGCTGCAAACAAACGCGGGACTCAGGGTTCTTCCAACAGCCGACGTTTAGAACTCATATAAGTCTATGTCGCGGATGGAATTGCCAAGTCCAATTAGCTTGGCAGCCTGCTGACACGACACCGCGAGCATTCAGCTATCACGCTCCATGATCCACTCGACCTCCGGCGCGGGCACGAAGCGCCATTTACGGAGCGGGCCGGCCATGACATTGAGGTAATACATCTCGAACCCGTAGGGCGCGCCGCAGGGGTGGTGTCCGCGCGGCACCAGCACCACGTCGCCGTCAACAACCGCCATCGTATCGTCGAGCGCTCCGTCGTCGGTATAGACCCTCTGGATACCGAAGCCCGAGGCGGGGTTCAGGCGGTGATAGTAGGTCTCCTCGAGGTAAGTGATGCGCGGGAAGTCGTCCTCGTCGTGGCGGTGCGAGGGGTAAGACGACCAATGGCCAGCCGGCGTGAACACCTCGGTCACGAGGAGGCTGTCGCAATAGTCCTCGTGCTCCATGGCGATATTGTTGATGTGGCGGGTGTTGGTGCCTTTCCCGCGCTCGGTCAGGGTAATGCCGTCCGGGCCGATCCGGCGGGCTACGTGGCCGCCCTGGCCCGGCGCCGAGCACACCGCGATGGTGCAGTCGGTCTCGGCCACCGCCTCCCAGTCGCTACCGTTCGGCAGGTAGAGGCAGTGCGGCGGGATCTTTTCGAAGACATTCATGCGCTCGCCGAGCACGCCCCAGTCGTTGCCGGCGCCGGTGAGCGCCGCCTTGCCCTCGACCATCACCAGAATGACCTCGCGGTCGCCGGTGGTCTCGGCCACCCGGTCGCCGGCGCGCAGCCGGTGCAGGGCGAAGCCGACATAGCGCCAGCCGGCGCTCTCAGGTGTGATGCGGTGCACTTCTCCATGGGTGCCGAAGGGTTTGCGGTGCAGGGGAGATGTCATTTCTGGTCGTCCTCGGTTTCGTTTTGCTTGGCCGCGCGGGCGGCGACGATCTCGGCGTCCCAGACCACGAAGAACTGGTAGGCGCACCATAGGCCCGCAGCGCCGAACAGCGCCGCCCAGAAGTGTGCGCCGGAAGACAGCTCCACGAGCGCCCACCCGATTGCCACGACGGTAATGGCGATGCGCCGCCAGAGCGGCGCGAGCCATGGACTTTGCAGATCGAACACGGCTCAGCCCTGCTACGCCGACACGCGATCTTTGACCTCAAGGCCCGCTCGCGCGCAGAGGCCCCGGATCGTGTCGTAGCCCAGCTTGGATGCGTCGTAGGGTGCGACCTTGGCCGGGTCCTGTTCGGCTTCGACCACGATCCAGCCGCTGTAACCCATCTTCGCGAGACGGTCGGTCACTGCGGCGAAATCGATCGAGCCTTCGGCATCGCCTGGGACGGAGAAGGCACCGGCGATCACAGCGTCGAGGAACGACCAATCCTGGTCCCGGGCCCGCGCCACAACATCCGCACGCACGTCCTTGTAGTGCACATGGTGAACCCTGTCGCCCCAGCGATCGAGCGTGGCAAGCGGATCGCCACCGCCAAAGACCAGGTGGCCGGTATCGTAAAGGAGCGTAACCTCGGGGCTGGAGCCCTCCATCAGCCAGTCGATCTCGTCCGGGTGTTCAACAATCGCGCCCATGTGGTGGTGGTAGGCCAGCGGCAGGCCTTCGCCCGCCGTCCATTTTGCAATCTCCGATAGCTTGGCACCGTAGGCCATGAGCTCGTCGCGTGTTAGCCGCGGGCGGGCATTCACCGGCGTGCTCCGATCGCCCTGCACGGTGTTAGAGCATTCGGCGTAAACAATGCATGGCGCTCCCAGCGCCGCGAACTGTGCGACTTGTTCGGCAATCACGGATTTCTCGGTCTCGATGTCATTGACCAGAAGATTGCCCGAGCACCACCCGCCGCAGAGCGCCATGTCGTGGGACCCGAGGAAGCGTTTCAGCCCGGTCGTGTCGGCGGGCATCCGGCGGCCGCGTTCGGCGCCAGTGTAGCCGATCTGGCGCGCTTCACTCAGCGCCTGCTCCATTGTGTAGTTGGCGGTTAGGTCCGGCAGGTCGTCGTTCTGCCAGGCGATAGGGGAAATGCCGATCTGGACGCTCATGAACGGGTCCTCGCAGTTGGGCGCGTGGCGCGCGGTATGGGGATAAGGGACTGCGCCCCGCATGCAAGGGAGGGTGCATGCGGGGCGCGCGGGCGCGGCCGCATCAGTTGAGCGCGCGCGCCCGGACCTGCGCCTCGTAGGCGCGGCGCTTGTCTCGCACCTCTTCGCGGGTCGAAACCTCGGGGACGGCGACGTCCCACCAGTGACCCCCGTCGGGCGTCGACGGATACGGGTCGGTGTCGATCACGATGACGAACGGCCCGGCGGTGTCGCGGCGGCGCGCCAGGGCGGTTTCAAGCTCAGCGATTGAGGACACGCGCACGGCGCCGGCACCCATCGAGGCCGCGTGCGCGGCGAAGTCGATGTTCGACGGGTTCACATGATGCGAGAGGTCGAGGAGGTTGTTGAACTCCGCGCCGCCGGTGCCGATCTGGAGCCGGTTGATGCAGCCGTAACCTCGATTGTCGAGGATCACGACGGTCAAATCGATGCCGAGCATGGCAGCCGTCGCGAGCTCGGAATTGGCCATCATGTAGGAGCCATCGCCGACCATGCAGATCACATCGCGATCCGGCTGGGCCATCTTGATCCCCATCGCGCCCGCCACCTCGTAACCCATGCAGGAATAGCCGTATTCCATGTGGTAGGCGCCCGGGCGCGGGGCTTTCCAGAGCTTGTGCAACTCGCCCGGCATGGTGCCGGCGGCGCACATGACGACGGTATCGTCCCCCGAGGCCCGCTGCACGGCGCCGATAACCTGCTGATCGGTTGGGAGTGCATTGCCCTCATCCTCCGGAGCAGCGGTGAGCGGGTCGACCGCGCCGAACCAGTCGGCCTTGAGACCGGGGTCCGGCGCCACAACCGCATGATCTCCGAGCGCCGCGGAGAGGACCTCGAGCCCGACACGGGCATCGCAGCAGAGCGGTTCTGCCCCGTGTTTCATCGCGTCGTAAGCCGCCACGTTCAGCGACACGAGCCGGCGCGCGGGGTTCTCGAAAAGGCTCCACGATCCAGTGGTGAAATCCTGGAAGCGGGTTCCGACGCCGAGGACGAGGTCCGCTTCCGCGCAGATGATGTTGGCTGATGAGGCCCCAGTGACTCCGACCGGCCCGAAATTTAGCGGATGATCCCAGGCCAGGGCCGACTTGCCAGCCTGACTCTCGACAACGGGAATTCGATGCGCCTCGGCGAAGGATGCAAGGGCATCGCACGCGTCCGAATAGTGAATGCCGCCACCCGCAACGATTACTGGCCGTTTAGCCTTTTTCAGCATCTCCGACACCGCGGCGATCTCGGCCGGGTCCGGATGCGGACGGCGCAGGCGCCACACCCGCGGCGCAAAGAAGCTTTCCGGCCAATCATGCGCCTCGGCCTGGACGTCCTGGCAGAACGATAGGCAGACGGGCCCGCATTCGGCCGGATCGGTCATCACCCGGAAGGCACGTGGCAGCGCGGTGAGCAGCTGCTCCGGCCGCGCTATCCGGTCGTATTAACGCGTCACTGGTCGAAAACAGTCGTTGACTGAAACCGTGCCGTCACCCCAATCCTCGACTTGCTGGAGCACCGGGTCAGGCCCACGATTGGCGAACACGTCGCCCGGGATCAGCAATAGCGGGAGCCGGTTCACATGCGCCAGCGCCGCGGCGGTCACCATATTTGTGGCGCCCGGCCCGATCGAAGACGTTACGGCCATCGCGCGGCGTCGTTTGGACTGTTTGGCATAGGCAATGGCTGCATGCGCCATAGTCTGCTCGTTGTGGCCGCGATAGGTCCGGAAGGTCTCGCGCTCGGCGTAGAGCGCCTCGCCGATGCCCGCGACGTTGCCGTGGCCGAAGATCGCCCAGATCCCTGAAAGGAAAGGCTCGCCGTCTTCCGTCATCTGCGCGGCGAGATACTTGACCATCGCCTGTGCGGCCGTCAGTCGGATAACACTCATGCCGCATCCTCCCGTTCAATGCCGCGCGCCTCGTCCCAGGTCCGGCAAAGCCGCGCGTATGTGTCGCTCATCTTCCGCACCGCCTCGGCGTCGCTCATCTCGCCGCTCATCCAGGCCTCGGCCGGGGCACCGAATATCGTGCGCCCGACGGCAAAGCCCTTCACTAACGGAAAGCGCGCCGCGATACGGAAACTTTCGGCGAGCGCCGCCTCATCAGCGGCGAGCCCCAGCACGACGATGCCACGCGTGTGGCGATCGTGCCTCTCGATCGCCGCGCAGGCCGCGCGCCAAGCGGCGTCGCTGCGCATCGGCTCCAGTTTCCACCAGTCAGGGTAGACACCGATTTCGTAGAAACGCTCGATCACACGGGCAGTGGTGTCAGCGCTCGCCTCCGCCACCTTCGACGGGATAACTTCAAGAAGGAATTCCAACCGGTTGCGTCGGGCCGCGTGGAAGAGCCGCCTGACGGTGTCCTCTTGCGACGCGCGCGTTTCTGCATCGTCGTCAGGATGATAGAAGCACAGACACTTGACCACATGGTCGGAGGGCCATTCCGACAGCCCCCCGAAATCGGGGCCAAGCTCAGGCTCGAGCGTGAGCGGACGCGATCCCGGCCATTCGACCGGGCGCCCGATCCAGAGCCGTTGCCCCGCGGCGCGG
Organism: Salipiger thiooxidans; assembly: GCF_900102075.1. Classification (GTDB taxonomy): domain Bacteria; phylum Pseudomonadota; class Alphaproteobacteria; order Rhodobacterales; family Rhodobacteraceae; genus Salipiger; species Salipiger thiooxidans. Next base: position 16,007 of record NZ_FNAV01000016.1, on the reverse strand, counting down.
TAAAGCGCCTCGCGGCCGAGCCGTCCGTCGCAGAGGAGGCCGTATCCGAGCCGCCCGTCTGCCACGTCGAGACAGGCGTCGAGGCACAACTCCTTGAAGCGGCCGATCCGCTCGGGTGACGCGCCGGGGAGTTCTTCCATCTGCATTCGATGATCGAAGGCAAAGACGCGCATCGTGCTCCAGTCCCCCTTGCGATTGGTCGACCAGTGCACCTGTTCAAGTGCGGCATCCTTGCGAAGGGCCGGCTCGCGCACGCCCCTCTCGAGAAAGAAATTCAGCTCCGTCAGGGAGGGATAGGCCGGTGTGCAGCCGTGCCGCGAGACCGCGAAGGCCCCGCAGGCATTGGCGTATTCGAGCGCGCGCGGCCAAGCCTCGCCATCGAGCCAGCCTTTCAGCAGCCCGGACATGAAGCCGTCACCGGCCCCGAGCACGTTGAAAACCTCAATCGGAAAGCCCGGACCCGCTTGGCCTTCGTCGAGGCTGTCCGGGATGCCGCCCTCGAAGGCGACAGCTCCGGCCGCACCGCGCTTGCAGACCAGCGTTGCGGCAGAGACCTTACGCACGGCACGAAGGGCCGCGACCGTGTCGGTCGTCCCGCCGGCGATATGGAACTCCTCCTCGGTGCCCACGATCAGGTCGAAGAGGTGAAGCGTCGATTGCAGCTTTGTCGTGACCTTTTCGGAAGCGACGAACCGGCTTTCGCCGTCGCCATGACCGGCAACACCCCAGAGGTTTGGCCGGTAGTCGATATCAAGGGCGGTCTGCGCGCCCGAAGATCGCGCGATCTCGAGTGCCTTCAGCACCGCCGCTTCCGTGCGCGGATGCGATAAGTGGGTCCCGGTCGCGACGACAGCCCGGGCGCGGGAGATGAAGTCTTCGGCGACGTCCTCGACCGACAGCGCCATATCGGCGCAGTTCTCCCGGTAGAATATTAGTGGGAAGCTTTCCTGATCCCGAATACCCAGAAGCACCAGCGCGGTCAGGCGCTCAGGATCGGTGATGACGCCCGTGGTGTCGACGCCCTCGCGCGCCAGCTCCTCACGGATAAAGCGCCCCATGTGCTCGTCGCCAACGCGGGTCAGAAGCGCCGATTTCAATCCGAGCCGCGCGGTTCCAGCTGCCATGTTGGTGGGCGAACCCCCGAGATACTTCTCGAAGGTCCGCATGTCCTCGAGCCGGCCACCCACCTGCGCCCCGTAGAGGTCCACGGACGAGCGACCGATCGTGATGAGATCGAGATCCTTGACCATCAGACCGTGCCCTCGAGCGAGCCTTCAAGCTGCGCCATTTCCTGGCCGCCGGCCATCATGTCCTGCAACTCTTCGGGGGTGATCTCTCCGCGCGTCGCCGTGCCGAGCGTCTTGCCTCGATTGAGCACAGTGAAGCGGTCGCCCACGGCAAGGGCGTGCCGGACGTTGTGACTGATGAACACGACGCCCACGCCCTGCTTACGGACTCGGTCGATCGTGGCAAGGACATTCGAGGTCTGGCGCACCCCGAGCGCGGAGGTCGGTTCGTCGAGGATCAGCACCCGCGCCCCGAAATAAACCGCCCGGGCAATGGCTACGGTTTGGCGCTCCCCGCCGGAGAGGGTGCCAACAGCCTGATCGGGACCGCGCAGGTTGATACCCATCTTGCGCATCTCCTCGACCGCGGCTTCGTTCATCGTCTGGATATCCATCCGCTTGAACGGTCCCGATCCGATCACCGGCTCGCGCCCCATGAAGAAGTTGCGCGTGACCGACATCAGCGGGATCATCGCGAGATCCTGGAACACGGTTGCGATGCCGGCCTCCATGGCGTCACGCGGACTCGAGAAGTCCATCGGCTTTCCGTCAATGGTGATGGTGCCCTTGGTCGGCTTATGAACGCCCGACATGGTCTTGATGAAGGTCGACTTTCCGGCGCCGTTGTCCCCGAGAAGACAGTGGCACTCGCCGGGACGGACATCGAAGCTCACGCCCGCCAGGGCGATGATGTTGCCGAAGTGCTTCTCGATGTCGCGCATCTCGATAATCGGCTTGGCGTCCGCGGCGGGCGCGCCGTGGTGGAACTTGGTTTCCTGGTCCATCTCACCGCTCCCCTGTCACGCGCTTGCGGATGTAGTTGTTGAAGAGGACCGCGATCAGGAGCATGCCCCCGAGGAACACCTGGAACCAGTCCTGGTCGAAGTTGGTGTAGGTCAGCCCGATGGTGACCATCCCGAAGATGATCGCACCGAAGAAGGCGCCGATCGCGGAGCCGTAGCCGCCGGTCAGAAGGCACCCCCCGATCACCGCGGCGATGATCGCCTCGAATTCCTTCATGAAGCCCCGGCGCGCGTCGGTTGACCCCGAGTCCATCACTGTAATGATCGCCACCAGCGCGCCGCAGATTGCCGCGAACATGAAGAGCGAGATCTTGACGCTCCGCACCGGCACACCCGAGTTGGAGGCCGCGTTGCGGTCACCGCCCGAAGCGAAGATCCAGTTGCCCTGCGGGGTTCGCAGAAGGACGTAGGTCGCGATCAGCGCCAGCAGGATGAACCAGAGGATTTCGACCGGAATGCCGGGGACCTTGGGTGCTCCATTGTTGAAGGTCTCGACTATCCCCGCCTGGGCGAGCCACGCAAAGATCGGACCGAGGGCGTCTCCCGAGAAGAACGGTGCCAGCCAGTCCCCCTCGACCGCATCCCGCACGCCGCGTAGCTGGGTCGATCCGCCCGAAGCGAGCTTCAGACCCACCAGAGAAGCGCCGCGCAGGATAAACAGGAATGCGAGCGTCACGATGAAGGACGGCAGCCCCGTTTTCAGCACAATGGCGCCATTGACCGCGCCGATCCCCGCCGCGACCGCAAGCGTCAGCGGGATTGCGAGGATGAGCGGCAGGCCGAGCGTGACCGTGCAGGCCCCGAAGATAAGCCCAGCGAAGGCCACCATCGATCCGATCGAGAGGTCGAATTCGCCGCCGATCATCAGCATCGCCGCGCCGATCGCCAGGATGCCGAGCTGGGCAGCGGGGGTCATGAAGTTCATGATGCCGGACAGCGTGAACATCGCGCCGTCGGCCGTGATCAGAAAAAACAGCGTCACGAGAACCACGCCGGCGATGGCGCCAAGCTCAGGGCGCTTGATGAGGCGCGCGCCGATACCTTCCTTCTTCAGCCGTTCGTCCAGCACTATCTGAGGCGTGTCCGCCATGATTTCCTCCCGTTTGAAAATCGGGGCCGCGCCGCGTGGGCGCACGCCCCTCGTGATCCGCGCTTGCGGATCGGGTCAGCGGATGCCTTGCGCCGACAGCTCGACGACCTGGGCCGCCTTGTCCTGCGTGATCAGGTTCGGACCCGAGGGCACGTTGCCGCCAGGGACGAGGCCGTAATTGGCGTTGAGCGCCAGGAAGACGACCGGCAGATAGCCTTGCAGGAATTGCTGCTGGTCGATGGCGAACGCCGCATTACCCTCGGCGACTGACTCGAGGAAGCCCGCCGACAGATCGAACGTGGCGACGTTAACCTCTCCGGTCCGGCCCACAGCTTCCACCGCTGCGACGGCCGGCTCGCCAACCAGCGAAGCGCCAAGACCCATCACAGTGTCGACGTCCGGGTTCGACTCCAGCGCGGCCTGCACCTTGGATTGCACTTCGGCGGGATCGTTGCGGGTCGGGATGACCTCGACCTCGCCGCCGAAGCCCTCGGCGAAGCCTTCGCAGCGCTGGTCGAGCGCGACGTTGCCGACCTCCTGATTGACGCAGATGCCCACTTGGCCACCCATTTCGGCCAGCTTCAGCCCGGCTTCACGGCCCGCGGTGAACTCGTCCTGACCGACATGCAGTAGAGCGCCAAGTTCCTTGGAAACGTCGGAGCCCGAATTCATGGAGATGACCGGAATGCCGGCTTGGACCGCGCGCTCGATCGACGGCCCGAGCGCATCCGCGTCGGGGATCGAGACCACGAGCCCGTCCGGCTCCTGGTTCACGGCGGCGTCGATGAGCTGGCTCATCTGGACCATGTCGAAAGTCTCGGGCGAGCGGAACTCGACGTTCGCGCCGGTGTCCTCGGCCGCCTTATCGACGCCGTTCTTGACCACAGACCAGAACGGGTCGTTGGCCTGCCCGTGAACCACCACGAGTATGTCCTGTGCCAGCGCGGGCGCTGCGACGGTCATGCCGGCAACAAGCGCGGCGGTGTAAGTGAATTTGGTCATGAGTCCTCCCCTTTGACCGTTCCGGCCGGGACCTCCCGTCCCGGCGACATCCGGCTGAGCCGAATTCCACATGCCCCGCGGCATCACGCCCTTTTGGAACATATATTCCATAAATGCCGAATCGGCACCGCAAGTCAACGATTTTAGCGCAGGGCGCCTACCGCGACGGCAAGTGTGGTGGTCAGGGTGATCGAGGCGTTCAGCGCCCGCAGCGCGCCAACCTCGTCCTCTCGCGCGACGAGAAGCTCCTGCGCAAAATCCGCCAGCGGACACTCCACCGTGTCGGTCAACCCGAATACGGGCACGCCCCGCTCCGCCGCCTCCGAGGCGAGGGATAAGGTCTCGGGGGAAAACGGCGCGTAGGTGATCGCAAAGACGGCATCTCCAGGTTGAATCACGGCACTCCCATCGAGAAGCCCGCTGCCACCGTGCAACACCGATGCGACGCCCATTTTCCCGAACAGATACGACATTGAACTCGCCACCGCGAAGGCGCGGCGCAACCCGACGAGGTGAATAATCCGCGCCCGCGACAAGCCCTGCGCGGTTGACTCCAAAGTGCCGCTCGTCACGGTATTTGCAAGTGAAAGAAGTGACTTATGCCCGGACTCCGCGAAGTCGACCAAGAGCCGGCCGATGCCCTCGCCCCCCGCATCCACTGCCGCGAGCCGGGCCTCGTAGCCGGGGCGAAATTCCGTGAATTGCGTGCGGAACAGCGCCTGCATTTCGGAGTAACCCCTGAACCCCAGGGCCTGGCAGAACCGCATGTAGGCCGAGGCTGCGACACCGGAAGCCTCTGCCATTTCGGCCACGGTCGACACCGCGATGAGATGCAGGTGCCCACGGGTGAACGTCGCGCATTGCCTCAACCGCTTGGGAAGCTTCTCGGTCTCGGCATCGAGCCGCTCCAGCAACTCCGTCACGCTCGTCGGCGCGGTCGCGCCCTGGCTCTCGATGTAGGTCATCCCTCGGCTCCTGTCTTGACAGCTTCACTCTAACCGCTCATCACAAGATATGGAATGAAAATTCCATTATGGGAGGAGAATCATGGCGATCGGTATTGGCCTGATTGGAACCGGCTTCATGGGCAAGGCGCACGCCCTGGCCTATCGCGCGGCACGAGCGGTCATGGCGGACGTGCCAGAAGCCCGCCTCTCCGTGCTGTGTGACATGCCCTTGGGCCGCGCCGAGGCGATGTCCTCGCAGTTCGGATTTGCCCGCGCGTCCGACGACTGGACTGCGCTCGTCGCTGATCCGGAAGTGGATGTCGTCTGTATCACCACACCGAACGGGCTGCATCGCGAGATGGCCCTCGCCGCCATCGCCGCCGGGAAAAACGTGCATTGCGAGAAACCGCTGGCGCTGACCCTCGAGGACGCCGAGGAAATGGCGGACGCCGCCCGCGAGGCCGGCGTCTCCACGATGGTCGGCTACAATTACATTCACAACCCGGCGGTCGCCCACGCCCGGAGGCTGATCGCGGACGGGAGGATCGGGCGCCCGGTGCATTTCCGCGGCTGGGTCGACGAGGACTACCAGGCCGATCCCGAGCTCGCCTGGACATGGCGCGCGACCCGGGCCGAGGCGGGCCTCGGCGCGCTCGGCGATCTCGGTTGCCACCTCGTGTCGATGTCGCATCTCCTGATGGGTCCCCTCGAAAGCGTTCTGGCCGACACCCAGATCGCCCACGCGACGCGCCCCCTGCCCGATGGGCCTGGCCGCGGCACCGTCGAGAACGAGGACACGGCCTCCGCACTGGTGCGCTACGCCTCAGGGGCGCAGGGCACGCTTTGCACCTCACGCACGGCATGGGGCCGCAAGAACAAGCTCGACTGGGAAGTGCATGGCACGCGCGGCATGATCACCTTCAGCCAGGAGCGGCTGAACGAACTGTGCCTTTACGTGAACGAAGGCCCCAAGGCCGAGCAAGGTTTCCGCACGATCCTGACAGGCCCCGATCACCCGCCCTACGGCGCGTTCTGTCCGGCGCCGGGGCATCAGCTCGGGTTCGGCAATCTCAAGACCATCGAGGCCGCCGCCTTCCTGCGCGCGATCGCCACCGGCACGTCAGCCTATCCCGACTTCACCGACGCGCTCGTGTTCGAGCAGGTCATCCACGCCATCGACACCTCGGCCCGCGAAGGCCGGCGCGTGTCTCTCTGACGCCTCATCCGGAAAGGTCATACCCCATGAAAGTCGCAATCTTCGGCGCCGGCCGTATCGGCAAGGTGCACGCCGCCTCGATCAAGATGGACCCGCGATCCGAGCTTGTCGCCGTCACCGACGTGATGACCGAGGCCGCAGAGGCCTTGGCGAAGGAGCACGGGATCGCCGCACGAAGCGCGGATGACATCCTTAGGGACGCGTCGATCGACGCGATCCTCATCGCGTCCTCGACCAACACGCATGCCGACCTGATTTCCGCCGGCGTGATGGCCGGAAAGGCCGTGTTCTGCGAGAAGCCCATCGATCTCGACCTCGCGCGCGCGCTCGAGATCCGCAAGATCGCCGAGGATCACGACAAGCCGATCATGATGGGCTTCAACCGCCGCTTCGACCCGAACTTCGCCCAAGTGAAGGGCGCGCTGGAAGGAGGTGAGATCGGCAAACCGGCGATGCTGTCGGTGACGTCCTACGATCCGGCCCCGCCGCCCGTCAGCTACATCGAAGTGTCGGGCGGGCTCTTCCGCGACATGATGATCCATGACTTCGACATGTGTTCCTTCCTCTTCGGCATGCCGGACACGGTGATGGCGCACGGGTCATGCCTGATCAATCCGGAGATCGGCGCCGCGGGCGATATCGATACCGCCGTCGTCGTGCTGACCTATGCCGACGGGCGGATCGCGACCATCCGCAATTCGCGGCAGGCGCCTTACGGCTACGACCAGCGCGTCGAGGTGCTCGGCGCGGACGGAACGCTCGCCGCCGAGAACGAGATCGAGAACACCGTGGTGAAGTCCACCGCTGCGGGCGTCGTCTCGGCCAAGCCGGTGTTCTTCTTCCTCGAGCGCTACATGCGCGCATATGCCATCGAATGGTCGGCCTTCGTCGACGCCGTGATCGAGGGCGCGCCGGTGCCCGCCGGCGTGCAGGACGGCGTCAACGCGCTTGCCCTCGCCGAAGCGGCGGACCGCTCGCTCGCCGAGGGTCGACCCGTGGCCGTGACGGCCGACATGACAGGGGCCTGAACGATGGCATTCACCCTGGCCGCCTGCGCGGAGATGCTGTGGCGCGACCGCCCCATCGAATGGCGCTGCGCCCGGCTTGACGAGATGGGCTTCGAGGTCGGGCTATGGAACTGGGTCGACCACGACCTCGCCAAGCTCGAGGCGTCCGGCGCGACGTTCTCGATCATGAACGGTTATCTCGAAGGCCGGCTCGCCGACGACGAGGGCGCTGACATGCTGCTGGCCTCCGCCCGCGAGGCGGCTGAGGTCGGCAAGCGCCTCGGCGTGGCCCGGCTGAACCTCCATGGAACCGGCCTTGGCGACGGCGGCCGGCCGAAGTTGGCCGAGGTCGCGACCCCGCTGAAATGGGTGAAGGCTCGCGACACGCTGCACCGCATCTGCGATCTCGGCGAAGAACTGGGCGTGACCTTCACGCTCGAGAATTTGAATCTGCCCGTGGATCACGCCGGCGTTCCTTTCGCACGGGCCGAGGAGACGCTTGCCCTGGTCGCCGCGGTCGATCGGCCGCAACTGCGCCTGAACCTCGACCTCTACCATGCGCAGATCGGCGAGGGGAACCTGATCGAGCTCTGCCGCGCCTCTCTGCCTTGGATTGGCGAGATCCAGGTCGCCGATGTGCCCGGTCGTTGCGAGCCCGGCACGGGCGAGATCAATTACTCGGTTATCGCCAAAGCCCTTACCGAGATGGGGTATGACGGGCCGGTCGGCATGGAGGCGTTTGCATCCGGAAAAGACGTGGCCGCACTCACTGCATTCCGTGAAGCCTTCGGGGGATGAAGGGGGGCTGAAGCTTGAGCACGAATGCAGGACCATCTGCGATAAATCCCGCCAACCCGTGCCTTGTGGAATAGTCTTTAGCTTGCTTTTCCGAGGCGGGAGCGCAGCACTACCAAGGACAGCACATCCACAATTCGATCAAGCGCAGTCAGAGCGCCGAATCACGCGCTTCATGTTTGCGGAGCGAATGCACGAACTTCACGCCCCGTAGGAAATCCTTTCTTAGCTGCGGGGAAGGCCCAAGCAATACATCACAGACGTCCACCTTCCCGGATACCGCGCCGCAGCATTTCCGCTTTCTTTTAGGGCAGCCTTAGGCCGGGACCGACGGCCGACAATGCCTGCCAAGCGGACGACCCGCTGCGTCGCCGCAGGTCCGGCTTGAGGGCTTCTGCGACATTCTGTGATCTCATCCCTCATAACGACCGTCGGTCTCGGACGCGATCTTCTGCATGAGCTCGGCCATCTCTTTCAGTCGCGATGCAGTTAGACGGCTGCTGGGACCAGCCAGACCGAAGCCCGCGCGGATCTCGCCCTCGTCGCGCCAAGGTATTGCGATGCAGTTGAGGCCGGGCATCCAGTTCTCCCGGTCGAGGGCATAGCCGCGTTCGGCGATCGCCTCGATCTCGGCCGCGATGCCGGGGCCGATCCGGTCGGCGTGTGTATCAAACATCCGTCTGCGTAGCGCGGGGATGAAGGCAAGGAACAGAAGGCCGATGGCGGAGCCCGCCATGGGTTCGCGGTGTCCGCGCTGGCTCGCCGCCTTCAGAGCGCGCGTGCTTTCGATCGCGTCGAGAAAGTAGACCTCATCACCCGAGGGCACGGCGAGGAAAACGGTCTCGGAGGTTTCAGTGGCCATGGCCTCCAGCGCGGGGCGCAGGCTATGGCGAAGGGCGTCGTCGTCGCCCGCGACGCGGGCGAGGTTCAAAATCCTGTCGCCGAGATGGTAGCGCGTGTCGCCGGCGCGGCGGCGCACGTAGCCCGCCGTCTGCAACGCCTTCAGAATGTTGTGCGCCGTGGTCGTCTTCAGACCCGTGGCGGCGGCGATGTCGTTCAGATGTGCGGCACCCCCCGCATGGGCGATCGAGTCGAGAATATCGGTGGCGCGGGCGACGGACTGAACCATTGAGTTCCTTGAAATTTCAGCAGTAGTGAAAAATGCCGCCAATCCTTCGAATTTTCAACGGCTTTCATGGAAATCTCGGAACGCCAGTCTGAGCGATCCGTTCATATCCTGAATGCCGCAGCGCGGCGACGATGACGGAGACGACCATGACACGCACGATGATGGCCCGCGCCACCCCCAAAGCCGGGCGGGACGCGCAACTCAGAACACTCGTGGAGGACCTGGCTCGCAATGTCCGTGCAGAGCCAGGAAACATACGTTTCGAGGTTTTTGGCGAGGAGGGTGGCGCGATGTTGATGCTGGAGGAATACCGAGACGACGCGGCCTTCGAGGCGCATTTGGAAAAGCCCCATACGAAGCAGTTCAATGCCTCCCTGGAAGACGTCGCGACGGGCGGCGGATCTCAGGTCACGGACCTTGCGGGCGTTGCCGCTGATCGGCCTGCCGCGCCCGGAATCCTTGGCATCGACCATGCCGGCCTGACAGTGCCCGATATCCAGGATGCGACGCGCTTTTTTGCCAAGGCGTTCGGCGCGGTGACGCTCTACGACGTCCTGCCTGAGGATGGGCCGGATATGTCCGGCAAAGGGCCGGAGGCAGAGCTGGGACTGAGCCCCGGCACACGAATCGTCCACATGCGACTTCTCAGGATCGGCAACGGGCCCTGCCTTGAACTCTTCAGGATGGAAGACGGTGACCAAGCCGATCCCGCCCGTCTGCAAGACAAGGGCCTGACCCATATCGGCCTCTACGTGGATAATATCGACGCCGCCTGCGCTGCCTTCACGGAGGCCGGTGGCAAGCTCCTCAAGGGCCCCCACCCGCTCGCCAACAACGATGACCAGGACGGCAATGCTGGCATCTACGGCCACGCGCCCTGGGGCATGTTGATCGAGCTTCTGACCTATCCCGGCGGCATCGACATGCCCGCGGACGCGCCAACGATCCGCTGGACCCCGCACCCCTGAAGGAGAGATCCCATGATCAAAATGACAATGCTACTGAAGCGCAACCCCGAGATAGACCACGATGAATTCGTGCGCCACCACCGCGAGACACACGGTCCACTATTCCGCTCGATCCCCGAGGCAGAGACGCACGTGCTGCGCTACATCCAGACCCACCCGGCGGAGGGCGACTTCCCGGTCCCCCAAGCCGAGTTCGACGGCACTGCCGAGATCTGGTTCGACAGCACCGAAGGCATGCGTGCCGTGCTCGGATCGGACACCTACCAGAACAAGGTCTTCCCCGATGAGAAGACGTTTCTCGACCACGACACCACCCTGATCCTCGTGGGCGAACAGACGGAAATCATCGAAGACAGGAAGTAATATCGAAACACCGGACGTTGCGCACCTCAATGCATCGGGCATCAAGGTCTGCTTCTTCCGCCCTCCCGACCTTCATTCTCCGAAGATGCTGCGCGATGGATGAATGGCCGGTCTGGTGAACGTGCACCGCAGCGATCGGCCAGTGACTGAATGGCCGGTCTGGGCCGTCAGCGACGACCCGGCTGGCCGAGGAGGCCGTGGGGCTCGCGGCACCGCCGCATGTCTGCTCCGAGCCCGTAGTGCTTACTTTCTGTTGTGCAGCGAATGTCGGCTTCCTTGGCAAAGACAAAGAAATTTCGGCGATTTAGACAAGCTGGGTGCGGCAACGGTTGATCTTTTGCAGGCCTTCTGGGTAAGGGACACCCAAGCGTAAGGACCCGGTGAGAGCCCGGGTGGCTCTTCTGGCCGCTGATCCGCCAGATCATTTTTGATGAACCCTGAATATCATTGCCGAACCGTCCTGCGCTGGATGTGTCGATGCAGGGTCATGGAATTTCAATGACACTTACTGACTACCGCCAACAATGGTTTGGCAACATCCGCGGCGATGTGCTTGCGGGCATCGTCGTCGCACTGGCGCTGATCCCCGAGGCGATCGCCTTTTCCATCATCGCAGGCGTCGACCCCAAGGTCGGGCTCTACGCCTCGTTCTCGATTGCAGTCCTGATTGCCTTCGTCGGCGGCCGGCCCGGGATGATCTCGGCGGCTACGGCTGCCACGGCTGTGTTGATGATCACCCTCGTTCGGGATCACGGACTGGAATACCTGCTGGCGGCCACGGTGCTGGCGGGCTTGATCCAGATCGGAGCCGGCTTTCTGAAGCTGGGACGCTTCATGCGCTACGTCTCGAAATCGGTCATGACAGGCTTCCTGAACGCGCTGGCGATCCTGATCTTCATGGCACAGCTGCCGGAACTGAACCTTGCCAATCCCGGCGTGACTTATCTGACCTTTGCGCTGGTGGCGCTGGGGCTGGCAATCATCTACCTGCTGCCGCGCCTGACGACCGCCGTGCCGTCGCCGCTGGTGACGATCATCGTGCTCACCATACTTGTTACGGTGATGGGGTGGGATGGCGTGCGGACGGTCGGTGACATGGGAGCCATGCCGGACACATTGCCGGTGTTCCTGATCCCGCAAATTCCGCTGAACGTCGAGACATTCCTCACCATCCTGCCCTACGCGCTGGCCGTGGCCGTCGTCGGGCTGCTGGAAAGCCTGATGACGCAGAACATCGTCGACGATCTGACGGATACGAAATCCAGCCGCGACCAAGAGTGTATCGGTCAGGGTATCGCCAACACTGCGACCGGCTTCATTGGTGGCATGGCGGGCTGCGCGATGATCGGCCAGTCGATCATCAACGTCAAATCGGGCGGGCGCGGGCGGCTGTCGTGCTTTACCGCCGGGGCCGTGCTTCTGATCCTCGTTGTCGGTCTCGGCGATCTGGTGGGACGGATTCCGATGCCGGCTTTGGTCGCGATCATGATTATGGTGTCGATCGGCACGTTTTCCTGGTCGTCGATCAAGGCACTTCGGGTGCATCCCCGGTCGTCCAGCGTCGTCATGCTCTCGACCGTCGTCACGGTCGTCTACACCCACAACCTCGCCATCGGCGTTCTGGTGGGCGTGCTGCTGTCGGGCATCTTCTTTGCCGCCAAGATCGCTCAGCTGTTCCGCATCTCCTCGACATTGTCCGACGATAGCCGCACCCGCACTTACGTGATGGAAGGGCAGCTGTTCTACGGCTCGGCCGAGGACTTTACCAATGCCTTGGATTTCCGTGAGGCCCCCGACCGGGTCGTGATCGACGTCAGCCGTGCGCATATCTGGGACATCAGTTCGGTTCAGGCGCTGGACATGGCGATCCTGAAGTTCCGTCGCGAAGGCGCGGAGGTCGAGGTCATCGGCATGAACGAGGCATCGGAAACCATCGTCGACAAGCTTGCCATCCATGACAAGCCCGGGGCGATGGACAAATTGATGAGTCACTGAGGGAGGAAACTGACATGGATAAGATACTCGCACTCCTGGACGGGTCGGAATACTCCGAAAGCGTCTGTCACCATACAGCCTGGATCGCGCAGAAGCTGAATGCAGGAATCGTTGCAATGCATGTGCTGGGCCGACGCGAAGGGGCCGCGCCGACGGACCTGTCAGGATCGCTGCGGCTCGGGGCACGCAGCGCCCTGCTTGCCGAACTGTCATCCCTGGACGAACAGCGCGCGAAACTGGTCCAGGCAAAGGGCCATGCCATCCTCGAGGATGCCAAAGCCATCTTGGACAAGGACGGCGTGCCGCATGTCGAGAGACGGCTGCGCAAGGGCGACTTGCTGGAAGCCGTTCAGGAACTGCAGCCGGACATCCGCGCCATCACCATCGGCAAGCGCGGCGAAGGTCATGGATTTGCATCTGCTCACCTTGGATCGAACCTCGAGCGGATCATCCGCGCGTCCAAGGTGCCGGTGTTCGTCGCGTCCCGCACCTACGGGGCGATCCAGAAGGTTCTGGTGGCCTACGACGGCAGCGCCAGCGCGAAGATCGCGATCGAGCGTATGTCCGGCAGCGCCATCTTTGCAGACCTTGACGTCACAGTCCTTTGCATCGGTCAGGACGGTGGTAATGCGAAAGCAATAGCCGCGGCCGCTGAAGCGGTCGCAAATTTGCAGCACGCCAGCATTACGGCCGTGGCACGCACGGCGACGGGTGAACCGGGCGATGTGCTGAACGACTTGGTCAAAGCCGAAGGTTTCGATCTTCTGGTCATGGGCGCCTACGGTCACAGTCGCATCCGCCAGCTGATTATCGGCTCCACGACCACTACCATGATCCAGACGGCGAACATTCCGGTCCTGCTTTACCGGTAGCCATATCATCCTGCGGCTATGCTCCGGCGCAGGCCGCGGGTTCCTGCATGGATACCGTTCAGTCCAAGGGAATGTTGGTTGCCGGAATGCCAGCCGCTCGAAGCGAAAATTTGATACACCCGCATAGGCCGGTCAAAAACTTCCTTTTGTTGAACGGTTCTTCAGACCGGACATTGGTGCAAGTGCAGCGAAGGTCGGAAAGGTCCCGCTCAGCGGACCCTGGATGTCGGAAAATGCTGCGCGACGCACGAACGACCGCTTCGGTGAAGCTGCGCCGCGGCGTGGTAAACAAGTCCCAAGGTCGGCAATGGGCCGGGAGCGACGGCCGCCCGATGGGCGACTAGGCGCTTGACCCGGCTGCGCAGCGAAGGTCGGGAACGAGCCCAACCGACGCATTCAACAAACTGCGGCGAACGATCTATCCCGCCATTGGTGCGCAAACGCCCCACGACCTCCAAGCTTTTCTCAATACTTTTGGCCAAGCTAGCGTTTTGATTTATCTTCAAACTGCGAGTGGCACAGAAGTGACCGTTTAGGCGTGCGACTCGTGGCAGAGTGTTTGCGTCGATTTCTGGCTGATTCGTGTGATCTATCCGGCTCGACTGAGAAAGAAAGGCCGTAATGAAGTATATAAAGAAACATCCAGCCAAGATTCGGCCTAATATTCGCCAACTTCAAAAGAGGTCCGCATTAAAGAAAAAGAATGAAGCTCAAAAACTGGAAGACTTGAAGTCTATTAGAGTAGCTGTGGTCTGCGCCAAGATTGCCGCATGGACATTTGGGATTGTAGCTACAATAATCGCAGTTAGGGATCTGACTGCAAACCTAGAAGGACTAGAGGCAACGAGAAAGAGCAGTGCAGAGCAGTCGATAACTAGCGCGTGGCAGTTGCTAACTGCAAAATCACCTGGAAATAGCGGCAAAACGGATGCTCTAGAAACGCTTGATCGCGCCGAAATAAACTTAGTGGGTCTGGACCTTTCTTGCGAAACTCAGGGAGGACGGGACGGTCTTACTTGCCGCTATCCTGTTTACCTTGAAGAGTTACGTTTGGGCTCGTGGAAGGAACTTGCAGACTTGAGAGAGGTTAACTTTCGTGGGGCGACTATGAATTATGCCCGCATAGCCGCTAACTTAAGCGGAGCGAACCTTGCCGATTCGTTGCTTCAAGGTACATCTTTTTCGCATTCTGGTGGAAGGGCGGTCGACTTTTCAGGAACTTTTGGAGATGTTGATTTTTCAAGAACTTTCTTCATTGGGTCCTCCTTTTCCAATGCATCTCTTAGCGATTCGAATTTCTCTAATGCGGCATTTATAAACAGCAGTTTCGAAGGCGCATTTTTGTTGCAGGCCGATTTTTCCCAAAGCTCCTTGGATCTTTCTGACTTCTCAACGGCATATATTGGGCTAGCCGATTTTACTGGAATTGAAGGCAAGCCGAACCTCGCTGATGCAGTGTTTGGAAAGGACTTACCGCCGATCGTTGATGTAAATTCAGACTTGAGAGCGCGTCTTTGTCCAGAAGAAGTAATTAACGAACTGTTGGACGGCTCCATGTCGTCGATTCTCGAAGGATTTGGTGTATCAAATTTGGCAGATGCGCTTGCAGTACAATCAGCCGTTCATCGTGCCGCAGCCAAGTTTTCTGGAGGACCCAGGGAGGTGAAGGCGGGGTCCGAAGTCGATAATGCAGAGGAGGAACTTCTAAGGATCGTTGGGTTCTATGGAAGCGGAGTGGATTCTTTCGCTTACGGAGGAAGGCTGCGAACCGCACTTCCAAGTGACAACGTCGGCGGAAGTGAAATAAGTCTCTCGATTGTGCGGAATGATTGTGAACTCGTTCGTATTGCAGATTTCTCCAGCACAGACCGATAGGATGTCCATATTGAAACAGATTTCGGCCGCTGTTTGATCTCCAAAGTCGATGTTCACCGGCTAAACGGTGCCCGGCAGATGAACCAAAGTTCGGCCTTTCTCCGCAGCTCATTTCGTGTCAAAATCCAACCGTTTCTGCCACTGGCCAATACGGCGGCTCTGTCCGGGGCCGAAGACACACGTTCAGCGAGGGACGCAAAGTCCGCGCTGCCGACCTTGATCTTACGAAAATGCTGCAAGATGCACGAATGGCCGGTCTGGTGAAGCTACACTGCGGCGTTCGGCCAGAGACTGAACGGCAGGCCTGGGCCGTTCTCGTCGGCCGCCGCAAGGGGCGGATGCCGGACTTTCGCCGCGGTCGCGAAGGCACCTCGGCCGCACCGCGGAAGCGGCCATTCAAGCGAGAACCAAGGCCGGAACCCGCTCGATCGACACCAGGGGCGGCGAGCCGCCATTCGCTGCGTCCTGGTCGAACGGCAGCTCAGCGCAGAAAACGGAATTTGCAAAGTTTGGCCCATTTCCCGACCGCGGCCTTTCGTTTAGACTGCGGAGAAGGGCGGTAGAGAGCCCGGATTGACCTATGCTGCGTGAACGACAAACAGCGGCTTTGGTGATCAACTTTCATTGGAAATGCGAAGCTTGTCAGCGTTTTCGATCAG
>NZ_FNAV01000022.1 GCF_900102075.1 Salipiger thiooxidans | reverse complement strand
CGGGTGGCGACGCGGCGGGCGTTCTTGAGCTCGTTGAAGCGCCGTTCGAGCAAGTTGCGCAGCCGGTAGAGTGATCGGTCCACGCCAACGCACTTTTTGCGGGACTTGCGCATCCTTTGCCCGGCAGGGCATCGCAAAGCGATGTCCCGATAGGGGAATGACCGGCGGGACATCTCGTCTGTTTATGGTCTCCCGAATTCTGTCAGCGTCATAGCCTCGGTCGACCAGCAGAACACTCGGTGTCGGCAAATTGTCAGCCATGATCAGATCGAAGCCGACATTGTCGGAGGTTTGCCCCGCAGTGATCTCCGTCCTCATGGGCAGCCCGCTCGGCATTGTCCTCGGACCGATGGCGGATCAATACCTCGCCATTGACGAGGAGGTGGATCTTTGTCGTGAAGCCGCCACGCGAGCGGCCAAAACCCTGTCGCGCAGTCCCCCTTTAGCGCCCGCTGCCCCCCTCTCGGGACATTGCTGGCGCAATGCCCTGCCGGGCAGTGGATGATGGGCGCGGATCACGGTGCTGTCGATCATCTGCAGGGCGTCCGACACCGCCCGGCTTTGGTTCAGCGCGTCCATGATGTCCTCCCACAATCCCGCCAGCGTCCAGCGTCGGAACTGCCGATAGACACTCGACCACTTGCCGAACTCTTCAGGCAGATCGCGCCAGGGAGAGCCTGTGCGCGCGATCCAGAAAATTCCATCAAGAACCAGGCGGTGGTTGGTAGGTTTGCGTCCGTTCGGGGCGCGGACTGTCCGGATGAAACGCTCAAAGAACGCGCATTTCTCGTTCGACATCAGGTCTCGTGCCAAGCTGGTCTCCATCGCAGATACCAGCTTGAATCACGCTTGCCGCGCAGTGTGAATCTCTTTTGTCAACACGTCCTAATCCTCCTGCTCGATTAACGCTGATAGCCGAGCAACGAAGTAGGCGTTGCCGGGACGCGCTGGAAACGTGCCGCGGCAGTGACAAGCCACTCCGCGCTTCGTGTCGCAGGGGGAGCCGGTGGAACACCGCAATCCTTCGACCATCGCGCAGCAGAGCAGCTCGTGCCCGCCAAAGCGAAACGATGAAGCCGGCTACGCGACGTCCTTCCATTTGACCGGGGTGACATAGGCGATCCGGTCATCTGCACTGACCATGACCTCCCCGTCCTGGATGTTGATCTGCAGTTTCATCGAGCGGTTTGCCAGGCCCGCCAGATCACGGGTCTCATCCTCCGAGAGGTTCATGACCTGCAGATTGTCGAACCGGGTCGTGCTGCCCTTGATCTTGTCCCACCACACCTCGGCGGGCCTGCCGCCGTAGGCATAGATCACCACCTTGCCCGCTTTGCCGCATGACTGACGCAGGACCTTGTCGCTTGGAAGCCCCAGCGCCACCCACAGTTCCAGCTCGCCACTCAGGCTCTTTTGCCAGATGTCCGGCTCGTCATCCGTCGACAGACCCTTGGTGAGTTCCAGTTGCTCATCGGCATTCAGGGCGAAGGCCAGCAGGCGTACCATCAACCTTTCATCCGTCTCGGAGGGATGCTTCGCCACGGTCAGCTTGTGCGTCTCGTAGTAGTGACGATCCATGTCGGAGACGGAAAGTTCGACTTTGTAGATGGTGGATTTTAGCGCCATGACAGGTCCCTCACTCGCGAAGATAGCGATGCCTAGTGGGTCAGGCGGCTTTGTGAAAGGAGATAGGTCAAGGTGCCGAACAAAAGGTGGTCATACTGGCCGGGTCTACGGTCCGACAAAGGGCCCGGTTTTCCCCCGCATCGGGTCAAACCCTCTTCACGGCAACCGACTGAACCAGAAGTTCGGCCGGCTCCTGGGAATCCATGAAGGCCACGTCGTAGGCGTCGCGGCCCACTGCGATGATCGCCATCGATGCTGCGCTGGTCATGCCGGTTGCATCGACAAGCCACCATTTTCCGCTCAGCCAGACCTCGGTGACGGCGTGAAAGTCGGGGGGCTCGACGTCCGGGCTGTAGACGGCCACCATGCGGGCTGGGATCTGGGCCGCACGGACCAGTGAGCACATGAGATGCGCGTAGTCGCGGCACACGCCCTGACGTCCGGCGAAGGTTTCGAGCACGTTGGTATCCGCATCCGAGCTGCCGGGCACGTAGGTCAGGTTCGTCTCGATCCAATCCCGCAGCGCAAGGATCTGCAGGCCGCCACTCAGGTCCCCGAAGCGCCGTTGCACGAAGGTCATGAACTTGTCCGACTGGCAATATCGCGAGGGTCGCAGATATGGCGCCACGTCTCCGGGGATCAGGTGCAGGGGCATGGCCTCAAGCGTCTCGAACCGAGGTTCCGGCCGCGTTACATCGAGCAGCGCGCGGTAGGTCAGGTTCATCTCGCAATCGGGAACCTGCGCCCAGACCCGCTCGCCGACATCCGAGTCCCCGCTGATGCGGCTGAGCGCGGCCCGGCCGATATCCAGATGCTCCTGAACGACCGTCTGGCCAGCGCCCTTTGCCGCTTCCAGCGCAAGGAACACGGTGTTCGGGCGGGGGAAGCGGTAGGTCATCGCGACGTCGATGGTGATACGCATCTGGACTTTCCTGATCTCGAGTTGGGCGCACGACCTGGACCCCTCATCCGGGGTCCGCCCGCCCAACGGAATGTGATCTCCGGCCATGCCGCATCCCAGCCAGTTTGCAAAGGGGTAGATGCGCCGAGAGCCTTTGGAAGAGTTGAACCGCAAACCCGGGGCCCCGTCTGCGCCGGGCCGTTGCTCGTCAGGGAGCGCTACAAGCGCGCCAAGAGTTCAGCCTTCTTCGCCTCGAACTCTTCCTTGGTGAGGATACCCTTCTCGAACAGACCCGCGAGCCGTTCGATCCGGCTGAAAATCTGGTCATCGTTCATGGCCTGAGGGGCTTCGACGCTCGGCGCGGGCCGCTGTTCCGGTTCGGCCGTGACGGCAGGGGGCGGATCGGCTGCAAAAGGGGTCGCGGCGGAAGGCGGGGACGCGCTGTCGTGCGATGCCGGCGCGTTGCGATCGACGATCGGCAGATCCGAGAGCTGTACGAGCCCGTGCTGGCTGGTGAAGCTGAGGCTCTGGCCGACGCCCTGCGCCTGTCCAAAGCCGCCGATCAGATGGTCGCCGGTGTCGTAGACCGTGGTGTGCCCTCCAACCTTGACCGCCAGCCGGCGCTTGTCGGGGAAATACGCGTAACGCAGGTCATTCTGGGTTCCGGCGGAAGACGGCTGACCGAGATCGGCGGGCCAGTCGCTGGTCTCCTGCACGAACAGGCTGACCCCGGACACGTCCGGCGTCCCACCCTGCGATTGCGACTGCGAGGACACCGGAGCCGCGAAAAGGCTGTGCTGCTGCACGATCCCCGAGAGCTCCGAGCAAAGGCTGTCGACCCGGGCCTTGAGACCATTGTTGAACATGTCGCCGACCATGGTCATCCCGCCCAGCGACCATTGCCCCATGCCGCCAAGCTCGGGATGGTTGAACTGGGCCTGAGTGCCATGCCCGGCAGACACGGCCATGAGCATATGCATCGCGGCATCGCCACTGATCCCATGGCGGGCCGCGATATCGGCGACGATCGCCGTGCCTTCTTCAGTCAGTCGGGCCATCTGTCCAATCTCGTGTTGTTCCGCACCCGACGCTAGCACCGATGGGCGGCGACAGACACCGCCGATCGTGTGGGTGCTGCACATGGGACAATTCGCGCGCCGTCGCTGCTCAGCGCAGCGTCAGCTTCATGCACTTGGTGGGGGTCAGGAAACGTCCCCCAGCCATTGGTGGCATGATGTCAGCCAGCCATGACGGCAAGCTCCGAGGCATTTCGAAAGCGTACGGACCGCGAAAGCGAGACACTCCGTACGCCAGACGCATCAGCCGATGCCACGCCGCCTCTGGGAAGTGTCCGCAACGGCGCGCCTCGTGCTGGTCAGTGCAGGCGGGCTCGAACGAAATACGCCAGAACCGATACCTCTCCGAGGATCCGAAGCGCCTCCAGTCTGTGAAGGCCTTCGATCAGCACGTAGCCATCTCCGTCGGGACGAAGCTGTATCGGGGTCGTCTGCCCATCTTCCAGAATGCTCTCGGCAATCTTCTGGACCTTGTCCTCGCACAGCGTCTTTTTCCGCTTGAGAGGCACCCTGACGTCGCTGATCGGAACGGTGTGTTTTTCCAACATCGTGCGAGCATGGTGCACCTTGGCGTGAGACGCGAGTCCTTTCGGAACTGGGACGCCCTGCTTTGATGTGCCTGCGACCGGAAGCGGGGCTGCCGGCCCGCAGCCCTCAGCGGTCTTAAGATCGAGAGGGCGGGCCAAGACGTCATACACGCGACGCCTCCCCTCGTCGGGTCTTTCTATCCGCGGGCTTTGCCAAGGACCGCCGCCAGTGCCATGCAGATGATAACGAAACCGTATCCGATGGTCGTTGCAGCCAGTCCCAGCGACGTGACGAGCGCTCCGGCGACAACCACCGGGACCCCGAAAGCGAGGTAGCTGACGGTGAAAATCGCCTCAAACAACTCGCCACGCTCGTGGGGCCCAGCCAGCGGAGCAAGCGAGCGGACTGCCCGTAGAAGCAGGTGCCGAAGCCTGCACCCGCCAAGGGAAGTGCGAACAGATAGGCCCATATGCTTCCAAGCTGAATGGCAAGAAGCGTCAGGGCCGTGCCTGCAGCAAGCGCCAATGTGCCGAAGCGCAGGGTCGCCGAAGCCGATGCGTGGCGAGCGAAGAAACAAGCCAGCGCACCGGTTCCGGCCAGCGCAGTGACCACGGCTCCCTGTTCGAGGCCATGGGGCAAGCCGAAGACATGGATCGAGATCGAGACGCCCAGCGACAGGTAAAAGCCACCCGTGGCCCAGGTCGCGAACAGCGCGGGGGCGACGCGCCGGAAGGCCGGCCGCGCGGTGGCGGGAATGCGGACACGGGGGCGCAGCGAGGACCACAGGCCTTCGTGGCGCGGCGATGTTTCACGCCACGCCCAGACACCCGCGGCGAAGAGGATGCTGACCAGTGCGAGGCCCTGGAAGAACGGATGCAGGGCATGGGACGTCACGTCGATGGCGGCACCAGCCTGGAGCGCGCCGGTCGCCAGCCCCGCAGGCGGCAGCGTGGCATTCGCGCGGCATCCATCTTGAATGGCGACTCTCCCGCAACGAAAAAGGCGCCGCGTGGCAACGCGGCGCCTTCCCGGGTCCGAGGACCAGTTCAGATCCGGCCAAGGTCCGGCTCGCTCTCACCCAGCCATGCCTTCTCGAAGGCAGTACGCGCCTCAGAGACCGCAGCCTCAGACGTACCGCCGATCAGCGACACCTGCCACAGGCCCCAGAGCGCCCAGGCGTTGTTGGGCTGGGTCTCGAGCGCGCCCTCGAAGGCTTCCCGTGCGCCCTGCGCGTCGCCGGCCTGAAGCCGGACCGCGCCCAGCGTCTGGCGGACGGGGTAGTACCAGTAGGGCGGCTCCATGTAGGCGATGGTGTCCTCAATCTCGATCGCCGCTTCGAGGTGATGCTCGGCGGAACCCCAGTTGCCCTGGCATTGCGCGATGCGGGCCTCGACGATGTGTTTGGCGATCTCCAGCACGTCACGGGCGGGGAGGTATTGCTCTTCCAGACCCGCAAGATCCGCCTCGGCGATGATCCGTTCGATGGCGGTCTGCTCGGCCAGCGCGCCGTCCAGATCTCCCACCAGCGCCAGCGCGATGCCCCGGGCATAGTGCCAGTGGCCCTTCACGAAGGGAAAGGCATCGCCCGGGTCCGGCAGCGCCAGGATCTCCTCCGGTGTGCTGAACTGCGCGTGCGCCGTGTAGGGGGCCGTCTCGATCGCCTGAACCCAGGCAAGCGAGGCGCCGACCTCGTCCGAGGTGACATCCGCCAGCTTCTGGGCCGCCGCCAGCGCGTCTTCCTTGATGCCGGCCATCTGGGCGCCGACCAGCAGGAAGTGGATGTTGTGCGGGTAGTAGCCGAAGCGATAGAGCGCGCTGGCCGCGTCGCCCGCGGCCTCGAGATAGGCCTCGTCCGCGGCAATCGCCGCCTCGTTCACCGCGATGGAATCGCCGTAGCGGCCGATGCGGTTGTAGATATGCGCGGGCATGTGCACGAGGTGCCCCGCCATGGGCACACTGCCACGGAGCGCATCCGCCGCCGCCTCGGCCCGCGCGGGTTCGGCCGAGGCCTCGACCGCGTGGATGTAGAGATGCAGCGCCGCCGGGTGCTCGGGCGACAACGCCATGGCGCGCTCGAGCGAGGCGAGGATCTCGGCGCCGTTGCCCTTGGGCGTGACGCCGTCGGCCTCCCAGTAATCCCACGGCTGCATGTTCATCAGCGCGTCGGCGTGGAACACCTGGATGTTGGCGTCGCCGGGGAACCGCGCGGCCACGTCGCCCATCGCCTCGGCGAAGGCGCGGTTCATCAGCTCGCGGTTGCCGCCCTCGAAGGCGTAGCGCAGCACCAGCGCACGGGCGAGCGCCATTTCCTTGTCGGTGACGGCGGTGTCGACGGCGGTCCAGGCGGCGTCGAAGGCCGGGGTGACGTTCTCGTCATGCATGCCGTCGTTCAGGTTCGGCCCGAGCGCATAGGCCTCGGCCCAGTAGCAGGCGGAACATTGCGGGTCGGCCTGCTGCGCGGCGCGGAACGCCTGGACGGCGGCGGCGTGGTTGAACCCCCAGAGCAGCGCGATGCCCTGTTCGAAGGCGGCGCGGGCCTCGGGCACCTCGGTGCGGGGATCGAAGCCGAAATCGCCGTAGCCCGAGAACGCCGCGACCGAGGCGGCATCCGACGCGGACAGCTCGGAGGCGGCGTGTTCGACGCCGGGTTTGTAGAGCTCGGTGCGCCGGTTGGTCTCGTGCGCGACGGCAGGCAGGGTGAGGGCGGTGGTGGCCGCGAGAATGGCGGCACAGGTCAGTCGGAACGACATGGGGACGTCCTTTCGGGGAAATGGTCTGTCGTCGAAATGGGGTGGCGACAGGGGAGAGGTTGGAAATGGTCAGTAAGCGACGCCGCGATAGCGCCGTTGCCCAGGCGCCGGTTCGGGCGCGGGGGCGGCAGCCGTGGGACGGTAGGCGACACCGCGGTACATGAGCCGCGTGGCCTCGGCGCGCCGGGGCCGGGTCAGCTCTGAGCGGCGGTAGGCGACGCCGCGATAGCGCAGCACCGGTTCACCGCCCTGGCGGTCGGGGAGGGCGGGCCCGTCGAAGAGCGCGAAGGTCGGGGTCAGAGCGGTCATTGCAAATGCTCCTTGAAAAATGGGGGGAGGAGGACGCCGCCCGGCAAATTCCGGACGGCGGCAGGTCGATCAGGCGCTGTGCGGGCAACACAGCAGTCGGCGATGGCCTCGACGTGGCGATGGTCGGTGCCGCAGCAGCCGCCCAGCACCACGAGGTTCGGCAGAAGCCGGCGCAGGCGGGCATAGTCATGGCCGAGCTCCGCCGGGTTCCCGGCGTCGAGCTCCTCCGCCGCGTCGAGCTCGGCGTGGCTGAGGCGCGAGGCGTTGGCACGCACCCCGCCGATCCGCTCGAGCCAGCCCGAGCCCGCCGCGAGGGCGTCGCGGAAATGGTCCGGGTGCGCGCAGTTCACCATGAAGTAGGCGGCGGCCCCGTCGGTCTCGGCGTCGGTCTGCTCGAAGGCGGTGCCGAGCGGCGTGCCGTCCGGCAGGCGACCGTCGGTCTCGACGGTGTAGGAGACCACGACCGGCAGGCCGCGCTTGCAGGCGGCGCGGATCGCGCCGACCCCTTCGGCCACGGTCGAGAGGGTCACGGCTGTCACCATGTCCACGTCGGTTTCGGCGAACCAGCCGATCTGCTCGGCGTGGTAGGCCTCGGCCTCGGCGGCGGTCATTGCGGTGTCGGCGACGTAGCCGTCCCCTCTCGGGCCGATGTTGCCCGAGATCACCACGGGGCGGACGCCGCGGGCCGACGCGCGCAGGTCCGACAGGAAACCGATCGCCGCATGGTTGAGCCGCGCGAGGTCCTCGGGGCCGTGGCCGAGCTCGGCACCCCAGTCGCGGCTGGCGCGCCAGGTCGGCGCCTCGAGCACGAAACCGGTGCCATGGTCGGCGGCAATGGACAGGTGGCGGCGGTAGTAGCGGGCCAGCGTCTCGCGCCCGGAGTCCGTCTCCATCAGCGGATATGCGGCGAATGCCGGTAGGTCGATACCGTCGTGAAAGATAAGCGTCGTTTCGAGCCCGGAATCGGTCAGCAGAATCGTGCCGTCGAATTGCGGAAGGTTATTGCGATAGGTTGTCATTTGAATCACCATAGAAAAGGGCGTTGGGTCCGGGGCGGAAGCCCCGTCATTTCATCAAGCGGATCGTTCTGGGGGAGGCCGATATCGGCCTTCAGATGCCGCGAAACATGCGGGAACGCGCGCGGTCTCTTATTTCGCCGCAACCGTCCCCCGATGGTAAAAAACTGTTTGAATTGCATTGTCGGTACACCTGATTGGTTGTGGTGACGTCGTATTGATCCGGCGGCGTGAATTCGGTCGGGTGGCCATGCGTGAAAGGCGCGTGAAAGCATGACTCTCTGGCTCGAATTCCTCGGGGGATTCGCGATGTCACGGAATGGCGCCCGGATTTCGCTGAGCGCCCGCAAGGCCAGGATGCTGCTCGGACTGCTCGCCGCGGCGCGCCGCCGCACGATGCCCCGCCAGCGGCTCGCCTCGCTCCTCTGGGAGGCGAGTGACGGCGAGCAGGCGCGGGTCAGTCTCCGCCAGTCCCTGTCGCAGATCCGCCGCGCAGCGGGGGTCGAGTGGGTGATCTCGGAGGGCGACGAGCTGAGTCTCGGGCCGGAGGTGACCACCGATCTCGACGCCTTCCACGCGGCGCTCTCGCGCAACGATCTGGCCGAGGCGGTGCGCCTCTACCGGGGGCCGTTCTTCGATGGCGCCGACACCGGTGCCTCGGACCTCGGGCAGGCGCTCGCGGCCGAGCGGGCGCGGCTCGCAGGGCTGGCCTGCGACGCGCTGGCGACGGAGCTGGAGCGCAGCGACGACGGCGCCGAGACCCCGGCGCTGGCGCACCGGTTGCTGCTGCTGGACCCGCTCAACGAGGACGCCCACCGCCGGCTGATGATCGCGGATGCGGGCCGGGGCATGCGGCGCGCGGCGCAGGCGAGGTACGAGACCCTCGAAGAGGCGCTCCGGCGCGACATGGGCGTCGCCCCGGAACCCGAGACCCGCGCGCTGTATGAGCGCATCCGGCGGGGCGGCGGTGGCAAACCCGTGGCGACCGAACCGGAGGCGGAGGTGCCGCCCGAGGCTCCGCCCGCCTACCTGCTGCTCGGCTTCGAGACCGAGGGGGCGCGCGACTGGTCGGCCCTGCGCAGCGCCGCGCTAGCCGCGGGCGCCGAGGAGCGGGCCTCGGGCCCCGGCGAGATCGTCTTCCTCTTCACCGGGCAGGAGTTGCGCGCCGTCTCCACCGCCGCGCTCGAGCTTGCCGACCTCGCGGCGCAGGGGCTTGCCTTCGGCATGGTCGCCGCGACCGCCAGCGACGAGCTTTCCGCGCAGTCGCTGGTCGAGGCGCGCCGGGTCGCCGCCATGGCCGAGTCGGGCGACGTGCTGCTGGCCCGCGATCTCGCAACGCGCCTCGGGCTTCCCGCCGAGCCCATGCAGCGGGCGGTGCCGTTGCGGCCGGGCGCCTCGGCGCCGCGTCCCGAGGCGCCGATGGTGGGCCGCGAGCTTGAACTTGCGCAGGCGGAAGCGGCGATTGCCGCCGCCCGCAACGCCGACAGCAGCCTCGTGATCCACCTCTCCGGCGAGGCCGGGATCGGCAAGAGCCGCCTCGCGCGCGAGATCCTGCGCCGGGCCGAAGGGGCAGGCGCCACCACCGTCGAGATCGGCTTCGACGCCTTCTCGCCCGGTGAGCGTCACCCGGCGCAGCGGCTGGTGGCGCAGCTGCCGCAGCCGCCCTTGCCCGGCCCGCGCGCCACCGCCGTCGAGCGCGCCGTGCTGTCGTGGCTCGTCGAGCCGCAGATCGGCGCCGACGCGATGCTGCGGATGAGCGCGCTCGATCCGGACGTGCAGCAGCGGCTGATCATCGAGTTGCTCGCCGACTCGCTGAGGCAGGCCGCGGTCGAGACCGGCGGGCTGCTGGTGCTCATCGAGGACTGCCACTGGAGCCCGGTCGGTGCGAGCGACTTCCTTCTCGGGCTGATGAGCGGGTTGCAGGACAGCCCGGTGATCCTGCTGCTGACCGAGCGGCCCCATGACGGCAGCCTCGACCATCGCCTTGCGGCCCGGGCGCGATCGGGCGTGGTGCGCATCACGCTACCGCCGCTGCCCGAGACCGCGGCGCGTGACCTTGTCCGCGCCATCGCGCCAGGGGTGAGCGCCCCCGATGCGGCCATCGACCGCGCCGCCGGGCACCCGCTCTTCCTGATCCGCCTTCTCGAGGCGAACTGGACCGAGGGCGCGCTGCCGATGACGGTGACCGAGCTCGTGCAGGAACAGATCGAGCGCCTGCCCGAGGCGGACCGCGCGGCGCTGCGCCGGGCGTCGATCCTCGGGACCTCCTTCGATCCCGAAGACTTCGCCGCGATCTTCCCCGAGTCCGCCCGCCCCCGGCAGAGCGGCGACCTGCTGCATGCCACCGGGACCGGCTTCGCGTTTGGCCACGACCTCGTATACCGGGCGATCTACGAGGCGATACCGCCCGAGGCCCGGCAGGCCGGTCACGCCCGCGCGGCGGTGTACTACCGTGGCCACGACCCGATCCTCTGGGCCAACCACGCGCTGCACACCGACTATGCCGCCGAGGCGAGCCGCGCCGCTGCCGGGGCCGCCAACGCGATGATCGCCGCCCGGCGCTTTGCTGCGGCCTATCCCTATATCGAGGCGGGGCTAGCCCGGGACGGCGACCCCGAGGCCATGGCCGAGCTGCACTCCTGTCGCGCCGGGCTGCGGCGGATCCGCGGCGACATGAAGGGGGCGCTCGACGATTACCGCGCCGCCCACGGCAAGGCGATCCGCGCCGAGACCCGCGCCGCCATGCTGTGCCGGCAGGCGCTGGTGCTGCACCGGCTGGGGCGTGGCGACGAGGCAGACCGCGTGCTCGATGCCGCCGAGGAGATCGCCGACAGCATCGGCCTGACCGGGCTCGGGCGCGCCGAGATCCACGAGCAGCGCGGCAACCGCGCCTTCCTTCGGGGCGAACTGGCCGAATGCCTTGCCCAGCACCGCGCGTCGCTGGCAGCGGCCGAGGCGACCGGCGATCCGCGCGGCATCGCCCGGGGGCATGGCGGCATCGGTGACGCGACCTATGCCGCCGGGCGTTTCGCCTCTGCGCACCGGCATTTCTCACGCGCCATCGAGATCGCCGAGGAGGCCGGGCTCGGGCTGGTGCGCGAGGAGTACCTCTTCATGCGGGCCTTCGCACTCTTCTTCGCGGACCCGGGCCCGCATGCCCACCTGCTCGCCGACATCGCCGTCGACAGCGCCCGGCAGTGCGGGGCGGTGCGCACCGAGCTCATCGCCCGCGAGGTCCGTGCCGAGATGCGGCTGATGAACGGCGATATCGAGGGGCTCGACGAGGATCTTGCCGCCATCGAGGCGCTGACCCCGGGCGAGAGCCGGTTCTCCAAGGACGTGGAGACGCTGAAGGCGTTCAGCGCGTTGCGGGGCGGCGATGCCGAAGCCGCCCGCAGCCGCATCGCGGCGCTGCTGCCCGACGCCGGGACCGACGCCTATGTCGGCGGCACGATCTTCGGTTTCGCCGCGCTGGTGGCCGAGGATCGCGAGGCCCGGGACCAGGAGATCGCCGACGGCCTCGCCTGCCTCGCGCGCGGCTCGCTGGCCCACGCGGTGATCTGGTTTCATGCCTCCGTGCTGGAGCGGGCGATCCTCGACAAAGACCGCGACCTGGCGCGCGTGCACATGGATGCGCTGACCGCCTTTGCCTCGGACGAGCCCATCGGGCTGGTCACCCACTACGTCCGGGCGGTCGAGATGGCGCTCTGGCCGTCGGACCCGCAGGCGCGTTCGGACCTCGTGGACGAGCTTCGCCGCAGATGCCTCAGCGACGTGGCGGCGCTGGTCGAGGCGGTGGTGTGACCCGTCAGGGCAGGAGGACGCGGGGCTCCGGCCGGCCTGCACAGGGCAGGTCGATGGCGTAGACGCAGCCCTGTCCCGCGTCCGGCGCGGTCAGCCCCTCGCGGGCGGTGGTCACGAACATCGTGCGGAACTCCGGGCCGCCGAAGGCCGGGCAGGTGCTCTGGCTGCCCGCCAGCGTGACCTCGAGCCCGGGCTGCCCGTCGGCCCCGTAGCGCGTGACCTTCCCGGCGCCCCATGCGGCATTCCAGAGCGTGCCCTCGGCATCGGTCACCGAGCCGTCGGGCCGCAGGCCGCTCGCGCCCGGGTCGGCGAAGAGCGCGGCCTCGCCCGAGGGCCAGCCCTCGGGGTCGAGCGGCTGGCGCCGGATCCGGCCCTCGGGTGTGTCAGCGAAATAGGCGGTGCGTCCGTCCGGGGCGAAGCAGATCGAGTTGGAGACGCTGATCCCGGCCATCAGCTGGCGCAGCTCGCCGCGATACCAGCGGTAGATCGCCCCGGCGCCGGGCTCCGCGCCCTTGCCCATGGTCCCGATCCAGAACCCGCCCATCGGATCGGCGCGCCCGTCGTTCGAGCGGGTGGCCTCGTTTTCCTCCTCGAGCCGCTGCAGCAGCACCCGCTCGCCGCTTTCGATGTCGAAGCGCCAGAGCCCGGTCTCGGAAGCCACGAGCAGCGTGTCGCGGTCGACCCAGCCGGCGGCGCTGTGGTGCTCGTCGAAGCGCCATTCCAGCGGCGCGTCCCCGTCGCGCGACAGCAGCCTGCGGCCCGCGATGTCGAACCAGAAGAGCTGCTGCCGCTCAGGGTGCCAGAGCGGCCCCTCGCCAAGTTCGCAGGGGCGGTCGTCGTAGAGGGTTGCGCGGTAGGTCATGGGGTGCTCCGGTGGTCTCTCGCCTATTTGCCCCAGTTGAGCGCAATGAGGTCAAGCTCCTGCGAGAGCGACAGCAGCCGCTCGCGCGTGCGCGCGGACATCGGTTTCAGCGGGTGCCGCACATGGTCCGAACCGATCACGCCGCCTTCCTTCATCACCACCTTGGCAGCGCGCAGCCCGCATTGCCGGTTCTCGTGGTTGATGAGCGGAAGGCAGAGCTTCCACTGCGCCAGCGCCGCATCGGTGTCCCCGGCAAGATAGCTGGTGACGATGGGGCGGATCTTCTCGGGCTGCAGCGCCGAGGTCATGGTCCCGGTGCAGCCGGCGTCGAGATCGGCCAGCAGGGTCACCGCCTCCTCGCCGTCGAAGGGGCCGACGATGTGCTCGCCACCCGCCTCGATCAGCGCCGCGAGCTTGTCGGCGGCGAAGGGAGTCTCCATCTTGAAATACGAGACGTTCTCGATCTCGCGGGCCATGCGCGCCAGCAGCGGCACCGACAGGGACACGCCCGAGAGCGGCGCGTCCTGCACCATGATCGGGATCGCGACCGCGTCCGACACCGCCTGGAAATGCTCGAAGATCCCGGCCTCGGCGGGCACCAGCCCGACACCGTGGTAGGGCGGCATCATCATCAGCATCGCAGCGCCGAGGCTCTCGGCCTCGCGGGCGCGGGCGGTCACGATGGCGGTGGCGAAGGCGCTGATGGTGACGATCACCGGCACGCGCCCGGCGACATGCTCGAGGCTCACCCGGGTCAGCGTGGCGCGCTCCTCGTCCGAGAGCAGGAACTGTTCCGAGTAGTTGGCGAGGATGCAGATCGCGTCCACGCCCTGATCGATCATGCAGTCGAGCACGCGGCACATGCCCTGGGGGTCGATGCGCCCGTCGTCGTGGAACGGGGTCGGGGCGACGGGCAGGATTCCGGTCAGCGGTGTCTTCATCGGGGGCCTCTTCAGTCGATGCGGGTCACGGCGAAGCGTGAGGTTTGTCGGTAGGGCTCGCCGCGGCGCAGCACGACGGGCGGGAAGTCCGGGCGGTTGACCGCATCCGGCCAGCCCTGCGGCTCGATGGCGATGCCGGCGTTGGGGCCATGGGGCGCGCCGCCGTGGCCGGGGAAAGGCGCGCTGTCGATCTTGGCGCCCGCGTAGACCTGCAGGCCGGGCTCGGTGCTCGAGACCTCGAGGCGGAGCCCGCCTGCCTCGAGCGTGCAGGCGTGGCGCAGGGTGCCGCGCTCGGTGCTCAGGCAGAAATTGTGGTCGATCCCCGGGTCGGGCGTGCGCGGCGTGCGGTGGTCGAAGACCGTGCGCGCGACCGGCTGCGGCGCGCCTTCGGGGATCTTGGCGCTATCGACGGGCAGGTAGGTCTCGGCCGCGACCGTGAGCCTGTGCCCGCCAAGGTCTGGCTGGCCATCGAGCGACCAGTAGCCGTGGAAGGCGGGGGCAAAGACCGTCTCTCTGTCGGTGGTCGCGGCGATGTCGAGCGTCAGCGCACCGCCCTCGTCGAGCGTGTAGCGGGCCTCGACCTCGAGGGAGCCGGGAAAGCCGCCGAGCCCGCCGGGCCTGTGCAGCGCAAGCGCCACCGAGCTGTCGGTGAGATCCACAATCCGCCAGTTGCTGGTACCGAACCCGTCGGACCCGCCGTGCAGCGTGGTGCGCCCGGCGTCGTTGCGGTCGAGATCGTGGCGCTGCCCGCCCAGCACCATGCGGCCCCCGGCGATGCGATTGGCCACCGGCCCGACGATGGCGCCGAAATAGCGCATCGGGCCGAGATAGGCGTCGAACGCGTCGCACCCCAGCACAAGCGGCACGCCGCCCAGCCGGAAATCGACGAGGCTCGCGCCCCAGCTCATCACCCGCGCGGTGACGTCCCCGGCGGTGATCTTCGCGATCTTCACCGGGCTGCCGTCGGGGGCGGTGCCGAAGGGGGCAGGGGCGTCGGTCACGCGGCGTCCCAGTCGAAGGCTGCCACGACAACGCGCCGGCCCAGCAGGAAGGCGTCGGCCACGTGGCGCAACGGCGCAAGGTCCATGTCGACCCCGCCCGAGCGCACGAGTTCTGCCATCTGCGCGTAGAGCCTCGGGTATTCGCCCGCGAGCCCCGGCAGGCTCTCGTCCCGCGTGCCGTCGATAGACAACGTGGCGCCGCCGTTCTCGAGCAGCAGGGTGCCGGCGTCGGTCTCGGCCTCGATGCTCCAGGTGGGCGGGCCCTGATGCAGCCAGTCGAGCTCCATGCTCACCTCGGCGCGGCCCGGGTGGTGGAAGCGGCAGCTCGCGGCGACGGGGGTCTCGCGGTTCGACGGGAAACGCAGCTCTGCCTCCGTGAGGTGCACGTCGTCGGGCAGGATCTCGGTCAGGATCGACAGCGCGTTGATGCCGGGATCGAAGACGCCGAGCCCGCCGGCCTCGAACACCCAGTCCTGTCCGGGATGCCAGTGCCGGACGTCCTCGAGCCAGGTGATCCGCAGGCGGCGCAGCGTCCGCTCCGCCAGCCAGGCCTTGGCCGCGGGCACCTTGTCGGCCTGCCGCGAATGCCACGTGGCGTAGAGCGACACCCGGTGTCGGCGGGCCATCTCCTCGAGCGCGTGGCATTCGCCGAGGGTCGCGCCGGGGGGCTTTTCCAGCATCACATGGCGTCCGGACTCGATCGCCGCCCGCGCGTAGTCGAAGCGCGGCACCGGCGGCAGGCAGAGCGAGACCACGCGGATGTCCTGCCGCTCGGCCAGCATCCGGGCGAAATCGTCATAGGCGGGCACGCCCTCGACGCGGCCATGGCGCGAAACCGTGGCGGCGAGTTCCCAGTCGGGGCTCGACGCGATGGCGGGCACGTGCTGGTCCACCGCGATCTTCCCGATGCCGACGAGCGCGATCTCCATCAATGCGAGTCCTTTCCGACCGGGGCGCCCCGGCAGCCCTTGAGGAAGTCGAGATCCGCGCCGGTGTCGGCGCCCTGCACATGGGCCTGGTGCAGCCAGGCATAGCCGCTTTCGGGCTGCTCGTGATTGGGCCGCCACGCCGCGAGCCGCGCGCTCAGCTCTTCGTCGGGGATGTCGAGATGGATGCGCCGCTCCGCCACGTCGACCTCGATCATGTCGCCCGAGCGCACCACCGCCAGAGGCCCGCCCGCGGCGGCCTCGGGCGAGGTGTGCAGGATCACCGTACCGTAGGCGGTGCCCGACATGCGCGCGTCCGAGATCCGCACCATGTCGGTGATGCCCTTCTTCAGGACCTTCGGCGGCAGGCCCATGTTGCCGACCTCGGCCATGCCCGGATAGCCCTTGGGCCCGCAGTTCCTAAGCACCATGACGCAGGTCTCGTCGATGTCGAGCGCCTCGTCGTTGATCTGCGCCTTGTAGTCGTCGATGTCCTCGAAGACGACGGCGCGGCCCCGGTGCTTCAGCAGGTGCGGCGAGGCGGCTGAGGGCTTCAGAACCGCCCCGTCGGGGGCGAGGTTGCCGCGCAGCACGGCGATGCCACCCTGCTGCGTGAGCGCCTGGTCGAGCGGCAGGATCACGTCCTCGTTCCAGTTGCGGACGCCCTTCACCTCGTCCCAGATGGTCTCGCCCGAAACGGTGAGCGCATCGCGGTTGAGCTGCCCGCCCTCGCCGAGCCGCTTCAGCACCACCGGCAGGCCGCCGGCGTAGAAGAACTCTTCCATCAGGTACTTGCCCGAGGGCATCAGGTTCACGATGGTCGCCACGTCGCGCCCGCAGCGGTCCCAGTCGTCGAGCGTCAGGTCCACGCCCACCCGGCCCGCGATGGCGAGCAGGTGGATCACCGCGTTGGTCGAGCCGCCGATGGCGCCGTTGCAGCGGATGGCGTTCTCGAAGGCCGCCTTGGACATGATGTCCGAGGGCTTCAGGTCGTCCTTGACCATCTGCACGATGCGTCGCCCCGAAAGCTGGGCCATGACCCGGCGGCGGCTGTCCACCGCCGGGATGGCCGCGTTGCCGGAAAGCGCCATCCCCAGCGCCTCGGCCATCGAGGCCATGGTGCTCGCCGTGCCCATGGTGTTGCAGGTGCCCGACGAACGGCTCATGGATTCCTCCGCCTCGAGGAATTCCTCCTGTGTCATCTCCCCGGCCTTCACCGCCTCGGAGAACTTCCAGAGATGGGTGCCCGAGCCCACGCGTTCGCCCCGGAAATAACCGTTCAGCATCGGCCCGCCGGTCACCACGATGGAGGGCAGGTCGGTCGAGGCCGCGGCCATCAGCAGCGACGGCGTGGTCTTGTCGCAGCCCACCAGCAGCACGGCGCCGTCGATGGGCTGGCCGCGCATCTGTTCCTCGATCGACAGCGCCGCGAGATTGCGGAACATCATCGCGGTGGGGCGGAAGGTGTTCTCGGAGGCCGAGAACACCGGCACCTCGACCGGGAAGCCGCCGGCCTCCCAGATGCCGGCCTTCACCTTCTCGGCCAGCTCACGAAGGTGGCCATTGCAGGGGGTGAGGTCGGACCAGGTGTTGAGGATGCCGATCACCGGGCGCCCGTCGAAGAGGTCGTGCGGGTGCCCCTGGTTCTTCATCCAGCCGCGGTGGTAGATCGTGTCGCGACCATTGCCGCCATACCATTCCTGCGACCGCAGCTTGCGCGGCCAGGGTGCCGGGGAAAACGTCATGGCTCAGCCCTGCTTGCTCTTGTTGTAGACGTCGAAGATCACGGCGGCCAGAAGCACGAGGCCCTTGATCATCTGCTGGTAGTCGATGCCGATGCCCATGATCGACATGCCGTTGTTGAGCACGCCCATCAGGAAGGCGCCGACCACGGCGCCGACGATCTTGCCGACGCCGCCGGACATCGAGGCGCCGCCGATGAACACCGCCGCGATCACGTCGAGCTCGAGCGAGAAGCCCGCCTTGGGCGTCGCGGTGTTGAGCCGTGCGGCGAAGACCAGCCCGGCGGCGGCGGCGAGGATGCCCATGTTGACGAAGGCGAGGAAGGTCAGCCGCTCGGTCTTGATGCCCGAGAGCTTGGCGGCCTTCTGGTTGCCGCCGAGGGCATAGATCCGGCGGCCGGTGACCGTGCGCTCGGTGAGGAAGGCGTAGATGATGGTCAGCACGCCCATGGTGATGAGCACGTTGGGCAGGCCGCGGAAGGTGCTGAGCTTGTACATGATGAAGATCAGCGCCGCGCCGATGATGACGTTGCGGGCGATGAAGAAGCTGCGCGGCTCGTCGACGACGCCGTAGGCCTTGTTGCGGGCGCGCTTGCGCATGCCGCCCCAGACGATGATGGCGGCGGCGACGATGCCGGTGATCAGCGCCAGCACGTTCACCTGTCGTGCGTCGAAGACCGGGGCCAGTGCCTGCCCGATGGCGGCGGGGAAGATGTCTGGCACGAAGCCGTTGGCGATGGTCTGGAACTCGCGCGGGAAGGGGCCCACGGACTGGCCTTCGAGCAGCCACAGCGACAGGCCGCGGAACACCAGCATCCCGGCCAGCGTCACGATGAACGAGGGGATCTTCCAGTAGGCGACCCAGTAGCCCTGAGCCGCGCCGATGAGCCCGCCCACCACGAGGCAGATCAGGATCGTCAGCAGCCACGGTAGCCCCATGTTGACGATCAGCACCGCCGCCAGCGCGCCGATGAAGCCCATCACCGAGCCGACGCTGAGGTCGATGTTGCCCGAGACGATGACGATCAGCATCCCCAGCGCCATGATGATGATGTAGCTGTTCTGCAGCAGCAGGTTGGTGATGTTGACCGGGCGCAGCAGCGTGCCGCCGGTCACGATCTGGAAGAACACCATGATGGCGATCAGGGCGAAGAGCAGCCCGTATTCCCGCAGGTGGCTGAGCAGGTAGTCCCCGACGCTCTTGGTCGCGGTCTCCCCGCCGGTCTGTTCCGCAAGTGCCATGTGCCCCGCTCCTCCCTATTCCGTCACGATGAGCGACATGATGCGCTCCTGGCTGGCCTCTGCCGCGGTGAGCTCACCGACGAGGGCCCCTTCGTTCATCACGTAGATTCGGTCGCACATGCCCAGGAGCTCGGGCATCTCGGACGAGATCATCAGCACCCCTTTCCCCTGTGCCGACAGCTCGTTGATGATGCCGTAGATCTCGAACTTGGCGCCGACGTCGATGCCGCGGGTGGGCTCGTCGAGGATCAGCACCTCGGGCCCGGCGAAGAGCCACTTCGACAGCACCACCTTCTGCTGGTTGCCGCCCGAGAGGTTCATCACCTTCTGGAAGACGCTCGGCGTGCGGATGTTCATCGCCCGTCGGTATTTCTCGGAGACCTCGGTCTCGGCGTTCTCGTTCAGGACCCCGCCCGAGGACACGCCCTGCAGGTTCGCCAGCGTCACGTTGCGCTGGATCGTCTCCTCGAGGATCAGGCCAAGGCTCTTGCGGTCCTCGGTGACGTAGGCGAGGCCCGCGGCGATGGCGCGGTCGACCTTCGAGACGTCGACCTCCTGCCCGCGGATCTTCACCGTGCCAGAGACATTGCGCCCCCACGAGCGGCCAAAGAGGCTCATGGCGAGCTCGGTGCGCCCGGCGCCCATCAGCCCCGCGATGCCCACGACCTCGCCCGCGCGCACGTGCAGGCTGGCCGAGCGGATCACCTGCCGGTCGACGTGCTCGGGGTGCCAGACGTTCCAGTCGCTGACCTCCATCAGCACCTCGCCGGCGCGGCGCTGGCGCTCGGGGTAGCGGTGGGCCATGTCGCGGCCCACCATGTCGCGCACGATGGCGGCCTCGGTGATCGGGTGGCTGCGGGCGTCCATCGTGGACACCGTCGAGCCGTCGCGGATCACGGTCACGGTGTCGGCGACACGCCGCACCTCGTTGAGCTTGTGGCTGATGATGATGCTGGTGACGCCCTGCACCTTCAGCTCGAGCATCAGGTCGAGCAGCGCCTGGCTGTCCGCCTCGGACAGCGCCGCGGTCGGCTCGTCGAGGATCAGCAGCCGGACCTCCTTGGACAGGGCCTTGGCGATCTCGACCAGCTGCTGCTTGCCGACGCCCAGCTTGTCGACCAGTGTCGTCGGGGCCTCGCGCAGGCCGACCTTGCGCAGCAGCGCTTCCGTCCGCTGGAAGGTGCCCTGCCAGTCGATCACGCCGTTGCGGGCGTTCTCGTTGCCGAGAAAGACGTTCTCGGCGATCGACAGCAGCGGCACCAGCGCCAGTTCCTGGTGAATGATGATGATGCCGCGCTTCTCGCTGTCCGAGATGTCGCGGAACTCGGCGAGAGCGCCGTCATAGTGGATCTCGCCGTCGTAGGAGCCCGCCGGGTAGACGCCCGACAGCACCTTCATCAGGGTGGACTTGCCGGCGCCGTTCTCGCCGACCAGCGCGTGGATCTCGCCCTGCCTGACCGTGAGGTTGACCTCGTCGAGCGCCTTGACGCCGGGAAAGGTCTTGGTGATCGCGCGCATTTCGAGAAGTGCGGACATGACACACCCTTCGCTTGAAAGCGGCCCGCCCGGGTCATGGCCCGGACAGGCCAGGAGGAGCCGGTTGGATTACTTGATCTGGTCCATGCTGTAGTAGCCGCTGTCGATCAGGCGCTCTTCCCAGTTCTCGCCGGTGACGGGCAGCGGCTCGAGCAGGTAGGACGGCACCACCTTGACCCCGTTGTCATAGGTCGAGGTGTCGTTGATCTCGGGCTCGCCATCCTTGAGCAGGGCGTCGACCATGCCGACCGTCACGCCCGCAAGCGACCGGGTGTCCTTGAAGATGGTGGAATACTGCTCGCCCGCGAGGATCGACTTCACCGAGGGCACCTCGGCGTCCTGGCCGGTCACGATGGGCATCTTCAGGTCGCCCGAACCGTAGCCCACGCCCTTGAGCGAGGACAGGATGCCGATGGAGAGCCCGTCATAGGGCGACAGGACGCCGTGCACCTCCTTATCGGTGTAGTGGGCCGACAGCAGGTTATCCATGCGCGACTGTGCCACCGCGCCGTCCCAGCGCAGGGTGCCGACGGTGTCCATGCCCATCTGCCCCGAGACGACGTTGACCGAGCCGTCGTCGATCAGCGGCTGCAGCACGCTCATGGCGCCATCGTAGAAGAAGTAGGCGTTGTTGTCGTCCGGCGAACCGCCGAACAGCTCGACGTTCCACGGCTTCACGTCCGGGAACCGTTCCTTGAGTCCGTCGACCAGCGTGGTGGCCTGTTGGACGCCCACCTTGAAGTTGTCGAAGGTGGCGTAATAGTCGACGTTCTCGCTGTCGCGGATCAGCCGGTCATAGGCGATCACCTTGATGCCGCTCGCCGCCGCGTTCTCGAGCGCGTTCGACAGGGTGGTGCCGTCGATGGCGGCGATCACCAGCACGTCCACGCCCTTGGTGATCATGTTCTCGATCTGGGCAAGCTGGTTCGGGATGTCGTCCTCGGCGTATTGCAGGTCGGTCTCGTAGCCGGCTTCCTTGAACTGCTCGACCATCGAGTTGCCGTCGGAAATCCAGCGGGCCGACGACTTGGTCGGCATGGCGATGCCCACGGTGCCATCGGCAAGCGCGGCGGTCGCGAGCAGCGCAACAGCGCTGGCCGAGGCCAGGATTCTCTTGAGATACACGGTATTCCTCCTCTGGATGCGCCAGACGTCTCCCCCGTCGGCGCTGGGTCTCCCTTGCGGGTCCTCCCGAACCCGCTGGAAGGAGTAACAGGGCGTTTACATAACGCTCAATTCGAATTACCGAAAATCTGCATACCTCAGATGATATGTGGTGCCGCCATGGACTTCGCCAACCGTCTCCGGCCTTCCCACCTCGCGCTGCTGATGCGGATTGCCGAGACCGGCCAGCTGCAGCGGGCGGCGCAGATGGCGGCGATGTCGCAGCCTGCCGCGTCGCGCGTGCTGGCCGAGATCGAGGCGCGCGCCGGCGGGGCGCTGTTCGAGCGTCACCCCAAGGGCATGCGCCCGACCGCGCTGGGCGCGCTTTGCATCCGCCACGCCAAGGTGATCCTCGAGGAATACGGCGCGCTCGAGGAAGAGGCGCGGCGTGTGACCTCGGGCGAGACCGGGCGGGTGCGCGTGGGGGCGGTGACTGGCCCCGCGGTGGGGCTGGTGATGCCGGCGGTGCGGCAGGTCCGGGCCGAGGCGCCGGACATCGAGATGACCATCGGTGTCGGCACTTCGAACGAGCTGGTGCGCGGGCTGGTCGACGGCCATTACGATTTCATCATCGCGCGCCTGCCGCCCAACCATGACAGCCGCGATTTCCGCCTGCACC
Organism: Salipiger thiooxidans; assembly: GCF_900102075.1. Lineage (GTDB taxonomy): Bacteria > Pseudomonadota > Alphaproteobacteria > Rhodobacterales > Rhodobacteraceae > Salipiger > Salipiger thiooxidans. Next base: position 47,577 of record NZ_FNAV01000022.1, on the reverse strand, counting down.
CGGCGCGCAACGAGACCGTGTCGCTGCTGGTGCGGCCGCAGCACCCGCTGGCCGGGCGGCGCGAGGTCACGCTGGCAGAGCTGCTCGAGCACGAGTGGGTGGTGCAGGAGCTGCCCTCTCCGATCCGTCAGGCGGTGGAGGCGGCGTTCCATTCGCAGACCCTGGACACGCCGCCGCGGGTCACCAATTCCTCGTCGCTGCTGGTGGTGCTGGCGCTGCTCGAGAGCACCGACACCATCGCCCCGCAGACCCGCGAGGTGGCGCAGATGCTGGCGCACGGGGCGCTCGGCGCGAAGCTGGTCGAGCTGCACCTGGCCGAGCCCATCATGGTCTCGCCGTGCTTTATCATCCAGAACCGCTTCCGCCCGCTGCACAGCGCCGCCGAGCGGCTGCTGAGGGCGGTGTTCGACCACCTCTGAGGGCGCGAGAGGCCCCGGAATGCGAAAACGCCGCCCCGGTCTCCCGGAGCGGCGTCGCGTTCTCCCCTCGCGGGGATCAGCCGAGAACGGTGGTCAGCGCCGCGTCGATGGTGTCGCTGATGCGGTCGATCTGCTCGGCGCTCACGGTCAGCGCGGGGCTCAGGCAGAGCGTGTTGTTCAGGCCGGGCAGCGAGCGGTTGGTCATGCCGATGATGACGCCGTTGCGGTCGCATTCCGCCACCACCGCCGCGACGGTTTTCTCGTCGAGGGGCGTGCGGTCGCCACGGTCGGCCACCAGCTCGACGCCGCAGAACAAGCCCTTGCCGCGCACGTCGCCGACGGCGGCGTGCTTCTCGCTCAGCGCGTTGAGGTTGTCGAGCAGCCGCGCGCCCATGGCGAGCGTGTTGTCGAGCAGGCCCTCGTCCTCGATGATCCGCATGTTCTCGATGGCCGCGGCCGGACCGGCGGTGCAGCCGCCGAAGGTCGAGATGTCACGGAAGTGGTCGAGCGGGTCGCTGGCGTCGGTCTTGAACAGGTCGAAGACCCGCTCGGAGGTGACGCAGCAGGCAATCGCCGCGTAGCCCGAGGCGACCCCCTTGGCCATGGTCACGAAGTCGGGCTCGATGCCGTAGTTCTGGTAGCCGAACCACGTGCCCGTCCGGCCCAAGCCGCAGACCACCTCGTCGATGTGCAGCAGCACGTCGTGCTTGCGGCAGATCTCCTGCACCCGCTCCCAGTAGCCCGGCGGAGGCGTGATGACGCCACCACCGGCGGTTACCGGCTCGAGGCAGAGCGCGCCCACGGTATCCGGGCCCTCGCGCAGGATGACCTCCTCGATGGCATCGGCGGCGCGCTGGCCATAGGCCTCGCCCGTCAGGTCCCACTGGGCGCGGTACTCGAGGCAATGCGGCACCTCGACGAAACCGGGCGCGAACGGGCCGTACTGGGCGTTGCGCTCGGGCTGGCCGCCTGCGGAGAGCGCGGCGATGGTGGTGCCGTGGTAGTCACGCTCGCGGAACAGGATCTTGCGCTTCTTGCCGCCGAACCGCTTGTGGGCGATCTGGCGGACCATCTTGAAGGCCTTCTCGTTCGCCTCCGATCCCGAGTTGGTGTAGTAGACCCGGCTCATGCCCGGCATCTTCGAGATCAGCTTCTCGGCGAACAGCGCACCGGGCACCGAGCCCGCGGCGCCGGCGAAGTAGTTCATCTTCACCAGCTGCTCGCGCACCGCATCGGCGATGCTCTCGCGGCCGTAGCCCACGTTCACCGTCCAGACGCCGCCCGAGACCGCGTCGAGGAACTCGCGCCCGTTCTGGTCCCAGACCGACAGGCCCTTGCCCTCGACGATGATGCGCGGGTCGCGCGACTCGAGCGCCTTGTGCTGGAACAGGTGGTGCCAGACATGCGCCTTGTCGGCTTCGACCACGGGGGAGAAATCATTGTCTAACATGCGGGCGGACTCCTTGTGCTTTTGCCCGCGACATCAACAGCGCATCGCCGCGCTTCGACAGGGCCAGCAGAGCGGAACGCATGGGGCCAGAGCGGGCCAGATGCCGATATCTCGGGCAATTCGACCGGTTTGGCCGGTTCCGCAGCGCCCGGATATTGAGCTTTCGGCGCCGTGGGCCTAGGACTCCGGCGCTTTCCTCCCGAGGCAAGGACGCCATGTTCGCATCCATCGACCGTGACGCGCCGGAATCGATCCAGGCGCAGCTCCGACGCTCGATCGTCGGGGCGATCCATGCCGGGAAGATGGCGCCGGGCCAGAAGCTGCCGCCGTCGCGGCGGCTGGCCGAACAGCTGGGCATCGCGCGCAACACCGTGGCGGCGGTCTACGAGGAGCTGGTGGCGCGCGGCTATCTCGAGGCGGTGCCGCGGCGCGGTTACTTCGTCGGGCGCGAACTTGACGCGGCGCGCGATGCGGAACTGCCCGCCACCGGGCCCGGGGGGCTCGACTGGGCGGTTCGGATCCGGCAGCGGCCCTCGGCGCTGCGCCACGTCGACAAGCCGTCGAACTGGCAGGATTACGAGTATCCCTTCGTTTGCGGGCAGGTCGACCCGCGGCTCTTTCCCATCGACACGTGGCGGGCCTGCTCGCGCGATGCGCTGGGCCGCTCGGCCATCGACTGGTGGACCGCCGACCGCGCCGTCGAGGACGACCCGCTGCTGGTCGAGCAGATCCGCTCGCAGGTGCTGCCGCAGCGTGGCATCTTCGCGCGGCCCGAGCAGATCCTCGTCACGCTGGGGACGCAGGAGGGGCTCTACCTGCTGTCCCGTCTGCTGGCGCGCCCCGGCGTCCGTGTCGGCGTCGAGAGCCCCGGCTACCCCGACGCCCGCAACATCTTTGCCGCCGACGGGGCCGAGATCGTCGACCTGCCGGTGGATGGAGACGGCGCGCGCACCGACGGCGCCGGTCGGCTCGACGTGGCGGTTCTCACGCCCACCAACCATTGCCCGACCATGGTGCAGATGCCGCCCGAGCGGCGCGAGGCGATCCTGCGGCAGGCCCGGCAGGACGGCACCATCCTGATCGAGGACGATTACGACGGCGAGACCGCCTTCGCCTCGGACGGCACCACGCTGAAGTCGCTCGATGGCGATGGCCGGGTGGTCTATCTCGGCACCTTCTCCAAGGTGCTGGCCCCGGGGGTGCGGCTGGGCTTTCTCGTGGCCGATGCCGCGCTGGTGGACGAGGCGCGCTGGCTGCGGCGGCTGATCCACCGCTCGGCGCCGCTCAACAACCAGCGCACGGCGGCGATCTTCCTTGCCGAGGGCCATTACCTCACGCTGGTCCGCCAGCTCCGCGCCGCGCTCGAGAGCCGCACGCGGAGGGTGCGTGACGGGCGGAGGCGCTACCTGCCGGGCTTCACCATGAGCGAGGGCGGCGGCGGCGCCTCGGTCTGGCTGACCTGCCCCGAGGGGCTCGACGCCAACCGGCTCTGGGACGTGGCGTGGGGCAGGGGGGTGCTGACCGAGACCGGCGATCCCTTCGTGCCGCCCGGGCAGGCCGGACGCTTCCTGCGCATCGGGCTTTCGTACATCGACGACCGCAAGATCGACAGTGGCCTGCGGCTGCTCGGAGAGGCCGCGGCGAGCCTGCGCTAAGCCGCGCTGGCCCCATCGGATTCGCCCCTGTGGCCCATGCAACGCTGCGCTGCAGCGAGGAAGAAGGCGGCATGACAAATCACAGCCTCTCCCCCCTGCTGGACCCGTCCTCCGCGCTCGCCGATTTCGCGGGCATGAACCTCATCAATGGCGCGCGCGTGCCCTCTGACGCGCGGCTCGACGTGCTCAACCCTGCGACCGGCAGGCTGCTGGCCGAGGCCGCTGCGGCGAGCGTTGCCGAGACCGATGCCGCCGTGGCCGCCGCTCTGGACGCGGGCGCCGGCTGGGCCGCGATGCCCGCGCGGGCCCGTGGCAAGGCAGTCGCCGCCGCCGGCCGTGCCATCGCCGCGCAGTCCGAGGCCATCGCCCGGCTGCTCGCCATGGAGACCGGCAAGGCGCTGCGCACCGAGTGCCGCGGCGAGGTTGCCGTCGCCGCCGACCTGCTGGAATTCTACGGCGGGCTCGGGTCCGAGCTGAAGGGCGAGACCGTGCCCTACAACCCGCGCATGCTCACCATGACCACGCGCGAGCCGCTGGGCGTGGTTGCGGCGATCCTGCCGTGGAACGTGCCGCTGGTGCTGATGATGCTCAAGATCGCCCCGGCGCTGGTCGCGGGCAACACCGTGGTGGTCAAGGCCTCGGAAGAGGCGCCCTTTGCGACGCTGCTCTGCGCCGAGATCCTGTCGCATCACCTGCCCGCGGGCGCCGTCAACGTCGTCTGCGGCACCGGCGCCGACTGCGGCGCCGCGCTGACCGCGCATCCGGATGTCGCCAAGATCACCTTCACCGGCTCCGAGGGCGTGGGCCAGGCGGTCTACGAGGCGGGCGCGAAGAAGATCGTGCCGGTGAGCCTCGAGCTGGGCGGCAAGTCCCCGATGATCGTCTGCGCCGACGCCAATCTCGACAAGGTGGTCGAGGGCGCGCTGTCGGGGATGCGCTTCACCCGGCAGGGCCAGAGCTGCACCGCCTCGTCGCGGATCTATGTGCACGACGACCTCAAGGACGCCTTCGTGGCCCGGCTGAGGGCGCGGCTCGACGCCATGGTGATCGGCGACCCGCTCGACGAGGCGACCGAGATCGGCACCATCATCAACGCGAGACAGGCCGCCACCATCCGCAGCTACATCGCCAGGGCCGAGGCCACGCCCGGCGCCGAGGTGATCCGCTGCGGCACCCGTCCCGCAGGCGCGGCGCTGTCACCCGAGCTCTTCGAGCTGCCGACCCTGCTGCTCGGCCTGCCCGAGGATCACCCCTGCGTCACCGACGAGATCTTCGGCCCGGTTGCGGTGATCCAGGGCTGGAGCGACTACGACGACGTGATCGCCCGCGCCAACGACAGCCGCTACGGCCTTGCCGCCACGGTCTGGACCCGCGACCTCAACACCGCGCTCGACGCCACGGCGCGGCTCAACGCGGGCTATGTGCAGGTGAACCAGAACCTGACCATCCAGCCCAACGTCTCCTACGGCGGTTTCGGGCGTTCGGGGCTGGGCAAGGAGGCCTCGCTCGAGGCGATGCTCGAGCACTTCACCCGCAAGAAGACCATCGTGATGAGCTTCGATGGCTGACAGCTGGCCGCTCATCGCGGCCGCCGTTCTGGCGGCGGGGGTGCTGCGCGGGCTCACCGGCTTTGGCTTCGCGCTGGCCGCGGTGCCGCTGATGAGCCTCTTCGTGCCCCCCGCCCACGCCGTGGTCATCGCCATCCTGCTGCAATGCCTCGTGGGGCTGCGCGACGTGGTGGCGATGCACGGGCTGATCGACCGCCAGTCGCTGGGGCTTCTGTCGGCGGGGGCTCTGTTCGGCACGCCGCTCGGGGTCTGGGGGCTGGCGCAGCTCTCGCCCGACATGCTGCGGGTGGTGCTGGCGCTGCTGGTGGGCGCGGGACTGCTGGCATTGCTCCTCAGGGTGCGGCTGTCGCCCGGACCTGGTCCGGCGCTGGGCGCGGGCATGGTCTCGGGGATCTTCGCGGGGCTCGCGGCGATGCCCGGGCCGCCCGCCATCGCCTATTTCCTCGGCCGTGCCCAGCCCGCCGCCTGCACCCGCGCCTCGCTGATGGTGTTCTTCTTCGTCACCGCGCTGATGGCGATGCCGGGGCTCTACTGGTCGGGGCAGCTGTCGGCGGGGCTGTTCGTGCAGGCGGTGATCGCCTTCCCGGCGATGCTGCTGGGCACATGGGCGGGCGGACACGGCTTCCGCAGGCTGGGCGAGGGCGGCTACCGCGCCGCTGCCCTGCTGCTGCTCGCGGCGATGGCGCTGCTGACCGGACTGCGCGGGATCTTGGGCCTGCTCTGAGCTCGGGGTCCGCCAGCGGCCTATCTTGCTGGACGTGAACTTTTTTTGCCGCCCTTGAAACTCTTTCATTCCGGGCTCCGTCTCTTCTGCTGTGGCCAACGGAAGAGAGGTTCGGGTGACTGACAGGGGATTGAAGTGCGCCGTGATCGGAAGCGGCGTCTCGGGGCTTGCCACGGCGTGGTTGCTGGCACCGCATCACGAGGTGACCGTCTTCGAGGCCGAGGACCGCCCCGGCGGCCACGCCCGCACTGCCGAGGTCGACGGAATCGCCGTGGATACCGGCTTCATCGTCTGCAACCGCCGGACCTATCCGCTCTTCATCCCGCTGCTCGAGCATCTGGGCGTCGAGCTGGCCGATAGCGACATGAGCTTCGCGGCGAGCTTCGGCAACGGCGCGCTGGAATACGGCACCACCCGCACGCGGGACCTGTTTGCCCAGGCCCGCAGGCTCGCCGACCCGTCGCACTGGCGCATGATCAACGATATCCTGCGCTTCTTCCGGCAGGCGCCGCAACGGGTCGAGGCGGGGCAGAGCATCGGCGAGCTGCTCTCGGCGCTGGGGCTCGGGACCGAGTTCCGTGACCGTTTCCTGATGCCGATCTCCGGCGCGATCTGGTCGACGCCCACCCGCGACATGATGGACTTCCCCGCAGAGAGCTTCGTGCGCTTCTTCGAGAACCACGGCCTGCTCACCGTCAACGACCAGCCGCAGTGGCTGACGGTCCGGGGCGGCTCGGCGCGCTACGTCGAGGCGCTTCTGGCCGCCACGCAGGCGCGGCTGCGACTGGGCTGCCCGGTTTCGGCGGTGGTGCGCGACGGCATGGGCGTGAATGTGATCAGCGCCCACGGCGCCGAGCGGTTCGACCGGGTGATCCTTGCCACCCACGCGCCGCAGGCGCTGCGGATGCTCGAGCGGCCCGATCCGCAGGAGCAGGCGATCCTCGGGACGTTCCGCACCGAGCCCAACCGCATGGTGCTGCATTCCGACACGCGCTTCCTGCCGCGGCGGCGGTCGATCTGGTCGTCTTGGAACTATGTCACCGAAGGCGACACGGCGCTGAGCGGGCGGCCGATCAGCCTGTCCTACTGGATGAACCGGCTGCAGCCGCTGGGCACCGACCGTCCGATGATCGTGACGCTGAACCCCGAGCACGAGCCGCGGCACATCCATGACGAAGCGGAGCTGAACCACCCGCAATACGACGCGGCGACGGTCTCGGCGCAGGCCCGCCTGCCCGGGATCCAGGGCCGGGGTGGCGTCCACTACGCCGGCGCGTGGACCCGCTACGGCTTTCACGAGGACGGCGTGCTCTCGGCGTTGCGGGTGGCGCAGTCCATGGGGATCGACTGGCCGCTCGGCGCCGATCCCTGGGCGGCGGAGCGCCCGCCCGAGCCGCGCCCGTTCCTGGAGGCGGCGGAATGACCGACCTCTGGCAGGGCGCGCTTGTCGATGGCCGGATCTGGCACGCCCGCAAGGGTGACGTCGAGCGCGCCTTCCGCTATTCCGGCCTCTACCTCGCGCTGCCGGTGCGGGCGCTCGAACAGGGCCTGCTGCCGATCCGCCCCGACGCGGGCGGCGCCTGGAGCCTGCGGCGGCGCGACTACGGCCACCGCGACGGCAGCGCGCTCTCGGCGTTCATCCACGACCAGCTGGCGCCCGTGGGGCTCGGTCATTGCGAGGTGACGCTGGTCACCACCGCGCGCAGCCCGGGCTACGGCTTCAACCCGGTGAGCTTCTGGCTCGCCCGCGACGAGGGCGGGCTGCGGGCGGTGCTGGCCGAGGTCTCGAACACCTTCGGCGAGCGGCACCTCTACCTCTGTCACCACGCCGACAACCGCCCCATCACCCGCTCGGACCGGATCTCGGGGCGCAAGCTCTTCCACGTGTCGCCCTTCCTCCCGCGCGAGGGACACTACGTGTTCCGCTTCGATCCCGGCCCCGACCGGTTCGGCGCCTGGGTCGACTGGATCGGCGAGGGCGGCGAGGTGAAGCTGCAGACCTCGCTCGCCGGCCCGGCGCGGGCGCTGACCCCCCGCAGCCTTGCCATGGCGCGGGCCCGGCACCTGTTCCAGTCGCAGAAGGTGATCGCCCTGATCCACTGGCAGGCGCTCAAGCTTGTTCTGCGTGGGGTTCGCTTTATCTCAAAACCCGAACAGCTTCCCCGGAGACGCTCCGAGGCCAAGGACAGGGTCAGCCGCGATGTTTGAACGTCAGATGGAAAGCAAGATGCTGGGGTGCCTCGACCTGATCGAGGTCGGCAGCCTGACCCTCACGACGCCGGATGGCAAGGTGCGCCGGTTCGAGGGGCGCTTTCCCGGGCCGGAAGCGGATTTCACCATCACCGACTGGCGCACCGTGCCCGCGGCGGCGGCGCGCGGCGACATCGGGCTGACCGAGGCCTATCGCGACGGCTGGTGCGACAGCACCGATCTCGCCGCCTTCCTCGCCTTCGCGCTGGCCAACGAGAAGCCGCTGGAGCCGTTTCTCTACGGCCACCCGATGCAGGCGCTGCTGGTGCGCGCTCTGTATCTCTTCAACCGCAACACCAAGCGGGGCTCGCGCCGGAACATCCAGGCACACTATGACCTCGGCAACGCGTTCTACCGGCTCTGGCTCGACGACACGATGACCTACTCCTCGGCACTGTTCCTGCCCGAGGACGCCCAGGCCTCGGATCCGCTGCTGGCCGGGCAGCAGCGCAAGTACGACCGCATCCTCGACGGGCTTGGCACCTCGTCCGGGCGGCTGCTCGAGATCGGCTGCGGCTGGGGTGGCTTCGCCGAGCGCGCCATGTCGCGGGGCGATTTCCACCCCAAGGGGCTGACGCTCTCGCATGAGCAGGCGAGCTTCGCCCGTGAGCGGCTGGGCCGCGACGCCGAGATCGCGCTGCAGGATTACCGCGACGAATACGGGCGCTTCGACCACGTGGTGTCCATCGAGATGTTCGAGGCGGTGGGCGAGCGCTACTGGCCGACCTATTTCGGCAAGATCGCCCATGTGCTGTCGGAAAAGGGCCGGGCGATGGTGCAGACCATCACCGTGGGCGACGCCTATTTCGACCGCTACCGCGCGGGCGGCGACATGATCCGCAGCTTCATCTTCCCGGGCGGCATGCTGCCCTCGCCGGACGTGTTCCGCGAGGTGGCGAAGGGCGCCGGGCTGCGGGTCGAGGACGCCTATGCCTTCGGTCAGGACTATGCCCGCACCCTGCGCGACTGGCTCACCCGCTTCGACGCCCGCGTGACCGAAGTGCGCGGGCTGGGCTTCGACGATCCATTCATCCGGGTCTGGCGCTTCTATCTTGCCGCCTGCATCGCGGCCTTCGAGACCGGGCGCACCAACGTCTACCAGTACCGCATGGCCCATGTCTGACCCTGAGCGTATCTGGATCGTCGGCGCCTCCGAGGGCATCGGCGCCGAGCTCGCCCGCGCCTATGCCGCCCGTGGCGCCTCGCTGGTGATCTCGGCGCGCTCCGAGGACAAGCTTCAGGCGCTGGCCGACGAGATCGGCGCCGAGGCGGTGCCCGCGGACGTGTCCGACCCCCAGAGCCTCGCGACGGCGGCAGAGCGCATCGCCGCGGGCGGGCTTCTCGACCGGGCGATCACGCTGGCGGCGCTCTACGATCCCGGCAAGGTGCTCGAGATCGACCCGGAGTTCGCCGCGAAGATCGTCTCCGTCAACCTCACCGGCAGCTTCCATTTCGCCCGGGCCGCGGCGCCGCTCCTGCGCGAGGGGGGCGATCTGGTGCTCACCGGCTCGGTCGCGGGCTATGTCGGGCTGCCGCAGGGGCAGATCTACTCCGCCTCGAAGGCGGGCGTCATCAGCCTTGCCGAAACGCTGCGGGCCGAGCTGGCCCCGGGGATCCGGGTGCGGATGATCAGCCCGGGCTTCGTTGCCACCCGGCTCACCGAGAAGAACAGCTTCGAGATGCCGGCGGTGCTGCAGCCTGAGGACGCGGCGCAGCGCATCGTGCGCGGGCTCGACGGCAGGCGCTTCGAGGTGCATTTCCCGCGCCGACTGACGCTGCCGCTGAAGCTCTTGCGCGTGCTGCCCTACGGCATCGCGCTGCGGCTCACCGCGCGGCTGGTGCAGTGAGCCGCGCCGCGCGCTCAGCCGTGGATCCAGCGGGTGATGGTGACGCCCGCCCAGGCCGAGCCGCCGGTCAGCGCCGCGCCCCACAGGCTGTCGATCACCACCTGGTTCCACGACCAGCCGCGCAACGTCGCGAGGTTGGTGAACTCGTAGGTGCCGTAGCACATCAGCCCCAGCAGCGCCCCGCCGAGCAGCGCCTGCACCGGGCGTCCGGCGGCCAGCGCCGGGACCGAGACGAAGTAGAGCAGCCCCGCGATGTAGAAGAGGTAGAACGCCGCCGCCGGGCCCAGCCGCAGCGGATCGGCCAGCATCTCGCCCACGTGGCGCTCGAAGACCGGCTTGATGAGGGTCGTGATGCCCACGATGTCGATCACGAGGAAGATCGCGAGGGTGGCGCCGTAGAGGGTGACAAGCTGCATGCGGGGAACTCCTTGCTTCCCGGAAGAAACGAGCGCGCGGGGCGGAAAGTTTCAACCCCGCGCGATGGTTGGCGTGGAACGCAGGGCGGGGTGCCGGGGGGAGGACATGTCATGGCGAAGATGCGCAGGAAGGCGGACCTGCCGGTGAAGCTCTGCGCCCGGTGCGGGCGGCCCTTCGCGTGGCGCCGCAAGTGGGCGCGGGACTGGGAGGCGGTGAAGTTCTGCTCCGACCGCTGCCGGACCGAGGCGCGGAAACCCTTGTGAGCAGGAGCCTGCGCCTTATCCTCGGCGACCAGCTCACCCGGTCGCTGTCCTCGCTTTCGGACCTCGGCGAGGATGATGTGGTGCTGATGGTCGAGGTCGGCGACGAAACCAGCTACGTCCGCCACCACCCGCAGAAGATCGCGCTGATCCTCTCGGCCATGCGCCACTTCGCCGAAGAGCTGCGCGGGCGGGGCGTCACCGTCGACTACGTGACGCTGGACGATCCCGACAACACCCACAGCTTCGGCGGCGAGCTGGCGCGCGCGGTGAAGCGCCACGATCCCGCCCGCATCATCGTCACCGAGCCAGGCGAATGGCGCGTGTGGGAGATGATGGGCGACTGGGAAAGCGATCTCGACCTGCCCGTCGAGATCCGCACGGACGACCGCTTCTACTGCTCCCGCGAGGCGTTCGCCGAGCTCGTCGCGGCCGGCAAGACCACCCGTATGGAGTACTTCTACCGCGAGATGCGCCGCCGCACCGGGTTGCTGATGGAGGGCGACGGGCCGGCGGGCGGCGACTGGAACTTCGACGCCGAGAACCGCAAGGCGCTGCCCAAGGGGCTCGAGCTGCCGCACCGCATGCGCTTTCGCCCCGACGAGACCACGCAGGAGGTGCTGGAGCTCGTGGCTGCGCGATTCGACAACCATTTCGGCGATCTCGAGGGCTTCGGCTGGGCGGTGACCCGCGACGAGGCGCTGCGGGCACTGCGCCATTTCATCAAGGATTGCCTGCCGACCTTCGGCGACTACCAGGACGCCATGAAGGCGGGCGAGGATTTCCTCTTCCACGGCGTGCTCTCGCCCTATCTCAACCTAGGCCTGCTGACCGCTGCCGAGGTCTGCGAGAAGGCCCAACAGGCGTGGCAGGATGGAGACGTGCCGCTGAACGCCGCCGAGGGCTTCATCCGCCAGATCCTCGGCTGGCGCGAGTTCGTGCGCGGCATCTACTGGACCGAGATGCCGGGCTACGAGGACAGCAACTTCCTGAACGCAAAGCGCGACCTGCCCGAGATGTACTGGGGCGCCGGGACCCGGATGCGCTGCATGGAAGACTGCATCGGCACCACGCGGCGCAACGCCTATGCCCACCACATCCAGCGGCTGATGGTGACGGGGAACTTCGCGCTGCTGGCCGGGGTCGCGCCGCGCCAGATCGAGAAATGGTATCTCGAGGTCTACGCCGACGCCTTCGAATGGGTCGAGCTGCCCAACGTGCACGGCATGGTGATGCATGCGGATGGCGGGCGGCTGGGCTCCAAGCCCTACGCGGCCTCGGGCAGCTACATCAACCGCATGTCCGACTACTGCGGCGCGTGCTCCTACGATCTCAAGCAGAAGACCGGCGAGGACGCCTGCCCGTTCAACTATCTGTACTGGAATTTCCTGATCGAGAACGAGGAGGCGCTGGGCGACAACCGGCGCATGGGCCTGATGTTCGCGAACCTGCGCAAGAAGGACAAGGCCGAGCGCGACCGGATCACCGGCTCGGCGAAGGCGTTCCTGGATGGAGGGGAGTGGCCCTGAGCCCCGGGCCGGAGGGGCCGCCCCGCGTCGGGCGCCGGGGCGGTCGATGTGCCTGCAGGCGGTTGCGATCAGGCCGCGAGGCCCTTGGCGCCCATGTTCAGGAACTTCTCGCGGCGCGCGTTGACCAGCGCCTTGGGCTTCATGCCGTCCATCTCTCCCAGCATCGACGCGATGGTCTTGCCGACCGCGGCGATGGTGCCCGACGCATCACGGTGCGCGCCGCCCAGCGGCTCGGCGATGATGCGGTCGGCGACGCCGAGCTTCAGCAGGTCCTGCGCGGTCAGACGCAGTGCCTCGGCGGCCTCGCGCATCTTCTCGGCGTCTTTCCAGAGGATCGACGCGCAGCCCTCTGGCGAGATCACCGAGTAGACCGAATGCTCGAGCATCGCGACGCGGTTGGCGGTCGCAAAGGCCACGGCGCCACCAGAGCCGCCCTCGCCGATGATCACCGAGACCAGCGGCACGCCGATCTGCAGGCATTTCTCGGTCGAGCGGGCGATCGCCTCGGACTGGCCGCGCTCTTCCGCGCCCTTGCCCGGGTAGGCGCCGGGGGTGTCCACCAGCGTGATCACCGGCAGGCCGAAGCGGTCGGCCATCTCCATCAGGCGGATCGCCTTGCGGTAGCCCTCGGGGCGCGCCATGCCGAAGTTGCGCTCGATGCGGGACTGAGTGTCGTTGCCCTTCTCGTGGCCGATCACCATCACCGGCTTGTCGTTGAAGCGCGCGAGCCCGCCCATCACCGCGTGGTCGTCCGCGAAGCCGCGGTCGCCGGCAAGCGGCGTGTACTCGGTGAACAGCGCCTCGATGTAATCCTTGCAATGCGGCCGGTCGGGATGCCGCGCCACCTGGCATTTCCGCCAGGGGGTGAGCTTCTTGTAGAGCTCCTTGAGCATCTCCTGCCCCTTGCGGTCGAGGGCGGCGGCCTCTTCCTCGACATGCATCTCCTCATTCTTCCGCGCCATGTTGCGGAGTTCTTCTGCCTTGCCCTCGATCTCGGCGAGGGGTTTTTCGAAGTCGAGATAATGCGTCATTGCCCGGGCACTCTTGTTATGCGGGGCCTATATGGCGTCTGTGGGTCCGGGATGCAACAAAGCAAGATTTGTCACGCCCGGATCCGGCGGGGACGACGCGCTGTCGCGAGGCCATGAGGACTGGATCCGGCGGGTGCGCCGCCCTCCGCGTGCGACCTCGCCCCGCCCGCGGCGGATCCGCTGGCCGGGATCCGCGCGGCTCAGACCTCAGCCCAGCAGCACCGGCAGCAGCGAGGCCAGCATCAGCGCCGCCATGGTCCAGTTGAACAGCCGCAGCCGGGCAGGGCGGTCGAGCACCCTGCGCATCTCACGCCCCAGCACGGTCCATGTGGTGGTGGAGATCAGCCCCATCGCCACATAGACCCCGGCGACCCAGAGCACCGACATCAGGTCGCGCCCGGCCGCGTAGAGCGTGATCGCGCCCAGTGCCATGGACCATGCCTTGGGGTTCACCCACTGGAAGGCCGCCGCCTGCAGGAACCCCAGCGGACGTCCGCCCTCGGCGCCGGAGTCCTGCTCCGGCGGCGCGGCGTTGGCGATCTTCCACGCCAGCCACAGCATGTAGAGGACCGAAACCAAGAGCAGCGCATCGTGCGCCATCGGCCAGAGGTCGAAGACCCGCATCACCCCGAGCCCGACGAGGAACACCATCGACGGGAACCCCAGCGCCACGCCGGCCATGTGCGGCAACGAACGGCGCACGCCGTAGTTGGCGCCCGAGGCCAGCAGCATCAGGTTGTTCGGCCCCGGCGTGATCACGGTGACGAGCGCAAAAGCCGCAAGGGCAAGGAGAAGATCCGGTGTCATGACGCAAGAATTGCCGATCTTTCGCGGAGAAAGATTGCGAACTGCGGCGTCCATCGGGCAATACTGCAATCCATGAGTGATCTTGACGCCACGGACGGCAGGATATTGCGTGAACTCTCGCGCGACGGCCGCATCAGCAACCTCGCGCTGGCCGAGCGCGTGGGCCTGTCGCCCTCTGCCTGCCTGCGCCGGGTCGCGGCGCTTGAGAAATCCGGCGTGATCCGCGGCTACCGCGCCGTGCTCAGCCCCGAGAAGACCGGCATCGGCTTCACCGCCTACGTGACCGTCGGACTCAACGCCCACACCAAGTCCATGCAGGAGGCCTTCGAACGGGCCATTGCACGCGCCCCCGAGGTCCGCGAATGCCACAACATCACCGGCAACGTGGAATACCTGCTGCGCATCGAGGCCGCGGACCTCGCCGCCTTCAAGCATTTCCACACCGAGGTGCTGGGCACGCTGCCGCAGGTCAACGCCATCACCTCCTACGTGGTGATGGGATCGCCCAAGGACGACCGCGCCTGACCGGGCGCAACCCGGCCCCTTCATCTTGCCGGATAAACTCCGGGGGAGTCCCGCAGGGACGGGGGCAGCGCCCCCCCAGCTACGCCCGCCGGCCCGCGATGCCGCAAGACCGCTGCGCCGGACCGGAAACGGGGCCGGAACGGAAACGGGGCGCGGGATCCGAAGACCCCGCGCCCCGCGAAACCTCACGCCGTGGCGCGCGTCAGATCTGCCGCACCGCGCCCTTCGAGGCGCTGGTGGTCAGCGCCGCGTAGGCCTTGAGCGCCTTGGTCACCTTGCGCTTGCGCTGCTCGTCGGGCTGCCAGCCCTTGGCGTCGCGGGCGGCGCGGCGCTCGGCCAGCACGGCGTCGTCCACCGCGAGATGGATCTTGCGCGCCGGGATGTCGATCTCGATCAGGTCGCCCTCGGCCACGAGGCCGATGGTGCCGCCCTCGGCCGCCTCGGGCGAAACGTGGCCGATCGACAGCCCCGAGGAGCCGCCCGAGAAGCGGCCGTCGGTGACCAGCGCGCAGTCCTTCCCGAGCCCCTTCGATTTCAGGTAGCTGGTCGGGTAGAGCATCTCCTGCATGCCGGGGCCGCCGCGCGGTCCCTCGTAGCGGATCAGCACCACGTCGCCGGGGTTGATCTTGTTGGTCAGGATCGCGCTCACCGCGCTGTCCTGGCTCTCGAAGATCCGCGCCGGGCCCGAGAACACGAGGATCGACTCGTCGACACCGGCGGTCTTCACGATGCAGCCGTCCTCGGCGAGGTTGCCGTAGAGCACCGCAAGGCCGCCGTCCTTCGAGAAGGCGTGCTCGGCGTCGCGGATCACGCCCTTCTGGCGGTCGAGGTCGAGCGTGTCGTAGCGGCGCTCCTGCGAGAAGGCGGTCGTCGAGCGCACCCCGCCCGGAGCCGCGCGGTAGAAGTCGTGCACCGACTCGGAGTTGGTGCGCGACACGTCCCAGCGGTCGAGCGCATGCGCCATGGTCTCGGCATGCACGGTGGGCACCGAGCTGTCGATCAGGCCGGCACGGTCGAGCTGGCCGAGGATCGCCATGATGCCGCCGGCGCGGTGCACGTCTTCCATGTGCACGTCGTTCTTGGCGGGCGCGACCTTGCAGAGCACCGGCACCTGCCGCGACAGCTTGTCGATCTCGGTCATGTCGAAATCGACCCCGCCCTCGTTGGCGGCGGCCAGCAGGTGCAGCACGGTGTTGGTCGAGCCGCCCATGGCGATGTCGAGCGTCATGGCGTTCTGGAACGCCTCGAAGGTCGCGATCGAGCGCGGCAGCACCGAGGCGTCGTCCTGCTCGTAGTAGCGCTTGGCGAGGTCGACGATCAGGTGACCGGCCTCGACGAAGAGCCGCTGGCGGTCGGCGTGGGTGGCCAGCGTCGAGCCGTTGCCCGGCAGCGACAGACCCAGCGCCTCGGTGAGGCAGTTCATCGAGTTCGCGGTGAACATGCCCGAGCACGAGCCGCAGGTCGGGCAGGCGGCCTCTTCGATCGCCTGGACCTGCGCGTCGGTGTACTTGTCGTCGGCGGCGGCGACCATGGCGTCCACGAGGTCGAGCGCCTTCTCCTCGTCGTCCCACATCACCTTGCCCGCTTCCATCGGGCCGCCCGAGACGAAGACCACGGGGATGTTGAGGCGCATCGCGGCCATCAGCATGCCGGGGGTGATCTTGTCGCAGTTCGAGATGCAGACCATGGCGTCGGCGCAGTGGGCGTTGACCATGTACTCGACCGAGTCGGCGATGATCTCGCGCGATGGCAGCGAGTAGAGCATGCCGTCATGGCCCATCGCGATGCCGTCATCGACGGCGATGGTGTTGAATTCCTTCGCCACGCCGCCGGCCTTCTCGACCTCGCGGGCGACCATCTGGCCGAGATCCTTGAGGTGCACGTGCCCCGGAACGAACTGGGTGAAGCTGTTCACGATGGCGATGATCGGCTTGTTCCAGTCGCCGTCCGTCATGCCGGTGGCGCGCCACAGGCCGCGGGCGCCGGCCATGTTGCGGCCGTGGGTGGTGGTGCGGGAACGATAGGCGGGCATGGGTCTCCCCCTCCATTGCGGTGTCGGGGATGTGTAACGCCCGGCGGCCCCTGCGGCAAGGGCACCGCCATCGCGGACCCCGGACACGTGAAAGGGGCCGCGCGATTGCCGGCGCGGCCCCCTGTTCGACATTGCGGCAACGGCGCCCGCCCGAGGCGTCCTGCCCCGGCTGCGGGCGCGGAGGCCGGGCTCAGACGCCGGCCTTGATGCTTTCCTCGAGGTAGATCTCGCGCAGGCGGGTGGCCACCTGGCCGACCGAGCCGCCGCCGATGGCGGTGCCGTCGATCTCGACCACCGGCATCACGAAGGCCGAGGCCGAGGTGAAGAAGGCCTCGTCCGCGTCCTTGGCCTCGTCCACGGTGAAGGGACGCTCCTCGACGATCATCTGTGCCTCGCGGGCGAATTTCAGCACCGCGGCGCGGGTGATGCCGTGCAGGATGTCGGTCGACAGGTTGCGGGTGATGATCTTGCCGTCCTTGACGATGTAGGCGTTGTTCGAGGTGCCCTCGGTCACGAAGCCGTCCTCGACCATCCATGCATCGTCGGCGCCGGCCTTCTTGGCCATCATCTTGCCCATCGACGGGTACAGCAGCTGCACGGTCTTGATGTCGCGACGGCCCCAGCGGATGTCGTCGATCGAGATCACCTTGATGCCCTTCTTGGCGGTCGGGTTGTCCGCGAGGCCGGGCTTGTTCTGGGTGAAGAGCACCAGCGTCGGCTCGGTGGTCTCGGGATCGGGGAAGGCGAAATCGCGGTCGCCGGGCGCGCCACGGGTCACCTGAAGGTAGATCAGCCCCTCGTCGATGCCGTTCAGCTCGACCAGCTTGCGGTGAATCTCGAGCAGGTCGTCGAAGGCGGCGGGCTTCTTCATGTCGAGCTCGTTCAGCGAGCGCTCGAGCCGCTTCAGGTGGCCGCCGAAGTCGATCAGCTTGCCGCCGAGGACCGAGGTCACCTCATAGACGCCATCGGCCATGAGGAAGGCGCGGTCGAAGATCGACACCTTGGCCTCGGTTTCGGACAGGTACTCTCCGTTCAGATAGACGGTGCGGGTCATGGCATTCTCCTTTGGAACGACGGGGCGGACGACGGCGGAACCGGCGCCGGGAAACGGGTGAAGCCGCAGGTGCTGCGGGGCGGGAGCGGCGGGCGGGCCGACGCGGACATTGGACAGGCGCGGGCGACTCCCCACATAAGGGCCCAATAGCGCCGCAGACGCGCATCGACCACTACCCGTGAAAGGAGACGCCCATGTCGCAGACCGAGGAGCTTGCAGGCTTCGTCCGGGAGGCCCTGAAGGGCGGCCTCTCGCGCGACGAGATCCGCTCTGCCCTGCAGGCGGCGGGGTGGACCGAGACCGAGGCCGAGGCGGCGCTCGCGGGCTGGTCCGACGCGATGACGCCGGCGGGCCCGGTGCCGCGTCCGGTGCGCTCCTCGGCGGCGCGCGAGGCGTTCTTCTACGCGCTGCTCTTCGTGACCTTCGGCATGGTGACCGGCAACGTGCTGGGGCTGCTCTTCGGGCAGATCAACATCTGGCTGCCCGAGCCGGACCGGCTGATGCAGGGCTCCGCCAGCGGGCTGCGCTGGTCGATGGCGGCGCTGATCGTCTTCACCCCGGTGTTCTGGGCGCTGCAGCGCGCCGATGCCCGCGGCCTGCGCGCCGATCCGGCGCGGGGCCACGGGACCATCCGGCGCTGGCTGTCGTCGCTGGCGCTGCTGATCGCGGTGATCACCCTGCTGAGCGACGCGCTGTTCCTGATCTACACCTTCCTCGACGGCCAGATGACCGCGCGCTTCCTTGCGAAATCCGCCGTGGTCGCGGGTATCTCGGGCATCGTGCTGGCGTTCTTCCAGCAAGAGCGCGAGGGCGCGACGCGTCCCCTGGCCACCGCCGCAGGCTGGGCGATCATCGCGCTTTCCGTGCTGGCGCTGGGGCTGTCCTTCGCCACCATCGGCGGCCCGGCGCAGGGCCAGGCCGAGCGCCGCGACCGGGCGCGGCTGGCCGATCTCAGGGTGCTGAGCAACGAGGTCCGCGATTGCGAGGCGCTGGCTCAAGATGGCCTCCCGGAGACGCTTGACCCGATGAGCTGCGCGCGCAACCCGCAGACCCTCACCGGCTTCGCCGCCGCGGTCGAGTACCGCAGGTCCGGCGAGAACAGCTTCGAGCTCTGCACTGGCGTCGAGGTGCCGGCCGCGGTTTCGCGGTACGACGTGACGCTGGAGGGCGGGACGGCCTGCATGAGAACCTACATCGACCGGCGGTGATCAGCCCCAGAGCTCGGGCGACGACGGGTGCACGCCGGCGTCGTCGAAGCGCAGCGGCGTGGCGCGGTCCTCGCCCAGCAGCAGCGGTCCGTCGAGATCGGTGAAGGCGGCGCCCTGCGCCAGCAGCACCGCCGGCGCCATCGCCAGCGACGAGCCGACCATGCAGCCGACGAAGATGCCGTAGCCCTCGGCCTGCGCGGCCTCGCGCAGGGCTAGCGCCTCGGTCAGGCCGCCGGTCTTGTCGAGCTTGATGTTGACGATGTCATACTTGCCCTTGAGCCTGGGCAGCGAGGCGCGGTCATGGGCGCTCTCGTCGGCGCAGACCGGCACCGGGCGGTCCATCCCGATCAGCGCGTCGTCGTCGCCCGCGGGCAGCGGCTGTTCGACCAGCGCCACGCCCAGACGCACGAGGTGCGGCGCGAGATCAGCGTAGACCTCGGCGCTCCAGCCCTCGTTGGCATCGACGATGATGGTGGCGTTGGGCGCTCCCGCCCGCACGGCCTCGAGCCGGGGCATGTCGTCGGGGGTGCCGAGCTTGATCTTCAGGAGCGGCCGGAAGGCGTTGTTCTCGGCCTGCGCGCGCATGTTTTCGGGGGTGTCGAGCGACAGCGTGTAGGCGGTGATCTCGGGGCCGGGCGCGGGCATTCCCAGCATCTCCCACACGCGCTTGCCCGAGGCCTTGGCCTCGAGATCCCAGAGCGCGCAGTCGACGGCGTTGCGGGCGGCGCCGGCCGGCAGCAGCCCCTGCAGCGCCTCGCGGCTCACGTCGGCGGGCAGGCCCATGATCTCGGCCTCGACACTCTCGAGCGTCTCGTCATAGCGGGCGTAGGGGACGCACTCGCCCCAGCCGGTCACCCCGTTCCGGGTCACCTTCACCGTCAGCACCTTTGCCTCGGTGCGGCTGCCCCGCGAAATGGTGAAGACCTGTGCCAGTCTGAACGTGTCGCGCGTGACCTCGATGCTCAAGTGTCCGCCCCTTCATCTTGCCGTAAATGATTGACTGGCGGCGGCGCAGATCGCGCCGCCGCCCGTGGTTCGTTGCAACAGTGCCAAACGCGTCAGAGCGCGGCAACCGCCTCGGCCAGGCGCTCGGCGCCGTGGCGGTAGGGATCGACGCAGGGCAGGCCCATGCGGTCCTCGATCTCCTTGCAATAGGCGACGGCCTCGTCCTCACCCATGTGCTGGGTGTTGATCGACACGCCGATCACCTTGCAGGCGGGGTTGGCGACCTGCGCCAGCGTCAGCGCCATGTCGCGCACCGCTTCGATGGTCGGAAGCTGGTAGCCCGGCAGGCCGCGCATGTGGCTGCGGGTCGGTTCGTGGCAGAGCACCAGCGCGTCCGGCTGGCCGCCGTGCACCAGCGCCATGGTCACGCCCGAGTAGGACACGTGGAACAGCGAGCCCTGGCCCTCGATGATGTCCCAGTGGTCGTCGTCGTTGTCCGGGGTCAGGTACTCGATGGAGCCTGCCATGAAGTCGGCGATGACCGCGTCGAGCGGCACGCCGTCGCCGGTGATCAGGATGCCGGTCTGGCCGGTGGCCCGGAAGGTCGACTTCATGCCCTTCTCGCGCATCGCGGCGTCGAGCGCGAGCGCGGTGTACATCTTGCCGACCGAGCAGTCGGTGCCCACGGCCAGCAGGCGCTTGCCCTTGCGGGGCTCGCCGTTGGCGATCGGGTACTTGACGGAGGGGATGCGCACGTCGTGCAGCGTCCGGCCGGTGGCGCGGGCCACGGCGGCAAGGTCTTCCTCGTCACGCAGCAGGTTGTGCAGGCCCGACGCGAGGTCGAAGCCCTCTTCCAGCGCCTCGACCAGCACCTTCTTCCAGGTCTGCGAGATCACGCCGCCACGGTTCGCCACGCCGATCACCAGCGTCTTGGCACCGGCGGCCTTGGCTTCGGCCAGCGTCATGTCGGGGATCTTGAGGTCGGCCTTGCAGCCTTCGAGGCGGAACTGGCCCACGCAGTTCTCCGGGCGCCAGTCCTTGATCCCCTGTGCCACCTTCGCGGCCAGCGGGTCGGGTGCGTCTCCGAGGAAGAGCAGATACGGGGTCTCGATCATTTCTTTTCCCTGTGTTTGGATTCGGCGCGATCTTGCCCTCTGTCCCATGCAATTCCATCGCGAAAACACCCCTGCCTGCGGGGTCCGCGCCGAATATTCGTGCATTTCGGGCGCAGCGCCGAAGAATCGTGCACGCCAGCCCGGGACTCTCTCGTCACTGCAGCATTCGGGGCCCAAGGATTTCGCTTGCGCAGCATTGCGCAATTTAATAACCCATGCGGCGACACTTATGAAACTTCCTTGCTCGGAGAGGTGATACATGAGCTTCCGCATCCAGCCCGCCGCCCCGGCACGTCCCAACCGCTGCCAGCTCTTCGGTCCGGGCTCGCGCCCCGCAATCTTCGAAAAGATGGCCGGCTCGGCGGCTGACGTGATCAACCTCGATCTCGAGGACTCGGTCGCGCCTTCCGACAAGGACAGCGCGCGCGAGAACATCATCCAGGCCATCGGCGACATCGACTGGGGCAAGAAGACCCTGTCGGTGCGGATCAACGGGCTCGACACGCCCTACTGGTACCGCGACGTGGTCGACCTGCTCGAAAAGTCCTCGGACCGGCTCGACCAGATCATGATCCCCAAGGTCGGCTGCGCCGCCGATCTCTACGCCGTCGACGCGCTGGTCACTGCCGTCGAGCGCGCCAGGGGCCGCACCAAGCCCATCAAGTTCGAAGTCATCATCGAGTCAGCAGCCGGCATTGCGCATGTAGAGGAGATTGCCGCCGGCTCCCCGCGCCTCGAGGCCATGAGCCTCGGCGCGGCCGATTTCGCCGCCTCCATGGGCATGGCCACCACCGGCATCGGCGGCACGCAGGAGAACTACTACATGCTGCACGAGGGGGCCAAGCACTGGTCCGACCCGTGGCACTGGGCGCAGGCTGCCATCGTCGCCGCCTGCCGCACCCATGGCGTGCTGCCGGTGGACGGCCCCTTCGGCGACTTCTCCGACGACGAGGGCTACCGCGCGCAGGCGCTGCGCTCGGCGACGCTGGGGATGGTCGGAAAATGGGCGATACACCCCAAGCAGGTGGCGCTTGCAAACGAGGTCTTCACCCCGTCGGAAAAGGCAGTGACCGAGGCGCGCGAGATCCTCGCCGCCATGGAAGAGGCCAAGGCCAAGGGCGAAGGCGCCACGGTCTACAAGGGCCGTCTGGTGGACATCGCCTCGATCAAGCAGGCCGAGGTGATCGTGAAGCAATCCGAGATGATCGCCGGTCACTGACCTGCGCGTCTGATTGAGCAAGGCGCGGTGACCCGGCGGGTGCCGCGCCCTTTTCGTGCCCGTCTTCCCCTGCCGCTCTCAGATGTCGTTGCGCGGGATGCGCAGCACCTGCCCGGGGAAGATCAGGTTCGGGTTGGCAAGGATGTTCTGGTTCGCCTCGAAGATCGGCTGGAAGTCCCCGTTGCCGTATTGCGACTGCGCGATGGCGGTCAGCGTGTCGCCAGGCTGCACCGTGTAGGGCTGCCAGCCGGCATAGCCGGGCAGGATCAGCGGCCCGTAGAGCACCGGGATCGTCACCGAGGGGCCGTTCTCGTTGCCGCTGTCGTCGGCCAGCGTCAGGAACAGGCGGTTGAGCGTGAAGGCCGCCGAGGCGGGGATCTCGACCGAGCCCTGGAACTGGCGCAGCCCGAGCGAGCCCACCTGGATGAACGAGGTGACCTCGTCATGGCCCTCGGAGACGGTGATCGAGAGTGTCCCCTCGAAGGCCGTGGCATTGCCGGCGATGAGGATGGTCGACCCCACGAGATCGAAGGGCTGCGGTTGCTGGATATCAAGCGTGACGGCCATGGTGCCACCTTTGGGATGATGCGGGCCCGGGGTGACCCGCCGCGCGCAGGATAGCACGGCGCCGGGGTCCGGGGGCGTCCGGAAACACCGACTTGACTCGGGCAGGGGGCGTGCCCGACCCTTTTCGGGACGCTTTTTCACGAGCCCGTTTCAGGACCAGACCATGTTGAGATCCATTGCCCTTCTGGCAGGGCTGGCCAGTGCCGCGCCCGCCTCTGCCGATGTCGATTATTTCGATACCCCTTCCGGCAACATCAACTGCTCTGTCGGCATCGATCGGGACATGTCGGACGTGATCTGCACGATCTTCGAACGCACCCCGACCCTGCCGCGCCCCGGCAATTGCCGCAGCTCGGGCCACACCGTCTCGATGACCAACCGCGGCCCGGTCACCGTCGAATGCGACCGGCCGGGCACGTCCTACGCCCGGCCCTCGGGCCCCGGCCCGCAGGTGCTGCAATACGGTGAGCGCTGGGACATCGGCGGCATTCTCTGCGTCTCGAGCCGCAAGGGGCTCGAGTGCCGCAACGAGAGCGGCCATGGCTTCTTCCTGTCGCGGGCGAAGCAGGTCGTCTACTGAGATCCACCGACGGTAGCGGCGGCCGGGGACGCGCCCCGCCCGGCCCCCCGCCGGTTCATTCCGCCGGCTTGTGCGCCGCGTCGGCGAGGATATGCTCGGCCGCTTCGTCGATGTGCAGGTCGTCGCCAGTGAGCACTCCGGCATTGGGGTCGAGGTAGACCGCCATGTCGACCTGTCCCTCGGTCTTGGCGACGATGGTCGAGACCACCGCGTCGCCGGTGATGTTCACCGCGGTGCGGATCATGTCCATCAGGCGGTCGACGCCAAGGATCAGCGCGATGCCCTCGATCGGCAGCCCCACCTGTCCCAGCACCATGGTCAGCATCACCAGCCCGACGCCGGGCACACCCGCGGTGCCGATCGAGGCCAGAACCGCCATCGCAATCACCGTGATATAGCCGCCGAGCCCGAGGTCGATGCCGTAGACATTGGCGAGGAACACCGTCGCCACGCCCTGCATGATCGCGGTGCCGTCCATGTTGATCGTGGCACCGAAGGGCACCGTGAACGAGGCCACCGAGTTGTTGACCCCCATCCGCTCGGTCACGCAGCGCAGCGTCACCGGGATCGTCGCGTTCGACGAGGCGGTGGAGAAGGCGAAGATCTGCGCCGGGCGGATCTTCTTCATGAAGGTGAAGGGATCAAGCCCCGAGAGCAGCTTCAGGAACAGCATCAGCGTCACGAAGAGGTGCAGCAGCAGCGCCGCGACCAGCACGCCGACATAGGCCATCACCGGGATGAAGAGCCCGATGCCCTGCTCGGTAAAGGTCTTGGCGATCAGGCAGAACACGCCGTAGGGCGCGAAGGCCATGACGATCTGGACGACCTTCATCATCAGCTCGTTCATGTATTCGCAGGCCTCTACGAAGGGCTTGGACCGTTCCCCCAGCATCAGCACGGCGATGCCGAGCACGATGGTGTAGAAGATGATCTGCAGCATTTCCCCGCCCGAGAAGGCGGCGACCGGGTTGCGCGGCACGATGGCGGCGAAGGTGTCCCAGACGCTCGGGGCATCCTTGCCGGTGACGCCCGAGGTGTCGATGCCCTCCATCACGAAGCCGTTGCCCGGCCCCACCACCAGCGCGATCAGGATGGCGACGCCGATGGCCGTCGCGGTGGTGGCGATGTAGAGCCCGAAGCTCTTGCCTCCGACGCGGCCGAGAATGCGGATGTCGCCGATGCCGGCCACGCCGCAGATCAGCGAGAAGAACACGAGCGGCACCACCAGCATCTGGAGCGCGTTCACGAACATCCGCCCCACCATGCCGAACAGCCCGCCAACGATGTGGGTGTTCACGAATTCCGATCCGATCGCGTTGAGGATCACGCCGAGCACGAGCCCGGCCACCATCGCGATCATGATCCTGGTCGTCAGCGACAGCTTTCCGTCGCCATCTCGCAATGTTGCGCCCATAGCAGCCTCCGTCTCCGATACAGGGTACCAGTCTGGGGCGTTTCCCCCCCAAGCGGTGTGGTGTTTTCGCCCAAGAGGCGAATTTCTGCTCGAGACTCGCGTTTTGGTAGGCATCATTGCATAAAAATTAACCCTTTTCCATCACGGGGCGGGCAAAGGCGCGTGCAAGGCGTCACAGTGGCGGGGCATCGCCGGGGCCGTGGGGAACCGTATTGTGCGCGTCACATTGCAAGGGTAGAGCGCGCAACCGGCCGATTGGAAAGGACCAGACAATGACACAGTTCACGCTCGGCTGGGAGGAATGGCTCGCCCTTCCGGACCTCGGCCTCCGTGCCATCCGTGCCAAGGTCGACACCGGGGCGCGGACCTCGGCGCTGCACGCCTTCGCCATCGAGCCCTTCGGCCCCGCCGAGAAGCCGATGGTGCGTTTCGCCATCCACCCGGATCCGCAGGACGCCGGGCTCGAGATCATCTGCTCGGCGCCACTCAAGGATCGCCGCGAGGTGACCTCGTCGAACGGCGAGACCGAGCTGCGCTTCGTCATCGAGACCATGGTCGAGATGGGCGGGCGGCGCTGGCCGATAGAGGTGACGCTCACCGACCGCGGCTCGATGGCCTACCGGATGCTGCTCGGGCGCTCGGCGCTCGACGAGGGCATGATCGTCTCGCCCTCCCAGAGCTTCTGCCAGCCCGAGCTGTCCTTCGACACCTACCGGGACGTGCCGCGCCACAAGCATCACCACCGTGCGCTGCGGCTGGCGATCCTGACCCGCGAGCCCGGCAACTACTCGACCCGCCGGCTGATCGAGGCCGCCGAGCATCGCGGCCACACGATGGAGGTGATCGACACCTCGCGCTGCTACATGAACATCCGCGCCGTGGGCGGCGAGGTGCATTACGACGGCCGCCGGCTGCCGCATTACGACGCGGTGATCCCGAGCATCGGCGCCTCGGTGACCTCCTACGGCACTGCCGTGGTGCGCCAGTTCGAGAGCCTCGGCACCTATTGTCTCGCGGGCTCCGAGGGCATCACCGTGTCGCGCGACAAGCTGCACGCGCACCAGGTGCTCGCCCGCAACCGCATCGGCATGCCGACCACCGCCTTCGCCCGCAGCCCCAAGGATTCAGGCAACGTCATCAGCCTCGTGGGCGGCGCCCCGCTGGTGCTGAAGCTGCTCGAGAGCACGCAGGGCAAGGGCGTGGTGCTGGCCGAGACCAAGAAGGCGGCGGAATCGGTGATCTCGGCCTTCCAGGGCCTGCGCGCCGACTTCCTCGTGCAGAGCTTCGTGAAGGAGGCCGCGGGCGAGGACATCCGCTGCTTCGTGGTCGGCGGCAAGGTGGTGGCCTCGATGCGCCGCCGTGGCCGGCCCGACGATTTCCGCTCGAACCTGCACCAGGGCGGCACCGCCGAGCCGGTGCGGATCTCGCGCACCGAGCGCGACATCGCGGTGCGGGCGGCGCGGGCGATGAAACTCGACGTTGCGGGGGTGGACCTGCTGCGCGGCGACGACGGCCCCAAGGTGCTGGAGGTGAACTCCTCGCCGGGGCTCGAAGGGATCGAGCGCACCTCGGGCAAGGACATCGCCGGGCTGGTGATCCAGCACATCGAGGCGAAGGTGGCGCCGAAGCCGCAGCGCACCCGGACCAAGCGCAGCACCGCGTGAGCGGGTCGCGCCACAGGGGCCTGAGTGCGGCTTTCCGCGACGACCCAACCCCTCAGGCCCCCAGCGCGCGCAGGGCGGCGTGGCGCCCGGCCCAGAGGCCGGTGGCGAGGCAGGCGGTGAGAAGGTAACCGCCGGTCGGCGCCTCCCAGTCGAGCATCTCGCCGGCGCAGTAGGTTCCGGGGCGGGCGCGCAGCATCAGCGCCTCGTCAAGCGCCGCGAAGGGCACGCCGCCGGCGGTCGAGATTGCCTCGTCCATCGGGCGCAGGCCCTTGTGCGGTACCGGCAGCGCCTTGACGGTCGCGGCAAGGCGGGCCGGATCGTCGGGCAGCGGGCGGGCGCATTCCATCAGCAGCGCGCGGGCGGCGGGCGAGAGCTTCAGCACCTTGCGCAGGTGGTTCGATAGGCTCTGCTTGCCGCGCGGCCTGCCGAGGCGCTGGGCGAGCTCCCCGGCCGAGAGATCGGGCGCGAGGTCGATATGCAGCGGGGCGCCCTCGCGCAGCGCCGGCGACAGCGGGTAGAGCCCGCCCCCCTCGAGCCCGCGGGCCGAGATCACCGCCTCGCCCCGGCTGGTCAGGGGGCCTGCCGCAAGCGCGATGCCCTTGAGCGGCGCGCCGAAATGCGGGGCCATGTGCCCGGACCAGTCGACGCAGAGCCCTGCATTGGCGGGCTGGAACGGCGCCACCTTGATGCCCTCGTCCGCCAGCAGACCGGCCCACGCACCGTCCGAGCCAAGCCGCGCCCAGCTCGCGCCGCCAAGCGCCAGCACGGTGACGGGGGGCATCAGCCGCCGCGGGCCCTCGGGCGTCTCGAAGCAGACCGCGCCGGCCTTCCATCCGGTCCAGCGCCAGCGGGTGCGGCGATCGAGCCCCATGCCCTCGAGCCGTTCCAGCCACGCGCGCAAGAGCGGCGAGGCCTTCATGGCGGTGGGGAAGACCCGCCCGGTCGAGCCCGCGAAAGTGGTCTGTCCCAGCCCCGCCGCCCAGTCCTGCACGGTCTCCGGGGTGAATTCGGCCAGCATCGGGCGCAGCGCCGCCTCGGCGCCGCCATAGGCTGCGAGGAAGGGGCCAAAGGGCTGCGCGCGCGTCAGGTTCAGACCGGATTTCCCGGCCATGAGGAACTTGCGCCCGACCGAGGGCTTGGCCTCGGCCAGCAGCACCGGCACGCCCGCCGACAGCAGTGCATCCGCCGCCATCAGCCCGGCGGGGCCGCCGCCGATCACCACTGCCGGGCTGTCGGATGATGTCGCCACGTCGCTTTTCCCTTGATCCCCTGCGCTCCGGTCCCAGTCTCTTGCCCAACAAGCCGCCCTCGCACAAGGCCCGCCCGTGACCGATCCAGTCTGCCCGCTCTGCCTGCGACCGATCCCCGCCGAGGCGCGGCAGAGCCTGCATCATCTTGTGCCCAAGCTGAAGGGAGGCAAGGGCGGGCCGGTCGTGCGGCTGCACCAGATCTGCCACAGCGAGATCCACGCGACCTTCACCGAGGCCGAGCTGGCGCGCGAGTTCCACACCATCGAGGCGCTGCGGGCGCATCCGCGGATGGCGCGGTTCCTGACATGGGTGGCGAAGCGCCCGCCGAGCTTTCACGCGCGCAGCAGCGGCGGGCGGCGCAAGCGGCGGGGGCGCTGAGCCCGGGCTCTGCCGGGCGCGCTGCTCAGCCGCCGGTGAGCCCCTCGACGGCGCGCAGCGGGCGCGAGCGGGTCACGTGCTCGGGGCGGCGCTTTTCGTAGAAGGCATTGCCGCCGGCGGTCAGCACGTAATGGATGTTGTTGTAATTGGCGTGGTAGCTCGCGGCGTGGAAGAACTGGGCGTTCTGGATCCGCGGATGACGCTCGCCGAGCAGCACCGCGACGGCGGCCTCGGTGACCTCGGGCATGGCCCTTGAGTTCATTTCGCGGGTCATGACGCCCGGCGCGAACTGGTTGCGCTGGCCGACCACGCCGCAGACGGTGTTGGGAAAATCGCTCGACTCGACCCGGTTCATCACCACGCTGCCGACGGCGATCAGGCCGTCGCGGCTCGAGCGGTGCGACTCGAAGAACATCGCCCGCGTCATGCAATCGAGCTCGTCGTGGGCGACGTGGCCGTGTCGTCGGTCGCCGCCTCCGCAGGCGGCCAGAAGCGCCAGTGCCGGAACCAGTGTCGCGGCGGCGAGGAAGGTGCTGCGTTTCGTCATACTCTGCTGCCCGGTGGGTCGTGTTGTTCTGCCCGTTGGCCGCAAGGATATCGCATTCCCCTGCGTCAGCTCAACACACAACCGTGCACCGCCCGGCGCGCGGGCCGAGATCGGGCGCCCGGCGGTCAGTCCCGTGGCGGACGCGGCTCGAGCGCCATCAGGGATTCGACCCATTCGACGTGTTGCGGCAGGCAGCGGGTCCGCAGGTCGTAGTGTTCGCGCACATGGGCGCGGGCGTTGCGCCCGAGCCGGGCGCGTTCCTCGGGGTCGTCGAGCAGGGCGCAGAGCCGGTCGACCAGCCGCTCCTTGTCGAAGAAATCCACCATCCAGCCGGTCTCGCCCTCGGTCAGCGCCTCGCGCACCGGCTCGGTGTCGCTGGCGAGGATCGCGCATTCCGCGCTCATCGCCTCGAGCAGGGACCAGCTCAGCACGAAGGGGTAGGTGAGGTAGACGTGTGCCCGGCTCACCTGCATCATCGCGAGGAAGCGCTCGTAGGGCACCCGGCCGAGGTAGTGGACCCGCTTCCAGTCCTCGGGCGCGACCCGGTCCGAGACCTCGTCGATAAAGATCTGCTTCCACGTCTTGCCGTCGGGTGCGCGGGCGCCGTAGCTCACCTCGTCGCCGCCGATGATGGTCACGTGGGCGTTGGGCCGCCGCTTCAGGATCTCGGGCAGGGCGCGCATGAAGATGTGGTAGCCGCGGTAGGGCTCGAGATTGCGGTTGATGAAGGTGATGACCTCGTCGTCGCGGGTCAGGATGCGGCCGTCGGTGACCTCGAGCGTCGCGTCGGGGTTGGGACGCACCACGTCGGTGTCGATGCCGTCATGGGCGACGGTGATCCGGTCGCGCCACTCGGGCGGAAAGGTGTTGGCCTGGAACCGGGTGGGCGAGATGCCCGCGTCCATGATCTCTTCGTGCAGCCGGTTGTTGAGGTTCTTCATGCGGATGCGCAGCGGGTCGAGTTCGGGCGAGGGCTTCTGGAACTCGGGATCGAAGGCCACGAAGGTCTCGGAGGTGACGTGGTAGAGCTCGCAGTAGAGCCCCATGCGCGCCTTCGGCCACACGTCCTTGAGGAACATGCTCTCGCCCCAGCCGTGGTGGGCGAGAATCATGTCCGGTTCGAAGCCCTTGTGCTTGAGGTCCAGCGCCGCGCGGTAGCAGCTGGCGCCGCGCAGGAGCTTGGTCTCGAAGTCGGCGATCCACGGCTGGATGCCCGGGGTGCTCTGGCCCTTGATCTCGTAGGGCAGGATGGTGACCGTGTGCCATTTCACCGGCTTCTGCACCTTGGGTGTCAGCGCCACGACCTGGTGCCCCCTTGCCGCAAGCGCCGGGACGAGGTGCTTGTACTGGCCGGGGAAATTCTGGTGGATGACAAGGATCTTCATGGCAAAATCGGGTCAGTGAGGGAACGACATCCCGCAGTTGTGGCACGCGCCCGGCCATCCGCCAATGGCCGAGGCCGCGCGCCGGGCCGCAAATCGCCGCTCCGGTGGCCGAAATGTCGCCTTGCACTGGACGCCCGCGGGTCTTGGCCGTATCACCCGGCCCGGAAACCCGTCCGTTCCGAGGGATGACAGATGTCGCGTTACGACCCCGCCACGATCGAGCCGAAATGGCAGCAGGCCTGGGAAAAGGCCCTGACCTTCAAGGCTGCCCGCGCCGCCGGCAAGCCGAAGTACTACGTGCTCGAGATGTTCCCCTATCCCTCGGGCCGCATCCACATCGGCCACGTGCGCAACTACACGATGGGCGACGTGATCGCGCGCTACAAGAAGCAGAACGGCTTCAACGTGCTGCACCCGATGGGCTTCGACGCCTTCGGCATGCCCGCCGAGAACGCCGCCATGGCCTCGGGCGGTCACCCCAAGGACTGGACCTATTCCAACATCGACACGATGGTCGAGCAGATGAAGCCGCTGGGCTTCGGGCTCGACTGGTCGCGCATGTTCGCGACCTGCGATCCGGAGTACTACGGCCAGCAGCAGGCGCTGTTCCTCGACATGCTCCAGGCCGGGCTGGTCTACCGCAAGAACGCTGTGGTGAACTGGGACCCGGTCGACATGACCGTGCTCGCCAACGAGCAGGTCGAGAACGGTCGCGGCTGGCGCTCGGGCGCGCTGGTCGAGCGCAAGGAACTCACCCAGTGGTTCTTCAAGATCTCCGATTTCTCGGGCGAGCTTCTGGACGCGCTCGACGGGCTCGATGACTGGCCGGCCAAGGTGAAGCTGATGCAGGCCAACTGGATCGGCCGCTCGCGCGGTCTGCAGTTCGCCTTCTCGACCGTGGACGCCCCCGAGGGCTTCGACCGCATCGAGGTCTACACCACCCGCCCGGACACGCTCATGGGCGCGAGCTTCGTCGGCATCTCGCCGGACCACCCGCTGGCCAAGCACCTCGAGCGCCACAGCCCCGAGGTCGCCGCGTTCGTGGCCGAGTGCCGCAAGGGCGGCACCACGGAAGAGGCCATCGAGACCGCCGAGAAGCTGGGCTTCGACACCGGGCTTACCGTGCGCCACCCGTTCGACACCTCGGTCGAGCTGCCGGTCTACATCGCCAACTTCATCCTGATGGATTACGGCACCGGCGCCATCTTCGGCTGCCCGGGGCATGATGCGCGCGACCACGAGTTCGCCACCAAGTACGGCCTGCCCATCGTCGAGACCTTCGAACCGCTCGAGGGCGGCATCGACATCGCGGCCGAGCCCTTCGTGCCGCTGAAGTCCGAGAAGGTCCGCTACACCCGCCTCGTCGCGGGCGAAGAGGTGCAGACCGGCGAAGAGGCGGTCGAAGCCGCCGTGGCCTTCTGCGAGGCCAATGGCGTCGGCACCGGCGTGACCAAGTTCCGCCTGCGCGACTGGGGCCTCTCGCGCCAGCGCTACTGGGGCTGCCCGATCCCGGTGGTCCACTGCGAGAGCTGTGGCGTGGTGCCGGAGAAGAAGGAAAACCTGCCGATCGCGCTGCCCTATGACGAGGGTGGCAAGCCGATCGACTTCTCGATCCCCGGCAACCCGCTCGACCGTCACCCGACGTGGCGCGACTGCGCCTGCCCGACCTGCGGCGCGCCGGCGAAGCGCGAGACCGACACGATGGACACCTTCGTGGACTCGAGCTGGTATTTCGCCCGCTTCACCTCGCCGCGCGCCGAGACGCCCGTCGACATGGCCGAGGCCGAGTACTGGATGAACGTCGACCAGTACATCGGCGGCATCGAGCACGCGATCCTGCACCTGCTCTACTCGCGCTTCTTCGCACGGGCGATGTACATCACCGGCCATCTGCCGGAGAAGAGCAAGGAGCCGTTCAACGCGCTCTTCACGCAGGGCATGGTGACCCACGCGATCTACCAGACCCGCTCGGACGAGGGCCGTTCGGTCTATCACTACCCCGAAGAGGTCGAGCTGCGCGACGGCAAGGGCTTCCTCGAGGATGGGCGCGAGGTCGAGATCATCCCCTCGGCCAAGATGTCGAAGTCCAAGAACAACGTCGTCGATCCGGTGGCGATCATCGGCCAGTACGGCGCCGATACCGCGCGCTGGTTCGTGCTCTCCGACAGCCCGCCCGAGCGTGACGTCGAGTGGACCGCCGCCGGTGCCGAGGCCGCCAACAAGCACCTCGCCCGCGTGTTCCGCGCCTGCGCCGAGATCGCCGGCTCCGACGTGCCGCCCACCGGCGAGGACGAGGCGCTGCTGCGCGAGATGCACAAGGCCATCCACGACGTGACCATGGGCGTCGAGAGCTTCGGCTTCAACGCGGCCATCGCACGGCTCTACGCCTTCACCAACGCGCTGACCAAGTCGCGCGCGGGCACCGAGGCCAAGACCCAGGCCGCCAGGGCGCTGGCGCAGCTGATGTCGCCGATGACGCCGCACCTCTCGGAAGAGATCTGGCAGCTGCTCGGCGGCGAGGGGCTGATCGCCGACGCCGCGTGGCCCAGGGCCGATGAGGCGATGCTGGTCGAGGACACCGTGACCCTGCCGATCCAGGTCAACGGCAAGCGCCGCGGTGAACTGACCGTGCCCAAGGACATGCCGAAGGAAGAGATTGAAAAACTCGTTCTCACGCACGAGGCTGTCGAACGGACCCTCCAGGGGGCCGCGCCGAAGAAGCTGATCGTCGTCCCGGGCCGGATCGTCAATGTGGTTGCCTGATCGCAGAACCCTGCTGTTGTCGCTCGCAGCCCTCACGGGCTGCGGCTTCACGCCCGTCTACGGGCCGCAGGGCGGCGGCACAAAGCTGCTGAACGCGGTGGCGCTCGACGAGCCCACCGACCGCGACAGCTATGACTTCAACCAGCGCTTCGAGGAACGGCTCGGGCGCGGCATCGGCCCGTACCAGCTCAAGGTCAGCACCGCGGTGACCTCCAAGGGGCTGGGCTCGCTCGCCGACGGCCAGACCACGCGCTACCGCCTGACCGGCTGGGCGACTTACACGCTGAGCCCGGTGGGCGTGGACGAGGTTCTGGTCTCGGGCCGCACCAGCTCCTTCACCGCCTATTCCGCCACCGGCTCGACCGTGGCCACCCAGACCTCCGAACGCGATGCGTACCGGCGGCTCATGGTTATCCTCGCGGATCAGGTCGTCGACCGGCTGCTGCTCGAAGCGGACACGCTGTCGGAATGAAGCGCGCGCGATGAAGCTCACCGGTCGCGACGCACAGGCCTTCTTCCGCAAACCGGATGCGTCGCGCGCGGGCGTCCTGCTCTACGGCGAGGACGCGATGCGCGTCGCGCACCGCCGGCAGGAGGTCATCGCCGCGCTGGTCGGTCCCGAGGGCGAGGCCGAGATGCGCCTGACGCGGATCCAGGCCCCGGAGCTGCGGCGCGACCCGGCGATGCTGCTGGACGCGATCAAGGCGCAGGGCTTCTTCCCCGGTCCCCGCGTCGCCTTCGTCGAGGATGCGGGCGACGGGCTCTCGGAGGTGATCGGCACGGCGCTGGGCGACTGGCGCGACGGCGATGCGCAGGTCATCGTGACCGCGGGCCAGCTTGCCGCCAAGTCGAAGCTCCGCAAGCTCTTCGAGAGCCACCACAACGCGCTGGCCATCGGCATCTACTCGGACCCGCCCGGCCGCGATGAGATCGAGGCCGCGCTGCGCGCCGCGGGGCTCGAGCGGGTCGACCGCGCCGCCTTCGAGGCGCTCGAGGGGCTGGGCCGGGCGCTGGACCCGGGCGACTTCCGGCAGGTGCTCGAGAAGGTCGCGCTCTACAAGCTCGACGATCCCACGCCGCTCGCGCCCGAGGAGGTCGCCGCCTGCGCGCCCGCCTCGATCGAGGCCGAGCTCGACGACATCCTTCACGTGGTGGCCGAGGGCCGCAGCGCCGAGATCGGGCCGCTGGTGCAGCGGCTCGCCGGGCAGGGGGTCACGCCGGTCACGCTGCTGATCATGGCAATGCGCCATTTCCGCGTGCTCTACGCGCTGGCCTCGGCCCCCGGCGGGCCGCAGGCAGGGGTGCAGCGGCTGCGTCCGCCGCTCTTCGGGCCGCGCCGCGACCGGATGCTGCGGCAGGCGCAGGGCTGGCAGCCCGACCGCCTCGAGGCGGCGCTGGCGATGCTGATGGACACCGACCTGTCGCTGCGCTCGGCCGGGCAGCGGGCGCCCGCCATGGCGCTGGTCGAACGCGGGTTCGTGCGGCTTGCCTGGCTGAAGAACCGCCGCTAGGCCGCGCCCGGCCTGCTTGCACCACCCCGGCGCCCCGCCTAGGGTCGCCGCGACACAGGCAAGGGGGCACCACATGCAGCACGAGTTTCCGGTCCGGGTCTATTACGAGGACACCGACATGGCGGGGATCGTCTACCACGCCAACTACCTGAAATATATCGAGCGCGCCCGGTCGGACTGGGTTCTCGGCATGGGCATCGACCAGAGCGCCCTGCGCGAGAGCGAGGGCATCGTCTTCGTCATCCGCCGCATCGAGGCCGACTTCCGCGCCTCGGCCCGTTTCGACGACCGGCTCACGGTGATGACCCGCGTGGGCGCGGTGAGCGGCGTGCGGCTGGTGCTGCACCAGGAGGTGCTGCGCGACGGCGAGCTGCTGTTCTCGGCCGAGGTGACGCTGGTCTCGATGACCCTCGACGGCCAGCCGGTGCGCCTGCCTCAGGCGCTGCGCCGCAAGGTGCACTGAGCCGCCACCCTGTCCCGGAGGGCGGCCCGGCGGAAAGACGCCGGTGCGCCGCGCTGCAGCACCGCAGTTCTCGCCGATGACGCCAATGTGTTGGAGTTTCCCCTGCAAATACGCTAGAATCAACGGTAACGAGAGCCTCGAGAACAGAGGCCCGAGAGGAAAAGCAGGCTTATGGATCCACAAACCCTCGCGGTCGCGCAGGAGATCGACTTCTCCATGTGGGGCCTTTTCGCGCGCGCCACGCTCACGGTGAAGCTGGTGATGCTGATGCTCGTGCTGTCCTCGGTCTGGGGCTGGGCGATCATCTTCGAGAAGATCGTCAGCTACCGTCATGCCCGCCGCGAGGCCGCCCGCTTCGACCGGGCGTTCTGGTCGGGCGAGCCGCTCGACGAGCTCTACGACCAGATCGGCGCCGACCCAAAGGGCCGGGCGCAGCGGGTCTTCGCCGCCGGCATGACCGAGTGGCGCCGCTCGCACCGCGATGACGGCGGGTTGATCGCCGGGGCGCACGCCCGCATCGACCGGTCCATGGACGTGGCGATCCAGAAGGAAAGCGAAGAGCTCCAGCGCGGTCTGCCGGTGCTGGCGACGGTGGCCTCGGCCGCGCCCTTCGTCGGTCTCTTCGGCACGGTCTGGGGCATCATGCACGCCTTCATCGAGATCGCGAACCAGCAGGACACCTCGCTGGTGGTGGTGGCGCCCGGCATCGCCGAGGCGCTCTTCGCCACCGCGCTCGGCCTCGTCGCGGCCATCCCGGCGGTGATCTTCTACAACAAGCTCTCCGCCGACGCGAACCGCGTGATCGCCGGCTACGAGGCCTTCGCCGACGAATTCTCGACCATCCTCTCGCGCCAGCTGGATTCCTGATCCATGGCCGGGGGCGTGATGAAATCCGGGGGCGGCGGCGGCCGCAGGCGGCGCCGCGGCGGCCGGGGCGGGCAGCCCATGGCCGAGATCAACGTCACCCCGATGGTCGACGTGATGCTGGTGCTGCTCATCATCTTCATGGTGGCCGCGCCGCTGCTCACGGTCGGCGTGCCCGTCGAGCTTCCCAAGACCGCCGCCAGTGCGCTGCCGTCCGAGGCCGAAGAGCCGCTCGCGGTGACCATCACCGCCGACGGCGTGATCACCATCCAGACCACCGAGGTGCCGATGGACGAGCTGGTCAACCGGCTGCGCGCCATCGCGGTGGAGCGTGCCGACGACCGGATCTTCCTCCGCGCCGACGGGGCCGTGCCCTACCAGGTGGTGGCGCAGGTCATGGGCGCGCTGAACCGCGGCGGCTTTTCCTCGATCGGACTCGTCACCGACAGCGGCGGTCCCGCGTTGGACGGCGCGGACGGCGGCTGAGGGGGCCTGATTGCGCAGGAGTTTCCTCATATCGGCCGGAGTGCACGCTCTGGTCATCCTGTGGTTGCTGGTCGGAAACGTGTTCCGGCCGGATCCCCCGGAATTCGAGGTGTCGGCGGTGTCGGTGTTCTCGGAAGACGAATTCGCCGCGATGACCCGTGCGGCGCAGGCGCCCGAGGCCCAGCAGGAGGTCGACGCCCCGCCGAGCCTGGCCGAGCCGCCCGAGCCCGAGCCCACCCCCGAGGCGCGCCCGCAGCCGCGTCCCGAGCCGCAGCCCACGCCCGAGCCGACCCCGGCACCGGAGCCTCCGGTCGCCGAGACGCAGCCCGAACCCGAACCGGCTCCCGAGCCCGCTCCGGAACCGGAGCCCGTGCCCCAGCCGCCGCAGCCCGAGCCCGAGCCCGAACCGGTGCCGGAACCGCTGCCCCCGGCTGCCGAGACCGTGCCGGAGGTGTTCGCGCCCGAGTCCGCGCCGCGCCCGATCCCGCGCCCCGCGCCGCGCGTCGCCCCGGAACCGGTGGCACCGCCCGAAGAGGACGTGACCGTCGCCGAGGAGGCGCAGCAGGCCGCCGATCCCGAGTCCGAGAGCCCGGACGTGGTCGAGGAAGAGCAGGAGGCCACCGCCCCCGAGGAGACCGCGACCGAGATCGTGACCGAGGCCGAGACCCCGGCCGCCTCGGCGCCGTCGCAGTCGGTGCGTCCACGCACCCGCCCGAGCGACATCGCCTCGCGCTCCGAACCCGAGCCGGAGACCCCGGCGCGTCCGGAACCTGAACAGCCGGCCAGCGAGTCGACCGCCTCGACCCCCGCCGCCGAGCCCGAGCCCGCCGATGACGCGGTCGCCGATGCCATCGCCGAGGCGCTTGCTGCCGGAGGCGGGGGCGGATCGTCGAGCTCGGACGCGCCCTCGGGGCCGCCGCTCACCCGCGGCGAACAGGACGCGCTGCGCCTTGCGGTGCAGCGGTGCTGGATCGTCGACGTGGGCAGCGAGGCCGCAAACGTGACCGTGACGGTGTCCATGGACATGGAGCCGAACGGGCAGGTGGTGTCCTCGAGCCTCAAGCTGGTTGGCAGCTCGGGCGGCAGTTCGTCGGCCGCCGACACCGCCTTCCAGGCGGCGCGGCGTGCGATCCTGCGCTGCCAGGGCGCCGGCTACGAGCTTCCGCAGGACAAGTACCAGCAGTGGAAGCGCATCGAGATGACTTTCAATCCCGACGACATGAGGCTGCGATGAGCGTTGCGACGGCAAGGAACCGCGCACGCGGAATTCGCAGAATCCCTGTCGGAGGGCTATCAGGGCGCTATCATCCTGCAAAACGCGCGAATGACGCTGGCAGGACGGGCAAGGAGACGTTTGGCATGAGATTTCTGATGGCTTTGTGCATGGCACTGGCCGCCGCGCTGGTGCTGCCCGCGGCGGCACGGGCTCAGGACGGACCGCTGCGGATCGAGATCACCGAGGGCACCATCGAGCCGATGGCCTACGCGGTGCCCGACTTCGTCGCCGAGACGCCGGGGGCGCAGCAATACGCCCAGCAGATCGCGCGCGTGGTGGCCGATGACCTCACCGGCACGGGCCTTTTCCGCGAGATCCCGCGCGACGCCCACATCAGCCGCATCACCTCGTTCGAAAGCCCGGTGCAGTTCGCCGACTGGAAGGCGATCAACGCGCTGGTGCTGCTCACCGGCGCCGTGTCCGAGGAGGGGGGGCGGATCAGCGTGAAGTTCCGCGTCTGGGACGTCTTCGCCGGCACCGAGCTTGGCGACGGCATGCAGTTCGCCGCCACCGCCGACGGCTGGCGCCGGCTGGCCCACAAGGTTGCCGACCAGGTCTATTCGCGTCTCACCGGCGAGACCGGCTACTTCGACAGCCGCGTGGTCTTCGTCTCGGAGAGCGGTCCCAAGGAGCAGCGCGCCAAGCGGCTCGCCATCATGGATTACGACGGCGCCAACGTGCAGTACCTGACCGACTCGCGCTCGATCGTGCTGGCGCCGCGCTTCTCGCCCAACGGCGACCGCGTGCTCTACACCAGCTACGAGACCGGCGAGCCGCAGATCCACGTGCTCAACGTGGGCGCCGTGCAGAGCCGCATCCTGCGCTCGGCCGCCGGCGTCATGAGCTTCGCGCCGCGCTTCTCACCCGACGGCAGCCGCGTCGTCTACTCGGTGACGCAGGGCTCGAACACCGACATCTACATGATGGACGTCGCCAGCGGCGCGAGCACCCAGCTTACCGCCACCCCGGCGATCGAGACCGCGCCCAGCTTCTCGCCGGACGGCAGCCGCATCGTCTTCGAGAGCGACCGCTCGGGCACCCAGCAGCTTTACGTGATGCCCGCCGGCGGCGGCGAGGCGACGCGGATCAGCTTCGGGCAGGGCCGCTACGGCACCCCGGTGTGGTCGCCGCGGGGCGACATGATCGCCTTCACCAAGCAGCATCAGGGCCGCTTCCACATCGGCGTGATGCGCACCGACGGCAGCGAGGAACGCCTCCTGACCGCCTCGCCGCTGGACGAGGGCCCGACCTGGGCGCCCAACGGCCGCGTCCTCATGTTCTCGCGCGAGACGCTCGGCGCGCAGGGCACCTCGTCGCTCTATACCGTCGACGTGGCGGGCCGGAAGCTGACCCGCGTGCGCACGCCCGACGGCGCCTCGGACCCGAGCTGGGGCCCGCTGCAGTGATGCCGGGCGGCAGGAGTCCCGATCACGGGATTTTTGCCGCCACACCCCCTTGCCGGGGTCTTCGCGACTTTTCCATGTCCCGCAGGCTGTGCTAGCGTGCGGGCAAGATACGAGCAGGACAGTCTCATGACATATTTCTCCAAGGCCCTGATGATCGCCGCCGTGCTGGGCATGGCGGCCTGCACCAACGGCAACCGTTTCTCCGACGCGGACGCCGCTGGCGGCTACGGCGCGGGGGCCGGTGCCAATGGCGGCATCGTTCCGGGCAGCGCCAGCGACCCGGCCTCGCCGGCCTACTTCAACCAGACCATCGGTGACCGCGTGTTCTTCGCCGTCGATCAGTCGACCCTGTCGCCGCAGGCGCAGGCGACGCTCGATGCGCAGGCACAGTGGCTGATGACCAACAGCGACTACCTCGCCGTGATCGAAGGTCACGCCGACGAGCAGGGCACCCGCGAGTACAACATCGCGCTCGGCGCCCGCCGCGCCAACGCCACGATGGAATACCTCGTGTCCAAGGGCATCGCCTCCAACCGCCTGCGCTTCATCAGCTACGGCAAGGAGCGCCCGGTCGAGGTCTGCGCCGAGGAAGCCTGCTATTCCAAGAACCGTCGCGCGGTCACCGTGATCTCGATGGGTCTCGGGAGCTGATCTGCATGCGCCTTGTCGCAATCGCACTCTGCCTGGGCCTCGCGGCGACCGCCGTGCAGGCCCAGGATTCGGAAACGCTCGCCGACATCCGGCAGGACCTCACGGTCCTGAAGGGCGAGCTGCTGCGTCTCAAGCAGGAGATGAACACCACCGGGGCGACCGGGGTTCAGGTTAGTGGCGGCATGCTCGACCGGGTCAATACCATCGAGGCCGAGCTGCAGCGCGTCACCGCCCGCACCGAGGAGCTTCAGCACCGGATCGACACCGTGGTCCAGGACGGCAGCAACCGGGTCGGCGATCTCGAGTTCCGGCTCTGCGAGATCGAGCCGGGTTGCGACATCGGCAGCCTTGGCGACAGCCCGCTTCTCGGCGGCGAGAGCACCACCTCTTCGGTGACGGCGCCGGCGCCGCTTCCCGGTCCGGTGCAGGGGGGGCAGGGCAACCAGCAGGCGGGCGGCGCGCAACTTGCCGTGGGCGAAGAGACGGACTTCCGGCGAGCCCAGGAGGCGCTCGCCTCGGGTGACTTTCAATCCGCCGCGGACCAGTTTGCGTCCTTCCGCCAGACCTTTCCGGGGAGCCCCCTAGAA
Organism: Salipiger thiooxidans; assembly: GCF_900102075.1. GTDB lineage: Bacteria > Pseudomonadota > Alphaproteobacteria > Rhodobacterales > Rhodobacteraceae > Salipiger > Salipiger thiooxidans. Next base: position 7,730 of record NZ_FNAV01000022.1, on the reverse strand, counting down.
CCGGCGGCCCTGCTGGGTGAAGGCAAGGCGCTGGCCGACGTGGGCAACACCCGCGAGGCCGCGCGGCGCTTTCTCGACACCTACGCGAACTACCCCGAGAGCGACGCCGCGCCCGAGGCGCTGTGGCGGCTCGGGGCGTCGCTGGGCGCACTGGGCAGCGTCAGCGAAGCCTGCGTCACCCTATCGGAGGTCTCGGCCCGCTACCCCGGGTCGGCGTCGGTGACCGACGCACAGGCCGAAATGGGCCGCCTCGGCTGCCAGTGACGCCGTCCCTGGACCAGCGCTTCGCCGATGCCATGGGCGCGGCGCTGGGTCCGGATTTTCCCTCGGACATCGGTCTCGCCGTCTCGGGCGGCGGCGACAGCATGGCGATGCTCACCCTCGCCCACAACTGGACCCACCGCTGGGGCGTGCGGCTCTGGGTGGTGACGGTCGACCACGGGCTGCGTCCCGAGGCGGCGGCCGAGGCCGCACTGGTGCGCGACACCTGCGCCGAGCTCGGCTGGCCCCATGCCACGCTGCGCTGGCACTGGGACGGGCAGGGCAACCTCATGGACGCGGCGCGGCGCGGGCGGCTCTCGCTGATCGGGCGCTGGCGCGGCGGCCTGCCGGCGGTGCTTTTCGCCCACACCCGCGACGACGTGGCCGAGACGTTCCTCATGCGCCTTGCGCGGGGCTCCGGTGTCGACGGGCTTTCCGCCATGGCCCCCGTGCGCGAGATCCGCGACGTGGCCCCGCCCGCACCGCTGACCGAGGATGAGTGCTGCGGCGACCGCCCGCCTGGCATCGCGACCGAGGGCTTCCGGGTCGTCCGCCCCTGCCTCGACATGGGGCGCGAGGAGCTGCGGCACTACCTGCGCGTCCTGAAGGGGCGCTGGGTTGACGACCCCAGCAACGAGGATCCGCACTACGACCGCGCCCGCGTCCGTAAGCTGCTTGCCGAGCTGGCGCCGCAGGGGCTCGGGACCGAGACCCTCGCCGCCACGGCGGGGCGCATGTCCCGCGCCCGCGAGGCGCTTCGGGCCCGCGCCGTTGCCGCGTGGCACGGCTGCGGGCGCGAGGGCGTCGCGGGCGACCTCATCCTCGAGCGCGACGCCTTCGCGGCGCTGGAGGCGGACACCCGCATGCGGCTTCTCGCGGCGGCGCTGCAATACGTCTCGTCGGCGGAGTACCGCCCGCGCGCCGCGCAACTCGAGGCGCTGCTCGACCGGCTGGATGCCGGGGCGGGCGGTACCCTGCACGGGGCCGAGCTGCGCTGCGACCGCGCCGAGATCCGGATCTTCCGCGAATATGCCGCCGTCGCCGGGCTGCGACGGGCCGTGACGGAGGGCGGGCTCTGGGACGGCAGGTGGCGCGTCAGCCACCCGACACCGTCAGGGCTCGAGATTCGCGCCCTTGGCGAGGACGGCTGGCGGCAGTCGGCGGAACGCCGGGCAGGCGGGCCGCCTCATGCCGTTGCACGGGCTTTGCCGGCGATCTGGGATGGGGACAGGCTTGTCGCCTGCGATGCGCTTGGGATCGGTCCGGGCGGGACGACGCGGCTTTGTCCGGGCGGGATCGAAGGCCAGAGCTACCCGGCTTTTCTTCTTTCGCATTGAACGTGTCGCCCCGATCCTTATGTTAGGTACATCGCGCTCGGCTCGGGCGCGCAAGGCATGTTTGGAGGCTTTCCTTGGGCAACGCACGCAATATCGCCTTCTGGGTGGTCCTGTTCCTACTGATCCTGGCGCTGTTCAACCTGTTCTCGGGCGGCGGCAGCACGCTGCAGAGCCGTGAGATCAGCTATTCGGACTTCGTGTCCGCGGTCGAGGCGGACAACGTCAGTTCGGTGACCATCGACGGCGAGCAGATCCGGTACCGCAGCACCGATGGCACCGACTACGTGACGGTCAAACCCCAGGACGCCCAGGTCACGGACCTCCTGATCGACAACGGCGTGACGGTCCGGGCGGAACAGCAGGAACAATCAGGCTTCCAGGCCTTCCTGCTCTCGCTCCTGCCGTTCCTGCTGCTGATCGGCGTCTGGATCTACTTCATGAACCGGATGCAGGGGGGCGGCAAAGGCGGCGCCATGGGCTTCGGCAAGTCCAAGGCCAAGCTCCTCACCGAAAAGCACGGCCGCGTCACCTTCGACGACGTGGCGGGCATCGACGAGGCCAAGGAAGAGCTGGAAGAGATCGTCGAATTCCTGCGCAACCCGCAGAAGTTCTCGCGCCTCGGCGGCAAGATCCCCAAGGGGGCGCTGCTGGTGGGCCCTCCGGGCACCGGTAAGACGCTGCTCGCACGCGCCATCGCGGGCGAGGCGGGCGTGCCGTTCTTCACCATCTCGGGCTCCGACTTCGTCGAGATGTTCGTCGGCGTCGGTGCGAGCCGCGTGCGCGACATGTTCGAGCAGGCCAAGAAGAACGCGCCCTGCATCGTCTTCATCGACGAGATCGACGCCGTCGGCCGTAACCGTGGCTCGGGCTACGGCGGTGGCAACGACGAACGCGAGCAGACCCTGAACCAGCTGCTGGTCGAGATGGACGGCTTCGAGGCCAACGAGGGCGTCATCATCATCGCGGCCACCAACCGCCGCGACGTGCTCGACCCCGCGCTGCTGCGTCCGGGCCGCTTCGACCGCCAGGTCATGGTCGGCAACCCCGATATCAAGGGCCGCGAGAAGATCCTTGGCGTGCACGCCCGCAAGACCCCGCTCGGCCCCGACGTCGACCTGCGCATCATCGCGCGCGGCACCCCGGGCTTCTCGGGTGCGGATCTCGCGAACCTGGTGAACGAGGCGGCGCTCATGGCGGCCCGCGTCGGTCGCCGCTTCGTGACGATGGAAGACTTCGAGAACGCCAAGGACAAGGTCATGATGGGCGCCGAGCGCCGTTCCATGGTCCTGACCGCGGAGCAGAAGGAAAAGACCGCCTACCACGAAGCCGGCCATGCCGTCGTGGGTCTTGCCCTTCCGCAGTGCGATCCGGTCTACAAGGCGACGATCATCCCGCGCGGCGGTGCCCTCGGGATGGTGGTCTCGCTGCCCGAGATCGACCGCCTGAACTGGCACAAATCCGAGTGCGAGGAAAAGCTCGCGATGACCATGGCGGGCAAGGCCGCCGAGATCATCAAGTACGGCGAGCCCAACGTCTCGAACGGCCCCGCTGGCGACATCCAGCAGGCCTCGGCACTGGCACGGGCCATGGTCCTGCGCTGGGGCATGTCGGACAAGGTCGGCAACATCGACTACTCCGAGGCGCACGAGGGCTACCAGGGCAACACCGCCGGTCTCTCGGTGTCGGCGCACACCAAGGAGATGATCGAGGACGAGGTGAAGACCTTCATCCAGGACGCCTACGAGCGCGCCTACCAGATCCTGACCGAGCGCAAGGAAGACTGGGAGCGCCTCGCGCAGGGTCTGCTGGAGTACGAGACCCTTACCGGCGAGGAGATCAAGCGCGTGATGAAGGGCGAGCCGCCACACGCGGGCGACAGCGCCGAGACGGATTCGGGCGACGACACGCCCAGCGTCACCGCCATCCCCAAGACCAAGCCCAAGACCAAGCCGGCGGGCGAGGGTGGGCTGGAGCCTGAGCCGTCTGCATGAACACTGACGCAAAGTCAGATTGGGGCCCCGGACTCTATCACAGATTCCGGGGCCTTCGTTTGCGCCCCGCCATCGACCTGCTGCACAGCCTCGGACCGCTGCCCGAGGGGCCGGTGGTCGATCTCGGTTGCGGCAGCGGCGCGGTGGGCCCGGCGCTGAAGCAGCTGGGACGGACGCTCACCGGCGTCGACCTGAGCCCCGCGATGCTGAACGAGGCGCGCGCCGTCGGCTGCTACGACGAGCTGGTCGAGGCCGATCTCGCCACGTGGGAGCCCGAGACGCCGCCCGCGCTGATCTTCTCGAACGCCGCGCTGCACTGGCTCGACGGGCACGAGACGCTTCTGCCCAGGCTGGTCTCGATGCTGGCACCGGGCGGCACGCTCGCCGTGCAGGTGCCGCACCAGAACAACGCGCCCTCGCACCGGCTGTGGCTGACGCTGGCCGAGGAGCTGTTCCCCGACAGCACCGACCCGGACGCGGTGCCCTCGATCCTGCTGCCGGTGCAGTACCATCGCCTTCTGGCGCCGCTCGGGAAGCTGTCGTTGTGGGAAACGGAGTACTACCAGGACCTGCCCGCCGAGGAGACCGGCCACCCGGTGCGCCGCTTCACCGAATCGACCTTTGCGCGCCCGGTGCTCGAGCCGCTCGACTTGGCCGGCCGCACCCGGCTGATCGCCGCCTACGAGAGCGTCATCGGCAGCGCCTACCCGCCGTTCCCGGACGGGCGCGTTCTCTTCCCGTTCCGCAGGTTGTTCTTCACCCTCACGCGCTAACAGCCCACCGCGAAATAATCGTGAATTTGCCCCGGCCGGGTTGGACGCCACCACCGGCTTGGGCAAGGTCGACCGGATTCCAAGGAGTTGCCGAACCATGCCTGCTTTGAAACCCACCGACTTCACGGCCACCGTACGCTGGCTCGGGCGCGTCCCCGAGACCGACGAGGGGCTGCGCTCGGTCGCGGTGGACCATCTCGAGCTCGGGTTCGAAGGCGCGGTGGGCGAGCGCCATTCCGGCCTGACCCGCCCCTCCTGCAGCCGTCTCCTGTCGCAGCATCCCCGCGGCACCGAGATCCGCAACGTCCGCCAGCTTGCGATGATGTCGGTAGAGGAGATCGCCCGCATCGCCGAGCGCATGGGGCTCGGGTCCCTCGAGCACGAATGGCTCGGGACGTCGGTGGTGCTCGAGGGGCTGCCGGATTTCTCGCACATCCCGCCGTCCTCGCGGCTGCAGGGGCCGGACGGGCTGACGCTTGCGGTGGACATGGAAAACCGCCCCTGCGTGCTGCCGGGGCGCGAGATCGAGACCGAGCGCGAGGGTTTCGGCAAGCGCTTCAAGCCCGCCGCCGCAGGGCTGCGCGGCGTTACCGCCTGGGTCGAGCGCCCGGGTAGGCTGGCCCTCGGCGACGTGCTCACGCTGCACATCCCCGACCAGCCGTTCTGGGCCCATATCGAGGCGGTGCGCGGCTGATCCCGGGCGGGCAACGGCCCGCCGCCTGGCCCGGTCGGTGGCCGAAACGCCGCAACGCGACGACCCGATACGGATTGCGGTCTGTCCTCTCGCGAGCGGTTCGGGCAATGTCCGCGTGATCGTCAGACACAGGAGAACGCAGCCGTGGCCGTCAAGCCGGATATCGAGATCGCACGCGAAGCGCAGAAACGCCCGATCACCGAGATCGGCGCGAAACTCGGCATCCCGGCCGAGCAGCTGCTGCCCTACGGGCACGACAAGGCCAAGGTCTCGCAGGCGTTCATCGCCGGGCTCGAGGGGCGCAAGAGCGGCCGGCTGATCCTCGTCACCGCGATCAACCCGACCCCCGCGGGCGAGGGCAAGACCACCACCACCGTGGGTCTCGGCGACGGGCTGCAGCGCATCGGGCGCAAGGCGGCGATCTGCATCCGCGAGGCCTCGCTCGGGCCGAATTTCGGCATGAAGGGCGGCGCCGCCGGTGGCGGCTATGCGCAGATCGTGCCGATGGAGGAAATGAACCTCCATTTCACCGGCGACTTCCACGCCATCACCAGCGCCCATAACCTGCTGGCGGCGATGCTGGACAACCACATCTACTGGGGCAACGAGCATCAGATCGACGTGCGCCGCGTCGTCTGGCGCCGCGTCGTCGACATGAACGACCGGGCGCTGCGCCAGGTGGTGACCTCGCTCGGGGGCGTGGCCAACGGCTTCCCGCGAGAGAGCGGTTTCGACATCACCGTGGCATCCGAGGTCATGGCGATCCTCTGTCTCGCCGAGGATCTGCAGGACCTGCAGCGCCGTCTCGGCGACATGATCGTGGCCTATCGCCACGACCGCACCCCGGTCTTCGCCCGCGACATCGACGCCGACGGCGCCATGACCGTGTTGCTGCGCGACGCGATGCAGCCGAACCTCGTGCAGACGCTCGAACACACGCCCGCCTTCGTGCACGGCGGCCCGTTCGCCAACATCGCCCATGGCTGCAACTCGGTGATCGCCACCAAGACCGCGCTGCGGCTCGCCGATTACGTGGTGACCGAGGCGGGCTTCGGTGCCGATCTGGGCGCCGAGAAGTTCTTCGACATCAAGTGCCGCAAGGCCGGGCTGCACCCCGATTGCGTGGTGCTGGTGGCGACGGTGCGGGCGCTCAAGATGAACGGCGGGCTCGAGCGCGACGAGCTCGGCGACGAGAACGTCAGCGCGGTGCGCGAGGGCTGCTCGAACCTCGGGCGGCACATCCAGAACCTCAAGAGCTTCGGGGTGCCCGTGGTGGTGGCGATCAATCACTTCACCGGAGACACCGAGGCCGAGATCGACGCGGTGCGCGCCTACGTGGCCGGGCAGGGGGCCGAGGCGCATCTCTGCAAGCACTGGGCCGAGGGCGGTGCCGGCATCGAGGGACTGGCGACCCGGGTGGCCGAGATCGCCGACGCCGACCGCGCCCAGTTCGCGCCGCTCTATCCCGATCAGATGCCGCTCTGGCAGAAGATCGAATGCGTGGCCGAGCGCATCTACCACGCCCACGAGGTGACCGCCGACCAGCGCATCCACGAGCAGCTCGCCCAATGGGAGGCGCAGGGCTACGGCCACCTGCCGGTGTGCATGGCCAAGACCCAGTATTCCTTCTCGACCGATCCCGGCCTGCGCGGAGCCCCCGAGGGTCACGTCGTGCCTGTGCGCGAGGTGCGGCTCTCGGCCGGGGCGGGCTTCGTCGTGGCGATCTGCGGCGAGATCATGACCATGCCCGGACTGCCGCGCCGCCCCGCGGCTGAGAAGATCCGTCTCAACGACGCGGGCGAGGTCGAGGGACTGTTCTGATCGGCGCCCGGCGGGCGCTCATCGGAACGCGAAACGCCGCAGTCGGACCTCAAAGCGCCGCGTCCGGGCGTTGATCATTCCGTTCCGCAACGGCATTAGGGACGCGACGGCAGACAAGGAGCAGGCCCGATGCGGAACCCCGAAGACCTTGGCGACATGAGCGAACTGAGGGCCGAAGTCGACGTGACCGACCGCGCGCTGAGCGCGCTCCTCGGGCACCGCGCGCGGCTGATCTCGCGCGCCGCGGCGCTCAAGGAGGGCAACGGCTGGCCGGCCCGCATCGAAGACCGCGTCGACGAGGTGATCGGCAACGCCCGCGCGAACGCCGAGACCGATGGCTACGACCCGGCTCTGGCCGAGGCCCTCTGGCGCGAACTGGTGGAATGGTCGATCCGGCGCGAACAGACCGCGCTCGGGCGCGAGTGAGGGAGACCGACGTGACGGCACGGATCATCGACGGCAAGGCTTTTGCGGAGCAGGTGAGGGAGAAGGTCGCAGCGCATGTGGCGCGGCTGAAGGCGGACCACGGCATCACGCCGGGTCTGGCGGTGGTGCTCGTGGGCGAGGACCCGGCGAGCCAGGTCTACGTCCGCAACAAGGGCAGGCAGACCCTCGAGGCCGGGATGCAGAGCTTCGAGCACAAGCTGCCCGCCGAGACCTCCGAGGCCGACCTTCTGGCGCTGGTGGAGCGGCTGAACGCCGATCCGGCGGTGCATGGCATCCTCGTGCAGCTGCCGCTGCCGGACCACATGAACTCGGACGCGGTGATCAACGCGATCTCGCCCGCCAAGGACGTGGACGGGTTCCACATCTCGAACGTGGGCCTCCTGGGCACCGGCCAGAAGAGCATGGT
>NZ_FNAV01000061.1 GCF_900102075.1 Salipiger thiooxidans | reverse complement strand
GGAGGGGATCACCGGCCTTGTGGTGATGCTTCACGGCTGCACCCAGACCCCGGAGGATTTTGCCGCCGGGACCGGCATGAACGCCCTGGCCGAGCGGCATCGGTTCGTCGTTGTCTATCCGCAGCAATCGCGCGGCGACAACGCCCAGTCCTGCTGGAACTGGTTCAGCCGCGGTGACCAGATGCGGGACAAAGGCGAGCCTGCCATCCTTGCCGGCCTGACGTGCGAGGTCATCGCCCGCCATGCCATCCCCGGGGACAAGGTCTTCGTGTCGGGTCTCTCGGCGGGCGCGGCAATGGCGGTCATCCTTGGCGGCGCCTACCCGGAGCTGTTCAGGGCCGTCGGCGCGCATTCGGGTCTGCCCGCAGGGGCCGCCAAGGACGTCCCCTCCGCCTTTTCTGCCATGGCCGGTCGTGAGGCCGGTAGCGCTCCGCGCACGGCTCCTACGCGAACCATCGTCTTTCACGGCGATGCCGATGCCACCGTTCACCCGTCCAACGGCGCAGGTATCGTCCGTCAGGCTCTCGAGGGCGGCCCGGCGCAGAGCCTTCAGACCGGGGCTGCGGGGGCCGCGGGGGGGCGGTCCTATCAACTGAGCACGACCTACGACGACGTCGGCACGGAAGCGGTCGAACACTGGGTTGTCGAGGGGCTGGGACATGCATGGTCCGGCGGACAGCCCGCAGGCAGCTATACCGATCCGAAAGGCCCGGATGCGAGCGCCGAGATGGTCCGCTTCTTCTTCAACCCGTCCACGCGGCAGGCTGGCTGAAGCATAGGGTCGCCTCCCTATCTCGCGCGCAGCAATTGCCACCAGCGCAATTGCTGCGACACTGACCCAACGAGCGAACGCGGTGTCGGGAGAGTGGCGATCAGAGCGTATCGTTAATAAATGAACCAATCAGCAGCGGGCACGTTGGTCTTCTGCCCAGAGGAGCTGAGATGCCACCAGCCGCAGAGACCTCTCGCCAGCTGCCCGCCGAAACCGCCGAGCAACCAGCTCTTATACATGCGCTCGTACTACTGGCTATCTTCGGTTGCGTAGCGCTCGCCGTCTCTATCGTAATCGCTGATTTTGTCGTTCCCGACCACGATTGGATTGCGGACACCATCAGTGATCTCGGCGCAGGGCGCTATGAGTTCATCGTCGATATCGGCCTCTACGCCTTTTCCGCAGCATTGATCGGTCTTGCGGTGCTGGCGGCTCATGTCCACCTCGGCGCGTGGGATTGGAGTGTCGGGATCATTGCACTCATCGTCTTTGGCCTGCTGGTTTTCCTCATAGGGGCCCGGAATGAATACGGCGACAACGACAATGAAGGCTGGGTGATCCACACCTATCTCGTCTATGCTCTTGGTGCCGCGATGACCGTCGCCTGCTTTTCCTTAGCGCGCGGGTCCGCACGGGTCAGCCCGGTTTATCGCACCGTCTTCATTGCCACCGGGATCGTCTGGAGCGCCTCGGCGCCCCTGTTCTTCATTCTTCCCACAGATATCGACGGCATCTACGAGCGCTTCCTTGGAGCCGTTTCTTTCGTGCTGGTCCTCACCCTTGCACATCTCTTTTACCAACGTGCCAAGCAACTGAAAGCGAACCGATGTTCACGGATGTGACCGCCCTCGACATCTTTCTCCGCGGCACGCTGCTTGCCCTGATCGGCTTGACGTGGGTCGTGATTTGCGTGCGCGTCATCGGTTTGCGCGCGTTTTCGAAGATGACGTCATTCGATTTCGTCACCACCATCGCCGTCGGCTCGCTTCTGGCAGGCTCTGTGCAAGCGACAAACTGGAGCGGTCTCGTGCAAGCTCTCATCGCCATTTCGGCGCTTCTCGGCATCCAGTTTGTCGTCTCTCGCACCCGCGCACGCCGTGACGACTTCGAGGGGTTGATCGGCAACACGCCGGCGCTGCTTATGCGCGACGGGGAGTTCCTGGAAGCCTCACTCTTGCGCACGAGAACCTCCCGTAGCGACGTCATTGCAAAACTGCGTGAAGCCAATGTTCTGGACCTCGGCGAAGTTCGTGCGGTCGTGCTCGAATCGACCGGAGACATCTCCGTTCTGCATGGCGAGAGTTTAAACGAGATCCTACTTGAGGGGGTCAGGACGGGCTCCTGATGCTCGGCGTGTTCAGAGGAGCAGATCAAGTCTCGCAGCGCTTTGATCTGCCATTCAATCTGGTGCAGTGAAAGACCGGTTCGTCCGAAATGCTGACTTCGGGCAAGAAGATAATGCTGCACATTGCCGCGAAGGGCTGGTTCGAGGAAGCTGCGACGCAGCGATGGCCAGTCTCGTGAAGGTCCGGAGAGGGCGGATAGTGTCTGGTGCGGGATCGCCAGCGTCAGCGGCAATGTTCGCTTCCTGCGCATTGCAGCCTTAGCATCGCACGCCCGACTAGCCACCTCTGCTCATTTTTATTGCCAAGGTCGCTCTTCACTGACCACTGCATGCAGCAGTTCAGCTATCCTCCCACTCGTCGTCGAAGAACTTCTTCAGCTCATCCTCCGAGTAGAAAACCTTGGAGCCGACGCGTTGAGTTGCCGCGCTAACCTTTGCGAGACCTTCATTCCCCAGCGACTGGTCTGGGTTGTCATCCTGCCTAGGCTCCACTTGCTTTAACGCTTGACCTCCGCGCCTACAGCGCCGCACAGTCCCTCTCAGGCCCCGTGATCTTCGACCGCGGCATTCCTGACGTTCTGGGCTACCTGACCCTCTGCGGCCTCCCAGTGCCGCCCCACATCGCTGCAGCGACCAAAGCAGCCCGCTACAACGCCCGCGTCTTTCTAGCGCCATATTGGGATGAGATCTTCACGCAGGACACCGAACGCACGCAGAGCCGCTCCGAGGGCGAAGCAACCTTCACCGTCATGCGTGAAACCTACATTGCGCTCGGATACGAGATCACGGAGCTGCCGCGCATCGATATCGCATCTCGCGCCGACTTTGCCTGTGCGCAACTAGCGCTCTGACCGGCTCTGTTGCACAAATCGCGTGAGGGATTCATCTCGTGAATCCAGCGTGGTAGCCGGGATGCATGAGCAGACCCATACCCGCGACCTACAG
>NZ_FNAV01000050.1 GCF_900102075.1 Salipiger thiooxidans | reverse complement strand
CAGCCTCCCGACTTCGGACCACACGGTCAACAGTCAGTTCGTTCGCTATATGTTCCTTCAAATGTCCATATATGCACGTTCGGGCCTGTTGGGCCAATATTCCATCAGCGATCTCGCTGAGCTCTTTGCCGTCTCAAGACCGACCGTCTACAGGACGCTGCAACGAAATCCGGCCAAAACTCAGCCTTAGACCAGATGAGCGGTTTTTGCGGCGGGCGTGGTGCCTGTGATTTTCTCGGCGAACATGGATTGTTCGACGGAGGAAATACAGATGAACAAGACGCTGTTTGTGGGCCTGGATGTCCACAAAGACACGATTGCTGCCGCAGTCGCTGAGGACGGTCGCGGTGGGGAGGTCCGCTTTCACGGTACCATCGTCAACTCGGCGGATGCGGTGTTGCGGCTGACGAAGGCGCTGGCGAAAAGCGGGAACACCCCTTCCTTTTGCTACGAAGCCGGCCCTTGCGGCTACGGCATTCACCGCCATCTTACCAGGCTTGGCTTCGAATGTGCCGTTGTCGCGCCGTCGATGATTCCGCGCAAGCCCGGCGACCGGATCAAGACCGACCGGCGTGATGCCGTCATGCTGGCTCGTCTGTTGCGGGCCGGTGAACTGACGGCGATCTGGACGCCGGACGAGGAACAGGAGGCGATGCGCGATCTGATCCGCACGCGCAAACGGGCCAAGGATGCAGTAAAAGTGGCGAAACAACAGTTGCTCAGCTTTCTTCTGCGCCATGGGCTGACATATGAAAACGGCAAGTACTGGACGGTACGCCACCGCAGATGGCTCGCCGAATTGCGCCGGTTTCGTTATCCGCATCAGCAGCTGGCTTTCGAAGAACTCAAGCGCGCGATCGACCAATGCGAGGCCCGCGTCGCGACGCTGGACCGAGCCATCGAAGACGCGATCCCGGGGTGGCATTTTGCGCCCTTGGTGGATGCGTTGCGCGCCCTGCGCGGCGTCAACACCACCATTGCCGCGACGGTTGTGGCCGAGATCGGCGATATCACCCGGTTCGACAATCCGCGCCAGCTGATGGCCTGGCTAGGACTGGTGCCGAGCGAGCAGTCCAGCGGCAGCACGACACGGCGTGGCCGCCTGACCAAAACCGGCAATGCTCTGGCGCGCACGATGTTGGTCGAGGCTGGCTGGTCCTACCGGCATCCACCGAAAGAAGGCCATCCCTATCTGAAGCGCTCGGCCCATCTGCCGCAGGAGATCAGGGACATCGGCTGGAAGGCGCAGACCCGCCTGTGCAAACGCTTCCGTCATCTCAGCCAACACGGAAAACCACAGCCAAGGGTGCTGTCTGCGGTCGCGCGCGAACTCGCCGGCTTCATATGGGACATCGCCCGGAAAACACCGCTGCACGCCTGAGCAGGCCGACAGACTGCCTGTGCAGAGCGCTGGAGACGGCGGCCAATGATAGGGGAACCCTCGGCGTACGATCGGATGAATCTCCGGACTTAGACAGAGGCAAGCCCACATCGGATCAGGTAAGGCGGTATCCAGCCCGCGGATGAGAGCATGATAACCATCGGTTCGCGCCTCGTCTCCAGCGCCTGCACAGGCTACAGATTTTGACCATTCCGCGCCAGCGGGCTAGTCTATTCATGCCGGGAAGATCAAAACCGCTCATGAGAGCGTAGGATTCTGCCCCCTCCGGCATCAGACCCCCAATGGCTCGCCTCTGCAGATGCGCTGACCCTTCCGCTGAGCACCGAGCACCACATGGGCGACGCGCGCATGGCACTCGAGGCTGCGATCTACGGTCATGGTGCCGCGATGGGGGATTCGATCACGACGGCGGATCTGCTGGCACGCGGACAGCTGGTTGCCCCGTTTCGCATGGCGGTTCCGGCGGCCAATGTCTTTTACGTCGCCTGCCGGAGCGAAATCCGCCAGCTTCCTGTGGTCGGCGCCTTCATCGACTGGCTGTTCGCAGAGCTGGAACAGGAGCCGCAGCGCCCGCCCGCGCGCACCACTGCATGGACGACACGCCGCAGTTCGTCCCGCAGTCGCAGCAAATCGCTGCCCGGATAGGTTTGTCGGTCCGGGACCGCCAGGCGCGCGGCAGCTCGCCGCGCGCCTGCGCTGCTCATGCCGCTATTGGCTGATGTCCACCAGCATATCGAGGAACGGCGCGTATTGCTGCGCACCAAAGATGTCGCCATCCCCGGCACTGCCCGACGGGCGCTCGCGCAGGATGGTAAACTTGATCGCATAGGCAGGATCGTATTCCACGAAATCGGTGAGCCGGGAGGCATCCACGTTGAGAATGCCGCACACGCTTTCAGGTGTCAGCGCCCTCGATCGTTTGACCAGCTCATAGGTGTCCTTCTCGCGAAAGATGATGTCGAAGGTGATCTTGTCGGTGCCCGCGTTCTTGGAGCGGATCGTCTTGGCCAGATCGGCGAGTTTCTTGTGCGTGTTCATGGTGCTCTCCTCATCCGACAAGGGCGCTGTGGGTCGGAAACAGCTCGAGCGGATCGTCCACCGCCATCGTGTGGTTCAACGTCCAGCGATAGGCCGGGCTGGCCTGCAACACCTCGTCCAGCACGAACGAGACGCCGCCCGCCGTCCCCTTCACGTCGGGCAAACGCGCATAGAACAACTGCCGGGTGCCCGTCATCGTGACCTCCTCGGCCATCTCCTTTGTCGGGGCAATGCCTTGCACCACGACACACAGCTCATGCCCCGGCTGGTCCTTGAGCGGCTCCAGATCTCCCATCACGCCATTGCGGCCGAAGACCGAGTAGTGCAGCTCCCACCCTTCGGTACCAAAGCGTTCTTCGGCCTGGGCACGCGCCCAGGCGATAACCTCGTCGACATTGGCAATCGTATAGGGGTCACGGATGCCCGCCATTCCGACGAACCGCTCGCCGACCTTTCCGGAGCCTTCAAGCTTGACCCGGAACTCGGCGGCCGGCTCGAACTCCATGCCCGTGACGCGGGTCGTCTTGTCCGCGACCTGATCATAGTGGCACGCCGTCATGTCCAGCTTGCCGCCCGCCACGAATTCATGAAAGGGGTTCGACCGCTCATACATCGCGTGACCCGCGACCGAAGCGACGGTGCAGCGCTGCTCGGGCGCCATGGCCGTGACCTCGACATGGTCCGGGGTGATCTCCCCCATGACCGTCTCCTTGGCGCCGTAGGGCTCTGCGCAGAAAGACGCGCATTCGAGCACCTTGCCGAGATAATAACTCTGCGCTTCGGGAAAGCCGCGTGACAGGGCGGCGGCAGCAAAGATCGCGCTGTCGGAACAGCGCCCGCCGATGATCACATCGCATCCTTCTTCGAGCAGCTTGATGAAGGGGTGCACCCCGGCCATCGCCACGATGCGCTGCGTGGCATCCAGCTCGTCCTCGGTCAGCTCCGGGCGCGCATCCAGTCCCGTGACCGCAGAGCCGCCACGGATCTTTTCGCGGACATACTCCTTGTCGACCTCGGAATAGAACCAGCCCAGCTTGAATGCGGGCAGGTTATGTCGCGCCGCGATGTCGCGGATGATCTCGACATACATGTCGACGCGGCTGTTCGTGCCGGTATCGCCGGCAGACCCGATCATCATCGGGACGCCAAGGCGGCGCGCCTCCAGAAGCATTTCCTGCAGGTCGTGTTCCTGCCAGGCGCGGGGGCTGGCGCAACTGTCATTCCCCAGCGGCACCGGGCCAATGTCGTCGCTGCCGGAATCTGCCGCTATGAAATCCGGTTTGGCCGCCACGCCAAGATGAAAGCTTGCCGTCTTCAGCGGGGCGAAGCCGAGATGCCCGTTCGGGCAGATGATCTTGAGCGATGCCATTGGTGCCTCGTATTGCTATCGTTCCACCCGCTTAGATGCAGGTTTCATGCCAGCCATTTTCAGGCGCAACCGCAGGCCACAGCGGCGTTTGCCGGCGGTTTGCGTGCGCTACGCGCGTGCATTTCACGCAGCGCGATGATTGAGGGATATAAGGAAGCTCAGCTTTGCTTGAGGCCGAGCTTGATCAGCTGGTGGCGCAGCGCATGCCGGCTCAGCCCCAGCTGATCGGCGGCGGTCTGCACGTTGCCTGCGGCCTGCTCGAGTGCCCGCAACAGGATCTGACGCTGAAAGGCCGCTGTCATGTCATGGAAACTGCCATCGACGACGGGCAATGCTTCTGCCGTGGCGGCGCTCTCGCGCAGGCTGCGCGGAATACGATCCGGCAGGTGGCTCGGCAGGATCTCGTCCTCGTCCTCAAGGATGAAGATACGCTCAAGCAGGTTCTCGAGTTCGCGGACGTTTCCAGGCCAACGGTAGGCGCGAAAGATGTCGGCCGTCTCGGGATGCAGGCCGCGCACATTGCGACCGTATTGGCGGTTGTATCGTTCTATGAAATGTTCCGCGAGCGTTATGACATCTTCGCCGCGCTCGCGCAGAGCCGGGATGTTCAGCGCCACGACCTGCAGGCGGTAATACAGATCCTCGCGGAATTTGCCCGAGTTGACCTCGGACAGCAGCACCTTGTTGGTTGCCGCGATGAACCGCACATCGACCGAGGTCATCTTGACCGCGCCGACCCTGCGAAACTGTTGCGTATCGAGCAGGCTGAGCAGCTTGGCCTGCAGGGTCAGGTCCATTTCGCGGATCTCGTCCAGAAAGATAGAGCCCTGGTTTGCCGTCTCGACCAGCCCGACCTTGCGCTCGACAGCGCCAGTGAACGCGCCGCGTTCATGTCCGAAAAGCTCGGATTCCATCAGGCTTGCGGGGATGGCCGCGCAGTTGAGATCGACGAATTTGCGGTCGGCGCGGCTCGAGGCGCGGTGGATCATGCGCGCCACCAGGCCCTTGCCGGTTCCCGTCTCACCATAGATCAGGACCGTGCGCACAGGGCTGCGCGCGACGCGCTCGACCAGCTTGCGCAAGGCCAGCACATCGGGATGCGACCCGATCAGCTCGTTCTTGTAATCCGCCATTCCCCTCTCAGCGTCAGCCAACGTGTCTTGCTCCTAGCCGGTGAGATCGTGGGATATCCACTCAGAGCGGCAGGGCGAGCCAGTGCACGCTAGCAGCCCGGGAGCGGCACAGGAATAGACAGCCGAGGCAATTGTTTGTGTGCCATCCGCGGCACCATGCTGGCAAAGGGGTGCGCCGTCTTGCGGGTGTGTCGCCATCACGCTGCAGGCTGCCGCACGGTCCCATGTCCCTGCGGGCAATACGCCTGACAGGAACGAAAACCGCTGGCGTGAATTCGACGCGATGCAGTCGCCCTCGGGCAGCATCGTGTCTTTCTCAAGCGCTGGCGTGACATAGTGATTGGTCCGCAACGACAGGCTGCCCGTCTCGATCTGCGGTCCGGCCGCGCCCAGTTCGACCGTCGCCGTCGCCCCCCCGGCATCGGCCAGCACAAGCGTTCCGCCGCCGGCATGAGGCCGCGACCTGATCAACGCAATGGCCTCGGAAACGGTAGAGCAACGTGCCAGAATGCGGGTCATCAGAAAGTAGCGCAGCCAGCCGACGCCGTGCACATTGACCGCCACCTGCGTGTCGGCCAGGGCCAGCCCCCGCGCGTTGATGCCCGAAGAATAGGCGCCGGGACTGCCCAGACTGCCCAGGCACAGCGTCGCACCGGTCCTGATGTCCGGCCCCGAATGGCGCGCGACGCTCTGAATGCCCAGATGCGTGCCCGAGAAGTCCCGGTTCTTGACCACCAGTGGCCCGTCCGGTCCTGCCCCGGTCGCCCAGGCAGAGCAGCCGTCCTCAAGCGCCGCCCCACCTTTCAGGTCGCGGAGGGTTCCCAGATGGAGGTGGATGAACATCTCGTAGGGATCGAACCCGAACCCCAGCGCGATCCCGTCGAGTTCGGCCATGCCTTCCGGGTCCGTCTGCATATGGAATGCGTGCTGGACCTGCAGATAGACCGCGGCATCCGCGTCCAGCAGACCCTCGGCGCGGGCCGCCTCGACACGCCCCAGCGTCGCCGCGCGCACTTGCGGTGTCATGCCCGCCCGGGCCTGCCCGCGCCCGCGCTCTGTCGCGCTCCCGCTCAGATCAAGCGAAAGCGCTCCGCTCATGCCGGCACCTCGTCCAGAAGCGACAGCTGTTCCGCCAGGCGCAGACAGGCCGCGCTGTGTCCGCGACCGACGGTTTCGGCGACAGGTTTTTTCTGGCGACACGCCTCGACGGCCAACGGACAGCGAGTGTGAAACTTGCATCCGGACGGCGGGTTCAGCGGCGAGGGAAGATCGCCCGTCAGCTGCACGCGCTTGCGTTTTCCTGCGTGATCCACCTCGGGCACCGCCGACATCAGGCTTTGCGTATAGGGATGGCGCGGATTGGCCAGCACCTCGTCCACGGGCCCCATCTCGACGATCTCGCCCAGATACATGACCGCAACCCGGTCGGCGAGATAGCCGATCACCGAAATGTCGTGGCTGATGAAGAGGTAGGTCAGGCTCATCTCGCGCTTGAGTTCAAGCAACAGCGCGATGATCTGCGCCTGGATCGACACGTCGAGCGCCGAGACCGGCTCATCGCACACGATGAACTCCGGATGTGACACCAGTGCCCGGGCGATGCCGATGCGTTGCCTTTGCCCGCCGGAGAACTGGTGCGGATAGCGATCGAGCTGCCCCGGCTTCAGACCGACGCGCGCGGCGATCGCCGCCACCTTTTCCCGCACCTCGGCATCCGTCTTTGCCAGCCCGTGCAGCCTGAGCGGCAGGCCGACAATCTCGGCGACGGTGCGGCGTGGGTTGAGGCTCGCGTAGGGGTCCTGAAAGATGATCTGCATGCGCCGACGCATCGTCTTCATCTGTGCCGCGTTCAGCGCCGTCACATCGGTGCCGTCAAAGGTCACCTTGCCCGTCGTGGGCTCGTGCAGGCGCAGAATGGCGCGGCCGAGTGTGGATTTGCCGCAGCCGGATTCACCGATGAGGCCGAGAATTTCGCCCTTTTCGACGCTCAGGTCTATGTCATTGACCGCGCGCACCGTCGCTTCCCTGCCACCTGCAAGGCGGTTCAGAAGGCTGGGCCTGCCGGTGTAGTGCTTGGACAACCCTTCGAGTTTCAGAAAGCTCATGCATCGTCCTCCCCTGTGAGGATACAGCGTGCGCGGCGCGAAGCGCCGGCGCTTCGCATTTCAACGGGGGTCAGACAGGCCTCTCGCCTCACCGCGCAGCGTGAGTAAAAGCGGCACTGCGGCGGCAGGTCGATCAGATCAGGCACCTGCCCCTCGATCGGGTGGATCGGCTGCCCGCGAAGCGCGGGGCGGGGAATGGATGCCAGGAGTCCCTGCGTATAGGGATGTTTCGGCGCGCCGATCACCTCGGCGGTGGTCCCCTCCTCGACGACCTGTCCCGCATACATCACCATGACACGGTCGCAATGCTCGGCCACCACGCCAAGATCGTGGGTGATCAGTGCCACACTCATGCCAAGCCGGGCCCGGATATCCGAAATCAGCTCGAGCACCTGCGCCTGGATCGTGACATCCAGCGCCGTTGTCGGCTCGTCGGCGATCAGCAGCCTGGGGCGACAGGCCAGCGCGATGGCGATCATGATCCGCTGGCGCATCCCGCCCGAGAACTCGTGGGGATACTGCCTGAGGCGCGTTTCGGCCGAGGGAATGCCCACGAGACCCAGCATCTCGACGGATGTCCTGCGGATCGCCGCACGTCGCGCCGGCCCGCGTTTGGGCAGTGTTTCGTCATGCGCCTCGAGCACCTCTCCAAGTTGCTCGCCGACGGTCAGAGCCGGGTTCAACGCCGTCAGGGCGTCCTGCATGGTCATGGCAATGTCCCGGCCGCGCACGGCCCGCATCTCGCGCGGGGTCAGGCGGCGCAGGTCCTGCCCGTCAAACTCGACCGAACCGGCCTCGATGCGCCCGGGAGATTTGACCAACCCCATGACCGAGGCAAAGGTCACGCTCTTGCCCGAACCGCTTTCCCCCACGATCCCGAGGCATTCGCCGCGCCGGACATCGACATCCACACCGTCCACAGCACAAACCCGGCCGGCGCGCGTCTCGAACACGGTGCGCAATCCGCGCACCTTCAGCAACACGTCTGTCATTCGGAAAACCTCGGATCGAATGCGTCGCGCAACCCCTGGCTTGCCACGTTGATCGCAAGAACCAGCAGCAGGATTGCCAGGCCGGGGAAGGTCGAGACCCACCATGCCTCGAGGATGAAGGCGCGCCCGTCCGACACCATCGAACCCCAGGACGCGATTGGCGGCTGAACCCCAAGACCCAGAAAGGACAGCGACGCTTCGAGAATGATCACATGGGCCATCCGGATCGTCGCGACCACGATCACCGGCGACAGCACGTTGGGCAGGATTTCGCGCAGCATGATGTGCCCGCGCGATGCGCCAAGTGCACGCGCCGCTTCGACATATTCGAATTCCCGTGTGACCAGCGCCTCGCCCCGGACGACCCGGGCGGGGATCACCCATTCCTTATAGGCCAGCGCAAGGATGATGTTCACCAGCCCCGGCCCCATCATCGCCATCAGCCCGATGGCGAAGATCAGGTAAGGAAACCCCAGCAGAATATCCACGAGGCGCGAGATCACCACATCGACCCAGCCGCCAAGATAGCCTGCGGCAAGCCCCGCGAGGATACCGACCGCCGTCGCCACCAGGATCACGGCCAGGCCGATAAAGATAGAAATCCTGGCACCGTAGATGATCCGCGAAAGGATGTCGCGTCCCAGACCGTCGCAGCCCAGCAGATAGGCCCATTCGCCGCCCTCGGCCCAGGCGGGCGGTTGCAGACGGCGGAACAGGTCGGTTTCGGTCGGGTCGTGGGGCGCGATCCACGGTGCAAAGACCGCCATGACGACAAACAGGACCACGACAAGCGCGCAGGCCATCGCGAACTGGTTCGCGGCAAAATTCGAAAGGTTGCGACGGAAGATGGATTCCGAAACACCGGGCGTATCGGCTGTCACACTCACAGTTTCACCCTCGGGTTCAGCACGGTGTAGAGCAGGTCGGCGATGAAGTTCAAAAGCACGTAGGTGACGGCATAGAACAGCACTGCGGCCTGTACGAGCGGGTAGTTGCGCAGAAAGATGCTTTCAACGACCAGCCGCCCGAGCCCCGGCCAGCCAAAGACCGTTTCCACGATCATGTTGCCGCCCAGAAGG
>NZ_FNAV01000052.1 GCF_900102075.1 Salipiger thiooxidans | reverse complement strand
CCGCTGCTCGCCTGGGCGGTGGGCAACGTGGTGCTCGACCAGGACGCGGCCGAGAACGTGAAGCCCAACAAGAAGAAGGCCACGGGCCGGATCGACCCGGCGGTGGCCGCGATCATGGCGCTGGGCCGGGCCGAGGTGGGCGAAGAGAAGCGCAAGGCGCGGGACGTGGTGGTGGTATGAAGCTCTTCGGGTTGGACATTCGCCGCGCGGGCGGCGCCATGGCACAGCGCATCGAGCCGCCGGTGACGGCGCAGGCGGCGGCGGGCGACGAGGGCCTGCTGGCGGTGGGCTGGGGATCGCTCGGGGCGCCGGGTGCGGTGCGGGGCCTGCCGCGGGTGACGCCCGAGACGGCGGCGCATCACGCCACGGTCTTTGCCTGCTGCAACAACATCGCGGGCGATCTCGCCAAGGTGCCGCTGAAGCTCTGGCAGCGGCAGGGCGACGGGCAGGACGTGCGTGTGCGCGAGCATGCCGCCGGCGAGTTGCTGAACGGCGAGGCCGCCCCCGGCGTGCCGGCGAATCTGGTGCGCTTCGCGGCGGTCTACGCCTACGCGCTGCGCGGCAACGGCCACATCTACGGGCCCCGCGATGGCGGTGGCGAGCTGATGCGGCTCGACATCGTGCGCCAGGGCAGCGTCTCGATGCTGCGCGACGGGCTCGAGCGTTTCTACCAGTTCGAGGACGGGGCGGGGGTGCAGCGCCGGGTGCCGGCGCGGGCGATGGTGCACCTGCGCTACATGGCCGAGGACGGCTGGACCGGCCGCAGCCCGATCCAGGTGGCGGCCGAGAGCGTCGGCATCGCGCTCGCGGGCCAGCGGGCGGCGGCGCGCAACGCCGCGGGCGGCACGACGAAGGGCGTGATCAAGCTCGGCGACAATTACGAGGGCGAGGAGCAGCGGGTGCGCAATGCCCGGCGCATCAAGGACGCGATGCAGGATCCGGGCGGCGACGGCTGGATCGTCACCAACCCCGACGAGGACGTGAAGGCGCTCGACATCTCGGCCGCCGATCAGGAGCTGCTCTCGAGTCGCAAGTTCGACCGCGAGATGCTGGCGGGTATCTACCGGATGCCGCCGAGCAAGCTGCAGATGCTGGAATACGGCGTGAAGGCCAACGGCGAGCAGCAGGCCATCGACTACCTGACCGACTGCCTGCTGCACTGGTCGGCGCTGGTGGAGGCGCAGCTCGACGTGGCGCTGTTGACCCGGGCCGAGCGTGCGGCGGGGCTGTTCCTGCGCCACGACTTCGGCGCGCTGCTGCAGCCGACGGTCAAGGAACAATACGAGGCGCTGAACCGTGCCGTGGGCGGGCCGTTCATGCTGCCCAACGAGGCGCGCGCCAAGATCGGCGCGCCACCGGTGGCCGAGGGCGGCACGCTCAACCCCGCGCCCAACATGACCCGCGCCGCAGCGCCGGGCCGCGATCCCGAAGGAGACGATGCATGAGCCGGACCGTTGCCAGCTTCTTTGCCGGGGCGCCGTTGGCGCTCTCGCGCGCCCATGGCGAGGCGCTCTTGCAGATGCCGGTCCCCGCACCCGGTGCGGAGGTGGGGGCACGCGCGCTCTCGGTGGGGGCGATGTCGCTCACGCTGGAGCCGGGCGAGCGTTACGCCATCCACCGCAACATCGCCATCGTGCCGATCTCGGGGCTGCTGACGCCCAACGCCTTCCTGCTCGAGCGCTGGCTCGGCTGGAGCACTTACCACGGGCTCGAGGCCACCTTCGCCGAGCTGGCCGCCAACGAGGACGTGGCCGCCATCGTTGCGCTCTGCGACTCGCCCGGCGGCTACGTGCTGGGCATCGCAGGTGCTGCGGCCGCCGTCGCGGCTGCGGCCTCGGTCAAACCCGTGCATGCGCTGGTGCATCCGCTCGCCGCCTCGGCCTGCTACCACATCGCGAGCCAGGCGACGGACATCACCCTCACGCCCGGCAGCGTGGTGGGCTCGATCGGCTGCATGCAGGTGAGTGCCGCACCGGTGCAGCCGGGCATGTCGGGCGATCAGCTGTTCATTCTCAGCTCGTCGCACGCACGCGCCAAGCGCCCTGATCCCTCGACCGAGGAAGGCCAGCGCGAGTCCGTGCGGGTGCTCGACGCAATGGAGGCGGACTTCCACGCGGCTGTCGCCGCGGGCCGGGGCATCGAGCTGGCGGACCTGCCGGCGCGGCTCTCGTCGACCGACGATCCCGCCGATGGCGGCGCGATCTTCTGGGGCGCGGAGGCGCAGGCGCGCGGGCTCGTCGACCGGCTCGAGGACGCGCCGACGTTCTGGGCCCGCCTCGGGGCGGCCTACGCGCCGCGTCCTCCCCGCACCGCCGGGCGCGCTGCCCGGGCCCAGGCGCAGGCCGCGCGGGCGCTCGCCGGGCTCTGATCTTCCCCATCACCGGGCGCGCCACCGCGCGCCTCGTCTTCACCCTGCCCATGCGCGGCGGGGTCTTCCTGCTGCGCCCGAGGCGCGGCGCCCATCATGAGGAGCATCACCATGGGTGACATCAACGACCTGCGCCGCGCCCGGAAGGCCGCGGCGGACGACATGCAGGCCCGCGCCGACGCGCTGACCGCGCTCGAGGACCAGGAGGGCGCGGAAGAGACCGCGCTCGCGGCGGCGCAGGCCGCCTTCGACACCGCCAGGGCCGCCTTCGAGAAGGCCGACCGGCAGGTGAAGCGGGCCGAGGAGGTCGAGGCCTCGCGCGCCGCCGCAGCACAGCCCGAGCCGGGCGCCGAAGCGAACGGCGGGCAGGGCGCCACCGCCCCCGCGCAGCCGAAGGAGAAGGGGCTCCAGTTCGGCGCCATGCTGCGCACGCTCGCAGCAGCGGGCGGCAACCTCCACACCGCCCGCATGATCGCCGAGGAGAACGGCCAGAGCGGGCTCTTCGCCGTCGGGCAGAACCTGTCCTCGGGCGAGGCGGGCGGCTTCCTGGTGCCCGAGGACGTGAGCTCGGAGGTGATCGAGCTGCTGCGTCCTGCCAGCGTCGTCACCGCCATGGGCCCGCGCATCGTGCCGCTGCCCAACGGCAACCTCACGCAGAACCGCCGCGCCTCGGGGGCCAGCTTCGGCTACGGCGACGAGACCTCGGACGCGCCGGTGACCGGCTACAGCTACGGTCAGATGAAGCTCTCGGCCAAGAAGATGCGGGGCATCGTGCCCATCTCCAACGATCTGATGCGCGCGGCCTCGACCTCGGTCGACCGCATGGTGCGGGACGATGCCATCGCCGACGCCGCCCAGATCCAGGACCGCTACTTCCTGCGCGGCGCGGGCACCGAGTTCGCGCCCAAGGGTCTGCGCTACCAGCTCGTCGGCACGCCGGCAGCGGCGACCAACATCCTGGTGATGACCGCAGGCTCCGACCTGCAGAAGGTCACCAGTGATCTCGGCCGCATGGAGCTGGCGCTCGCCAATGCCAACGTTCCCTATAACGGGGCGCACTGGATCATGTCGCCGCGCACCGCGATGTACCTCACGAACCTGCGCGACGGGAACGGCAACCTTGCTTTCCCCGAGATGCAGTCTGGCCAGCTGCGCCGCAAGCCCGTGCATGTCACCACCGAGATCCCGTCGAACCTCGGCGGCGGCGGCGACGCGTCGGAGATCATGCTGGTGCATCCGATGCACGTGGTGATCGGCGAGCACATGGGCATCACCATCGCCATGTCCGACCAGGCCGCCTACCGCGACAGCAACGGCGAGCTGCAATCGGCCTTCAGCCGCGACGAGACGCTGATGCGGATGATCCTGCAGCACGACCTCGGGCTGCGGCACCTGCCGGCCGTCGCCGTGCTGACCGGCGTCACCTGGGCCGACTGAGCCCGCTTTCCCAAAGGAGACTTCCCATGATCCAGATGAAAGACATCGGCGCGCTGATCACAGCCCTGCGCGCCGCCGGCAACGCCGCGCTGACCGCAGGCGGCGCGGGCGACAACACCGCCGTGCCCGGCGTGATCCTCGACCGGGCGGCCATCGGCATGCCGCAGTCGGGGCTGCTCGCCATTCCCTTCACCGCCACGCTGGCGGCGGGCGAGACGCTCTCGGTCACCTACACGGTGCAGGAAGGCGAGGCGGCGGACCTTGCGGACGCGGCGACGCTGGTGACCGGCACGGTGGTGGCCGCGACCGGGCCCGCGGGCGGCGGCACCGTCACCGGCTGCCTCGAGCTCGACGTGAAACTCCGGGCGGGCGGGCGCTACGTGCGGGTGAGCTACACGCCCGATCTCAGCGCCGCGGACACCGACACCGCCGCGCTCTCGGCACTGCTGATCTGCGGCGGCATGGACCGCCTGCCGCAATGAAGGCGGTGATCTTCACCCGCCCGCACCTCATGTACCAGAGGGGCGAGACTGCGGGCTTTCCCGACGATCACGCGCAGACGCTGATCGAGGCGGGCGTCGCGCGCGACCCAAGCGCACCGGTTCCGGCCTCGGCTGCCGAGGTGCAGCCCGACGCGGACGCCGCCGAACCGCAGGGCAAGGACGGCGTCGAGGGGGCGGATACCAGCAACGAGCCCGCGCCCGCCGCCCCGTCCGAGCCCGCGCCCGCCGCCCCGTCCGAGCCCGGGGCGCCGCCCGCCCAGGGCAAGCGCAAGTAACCATGCGGTATATCGGGGAAGATCCCCTGCCGCTGGCGGTGACGGCCCAGGCCTTCGCCGCCGCGGTGCACGGGGTGGTGACGGAAGAAGAGACGCCCGCGCTCGAGCTGCTGCTCGGCGCGGCGCAGGATGTCGTCACCACCGCCACCAACGTGCCGCCGGCGCCCGGCCTCTACGAGTTCACCTACCCGGTGCACGACTGGCGGCGCTGGTGGTTCCCGTGCCGACCCGTCACCTCGGTCGCGGCCATCGCCGTTACCGACACGACCGGCGCCTACGTCGATCGCGACATCACCGGGGTGCAGCTCCTGCAGGGCCATGACGAGCCGCAGCTGCTCCTGCCGGAGGGCTGGCTCACCCGCAGCGATGCCGGTGCGGTGGTGCGGATCCAGGCAGAGGCGGGGGCGGCGCTCTCGCCCGGGCTCTGGCGCGCCATCATGGCGCTGACCCGCGAATGGCGCGAGGCCGACATCACCATCTCGGGCGATATCGAGCCGCCGCGGGGGTCGTTTGGGGTGCAGCGCCTCATTCGCCAGGCGCGCTACCGTCGCCCGCAGATCTCGGCGGGGTGCTGAGATGGCAGGCGGGCGGCTCGACGACCGCATCACCGTGCAGCGCAAGGTGCCGGGCAACACACCCGGCGGCAATACCGTGGTGGGCTGGGCCGACCTCGAGCTGACCGCGGGCACACCGCTCACGCTCTGGGCGGACATGAACGAGGATCCGGGCGCCGAGGCGCTGGTGGCGGGCCGCAACGAGGCCACGCGGCGGGCGACGGTGCGGCTGCGCGTCAGCCCCGCCGCGCGCGAGATCACCGCGGCCGACCGGATCGTGGCCCGCGGGGCAGTCTGGAAGATCCGCAGCGCCCCGGCCCAGGCGACCGAGCGCGCCGACCTGCTGGTGCTGCTCTGCGAGGAATGGGTCAGGCCACCAAACTGAGGAGAATCCTGATGACTGTCATTGGTGCCGACAAGGTGATGCGCAAGCTCGACAAGCTCAAGGACCGCGTGGCGCAGGCCATGAGCGACGCCAACCAGAAGAACGGCGAGGACATTCTGCGGGTGTCGAAGATCCTGGTGCCGGTGGGCGCCGACGTCGAGGGCGATGGCCACGAGCGCAGCAAGATCACCGGCGCGCGACGGGCCGACGGCAGCTACCTGCTCGACTTCGGGCCCAAGTCCAAGGTCATCGAGGGCGACCGCGGCCCGCGCCCCTTCGTCAACCCGGCGCTCTCGGTGACCCGCAAACGCCGGGCGTCGCGCGCGCGGCGGGCCATCAACAAGGCGGTGAAGGAGAGCTTCCATGGCTGACGGGCCCGCGACCCTGCTGCAGGCGGCGCTGATCGCGGCGCTGCGGGCCGATCCCGAGGTCGCGGCGCTGGCCACCGGCGGCGTCTACGACGAGCCGCAGGAGCACGTGGCCTTTCCCTATGTCCACTTGGGCCGCCTCGACGGGGCCGCGCTGCGCATCGGCTGCCACACCGACGACGACATCGCCTTCAGCTTCGAGTGCCAGTCGCAGACCGCCGCCGGTCGCGAGCAGGTGGTGGCGCTGGCGCATGCGGTGCGGGTGGCGCTCGACGGGGTCGAGGTCGCGCTGCCGGGGCTCACGCTCGACTGGTGCGACTACCTGACCACCGTCGTGAGCCGGTCGCGCGACGGCGAGATCTACACGGCGGTGGTGGCCTTCGAGGCCTCGCTCGGCGTGGCCGCGTAACGCCCTTCGGCAAGGCGACCCGGGCGGCAGCCCATCTTCCGTTCACAGGAGGCCATCATGGCAAAACAGACGGGGCGCACGCTCCTGATCAAGCTGAGCAACGGCGAGGAGACGCCGGGCTTCGAGGTGCTCTGCGCCCTGACCACGAAGACGCTCACCATCAACAACGAAGAGATCGACGTGACCACCGCCGATTGCACGGCACCGGGCGGGCCGCTCTGGACCGAGGTGCTCGACGGCGCCAAGCGCGTGTCCTTCACCGGCCA
>NZ_FNAV01000054.1 GCF_900102075.1 Salipiger thiooxidans | reverse complement strand
GGTGCGCGCTACCCTCAAGTGCGACTCCCATTAGAAAACAGATGGTTATCTAATGGAGAGAGTCTGCCATGGGAGCGGTTTTACGCGCAACGGACGCCTGTCCGGGATGTGTGCTTCCAGACCGACATCGCCGAACAGCGATCCGCTCGTCTTGTCCGTGCTGCGCATGCCTGTCTCCTCCCTTGACCCGCTGGAGATGAATCATGTTCTACACAGCGTGGAGGCCGGAACGATTTCAGCACCCTGTAGAGCATACTGATCATATCGGAGACAGGTTGCCTCCTATAGAGCAGAGGAACTGCGGCAGTGCCCTTGACCTCCCCATCTGTCTCAGCACTGTATCCGCGAGAGCAGATGTAGAGAAATTCTGGTCTCTGCCAGCACGACAGTCTCAAGAGGAAGCTTTCGCATGAACATTGCCATCGTCGGATGCGGGTTCGTCTTCGATATCTACATGCGTACGATCAGTGCGCATCCAGAATTGAAGATCCGTGGCGTCTACGATCTCAAGACCGATCGCTCCGCGAAAGTGAGCGCCTACTACGGGTTTGATGTCTATCCCAGCTACGAGGCGCTTCTGGCCGATCCTGAGGTAACCATCGTCGTGAATCTGACCAATATCGGCTCGCACTTCGAGGTGACTCGGCAGGCGCTCGAAGCGGGCAAGCATGTCTATTCGGAAAAGCCGCTGACCAAGAGCGTGGATGAATCGCGGATCCTGTTCGAACTGGCCGAACAGCGTGGCCTGCGGCTCTACGCGGCCCCCTGCAATATCTTCAGTGACAGTGTGCGTACAATCTTCAAGGCGGTGGAGGACGGCGCCATAGGCCGGCCCCTGCTGGTCTATGCAGAACTTGACGACAATCCCATTCATCTGATGGAGTTCGAGAAGGTGCGCAGCCCCACCGGTGCCCCTTGGCCTCTGGAGGAGGAGATCCACGAGGGCTGTACCTATGAGCACCTCGGCTATCACTTGGTCTGGATCTGTGGTCTGCTCGGGCCGGCCGTTTCGGTTACCGCCTTCTCCAGCGAGCTGATCGAGAACAAGATGGACGGATTGCCTCCGCGTGTTGGAACGCCGGATTTCTCGGTTGCCTGCCTGCAGTTCGCGAACGGCGCCTCGGCGCGCATTACCTGTAGTGTTGTCGCTCCGCGCGACCACCGGATGCGGGTTATCGGCGACGCTGGCGAGGTCATCGCCGACAGCTATCGCCAGTATCGCTCCCCTGTCTTCCTCGAGCGCTACAGCAAGGGCAGTCTGTCCGCCCGCAAGTTCCAGACGCTGCGGGCCCATCCGACCCTAGCGCGCCTGTTCGGGATCGGTGGGCGCCGGCAAACGCTCGTGCGGAACTGGAAATCCGAGGCGGTAGAGAAGGATCAACAGATGCGCTCTTCGTTCAGGCAGCGCATGATCGAATGGGTTCGCCGTCGCGAGGTCTATGCCCAGGACAAGCTGATCGGCATTGCTGAAATGGCTCGTGACCTCGACAGTGGCAAACAGCCCTACGCGTCCCCGGAGTTCATCATGCATGTGAATGAACTGACGCTGCTTGTTCAGGGGGCGGGTCCCGAAGGAACGGCGGTGAGACCGACGACCAGTTTCACCCCGCTCGGGCCTATCCCCGGTAGCGAGTCTGCAGTGAAGAACTATCGCAGCGAAACCCGTCCGCGTCTTTTCGAACGCTTGCTGACGGGCTGAGGCACCGCCCGGTAGGTTAACATCGCGGAAATTCGTCGGTGAAATCTTCGGTCCTCGGTATATTCGAGGAGTCCGAAATGGCCCTACTGAACCAGAACAGTGCGATTCAGAGTGTTCTGACAGAGAGCGCCCCCCTGCCTCGCACCCGGATGTCCGTCTACTCGGCGCAGACGGGCAATCTCGCGCCGCTTCATGCGGATGCACACCTGACGGGGATGCAAGCAAACCCCATGCGCGCGAATTCGGAAGGGCGCTTCGATCTCTGCCATGTGAGTAACGGTATCAACCCGGTGGAGATCCGTTCGGAGTGGGGCCACGACCTATGCCGCTGGCAACCGTGTCCACAATGGCGGACAGGTATATGTCTGCAGCGCAGCCGGCACATCCGCAGTATCCGGAGGGCCGTCGGAACCGGGCTCGCGGATAGGTCCGCCAGCTGGAACCATGTAGATACACACTGGCCGTGTTCAAGGCGGTCGGCACCATCGCGATATGACCCCGCCCCTCTGTCCGCGGGAGAAATCAGGCTTTGGTCGCGACCTCCGCGGCATCGGCTGAAGCCTGCAGATTGACCATGCGGGTGGTACCAACAAGCGGCAGTGCGACACGGGGATCCCGCACCATCTCGGCGATGCGGTCGGCGGCGTAGCGGGCGGGGTCCATGGCTCCCGAGATTGCCTGCGCCCCGCCCAGGATCTCGCGCGCGATGACGGCGACACCAGCATCAGCAGCTCGCTGCGTCACCGAGTCGAATTCGGTTTCCCCTGGAAGCAGAGGCAATTGCAGCGCCTGCACCCTGGGGTCCCCGAGCGCGGCCTCCGCCGTGGCAACGTCGTCGACAGACACGCCGATCAGGCCGATCTTCCCAGCCTGCTGCGCCGCCTCGAGCGCAGCGACGGCCTCGCCACGGGCCACGACGTCGGCAGAAGGGCTGTGCAGCATGAACATCTCGATCCGCTCACGCTTCAGCCTGCGCAGACTGCCGTCGATGCTGCTGCTCAGGAAAGGACCGTCCCAACGGGTCGGCATGGGCTTGGCCCGCGCGGCGGCGACACCGCGACTGGCCTGTTTCGAGCGCCGCGCCACATTGCGCAGCAGGCCCTTCAACGGCACCAGCGCCTGCTTCTTCCAATCGAGATACTTGCCCGCCTTCGAGCATATGACGCAGTCGTCGCGCTTGCCCAGAACCTCGGCCAGCAACCGTTCGCTGTCTCCCTGGGCGTAGATGTTCGATGTGTCGAAGAAGCGGACCCCTCGCGCGAGCGCTGCATGGAGGAGGGCACGTGCCTCATCGCCGGAAGCACCGTTGACTGAGCCGAGCCGGCTGCAGCCGAGACCTAGGGGAAGAGCATCGGGTGCCATTATCTGGGCGAGGGGAGAAGTCTGGAGCATCGTCCTGTTCGCAATCCTAACGTGAGCTTTCGGAAAGAGCGGCGAGGCGGTCGAGCAGCACCGCACCATCCTCGCAGGCGCTATCCGGCGGCGTGGTACGGCCGATCCAGCACAACAGGGCCTGTCCGCCCCCTGTGTGTGCCTCACCCCGCAGCCGGATCTCGTGAGCAGCTTCGCGGCGGCCGTAGTGGCATGCCCAGGAAGAGGCTTGCGGAGCAGGCGCACGGAAACGTCCTGCGAGGGGGACGATCCGGGCGTCCGAACCGTTCTTGTGCAGCAAGATCGAATCCTCCGGGCCAGTGCTGGCCTGCCAGGATCCGGGAACCAGCCAGCTGACCGCTCCCGGTGTTTCCGAATCCCAGTAATCCGCCACGAGAAAGCCCTGCCCCGGATAATGCCGGACCATCCTCGCCGCCCCACCCACGGTGCCCCGGAACGTCCCGCCGATCGTGTCCAGAGGCAGGTTGCCCTCGTCCAGCAGGCGAGCCTCTGCCATGCGACCGACCTTGAAGCAGCCGGTGAACTCGACGGGTTCGATCCCCTCGTAGCAGGGCCCGTTATGGGCGGCGGCACTGCGTTCGCGGGCGCGATCGGCGCCGGTGTTGTAACGCGAGGTGCCCGGGTCCACGATCAGGCGCTCTGCGCCCAGCGTGATCTCGAGCGACAGGAAATCCGCGTGCCCGTGTCCGGGGTTCCATGAAGGGCCGAGTGGCCCCGCGTCCATCAGGCAGAGATCTTCACCCTGCGACAATCGTCCGTACCCGCCCTGCGGCAGAAGCGAACGTCCCTCCGGTGCGGGGGGGCCCGTCCAGTGCGGCACCTCGTCGTGCCAGGCATCGTTGAACAATGCCACCTGGCCATCTGGGTGACACAGGATCGCGAAGGCCCGCCGGGCGGCGTCCAGGCGGCCTGAAAGACGCGCACGCAGCGCGGCCGACAGGAAGGGGGTTTCGGCAAGTACCGCCAGCGAGGCCACGCTCAGCCCCTGATACATCGGTGAGCGTTCGATCTGGCAACCGTCCTCCAGGATCGTGCTGCCGACCAGATGCGCCACGTCACGCTCGAGCCGCGCCGCAATCGCGGGAGGAATGCTTTCGGCATAGGTGAAATAGAGACAGAGCGCCGCGAGGTTGCGCTCTACGTGGTTGTTGTTAAGTTCGTGCTCCACGTTGTCTAGAACGAAGGCCACGTTGTAGCGCAGCAGGTCGGCCACTGCGGCGTCGGTCTCCGGTGGCAAAGTGCCCCGGGCGCGCGCCAGCATGAGCCCCGCCCCCAGCGACAGGATCCGGTGCGAGGCGGCATAGGGGAACCAGTAGGCGTTGAAGGCGCCGGGGGCCGTCATGTCCGTGCCGGACCGGGCTCCGGCGACAAGCGTCGCCACCACGGCGTAGTGCTCCGGCCCTCCCTCAAGCATCATCGGGCAGAGAAACCCCATGTGAGCGAGCTTCACCCGCCACATCTGATGGTCGCCTTCCTCGGGGACCCCACGGTTCCAATCGACGCGATCCGAGGCGCCGAAATCGATCTCGTGCCCATGCAGGCAGACCCTGCCCTGCAGCACCCCGTCCATGACGTCCCGGTATTCGGCGCAGTAAAATTCCGCCATGGACACGAGCCCTGTGGGAAGATCTGCAGGCGGTCGTCCCAACCGGGGCAGGGTTTCCTCGATCGCAGAGATCCGTGCCCGGTAGCGGTCGGGAAACCGGACGGCGAGACGGTTGCGGGCGACGCGGCGGGCCATGTATGCGGCCATGCGCGGCGACAACCGCCGCACGGCGCGCGCCAGAATGACGGCCTTGGCAGTCCGGCTCATGCCGTGTCCTTTTTGTCTTGGGCAGCCGCTCGGGTGCCCGCAAACTGCACCGCGCCGACCGCGAAGAGCGCGATCATGTACCAGCTGCGCGGATCGACGAAAGCGGCACCCGCGTACCAGACAATCCAGGTGCAGACGACGGTGCGTAGCGGAAGCTCGACACCGATGCGCCGCAAGAGGCTTGTCATCAGCAGGGTTACGATGAGGCCGCCCGCAATCCCGAGATAGGCCCATTCCCACCAGAACCCGTTGGACATCAGGCCCTGTGCCGGGAGCGGCTGGTACCAAGGGAACAGGGCGAAGGCCCCGCTGCTCTGCCAGACCTGGGCAATGATCGGATACAGACCATCCTGGTTGCTGAGGCCGTACCCGAAGAGCGGATAGTTTCGCAGGGCCTCGAAGCCGACCGAATGGGCAACGCCGATCCGTCCGTAGAAGCTACCGCTTTCGAGGTGCCCTCCGACGGTTTCGAGGAAGAAGCCGAGGATCGGTCCGTAGAACACGGCCAGCAGAACTCCCGCGACGGCGAGGCCCGCGATCAGGCTTGTCAGGCCCCGCAGGTTGCGAGGCCAGAATTGCCAGACCACCGCGGCCAGCACGTAGAAGGCCATCTTGAAGCTTGGTGACAGCAGGAAGCTGAGCGCCAGCATACCGCCCAGCCGGGCCCAGGACGCTATGCTGCCGCGCTTCGGATCCAGGAAGAATACCAAAAGGATCAGCGAGGCCAGCGTATCGGCGAGGAACGAGGGCTCACTGGCAAAGACCGTGGTGCGGACCCGGCCATAGATCCCGATGTCGCGTTGAGTGGCCTCGTAGACGCCCCGTCCGCTGCCCGAGTAGAGAACGTCCCGGACCGCATCGAACACCGGTTTCAGGCCGAGAGCCTCAAGCGTGGCAAGCGTGATCATGATGCACCAGATCCACAGGACGAGGCGCCGCAGCCGCTGCGGGTCGAGGCTCGAAAGCGCCTGGATCAGGGCCAGAGC
>NZ_FNAV01000058.1 GCF_900102075.1 Salipiger thiooxidans | reverse complement strand
GGCCCCACAGGCCCGAGCGTGCATATTTGGACATCTTGAAGAACGTTTATAGAACGGATCAGGCGTCTGGTGCGCGCAGGTACATGGCGACGTTTTCGGCAGAGAACTTGTAGCTTCTTCCATCGGCGAGACGCTCTGCGCTGACGGGGTATTTGGGCCGGTTCGGGTTGATGGCGGTGATACGGAAGGCCTCGCCCTGGGTTCTGAAGGTCCGGCCATAGTCGGCGGGCTGCAACCCGAAGCTGCTGGCGAGGGCTTCGAACAGGGCCTTGTCGGGAGAGAAGATCGCACCATCGGCCATTGGGATGCCGACGCGGAACGCGATGCCGAATCCATGGCGCAGGTCGATGTCGCTGAGCTCACCGCCCTCGACGGTCAGCCCGTGGGTTTCGGCCACGCCCTGGCAGGCGGCGAGCAGATCGCGGCGCAAGCGATCGCAGAGTGTCGGGGTCAGGTTGCGCGGCGGCGGCACCTTGGTGGTGTCTGCCTGCGCTGGTGGCCTGGCCGCTGCGGGTGGTTTTTTCCTGCTGCTCTTTCTCACATCGAAGCCTTTGCCTTGTAGACGGTGCCGCGCGAGATGCCCATGTCGCGGGCGATCTCCGTGGGGGACTGGCCGGCGGCCAGTCTGGCCTGAACAGCGGCCATATCGATTTTGGCCGGCCGGCCACGATAGACGCCCCGGCGTTTGGCGGCGGTAATGCCTTCAGCCTGCCGCTCCTGGCGCAGGTTGGTCTCGAACTCGGCAAAGACACCGAGCATGTCGAAGAAGGCCTTGCCCGCGGCGGTGGACGTGTCCACCGGTTGCTCGGTGGCAGCGAGATGTGCGCCCTTTTCCTTCAGCCGTGCGACGATGACCTGCAGATCGCGCATGGAGCGCGCCAGGCGGTCGATGCGGGTGACCACCAGTGTCTCTCCGGGGTGAATGAAGTCGAGGATGGTCTTCAATTCGGAGCGGTCTTCCAGACTGGCACCACTCTTCTGTTCCCGGCGCACCATGCCGCAGCCCGCGGCTGTCAGCGCGGCGATCTGGGCGTCGAGGTTCTGATCCACCGTCGAGGTTCGGGCATAACCGATTTTGGCGCCGGAGCTGTTCATTTTGGGTGTGCCTGTGACATGGGGTGTTCAATAACGTGGTTAAGACCCAAAATAAACACCAAAGTGACCGTGTGCAGTGTTCATGCCGCACGTCATCATGGGTATACCCATAATGAGCGTCAAGCCGCCATGCGTTCGTAGTCAATCCGAGTGGACAGGTCGATGTCGTAGCGGCCATAGGGAGTGATGTGCGCGTAGATCAGCGGGGTCAGGCCGCGATAATCCTCAGGCGACAGCCGGTCCTGCCAGTTCGGGTCCGACAGGACCGACTGGACCATGCGCGTGTTCACATAGACCATAGACGCTTGGACCAGTTGCAGCGCCAGGGCGGAGATCTCCTGGTCGGCGATGCGGTTCGAGGCGATCTCACCGCCCTTGCCGAAGAACACGAACCCGTTCGAGCTGTTCCAATTCTCGACGACGTTCAGGCCTTCGTGGATTTCCCGGCGAAGGGCTTCCGACCGCAGATAGCGGCACAGGAAGATCGTCTTGATGGCACGACCCAGTTCGGCCAGCGCTTTGTAGGTCGGGTGCATCACGTCAGTCCGGGCGAACCGGCGCAGGATCGCCTCGGGGTCGGCGGTGCCATGTTGCATGGCGGCGGCGTATTTGACCATCTCGTCATATTGCTGCTCGATCTCGGCCCAATCGACCACGTTCGACAAGATCGGCGCCAGGTTCGGCAGGCGCGCCCGCATGCCCGCGGCGGGAAGAACCAGCTTCTGGCGGGCAATTGCTTTCAGACGTGGTGCCAATTCGAATCCAAGCAGATGGCAGAAGGCGAACCCGACAGCGGTCTGACCATGGGTGTCGACGTATTGACGCTGGATTTCCATGTCGGTGCAGTGACGGAGCACGCCCTCGATCATCGCCGCAACCTCGGAGGACGAACACCTCTTGAGCTGTGAATAGATGCAGGTCGCCTGGCGCTCGACATGCCAGTAGATCATCACCCCGCGCCCGCCATATCGCGCATGCCATTCCGTCATCAGGTTGCGGTCCCAGGCGCCGAACTTGGTGGAATCCGATCCACAAGCCGTGCCTGCCTCGCCCCAGATCGCCGGATTGCGTACCGCCAGTGTCGCATCGGCCACGCGTGCCGCGGCGGCACGCAGCGCGTTCGGGTCGACATAGCGGCGGTGGATATGGAGCAGTTCGTCATAGCTGATGTCACCGACACCGGCGGCAACGCGTTTGATCCCGGCATTGGTTCCCGCGGCATAGAGCGCCAGCAGCAACCGCCGGTCCCGGTCTGCACGCGGCACGGCTTCGCGGCTGGCGGAGGTCTCGAAGCAGTCCAGAAATCCCGTGTCCAGGGCCGTTTCCTTGAGGACATCGAGAAGGCCGGTCATCGGCCAGACGCGTTCGACTTCGCGCTTGAGAGCACCCAGCCCCAGCGGCTCAGGTGCGGGTGCGAAGGGCGTGATCCTGATCCGGTTCTCTCCGGATGTTCGCAGCCGGACATGGCCATTTTCCGGCAGGGTCCGGTTCAGAAGGTGTAGTTCGCGCGTCAGATCATCGCGCACCTGCGCGACAAACGCACCGGCGTCTAGGGAGAGGCCAAGACCCTGATAATATATGTCCCTCTGCACCTCGAAATCGGCAGGCAGGTCATCATCGGGGTTGCGGTAGCGGTCGGCGCCATCGACCCAGATTTCCTTCGCGCGCACTCGCTCACGCAACTGCGCCAGGACACAGAGCTCGAAGGAGATCACATTCAGACGGCCGGCCGCATCGATGACGCCCTCGCGCCATTTGGCGGGAACTGACCCCTCAGGGGCCAGATCGGCAGGCACAACCCGCCGTCCATCCTGTTGCCATCGCTGAATCAAGTCGAGCGCGTCCAGGATCGGGCGCCAGCTTGCATTGTTCGATCGGAATTGCAGCACAGCCAGAAGCGGTGGCACCATCCGGCGGTAGTGGCTGGCATAGGAGCCACGCATCACCGTCTGAATGCGGTCGTCAAGCGTGCCCTTGGCCCGATCTTCCTCGATCACCGCCTTCAGCCTGGCCACGCTCGCGACAGGATAAATGACCTCGAGTACCCGACCCTCGGGGTCGTCCACCGCAGCAATGGCCATGTCGACAAGCAGGCGCTCCTTGCCATGGACCCGCTCGATATCCCGCGCAATTGACCCCACCACCCGGCGCCGCGACCGCGTCTGCATCCGGTGAATGATTTCAAGCAGAAGGTCGATCAGCGCGTCTATCATCTGGGCGCGACGGTGCATGAGATGGAGCGCGAAGAGCCCCAGCCGCCGCGTGTCGCCGTGGCGGCGCATCTCGGCCGCGGTCTCACCATCGACCCGGCGGGACAGGCGCTGAATCAGGGCAGGATCGACATTGGTGATGGTGTCGAACGGCAGACCGAGCGTGTTCACGAATGCCAATCGCGTTGCCGCCGCCAGGATGCTCTCAAGCGTGGCGGCACCCGCATCCGCTTTCAAGCTCAGAAACCCCGTGGCGCATTTGGGATCGGCCAGGCTGGCCTCCAGTTTCCCGCGTGTCTCACCGGGCAGGCTATCGGCAATCCTCGCAAGAAGGTTTTCAACGGCATCGTGCCGAGCCCCGCGCACCAACCGCTCCATGATCTTGTCCGACGGCACGAAATATCCCCGCGCGCGGCTCTTGCGATACCCGAGTTCGACCTGGTTCTCGATCTTCCAGAAAGCCCCCTGAAACATCTCGGCCAGTTCGCCCCGCAACGCCTGCCGGTCCCGATCCGTGGCGCGACGAATACCCAAATGTCGCAAGATTGCCGCCCGGTGCCTGCGCGCGGTCACATGACCGTACTCGAAATCCCGTTCGTCTGGGGCTGCGATTCCCAGTTGTTCGCAAAGGTATTGCACAACATCGGCCGGGACATCGCCCGACCGGCACGGAAAGCGCGACCGCTCCCGGAAAAAGCTCAGCTGAAACGCAAACCATACACGGCCAGAACGATTGACACCCTCGATCAATCCCATGTCATCGAAGGACAGGCTCCAAACCTCGACAAATGACCGTTCCAACTCGCCAACCCCCAACCATGCCAGAAGCAGCCTCCCGACTTCGGACCACACGGTCAACAGTCAGTTCGTTCGCTATATGTTCCTTCAAATGTCCATATATGCACGTTCGGGCCTGTTGGGCC
>NZ_FNAV01000055.1 GCF_900102075.1 Salipiger thiooxidans | reverse complement strand
TAGCAGGGCGCTGAAAAAGGCCCGCGTGAGGGATGGTTTCCCTCGACGCGGATGCTGGGTGGGGCTGGAGCATGCGCAGGCAGACCTGACTGCGGCTTCCCCGGTCAGGCTGCGAGCAGTTTCGGCAGCCTTGCGAGATTGCAGGCCGCCATTGTCAGCGTAAAGCGGGCGCGCACGCGCTCTATGCCGCGATACATGGTCTGTGTCAGGCCGCCGACGGTCTTGGCCCAGCCGAAGGGTTCCTCGATCTTCTTTCGGCATCGCTGGGATTTGGCATAGCCGGGATGTCGGGTGGTCCGACCGTCGATGGCTGAATGGCGGGACTTCTGGGCGACATGCGGCGTCACCACCATCTGGCGCAGTTCGGCGACGAAGTCGGCGCTGTCGTAGCCACGATCCGCTGCCAGGGTCAGACGCCGCGTCGATCCGGGCGAGTGCCGATGGAGCATGTCGATGGCGGCACGGCGCTCGGCGTGCCCGTCAGCTTGCGTGAGGTCGGCGTGCACGATCAGGCCGGAACGGTTCTCCATCAGGCTATGCCCCATGAAGCATAGCACCGCGCCAGCGCCGGGCGACTTCTTGAACAGCCGGGCCTCGGGATCAGTCATCGACGCGTGCGTCGCGTTCGAGCGTCGTTCGCCACGAAAATCGACTTCGGCATTGCGGCTGCGGCGTGCGGGACGGGGCATGGGTTTGGGCTCGGCAGTGGATTGGTCAGGAGACGATGTTGGCGATACACGGTCATCTGGCGGATCACCCGGATCGTCGTCCCGGTCGGGCATCGCACTGTCCTTCGGCTGGAAGCTCTTCATGGATGCCCAAGCCTTCACCAGAGTTCCGTCGACCGAGAAATGATCGTCGGACAGCAGCGGCGCCACATCACGATGCGCCAGGATGGCAGCCATGATCCGGCGGGACATGTCGGTGGTCAGCAATCGGTCGCGGTTCTTGCTGAACACCGTGGGGACCCAGACGGCATCGTCGATCCCGAGGCCCACGAACCAGCGGAACAGCAGGTTGTAGTCCATCTGCTCCATGAGCTGCCGCTCGGATCGGATTGAGTAGAGGATTTGCAGCAGGCTGGCGCGGATCAAGCGTTCCGGCGCAATGGAAGGACGGCCCTCACCCGCATAAAGTCGATCGAACTCGGCATCCAGTGAACGCAGGGCATCGTTGACGACGGATCTGATCTTGCGCAGCGGATGCCGGGACGGGATGCGCTCCTCAAGATCGACATAGCTGAACAGCGACCCCGTCACCTCGTCCGATCCGCGCATCGCCACCTCCGTCATACCGTGGGGGCGATGAATCATGTTCCTCGATGCGCGTCGAGACCGGAGTTTTTCAGCAGCCTGCTAGCGAAGAAGGCGTCCACGATACACGGGGCTATTCAAAGTCTGTAGTATTTGGCTTCATTTTATGCTTTGTACTGGGCGGTGTTTAGATTGCCCTCGGGGAGGGTTTAGCCCCGGATGTCTCATCCTCAAGCGGGCGTTTCTGCATGCTCTCCGTAGCAAAGTTCTTGAATAGAAAGGGTTGAAAATAGTGCGAAGATTTTTCCTGACTGTCCTATTTGTCTTTGTCTCATCCTTGCAGGCGTTGGCCCAAGACTCTGGTGCAAGCTTGCTGCAAGAGTTTTCGGATCTCAGCGAGCGGATCAAAACACTGGAAGACCAGAACTTTGCGTTGATCCAACGCCTAGACGGGCTTGAACCAGACGTGACTGGTCCAACACAACCGATTAGTCAAATAAAACAAGCTGTAGCGCAGGGCGCCTGTCTGGGTATTCACAGCAATAGTGGGGAGAGCAATTGGAGTGGCTGGGTCCGTGCCGTGCATCGCCCATATGCTTCGCCAAACGGGTGGATCATCGACAGGCCGGATGATTGGCTCCCGGTAGAAGAAGATTTGGTTAGGGTAACCTGCGACACGGTCTGCGATCAACTAATCGATCATCCTGCATCGTCCATGGAGCGTTATAATAACGTGCGTTTTTCTTGTTTTTCGTCTTTACACCTCTACGACGATGCACCGATGGACTCCGAGCAAGCGGTGACTGGTTTGAAGGCCCACTACTACAGTGGTGGCTGCTCGCATCCGCGGACCGGCCCCAACTATTGTTGCTGCAGGACCGTGCCGTGACCGGAAAATCGCGGATGTTCTGAATGCCGAAGGCTACGTGTCACCCAAGCGGCGCGGCACCTACACAGCCGAAATGGTTCGCCATCGTCTGGTTGCGGCCGATATCGCCGAGAGTAAGCTCAAAAAGCCCAGAATGACAGCGGCGATTGTGCGAGACCCCGACGAGTGGATGATCCGGGAATTGGCCGAGTACATCTGTTTAGTCGCACGGTTTGATGGTGTGATCCTTTCGCAGGAATGGAAGGAAGCACTATGGGACAAGTTCGTCACGGTTGCGCCACGACCACGCACGCCGTCAGAGCTGCAATATAGCGATCGCAAGCTTCGCTCGCGGAACTGAGCCGAGAGCTGGGCATCAATGCCAAGACGGTTGCGAAGTGGCGGGAGCGGACGACGGTCGAGGATCTGAAGACCGGCCCGAAGGAGCCGCGCTCCACGGTCCTGACCGAAGCAGAAGAGGCCATGATCGTCGCCTTTCGGCGCCACACACTTCTGCCGCTTGATGACTGTCTCTATGCCCTGCAGCCGTCGATCCCGCACCTGACGCGGTCAGCATTGCATCGCTGCCTGCAACGGCATGGCATCTCGCGCCTGCCGGACGTCGAGGGCGACAAGTCGAAGCGCCAGAAGTTCAAGCGCTACCCGATCGGCTTCTTCCACATCCACTGCCCGGCAGTGCATGTCTACATGCACGAGAGGGTAGTGATATCAAATTTTGGTTCGATGGGGCAATGTGACCGTACCCAAGAAAGGAATTGATATGAACAAGGTTCTACTCCTCACAACTATTATTATTGCATCTGCGCCAGTTTGGGCGCAATCTGAAGGAATACTGGCTTCACTCTCGGAGTTGCAGGGGCGAATACAAGCACTGGAAGAGCAAAACCGCTGGATGGCTAGCGCATTGTCGCAATCAGTTCTAGCTTCGGTTGCTCCATGCTCGGAAGCTAGAGAGGCTCAATGGGTTGCATTTGATGACGCTCAAGGCCGCTTTCTTCTCGGCGCTTCGGATAAGTTCTTGGCAGGTAGCAAGGACGGTGAAGAAACAGTTCTGCTCACGATAGACGAAATGCCCTCACATGAACATAATCCTCACAAGGGATACTCAGCACTCGCGTCTGACGGAAGACTTCGGGAGGTTTTCCATCCGGATTCAAATAGAGAAAATAATATTGGTTCGTGGCATAAATCTGGTTCTGCTGGCGGGTCGCTACCCCACAATAATATGCCACCCTATCTTGTGATTCACTTCTGCATATTCAACGGTCCTCGATAGCTGTCGCGGGATTGCCAAGTGGTTCCGGGGACCTCGCAGCGGCTTCTTGCGCACGACTGCTCGCCCTGCGCCGTCAGCGCCATGCATTTGAAACACATTCTTCGCTAGTCATCCGGAACTGTAGTTCATATCATTGACCCGAGGTTTTCGGGGAGATCAAATGGTTGGTCGGATTGCAGACGTGGTGGTTTTGAGTGCCGATGAGCGGAGCTTTCTCGAGGCGCAAGTTCGGCGACACAAGGCGGCCCGCTCGCTGTCGGACCGGTGCCGTATGATCTTGCTCTGTGCGGAGGGTCTTCAAAGCAAGGAGGTCGGTATGCGCCTCGGGGTGCATGAGCACACGGTGGGCAAGTGGCGCAGGCGGTTCGTGAAGGATCGGATCGAGGGTCTGACCGACGAATACCGTCCTGGTCGTCCCCGCACAGTATCGGACGATCAGGTGGCCGAGGTGATCGAGAGAACGCTGAACACCACGCCCAAGGATGCCACCCATTGGTCGATCCGGTCGTTGGCCGCGGCGACCGGCCTGTCGCACACAACTATCCGCCGGATCTGGACCGCCTTCGGCTTGCAGCCGCATCGCAGCGAGACCTTCAAACTCTCGACCGACCCGCTGTTCGTGGACAAGGTGCAGGATATTGTCGGCCTCTACATGGCACCGCCGAACCGGCCATCGTTTTGTGCGTAGACGAAAAATCCCAGATCCAGGCGCTTGATCGCGAGCAACCGGTATTGCCGATGGCGCCAGGTGTCGCCGAGCGAAGGACGCACACCTACATTCGCCATGGCACGACCTCGCTGTTTGCCGCGCTCGACATCGTGACGGGAGCGGTGATCGGGAAATGCTACAAGCGCCATCGCGCAACCGACTTCCTGGATTTTCTGAGGCAGATCGACAGGGCAGTCCCGAAGGAGCGCGACATTCATCTGGTGATGGACAACTACCCGTCACGGAAGCTGTGGGATAGGTCCGTCCGGGGATAGGGGAACCTCGGTGTTCAGACGATTTGTGCAACAGAGCCCCAGTCTGATAGAACTGCCGAATGCGCTTGATGAAATTCTTAAAGTCCGGGTTCTCAGTCACGAGCCGATTGCAGGTTGACCAGTCGACGTCCGAACGGCCGCGGGCCGGAAACAGAATGTTGCTCTCGGAGGATTCTCTGCGTCGAGCTGAAGAACGCCGATACCGTGTAGCGCCGGGAGCATGCGCAGTTCTTGCATGGTGCCTTGACCCGGGCGGGCTCGGCATCGATGTCTCGCTGCTGCGCCTCGAGCCCGCGAGAGATGCACCCGGTGAAGGATGGGAGAGGCTTCGGCCATGGCACGCGACCCGTCGAGGGTCGCATGGACAGCACCTCAGCGAGGACATCGGCTTCCACGGCGACGAGTGCGGCTTCCGCGTCCGGAAGGTCCCGCTCGATTTCACTGATGCGGCTCGAGCGATAGGCTACGTCGTCGGCGAGGCGGGAGGTTCGGGTTTGGACGGGGTAGCTGTCGACCCCGTGGTTGCCGTAGCGATCCGCGGCATAGGCCTTCCGGGTCGCGATGGAAGACGTCGAGCTCTGCCTGCGCCTGGAGGCGTCGCTTGTGATTGTGGATGAGGGAGTCGCGCAGTTCCGTCACGCGCGCCTGTGCGCCGCGGACCCGGGCGGCCAGTTTCTTCGGAATGTCGGGTCTGGAGGGAGCCATGTCTACCTTCTGTCTCAAACAAGGAAAAAGGTGTGCGATCCCCCGGCGGCTCTCTGGTCTGCCGCCTCCGAGAAACCCCGATCAGAGATTTCCGGCCGAAAGACAGACAGGCAGACGGAGAGGTCCATGCGTCAGTCCGAAGCTGGGGGCTCGATCCCGAGCCGAGAAAGGAGCCGGCGAAAATTCGTGTCGCTGTCGTCGCCCTTCCAGCGATTGGCGAACCAGCACACGATCTGGATGTTGCCGATCTCGTATCCGAGGCCGCTGTCGATCCGATCGGGAGAGGCCATCATGTCGCGGTCACTGACAGGTGGCAGGTCGAGCGGCAGCCCGGTCAACTTGCAGAGCCCTTTTTGGCCGTGGATCAACTCGGCAATATGTTTCATGAGAGCCTCGCGATCCATCGACGTGGACTTGGGCTTCACCCGTCGCTCGACGATCTGGCCGTTCGACGGCTCTGTTGCACAAATCGCGTGAGGGATTCATCTCGTGAATCCAGCGTGGTAGCCGGGATGCATGAGCAGACCCATACCCGCGACCTACAGGACCAGGAACTGGCCAGCCTATAACGAAGCGCTCAAGCGCCGGGGTTCGCTGACGATCCACTGACCGGCAGTGCATTGCGCAGCAATGTCACGAGAGGTTGGTTCGACCCTGAGATGAGCTGGGATGGCGCGGCGACAGGCCGGGGTGGCCGACAGCAGACCTACAGCGATGCCGCTATCCAGACGTGCCTTTCGATGAAGGTTTTGTTCGGCATGGCGCTCCGGCAGACAAC
>NZ_FNAV01000063.1 GCF_900102075.1 Salipiger thiooxidans | reverse complement strand
GGGGGGGGATCTTAGAGCCAAGGGTCTGCAAACCCTTCAGCAAGCAACATCAATTGCGACTCTATCAGCCTCCCCCGATCGCAGACAAGGAAAAACGCACCTGTGCGAACAGCTAGGTTTTGTCTGCCGCCGCCTCGCCTTCACCAGACGAGGATGAACATGATACATCTGGCCCAGGCTGTCCCCACTGTCCGACAACCGGCGCCGTTCCCGTCCCTGCCGCAGGGGATGGAGCGCGATGGCTTCGTTGCGCTGATCGACACCGTAGCGCCCCGTCTCGGGGTCAGGAGCGCCGCGCTCGCGACGCTCCGCATCCTGATCGCGGCGACGCGCCCCAGTGCGTTCAAGACCGGGGAGGAAGAACCGTGTTGCTATCTCCAGCAGTCCGAGATCGCCAAGAAGCGACAGGTCTCGCCGA
The DNA here is from genome assembly GCF_900102075.1 of Salipiger thiooxidans. Lineage (GTDB taxonomy): Bacteria > Pseudomonadota > Alphaproteobacteria > Rhodobacterales > Rhodobacteraceae > Salipiger > Salipiger thiooxidans. Next base: position 1,793 of record NZ_FNAV01000063.1, on the reverse strand, counting down.
GCCGGATCCGTGCCGATGAAGCCCAGTTGGTCGCGGCCGGGCTGATCGAGAAGAGGACCATGGGAAATGGGGCGCGCTCGGGCTTTGTGGGATGCGGCGTATTCTTCTCGAGCGCTATCAGGCGGTGCGAGGAGTTCCTTGCCCTCCGGGAGGAGATTGAAGAAAGTCGGCGGCGGCACGCGAAGCTGCGTGGTCTTCGCAGCCTTCACAAGAAGCACCTGAAGAGTTGCCTGGCCGAGCTCACCGAGCTCACCGAGCTGGCCGGGCCGGCGGACGAGGTGCAAGCCATTGCTACTGCATTCGAGGGCTGGCCGAGCGCCGACAAGTTGCACCGGATGCCGGTGGCGGAGCTGGAAGCGCATGTCTCCGAGGCCGATGCGCTCTGCACCATGGCGCTCGATCAGCTGCAAGCTCTGACGAAAACGCGCGGTGGACCGCATGAAAACGAGCGGTCCTATATACAAGATACAACCCAATATCTTAACGAAGTACCTTGTAACGTTGGCTCTCATCCGCGGAGCGCAGTTTTGCCCACGCCCTCAAAGGGTCGTGACGACGCGCCTCCTGGCGATCCGCCTTGCCGAAAACAAGATGATCGGGAGGTGTTCGCGGCGCACAAATCGACCATCCTGACCAAGATCCCGATCCAGACCTTCATCCCGCTCGCGTCGGACGACATGCGGTTCTACCTCGATATGCGACGGCAGGGCCGCGGCGGTTGGTCCAGCCTGCACCTGCATGACTTCACCGTCGCCGCGCAGTGCAGGCTGCCCGAGCTGGGCATCACCCAGTCCGCATGGCGCGCCGCTGTGCGCAAGATGGGTGCGGAGGATGCAACGTGGTGCGTGTTCATCATCGATGCCAAAGCCAGCAATGTGGACACGCCGATCCTCAATCCGGGAGGCTACCTGCGGGCGATGACAAGGCGGCACGAAGAGGGCGCCCTGAACATCGTCGGCGGGCTCATCGGGCTGTCGATGCGGCGGAACGAAATAGTCGCAGGGCAAGGTGATCAGGCGCCGGCCTGACGTGTAACTACTGCATGCAGATTTGCCGGTGAACGATGGCAGCCGGGTTGGTGACACGCAGCGCGCAATCCTCGGCGTTCAACTTAACTTGGGCGAGTTCCTGCCTAGCTTTGCTCGTACAGATTGCGGAACAAATGTAAGATGATGTTACTTGCCGCGACGGCGCGAACAGGTGTGCCGCAGAAGACGGCGGGCCGCGTGTTGGTGAGGTCCGCCGGGAAAGGGAAAGCAATGAACCAATTCAACCACTCCGCCTATGAACAGGAGATTGGATCGGTCGAGGAGGAACCTCGACAACGGACGCGGCTTGAGACCATCGGCAAGGCGGGCCTCCTGTGGGCGGATCCGACGCTGTCAAAGAAAAAGGTAGCAGCAGCGACTGGAGTGAGTACACGTGAGCTTCGGCGTTTGTTTGGCAGGAAACCTCGTTCTGCTGCTAGTGCCGCCTGAAATTGCACGCGAGGCTCGTGGGTGCAGAGTGCCCCGCTTGTAGCAGCGTTCATGAAAGGGCGCGCTCCGCGCGTGACAAATATTCATCTTGGAAACCTCAGAATGCTGCGTGACTCCCCACGGTCGATGCGCTGCACGCAAGATTGTGATCAGTGCTCCGAGCAGGGGCGAAGCTTAAGAAGCCATGCTGGTTCTCGTGTCAGAGCGTGGGCATGGGGACGGTGCTGTGAGTGCTGGACGTAATCTCCCCAAAAGCGCTGGATGAAATTTCCCCAGTTTGGTGCGGTTGCCGATGGTCCGAGGGGCATGCCCCCC
>NZ_FNAV01000056.1 GCF_900102075.1 Salipiger thiooxidans | reverse complement strand
ACAATACAGCACCGGCGGACGAACGGTGCTCGGCCGCATTTCCAAACGTGGCAGCCGATACCTGAGAATGCTCTTCGTTCAGGCCGCGAAGGTCATCCTGATGCGCGCCAATCGATGGGCTGGCTTCAGCTTTGGCGATTGGTTGAGCCGGGCATCGGAAAGAATGAACAGAAACAAGCTGGCGGTGGCGCCGGCCAACAAGCTGGCACGCATGGCCTGGAGCATCCTGAGACACAGAACCGCGTTTGACGCACCACGAGACGAGGTTGTCGCCGGCATCTGAGCCGGCGCGCCCAGAGGAGTTCGCGACAGATCGAAAGCATGGAACGGAACAATTACGCGCCCAGAATCTGACGGCCCTGACGGTCATTATTGACCTTTCCGCTAACTAGATCATGGCGCGTGCGTAACCCCAACAAGGCCACGACCCGCGTGTCGATCAACAGGCCGGATACATTTGAGCGACTTCCGAAATCGTACCAGAAATCATTTGCGAACAGCAGCCGGTACATACATTAGGGCCGGGAGTGGACGCCTTTCCTTCTGATGCGCGCGCTGACAGTCCGGACGCTACCTATCGACCCGCCCTTCGCGCGCCAGATGCTCGACTACGGTCGAGACGCGCGCTGGCAGCGCGGTTGCCTTGCCGAGGTAGACGACATGAAATTCCTCGCAGGCCACGGGGATTTCGTCCACGCGTTCCAGCCGGCCATCGGCAAGTGCCTCCCGGACGATGAAACGACCCACCCGGGTGGTGCCGTTGCCGTGCAGCGCCAGCGCCGCGAGGGTGTTGCCATCCGTCGCCCGCACACGTGAGGTCGCCTCTCGCCAGATCGGATCGCGGCGGGCATAGGCAAATCCCAGGTTCCCCTCCTCCGCGCCGGGGGCCCGTACGGCGATCACCTCGCTGACGCCGAGAGAACGCGCCTTCATCGCCGAGTTCGGCAGCGGCCCGGCCCGTACCGCTAGGTCGATGGGCTGGCCGCCGATGTCGATCAGCCCGTCGCCGATCACCAGTTCCACCTCAAGCTCCGGGTGCCGGCGCAGCAGGGGCGGCAGGATCGGCGCGAGGATGTGGTTGGCATAGGCCGAACTGGTGGCAATCCGCACCGTGCCCGCCACCGGGCCGCAGCCCACCTCGCGTTCCGCCTGATCGAGCGCGGCGAGGATGCCGCGGGCCGAGCGGGCGAAGGCTGCGCCTTCATCGGTGATATGGATGTGCCGGGTCGTGCGCCGCGTCAGCGTGACGCCCAGCCTCCGTTCCATCCGGGTCATCATCTTCGACACGGCAGAGGGTGTCATCTGCCGTACCAGCGCGGCGGCGGAAAAGCTGCCCTCGTCGACGACGGCGAGGAAAACCTCCATCTCCTGCAGACGATTGATGTCACGCATTGCGATAACCTGTGAATTCAAAGCACAAGAATTGTTATCCACCGGCGAGTTATTTCACAAGAGCCGGGCTGCCATTGTCTCTCCAACACACAAGGAGACATTCGCATGGCGAGTCTGACGGATCACACCTGCTCTGATACCCCGCGACGAGCTGCCCCTCTCGTTGCCCTCGGGATCGGAGCCTTCGGCATCGGGCTGACGGAATTCCTCATCATGGGGCTGCTGCCACAGGTGGGGCGGGATCTCGGGGTCAGCCTGCCCTCGGCGGGGCTCTTGATCACCGGCTACGCGCTTGGCGTCACCTTCGGCGGCCCGGTTCTGGCGATCGCCGCCAGTCGTCTGTCGCATCGGACGGTGCTGCTGCTGCTGATGGCGATCTTCACCGTCGGCAACCTGCTCTGCGCCATTTCCCCCGGCTTTGGTCTGGTGCTGGCGGCCCGCGTGATCACCGGCTTTGCCCATGGCACGTTTTTCGGAACCGGCTCCGTGGTGGCGCAGGCCATCGTGCCGCCACATCGCAAGGCCTCGGCCATCGCCGTGGTCTTCACCGGGCTGACGCTGGCCACCGTGCTGGGGCTGCCCTTCGGCACATGGCTGGGGCAGATCTTCGGCTGGCGCGCCACCTTCTGGGCGGTGGCGGCCATCGGTGCGCTGGCCTTTGTCGCCATCGCCCTGTTCGTGCCGCAGACGGCGTCGGGCACGCCGCTGAAACTGTCGCAACTGAGGCTTTTCCTGCGGCCGGCGCCGCGCCGCGCGCTCACCATGACCGCGCTGGGATATGCCGGGGTGTTCATGGTCTTCACCTATATCACCCCGCTGCTGACCGACATCGCGGGCGTGCCTGAGGCGCGGGTTGCGCTTTATCTTCTGCTCTTCGGTCTCGGTATCGTCGGTGGCAACCTGCTGGGCGGGCGGCTGGCAGACCGCTGGCCCGGCCCCGCGGTGCCGCTGGTGCTGGCGGGTCTCTCTGCGGGACTTGTGGGCCTGCGTCTCGGGCTTGCCCTGCCGGTACTGGCGGCCCCCGCGATGCTGCTGATGGGCTTGCTGGCCTTTGCCACCCTTGCCCCGCTCCAGGCCCGTATGATGGCGCGTACCCCCGTGGGCACCAACACGCTGGGCGCCACGCTGAACATCTCGGCCTTCAACTTCGGCAATGCCATCGGCGCCTGGCTCGGCGGGCTCGCGCTTTCCGCCGGCTTCGGCCTGCCGACCCTACCGCCGCTTGCGGCGCTGCTGCCATTGGCCGCCCTGACCCTGGTGATTCTTCCCGAAAAGGAGCTGAAATGAACCCGACCCCGCGCACCATCGCCGCCCTGACCTTCATGACGCTGGCCGCGCCAGCTCTGGCCGAAAGCTGGACCCCGACCTGGATGGCCAGTCCGCAGCCTGTCTGGAGCGATACCACCGTCTTCGCCACTGGCCTGCCTGAGCGCATCGCCGGGGCGACGATCCGGCAGCCATTGACGCTGGGCTTCCCGGCGGAGAGACTGCGGCTGGTGCTCTCGAATGTTCATGGCACGCATCCCTTGCCGGTCGAGGCGGTGACAGTGGCCCACAGTACCGGTGCGGCCGATATCGGGGCGTCTCGGACCGTTCTTTTCGGCGGCAATACGGGCACGGTGATCGCTCCGGGGGCGCAGGCCGTCTCCGATCCGGTCGCCCTTTCGGCTGCGGCGGGAGCCCGGATCGCGGTGACGCTGACCTATGGGCCGGATGCCCTGGCCGAGGATTTTCACTGGGACGCCCGTGAGACCAGCTATCTGATCGAGGCGGACATGCCCGCCCCGGTGGTGCGGGCCGAGGTTCCGGCGCGTCTGAGCCTGAGCATGGTCCTGTCCGACCGGCCGGCGCGGCAGGTGGTGATCGCCATGGGCGACTCCATCACAGACGGCAACGGCGCCCCGATGGACGCCATGGCGCGCTGGCCCGATTTCCTCGCTCATGCGCTCGCCGGGGAGGGGATCGCGGTGGTCAATGCCGGGATCTCCGGCAACCGCCTGCTGAGCGACGGCATGGGGCGCAGCGTGCTGGCCCGGTTGGAGCCCGATGCGCTGGCCGTGCCCGGGACCGATACCTTGGTTCTGCTGATCGGCACCAACGATATCGCCTGGCCCGGCACATTGTTTGCACCGGGGGAAGAGCCGATGAGCCTGAGCCGTCTTCAGGCCGGGCTGATGCAGGTGGCCGCCCGTACCCACGCGCAGGGCATGCGGCTGATCCTCGGCACCGTGCCGCCCTTCGCGGGCGCCCTGCCGGAGACACCGATGGAGGCGACCTATTGGAGCCCTGAGAAGGACGCGCTGCGAAGGGAGCTGAACGACTGGCTGCGCCGGGCGGATTTCCACGAGGGTCTGGTGGACTTCGATCGCCTGCTCAGCGCGCCAGGCGACGACATGCGCCTGAACCCGGCCCATGACAGTGGCGATCACCTGCATCCCGGCGCGGAAGGAAATCGGACCATGGCCCGCGCCGTGGCGGAGACACTCATGAAAGGATTGGAAGAATGAAGATTGATCTCAGCGGAAAGACCGCCCTCGTCACCGGCTCGACCAAGGGCATCGGCTTGGCCGCAGCCAAAGCGCTCTCGGAGGCCGGCGCGGCGGTTCTGCTCCACGGGCGGAACGCGCTGCAGGTCTCCGGGATGGCCATGGGGATCGGCGCGCGGGGCATCGCCGCCGACCTCGCCACGCCGGAAGGCTGTGCGCGGCTTGCAGCGGAGGCGGGCGAGATCGACATCCTCGTCAACAACGCCGGCATTTTCGAGCCCGGTGACTTCTTTGAAACCGCCGACGAAGCTTGGGACCGGCACTGGCAGGTCAACGTGATGAGCGCCATGCGCCTGAGCCGCGCACTCGCGCCTGCCATGGTCAGGCGCGGCTGGGGGCGCATCGTCATGCTCGGCTCGGAATCCTCGTTCAACATTCCTGCAGAGATGATCCACTACGGCGTGAGCAAGGCGGCAGACGTGGCCCTGGCGCGTGGGCTGGCCAAGCGCCTCGCCGGCACCGGCGTCACGGTGAACTCGGTCCTGCCCGGCCCGACGCTGAGCGACGGACTGCGCGACATGCTCGCGGACCGCGTGGCTGAAACCGGTGAGGACATTGATACGGTCGCCGCCGATTTCGTGATGGAAGCACGGCCGAGTTCCATCATCCGCCGCGCCGCCAGCGTCGAAGAGGTTGCCCATATGATCGTCTATGCCTGCGCGCCGCAGGCCTCGGCAACCACCGGTGCAAGCCTGCGGGTCGACGGCGGCGTGATGGAGACACTGTGATCATGGCTTGAGATGACAGAACTGTGAACATGCGGTGAAACTGCGCCGTGGCGGCGGTTTGCGCCGCAAACGGCGGGAATGCGCAGGGAGCATTGTTTGCAAAGTCCAAGCCGCCGCGCATGGTGGCAGGGCGCGACCGGCCCTATGTATGTACCGGCTGCTGTTCGCAAATGATTTCTGGCACGATTTCGGAAGTCGCTCATATGTATCCGGCCTGTTGATCGACACGCGG
>NZ_FNAV01000057.1 GCF_900102075.1 Salipiger thiooxidans | reverse complement strand
TGTAACGACCTGCAAACATAATCATCTCGGCTTGCAATCATCGCGATTTTGGGCCCGGATTACTTGCGTTTATCCGGGGCGGTGAACCCGCATTATTTGCGAATGAGCCCGGATTATTTGCAACCGGCCTGCAATCATCGGGCCAAACCCGGATTACGTGCGAACGAGTTAATGCAGCATGGAACGGCGCCCGCAGCACTGTTTGAACTTCTTGCCGGACCCGCAGGGGCAAGGCTCGTTCCGGCCGGTCTTGCCGCCTGACCGGATGAATGTCCCGGATGGCGGCGTGTAAAGATTGCGCTGTTTCAAAAAATACCGGTGCATGCGCATGACGCCTGCGGCGGCGCCAACCAGCAGATCCTGCCGTTGACCCTCGGTGACAGGATCATCGAAGGGGCGCATTTCCGGGTCTTCATGATGTTCATAGGCGAGTGCCCATATCGGCACCATGGCACCGCCTTCAGCTTCATCCTCCATGATCTGGAACCAGATATCGCGCCGCAGCTCGGTTCCGCGCAGGAACCCCTGCGCCCAGTCGTTGGCCTGGTATCTGCCATTCTCATCTTCCAGCACGAGAGGCAGGTATACCTCCTCGGAATCGAGCTGGTGGTTCACATGGTTCCAGTGCCGGTTGACCAGTTCGACAAACAGTTCGGCCTCCGCCATGTCCTCAAAGACCAGATCGCCGTCTTCCGTCGCGCCGTTTTGTAGGACGGGCATGTATTCGCTTGGCATGACCAGATCCGGACAACAAGCCAGCGCCGCGAAGAAGCCGTCGAGCGCTTCGACATTCGGGATTGCGCCGCCGCGCACCCGGCCAAGGAATTCTCCCAGCCTGCGTTCTTCGCTGTCGGAAAGTTCGGTATTGCGTTTCATATCGGCAGCCCCGCTTTTCGCATGAGGGTTGAGAGTTCGTCGGTTCTGTCTGTATCCAGCTGGCCCTTGAGGAAGCGGCGGATTTCGGGAAGGCGGGTGTCGGTCAGATCGGCCAGCGCCTTGGGGCTGTAGCCGATCCGGGCCAGCCGGGCGTCAAGATCGTCAAAGCCGACCGAAATGGTTTCCTCTACGATCTCGCGCGTGACCTGATCCGCGCCCATCCGGTAGGCATCGGCAAAGGCCCGGTTCAGGTGTTCGGCAAACTGCAAGGGCGTGGAAAGACGCTCCGCAAGATACTGCTGCGCCGCATCCTCAAAGACGTCCAGCGGCTCAACCCTTTCGGCCAGGCATTGTCCGAGAAGCCAGGACACGAATTCACGGCGTTCGTCGCCGATGCTGCTGAATTCGAACTTCACCGTCCGGTGGCCGACTTCCTCCATCGTGGCGCGGCGCAGGTCATTTCTGAGCCGCGGGTGGCCAACCAGCACCACGGACAGGGTGCCGCCCCCGGCGCCGATGACTTCCCGCAGCCGTTTCAAGCCGTTAAGCGTATTGCCGTGCAGGTCATGGGCTTCGTCGATGAAGAGGGCAATCGGCTTTTTGGCCTTGCGCACGGCCTCTTGAAGCAGCCGCTCCCGGCGCTCGGGCTGGGTTGGAACTTTCATGTCCGGATCGCCGCTAATGTCGAGAAAGAGCGCCGTGATCAGGGCCGGCAGCACCACGCGCGGCTTGTCCACCGAGAGGCTGCGCGCCACGATGATTTTCTTGTCGGCCGTGATCTGTTCCTGAAGACGGTTGATCATCACTGTCTTGCCGACCCCCACAGGGCCGGAAATGGCGATCAGATGCCCGGCCATAATGGCGGCCATCACGTCCTCCCGGAACTGGGTCAGGCGTTCGGTCTCGAAATACCCCGCCTGGTTCCACGGCCGCTCGATGCGGAAATGTTTCATGACCTGTCTGCTGAGCATGTGACCCGCCCCCTTCCTGTCATTGTTCGCGCCGGAAGCGCTGCTTGATTGCCGCCTCGATCTCGGCCTTGTTGAGCGTCCGGCCAACCAGATCGCCGATGAAGGCACGGTCCTCCTGCGAGAGTTCAGCAAGCGGCCGGTCCAGCAGATAGGAAATGGCCCGCCGTGCGCTCAGCGCATTCTCATAGGAAATCTGCCCCCAAGGGTCCGGATCGCTGAAGCGGACCTTGGGCAGCGGCACAATCTCGGCCGGGGCCGCGTCCAAACCTGACCCGCCAAGAGCGGCACGCGGCAAGCTGATCTGCTCGGCCAGTTTGGCTACCGCCTCGGCGCGCTTTTCACGGGGCGAAGATTTGCGCTTGCGATACCGGTGCAGCGGGATTGGCCCGCCCTCGGGCCGATAGGGGCCGTAGCGCTTGTCCTGCCATTCCACGAACAGCTCATGATCGAAAAGGCCCCACCACAGCAGTACCTCCTCGCCTGCGAGATCGCCATCAACCTCGTAGAAGGCCCCGTCGATGGAAACGTGCGCATCCGCTGCGACCTTCCGGCGCTCGGGCTCCCGGGCAAAGGCGCAGAAGCGTTCCCAGGAACACATCTCGCGAATACCGGTTTCTGGCAGATTGGCCACCCAATCCTCGATCCGGCTGTGCGGTTCCCGGCGATGGGGTTTGTCATTATATTTGTTGATGAAATTCCTCAGCCAGAGATTGGCCTCCGCCTCGGTTTCCGGTTCGTGGAAATGATAGAGCGTCTCATGGGCCTCCTTCACCGTCCGGAAAGGTCTTTCTACCTTGCCCTTCGACCGGGCGGTAACCCGCGCCCCGTCGGAGCCGGCGGGCATATGCGTCTTCCATTCCACCCCAAGCCGCTCCATCACCGTCTGAAACACCAAGCTCTTGGCGACGGGGCCATTGTCGAGATAGATCATCCCGGGAATGCCTTGGAACTCCGTATCCTCCTTGGGCGACATTGCATTGAACAGGAACCGCAGCGCGCTTTCCGCATCCTCGCCGTAGACGCAGCGGTACTCCTGATAGGATGTGCCGGAGCGGTCATCCACCACGCTGTAAAGCATCATCGTTGGCTGTCCCCGCTTGGGGTCCAGCCAAGCCGGCTGCGCAATATGCTTCAGATCCGAGGGGCTGATGTCAAATTGCCAGCATGCGTTGGAATGGCGGGCTTCAAAGCGGGCTGCCGGCGCCGCGCGGGTCATGCGGGGCTGGTCGTATCCCCAATCTTTCAGCCACCGGTTCACGGTCGATCGTTTCAACAGGCCTTTCGGGGGCTGCACATGGCCCTCCGGCGTCTGGACACCATGCTCTTCCAGGAGCTCGATGGCCCGGGTGGTCGAAAGATGCCGCCCTTTCCTGTTGCTCGTGCGCATCTTCAAGGCGGCGATGATCTCGCAATAGCGCGCCAGATCACGTTCCTGGATGCCACGCGGTTTCCCGCGGTCCGACCGCCGCAAGCCCTTCGGCTGATGCAGGGACTTCAGGGCGCGGTAGACCGTGGACGGGCTGACGCCAAAAAGGCCCGCGATCCGGCCAACCTCCTCCCGCCGCGCCGCTGACCGGGGCGGCAACCCGGCCAGCCGGGTTCTCAGCGCCAGCAGCGTCTCGGCCGGAATGCGGATGCCCCTATTTGCCATCGGCAAACTCAGCGACATAGGCATAGAGCGTGGCCCGTGAGATCCCCATCAGGCTGCAAATCTCCGGCACCGTGTGTTTGCGGGAGCGGTAGAGGTCCACCGCATGGGCTCGTTTCTTGCGGTCCAGCGCTTTCTTGCGGCCGCCCTTGCGGCCGCGCGCCCGCGCTGCAGTCAATCCAGCCAGGGTGCGCTCCCGGATCAGGTTGCGCTCAAACTCGGCAAGAGCGCCGAACATGTGGAAGATCAGCTGGCCGCCGCTCGACGTGGTGTCGATGGATTCCTGAAGGCTCTTCAGCCCGACGCCCATCTCCTTCAGCTCTTCGGCCCGGGCGATCAGATCCTTCAGGGATCGCCCCAACCGGTCCAGCCGCCAAACAACCAGCGTGTCACCCTCGCGCAGTTGTTCCAGGGCGCTGGTCAGGCCAGGCCTTGCTGTCTTGGCTCCGCTCGCTTTGTCCTCGAAAATCCGCTCGCATCCTGCCGATCTCAGCGCGTCATGCTGCAAGGCAAGGCTCTGATCCCCGGTCGAAATACGTGCGTAGCCAATGAGCATGAAAAACCGTCTGACAACCTGATCCGCTCACAGGAACTCATACGTTGATTTCCAGACGCGGTAAACAGACAAAATTGAGCCGTAAAATCAATCGGGAGAATTCGGCTACAGCTGCCGTCCAGCAAACGGGCGTTTGTTGAACGGCCCGTTCGCACGTAATCCGGGTTCGGCCCGATGATTGCAGGCTGGTTGCAAACAATTCGGGCTCATTCGCAAATAATGCGGGTTCGGCACCCAGGATAGACGCAAATAATCCGGGCCAAAAATCACGATGTTTGCAAGCCGAACTCAGGATGATTGCAGGCCGTTACA
>NZ_FNAV01000059.1 GCF_900102075.1 Salipiger thiooxidans | reverse complement strand
GGGGGGCGGACTTGCCGAGGTGCTGGGGGTCGCGGGCAGCCCGGGTCTGCACGAACATATCATGACCGAACTGCGCCTGCTCCTGCGCAGTGCCGAAGAATTGGAAATCGCGCGGGCGCTTGCCTTTTCGGTTTCCCCCTGGGGGTGGCTGGATCGCCCACCGGCAGAGATCGCAGGCGAGTTGGGAATACCGCCGGCGACGGTCGATGCGGTCCTTGCGAAGGCGCAACAGATCGAGCCCGCCGGGCTGCTGGCGCGGGATCTGCGCGAATGCCTGCTGCTGCAGGCCCGGGATCGCGGCCTGCTGACCCCCGCCATGGGATGCATTCTTGATCATCTCGACATGCTGGCCGCCGGAAAGCTCGATGTGCTCGCGCAGCTGGCGGGGACCAGTGTCGACGAGATCACCGCGGCACTCGGACAGATCCGCAGTTTCGAACCCAAGCCGGGCCTGCAGTTCGATCCCGTAACACCCGTCGACAGCGAACCGGACCTGCTCGTGCATCGCAGGGCGGGGGGCTGGGCGGTCGAACTGAACCGTTCGACCTTGCCCGCGGTGCAGGTCGACAGGGGCGAGGGGCGGGGACAGGCAGAGATCCGCAACGCCGAGGTGCTGGTGCGTGCAGTGAACCGGCGCAACGAGACCTTGCTGCGCTTGGGCGGAGAGATCGTGCGGCGCCAGGTCGGGTGGCTTGAAAGCGGCCCGGCCGCGCTGGCTCCGATGAGTTTCGCCTCGCTTGCCGCAGCGTTGGAGATCCATGAAACGACGGTCGGCCGGCTTGCTGCGGGGCGCATGATTGCAACGCCCCGAGGCACGGTGACCCTGCGCGCGCTCTGCAGCCCCGGAATAACCACGCGCGACGGCAGCGAGATGTCTGCCGTGGCGCTGCGGCATCGGATCGCGACGTTGATCAAGCAAGAGGGACCGCAACCGCTGAGCGACGCTCAGATCGTCGCGCGACTGGAGGCGGAGGGGCTACTGGTCGCCCGGAGAACGGTGGCGAAATATCGCGCTCAGATGGGCATCGCCAGCGCCGCCGAGCGTGCGGTAGCCGCGCCGGCATCGCGCGTGTGAGAGACGCACGCCTTGCGCGAATTTCGCGCGCACGGCATCCGAGCATTTGTCTTTGTCGAGTGGTGGGTTTTAAAACACTGTCTTTCCAGTGCCTTGCTTTGGGTGGCGCATTGTCGTTTCGTTGGCACGGTTCCTGCATCTGAATGGGTGTCCACACAAGATGACGCTGCGCCAATGCACGCTGCGCCAATGCGTAGACAAACAGGGAGTTAATAAATGAACAGACTGTCGAAATTCCTGACGGCGTCCGCGGTGGCCCTTTGCGCCACGGTGCCGGGTGCTCAGGCCGCGGATCTGACGGTGGGGTTCACGCTCGATGCCGATACGCTCGATCCGGCGAACCACCGCAAGCGCGAAACCGAAACGATCATCCGCAACCTCTATGACGGGCTGGTGACGCGTGACAGCAACATGGTTGTGGTGCCCGAGATCGCGGAATCGATCACGCAGGTTTCTCCGACCGAGTATGATTTCAAGCTGCGTCAGGGCGTGAAATTCCATGACGGCAGCGAAATGACCGCCGAGGACGTCAAGTTTACCTTTGACCGCATTACGCAGGATGGCGGCATGGGCGATGGTGTAACCAGCCCGCGGCAGGGCCTGATGGGGCCGGTTGCATCGGTCGATATCGTGGCGGACGATACCGTGCGCATCAGCTTGTCCGAACCCTGGCCGATCCTGCCGGCGATGCTGCCAAACCAGCAGATCGTCTCGAAGGCCTGGGTCGAGGAGTTCGGCAACGACGGCGTCGCGACGATGGAGAACGGCACCGGCCCGTTCAAGCTGGTCGAGTGGCGCAAGGGCGATGCCATCATCATGGAGCGCTTTGACGACTATTACGGCGGTGCAACGGACATCGAGCCGGTCGGCACGGCCTGCGTCGACCGGGTGATCTTCAAGGTCATTCCCGAAAGCGCCAGCCGCGTGGCCGCTCTGCTGGCCGGCGACGTCGATATCATCAACGAACTGCCGCCCTTTTCGGTGGGTCAGGTCGAGAACAACGAGAACACGGATGTTCTGACGGTAAACGGCACCCGCAGCTTTTTCATCGCGATGAACACGCAAGGCGAGCTGTTCGATGATCCCAAGGTGCGCGAGGCCGCGGCTCACGCCATCGACAAGGACCTCATCATCGACCGGATCCTGGGCGGTAACGCGGCACGTATCGACGGCATCCTGTCGCCTGACGCCTTTGGCGCAAGCGAGCTGCCGCGCTACGACTATGACCCCGAGCGGTCCCGCGAACTGCTGGCCGAGGCAGGCTATCCCGACGGCATCGAGGTCACGATGGACGTCGAGGGCGCGTTCAAGGACACGGCCGAGGCCGTCGCTTCGCTTTTGACCAAGGCAGGTATCGAGACCCGCGTGGTCGTGGGCGAGGGGGCCCAGCTTGTCGACAAATGGCGGACCAAGGGCGAACCGAAGTCGGGTGACCTGTATTTCACCAGCTGGGGCAATGGCTCTCTTGATCCGTTCGACATCTTCACGCCGACACACCGCACCAATGATCGTGGCAACTCGGCGGGATACTCCAACCCGGAACTCGACGCGTTGCTCGATGCGGCTGCGGTCGAGATCGACCAGGAGAAGCGGGCGGCGATGTATCACGATGCCGAAATGATGATCAACGCGGACATCCCCTATCTCTACCTCTGGGTTCCGCAGGACATCTACGGCGTCTCCAAGCGGCTGACAGGCTGGACGCCGAGTGCCGACAGCCGCATCAACCTGCACGACGCCTGCGTTGAATAATCGGCAGACGGAGGAACGGGCATGAGCCCAGGCAAGCTCCTTGAGCGTATCGCGCAACTCGTGCCCGTTCTGCTGGGTGTCAGCGTCATCGTCTTCGTGATGATGGCTCTGACACCGGGCGATCCGGTGCAGATCATGATCGGTGACCAGTCGATCACCCCGGAACAGGAGGCCGAGCTGCGCCGGGGGCTGGGGCTCGACCGACCGATGATCGAGCGCTTCTTCATCTTTCTCGGCAATGCGCTGCAGTTCGATTTCGGCGAAAGCTTCTATCACCGACGCCCGGTCGCGGACGTGATCGCCGAACGGCTCCCGGCGACCATCGAACTCAGCCTTGTGGCCCTGATCGTGGCGCTGGTGACGGCGATCCCGCTGGGTGTTCTGGCCGCCATCCGCAAGAATTCTATCTTTGACAGGCTCGCAACGGTGGGCTCGCTGCTAGGCGTCTCGCTGCCCGGGTTCTGGTTCGGCATCCTGCTGCTCATGCTGTTCGCCGTGCATCTGCAGATTCTACCTGTCTCGGGCCGCATCGGCTTTGAGTCCGAAGTGCCGACGGTGACGGGGTTTCTGCTGATCGATACCCTTCTGGCCGGAGACCTGCGGGCCTTTGGTGATGCGATGGCGCACCTGATCCTGCCCGCGATCACCCTGGGGCTGCCGATGACCGCGATCCTGATGCGTGTCACGCGCAGCTCAATGCTCGAGGTGCTGCGCCAGGATTACGTGACCTTCGCCGATGCCAAGGGGCTTTCGCGCCGGCGCGTTCTCTTTCGGCACGCGCTCAAGAATGCGCTTGTGCCG
>NZ_FNAV01000062.1 GCF_900102075.1 Salipiger thiooxidans | reverse complement strand
CGCCACCCGCTACGACAAAACTGCGGAGAGCTTCCTGGGCTTCATCGACATCACGTCGATACGCCTTTGGGTGCGCCATTTGTCAACATGACCTACGGGACAACGGCTATGGCGAATTCGATCGCCATCTTAGCCCCCACTCGCTCCGTATATGTCCAACAGAAGGTCAGGGTTCGATCCCTCTCCCGCCAATTCTGACTTCAAATCTTGAAGAATGGGCAAGAATTTGGAACGTCGTCTTTGGAAGTTCGCGTTTGCTCGTCGACGTTCATTCAAGTCTTTCTCGGTCCTTTCTATTATCTCTAAGAGTTCACCTGCCAAAGGATCGGAGCCAGTCACCAGTGCCCTCGGGTTCACGCGCCGCCATCTTATCAGGCCCGCAAGCAAGAACGGCGCGTAGTGGAACATGGTATACTCGCCGCCGATATTGCGTTTGAAGTCAGCGATCGTTCTACGAGCCAGTCGTTCGACGTCTCCGCGGCCCAAATGAGACGGTGCCGTGTCCGAGCGAGAAAGCATGAAGGCCGTTGACGCACTTTGTCGGTTCCAGGTCCAATCCTCGATATCCGACTTTAGAAGCAACCGCATGGCTCTTGCCTCATCCTCTTGGTCGCCCACGATGCGGCCAAGGCCCTGATACACCAAAACCCAGCTGGCCTGATGCTGGACGAATGGATGAGGTTCTCCAGACGCTTCGATGCAGTCTATCAACCAGGTTGCGACGTCGCGCGGGCACCTTCGGAACTGCCAGGTCAAGAATTTGAGGGCGTCATTGTTTTCAGTGCCCGGGCCATTATCACCTCGCAGCCTTTGCCCAGCAACATCGAGCGCCTTGTTTGTCAGAGACTCGAACCGTTCAAGAATTTCGCCCTCAATTTCCGCAGGAATCTCGCCATCGCTTGAGACACAGTATTTCCCGAAGGGCCGCTGCGACATTTTTTGTCCGAGCGTCTCCCAGTCCATCTCGCGTTGATCGGGAGCGGTTTCAAGGATCGTTTGCATTCCTGCGGAGCGAGCACTGTCTCGCCACGCCTCCATCCCACAGGGAAGAACCAGCCGTTTGGGGATAGACACCTGGGCATCGAGGCTGTCGATTATCTCGTCCCAAGCACGCTCGTCGTTCAGAGCCTCATCCCAATCGACCGTGAAGTTTCTTCCCAAGTCCGGCGCTTCCATCAAGATTCGTGCACGGCCGGCGGCAGGTTTCTGTTCGACCCAAAGAGAGACAGCGGCTTGTCGCTTCAGGGGGGCGCCGAGCGGCACTATCGCCTTGCGCGGCCAAGGCGCGGCCTCTTTCCGCAAGTAGACCGAGACGTTTTCCTGCCACCAGGGATTGCAAATGTTGCCGGTTCGGGGCTCCGGTAAGTCCGCCCGGCTTCAAGTGTTTCTTCTTGCCGAATGAGATCGAAGTTCATTGCGCCGCCCGAACCAAATACGATCGTCGATAAGCGCGGCAGGAAATCGAAGAAGATCGGTGCCCCGCTGCCTGCGCGGTGCGCTGCTGCCAATGGCCATGTTGCAATCACGTCAAGATCGCGAGCCGCGCCCGCCGTGAAAGAGGAGTCGGTCGGTAGGAAGATCGCTGCGGCGTCGTATATTCCCTGAGCGGAAGCATCAAGCTGCGTGGAGAGGTCTTCCCCAACGATACGCCCGCGTAGCTGACTCGCGACCGCGACTCTCACCTTCTCCACGAAGTCCGCAGCGCAAAGGCCAAGTCCATCGTCAGCAAAGAACAGCTCGGCAAGATCATTGCGGTTCCAACCGCTCGCTCTGGCAGCGCTCTTCACCCAATCGGGGTTTACCAAAACATCGTCGGCATCAACCGTCAGGACAAGACGTTCGCCCTCACGGCTCCATGCTGCGGCAAACATGCCGACCGGCTGGAACAACGGAACGCCACCGCGACGCCCGACAGCTATCGGCCAACCCACAGCAAGAGCGTTCTCGTGACCTTCTCTGCGGACTAAGGCCTCTCGAAACGCCGGATTAATAGCGTCGAGGTCAATGGAGATCACTGAAGCCCGCCCATCGTCAGGGGCGATTGGACCACGGCCGGAGATCAGCGACCATTCGATACCATGTTTATCGAAAACATGGGTCGTTGCGCCACGTGGATCGGCCCGCAACGCAGAACGCCAGTATCTCAACAGTGCCTGCGGCTCGATTCCGAGTGGACCTTCGCCATCCGTTTCGAACGTTTCCGTTACGATTGGTTCCGAGTGAAAGGCCGCACTTGCAGCATGAATAATGTCCCCAGAGCTCCCGGGGCTTCTTGCCCTTAAATCCGATCCGCGTTCCTCACCGCGATTCAGCCCCTTAGTTTTCGCGCGCCAGCGGCCGTCACTACCTTTGTCGATAAGGCCGTCGCGAAACAGAGAATCCAGCTCGCCAATCGCTGCGAGCCGCTTGTCGTGCGAAAAGCTAGCGCCCACTAGAACCAGCAGTTCCTCTGTGCTTCGACCGCGCGGAAAGGCTTGGATCATCTTCAAGATCAGTGACATGTATCAGACCTTCAACCAAGCTCGAAGTCTTCGGTGAACCAAAACACGACCCCTAAGTGGAATCGCAGCATCCCACATCCGGATCGGCGCTAAGCAATTGGTTTCATCAATTAACTCCCACTTCAATGAGGGCGCGAAAATTAGGTCATGTTGACAAATGGCGCACCCAAAGGCGTATCGACGTGATGTCGATGAAGCCCAGGA
>NZ_FNAV01000064.1 GCF_900102075.1 Salipiger thiooxidans | reverse complement strand
AGGTGATCGTAGTAGGTGGATGGGGCGATCGGCAGAACTCTGCAGATCGGCTCGACCCCGTGCGCCTCACGCTGATCGTCCCTCTCGGCGTTTGCTTGCAAACGCCTGCCGGCAATGGATGAACCCGACCATCACTTCGACCGGCGGTCGAGCATCTCAGGCAGCGCTCGACGCGATGCCGCTGCTGCCTTCGATCATCGCAAAATATGCGCTCGCCTTGCGCAAGATCTCGTTTGCCTGACGCAGCTCTCGGTTCTCCCGTTCCAGCGCCTTCATCTTCTCTGCCATGTCGGGCGGGATGCCCGCGCGCTTGCCGCTGTCGACCTCAGCCTTCTTGACCCACTCGTTCAGGGTCTGCGGCGCACAGCCGATCTTCGCGGAAATCGACATGACTGCCTGCCAGCGCGATCCATGCTGACCCTCATTGTCGAGAACCAGGCGCACGGCACGCTCAAGCACTTCGGAGGAAAACTTGTTCGTCGTCTTGCTCATGATGCTCCATCCTACTCAGGAGTTGATGGAGTGGATGCCCCTCCCGTCATTGCCGAGGCGTGGCACAGTGGCAGCAGCAGGATGAACTGCGGTGAAAAGGAGGAAGAACATGAACAACGTCACCATCATCGGCATCGATCTGGCGAAGCACGTCTTCCACGCGCACGGTGCACACATAGACGGCAGCGTCGCGTTCAGGAAGCGATTGACCCGCGCTCAAATGCTTCCGTTTCTGTCCGCGCAGCCGCGTTGCATGGTCGTTATGGAGGCATGCGCCAGCGCTCATGAATGGGGCCGCGCGATCCAGCAACTCGGCCACGACGTGCGGCTCATCCCTCCCAGCTACGTCAAGCCATATGTGAAGCGGCAGAAGAACGATACGGCGGACGCCGAGGCCATTGCCGAAGCTGGGTCTCGGCCGACAATGCGCTTCGTCGCGGTGAAGACTGAAGAACAGCAGGCGCGCTCCATGGTTTTCCGGACGCGCGATCTGCTCGTGCGCCAAAGGACGCAACTGATCAATGCCCTGCGCGGCCACCTCGCAGAACATGGTCTGGTTGCTCCGCAAGGTCCTGCTCACCTGAAGACCCTGGCCAAAGCACTGGACGCGACTGATGTCGCAATGCCGCAGCTGGTGCGCGATATCGGCCGGACCTATCTCGAACAGATCGAGCACCCGAACTCCAAGATCGCCGACCTCGAGAAAACGCTTCGTCGCGAAGCCCAATTCGGCGAAGAAACACGCCGCTTGCAGACGATGCCCGGCATTGGTCCTATCACAGCCATGGCGGTGGAGGCGTTCGCCCCGCCTATGCAGACCTTCAAGCGGGGGCGCGACTTTGCCGCCTGGCTTGGACTCGTGCCGGTCCAGCACTCGACTGGAGGCAAACAGCGGCTCGGGCGCACCTCGAAGATGGGTCAACGCGACATACGTAGGCTTCTCATAATCGGAGCCATGGCGGTGATACGATGGGCGTCTCGCCGCGGCGCGCGGCCTGGATCGTGGCTCAGCCGTATGATGGAGCGGAAGCCGCTGATGTTGGTCGCTGTGGCCTTGGCAAACAAGATGGCCCGCGCGATCTGGGCCATGCAGACCAAGAAGGAAGACTACCGGGATCCCGACCTCGCAGCCGCTTGAGCAAACGCTCGGTCGCCGCGGGATCAGGAGAGGTGGGCATGTGAGGAGGTCGTGAACGTCAAGGGCAAATGATCGGACTGATCGGACTGACCGGGACCAGGAAAAGCACCGAGGCTCCAAGAGCGAAAAGCTCGCTGAGTTGATTTGCGCCTGTTCCGCGTATCTCCATGACGGCCCGCGGCAACCACATCGCCGCATCGATAGGCCTGACACATGACCGCACCCGATCACATGCTCAGCGGCGCGAATTTACCCTTGCATGAACCGGGGCATCCACACATGGAGCCTCCGGCAAAGCCGGGGCGGTTCACAGTTCCGGATTTGCCTGTTCGTTGGCGCCCTTGATATGGGCCCAGAACTTGGCCACCCGCGGTCCCATTTTTGGTGCGACCTCGGTCAGCCAGATAGCTGTCTCGACCGCTTCGATTTGGCAGAAAAAGGGACGAATTCCCTCGAACTGATAGTGCCGCCAATGCTGCAACAGTCTGGCCGTTTCGGGTGGCTCTGTTGCACAAATCGGCTGAACGCCGAGGTTCCCCTTTTCCCAGA
>NZ_FNAV01000065.1 GCF_900102075.1 Salipiger thiooxidans | reverse complement strand
TGCTCTCCTGCTCTCCTGCTCTCCTGCTCTCCTGCGTTCCAGCACCTGCCGCGATTTTTGGGCCCGAAGATTGCGCGCGGGGCGCACGGGGTGCAGGGGGCCAAAAAAAATCGCACATTGGCCCTCTCCGCCTGGGGTGGGGCGGTACGCCCCACCCCAGGCACATCGGGACGGGTGTGATCCGCGGACGGCCCCGGCGGCAGCTCTCGCAGGGGCGAGATTGCCCCCTCCTGGCCTGCGGATCACCGCGCCCTGTCAGCGGGACCCTGACGGGTCCCCGGGCGCGAAGCGGAGACCATGAGGCTGTCCGGTTTCCGCAAGCGGAAATACCCCGAAGGGGCGAAAACCGGCCTCATGGTCGGTTGGCTGGAATGGTATTGTGTTGTACGCTTATAGAGCGTGTTCGAATTCTGTCTGCTGCTTGAGGTTGCGATATGCCCCGCGGGCCCCGTCTCACCCACAAGGACATCACCGAGATCAATCGCCTCGTGGGCGAGGGATTGCCCGATACCGAGATCGCCCGCCGCAGCGGACGGTCGCGTCAGACGGTGGCGCGGGTGCGCAACCAGACGGTCTCCTCGCATACGACCACCGACGGCGCGGTGATCAGCACGCGGGTCACGCGCGAGGAATACGCGGCCTTCAAGGCATTGATGGAGGCCGAGGGGCTGACGTCGTCGGATGGCATTCGGCGCCTCATGCGGCTCGCGGTCGGGGCGCTGGATTTGCGGGTAGAGGAGATCGAGGCGCTGGCACAGAGCCGGCGCGAGCTCGTGGCGGTGGGGCGTAATCTCAATCAGATGACCCAGCTCGCCAACTCCGGGCGGCTCAAGTGGAACGCCCGCGATGGCAAGACTGTGGCGCAGATCGACGCGCGGGTGGGGGATCTCACCGAGGCGCTGACGACCTTCATCAATGTCGCGCGCCGTCGGACGCTGGCGGATGTGACCTTCCCGGGAGAGGACACATGAGTTCGTACCCGCTGTCCCTGCAGGAGGCCGTGCTCGGTTATCCGCTCGAGGACCTGGCCCGTCGCAGCCGCAGCGGCGGGAGCGGCACCCGTGTTCCGGGCGTGGGGCAGAGCAGCGTGCAGCTCCGCTCCTTCCGGGCCTTTGCCGGCAACGCGCAGCGTTCCCCGCAGTCGGTGGTGAAGCGGATCCGGGCCGGAGGCTGTCACTCCAGGGAAGAGCTGACCCGGCAGCTCAATTACATCACCCGGGAAGAGGCAGCGCATGCCACCTGGACGAACTTTGCCGGCGTGGATCGCGATCTGCGGTCGACCACGCTGGCGCGGGCCGTCGAGGACTGGTCCTCGGCCTGGCGCGGGGCGCCCCGCCGCGGGCACACCGATCATATCATCCTGAGCTTTCCCAAGGGGACGGGGATCGAGGCGGCCGAGGCCGTGGCCCGGGAGTGGGGGCAGGCGATCTTTGCCAGCGGCGACTATGGAGATCAGTGGCGTTACGTGGCCGCGGTCCACCGCGACCCCGATCACATCCATGCGCATTTTGTCGTCGACAAGGTTGGTTGCGACTGGGGCAACTTTCTGTCGATCAGCATGAAGTCCGAGCTGAACTACGACGTGATGCGCGAGCGCCATGCGGAACTCTCGCGGGCGCATGGCATCGACATGGTGGCGTCCAATCGTCTGTCACGCGGGATCATCGAGTACCCGTCACGCGAGACGGAGTATCGCGCGGCGCATGACAGGACGGGGAGGGGGGACCTGGTCCCGCCGCCGCCGATGTCCGACGAGGAGAGGGCTTATCGCCGGGAGATCGTGGAGGATTTTGCGCGGCAATATTCCAGTCTTGGTCTGCTCGCGTCGCTCTCCGGTCCCGGAAATGCGTTCATGGAAAAGCTGTCGCAGGCGTTCTTCGCGTCGGCGCAAACCCTGGAAGAAGGAGGCTCTCTCATGGCCGAGCCCGATACCCTGAT
>NZ_FNAV01000066.1 GCF_900102075.1 Salipiger thiooxidans | reverse complement strand
TGGATTCACGAGATGAATACCTCACGCGATTTGTGCAACAGAGCCGGCTTCAACACCCAATCTTGTGCTTTGATTTCGAGGGTTTCATCTTTCAAATAAAAATGAAAATGCTTTGCTCCGACGCCTTCCATCTTAATCCAAGGCGTAGCGTTCATGTTGTCTTGGACGTTGCCTGATATTTCGTAGAACTCACCCCATTCTGGCGCAAGACCACTGAAGCGGCACTGGCCTGAATACCAGCCTTCGTCGTTTACTGAAGTCACGCGATATTTGGAGCAGTTTACGAAGCTGACAGCGATTTCAGGGATATTCTCATATTGGCGATAGGCGTAAGGATTTGGTTTCATGCGGGCAATCAACTCATCTCCGCGCTCTTCAAGCCTGAGACCCACATCATTCGGATGAGCGTTCCAGTCTTCATTCAGTCGGATGAACTTGGGGAGGTCGTCAGTCTCAAAATGCCATGGCAAATCCGCTTTTGGTTTCCAAGTTACCCAAAGACGGTTTGGATTCCTTGCTAAGGGTTTCAATCCCTCCGTTGGCTCGTTGACCAATACTGCGATACTGCCAAGGCCAATCAGCGGCCAGCCTGTAAGGCAGCTTCGCATCCACTGTCTATCAACTTGTGCAATCGACAAGTTGCGATCTGCCACCTGAAGCACATCCCCAATCACGGGAACGTGGGTAAGTTGATCAAGCATAAGAACCGACTGAGGTTGCCCAGAACCATCGTTGGGAAGGCTGAATATGTCGGTCAGACGACCCTTCGGTTCGTGCATTCTCGACCCCTTGGAAATTTCTACTGCCAACCACGAAAAAAGACAGTTTCTCGATTTTTCCATCATAGCAGACTTTTGTGCGCCGCGCAGCATCAGTCACTCTGGGCTCGTAGGGGCCGATCGCTGCGCTCAGCCTGAACGACAGCTTCCGAGAAATTAACCCAGCGGTGCGACGTCGGCTTTCTGCGCAAAGCCCTCGTTCAGAGGATTTCAGGGTGCAGGTGAAACGTACGTCAGCTCCGTCCCTCCCTCACGTTGAACCTACACCCAAACCTTCGCAAACAGCCGCCGGCGACGAACATCGTGCACTTGACCGTCGCCCGCGGGGTGCGGCAGTCTTAGTTTGCAGCCGCGTCACTCCCCCTGACAACTAGTTGGACATGTTTGCGATCTGCCTCGCGGGGCAAAGATCGCTGCATGAACACCGCCCTCGTCTCCCTCTCCACAATCCTGCTCCCGGCTCCGGCAAACGGCCAGACCGTGCCGGAGTGGGTTCACCTCGTGCCCAAGGGCTGGGTCCAGGCGCGCGACGGTCGCGGGCCCTGGCACTATGACGCCGCGAAGGCAGTGATCGCAGAGAGCTTCTCCCGGCGCCAGCGCATCCACATCGACGAGAACCACAGCACCGACACCGCGGCCAACGCCCACTTCGCAGCCGAGGTCCCACTTAGATTATTTATACCATGGGAACAGATGCTTAACCAAAGTCGCGCGAGCTGAGAGCCTTCGGCTAAGTGGGACCTCTTTTGCTCGATATTGCTCAGTTGAGTGCTGGGCTGGGCCCGAGAATGCGCCGGACGTACCAGTCAACTTTTGCCTGGCATCTGCCTTCAGCCGATGCT
>NZ_FNAV01000068.1 GCF_900102075.1 Salipiger thiooxidans | reverse complement strand
CAACGCGGGTCCCGCACCTCTCCATGCCAGGCGCAGCGAGCAAATCAACCCCGTTCTGCTTTCGCGTCAGGGACGTTGTCCATGTCATCACACTTACGGTGTGTATGCTTTTGATGGTCCGCAGAGATCAGGTATGAACCTGTCTGTTACTGGATCAAATCAAGCCTATCGGGCCATTAGTACCGGTCAACTGAACATGTTACCATGCTTACATCTCCGGCCTATCGACGTGGTGGTCTTCCACGGCCCTCAGGGATACCTTGTTTTGAGGGGGGCTTCCCGCTTAGATGCCTTCAGCGGTTATCCTGTCCGATCATAGCTACCCAGCACTGCCGTTGGCACGACAACTGGTCCACCAGTGGATCGTTCACCCCGGTCCTCTCGTACTAGGGGCAACTCCTCTCAAGTATCCTACACCCACGGCAGATAGGGACCGAACTGTCTCACGACGTTCTAAACCCAGCTCACGTACCTCTTTAAACGGCGAACAGCCGTACCCTTGGGACCTGCTCCAGCCCCAGGATGAGATGAGCCGACATCGAGGTGCCAAACACTGCCGTCGATATGGACTCTTGGGCAGTATCAGCCTGTTATCCCCGGCGTACCTTTTATCCGTTGAGCGATGGCCCTCCCACTTGGGACCACCGGATCACTATGGCCGTCTTTCGACTCTGCTCGACTTGTCAGTCTTGCAGTCAGGCTGGCTTCTGCCATTGCACTCAACGAGCGATTTCCGACCGCTCTGAGCCAACCTTCGCGCGCCTCCGTTACGCTTTAGGAGGCGACCGCCCCAGTCAAACTACCCGCCACACAGGGTCCCGGATCCGGATAACGGACCGCGGTTAGACATCAAGCAGAACAAGGGTGGTATCTCAAGGAAGGCTCCACAGGAACTGGCGTCCCTGCTTCGAAGCCTACCACCTATCCTGCACATGTTGTGCCTGATGCCAGTGTGAAGCTGTAGTAAAGGTGCACGGGGTCTTTCCGTCTAACCGCGGGAAGCCTGCATCTTGACAGGCAATTCAATTTCGCTGAGTCGATGTTGGAGACAGCGGGGAAGTCGTTACGCCATTCGTGCAGGTCGGAACTTACCCGACAAGGAATTTCGCTACCTTAGGACCGTTATAGTTACGGCCGCCGTTTACCTGGGCTTCAATTCGGAGCTCTCACCCCTCCTTTTAACCTTCAGGCACCGGGCAGGCGTCAGACCCTATACGTCGTCTTGCGACTTCGCAGAGCCCTGTGTTTTTAGTAAACAGTCGCCACCCCCTGGTTTGTGCCCCCAGCCCCTAGTTGCCTAGGAACCGGGCCTCCTTCTCGCGAACTTACGGAGGTATTTTGCCGAGTTCCTTCAACATCGTTCTCTCAAGCGCCTTGGTATGCTCTACCAGTCCACCTGTGTCGGTTTAGGGTACGGTCCTAAAGTGGGGCTATTTCCAGGGACC
>NZ_FNAV01000069.1 GCF_900102075.1 Salipiger thiooxidans | reverse complement strand
TGTAAGCGCCAAGTTAGAATGTCCCACATGAGCAAAGCTGAAGTGTCACACTCCCCTGAATGGGCAGGATTGGAGTGCGGCCGTGGGATTGGTGGTCATGAGCGAGCGCGAGCTGAACCGGATCGAAGTCCTGAGTGATGTGGTGCAAGGCCGGATGTCTGCGGTGGCGGCAGCCTCGGTCTTGGGCCTGAGCCGAAGGCAGGTTCACCGGCTTCTGAAGACGTTCCAGGCCGATGGTCCGGCAGCGATCCGGCACAAGGCCCGCGGACGTCCGTCCAACAACCGGATCGATCCCGCGGTGCGTGAGTTTGCGCTGACGCTGATCCGTGAGCGCTACGCCGACTTTGGGCCCACGTTCGCAGCCGAGAAGCTGGCGGAAGACCATGGCCTGAAGGTGTCGCGGGAGACCTTGCGCAAATGGATGCAGGATGCCGGCATCTGGCTGTCGCGCAAGCAGCGCAGAACGTTTCACCAGCCGCGCCGGCGCCGGGACTGCTATGGCGAGCTCGTGCAGATAGACGGCTCTGATCACGCCTGGTTCGAGGAACGTGGTCCGGCCTGCACGTTGCTGGCCTTTGTCGACGACGCCACCAGCACGCTGATGCACCTGGAGTTTGTAGCCTCTGAGAGCACCTTCAGCTATTTCGGCGCGCTCGAGCGGTATCTCGCGGCGCACGGCCGGCCCGTGGCCTTCTATTCCGACAAGCACTCGGTGTTCCGTGTCGCCAAGCAAGGGGCGAAGTCGGGCCATGGCATGACCCAGTTCGGTCGGGCGCTGAACGATCTGAACATCGAGATCCTCTGTGCAAACAGCAGCCAGGCAAAGGGCCGCGTCGAGCGCGCGAACCGTACCCTGCAGGATCGGCTGGTGAAGGAACTACGGCTGGCGGGCGTCTGCGACATGGCAGCCGGCAACGCGATCCTGCCAAGGTTCTTGGCGCGCCATAATGCGAAGTTCGCCAAAGCGCCGTTACGGGCCGACAACCTGCACCGGTCCCTGAACATGGAACCGGAACGTCTGCGAGAGATCCTGTGCTTCCGCGATGAGCGCTATGTCACCAGGCAACTGGCCTTCTCCTATGAGCGGCAGCGCATCATCCTTGCGGAGAACGACATCACGCGCGCACTGCCTGGCAAGTATGTCGACACCTACGAGTTCCCCGATGGCCGGTTCGAGGTCCGCTGGAAAGGCGTGTCGCTGCCCTACTCCGTGTTCGACAAAGA